>JBAXRE010000006.1:0-173686 GCA_037131365.1 Sphingomonadales bacterium
CATAATGATTGGCATCCTTGCCCAGCACATAGGAGCGCAGCATCAGCACGCCCACGGTGCCGACAGCGTTCGGATTCCACGGCAGGTCGGACAGTTTTTCCGACATGCGCTGCGGCAGATCGGGGTGATAGACGCCGACTTCCGGATATTCCTGCGGCGCCTCGATCTTGGCCTTGCCACGCAGCCCCTTGCGCGGGCCGTCGGCATAACGGTCAACCAGCGCCTGGATCATCTGGAAAGCGTTGTCGTCGCTGCCGGCCAGCCAATATTGCAGGGTGAGGAAATAGGCGCGCACATCCTGCGCGGTGCCGGGCACGAATTTCAGCAGCTTGGGCAGGCGGCGCAGCACGGCGAGCTGCGCCGCCCCGCTGTTGGCGGCGCCATCCTTCGACGAACCGCGCAGTTTCTTCAGCCAGCCGAGCGGCCCCTTGGGCGGCACGTCCATGCGATAATCGCCCATCCGCGTCATCTTCACGACGTCGGACTGGCTCATCAGGCAGACCATCGCGTCGCATTCCTCGCGGCGCGCGGTGAGCGCGTCCTTGATCATGCGGATCTGCTCATCAAGGAACAGCATGGTGACGACAACGATATCGGCGCGCGCGATATCGGCGCGGGTGGCGTCCAGCTTGCCCGGCTTGTCCCAATCGGCAGCCGCGTGGAAGCCGATGGACACCGGCAGGCCCATCTTCTGGAAACGCACACGGGCACGATCGATCGCGCCCGAAAGATGGTTGTCGAGCGTGACGATCACGACATGGCAATGATCGGGACGATCCTGCTTCGATGGCGGGGTGTCAGCGCGCATAGTGGGATTTGGCCTCGTACAAGGTGTCGCGGGTGATGGTGGTGACGCCGTGTTCGGCGGCATAGCGTTCGGTGTTGCGGCGTGCCTTGCCGCGCACGAAAAACGGGATCTTGCCGAGTTCGGCAAGGGCTTCGTCGGTCCAGCCGCCCGGTTCGGCCGGAGCCGCAGGCGCCTGCGCTGTGGCAACGGGGGCGGTTTCGGCTGGCGCAGTGGAATGCGCGGGGGCGTGGGCGGAAGACGCGTGGCCCAGATGGCTCGGCCCGGCCGCATCCGAAAATTCGAAATCCTCGCGGAACATAGTCAGCAGATGCTCTTCCAGGCCCATCACCAGCGGGTGGACCCAGGTGTCGAACAGCACGTTGGCGCCTTCGAAGCCCATCTGCGGGCTGTGGCGGGCCGGGAAATCCTGCACATGCACCGGGGCCGAGATCACCGCGCAGGGCAGGCGCAGGCGCTTGGCGATGTGACGCTCCATCTGCGTACCGAGCACCAGTTCGGGGGCGGCGGCCGCAATGGCGTCTTCCACCGCCAGATAATCATCGGTGATCAGCGGTTCGACACCATAGGTCTCGGCCGCCGCGCGCAGTTCGCGGGCGAATTCGCGGTTGTAGCAGCCCAGGCCAACCACCTTGAAGCCCAGCTCCTCCGACGCCACCCGGGCGGCGGCGACGGCGTGGGTGGCATCGCCAAAGATGAAGACGCGCTTGCCGGTGAGATAGGTCGAATCGATCGAGCGTGACCACCAGCCCATGCGGCCCTGATCGATCGCGTCCGGCACCGGAATGCCGGCGGCGGCACAGACTTCGGCCACGAATTCGCGGGTGGCGTTCAGCCCGATCGGCACGGTCTTCACCGTTTTCTGGCGGAAGGTGCGTTCCAGCCAGCTGCATGCCTGCGCGGCGATTTCGGGATAGAGGCAGATGTTGAAATCGGCTTCGCCGATGCGGGCGATGTCGGCCGGGCTGGCGGTCATCGGCGCCACCAGATTCACGTCGATGCCCAGGTCATGCAGCAGGCGCGTGATTTCGGCAATGTCGTCGCGGTGGCGAAAACCCAGCGCCGTCGGGCCCAGCAGGTTGGCGCGCGGCCGGCGCGGCCCATTTTCGCCCACCGCCAGCGGCGCCTTGCGCTCCTTGTCGGCCAGCGCGCGCACGATCTGGTAAAAGGTTTCCGACGCGCCCCAGTTTTCCTTGCGGCTGTAGCTCGGCAATTCCAGCGGGATCACCGGGCAGCCCAGCCCCATCGTCAGCGACAGGCCGTGCGGATCGTCCTGAATCAGTTCGGCGGTGCAGCTGGAACCGACGATCATCGCCTGCGGGCGATAGCGCTCATAGGCATCGCGCGCGGCGTTCTTGAACAGCTCGGCGGTGTCCTTGCCCAGATCGCGGGCCTGGAAGGTGGTGTAGGTGACCGGCGGGCGATGGTCGCGCCGCTCGATCATGGTGAACAGCAGGTCGGCGTATGTGTCCCCCTGCGGCGCGTGCAGCACATAATGCAGATCGCGCATGCCGGTCGCCACGCGCATCGCCCCCACATGCGGCGGGCCTTCATAGGTCCAGACAGTAAGCTGCATCGCCTACACCCGCAGCATGTCGCGGCGCTGGAGTGGCCGGGCGAACAATTCCGCCAGATCACCAGCCTGATCGTAACCGTGGATGGGCGAGAACACGAGTTCGATCGCCCACTTGGTCGACAGCCCTTCCCGCTCCAGCGGGTTGGCAAGGCCAAGGCCGCACACGGTCAGGTCGGGCCGGGCGGCGCGCACGCGGTCAAGCTGGCGATCGACATCCTGGCCTTCGGAAATCAGCGTGCCGGGCGGCAGCGCCGCCAGCTCGTCGATCAGATGACCCTTGTGCAGGTAAGGCGTGCCGACTTCGCACAATATCATGCCAAGTTCGCCGGCCAGGAAGCGCGCCAGCGGCACCTCCAGCTGGCTGTCGGGCATGAAGAAGATGCGCTTGCCGGCCAGCCGGTCGCGATACAGCGCCAGCCCCTTTCGGGCGCGCTCGCGCGGCGCCGCGATCACCTGTTCGAAGCGCGCTTCCGAAATGCCGAAGGCCTGCGCCGCCGCATGCAGCCAGGCGGTGGTGCCTTCCGCGCCGAACGGGAACAGCGCCGGCAGATGCACCGCGCCGCGCTTGTCGAGCGCCGTCGCCGTGTCGCCCAGGAAAGGCTGGGCCAGCAGATATTTCGTGTTGGGGCCAACCGCCGGCATCTGCCCGGCCTTGCGGGCTGGCAGCGAGACGATCTTGCCGATGCCAAGATCGCTGAGCAGGCGTGTCAGTTGGTCCTCGACAATGTCGGGCAGGCTGCCGACGACCATCAGCTGCTTTTCGTCCGTGAAGGCCAGATCGGGGACGAGCGCGGCCAGGCAGGCATCCTCGCCCTGCGTGAAGGTCGTCTCGATCCCGCTGCCCGAATAATTGACCACACGCACGTTAGGCGCAAAGCGGCCGTTCAGGCGCTGCGCCGCGCGCGACAGATCGAGCTTGATCACCTCCGACGGGCAGGAGCCGACGAGGAACAGCATCTTGATGTCGGGCCGGCGGGCCAGCAGGCGGGTGACGACGCGATCAAGCTCCTCGTTCGCATCTGCGAGGCCGGCGAGATCCTTTTCCTCGATGATGGCGGTGCCGAAGCGCGGTTCGGCAAACACCATCACGCCTGCCGCCGATTGCAGCAGGTGGGCACAGGTGCGGCTGCCGACCACCAGGAAAAACGCATCCTGGATCTTGCGGTGCAGCCAGATGATGCCGGTCAGCCCGCAGAACACCTCGCGCTGACCGCGTTCCCGCAGGATGCCGTCCACGCCCACGGCGGGCGCATCGCAACCGGCGGGGCCCGCCATGCTCATGCGGCCTGGGCCAGGCTGGCGGGCGGGGCGGCCGACTCGGTGCCGG
Source organism: Sphingomonadales bacterium (assembly GCA_037131365.1). Classification (GTDB taxonomy): domain Bacteria; phylum Pseudomonadota; class Alphaproteobacteria; order Sphingomonadales; family Sphingomonadaceae; genus Sandarakinorhabdus. The sequence continues at coordinate 3,709 of JBAXRE010000006.1, forward strand.
CCTTGGCCTTGGCCGCATCCGACGACAGCCGCGCCATCCGCAGCTTCCAGATGAACTGGGCGGCGTTGATGACATAGGCCACGTACGCCGCCAGCGCGGTGGCGAACAGCACGCCATCATCGGCGATGCCGGTGAACAGGCCGAACAGGTAAAGCGTGTGGAGGACGATCACCAGCATCGAGAACACGTCTTCCCAGAAGAAGCTCTCGTGAAACAGATACTGGCCAAAGACCACCTTCTCCCAGATCGCGCCGGTGATCATGATGGTATAGAGCGCCATTGTCTTCGCGACGACTGACCACACCGCCCATTCATAATGTTCGCCGGTGTTCAGGTAATTCAGCACAAGATACAGGCTGATCCCGAAAATCACGAACTGGATCGGCGCCAGCAGGCCCTGCACCAGCGTCCACTTGCTGCTGTCGCGGCGCACGCGCTCCTCCGGCGTGTACAGCGGACGCTGTGACGCGCCCGATGACGACGCACTTGACGATGCTGACGACAACCCCTCGACCCTTCGAAAAACCAGGTAAAAAACCCTATCAGCAGCGACTTGGCTGTCAAGGCGGCTCTCCCGTTGGCGACAGACTGCACGGCGCGAGACGGGCGGCGGTGCGGCGGCCAGGCCGGGACTGCGGAAGCGGCGGCTTTTCAGCATATTGGGGCGTTTTGCCCCTGCCAAAATCGCCGGCTTTGCGTTGACGGGCCGACAGGCGGACGATTAGGTGGGCGCCATGGAACACAGCGCCCTCCCTGTACCGGCACCTGCGCGCGGCGGCCCGCGCCCGCGCGACGTGCTGGAGCTGCTGAAGCCCGTCACCTGGTTTCCGCCGATGTGGGCCTTCATGTGCGGCGTTGTGTCATCCGGGGTGCCGCTGGCGGACCGTTGGGGCCTGCTGATCGCCGGCATGATGCTGGCCGGGCCGCTGGTGTGCGGCAACAGCCAGGCCATCAACGACTGGTTCGATCGCCATGTCGATGCCATCAACGAACCGCAGCGGCCGATCCCTTCGGGCCGCATTCCGGGGCGGATGGGCCTGTATATCGCCATCCTTGGCTCGGTGATCAGCCTGGCTGTCGGTTTCCTGATCGGGCCGGTGGTGGGTTATGCCACCATTGTCGGCGTCGCCATGGCCTGGGCCTATTCGGCGCCGCCGCTGCGTTTCAAGGCCGATGGCTGGCTGGGCCCGCTGGTGTGCGCCGCCGCCTATGAAGGCGTCAGCTGGTTCACCGGCGCGGCGGTGATGGCCGGCGGCCTGCCCGACACGCGCATCATCTGGGTGCTGTGCATGTATGCGCTGGGCGCGCATGGCATCATGGTGCTGAACGACTTCAAGGCGGTGAAGGGCGATGCCCAGTCCGGCGTCAATTCGCTGCCGGTGCAGTTGGGCGAGCGCAATGCCGCCGAAATCGCCTGCTGGACGATGGCGCTGCCGCAGGTGGTGGTGATCATCCTGCTGGCGCGCTGGGGCCTGGCCTGGCCATCGGCGATGGTGGCCTTCAGCCTTGCCATGCAAGGGGTGCTGATGCAGCGCGTGCTGGCAGCACCGGCTGCGAACGCGCCCTTCTACAACGCCACCGGCACCACCCTCTATGTGCTGGGCATGCTGACCAGCGCCTTCGGCCTGGCGGAGATATTGTGATGGCGCGCGCGCCGCTCAGCTGGGCGGGCATCGCCCGGCTCGGACTGGTGCAGAGCGCGCTGGGCGCCATCGTCATGCTGGCGTCCTCGCTGCTCAACCGCATCATGGTGGTGGAATATGCCACCACCGCCGCGCTGCCTGCCGGGCTGGTCGCCTTCCATTACGGCGTGCAGCTGTCGCGGCCGAAATGGGGCCATGGCAGCGATGCCGGCTGGCGGCGCACGCCCTGGATCATCGGCGGCATGGCCGTGCTGGGCGGCGGCGGCCTGCTCGCCACCTTTGCCACCACCCTGTTGGCCGGGCCGTTCTGGCCGGTGTTCGCGGCGCTATGCGTCGCCTACGCCATGATCGGCATCGGCGTCGGTGCGGCCGGCACGTCGCTGCTGGCGCTGCTGGCCACCCGCACCGCCGAAGCCCGGCGACCGGCGGCGGCCAGCCTCACCTGGATCATGATGATCGTCGGCATCGTGATTTCGGCCGGCACCGCCGGAGCCCTGCTTGATCCGTTCTCGCCGCAGCGGCTGATGCTGGTGGCCGCCGGCGTGGTGGCGGTGGCCTTTGTGGTCACCTGCCTTGCCGTCTGGGGCGTGGAAGGCGCGCCAATTGTCGAGGAAAGGCGCGAATCAGCGCCATTCGGCGAGGCTTTGCGGGGGATCTGGACCGATCCCCTCACCCGCCTGTTCAGCATCTTCGTCTTCTTCTCCATGCTGGCCTATTCGATGCAGGATCTGATCCTGGAACCGTTCGCCGGCCTCGTCTTCGGGCTGACACCGGGGCAATCGACCAGCCTGTCGGGCGTGCAGCACCAGGGCGTGCTGGCTGGCATGATCCTCGTCGGCGTCGGCGGCCATGCCTTCGGCGGCAAGGCCGGCATGAAGTTGAAGCGCTGGATCGTCACCGGCTGTTTCGCCTCCGCCCTTGCGCTGGCCAGTCTGGCCATGGCGGCCAATGCCGGCAAGGGCTGGCCGCTAGCGCTGAACGTCGCCGGGCTGGGCTTTGCCAACGGCATGTTCGCGGTGGCCGCCATCGGATCGATGCTGGAACTGGCCGGGCGCGGCGGGCCGGGGCATGAAGGCATCCGCATGGGCCTGTGGGGCGCAGCGCAGGCCGCCGCCTTCGGCATTGGCGGTTTTGTCGGCGCCTTTGCCGTTGATCAGCTGCGGCCGCTGCTGGGCGCCGATGGCCCGGCCTTCGAAGCGGTGTTTGCGGTGGAAGCCGTGCTGTTTTTGGTGGCGGCAATCATCGCTTTGCGCTTGAATGACAGGATGGCAATCTCAACCGACGCGGCGGGCAGGCCAGCAGCAACCGGAGTGATGGCATGACCGAGATGTTCGATTTCGTGGTGGTGGGTGGCGGCCCGTCGGGCGCGACCGCGGCCAATGATCTGGCCGTGGCAGGCCACAAGGTGATGCTGCTCGATCGCATGGGCCGCATCAAGCCGTGCGGCGGTGCGGTGCCGCCGCGCCTGCTGAAGGATTTCGACGTGCCGCTGGAGCTGCTGTGCACCACGGCCAGCAGCGCCCGCATGATCAGCCCGAAGGACCGCAAGGTCGACATGCCGGTGGGCGAAGGCGGCTGGGTTGGCATGGTTGATCGCGACGTGTTCGATGAATGGCTGCGCGCCCGTGCAGCGTCGAACGGTGCCGACCGCCGCGATGGCACCTTCGAAGCGCTGGAGCATGATGCCGATGGCACCGCCGTCGTGCTGTATCGCGCCAAGGGTGCCGCGCGCGGATCGGAGCCGGTGCGGGTGAAAACCAAATTCCTCATCGGCTGCGATGGCTGCAATTCGGCCGTGGCCCGCGCCGCCCTGCCTGACGAGAAACTGCCCTTCGTCGCCGCCTATCACGAGGTGGTGGACAGCCCGCCGGAAGGCTTCAACGGCTTTGAAGGCAATCGCTGCGACGTGTTCTATCAGGGCAAGCACAGCCCGGATTTCTATGCCTGGGTGTTCCCGCATGGCAGCAAAACCAGCATCGGCACCGGCAGCGCCGTGCAGGGCTTTGAACTCAGAAAGGCCGTCGCCCAGTTGCGCGGCGAGCTCGGCATGGGCGAGGACGTGTGCAAGACCGTGCGCGTGGAAGGCGCGCCGATCCCGCTGCGCCCGCGCAAGAAGTGGGACAATGGCAAGGATGTGGTGGTCGCCGGTGATGCCGCCGGCTGCGTCGCCCCGGCCAGCGGCGAAGGCATTTTCTATGCGATGACCGCCGGCCGCGAAGCCGCCAAGGCCGCCGCCGAAGCCTTCGCCAGCGGCGATGCCGCCAGGCTGGGCCTGGCGCGCAAGCGCTTCCTGAAGGCGCACGGCACGGTGTTCCGCGTCCTCGGCATCATGCAGTGGTGGTGGTATCGCAGCGACACGATGCGCGAGAAGTTCGTCAAGCTGTGCATGGACAAGGACATCCAGGAACTGACCTGGGAAGCCTATATGAACAAGGAACTGGTGCGGAAGAAGCCGCTGGCCCATGTGCGCATCTTCCTGAAGGACAGCGTGCAGCTGGTCACCGGCATCCTCACCGGCGGCGGCGTGCGCGAGGGCAACAACGCCGGCAAGCGCGCGCAGGCGTGACCGCGCCGGGATGGCCCGGGGGAGGCGTGAGGTGAAACAGCCCGGTCGCATGGCCCGCTTAACCGAAAGTGCCGCCGCGCGTTGGGTGCTGCCCGGCAGCATCGCGGCCGTTGCGGCCAGCTTCACGGCCGCCGTCGGCGCCACCATCACCGATATCGGCCCCTGGTACGAACAGCTGGTGCAGCCTTCGTGGGCGCCGCCGAACTGGCTGTTCGGCCCGGCGTGGACGGTGATCTTCATGCTGTGCACCATGTCAGGCGCCACTGCCTGGATGGCGACCCGCACCCGCGGCGGGGCGGAGGCCATCATCGGCCTGTTCGCCATGAACGGCTTCCTGAACCTGCTGTGGAGCTTCCTGTTCTTCCGCCTGCACAGGCCGGATTATGCCGCGCTGGAAGTGGGCGTGCTGTGGAGCAGCATCGCCGCGCTGATCGTCGTCACCTGGCGCGTGTCGCGGCCGGCGGCGGCGCTGCTGCTGCCCTATCTGGCGTGGGTGAGCTTTGCCGCCATGCTGAACCGGGCGATTGTGGAGCTCAACAGCCCGTTCTAGCCCTGCTGTGGCGGCCGGCGATCACGCCGGTGCAGCCGGCCGCGCGCCCTATTCCGGCCGCAGCGCCGCCGCCGCCGCGAACGGGCCAATGGCCAGCGCCACCAGGCTGGCGGCACCCAGCAGGCGGAAGGCACCGGCCACATCGCTGCCCACGCCGAAGATCAGCACCGGCAGCGCCAGCGGCAGCACGATCAGCCCGGCCAGCGCGCCGCCGCCCTTGAGGCCTGCCGTGAGCGCGGCGGCGACGACAGCAAGGCTGGCCAGCGCCGGCGTGCCGAGCAGCAGCGCGATGGCGAGGCGCGTGCCATCATCGGCCGACAGGCCGAGCAGCACGCCCGCCACCGGCAACGCGGCCAGCAGCGGCACCGCAAAGCCGATCCAGTGCGCCAGGATGCGCGCCGCACACACAAGTTCCAGCGCGATGCCGCGCGTGATCAGCTGATCGATGCTGCCATCATCGACATCGGGGGCGAGCAGCGTTTCCACCGGCAGCAGGCTGGCCAGCAACGCCGACACCCAGATGATGCCCGGCGCGATGCGGGCCAGCAGCCGCGCATCGGGGCCGACAGCGAAGGGGAACAGCGCGGCGGCCAGCACGAAGAACATCACCGGCAGCCACAGCGCCGGGGAGCGGGCGATCAGCAGCAGATCGCGGCGGAGCAGCGTGACAAACATCAGCCCAGCCGCAGGTCCGCCGCACCGGCAAGGCCGATATCGCCGTGCACCGCCGCCACGATGATGCCGCCTGCCGCCCGGTGCGCCGCCATCGCAGCGGCCAGCAGGGCTGACGATGCCGCGTCCATCCCCGCCGTCGGCTCGTCGAGCAGCCAGCAATCAGCCCCGGCGGCCACCACCCGCGCGATCGCAGCACGGCGCTTCTGGCCGGACGACAGGTGACGGCACGGCACATCGGCCAGCGCGGTGAGGTTCATTGCCGCCAGGGCAGCAGGCAGCCGGGGCAGGCCGCCATCCAGCCGCGCCCAGTGCGACAGTTCGCCGATCAGCGTCTGCCGGGGTTTCAGCGCCACGTCGTGCCCGGCAAAGGCGCGGCGGCCGCCACCGCTGATGGTGCCGGCTTCGGCCCGCAGCAAGCCGGCCAGCAACCGCAGCAAGGAGGATTTGCCGGCCCCGTTCGGCCCGGTCAGCAGCAAGGCGCCGCCGGCTTCGACGCGCGCATTCACGCCTTCGAACAGCAGCCGCCCGCCGCGATGGCAGGCCAGATTGTCGATCACCAGTGCATCAACCACGATTGACGGCTTAATGGCTCTGCGGGGCCGCGTCACCCCCACCCGCGCCGTCGCTGCGCGTGACGGCCGCGCCCAAATTGGCTATCACGGCGGCCATGCCCCCTGCTGCCGACCGCCCTGCCCTGTCCGCAACCGCCAGCCTGGCGGTCAATTTCGGGCCATTGCTGCTGTTTTTCGGCGCCAGCAAGCTGGGCAGAAGCCTGTTCGAACAGGGCAGGATCAGCGGCCTGGCCGATGCCGATATGGCCAGTGCCATCGTCGGCACCGGCGTGTTCATCGCAGCCAGCGTGCTGGCGGCACTGTATCACTGGCTGAAGACCCGCCATCTGCCGGCGGCGATGATCTTCACCACTGTCATCGTCGTGCTGTTCGGCGGCCTGACCATCTGGCTGCAGGACAAGACGTTCATCCAGTTGAAGCCCAGCATCATCTATGGCGTGTTCGCCGCCCTGTTGCTGGGCGGGCTGGTGACCGGCCGGCCCGCGCTGCAACTGGTGATGGGCGATGCGCTGCCCGGCCTCACGACCCGCGGCTGGCGCCTGCTCACCCGCAACTGGGCGCTGTTCTTCCTCGCGCTGCTCGCCGCCAACGAGGCGGCGCGGCGGATGCTGAGCTATGACGACTGGCTGAGCTTCAAGGTGTGGGGCGTCACCATCGCCATCTTCGCCTTCACCATGGCGCAGGGGCCTTTGCTGACCAAACATGGCCTGAAGCTGGACTAGTCCTTCAACAGCCCATGCCGCTTCAGGGCATGGCGCAACTGGTCATAGGTCAGGTTCAGCCCGGCCGCCGTGCGGCGCTGGTTGTGGCGGTGCTTTTCCAGCGCACATTCCAATATGTCGCGTTCATAGGCGGCAACCGCGCCGCGCAGATCGGTGACGCCTTCGAGTCGCGGCGCCGTCATTGCCGCCGCCTCGCCGGCCGGATCGATCGCCGCGCCGCCGGCTGCGGCAGCAGGCAGCGCGCTGATCGCGGCGCTGGCCGCGCCGGGCATCGGCTTTGGCCGCCACGGCGATTCGAACGGATCGATCACCAGCTGGCCAATCGACCGGTCGGGATCGCCCCAGCGATAAAGCGCGCGCTCCACCACGTTCTTCAGTTCGCGCACATTGCCGGGCCAGCTGTAGTTTTGCAGCTGCTCCGTGATCCGGGGCGTGAAGCCGGGGAAGCGCGGCCAGCCCAGTTCGGCGGCCATGCGGCGGGCAAAGTGCAGCGCCAATATGTCGATATCCTCGTGGCGCTCCCGCAGCGGCGGCAGGGTGATCACCTCGAAGCTCAGCCGGTCGAGCAGGTCGGCGCGGAAGCGCCCGCGCGCCACCAGGCCGGGCAGATCCTCGTTGGTGGCGCCCACCAGCCGCACATCGACGGTGATCGGCTTGTTCGAACCCAGCCGCGTCAGCTCGCCATATTCGACCACGCGCAGCAGGCGTTCCTGGGCCTGGGATGACAATGTGCCAATCTCGTCGAGGAACAAGGTGCCGCCATCGGCATCTTCGAATCGCCCAGCCCGCGCGCGCTGCGCGCCGGTGAAGGCGCCGGGTTCATAGCCGAACAGCTCGGCATCGATCAGATTTTCCGGCAGCGCCGCGCAGTTGAGGCTGACCAACGTCTGCGACCAGCGCGGGGACAGGCGGTGGAGTCGGTCGGCAATCAGCTCCTTGCCGGTGCCGCGTTCGCCGATCACCAGCACCGGGCGGTTCAGCGCGGCCGCGGCGGAGGCGCGTTCGACCGCATCCAGAAAGCTGGAGGAGGAGCCGATCATCTGCGCCGGGGCAGCCATGCGACAAGTTGGCACAAAATCCCAAACTTTGGCAATTACCCGGATCAAAAAAAGTTATGCTTTCTATATTTCTGCCAATTTTTCAGATGGTTACGATTTTTCCGTCACTTGGCACGGCTCATGCAAAACACTTGGCATGAGCGGCACCCCCCAGCCGCCAACCAGACCAAGGAGAGAGACAATGACCGCCAATTTCCCCCAGTTCGGCCGCACCATCGTGGCCCTGTTCGCCGCCCTGCTGATCGGCACCACCTTTGTCGCCGCCGCCACCGGCCCGGCCATGGTGACGCCGACGATCAATAACGATATCGTTGCGTGAGGAACGTAACGATGGCCGGGGCACTGGTTCCACTGCACCGCCCCCTCACAGCGGAACCGTCCCCGGCCACTGCATACGGCAAGGCCAAGTTCGAATTTCTGGAGATCCGACCGATGGGCATTTTTTCGCGGACCCGAGACATCATCGCCGCCAACATGACCGATCTTCTCGACCGGTCGGAGGACCCCGCCAAGATGATCCGCATGATCATCATGGAGATGGAGGAAACCCTGGTGGAGGTGCGGGCTTCGGCGGCGCGGACCATTGCCGACCAGAAGGAAATGAAGCGCGCCATGATGAAGGCGAGCCAAGCCGTTCAGGATTGGCAGGACAAGGCGGAACTCGCGCTCTCCAAGGGCCGTGAGGATCTCGCCAAGGCGGCGCTGACCGAGAAGAACAAGGCCAAGGCCTTCATCGACACCACCCAGGTGGAGATCGACCTGCTGGGCGAGACGCTCGCGCTGAACGAGGCCGATATCGCCAAGCTGGAAGGCAAGCTGCGCGAGGCGCGCAACCGCCAGAACGCGCTCTACAACCGCATCGAAAGCGCCACCCAGCGTTCGAAGCTGCGCGAGATGATCCGCGGCCCGCGTGTCGAGGAAGCCTTCAGCCGGTTCGAGATTCTGGAACGCCGCGCCGACATCGCTGAAGGCCGCGCCGACGCGCTGGGCCTGGCCGGCCCCACCGGCCGCAGCCTGGAAGACGAATTCGTTGCCCTTGCCGGCAATGACGAAGTCGACGCTGAACTCGCCGCCATGAAGGCGCGGCTCGGCAAGTCGGAAGGCTGATCACCATGACCCCGGAAATCCCGATCGCCGCCGCGATCATGGCTGTCGCCGTTGTCGGCATCCTGTTCATCGGCCTGCCCGGCATGATCCTCCACTATCTGACCAAGTGGAAGAGCCAGACCGGCATCAGCAGCCAGGACGAGGCCTTGCTCGACGAGCTTCATGATCTCGCCCGCCGGCTCGACCAGCGCATCGAAACCGTCGAGCGCATCGTCGCCGCCGAAAACCCCAACTGGAAGGACGGCCGCATCGCCGATCGTTCCGAACAGCGCCGCCAGCTCCGCTGACCGGCCCAGCCTGAAGGACAAGCGTCATGGCCCGCCAGTTTCTCGTCAACAAGACCGAAGGCAAGCTGATGGGCGTGTGCGCCGGCATCGCCAATTACTTCAACATCGACGTCACCCTGGTGCGGATCGGCTTCGTGCTCGCGGCGCTGCTCGGCTTCGGATCGCCGGTGCTTGTCTATCTCATCATCGGGGTGCTCGCGCCCTCCACCTATTGACCCGCAGCGGCGTGAAGGCGCCGATCAACAGGGATCACCGCAATGTCTGCCAGTCGCACCCGCTTCTACCTCGACAAACGCAACGGCAAGATCATGGGCGTTTGTGCCGGCATCGCCGATTATTTCGGCTGGGATGTCACGCTCGTCCGCATCGCCTTTGCCCTTGCCGCCGTCATGGGCTTTGGCACCGTTTTCCTGGCCTATCTCGTCATCGGCTGGATCGCCAACGCCAAGCCCAGTTCGCTGTATGACCAGAGCCCGGAGCGGGTGGAATTCTGGCGCGACGTGCGCGTGGCGCCCAAGCGCACGCTGCGCGATGTGAACGCCCAGTTCCGCGATGCCGACCGCCGGCTGCGCGACCTGGAATATCACCTGACCAGCGAAAGCCGCCAGCTCGCCGACGAAATCGAAAAGCTGCGCTGAGGAAGGAAGCGAACCATGGGTGGCATCGAGTTCATCGTGGCCCTGACGGCCATCAGCACGGCCGGTTGGGTCTTCAACAGTTGGATCCGTGCCCGCCACGGCTATCCGATCACGGACGAGTCTGGCCAAACGGTCGCGCGCCTGCCCGACAGCGGCGCCAGCATCGACGCCCTCACGGCCGAGAACCAGGCGCTGCGCGGCCGGCTGGAGCGGCTGGAACAGCGGCTGCAGGTGCTGGAACGCATCGCCACCGATGCCCCCGCGCGGCTGACCGCCGAAATCGAAACCTTGCGCTGAGGTGCCCCCATGTCTGACCTGCCTGCCATCATCGGCGTGATGATCCCGGTCGTGGCCATTGTTGGCGGCATCGGCAGCGGCATCTTCCAGCGCTGGGCCAAGCTGAAGGAGCGCCAGATGGAACTGATGGCGCAGCAGACCGCCGAGAATGCCGCGCAATACGCCAGCAAGATCGCCATCCTGGAAGAGCGCGTCGCCGTGCTCAACCGCATCGTCACCGACCGCAACGAGGGGCTGACGGCCCAGATCGAAGCGCTGCGCGACGAACCCAAGCAACTCAACTGAAGGGCACGACCCATGGCCGTCAATCCGGAAAACCTGTCGATCATCGCCAACACGCTGGGCCCCACGCTTTCGGTCATCGGTGTGGCCGGTGTCGTCGGCTGGGTGTTCACCACGTGGATGCGCATCAAGAACGGCTACCCGCTGGAAAACAGCTGGGGCAAGCCGATGTATCCCAACGGCGGCGGCGAAACGATGGAGCGGGTGCGGCTGATCAGCCAGGAAAACGCCCAGCTGCGCGCCGAACTTGGCAGCCTGAAGGACCGCATGGCGGTGCTGGAACGCATCGCCACCGACAGCCCGGCCCGCCTTGCTGCCGAGATCGACAGCCTGGCCACCAAGCAATTGAATTGAAACTGCCGGCCCGCCCCCGGCCGGAACGAAAGGATCGTCTGCAATGAATCCGTTTGAAATGGTGGTGATGATCGTCGCGATCGTCACGGTTGGCCCCGTGCTGTCGGGCCGCATGGGCGGACGCCGCATCCGGCTGCGCGGGCTCGACACGGCGCCGCCGGCCGATTCTGCCGACAACCAGCGCCTGCAGGCCGAAGTCGCCCGGCTGAACGAGCGCATCCGCGTGCTCGAACGCCTCGCCACCGATCCGGCCAAGCGGCTGTCCGACGAAATCGAGCAGCTGAAGAACGATTGACCCCTCCAAGCCCCCGAGGAGAATTGTCATGCCCCCTGAATCGCTGATGATCCTTGCCACCGCGACCCTTGCCGGCATCGCCATTCTGGGCGGACTTGCCGCCTGGAGCTGGTCGGGCTGGCTGCGCCTGAAGATGCGCGAACTGGAACAGCGCCCGCAGGCGCGCCAGGAACTGCCGGCCATCGGCCAGCGCATCGATCTGGCCGACCTGAAAGAACGCATCCGCAAGCTGGAAGCGATCGCCGCCGGGGTCGATCTGTAAACGTCGCACCCCTTCCCGCTGCACCGGGAGGGGGTTGACCACGGCCAGCCGCCGCCGCAAGGCACCGGCCATGGCCATCACCACTTTCGATGATGTCGAAGCCGAATTCGAAGCCTTCGACGATTGGGACGACCGTTACCGCCTGATCATCCAGCTCGGCCAGGCGCTGCCGGCCATGGACCCTGCCCTGAAGACCGACGCCAACAAGGTGCGCGGCTGCGCCAGCCAGGTCTGGCTGCACCCCACGCGTGACGGCGGGATCTTGCGCTTTGCCGCCGACAGCGATGCCGCCATCGTGAAGGGGCTGGTCGCGCTGGTGCTGATGCTGGCCGATGGCCAGCCGGCGGCCGCCATTCACGGCGATGCCATCAAGGGCCGCCTCGACGGGCTGGGCCTGTCGAAGCATCTGTCTTCCAACCGCACGCAGGGCCTCACCGCCATGATCGCCCGCATCGATGCGCTGGCGCGGGGACAGGCATGACCAGCTTTGCCGAACAAGTGTCGCAGTTCATGGGGCCATTCGTCGGCCGCGTGCCGCACAACAAGCAGTTGGGCCTGCGCTACATCAGCAACGGACCCAATTGGGTGGAACTGCAGATGCCGTTCGCAGCCCATCTGCTGGTGGATCCCGATCACGGCATATGGGCATCCGGCCCGATCATCACGCTGATGGACACCGCCGTCGGCATGGCCTCCATGCTCACCCGCGGTGCCTTCGAACCGCATGCCACGCTCGATCTGCGCACCGATTATGTGCGCAGCCCCCGGCCCCAAGCCACGGTGACGGCGCGCGGCGAATGCTATCGCATGACGCGGCAGATCGCCTTCGTGCGCGGCCTCGCCCATGATGGTGACCCGGCCGATCCGATCGCGCACGTGGCCGGCACGTTCATGTTTGCCGCCTCCAAAGTCGGCGGAGGCATGTTCTCCGCTTCCAAGATCGCGGGAGGCGGCATGTGACCAACCCCGCGCTTGCCACCCTGCTGCGCCAACCCGCCGGCCGGCTTGATCTGCTGCCCTACGCCGCCCTGCTCGACCTGTCGTTCGAACGTGACGGCGATGATCTGCAACTGGTGATGCCGTTTGCCGAAACCCTGATCGGCTCGCCGGGGCGGCTGCATGGCGGGTCGATCGGCGGCCTGCTGGAACTGGCCGGCCTGCTCACCGTGATCGCCGCCCAGCCTGAGGGGGAGGCCCTGCCGCGTGTGCGGCCGGTCACCGTGACGGTCGATTTCATGCGCGAAGGCGCGCCGCTGGAAACCCGCGCCGCAGCCAGCATCACCAAGCTGGGCCGCCGCGTGGTGAACGTCCATGCGCAAGCCTGGCAGACCAGCCGCGACAAGCCGATCGCGGCGGCGCACATCAATTTCGTGCTGGACTGGCCGGAGCGCTGAGCCGCACCGCAGGCACCCCCGCGCGCCTGCCCGGCATGCGCCATCAGGGTTTCGGCGGGGCCGCCAGCGCCTTCACGGCAAATGCTGTCGAATCACTGAAAAAGCCATCGATCCCGGTTTCCAGATAGGCGCGGATCTCGGCATCGACATTGCCGATGCCCTTGGGATCGCCGCCCACCTGCAAATCCTTGGGCAGGAAGAAATTTTCCGGCCGGAACGTCCAGGGATGCACCTGCAGCCCGGCCGCATGGGCATCGCGCACCAGGCTGGTCGGCTGGCCCAGCGTGCCATCGGCGGCATGCGGGATGATCATCAGGCGTTCTGGCCCGATGCCGGTGGCATAGGTGGCGACCGTCTTCAGCCCCGCCGGGCTGGCCAGCCAGGCATAATCATAACCGTCGGCCGATTTGCCCCTGGCGCCCATCAGCTGGATCAGCCGCACACCGGTCTGGCGTTTCAGCGCTTTCAGATTGTCCACTTCAAAGCTCTGGATGAACACCGGGGCTGCCGCCGTTGTCCAGCCGGCGGCCTTCAGCCGGTCCAGCAGCACCGGCTCCAGCGGCAGGTCCAGCGTACGGAAATAGCTGGGGTGCTTGGTTTCGGGATAGATGCCGATCGTCCGCCCGGTGCGGGCCGAAGCGGCCTTGGCCAGCGCGATCACCTCGTCCAGCGTCGGGATGGTGAACTGGCCGTCGTAGGCCGTGTTGCCGGGGCGCAACTGCGGCAGGCGTTCGCGGGCGCGCAGCGTCTTCAGCTCGGCCAGGGTGAAATCCTCGGTGAACCAGCCGGTGATGGTCTCGCCATCGATGGTCTTCGTCGCCTTGCGGGCAGCGAATTCGGGATGGCTGGCGACATCTGTGGTGCCGGAAATCTCGTTCTCGTGGCGCGCGACCAGCTGGTGGTCCTTCGTGGACACCAGATCGGGCTCGATGAAGTCGGCGCCCTGTTCGATGGCGCGCTCATAGGCGCCCAGCGTGTGTTCGGGCCGTTCGGCGCTGGCGCCGCGATGGGCAATGATGATCGGCGGAGCCGGCGGCGGCAGCGGCGCGGTTGCGGGTTTGAACGGAGCGGCCATCAGCAGCAAGACCATGGGGATGAGAGGAGCCATGGCCGCAGCCTAGCCGCCCGTGATGACAATATGAAGGCCGCAGCGCGCACCGCCTTTCCGGCGGCCGCAACCGCTTGTTGCGCGGCGATTTTGCCGTCACTCTGGCGATGATGACGATTCCCGTCCGCGCCTTGCTGTGTTGCGCTGCGCTTGCGGCGGTGGCCGTTGCCGCGCCGCTGATCGGCCAGGCCCGGCCCGGCGTGACCGGCGTTTCCCCCAGCGGCACCGTCGCCGCGCCCCGCCAGATCGTCGCGCGCTTTGCCACCCCGATGCTGGGCCTGGGCGGCAGCGCCCCGGCCCCCATCACCAGCGCCTGCGCCGCCGGCGGCAGCGGCCATTGGCTTGATCCGCAACGCTTTGCCGTCGATCTGCCGGCGCCGCTGTCCGGTGGCCGCGCCTGCACGGTCACGCTGGCGGCGGGCCTGCGCGATGCCGCCGGCCGGCCGCTGCCCGCCGCCGGGCCGTTCCGCTTCACCACACCCGGCCCCGGCATCCGTGCCATCGCGCCCGATTATGGCGACGTGGCAGAAGATCAGATTTTCCTGATCGCTGCCGAAGCCCCGCCCACCGCGGCCAGTCTGGCCAGCGGCGCGGCCTGCATGGTGGACGGGCTGGGCGAAGCGCTGCCACTGGATCCGCAGCCCGATGCGGTGCGCGACGCGATCATCAGGGGCGCGCGCGGCAACTGGAGCCTCGACTGGTTCCTGCAACAGGCCGGCTGGCGGCCGGGCGACGGCGCTGCCGCCACCCGCGCCCATGTCTTCGCCGCCCGGTGCCGGCGTCCGCTGCCCCCCGGCGGCACGGTGACGATCCGCTGGAGCGGCAAGATCGCTGCGGCCAATGGCCTGACCGCCGGTGCCGATTGGCAGAAGCGCTTCCACGTGCGCCAGCCATTCACCGCGCAGATCAACTGCACCCGCGTCAATGCCGGAGCCGCCTGTTCGCCGCTCGATCCGATCTGGGTCAACTTCTCCGCTCCCGTGCCGCGCGCGGTGGCACTGGGCGTGCGCCTGGATGACGGCAGCAGCGAGCGCGCGCCGCAGCCGCCGGGCGAACGCAGCAACATGGTGCAGGAGGTGAAGTTCAGCGGCCCGCTGCCGGCCCGTGCCCGGCTGCGGCTGCTTCTGCCCGGTGCGCTGCGCGACGACAGCGGCCGGCCGCTCGCCAATGCCAGCCGCTTCCCGCTCGCCATCGCCACCGCCGATTTTCCGCCGCTGGCCAAGTTCGCCGGCACCTTCGGCATAGTGGAAGCGGCCGAAGGCGGTGTGCTGCCTGTCACCCTGCGCGGGGTCGAAAACCCGCTGCCGGCCAGTGCCTATGCCTTGCCGGCGCGCGATTACACCACCACCAACGACATCATGATCGCCCGTCTGCTGCGCGTGCTGGAGGCCAGCGAGGAACGCCACTATCGCGAGCAGCCGCTGGCCGGCGGCGGCACGCAGAGCGTGGAGACCACCGGCGCCCAATCCATCCTCTCCGCCAACCTGCCCACCCGCCGTTTCACCGTCTCGCGCCGCCGCGATGGCGCCATGCAGGTGGTCGGCATCCCGCTCGCCACCAAGGGCTTCCACGTGGTGGAGCTGGCCTCGCCGCGACTGGGCGCGGCCTTGCTGGGCACGGGCAAGGTCCGTCACGTCGCCACCGGCGCGCTGGTCACCGACATGGCGGTGCATTTCCAGTGGGGCGACGGTGCCAGCCTGGCCTGGGTGACGCGCCTGGCCGATGCGACGCCGGTGGCCGCCGCCGCCATCCGCATATCGGATGCGTGCAGCGGCCGCCTGCTGTGGCAAGGCACGACCGACGCCAGCGGCCGCGCCCGCATCGCCGGTGGTCTGCCCCGCCCCAGCAGCTATGGCAGCTGCGGCCGCGATGCGCCGGCACCGCTGATCATTTCGGCCCGCACGGCCGATGATTACAGCTTCGTGCTGTCGGGCTGGGGGCGCGGCATTCAGGGCTTTGATTTCAACATTCCCACCGGCGAGGGCGAGGCCGGTCAGCGCGCCCACGCCGTGCTCGACCGGGCGCTGCTGAAACCGGGTGAGCGGCTTAATCTGAAGCTGTTCCGCCGCCTGGGCAGCGATGCCGGCTTCGCGCGCCCTGCCGGCCAGCCCCGGCTGGTCGCCCGCCACTGGGCCAGCGACACGCTGCTGCCTGTCGCGCTCGACAGCAGCCGCGATCCGGTTGGCCATCTCGACATTCCGGCCACCGCCCCCACCGGCGAGTGGGATCTGCAAATGGACGATTCCAGCGTCGGCCATTTTCAGGTGGAGGAATATCGCCTGCCGACCAGCCGGGCCAGCATCAGCGGGCCGAAGACGGTGCCCGTCGCACCACGCCAGCTGCCGCTCGATCTGGCATTGTCCTATCTGTCCGGCGGCGCGGCCGGTGGCACCGCCGTTACCCTGCGCACCCGCGTCGTGCCGCGCACGGTGCGCGTGAATGGCTTTGACAGCTACAGCTTCGATGTGGAGCCGGTGGCCCCCGGGCTGGTGCCACTGGATGGCGATGGCAATGACGTGGGCGCCAGCACGCCGGCCCAGCGCGCGGCCGAACAGCCGTTGACACTGGGGCCAGCCGGCACGGCCCGCGTGATGGCGCGCGGTTGGCCGGCGATCACCGCGCCGGCCACGCTGATCGCCGAGCTGGACTATCCCGATGCGAATGGCGAGATCGCCACCCGCGTCAGCCGCCTGCCGCTCGATCCGGCCGCTGTAAGGGTCGGCATCGCCAGCGACGGCTGGCTGCTGAAGGCCGACGATGTGCGGCTGAAGTTGGTCGTCGTCGATCTGGCCGGCAAGCCGGTGCGCGGCGCGGCGATCAACCTGCGGCTGTTCGCGCGGGAGATCATCTCGTCACGCAAGCGCCTCGTTGGCGGCTTCTATGCCTATGACAATGCCCGCGAAACCCGCCAGCTGAAGGCCCGGTGCAGCACCACCAGCGATGCGTCCGGCCGGGCGGCCTGCACACTGGATGCCGGCGTGTCGGGGGAGATCATCGCCCTCGCCGAGGTGCAGGACAGCGCCGGCCGCACCGCCCGCGCCACGCAGAGCCTGTGGCTGGCCGGCGATGACGACTGGTGGTTCGGCGGCGACAATGGCGACCGCATGGATCTGGTGCCCGAAACGCCGGAGGTGGCCGCAGGCGGCACTGCCCGGCTGCAGGTGCGCATGCCGTTCCGCACCGCCACCGCGCTGGTCACCGTGCTGGGCGGCGGCGTGATGGACAGTTTCGTCACCACATTGTCGGGCAAGGACCCGGTGATCGCGGTGAAGATGAAGGGCAGCTATGCCCCCAATGTCACTGTCTCCGTGCTCGCTGTGCGCGGCCGGGTGGCGGGCTGGCGGCTGTGGCTGGCCGATCTGGCGCGGCGCTGGAATCTGCCATGGCTGAGCCGCGATGCGGCCTCTCCCACCGCGCTCGTCGATCTCGCCAAGCCCAGTTACCGCCTCGGCCTGGCGCAGGTGAAAGTGGGTTGGGACGCGCACCGGCTGGCCGTGCAGCTGGTGCCCGACCGGCCGACCCATGCGGTGAAGGAAGCCGCCAGCGCCCTCGTCCGCGTCTCCGCACCGGCCGGCACGCGCCTGCCCGCCGATGCCGAAATTGCCTTCGCCGCCGTGGACGAAGCGCTGCTGCAACTGCAGGACAATGACAGCTGGAAGCTGCTCGATGCGATGATGGCGCCCCGGCCGCTCGGCGTGGTGTTCGCCACCGCGCAGGGCCAGGTGGTCGGCAAGCGCCATTATGGCGCCAAGGCGGTCGCAGCCGGCGGCGGCGGCGGCGCGCTCGCCCTGCAACGCCGCGATTTCCAGCCGGTGATCGCCTGGGCCGGGCGGGTGAAACTTGATCAGAACGGCCGCGCCCGCGTCAATTTCCGCCTCAACGACAGCCTATCGGGCTTCCGCCTTGTTGCCATCGCCAGCGCCGGGCCGGGCCTGTTCGGCACCGGCAGTGCCAGCATCCGCACCACCCAGGATCTGCAGATATTGCCCGGCATTCCGCCGCTGGTGCGCACCGGCGATGCCTATCTGGCCACCGCCGTCATCCGCAACACCACAGCGCGGGCGCTGCCCGTCACCCTCACCGCCAGTGCCGGCAGCGCGCACTGGCCGCCGCGCAGGATCATGCTGGCGGCCGGCAGCGCGCAGACGGTGGCGTTCGCGGCCACGGCACCTGCCGCCACCGGGCCGCTCAACTGGCGGATCGCGGCCAGCGGCGGCGGTGCGGCCGATGCCGTCAGCATGACCCAAAGTGTCGAGCCTGCGGTGCCGCCCGCCGTCATCACCGCTGCGCTCACCCGCAGCGGCCTGCCCATCAGTGTGCCGCCCGGCGCACTGCCGGGCAGCGCCTTCGTCACCACCACCCTGTCGCCAACGCTGGGCGGCGCGCTGGCTGGCGTGTCGGCTTACATGGCGGCCTACCCCTATGACTGTATCGAGCAGCGGCTTTCCAAGGCGGTGGCAACGAACGACCGGGCCGCGTGGGACCGCAATGCCAGCGCCATCGCGACCTGGATGGACGCGCGCGGCCTGCTGCGCTTCTTCCCAGATGAGCAGCTGAACGGCGACGCCGGCCTGACCGCCTATGTGCTGCAGCTCTCGCGGCTGTCGGGCTGGCCGCTGCCGGAGCGGGAACGTGCCCGCATGATCGCCGCGCTGGTGCCGGTGGCCGAAGGCCGCGTCGCCGGAGACCGGCTGGCAGCGCTGGCCGCCCTGGCCGGCGAGGGCCAGAAGGTGGCGCGCATGCTGGCCGGCTTCAACGTGACGCCCGACCAGTGGGGGCCGGCAGCGCTGCTGGATTGGCGGCAGGTGCAGCTGGCCGGCGGCAACACGGCGGCGGCCGCGCAGACAATGGCGCGGCTGCGTGCCCGGCTGGATGATCGCGGCACGCTGATGCGCCTTGCCGGGCCGGCAGATGATTGGGGGCTGATGGCCGATCCCGATGCCGCCATGGCCCGGCTGCTG
This sequence comes from Sphingomonadales bacterium, assembly GCA_037131365.1. Lineage (GTDB taxonomy): Bacteria > Pseudomonadota > Alphaproteobacteria > Sphingomonadales > Sphingomonadaceae > Sandarakinorhabdus. The sequence goes on from JBAXRE010000006.1 coordinate 22,480, forward strand.
CTGGTCGCCAGCACGGCACCGGATTGGGCAAATGATGCCCCGCGCCTGGCCCGCGCGCTGATGCAACGCCAGCGCTACGGCCATTGGGCGACCACGCCGGCCAATGCGCTGGGCCGGCTGGCAATGGCGGGCTTCTCGGCGCGCTTCGAAGCAGAGCCGGTCAGCGGCCGCACGACGGTGGCACTGGGAACGGCACGGCAGACCGTCAGTTGGCCGTCGCCAGCCCCGATCAGCCTGCCGGCCGCGAATGCGCCGCTCAGCCTCACCCACGCCGGCAGTGGCCAGCCGTGGGCGCTGGTTTCCGTAAGCGCCGCCGTGCCGGTGACGCGCGCCGAGGGCAGCGGCATCAGCATCCGCCGCCAGCTTGTGCCCATCGCCCAGGCCGTGCCCGGCCGCTGGAGCCGCGGCGATGTCCTCGCCGTGCGCCTCACCCTGCAAGCGCAGGCCGAAACCGCCTGGGTGGCGCTCACCGATCCGGTGCCGGCGGGCGCAACCATCCTCGGCGGCGGGCTCGGCGGACGCTCCGAAATCCTCGGCGGTGGCAGTGGCGGAAATGGCCAGTGGCCTGATTGGGTGGAGCGCCGCACCGGGGCGTATCGTGCCTATTGGCAACAGCTGGGCAATGCGCCGGTGACGGTGGAGTATCGCATCCGGCTGGGCAGTGTCGGCCGCTTCACGCTGCCGCCCACCCGCGCCGAAGCCATGTATGCGCCCGATATCAACGCCGTCCTGCCCGGCACGACACTGGTGGTGGCTGCCGGCAAATGACAGGATCTGTGCGGCGCGCATGCGCGCTTCCGCTGCTGCTGCTGGCGCTGATCGGCCTGCTGCTGTGGCGCACCCAGCCGGCACCGGTGCCGCCTTTCGCGTCGGTGGCCGCGCATCCGGGCAGCGAGGCGGTGCTGCTCGACCGGCAGGGCCGCGAACTGGCGCGGCGGCGCACCGATGCGCAGCAACGCCGGCTCGATTGGCTGCCTCTGGCGGCGATCAGCCCCGATCTGGTGCGCCGGCTGGTGGCGGCCGAGGACCGGCGCTTCTGGCAGCATCACGGCATCGATTGGCGCAGCGTGGCGGGCGCGGCGCGGCAGCGGGTGGGCGGCGGCGCGCGCGGTGCCTCCACCATCACCATGCAGGTGGCGGCGCTGATCGATTCCGGCCTGGGCCGTGCCGGGCAGCGCAGTGCGGTGCAGAAGCTCGCCCAGATGCGCGCCGCCCGCGCCATCGAGGCGCGGTGGAGCAAGGCGCAGATCCTGGAGGTGTGGCTGAACCTGTTGCCATTGCGCGGTGATGTGGTGGGCATCGATGCCGCTGCCCGCCTGCTCGCCGGGCGGCCGGCGGCGACACTCAGCCCCGCCGAAAGCGCCGTGCTGGTGGCGCTGGCGCGGCGGCCGTCGGCACCGGCGGCGGCGGTGCTGGCCCGCGCCTGCCGCGCCGCGCCTGATGTTGGCTGTGCGGAGATCGCGCTGGCCGCCGCCCGCATGCTGGGGCCGAGGCAGGGCAGCGAGACAAGCGATCTCGCCCCACATCTGGCGGACCGGCTGCTGCCGCCGGGCACGCTGGGCGCGGTGCGCACCAGCATCGATGCCGATGTGCAGCGGCTGGCGCAGGCGGCGCTGGACCGGCAACTGGCGGTGCTGGCAGCGCGCAACGTGCGCGATGGCGCGGCGATCGTGGTGGACAATGACAGCGGGCAGATCATCGCCTGGGTGGGCAGCGCGGGGGCGGTCAGCCGGGCAGCGGCGGTGGACGGGGTGACCGCCCCGCGCCAGGCCGGATCGACACTCAAACCACAGCTTTATGCACTGGCGCTGGAGCAGCGCCTGCTGACGGCGGCATCGCTGCTGGACGATTCGCCGGTCGATCTGGAAACGGCGACCGGGCTTTATGTGCCGCAGAATTATGATCGCGGCTTCCGGGGGCCGGTGTCGGTGCGCACGGCGCTGGGCAACAGCCTGAACGTGCCGGCAGTGCGCGCCCTGCTGCTGACCGGCGTCGAACCCTTCCGCCAGCGCCTGTTCGATGTCGGTTATCGCGGCATCGACCGGCCGGGGGATTATTATGGCTTTTCGCTGGCCTTGGGTTCGGCGGAGGTGACATTGCTGGAACAGGCCGCCGCCTTCCGCGCGCTGGCGCTGGGCGGGCGCGGCGGCCCGCTGACGCTGAAACCGGGCGAGCGGCCGGCGACGACCCAGCTGATCGATCCGGCTGCGGCGGCCATCGTGCGCGACATGATCGCCGATCCCGGCGCCCGCACCGCGACGTTCGGCGAGGAATCCGGCCTGTCCCTGCCGTTCCCGGCGGCGGTGAAAACCGGCACGTCAAAGGCGATGCGGGACAATTGGTGCATCGGCTTTTCACGGCGCTTCACCGTGGCGGTGTGGGTGGGCAATTTTGAAGGCGATGCGATGATCGGCGTGTCTGGCACCAGCGGCGCCGCACCGGCGTGGGCGGCGATCATGTTGGGGCTGCATGATGGCGCGCCGCCTGCTGGTTGGGCTCTGCCGGCGGGCGTGGAGCGCCACCGCGTCGCCTTCCGCCCCCCCGTCGAGCCGCCGCGCGACGAGCTGTTCCTCACTGGCACCTGGCAGCCGTTGTTCGCGCTGGCAACGCCGGCCGAGCAGGCGCCGCGGCTGGTCGCCCCCAGTGACGGCGCCGTGATCGCCATCGATCCCGACATCCCGCCGGCCCGCCAGCTGCTGGTGATCCGTGCGGCGGGGGCGCGCGACGGGCTTTACGTGACGGTGGACGGGCGGCGGCTGGATGGCCTGCCGGCGCGCTGGCCGCCGGTGCCGGGCCGGCACGAGGTGGCGCTGCGCGATGCGGGCACGGTGTACGACCGCGTACGGATCAGCGTGCGGTGACCCGCAACTGACACGTCACCCCGGCTTTCGCCGGGGTGACAGTCCTGATTCACGCACACCAGTGGATATCGATATCCATGTCCAGTTCCGCCAGCAGGCGCCCGATGGGCAGCGGGCTGGATGCGCCCTGCTTCAGCGCCTGTTCCACCACCTTGCGCTTGGCCTTGCCGGTCAGCGTCAGCGTGACGGTGCGGGCGGAGATCAGCGTGGCGGCCGTCAGCGTCACGCGCGGTACCGGGGCGTCGGCGGGCAGCGGATCGGGGCGCACGCCCAGCGCGCGGCGGGCCTTGGGGCCGGCGATGGCGGCGTCGAAATCGGGGCCGGGGAAGATGGAGGCGGTGTGGCCATCTTCGCCGACGCCCAGCCAGGCCACGTCCAACGGCCAGTCGAGATCGGCGATGCGCTCGTCAGCAGCGCGGCCGGCGAGCACCGGGTCGCTCTCACCCGCCGTCAGCGGCAGCACGCGCGCCTTCTTGGGCAGGAACAGCTTGGCCAGCATGCCGGCGTTGGACAATTTGTCGGTGACGGGCACCAGCCGGTCATCGGTGGGCAGGATCGTCACGTCCGCCCATTCGATCTTCATGTCGGCCAGCAGCTTCAGCGCCGGCAGCGGCGTGCTGCCGCCCGGAAACGCCACCAGCGCGCGGCCACGGGCTTCCAGCGCCTGGCCGATGATGTAGGCGATGTCGCCGGCGACGGCCTCCGCCATCTCGTCGGCGTCGTCATACTCCCACCATTCGGCATCGATCACGTGTCATCTCCAACGGGCACGGTGTAATTGAGACCGAGGCGGCCGCCGTCGGCATAGAGGGTCTCGCCGGTAATGTAACTGGCGTCATCGCTCAACAGAAAGGCGGCGATTGCCGCAATTTCCGCCGGTTCGCCGGCGCGGCCCAGCGGCGTGCGCGACAGGATCTGGCGGCGCGCGGCATCGTCGGCCATCACGGCAGTCTTCGCCAGCTCGGTCAGGATCGTGCCCGGCCCGATGCCGACAACGCGGATATTGTGCGGCGCCAGCGCGATGGCGGTGTTGCGGGTGAGCTGGTTCAGCCCGCCCTTCGCCACATTATAGGCCAGCAGCGCCGGGATGGTGAGCAGCGCGTTGACGCTGGACATGTTGACAATCACGCCGCCGCCGGCCGCGATCAGGTGCGGCGCCGCCAGCTGGGTGGCGTGGAACGCCGCCGTGAGGTTGGTGGCGATCACCCGGTCAAACTGCTCCGGCGTTTCGTTCAGGATGTCGCCCTTGGGCGCAATGCCGGCATTGTTGACAAGGCCGTCAAGGCCGCCCCAGCGGTTGACGGTGGCGGTGATGGCGGCTGCGATCTGCTCCCGGCTGGTGACGTCGCACGCGACGAACGCGGCGGCATCGCCAAGTTCGGCGGCGCGGGCTTCGCCTTCGGGCAGCACATCGGCCAGCATGACGCGCGCGCCTTCGGCCACCAGCCGCTGCGCAATGGCGAGGCCAAGGCCACGGGCGGCACCGGTGACGAGATAGCGGCGGTTGGCGAGGCGTTGCATCGCGCGGCTTTAGGCCGCCAGAATGATTTTGTCATGCCGGCGAAGGCCAGCGTGACACTCACTCCGTCAGTTCGTTCCAGGCTTCCTTCAGCTTGTCGAAGAAGCCCTGGCTTTTCGGCGTGTTGCGGCCGCCTTCGCTGGCCTCGATGGCGCGGAATTCTTCCAGCAGCTCGCGCTGACGCGCTGTCAGCTTCACCGGCGTCTCCACCTCAACCTGGATGACCAGATCACCGGCGCCGCCGCCGTTCAGCGATGGCATGCCCTTGCCGCGCACGCGGAACTGCTTGCCGCCCTGGGTGCCGGCGGGGATCTTGATGCTGGTCTGCTGCTTGTCGAGGCTGGGCACGTCGATCTCGCCGCCCAGCGCGGCCAGCGTGATCGACAGCGGTGCCACGGTGAACAGGGTGGTGCCGTCGCGCTTGAACACCGGGTGCGGTTTCAGATTGACGAAGATGTAGAGATCGCCAGCCGGGCCGCCGCGCGTGCCGGCTTCGCCTTCGCCGGCCACGCGGATGCGGGTACCGTCGTCCACGCCCTTGGGAATGTTGACGTTCAGTTCCTTGCGCCGCTCCACCCGGCCGGCACCGCCGCAACCGTCGCAGGGATCGGCGATGATCTGGCCCTGGCCGTGGCAGGCCGGGCAGGTGCGCTCCACCATGAACAGGCCCTGGCGCATGCCAACGCGGCCGTTGCCGCCGCAGGTGGTGCAGGTGCGCGCCGAGGTGCCGGGCTTGGCGCCGCTGCCGCCGCAGGGCTCGCATTGTGCCGCCACATCGATGGTCAGCGTCGCCTGGCGGCCGTGGAAGGCCTCCTCCAGCGTCATTTCCAGATCATAGCGCAGGTCGGAACCGCGCGTGGGCCCACCACGGCGGCCACGGTTGCCGCCGCCCATGAACTCGCCGAACACGCTTTCGAAAATATCGGCAAAGCCGCCAAAATCCTGGCCGCCGCCACCGCCGCCCTGCTGGAAGGCGGCATGGCCAAAGCGGTCATAGGCGGCGCGCTTCTGCGGGTCCTTCAGGACGTCATAGGCCTCGCTGATCGCCTTGAACTTCTGCTCGGCACTGGCATCGCCGGGGTTCTTGTCCGGGTGCCATTTCATCGCCAGCCGGCGATAGGCGGATTTCAGCGTCGCTTCATCCGCGCCGCGTTCGACCTCAAGCAGTTCGTAATAGTCGATCTCAGTCGCCATGCATCGTCGCCCCTGACCCAAGCAGCCGGGGTACACGCAGCCCGCGCCGCGTGCACCCCGGGGATCGGCTTACTTCTTGTCGTCGTTGCCGACGTCGGTGAACTCGGCGTCCACCACATCGTCGGTCTTGGCGGCTTCGTCGCCACCGGTTTCGGCGGCCTTGGCCTGCTCGGCCTGGTACACCGCTTCGCCCAGCTTCATCGCCACCTGGCCCAGCGCCTGGACCTTGCCGTTGATCAGATCGGCATCGCCCGAATCGAGCACCGCCTTCACATCGGCAATGGCGGATTCGATATTGGCCTTCACGTCGCTGGCCAGCTTGTCGCCATGGTCGGCGAGCTGGCGCTCGGTCGAGTGCACCAGGCTGTCGGCCTGGTTGCGGGCCTCGGCGGCGGCGCGGCGCTTCTTGTCTTCCTCGGCAAAGGCCTCGGCATCGCGCACCATCTTGTCGATGTCGTCCTTCGAAAGACCGCCCGACGGCTGGATGCGGATCTGCTGTTCCTTGCCGGTGCCCTTGTCCTTGGCGTTGACTGAGACGAGGCCGTTGGCATCGATGTCGAACGTCACCTCGATCTGCGGCACGCCGCGCGGGGCAGGCGGGATGCCGACGAGATCGAACTGGCCCAGCATCTTGTTGTCAGCCGCCATCTCGCGCTCACCCTGGAAGACGCGGATGGTCACCGCCGACTGGTTGTCGTCAGCCGTCGAATAGACCTGGCTCTTCTTGGTCGGGATCGTCGTGTTGCGATCGATCATGCGGGTGAACACGCCGCCCAGCGTCTCGATGCCAAGGCTCAGCGGGGTCACGTCGAGCAGCAGCACGTCCTTCACGTCGCCCTGCAGCACGCCGGCCTGGATGGCGGCGCCCATGGCGACCACTTCATCCGGGTTGACGCTGGTGTTGGGCTCCTTGCCGAACAATTCCTTCACGAACTGGCGCACGCGCGGCATGCGGGTCATGCCGCCGACCAGGATCACCTCGCTCAGGTCGCCCGGCTTGATGCCGGCTTCCTTGATGGCATCGAGGCACGGCTTGCGGGTGCGCTCGATCAGATCGAGCACCAGCTTTTCCAGATCGGTGCGGGTGATGTTTTTCACCAGATGCTTCGGCCCGTTCTGGTCCGCCGTGATGAACGGCAGGTTCACTTCGGTCGCGGCCGAGGACGACAGCTCGATCTTGGCCTTTTCGGCGGCCTCCTTCAGGCGCTGCAGGGCCAGCTTGTCCTTGGTCAGATCGATGCCTTCGGCCTTCTTGAAATCGGCCGACAGGAATTCCACCAGCTTGGCGTCAAAGTCTTCACCGCCCAGGAAGGTGTCACCGCTGGTGGACTTCACTTCGAACACGCCGTCGCCCAGCTCCAGGATGGAGATGTCGAAGGTGCCGCCGCCAAGGTCGTACACGGCCACGGTCTTGGCGTCGTTCTTCTTGTCGAGACCATAGGCCAGCGCGGCGGCGGTCGGCTCGTTGATGATGCGCAGCACTTCGAGGCCGGCGATCTTGCCGGCATCCTTGGTGGCCTGGCGCTGGGCGTCGTTGAAATAGGCCGGCACGGTGATGACGGCCTGGGTGACGGTCTCACCCAGATAGGCTTCCGCCGTTTCCTTCATCTTCTGCAGGATGAAAGCCGAAATCTGCGACGGGCTGTAATCCTGGCCGCCGGCATTGACCCACGCATCGCCGTTCGAACCACGGGCGATCTTGTAGGGCACCAGCTCGGCATCCTTGGCGGTCAACGGATCGTCAAAACGGCGGCCGATCAGGCGCTTCACCGCGAACACGGTGTTGGCCGGGTTGGTGACGGCCTGGCGCTTGGCCGGCTGGCCGACCAGACGCTCGCCATCCTTGGTGAAGGCCACCTGGCTGGGCGTGGTGCGTGCGCCTTCGGCATTTTCGATCACCTTGGGTGCGGCGCCTTCCATCACGGCGACGCAGCTGTTGGTGGTGCCCAAGTCGATCCCGATTACCTTTGCCATCGTTGGCTGTCCCTGTCCCTGCGGGCGCGGCCCCCAAACGCCCAGACGGACGTCGCGGCACTGGCCGACCCTTGTTTGTCCTGATGGCCGGTGCCCCGGCCGCTTGCTTTGCACCGGCGATATAGGGAGGCTTTGCAGCGCTGCAAGACGCCGGCCCAAGGATTAACGACACGTCCCATGACGAAACCCGCCCCTGCGACCATACGCGCGCTGACCCACGGCGAGATCGCGCTGGCCGCCAGCGTGTTCGGCGATGCCATCGATCTGGCGGCCGCTACCGTGCGCCGTGCCAAATATTGGGCCTTCCACCCGTGGCATGTGACGATGGCACCCGATGGCCATATCTGGTGCCATCCCCGTGGCCACAACTGGTCCGCCGATTATGCCGGCGAGGGCCTGGGGATGCAGGCGCATTTCATCCACGAGCTGACGCACGTGTGGCAGGCGCAGACCGGCGGCCATCTGGCGCTCAGGCGTCCGCCGCTGGCGCGCTATCGCTACCGGCTGGAACCGGGCAAGCCGTTCGCGGCCTATGGCATCGAACAGCAGGCCTGCATCGTGGCGGATGCGTTCCTGGCGCGGGCGCGGGGTGATGCCGCGACGCTGGCGCGGCTGGGGCCGCTGCTGCCGTTTGCCAGCTGGCAAGGGGGCGCCCTCCCCACCAATCACTCGTCATCCTGAACTTGTTTCAGGATCCATGGGAGGAAGCCCCCACCGGCGCGCATTGCGAGGCGCACTCCCATGGATCCTGAAACAAGTTCAGGATGACGACGGAAAAAGAGCCTTACGGCGCGCTCACCTCGATCAGCAGCTTGCCGAAATTGCCGCCGGAGTAGAGTTCGCGCACGGTGGCAACGGCGTTCTCCAGCCCCGGCCTGATGTCCTGCCGCGTGTTCAGCTGGCCGCCCAGCATCCAGCCGGCCAGCGCGGCGCCGCTTTCGCGATAGCGCGCGCCGAAATCGGAAACGATGAAGCCGCGGATGGTCAGGCGGCGCATCAGGATCATCGTCCAGAAGCCCGGTTCCTCCACCGCATCGACGGCGTTGTAGCCGGAAATCAGCCCGCACAGCGGCACGCGGCCGAACGTCTTCATGCGCTTCAGCACCGCGACCATGATCGGCCCGCCGACCTGTTCGAAATTGATGTCGATGCCGTCGGGGCACAGGCGGTCAAGGGCGGTGCCGACATCCTCGCTCTTGTAATCGATGCAGGCATCGAAGCCGAGCTCGTTCACCACATAATCGCACTTGGCCTTGCCGCCCGCGATGCCCACCACCCGGCAGCCCTTGATCTTGCCGATCTGGCCGACGATCTGGCCGACGCCGCCGGCCGCGGCCGACACCACCAACGTCTCGCCCGGCTGGGGCTGGCCGATGTCGAGCAGGCCGAAATAGGCGGTGGGGCCGACCAGGGCCAAAGTGCCATAGGCGGCCGCCAGCGGCACGCCCGGCAGCTGCGGCAGCGGCGCCATGAAGCTGCCGTCGGACACGATATGATCGGCCCATTCGCCCAGGCCGGCCATGATCTGGCCGACCTCGGTACCGGGCTTGCGGCTGGCGACCACCCGCCCGCACACCCCGGCCCGCATCGGCGCGCCGAGTTCGACAGGCGGCATGTACTGCTCCATGTCGCTCATCCAGATCCGGTTGGTGGGATCGAGCGACAGATAGATGACCTGCAGCAGGAACTGGCCCTCGGCCAGATCGGGCAGCGGCTCCCGCACCAGTTCCAGATCGCCATCAGCGATATCGCCCACCGGCCGCCGCGCCAGTCTCCACACGTTGCGATCCATCATTCGCTCCCCTTGGCCACCTGTTCCAGAAACTGCGCCAGCGCGCCGGCCGCCACCGGTTCGGCCAGGGTGGGCATATGGCCGACACCCGGCACCGTGACGGCTATCATGCCGGGCAGTCGCGCCTGCATCTGGCCCTGCGTTTCGGCCGAGAGCAGATCCGACAGCGCGCCGCGCACCGACAGCACCGGCAGGCCGGCGAGACTGTCGAAGGCCGCCCAATCGTCGGCGCCGGCATCAACCTGCGGCAGGCGGAAGGGTTCGGCGATACGCGGATCATAATCGAAGATGATGCGCCCCTGCGGCCCCACCCGGCACAGGCGTTTGGCGAATTCCAGCCAGTCGTGCAGCGTCCAATCGGGGTGGATGCCGCCGTTGCGCAGGGCCAGATCACGCGCGGCATGCACCCAGGTTGGCCAGTTGCCGCCGCGGCCCACATTGGCGCGCAGCCGGGCCAGACCGGCCGGTTCGATGGCCGGGCCGACATCAACCAGCACCATCCCGGCCATGCGCGCCCGGTGCGCCGTTGTCAGCCGCAGGCCCAGCAGACCGCCCAGCGAGGAGCCGATCACCGCAAAGCGGTCAACCCCGGCCGCCTCCATCACCAGCGACAGGTCGCGCAGATAGGTGAGCGACACATAGGTGAGCGGATCGCGCGCCCAGCCCGATTCGCCGCGACCGCGCAGATCCGGCGCGATCAGCCGCCAATCCTTGCCCAAAGTGCCGGCCAGATGGGCGAAATCGCCGCCATTGCGGGTCAGCCCCGCCAGGCACAACAGTGCCGGACGGTCACGCGGCACGCCCGGCGCGTGATGTTCACGCCAGCACAGGCGCACACTGTCGGCCGTGAAGGCATAGGCCTTCTGCCAGCCATGAGCCGGTTCCAGAGCAGCGGAAATGGGGGGCAGCACCATGGTTTTGACTCTGACTCAAGACTGGCGTTATAGGAAGCGCCTACCTTCGGGGTAAGGAAGAACGACGACCGTGGCAACGCGCGCAGCCGATACCCGCACCAACGCACGAACCGCAGCAACGCCGCGCGGCCGCACGGCCAGCCGTGCTGTCGACATGCGCGCCCGCCGCTATGACCCCGCCGAAACCAAGGCGCGGGTGCTGGCCGCCGCCCACATGCTGTTTTCGCGTCAGGGCTTTGCCGCCACCGGCACCGCCGACATCGCGCGGGAAGCCGATGTGTCGGAAGGGTCGATCTTCTATCATTTCGGTTCGAAGAAGGCGCTGCTGGCCGAACTCGGCCGCCGCCATGGTGAAGCGATGATCGCCGCCATGGAAGAAGGCTATCCGCTGGAAGATCTGGAACCCGGCATCACCATCCCCCGCGTGCTGCGCTTCGTGCGTGACAACATGATCTGGGAAGGTGCCGAGCCGGAATGCAACGATTGCGGCCCCAAGGCCGCGATGGCAGCCAGCGCCGATGCCGAGCCCTTCTATCACGCCGCCAAGGAAGTGACGACCGACTGGATCAACCGCCACATGCAGGTCGCGCTGGCCAAGCGCGGCGTGACCGGGGTGGAAATCGATCTTGCCGCCAGCTTCACCCATCATGTCGTGGGCGATGCCATCGATCGCTGGCTTTGCGCCCCCACCCAGGACGAGGCTGACCGTATCGAGCGCGAGACGGTGCGCTTCATCCGCGCCGCGAGCGGATATCCCCGCGATTGATCTGCCGCCGCCGCGGCGTCAGGGTGCCGCGATGACCGACCCGACACCCGCAACCACCATCCTCGAATTGGGACCGGATGTCTTCGACCCGGTTGAACCGGCGGACTTTCCCCAGACCATCCTGCGGTTCCGCAACGATCGCGCGGCGGCCGAAATTGGCCTCGACACGCTGGACGATGCGCAGTGGCTGCAGCATTTCGGCCGCTTCGCCGCCCTGCCCGGCAGCCTGCGGCAACCGCTGGCCCTGCGCTATCACGGCCACCAGTTCCGCAGCTACAATCCCGATCTGGGCGATGGCCGCGGCTTCCTGTTCGCGCAGTTGCGCGACGATCGGGGCCGGTTGCTGGATCTGGGCACCAAGGGCAGCGGCACCACGCCCTACAGCCGCTTCGGTGACGGCCGGCTGACCCTGAAGGGCGCCGTGCGCGAGATATTGGCCACCGAAATGCTGGAGGCGCTGGGCGTGGAAACGTCCCGCACGTTCAGCGTGATCGAAACCGGCGAAAAGCTGATGCGCAACGACGAGCCGTCACCCACCCGCTCGGCGGTGCTGGTGCGGCTCAATCACAGCCACATCCGCTATGGCAGCTTCCAGCGCCAGGCCTTCCACCAGAATCGGGAGGCGCTGCAGCGGCTGGTCGATTACTGCCTCACCCACCTCGCACCCGAAGCCAGCGGGCCGACCCCGGTCGCCGCGCTGATCGATCATGCGGTGAAGGGCGCGGCGCGCATGGCGGCGCAGTTCATGGCGGCCGGCTTCGTCCATGGTGTGCTCAACACCGACAATATCAACATCACCGGCGAAAGCTTCGATTACGGCCCCTGGCGCTTCGCCCCGGCCTGGGATGCGGGCTTCACGGCGGCCTATTTCGACCATTCGGGCCTGTACGCCTTTGGCCGTCAGGCCGAGGCGCTGCAATGGAATTTGTTCCAGCTGGCCAGCGCCTTGCGCCTGATCGCTGATGTGGACGAGCTGAAGCCGGCGCTGGAAACCTACCCGCTGCGCTACCGCGCCGCGCTGTCCGACGCCGTCCTCGGCCGGCTTGGCGTCAAGCGGCTGGGCAGCAGCGAGGACGAGGCGCTGGTCGCCGCCGTCCAGTCCGCGCTGGTGGCGACGCAGATGGACCCGGACCGATTCTTCTTCGATTGGCGCGGCGGCGTCCGGCGCGGGGCGTCACCGGCAGAGCATCACTACAGCCATGATGCGTTTGGGGACTTTCTGCGCCTGATCCCCGATTTCGCGGTGGGGGGACCGGGGCATGATTATTGGGCCGACACGGCCCCCTGCACCATGCTGATCGACGAGGTGGAGGCGCTCTGGGCACCGATCGCCGAGAGCGATGACTGGGCGCCGCTTTACGCCAAGATCGCCGCCATCCGCCGCATGGGTGAGGCGCACGCCTAGCGCGCCAGCATCGGCCCCAGCGCTTTTCCACCGAACACATGCACATGCAGGTGCGGCACTTCCTGGTGCGCGTTCACGCCGGCATTGGCCAGCAAACGATAGCCCGGTTCCTCCAGCCCCAGCAGCCGCGCCACCTCGCCCACCGCGCGCACGAAGCCGGCGATTTCCGCGTCCGACGCCTTGGCCGAAAAATCCGCCCAGCTGCGATACGGGCCCTTGGGGATCACCAGCACATGGGTGGGGGCCTGCGGGTTGATGTCGTGGAAGGCCAGCGCGTGCGGTGTCTCGTGCACGCGCTTGGCTGGGATCTCGCCGCGCAGGATGCGGGCGAAGATGTTGTTTTCGTCATACTGCCCCAAGGCATCGACCGGCATGCTAAGGCCCTTTTCAAACGATGGTCGCCCCGTCGTATCACCACCGCCGCAGCCGGCAAGACCCGAGGTCACCCATGTCCGACGATGATTATGTCTATGACGAAGCCAGCGGCGAATGGCTGCCGGCGGCCGAGGCCCGCGCCAAGGACGCCGCTGCCAGCACGGTCGAAGTGCGCGACGCCGTCGGCAATCTGCTGGCTGATGGGGATCAGGTGACGCTGATCAAGGATCTTGACGTCAAGGGCGCCGGCCAGACGCTGCGGCGCGGCACGCTAATCAAGTCGATCCGACTGACCGGCGATCCCCAGGAAATCGACTGCAAATATGACGGCATCAAGGGCCTCGTGCTGCGCGCCGAGTTCGTGAAGAAGCGCTGAGACTCCGCTTGCGTCCGCCGCCCGGCGGGCTTATCCAACACAGGCACGCACCCGTCCTGGTGTGCGGCAGGCTTCACTTGCATCTCGCCGCCACTGGGCCATGCGCTCGTCGCCGCGAAGCCGAAAGACCGACATGCACCTCCAAGAACTCAAGAAGACGCCGCCGGCCGACCTGGTTGCCATGGCGGAAGACATGGGCGTCGAAAACGCCTCCACGCTGCGCAAGCAGGACATCATCTTCGGCATCCTGAAGGCCGCCGCCGAGGCCGGCACCGAAGTGATGGGCAGCGGCACCATCGAGGTGATGCCCGATGGCTTCGGCTTCATGCGCTCGGCCGATTCGTCCTACCTCGCCGGCCCGGACGACATCTATGTGAACCCGCAGATCGTGCGCCGCTATGGCTTGCGCACCGGGGACACGGTGGAAGGCGAAATCAGCTCCCCCAAGAATGGCGAGCGCTATTTCGGCCTCAACAAGGTGACGGCGATCAATTTCGACGATCCGGAGGCCGTGCGCCACCGGGTGAATTTCGACAACCTCACCCCGCTGTATCCGAACGAGAAGCTGAGCCTGGAAAGCGGCGATCCGACCAGCAAGGACAAGACCGGCCGGGTGATCGACATCGTCTCCCCGCTCGGCAAGGGCCAGCGCTGCCTGATCGTCGCCCCGCCGCGCGTCGGCAAGACGATCATGATGCAGAACATTGCGAAAGCGATCAGCGCCAACCATCCGGAATGTTTCCTGATCGTGCTGCTGATCGACGAGCGCCCGGAAGAAGTGACCGACATGCAGCGCACGGTGAAGGGCGAGGTGATTTCCTCCACCTTCGACGAGCCGGCCACCCGCCACGTCCAGGTCGCCGAAATGGTGATCGAGAAGGCCAAGCGCCTTGTCGAGCACAAGCGCGACGTGATCATCCTGCTCGACAACATCACCCGCCTGGGCCGCGCCTACAACACGGTGGTGCCGTCGTCGGGCAAGGTGCTGACCGGCGGTGTTGACGCCAACGCCCTGCAGCGGCCGAAGCGCTTCTTCGGTGCGGCCCGCAACATCGAGGAAGGCGGCAGCCTGACCATCATTTCCACCGCGCTGATCGACACCGGCAGCCGCATGGACGAAGTGATCTTCGAAGAGTTCAAGGGCACCGGCAACGCCGAAATCGTCCTCGACCGCAAGATCGCCGACAAGCGCGTCTTCCCGGCCATCGACATCGGCAAGAGCGGCACCCGCAAGGAAGAGCTGCTGGTGGACAAGGACACGCTCACCAAGATGTGGGTGCTGCGCCGCATCCTGATGCAGATGGGCTCGACGGATGCGATCGAGTTCCTGCTCGACAAGATGAAGGATTCGGCGACGAACGCGGATTTCTTCGCGGCGATGAATAAGTAGTGAGTGGGCGCGTGGATAGCGCGCAGCGCTATCCACCGACTCCACGAACGGTCGGCCAGCGACCAAAAAGGGCGGCCCCAACAGGCCGCCCTTTTTGTGTCGTCTGACCCCGGATCAAGTCCGGGGCAGGCATTGTGGCTCCGCCACGCCCCCTTTTCTTCCTTCCTTCCTTTACCGCAGAAGCGGACTCGGCGGCTCTGCCGCCGGCCGCGCTCACACGGGCCATCTCCCAAGCTCGTGCGTGCCTCGACAAGCTCGGCATGAGCGGGATTGTGCTTGCGGCCCGGCACCTCACCGTCGCCCATACCGCGCAGCGCCGCCCCCCCTGTCATCAAACTGTCCGCAGCCGCCCCTAAGCACGCCCCACAAAGGAGCGGCGCATCATGGCAAAATGGCACATTTGGCTCGCGGCGGCACTGGCATTGACCGCCGCACCGGCCAGCGCCCAGCCGGCACCCGCCGACCTTGTCATCACCGGCGCCCACATCAAGACGATGGACCCGGCCCAGCCGCTGGCGCAGGCCGTCGCCGTGCGCGGCGGCCGCATCATCGCGGTGGGCAGCAACGCCGCGGTCACCGCCTTTGCCGGCCCGGCGACGCAGCGCATCGATGCCGCCGGCAAGACGTTGCTGCCCGGCTTCATCGACACCCACATGCACCCGCGCCCGGCCATCGACGAGATGTCACCCTATGGCACGCTTGACATGTCGGCGGAGGGCGGCGTGCACGATCGCGCGCAGTTCAACGCCAAGCTGAAGGCCAAGGCGGCGCTGTTGCCGGCCGGCGCGCTGATCATCGGGCGCGGCTATGGCGACGATCTGATCGGCGGCCATCCGACCCGGGCCGAGCTTGACGCCGTGGTGCCTGATCACCCGGTGATGATCGTCCATTCCAGCGGCCATCGCCTGGTTGCCAACAGCGCCGCCTTTGCCGCCGCCGGCATCACGGCGGCAACGAAGGACCCTGATGGCGGCCAGCTGGAACGCGATGCCAGCGGTGCCTTCAGCGGGCGCGTGCTGGAAACCGCGCAGCGCCTGTTCGGAGAGGTGAAAGGCAGCGGCCCCTCCCCCCGCGCCATTCCGCCGGAGGTAGAGGAGGCCGGCTATGTCCAGGAATTCCGCAACTTCCTGTCCTACGGCATCACCGGCATCGCCGACGCCGGCATCTCGCCGGACAAGGCCGTGATGTACCGCCGGCTGCTCGGCAAAGGCCTGCCGGTGTCCATCTATGCCATGCTGCTGGCCGATCATGTCGATTGGCTGCTGGCCAACCGCGCAAAGCCGGAATGGCAGGTACCGGGGCTGACGCTGCGAACGGTGAAGATCTTCGCCGGCAATTCGCTGAGCGGCCACACCGCGCTGCTCTATGGCCCCTATGCCGATGATCCGCGCTATTTCGGGCTGGAGCCCAAGGTGCAGCCGGCAGTGCTGAACCCGCTGATCCGCAAGCTGCAGGCCGCCGGGCTGCAGGCCGCCGTCCACGCCAATGGCGACAAGGAGATCGACCGCGTGCTCGATGCCTTCGCCGCCGCCGCGCGCGACGTGCCGCGCGCCGACACGCGGATGCGGGTGGAACATGCCAGCATCACCAACCCGTCGATCATCGCCCGGGCCAAGGCGCTGGACGCCTGCTTCGCGCCGCATTCCTATATCCTGAACCACGGTGCCAAGCTGGATGCCTATGGCGAAAAGCGCTTCGACTGGATCGAGCCCAACCGCCACGCGCTCGACGCCGGCATCTGCATCGGCGGCACCTCCGACCACCCGGTCAGCCCGCCGGTGGTGCTGGAACGCATCCAGAGCCTCGTCACCCGCACAGCCGCCAGCAACGGCCGCGTCTATGGTGCCAGCCAGCGCCTGACGCCGGACGAAGCGCTGCGTGCCTTCACCATGGGCAGCGCCTATCTGCAGTTCGAGGAGAAGGAGCGCGGCTCGATCAGTGTCGGCAAGCGCGCCGACATGGTGATGCTGGCCGCCGATCCCGCCGCCGTGCCGCCGGACCAGATTGCCCGCATTGCCGTGCTGGCCACCTATGTGGCGGGCAAGCCCGTGTATGAGCTGGTGGAGGGCAAGCCGCGCTTTGCCTGGTAAGGCTCAGCCCACAATCGCCTTGCGAACGTCGGCCGAATTCCAATCCAGCGTGCCCGACACCCGCCAGATCTCCTTGCCTTCCTCGTCATAGAGGATGGTTACCGGCAGGCCGCGCGCCTTGATGGCCTCACCAAAGCTGCCCGGCTGATCGAGGCCGGTTTCGATGTTCTGGAACTTGCCCTTGGCCCAGAATTTGTCCACCGCCTGCCAGCCTTCCATGTCTTGGCTGATCGGCAGCACCATCACCGGGATCTCGCCGGCCAGCTTGTCCAGCGCCGGCATTTCGGCGACGCACGGCGCGCACCAGGTCGCCCACAGGTTCACCAGCATCTTCATGCCCTTGTGATCGGCCAGATGCTGCTTGGTGCCGCCCTTCATCTCCCACGACACGGCGGCCGGGCCAGCTTCACCGGCATGGCTGCGATCGATGCTGTTGATCGGCACTTCGCCGGTCTTGGCCGGGTTGGCAGCGGCAGCAGGCGCGTCTGGCGTGGTGGGCGCCGGCTTGTTGCAGGCAACGAGCGCCAGCAGCGGCAGCATCAGCAGGGTCTTGCGCATCATCAAAGTCTCCATCCTGTGTGCCCCGATAAACAGCGCAGTGGCACCTGCCAAGGCGCTGTGGCACCAAGGCGCAAAAGGGGACGGGCAATGACGGTTTCACGGCGCGATGCGATCAAGCTGGCCGCACTCACGGGTGCGGTCGCCGCCGGTTGCGGGGGAAGCGGCAATGGCTTATCGGCGGCGACCATGAGCAACGACCCCGCCCCGCCTGCCGGACCCGGCGCCGCCAACAGCCTGTGGGGCGGCCGCTTCGGTGGTGGCCCTTCGGCCATCATGCAGGAGATCAACGCCTCCATCGGTGTGGACAAGCGCCTGTGGCGGGAAGACATCCAGGGCAGCCGCGCGCACGTGGCCATGCTGGGCAAGCAGGGCATCGTGTCGGCCGAGGATGCCGCCGCCATCGACAAGGGCCTTCAGCAGATCGCGGCCGAATATGCCGAAGGCAGACTGGTCGAGAACAAGGCGCTGGAGGATATCCACCTCCATGTCGAAACCCGGCTCAAGGAGATCATCGGCCCGGCCGCCGGCCGCCTGCACACCGCGCGCAGCCGCAACGACCAGGTGGCGGTGGATTTCCGCCTGTGGGTGAAGGCCGCCTGCGCCGAGGCCGACATGGCGCTGAAGGGCCTGATCACGGCGCTGCTGAAGCGCGCCGAGGAGCATGCCGATACCATCCTGCCCGGCTTCACCCATCTGCAGGTGGCGCAGCCGGTGACGCTGGGCCACCATCTGATGGCCTATGTGGAGATGCTGAGCCGCGACCGCGGCCGCTTTGCCGATGCGCGGGCCCGCATGGACGAATGCCCGCTGGGCGCCGCGGCGCTGGCCGGCACCAGCTTCCCGATCGATCGCCACATGACGGCCAAGGCACTGGGCTTTGCCGGCGGGCCGACGCGCAACAGCCTCGATTCGGTGTCGGACCGGGATTTCGCGCTGGAGTATCTGGCCGCCACCCACATGACCGGCCTGCACCTGTCGCGCCTGGCCGAGGAAATGATCATCTGGGCCAGCCAGCCGTTCGGCTTCATCACCCTGCCCGATGCCTGGTCCACTGGCAGCAGCATCATGCCGCAAAAGCGCAACCCCGATGCCGCCGAGCTGGTGCGCGCCAAGTCGGGCGAATTCCTGGCTGCCTTCACCCGCCTCAGCGTGGTCATGAAGGGCCTGCCGCTGGCCTATTCCAAGGACATGCAGGACGACAAGGCCACCGTGTTCGCCGCCCACGACGATCTGGGCCTGTGCCTCGCCAGCATGACCGGCATGATCGAAACCATCACCTACAACAAGGCGAAGATGCGCGCGGCGGCCAATTCGGGTTTCTCCACCGCGACCGATCTGGCCGACTGGCTGGTGCGCGTGGCCGGCGTGCCGTTCCGCGAGGCGCACGAGATCACCGGCCATGCCGTGAAGACGGCCGAGGCCAAGGGCACCGACCTGAACGGCCTGACCGATGCCGAGCTGACCGCCATCGACCGGCGCATCACGCCGGCGGTGCGCGACGTGCTGTCGGTGGAAGCCAGCGTCGCCAGCCGCACCAGCTTTGGCGGCACCGCGCCGGCCAATGTGCGCGCCGCCATCGCTGCGGCGCGGGCCCGGCTGTGATGCGGCGGGCGCTGCCTGTCTTGGCGCTGCTGCTGCTGGCCGGCTGCGGCAAGCAGGGCGCGCTTGAACCCCGGGCCGGCCGGCCGGCCCCGCAGCGCGGCCAGACGCAGACCCGCGCCGCGACGCCGCAGGAAATGCTCAAGCTCAATTCCCAGGCGGTGCCGCTGCGGGTTGACGACAACCAGCAGCCGCTGCCCGAACGCGGCAACGACCCGTTCAACCTGCCGCCGCCCAAGCCATAAGGCCAGCCCATGGACCATTTCCAGTACCGGGAAGGCGTCTTGCACGCCGAGGGTGTCAGCCTTGAACAGCTGGCGGCAACCGTCGGCACGCCCTTCTATTGCTATTCCAGCGCCACCATGGAGCGGCACTTCACCGTGTTCCGCGATGCCGTCGCCGATCTGGGCAGTGAACCGCCGCTGGTCGCCTTTGCCGTGAAGGCCAATCCCAACCTGGCCGTGCTGGCCACGCTGGCCCGGCTGGGTGCCGGCGCCGATGTGGTGTCGGGCGGCGAACTGGCCCGCGCGCTCGCCGCCGGCATCCCGGCAGAACGGATCGTGTTCTCCGGTGTCGGCAAGACCCGCGCCGAACTGGCCGCCGGCGTTGATGCCGGCATCTTGCAGTTCAACGTCGAATCGGAAGCCGAGATCGACATGCTGGCCGCCGTCGCCGCCGCGAAAGGCGCCACGGTGGAGATCGCCATCCGCATCAACCCGGCGGTGGACCCCAAGACGCATGGCAAGATCTCCACCGGCGGCGCCGATGCCAAGTTCGGCATCCCGTGGGAACGCCTGCCGGCCGCCTTCGCCCAGGCCGCAGCTTACCCCAATCTGCGCCCGGTGGGCCTGGCCGCCCATATCGGCAGCCAGCTGACCGATCTGGGGCCCGTGGAGGATGCGATCCGCAAGCTCGGCGCACTGGCACATGAACTGGAAGCGGCCGGCCACAGCATCAAGCGCATCGATGTCGGCGGCGGGCTGGGCGTGCCCTATCGCCGCGACCAGCCCGCCCCGCCGCCGCCGGCGGCCTATGCCGAAATGGTGGCGCGGGCGACGGCAGGCTGGCCATGGCGGCTGATGTTCGAACCCGGCCGCATGATCGTCGGCAATGCCGGCGTGCTGGTGAGCGAGGTGATCCTGACCAAGGACGGCGCGTCCAAGCATTTCATCGTGGTGGACGCCGCCATGAACGACCTGCTGCGGCCGTCGCTCTATGGCGCCTGGCACGATATTTTGGCGGTGACGCCGAAAGAGGCGCGCACGGTGGCGACAGTCGTCGGCCCAATCTGCGAGACCGGCGACACCTTCGCTGATGACCGCGAGATGGAGGATGTGCGGGCCGGCGATCTTGTCGCCTTCATGACCGCCGGTGCCTATGGGGCGACCATGGCCAGCACCTATAATTCGCGGCCGCTGGTGCCGGAAGTGATGGTGAACGGGGACCAATGGGCCATCGTTTCGCAGCGCAACCAGCCGGCGGCGATGCTGGCACTGGATGCCAAGGCGCCGTGGCTTTGAAGCCGGCGTCAGCGGGGCGCATCCTCGCCGCCAGCCTGGTGGGCACGGCGGTGGAATTCTATGATTTCTACATCTACGCCACGGCGGCGGCGCTGGTGTTCGGCCCGCTGTTCTTCCCGTCGGACAATCCGCAGCTGCAATTGCTGCTGAGCTTCGCCAGCTTCGCCGTCGCCTTCGTCGCGCGGCCGATCGGGGCGCTGGTGTTCGGCCATTATGGCGACCGGCTGGGGCGCAAATCGACGCTGGTGGCCTCGCTGCTGCTGATGGGCGGCTCCACCTTCGCCATCACCTTCCTGCCGCCCTATGCCGCCATTGGCGTCGCCGCGCCGGCGATCCTGTGCCTGCTGCGCTTCGGGCAGGGGTTCGGGCTGGGCGGCGAATGGGGCGGGGCGGCGCTGCTGGCGGTGGAAAATGCCCCGCCGGGCTGGCGCGGGCGCTATGGCATGTTTCCGCAGCTGGGCGCACCGGTCGGCTTCATCGCTGCCAACGGCCTGTTCCTGGTGCTGGGCCTGTGGCTTGACGATGGCCAGTTCCTCAATTGGGGCTGGCGTCTGCCGTTCGCCGGCTCGATCCTGCTGGTCGGCATCGGCCTGTGGGTGCGGCTGACCATTCTGGAAACCCCGGCCTTCGCCGCCATGCTGGCGCATGAAAAACCGCCGGCCGTGCCGCTGGCCGAGCTGGTGCGCGGCCATGCCCGGGCCACACTGTGCGGCATCGCCGCTGCGATCACCTGCTTTGCCATCTTCTACATCGCGACGGCCTTTGCGCTGGGCTATGGCACCACCCAGCTCGGCTATTCGCGGTCAAGCTTCCTGCAGATGCAGCTGTTCGCGATCCTGTTCCTGGCCGCCGGCATCCTGCTGGCCGGTTGGCTGTCAGACCGTTACAGCCCCCGTGCCGTGCTGGCCGCCGGATCGCTTGCCACCATCGGGGTTGGCCTGGTGATGGGCCCGATGATGCAGGCCGGGCCCGAGGGCGTGTCCGGCTTCCTGTCGCTCAGCCTGTTCGTGATGGGCTTTGTCTATGGGCCGCTGGGTGCCTTCCTGCCCGGCCTGTTCCCGGCGCGGGTGCGCTATACCGGTGCCAGCGTCGCCTTCAACATGGGCGGCATCATCGGCGGCGGCCTCACGCCCGTCATCGGCCAGGCGCTGTCTGCCCAATATGGCATCGGTGCGGTTGGCTGGTATCTGGCCGGGGCCGCGCTGCTCAGTGCCGCCGGTCTGGCGCTCTTGCCCAAGGAGAATGCGGCGTCTAGCGTTGCGGCATGATCCTGCGCACGCTCACCCTGTCCGCCCTGCTTGCCACGTCGGCGCTCGCCACGCCGGAGACCGACCGCTGGGCCGCCCACACGGCCGCCGTCACCATTGCCAGGGATGATTTCGGCATCGCCCACATCAAGGGCAAGACCGATGCCGACGCGGTGTTCGGCATGATCTATGCCCAGGCCGAAGACGACTTCAACCGCGTCGAAACCAACTTCATCAACGCGCAGGGGCGGCTTGCCGAAACCGAAGGCGAAAGCGCCATCTGGCGCGACCTGCGCATGAAATTGTTCATCGATCCGGTGCAGCTGAAGGCGCAATATGCTGCCGCACCGGGCTGGCTGAAGGCGGTGAGCCAGGCCTGGGCCGATGCGCTGAATTTCTACCTGTCCACCCATCCGGGCGTGAAGCCGCGGGTCATCACCCACTTCGAACCGTGGATGGCGCTGTCCTTCTCGGAAGGCAGCATCGGCGGCGATATCGAAAAGGTGAATCTGGGCCAGCTGCAGGCCTTCTACGGCGGCCAGACGCCCAAGCTTTCGGCGCTGGAAATCGGCAGCGAACTCGCCGAACCGGCCGGCTCCAACGGCATGACGCTGGCGCCCAGCCGCACCACCTCCGGCGATGCCATGCTGCTGATCAACCCGCACACCAGCTTCTATTTCCGCTCCGAAGCCAAGGTGGAAAGCGGCCAGGGCCTCGATGCCTATGGCGCCAGCACCTGGGGCCAGTTCTTCATCTATCAGGGCTTCAACCGCCATACGGGGTGGATGCACACCACATCGGGCGTGGACAATGTCGATGAATATGCCCTCACCGTGGAAAAGCGCGGCGGCAAATATGCCTATCTGCACGGCACGACCTGGAAGCCGCTGATCGAAAAGACCATCACCGTGCCCTACCGGGCGGCCGACGGCACCATGCAAAGCCGCACGTTCACCACCTGGCGGTCCCACCACGGCCCGGTGATCCGCGCCGACAATGGCAAATGGGTCGCAATCGCGCTGATGCACCGGCCAGTGGCGGCGCTGGAACAGAGCTTCCTGCGCACCAAGACCAGCGATCTGTCCGGTTATCTGAAGGTCGCGAACCTGCGGGCCAATTCGTCCAACGCCACCTTGTTCGCCAGCGACAAGGGGGAGATCGCCTATCTCCACCCGCAGTTCGTGCCGATCCGGAATGACAAGTTCGATTGGCGTCACCCGGTGGACGGCAGCGATCCCGAGACGGATTGGCAGGGCGAACATACGCTGGACCAGCTGCCATCCGTGATGAACCCGAAGAGCGGCTTCACCTTCAACGTCAACAACTGGCCGTGGACCGCCGCCGGGCCAGACAGCCCCAAACAGGCCGCCTACCCCAAATATATGGACGCTGCCGGCGAAAACCCGCGCGGGCCCAACGCGCTCAAGCTGCTGTCGGGCGATCGCAAGTTCGATCTCGATGGCCTGCTGGGCATTGCCTACGACACCTATCTCACCGGCTTTGCCGACACGCTGCCGGCGCTGGTGAAGGCGTGGGACGCGCTGCCCGCCGGCGACGCGCAGAAGGCCCGGCTGGCGGCACCGATCGCGGCGCTGCGGGCCTGGGATTGCCGCGCCGGTGCCGCTTCGGTGCCAACCTCGCTGGCGATGTTCTGGGGGGAGGAGATGATCCGCCGCTTTGGCCCCGTCGCCAAGCTGGATGAGGAGGCGATCGTGCCCTATCTGGCCAGCGCCAAGGTGCCGGACAGCGCCCGTCTCGCCGCGCTGGATGCGGCGGTGGCCCGGCTGGCCAATGATTTCGGCGGCTGGGACACGCCCTGGGGCCACATCAACCGCTTCCAGCGGCTGACCGGCAACATCAACCAGAGCTTTGACGACAAATTGCCATCGGTTCCGGTGCCGTTCGCCAGCGGCAACTGGGGCAGCCTGCCGTCGTTCGGTTCACGCCAGCGCGAGGGCACGAAGCGCTGGTATGGCGACTATGGCAACAGCTTCGTCGCCGTGATCCGCTTCGGCAAGGACGGCCCGGAAGCCCGCGCCGTGCACGCCGGCGGCATCAACAGCAACCCGGCCTCCCCGCACTTCCGGGACCAGGCCGAGCGTTATGCCACCCACAATTTCCGCCCGGTGTATTTCACCGATGCGCAGTTGCAGGGGCATGTGGAGAAGAGCTACCGGCCGGGGGAGTGAGGGGGGCCGGGGTGAGGGCGGCGTGATAGCGCGCCCTCCCCACCCCCACTCGTCATCCTGAACTTGTTTCAGCATCCATGGGAGGCAGCCCCCAAATGCGCGCGTGACGGGGCGCACTCCCATGGATGCTGAAACAAGTTCAGCATGACGAGCGCTTTGTTGCGAGACTGGCCACTCACTCCCCCAACGGCGGCGCCAGCCCCCAATCGACAGCCAGGTCCCGCCACTCCGGGTTCTCCGCCTCGATCAGGTTGATCTTCCACTGCCGGTGCCAGCGCTTCAGCTGCTTCTCGCGCGCGATGGCTTTGGGCATGGTGGCGTGGCTTTCGGCCCACACCAGGCGGTGGACGCCATAATCACTGGTGAAGCCGGGCAGCAGGCCATTGCGGTGCTGGTACAGCCGCTGCGCCAGGTTGCTGGTGACCCCGATGTAGAGCGTGCCGCGCGTCTGGCTGGCGAGGATATAGACGGTGGGCAGCCGGTCCATGCGGGCACGTTACCCAAAAGATTCGTCATGCTGAACTCGTTTCAGCATCCATGGGAGTGCGACTCCACCCGCGCGCTTGTCGGGGCAAACTCCCATGGATCCTGAAACAAGTTCAGGATGACGACAGACTAATGAGACGGGATCAGCGCGGGCCGTGGCCCATTCGCCGTCGTTTCCACCAGCGTATAGAAAAACCGGTTGAAATCCCGCGCCGCGTCCAGGTCCATCGGCGTGGCGACATCGTCCTGCGGGCGGTGATAGCGGCGCTGGTACCAGTCGCGGTAGATCGCCTCTTCCGTGGTGCGCGGGTCATAGGCGAAGATGAAGTTCACCGCCGGGATGCCAGCTTCCATGAAGGGCCAGCTGTCCACGCGGCGGATCAGGTTGCGTTCCGGTTCGCGATCGGGGCGGACGGCGATCTTCAGGCTTTCGGCCACCGCTTTCGCCGTATCGGCCAGCGTGTTCTGGCCCAGCCCGTGCAGGGTGAGCGCCTTCAGCGGGAACAGCGGACGCAGCTGATCGAGGTTGATGACGCCGGCGATCTGATCCTTCGGCAGTGTCGGATGGCCCAGCCACCAGCGCGCGCCGAGCAGGCCCTTTTCCTCCGCCGTCCACACCGCGAACAGCACGGGGCGGGCATAGCCCTTGCCGTGGCGGTTGTGGGCCAGCTGCGCCAGCAGCGCCACATAGGCGGCATCATCCAGCGCGCCATTGTACAGCCCGTCGCCATTCACCGGCTCGCCATGGCCATAGCCATCGACATGGGCGCCGAGCAGCAGCGTCTCGCCGGCCTTGGCCTTGTCGGTGCCGGGCAGCAGGCCGAGCAGTTGCTGGGCGCTGAAATCGCGCTGCGCCGTTGTCAGCATGGCCTCGAATCGGCCGGGCAGATCGAAGCTTTCGAGATCCCGGTGATAGGTGGCATCGGTGAGGATCGCGGCCGCCAGCCGCCCCGAACCGGCAATCAGCTTGGCCAGCGCGGCGCCGTTGACGCGGAACTGCGGCAGGCCGGTGGGCAGCGCATTGCCCTGATGGGCGACGGCGCGGGCATAGGCATCGGGCCAGCGCGGCGGCTCCACCGTGAAGCCGACATCATCGATGGTGAGCAGCGCGGTGGCACCGGCCGCCGTCACTGCCGCCAGCCGCTCGGCCGCCTGGGCGCGGCCGGGGCGGCGGCTGCCGTAGCAGACGGCGATCTTGCCCTTCAGCTCCGGCCCGGCCTCGGCCTTGCTGCAATAGCCGGCAAAGCGCATCGCGCCCGACAGCGTGGCCGGCAGATCGGTGGCGGGGCGCGGCGTGACGTCGTGCAGGAAGCTGAGCGGCGCGGCGCTGCCGTCCGGCGCGACCACGCGCATGCTGGCGGCGGTGACGGCGACTTCGTGCAGCGGCACGGTCTGGCGGTAGCTGCCATTCTCGCCGGCGGGCTGCAGCTTCGCCGCCTTGAACCAGCCTTCCACCAGATCGATGGCGCGGGCGTGGCCGGGGCTGCCGGCGTCGCGGCCCTCCATGGCGTCGCTGCTGAGTTCGGCGGTGCGCGCCAGCCAATCCCGTGTGTCGGCATCGGGCCGGGCGAGCACAGGGGCGGCGAGGAGAGCGGTGAGAAGGAGGAGTTGGCGCATGGGCGCAGCATGGCGAGTGGCAGGGGCGCGTGCAACCACCCTCGCTCGTCATCCTGAACTTGTTTCAGGATGACGAGCGTATTTTTTTTGAGAGCGCGCCTGCGCCCTCAATCCTCTCCGAACTTGTCCAGCACCAGCCCGGCCAGCTTGGCGACCGCCGCTTCAGCATCCGGGCCGGTGGCGCTGATCGCGATCGAATCGCCCATGGCGGCGGCCAGCATCATCAGGCCCATGATCGACGTGCCGGTGACCGACGACCCGTCGTGGCTCACGGTCACCTCGGCATCGAACGAGGAGGCGACGGTGACGAACTTGGCGCTGGCCCGGGCATGCAGGCCGCGCCGGTTGGTGATGGGAACCGTGACAGGGCCGGCCACGAGAGTGGGTTCGCTCAAGCGGCCTCGCCCAGCATGCGGCTGGCCACCGCGATATATTTGCGCCCGGCGTCCTGCGCGGCCTGCACGGCGGCTTCCACCGTGAAGCTCTTGCGCACGCTGGCCAGCTTGATCAGCATCGGCAGGTTCACCCCGGCGATCACCTCCACCTGCGGGCCGAGCAGCGAGATGGCCAGGTTCGACGGTGTGCCGCCAAACATGTCGGTAAGAATGATCACGCCCTGGCCGGCGTTGCAGCGGGTGACGGCAGCGGCAATATCGGCGCGGCGCAATTCCATATCGTCATCCGCAGCGATGCAGATGGCTTCGACGCGCGGCTGCGCCCCCACGACATGTTCCATCGCGGCGACAAATTCGGCGGCCAAATGGCCATGGGTCACCAGCACCAGTCCGATCATCGTCCTTCGCCGTCGCGCGGTTGGGCCGAGTCTGTCAATGGGGCGCCTGCCACCACAGCGGCATCCCCTGTCTGTTTCGCGATGTCGCGGTGCATCAACGCCACCGGGTGGCCGGCGGTTGCCAGCCGCGCGGCCAGCGCCCGCGCCACCGCGACGCTGCGGTGGCGGCCGCCGGTGCAGCCGATGGCGATGGTGAGATAGGCCTTGCCCTCCCGCGCATAGCCGGGAAGCAGGGTGCGCACGAGATCATCGATCTTGTCGAGCGTCGGCGCATAGAGCGGATCATCGGCGACATAGGCCGCCACCCGGTCGTCCTCCCCGGTGAGGGGGCGCAAATCGGGCTTCCAGTGCGGGTTGGCCAGAAAGCGCATGTCGAACACCAGATCGGCATCGCGCGGCAGCCCGGCCGAAAAGCCGAAGCTGAGCACGGTGACGGTGAGGCCGGGCGAAAAGCCGCCGCCAAAGCGTTCCGTCACCCGGGCGCGCAGATCGGTGACCGACAATTCGGTGGTGTCGATGACAAGATCGGCCCAGCGCCGCAGCGGGGCGAGCAGATCGCGTTCGGCGCGGATGCCATCGATGGCCGGACGGTCCTGGCTGAGCGGATGGCGGCGGCGGGTTTCGGAAAAACGCCGGATCAGCACATCGTCGCCGCAATCGAGATAGATCAGGCGCACGTCACGTCCGCCATCGCGCAGGGCCGCCACTTCCTGCCCCAGGGCCGCCGCGTCAAAGCCGCGGGTGCGGCTGTCGATGCCCAGCGCCAGCGGCCGGCCGGTGTCGCCGGCACTCAGCGCGCCGAGCAGCGAGAAGGGCAGATTGTCCACCACCTCGTGCCCGGCATCTTCCAGCGCGCGCAGCACGGTCGATTTGCCGGCGCCCGACAGGCCGGAAATGATCAGAATGGGCTGGTTCACGGCCGCCCTTTTGCCGGGAAGCCCGTACAAAGCCAAGGCCCGGCCCACACGTTCGGGCGCGGAGGCACCGAAAGGATCAAAGGCCAGGCAGGGAATGGCGTGGCCGGCCAGATCCATAGGCTCCGGTTCCGGCAGGCGTTCGGGCGGCCGGCCCAGATCAAGCACCAGCGCCACCGGTGCCGGCGCGGTCGGTTCCGGCACGATACCCAGCCCCCGCACCTCCAGCAGCCCGGTCAGCCGCGGCGGCGCGCTGGCGATCACCGCACCGTCACAGGCGGTCAGCACCACGCGGTCGTCCGCCACCAGCTGCCAGCCCGCCGCCACCAGCCGCAACGCCAGGTCGGACTTGCCGGCGCCGGAGGGGCCAAGCAACAGCACGGCGCGCCCTTCGTGGGCAACGGCAGCGGCATGGATGGTCGGCGGCGCCATGGCTCAGGCGGCCGGCAGCACGACATGGAACAGGCCGCCACCGCCGGGGGCATCGTCCACCCGGATCTGGCCGCCGTGGGCGGTGACGATGGCGGCGGCGATGGACAGGCCCAGACCGGAATGCTGGCCGAAGTCCTCGCCGGCCGGGCGTTCGGAGTAGAAACGTCGGAAGATGTCGCCGCGATTGGCCGGCGGCACGCCCGGGCCCTGGTCAGCCACCGACACCATCACCTTGCTGCCACTGCGGCCGACATCCAGCGTCACCCGGCCGCCCGGCGGCGAAAAGCTGATGGCATTGTCGATCAGGTTGCGCAGCACCTGGGCCAGCCGGCCGGCATCCCCATCGATCAGCACCGGGGCGGCAAGGCCGGTGCGCGCCACCGTCACGTCGCGGGCGGCACCGGCAACGCCATAGGCCGTGGCCAGACCGTCGGCCAGCGCGGCAATGTCGATCGTCTGGAAACCGGTGCGCGACAGTTCGGCATCCAGGCGGCTGGCGTTGGCGATATCGGTGATCAGCCGGTCGATGCGCGCCACATCGCCCTGGATCACGCCCAGCAGCTGCGCGCGCAGTTCGGGCTGCTCGACCCGTTCCAGCACCTCGACGGCCGAACGCAGGGAGGCGAGCGGGTTCTTGATCTCGTGCGCGACATCGGCGGCAAAGGCCTCGGTCGCGTCGATCTGGCGCCGCAGCGCGGTGGACATGTCGGAAATGGCGCGGGCCAGCGCGCCGATCTCGTCGCGGCGTTCGGGCAAGCGCGGCACCACCACCTCGCGGCTGCGGCCCAGCCGCACCCGGTGCGCGGCGATGGCCAGCATGCGCAGCGGGCGCACGATGGTCTGCGCCAGATAGAAGGACAAGCCGAGTGTCAGGCCGGTGACCGTCAGCAGCAGCCACGCCGAAGTCAGCCGCTCGCGGCGCAGGATGTCGGCCAGATCGTCGGCCGAATCGGTGAGCAGCACGGCACCGTCGCCCGGCACCGGGGCTGCGGCGGTCACGATCAGGCTGCCGTCGTCGGCGCGGCGCAGATCGGTGACCGTGCCGCCCTTGGCGACACTTTCGGCCAGTTCCGGCCAGGCCGCGGCACTGTCGGCCCGCGGTTCGGCATAGGGCTTCAGGGCGCGAAAGCCCAGCACCGCATCAAGCGCCCGGTCGATCGCCTTGGCCGACGACCGGCTCCAGCCATAAGCGGCGGGATCCTCGATCAGGAAGCGCGGGTTGCCCGGCGATTGCCAATTGTCGGCGCTGCGGCTGCCGTCGATGCCATAAAGGCGCACGCGGGTGCCGCGCTCCAGGCCCAGGCTGGCGATGCTGGGCCCGCGCATCTCCTCGGGCAGATCGGCGACCAGATCGGCCACGGTTATCGCCTGCGTGGCCAGGCTCGCCGTGCGCTCGTCGAGCAGGCGTGATCGCACCGTGCCCAGATACAGCAGCATGATCGCCAGCACGATCACCGCCAGCACGTTCACGGCGAAGATGCGGGCGCGCACGTTGCCGAAGCCGAGGCCGCGGCGCCATTCCTGCACCGCCTCCTCGGCGCCGGCCATCCTATTCCTCGTTGAAGCGGTAGCCGACGCCATACAGCGTCTCGATCGCCTTGAACTGGTGGTCCACCGCACGGAACTTCTTGCGCAGGCGCTTGATGTGGCTGTCGATGGTGCGATCGTCCACATACACGTCGTGGCTGTAGGCGGCGTCCATCAGCTGGTCGCGCGATTTGACGAAGCCGGGGCGCGACGCCAGCGTTTCCAGGATCATGAATTCGGTCACCGTCAGCGCCACGTCGCCGCGGCGGCCTTCGCCGGCATCCCAGAACACGCGGTGGCGGGCCGGGTCCATCGTCAGCCGGCCGCGCACGATCGGATCACCGGCGGGGGCATCCGCCTCCGGCACATCGGTCGGCACCCGGCGGTTGGCGGTGCGGCGCAGCACGGCGCGGATGCGTTCGATCAGCAGGCGCTGGCTGAACGGCTTGCCGATATAATCGTCGGCGCCCATGGCCAGGCCCAGCGCCTCGTCGATTTCGGTGTCCTTCGATGTCAGGAAGATCACCGGCACCTGGCTCTTCTCGCGCAGGCGGCGCAGCACCTCCATCCCGTCCATTCGCGGCATCTTGATGTCGAGAACGACCAGATCGGGCTGGTTCTCGATCAGCGCCTTCAGGGCGGTGTCGCCATCGGAATAGAGCCGCACAGCAAAGCCTTCGGCCTGCAACGCGATCGATACCGACGTCAGGATGTTGCGGTCATCATCGACCAGCGCGACCGTGGGAGATGGGGGGGCATCAATGTCCATCGATCGCCCTTGTGGAACCTTGGCACGCCGGTGGCAAGGGTCGTTGCAATTCGCCGGCCGGTGCGGCGAAAGCTGCCGCCGCCGCGCTGAAGGGACACGCCCGCCTTTTGACGAACCCCGATGGCTCGGTTAAGCGTTCTGCGCAATTGAGGGGGCCGCGTCCGGCTCCACGACCCAAGGAGAAGCCGCCGTGCCGTCGACCGTTGTGCCCACCCATGGCCTGGACAGCCAGGGCCTTTCCACGCCGGCGGCGCTGCACTGGAACCTGGGCACCGGCCCGCTGGTGGAACTCGCCGTCCAGCGCGGCGAAGGCCTGCTGTCGGAACATGGCGCGCTGGTGGTGAAGACCGGCAAGCACACCGGCCGCTCTGCCAACGACAAGTTCATCGTGCGCGATGCCGCCACCGAAAACACGATCTGGTGGGACAAGAACAAGAGCATCACGCCGGGCCAGTTCGCCGCCATCAAGGCCGATTTCGAAACCGCGCTGCAGGGCAAGGCCGATCTGTTCGTGCAGGATCTGTATGGCGGTTCGCAGCCGGAACACCGGGTGAAGGTGCGGGTGATCACCGAATATGCCTGGCACAGCCTGTTCATCCGCACGCTGCTGGTGCGCCCGGAGCTGGCCGATCTGGCTGCCTTCGTGCCGGAATACACCATCATCGATCTGCCCAGCTTCAAGGCCGATCCGGCCCGCCATGGCTGCCGCAGCGAAACCGTGGTGGCCGTCGATTTCGAAGGCAAGACCATCCTGATCGGCGGCACCGCCTATGCCGGCGAGATGAAGAAATCGGTGTTCTCCATCCTCAACTACCTGCTGCCGCTGAAGGGCGTGATGCCGATGCACTGCTCGGCCAATATCGGGAAGGATGGTGACACCGCCATCTTCTTCGGCCTTTCGGGCACCGGCAAGACCACCCTTTCCGCCGACGCCAGCCGCACGCTGATCGGCGATGATGAACATGGCTGGTCCGACACCGCGGTCTTCAACTTCGAAGGCGGCTGCTATGCCAAGATGATCCGCCTTTCGGCCGAGGCAGAGCCGGAAATTTATGCCACCACCCGCCGCTTCGGCACCGTGCTGGAGAACGTGGTGATCGACCCCGTCACCCGGGTGATCGACCTGGACGACAACAGCCTGGCCGAAAACAGCCGCGGTTCCTACCCGATCGATTTCATCCCCAACGCCAGTGCCTCCAACATGGGCCCGGTGCCGCGCAACATCATCATGCTGACGGCGGACGCGTTCGGCATCCTGCCGCCGATCGCGCGGCTGACGCCGGATCAGGCGATGTACCACTTCCTGTCGGGCTACACCGCGCGCGTGGCCGGCACCGAAATCGGCGTCACCGAACCCGATGCGACGTTCAGCACCTGCTTCGGCGCGCCGTTCATGCCGCGCCACCCGTCGGTCTATGGCAATCTGCTGAAAGAGCGCATTGCCAAGGGCGGTGTGGACGTGTGGCTGGTCAACACCGGCTGGACCGGCGGCAGCGCCACCGCCGGCGGCACCCGCATGCCGATCAAGGTGACCCGCGCCCTGCTCAACGCCGCGCTCGACGGCAGCCTGAAATCCGCCGACTTCCGCACCGACGACAATTTCGGCTTTGCCGTGCCGGTTGCCGTGCCGGGCGTTGACCCCATCATCCTCAACCCGCGCGAAACCTGGGCCGACAAGGCCGCCTATGACGCGCAAGCGCAGAAGCTGGTCGGCATGTTCATCGCCAACTTCGCCCAGTTCGAAGCCCATGTGGACGCGGGCGTGCGCGATTCGGCCCCCAAGGCCGCCTGAGCCGGCACATGCTGACATTGAAAGGGCGGCCCCCACAGGCCGCCCTTTTTCGTTGCAGCCGCCAGAAACGCCTGGCAGCCTGGCGGCATGAAACGCGCCTGGTTTGACGCACCTGCCAACATCGTCGCCAAAGCGACGCCCGAGTTGATTCTCGGCCACCTCACGTCGGCCACCCAATTTCCTGCCGAACTCGCACAAATTGCGGCGTGGCAATTCACGATCCGGCACTTGGCCGCCATTGGTACGGCACTGCCGGATGCCCACATCTTTCTCGAATTTGCTATCCCGCGTATGGGGCGGCGCGCCGATGCCATCATCGTCGCCGGACCGTTGATTTTCGTCTTGGAATACAAGGTGGGCGACAGCGGCTTTGCGCGCCACGCCATCGAGCAGGCCCATGGTTATGCGCTTGATCTCAAGAATTTCCATGTCACCAGCCACGACAAGGCCATTATCCCAATCCTGATTGCCACCAACGCACCACCACAGCAGCTGGGCCTGGGCTTCTGGGCCGAAGATCGCGTGCACAGCCCCGTGTGCCTCAGCCCTGACGACGTGCTGCCGACCATTCAGCGCTTCCTGGCGACGGGCGACGGCGCCGCAATCGATGCGATGGCCTGGGCGGATGGCGCCTATCGACCGACACCCAGCATCATCGAAGCGGCGGAAGCGCTGTATGCCGGCCACGATGTGAAGGCGATTTCGCGGTCCGAAGCCGGCGCCGAGAACCTGACCCGCACGGCGGCGGCCATTGCCGATGTCGTCGCTCAAATGCGCACCCAGGGCGGCAAGGCGATCTGCTTTGTCACCGGCGTGCCCGGCGCCGGCAAGACGCTCGCTGGCCTCAACCTCGCCTGCCAGCGCCACCCCGATCACCCGGACGAGCATGCCGTGTTCCTGTCCGGCAACGGGCCGCTGGTGCAAGTGTTGCAGGAGGCGCTGCGCCGCGATGGCAAGCGCACGCGTGCTCTGCCCGATCTGCCGGAAGCGCGCATGCTGCAGGCGCGTGAGCCCGACGCCTTCATTCAGAATGTCCACCATTTCCGCGACGAGTATCTGGCGCCCGATCGCGTGCCGACCGAGCATGTGGTGATCTTCGACGAAGCCCAGCGCGCCTGGGATCGCGCC
Organism: Sphingomonadales bacterium; assembly: GCA_037131365.1. Taxonomy (GTDB): domain Bacteria; phylum Pseudomonadota; class Alphaproteobacteria; order Sphingomonadales; family Sphingomonadaceae; genus Sandarakinorhabdus. Next base: position 55,710 of record JBAXRE010000006.1, read on the forward strand.
ATGACCAGCGATTTCATGCGGCGCAAGAAGGGCCAGCCGGATTTCGACCAGTCCGAGCCCGCCTTCCTGCTCTCAGTGATGAACCGGCGGCCGGATTGGTGCGTCGTCGTCTGCCTGATCGGCGAGGGGCAGGAGATCAACCGCGGGGAGGCCGGCGTGGCGGAGTGGCTCGCCGCCCTGCAAGCCGAGCTGCGCGACTGGCACATCTTCCTGCCGCCGCACCTGATGGCCGAAGGCGGCCCCATCGACGGCGCCATGCGCTGGCACCTGGTGCAACGCGGCGCTGTGGTGAAGGAAGGCCTGCACCTGGCGGTGTCGGTGCGCTCCTTCCGGGCGGAGGGCGTTTCGGCCTTTGTCGCGGCGCTGCTCGGTGAGGATGCGCTGGCGGCAAAGGCCTTGCTCGCTGATCTGGCGCAGTTTCCGGTCTGCTACACGCGCGATCTTGCCACCGCCCGCGCCTGGTTGCGCGTCCAGCGCCGTGCCGGCGAGCGCGCCGGGCTGCTCGCCAGTTCGAACGCGCTGCGGCTGAAACCCGAAGGCCTGCACGTCAAGGCGCCGGTGGACGTCTGCCACTGGTTCCTGAACGGCAACGACGATGTGCGCTCGTCCAACGCGCTGGAAGATGCCGCGACCGAGTTCGACGTGCAGGGCCTGGAGCTCGACTGGACGGCGGTGGCGTGGGATCTGAACTATCGCCGCACCGCCCACGGGTGGCAGGCGCGCCAGTTCCGCGGCACCGCCTGGCAGCAGATCAGCGCTACCGACAGCGGGATCGGCCGCGTGGAATATGTCCGCAATGCCTACCGCGTGCTGCTCACTCGGGCGCGGCAGGGGATGGTGATCTTCGTACCCCGCGGCGACGCGGCCGACGCCACCAGGCCGTCGACCGATTATGATTCCATTGCCGACTGGCTGGCCGCGTGCGGCGTGCCGGCCTTGCCTCAGCCGTCCTCGCGCAATTCCCAGACCGGGTGGGCAGCGTCGGCGGCCTTCATGTAGACATGGGGGAAGCGGGCCAGGGTGCGTTCGGCGACCGCGCGGTCGATGGGCGTGTCCGCCAGCACGGCGTCGAAGCCGGCGCGGACGAGGAAGGTGAGCTGGTCCACGTAAAGCACGCCGACGGCGCGGATTTCGTGGGTGTAGCCGGCCTCGCGCAGGATGCGGGCGCTGCTGAAGCCGCGGCCTTCGCGGAATTTGGGGAAGGCGATATCGATCCGCCGCAAGGCACCGATATGCGGGATCAGCAGGCGGGCATCGTCGCCGGGTTCCAGCCGCACGGCGGTGCCGCCGGCCTGGTAATCGGCCAGCGGCACGGCGTCGGCGCTATGTTCGGGGTCGCTGCGCAGGCGGAAGAGATCAGCCATACACGGCCTCCTTGAAGGGTTCGGCGCCGACGCGGCGATAAGTGTCGAGGAAGCGCTCCGCCGGGGTGGCGCGCAGCGTCTTGTAGCGATCGATGACCTTTTCGACGGCGGCAACGATGCCATTCTCGTCAAAGCCCGGCCCGAGGATCCTGGCCAGCGAGGCATCCTCCGCGCCGGAGCCGCCGAGCAGCAGCTGGTAGTTTTCCTCGCCCTTGCGATCGACGCCCAGGATGCCGATGTGGCCGGCGTGGTGGTGGCCGCAGCCGTTGATGCAGCCGGAAATCTTGATCTTCAGCTCGCCCAGATCATCGTCGTGCGGCGCCAGATTGACCGCCAGCTTCTGCGCAATCGGGATCGATCGGGCATTGGCCAGCGTGCAATAATCAAGGCCGGGGCAGGAAATGATGTCCGACGCGCGATCAAGATTGGCGGTGGCCAGCCCGGCCGCAGCGAGCGCCTGCCAGATGGTGAACAGATCGGCGCGGCGCACGTGCGGCAGCACCAGATTCTGCGCGTGCGTCACGCGGATTTCATCGCCGGCATAGCGCTGGGCAAGATCGGCGATGATGTCCATCTGGTCAGCCGAAGCATCGCCGGGGATTTCGCCCGGTGCCTTCAGGCTGATGGTGACGATGGCATGGCCCGGCACCTTGTGCGGATGGGTGTTGACCGCCACCCAGTGCGCGAATTCGGGGTTGGACAGGTCGATCGCCACCGGCGCGCTGGCATCCAGCACCGGCGGCTGGAAATGCGCCGCAATGCGGGCCAGTTCCGACGGCGGCGGATCGAGGCCCAAAGGCTTCACCTGCGCCCACTCCTCCTCCACCTGGGCCGCGAATTCGGCGGCGCCGAGATCGTTGACGAGGATCTTGATGCGCGCCTTGTAGATATTGTCGCGCCGTCCGTGGCGATTATAGACCCGCAAGATGGCTTCCATGTAGCTCAGATAATCCGCCACCGGCAGATAGTCGCGGATCACGTGCGCCAGCATCGGGGTGCGCCCCATGCCGCCGCCTACCAGCACCTTCATCCCGATTTCGCCATCGGGGCCATGCACCAGCTGCAGGCCGATATCGTGCAGCTGGATGGCGGCGCGGTCGATGCGGCTGCCGGTGACGGCGATCTTGAACTTGCGCGGCAGGAACGAGAATTCCGGGTGCAGCGTGGACCATTGCCGCAGCAGCTCGGCATAGGGGCGCGGATCGGCGATCTCGTCGGCGGCGGCAGCGGCGAACTGGTCGGAACTGATGTTGCGGATGCAGTTGCCGCTGGTCTGGAAGGCATGCATCTCGACACTGGCCAGATCGGCGAGCAGATCCGGCGCCTCGGCCAGCTTGATCCAGTTGTACTGGATGTTCTGGCGCGTGGTGAAATGGCCATAGCCGCGATCATAACGCCGCGCGATATGGGCCAGCATGCGCAGCTGGCGGCTGTCAAGCGTGCCATAGGGGATGGCGACACGCAGCATATAGGCGTGCAATTGCAGATAGAGGCCGTTCATCAGCCGCAGCGGCTTGAAGGCCTCTTCCGAAATCTCGTTGTTCAGCCGGCGCGCCACCTGGTCGCGGAATTCGTCGACACGGGCATCGACAATGGCCTGATCATAGTCGTCGTAACGGTACATCAGATGGCGTCCACGGGCAGCGAGGGAAGGGCGAAATCGGGGCGCACGCTGGGGCCGACAGCGCGCACGCGTTCGCGGGTGGAGCGCGGGTGCCAGCCAGCGGGCGTGGCGTCCACGTCGATCAGGGCGAGATCATTGATGCGTTCCTGCGGGGCGAGGCGGGCGATCAGCGCCTCACCGTCGGCGTCAACGGCGACGGCGTCGTTCAGGTGCAGGCTCCAGTCACTGCCGGCCCACCACAGCACGTCGCCGGTTTCGAGGCGGTTTCCGGTCAACAGGCGGGGCATGGCAATTCCTTGGTTCGGGCACGCTGTGCCGGCAGGGCAGCAACGTTGCCGACGATGATGAGGGCGGGCGACACTATGGCTTCACGCGCCACCAGCCCGGCCAGATCGGCGAGCAGCGCGGTGACGATGCGCTCACCGGGCTGGGTGGCGCGTTCGACAACGGCGACCGGGGTTTCCGGGGCCAGCCCGTCGGCCATCAGCTTCTCGGCAATCGGCGCAGCGCCGGCGATGCCCATGTAGATGACGAGGGTGCGGCCCGTGCCGGCCAGGCCCGCCCAGTCCTGCTGGGCAAGGCCCCGGCATTCGCCGGCGACAAAGCTGACGATGGAGGCATGATCGCGGTGGGTGAGCGGCAGCAGTTGCGACGCCGCCGCGCCATTGGCGGCCGAAATGCCGGGGATGACATCAACCGGGATGCCGGCGGCCACCGCGTCGTCCACCTCTTCGCCGCCACGGCCGAAGATGAACGGGTCGCCGCCCTTCAGCCGCACCACCGTGTTCCCGGCGCGGGCTTCGTCCACCAGCAATTGCCCGATGGCATCCTGCGCCAGCGTGTGGCGGGCGCGGCGCTTGGCGACCGAGATGCGGCGCACGCCGGCCGGGATCAGCGCCATCACGTCAGCACCCACCAGCCCGTCGTGGACGACAACGTCGGCCGCCTGCAAGGCGCGGACGGCGCGCAGCGTCAGCAGATCGGCAGCGCCGGGGCCGGCGCCGACCAGCAGGATGCGGCCGCTGTGAGGGTGAAAATCCATGCCCCCTCTTGCCGCAGCGGGCGGCAAGGGGGGAGCAAGGCTTTCTTGGCCGGGCGTTAGCCCAGCTTGCGCATCAATTGTTGCCGAAGGTGCGCTGCCACCAGCCCTTGCGCGGCGGCGGGGCAGGCGTTTCGGCGACGGGTTCCGCTGCCGGCTCGGTGACGGCGGGCGCCGGTTCGGCCGCTGCGGCCCGCGGCGTTTCAGCGACCGGTTCGGCGGTGGGTTCGGCAACCGGCTCGTCAGCCTTCTTCCGGCGGCTGCGCTTGGGCTTGGCAGCGGGCTCCTCGGCCACCGGTTCCGGTGCCGGCGCGGGTTCCGGTTCGGGCACGACCTCGGGCACGACTTCGGCCACCGGCTCGTCAGCCTTCTTGCGGCGGCTGCGCTTGGGCTTGGCGGCCGGTTCCTCGGCCACCGGTTCGGCCACCGGTTCGGCAACCGGCTCGGGTTCCGGCGCTTCGACAACCGGCGTCTCTGCCACCGGTTCGGCGCTGTCGGCCCCCTTGCGGCGGCGACTGCGCTTCGGCTTGGCGGGCGCTTCGGCCTCGGTCACCGGCTCGGGCGCGGCGGAGGCGGCGTCGGCGGCATCATCATTGTCGTCGCTGTCGCCAGCGGTGTCAGCGGCAGCCCGGTCACCACCACCGCGACGGCCGCGACGGCCGCGACGGCGGCGCTTGCGGCGGCCACCGCCTTCGCTGGCCTCCGGCGCGTCATCACCGCCATTGTCTTGCTCGTCGCCAGAATCGTCTTCGGCGGCTTCGGATGCGGCATCTTCGGCACGGTCTTCGCTGCGGTCCTCGCTGCGATCTTCGCCGCGATCCTCACCCTTGTCGCGGCCCCGGCGGCGGCGACCACGGCGGCCACGGCGCTCCTCGCGCTCCTCGCGGCTTTCCTCGGCATCGCCGGCATCGGCCTCTTCCGGATCCGAATCGCTGTCTTCCAGGATCTTCACGATCGGCGGCAGCGACACCATCTCCACCTTCTTCGACGGCGGCGGGCCGCCGGCATCGATCTGGAAATTCGGTCCGATCAGGCTGTCATCCGGGCGGGTGACGATGGCCACGCCATAAAGTTCTTCCAGCTCGGCCAGCTCGATGCGCTTGCGGTTGAGCAGGTAGACGGCAACTTCCTCGCTGGCGCGCAGGCCCAGATCGCTGTGACGGCCGCGCAGCGCCTCGGCTTCCAGCGCGCGCAGGGCGGCAAGCGCCGCCGACGCGACCGAGCGCACCATGCCGGTGCCTTCGCACATCGGGCAGACGTGGGTGGAGGCTTCCAATATGCCGGTGCGCAGGCGCTGCCGGCTCATCTCCATCAGGCCGAAGCTGCTGATGCGGCCGATCTGCACGCGGGCGCGATCATTCTTCAGCGCCTCCTTCATGGCCTTTTCGACCTTGCGGACATTGGAGCCATTTTCCATGTCGATGAAATCGATCACCACCAGGCCGGCCATGTCGCGCAGGCGCAGCTGGCGGCCGATTTCCTCGGCAGCCTCAAGATTGGTCTTGGTGGCGGTTTCCTCGATGCCATATTCGCGCGTCGAACGGCCCGAGTTGATGTCGATCGACACCAGCGCCTCGGTCGGGTTGATGACGAGGTAGCCGCCGGATTTCAGCTGCACGACCGGCTGGTACATGGCTTCCAGCTGGTCCTCGACGCCAAAGCGCTGGAACAGCGGCACGCTGCCCTGATACTCCACCACCTTGGGGGCGTGGGCCGGCATCAGCATGGACATGAAGCGGTGCGCGGCGTCAAAGCCGTCACGGCCTTCCACCAGCACCTGTTCGATGTCGCGATTGTAGATGTCGCGGATGGCGCGCTTGATCAGGCTGCTGTCCTCGTGGATCAGCGCCGGCGCCTGGCTGGCCAGCGTGCGCTCGCGGATTTCATCCCACAGGCGGGTGAGATAATCGAAATCGCGGCTGATGTCTTCGGCGCTGCGCTTCAGCCCGGCAGTGCGCACGATGGCACCCATGCCCGACGGCAGGTGCAGATCGGCCATGATCTGCTTCAGCCGCTTGCGATCGGCCGGGTTGGAGATCTTGCGCGAAATGCCGCCGCCGTGCGCGGTGTTGGGCATCAGCACGCAGTAACGGCCGGCGAGGCTGAGATAGGTTGTCAGCGCCGCGCCCTTGGAGCCGCGCTCTTCCTTCACCACCTGGATCAGCATCACCTGGCGGCGGCGGATGACCTCCTGGATCTTGTAGCGGCGGCGCAGGGCCATGCGCTTGCGGCGCAGCGCGTCGCTGGGCTCGTCATGGTGGCCGCCGGTTTCCAGCACCTCGTCGCTATCGTCATCGGCGTCGTGATCATGATGATCCTCGGCCGCCAGTTCGGCCTCTTCGCGCAGCAGCGCGTCGCGGTCTTCCTTGGGAATCTGGTAATAATCGGGGTGGATTTCGCTGAAGGCCAGGAAGCCATGGCGGTTGCCGCCATATTCAACGAAGGCCGCCTGCAGCGACGGCTCAACGCGGGTCACCTTGGCGAGGTAGATATTGCCTTTCAGCTGACGCTTGTCAGCCGATTCGAAATCAAATTCCTCGATGCGCTGTCCGTTGATCACGGCCACCCGGGTTTCCTCCGGGTGGCGGGCGTCGATCAGCATGCGAATTGACATGGAAAGTCTCCGTGGCGCGGGCCCCGGCGCGGCTGACCGGCAAACGGTCGGCGGCAGGGTGGCGCAATATGAAAGCGCCGGCACCACCATCGCGGGGCCGGCAAGAGGGGGAATGGGCGGAATCAGCAGGCGCGGCGGCGTGACCGATGGCCAGACGGCGCCACTTGCGCTGTCCTTTCGCCAAAACGGTCAATCCGATCATCCGCGTCCTTCGATATGTCTGGCAGCCACGGCCTGCGATGCGCCGGCCGGGGGCCATGATCTTCCGGCCAGTCCGCCAAACACCGGCCAGCTTCGACAGCGGCGGCAGCGCGGACAGCGCGAAAGTCGACAGCGAAAAAACCGCTGTGTCTCTGCTTGCTAGCAGTCACGCCGCCATCGGGCAAGGGTGCGGCGTTGCCGCACTAATTGCACAAGCCGGGCCGGCGCGGCTATTCGGTGAGACCGGATGTTTGGGGACAGGCGCAAGATGATGACCAGGACAGTTCTGATGGCAGCCACGATGCTGCTGGCGATTCCGGCCGGGGCGCAGGGGCCGGTGCCGGCCCAGCCGCTGACGCTGGAGCGCGTGTTCGCCTCCCCGTCGCTGGGGGGCCCGCGTCCGCGCGTGCTGAAACTGTCGCCCGACGGCAAGCTGGCCACGCTGCTGAAGAGCCGCGCCACCGACAAGGACCGGTTCGATCTGTGGGCCGTGGACACCGTCACCGGACAGAGCCGCATGCTGGTCGATTCGGCCAAGCTGGCCAGCGGCGCCGCCCTGTCGGAGGCCGAGCGCATGAACCGCGAGCGCCAGCGCATCGCCGACATCAAGGGCATCACCACCTATGCCTGGGCGCCCGATGCAAGGCATCTGCTGGTGCCGGTGGACGGCGATCTGTGGGTGGCCGCGCTGGATGGCAGCGTCACCCGCCTGACGACGACGCCGGAGACGGAGACGGACGCGCGCCTGAGCCCCAAGGGCGGTTTTGCCAGCTTCGTGCGCGATGGCCATCTGTTCGTGCAGCCGCTGGCCGGCGGGGCCGCGCGCGAGGTGGCGGGTGAGGACAGCAAGGGCGTCAGCTGGGGCGTCGCCGAATTCATCGCGCAGGAGGAGCTGAAGCGCTTCGAAGGCCATTGGTGGTCGCCCGACGACAGCCGCATCGCCGTCGCCCGCGTGGACGAGCGGCCGGTGAAGCAGGTGACACGCGCCGCCATCGGCGCCGATGGCACCCGCCTGTTCACCCAGGCCTATCCCGCCGCCGGCACCGCCAACGCCGATGTCTCGCTATGGCTGGTCAACCCGGATGGCACGGGCAAGACCAAGGTCGATCTCGGCCCGTCGGCGGACATCTATCTGGCCCGCGTCACCTGGGCGAAGGATGGCAAGACGCTGTATGTGCAGCGCCTCGCCCGCGATCAGACGCGGCTCGACATTCTGGCCGTTGATCCCGCCACCGGCGCGTCGCGGGTGCTGGCGACGGAAACCGCCAAGACGTGGATCAACCTGCACGACAGCCTGCGCCCGCTGCAGGACGGCAGCCTGATCTGGGCCAGCGAGCGCGATGGCTATCGCCACCTCTATCGCCTGGCCGGCGGCAAGACCGAGCCGCTGACCAGCGGGCGCTGGGTGGTCGATGAACTGGTGGGCGTTGACGAGACGCGCGGCCGGCTGTGGTTCACCGGCTTTGCCGACACCACGCTGGAAAAACAGGTCTATGCGCTCGACATGAAGCCGGGTGCCAAGCCGAAGCGCGTCACCCCGGCCGGCGGCTGGCACGAAGCGGCGATGGACGAAGCCGGCCAGCGCCTGATCATCACCTCCACCACGCCGAACCAGCCGGCGCAGGTGTGGCTGGCCGATGGCAATGGCAAGCGGCTGGCCTGGATCGAGGAAAACCGCCTTGATGCGTCGCACCCTTATGCCCCCTATCTCGCCGCGCACGTCACGCCGCAATTCGGCACGCTGACCGCGGCGGACGGGCAGAAAATGGACTGGCGGCTGCTGAAGCCCGCCGGCCCCGGCCCGTTCCCGGTGCTGATGCAGGTCTATGGCGGGCCGGGCGCGCAGAGCGTCACCCGCCGCTTCACCGCGCCGATCGAGCAATATCTGGTGCAGCACGGCTGGGCGGTGTTCCAGATGGACAATCGCGGCGGGGACAATCACGGCAAGGCCTTTGAAGACCCGATCTACCGCGCCATGGGCACGGTGGAGGTGCAGGACCAGCTGCAGGCGCTGCAGTGGATCAAGTCGCAGCCATGGGCCGGCAAGGTCGCCGTCAACGGCTGGTCATACGGCGGTTACATGGTGCTGAAGCTGCTGGAGGCCGCGCCTGGCGCATTCGCCGCCGGCGTTTCCGGTGCGCCGGTGACACGGTGGGAGCTGTATGACACCGCCTATACCGAGCGCTATCTGGGCAACCCGGCGCAGGATCCCGGCCCCTACGCGCGTTCGGACGCACTCGGCGATGCCGCCAGGATCCGCGATCCGCTGCTGATGCTGCACGGCATGGCGGATGACAATGTGGTGTTCGAAAACTCCACTGCCATGATTGCAGCCCTGCAAAAGGCGAACACGCCGTTCCAGCTGATGGTCTATCCCGGCGGCACGCACGCGGTGGGCGGCCAGCAGATCCATGTTTGGCACACGATCCTGAAGTTTCTGGGTGAAAAGGTGGCGCCGACTGGGTAATCAGGCGGCCATGGTTCGCCTCCTGCCTGTCCTGCTGCTCTCCGCCGCCGCCTCTGCGCAGGAAATGCCGCCTGCGCACGATCACGCGGCCATGAACCATGCGACAATGGACCATCCAGCCCTGGGCCACGACATGTCGGACCACGACAGCGGCGACATGATGGACATGCCGGCCGCGTTCGGCCCCTACAGCATGATGCGCGAGGCTTCCGGCACCGCCTGGCAGCCGGATGTCAGCCCCATGCTGGGCCTGTACCGGCAGTCCGGCGGCTGGACGCTGATGGGCTTTTCCATCCTGAACGCGGTCGCCAACCGGCAGGACGGCCCGCGCGGGGACAGCAAGGCCTATGTCGCTGGTCTCGCCATGGGCATGGCCACCCGCAAGATTTCAGCCCGCGACACGATCCAGCTGCGCGTGATGCTATCCCCCGATCCGCTGATGGGGCCGCGCGGCTATCCGCTGCTGCTGGCCGCAGGCGAATCCGCAGACGGCCGCACCCTGCTGGTGGACCGCCAGCACCCGCACGACCTGTTCATGGAGCTGGCGGTGGCCGCCAACCACCGCATCGCCAACTCTGCCAGCGTCTTCCTCTATGCCGGCCTGCCCGGCGAACCTGCCTTCGGCCCCGGTGCCTATATGCACCGCCTGTCCATCCTCGACATGCCGGAAGCGCCGATCAGCCACCACTGGCTGGATTCCACCCACATCGTCTTCGGGGTCGTGACCGCAGGGATCACCTGGCGCAACCTGAAGGCGGAAGCCTCTGCCTTCCGAGGCCGCGAACCAGACCAGAAGCGCTGGGACATCGAATCGCCGCGGCTGGACAGTTTCGCCACCCGGCTGTCGTGGAATCCCACGGCACGACTGGCGCTGCAGGCAAGCTATGCCTGGCAGAAGAGCCCGGAAGTTCTGGAGCCGGACGCCAATGTGCGCCGCTGGTCGGCCAGCGCCATCTACACGCAGCCGGTGGGCCGGGACGGCGGCTACTGGTCCACCACCGTGGCCTGGGGCCGCAAGACGAAGCTGGAGGCTGGAGCGCACGGCGATCCGCACGACGCCTGGCTGGTGGAAACCGGCTACGTCCCCAACCAGCGCTGGCGTTTCCTGCTGCGGGCCGAGGCGGTATCTATCGACGAGCTGCTGCCGCTGCCGGGCCGCATCGACGGGCCGGAATTCGATGTCAGGCGGGTGGCGGGTTCGGTGATCCGCGACTTTGCCATCGCGCGCGGGCTGAAACTGGGCGTGGGTGCGCAAATGTCGGCCAGCTTCGTGCCCGCCGGCCTTGCGCCCGCCTATGGCGGAGACCGGCTTGGCGGCCAGCTTTTCCTTCGTCTGCGGGCGGGCTGAGCAGATCATTGCCGGCCGGCCACGCCGCCTGCCGAATCAAAAAGGGCGGCCCCGAAGGACCGCCCTTTCGCATTCGAACCGGCCGAACTTAACGGCTGTAGAATTCGACGACCAGGTTCGGTTCCATCTTCACCGGGTAGGGCACTTCGTCCAGCGTTGGCACGCGGACATAGGTGGCCTTGTTGCCGTCAACCGAGACATATTCCGGCACGTCGCGTTCCGACAGGCCCTGGGCTTCGATCACCAGCGCCATTTCGCGGGCCTTCGGGCCCAGCTCGACAACATCGCCCGGCTTCACGCGGGCCGAACCGATGTTGCAGCGCACGCCGTTCACCCAGATGTGGCCATGGTTGACGATCTGGCGGGCGGCGAACACGGTCGGCGCGAACTTGGCGCGATAGACCACCATGTCCAGGCGCTGTTCCAGCAGGCCAATGAGGTTCTGCGAGGTGTCGCCCTTCATGCGGACGGCTTCGGCATAAACCTTGCGGAACTGCTTTTCGGTGACGTCGCCATAATAGCCCTTCAGCTTCTGCTTGGCGCGCAGCTGCAGGCCGAAATCGCTGACCTTGCCCTTGCGGCGCTGGCCGTGCTGACCGGGGCCATATTCCCGCTTGTTGACCGGGCTCTTCGGACGACCCCAGATATTCTCGCCCATGCGGCGATCGAGCTTGTACTTGGCGTTGCTACGCTTCGACATAAATTACCTCTGCCATGACGGCCCGTCGGAAGTGACGGGCCTTTCCGGTCTCGCCACGCCTGGCCAGATACCAGGGTGGGCGCCCGCTTCACCGGAGTGCGGGGCCAGATGCGAAGCGGGTGCGTTAGGGAGGTGCGGGCGATGAGTCAAGCCGCCTCTCCACGGTGACGGGCCAATTTCCTTGACTTTGCGGGCCCGAATCGTCAGGGAACCGCATTCCTTCCATTCGAATTAGTCGGAGTTCGCCCCATGGCGCGCGTGACCGTTGAAGATTGCGTTGACAAGGTGCCGAACCGGTTTGACCTGGTGCTGCTCGCCGCGCACCGCGCCCGCAACATCTCGTCGGGTTCGGAACTGACCATCGACCGCGACCGCGACAAAAACCCGGTCGTCGCCCTGCGCGAGATCGCTGAAGAGACCATCCGCCCGGTCGAGCTGCGCGAATCGATGGTGGTCGGCATGCAGAAGGTGCAGGCTGAAGACGACGACACGCCGGACGTGATCGGCTCGCTGTCCGCCTCGGCCGAAGCCCTGCGCATCACCGCTGCCCAGCCGCCGCGGAACCAGAATATGGGGGGAGATTACGAATGAGCCGGCTGGAAATAGCGTAGCTTTTTCCAGACTCGGCGAATTCCGGCCAGCGACCCAAAAAGGGCGGCTCTCAAGCCGCCCTTTTTTGTGTCGTCTGACGGCGTGGCTCCGCCACGCACTTCCTACTTCCTTCCTTCAACACCCCCAGCGGACTCGGCGGCTCCGCCGCTGGCCGCACCCGAAAGAGCAATTCCCCAGATCGTGGGGTGCCTCGACAAGCTCGGCATGAGCGGGCGGGGTGGCTGCTGCACCGCCCCTCCCCCGGATCACGTCCGGGGCAGGCCGCAAGCGGGAGAGGAGCTGCTTTCCGCCGCAAAGGGTTGCCGTTACTCTCAATCCCTCCCAAGATAATCGGCTATGCTGCGCCAGTATGAATTGGTCGAGCGGGTCAAGGCCTATGACCCGGACGCGGATGAGGACCTCCTCAACCGCGCCTACGTGTTTTCGGTGAAGGCGCACGGCAGCCAGCTGCGCGCCAGCGGTGACCCCTATTTCAGCCATCCGATCCAAGTGGCCGGCATCCTCACCGACCTGGAGCTGGACGACAAGACCATCGCGACCGCCATCCTGCACGACACCATCGAGGACACGGTGGCGACGCAGGAGGAGATCGAGCGATTGTTCGGGCCCGATGTCGGCCGGCTGGTCGATGGCGTCACCAAGCTGTCGAAGATCGAGACGCAGACGGAGAGCGAACGTCAGGCGGAGAATCTGCGCAAGTTCCTGCTGGCGATGTCGAACGACATCCGCGTGCTGCTGGTCAAGCTGGCCGACCGGCTTCACAACATGCGCACCCTCCATCACATCCCCAGGGAGGAGAAGCGCCGCCGCATCGCGCGCGAGACGATGGACATCTATGCGCCGCTGGCCGAACGCATCGGCATGTATGGCTTCATGGAAGAGATGCAGGAGCTCGCCTTCCGGCACCTGGAGCCCGAAGCCAGCGACATGATCTCTCAGCGCATGGCGCGGCTGCGGGACACCACCGGCGCCAACGTCCACCGCATCACCAGCGCCATCGAGGGCGTGCTGCGATCGAAAGGCATCGCCGCCAGCGTGACCGGCCGCGAAAAGCGCCCCTACAGCATCTGGCGCAAGATGGCGGCGCGGCAGATGAGCTTTGAGCAATTGTCGGACGTGATGGCCTTCCGCGTGATCGTTGACGATGAAAGCGACTGTTACCGTGCGCTCGGCATCGTGCATGGCCGCTGGCCGATGGTGCCGGGGCGGTTCAAGGATTTCATCTCGACGCCCAAGTCCAACGGCTATCGCTCATTGCACTCGTCCGTGCTGGTTGGCGGCGAGGCGGCGCGCATCGAGGTGCAGATCCGCACCCGCAACATGCACGAGGAAGCCGAATATGGCCTCGCCGCGCACTGGGCCTACAAGCAGGGCAAGGATGGTGCCCCGGCGCGGGAGGCCTATCCCTGGCTGGAAGACCTGCTGGAGGTGCTGCAGGACGCCGCCAGCCCGGAAGAACTGCTGGAAAACGCCCGGCTGGCGATGTTCCAGGATCAGGTGTTCGTGTTCACGCCCAAGGGTGAACTCTATCAATTGCCCGGCGATTCGACGCCGGTGGATTTCGCCTATGCCGTGCACAGCGATCTGGGCGATTCCTGCGTGGGCGCCAAGGTGAATGGCCGCGCCGTGCCGCTGCGCACGCGGCTGGTGAACGGTGACCAGGTCGAGATATTGAAGGGCAAGGTGAAATCGCCCGATCCGGCGTGGGAGGCATTTGTTGCCAGCGCCAAGGCGCGCGCCGCCATCCGCCGCCATGTCCGTCACAAGCGCCGCGAGGAATTGCTGGCGATGGGGGCCAAGCTGCTGGATGCGGTGGCGGCGCGCCTGAAGGTGACGCTGGACGACGAGATCCTGGGCCCGGCGCTGGGCCGGCTGAAACTGCATGACCGTGCCGCGCTGCAGCTGGCCATGGCCGAAAACCGGCTGGCTGATGACGAAGTCGCCGAAGCGCTGGTGCCCGGTGCCGCCTCCCGCCCGGGAAAGCCGCGCGGCGCCCGCGCCAAGGCGGCAGCCAGCATCTCCATCGAAGGGCTCACCCCCGGGGTCGGCTTCCTGCTGTGCGACCATTGCCGGCCGGTGCCGGGTGATCGCATTGTGGGCGTGCGCCACCCGGACGGGCCGATTTCGGTGCATGTGATCGATTGCGACCATCTTGTCGATGAAAGCGGCGAGTGGCTGGACGTGAAGTGGGGCGCCGAAACCGCCGGTGCGGCGGCGCGCATCGCCGTGGTGGTGCACAACCAGCCCGGCGCGCTGGCCAGCCTGGCCGCCAGCATCGCGGCGCACAATGCCAACATCGTCGGCCTGGCGCTGAAGCACCGCGACCGCGAGTTCCACACCGACATCGTTGATATCGAGGTGGAAAGCGTCAACCACCTCGCCACCATCCTGGCCGCGCTGCGCCAGGTGAAGGCGGTGGTTTCGGCAGACCGGGTGCGTCTGTAACGGCGCTTGCACCTTGGGGTGGGCGCTGCCAAGGGCGTGCGCACAACCGGGAGAGACGTGATGACGAACGATGATGTGCTGGCCGAATTCCACGCTGCCGAGGCATTGCTGGAAGGCCATTTCATCCTGTCGTCGGGCCTGCGCTCCCCGCGCTACCTGCAATGCGCCCGCGTGCTGATGGACCCGGCCCGCGCCGAGCGGCTGGCCGTGGCGCTGGCCGCCAAGATCCCCGCCGAGGCGAAGGCGCGCATCACCGCCGTGGTCGCGCCGGCGATGGGCGGCCTCATCTGCGGCTATGAACTGGCCCGCGCGCTTGGCGTCGCCTCCATGTTCGTCGAGCGGCCGACCGGCAGCTTCGAGCTGCGCCGTGGCTTCCGGCTGGAGCCGGGCCAGCAGGTGCTGCTGATGGAAGATGTCGTCACCACCGGCCTGTCGAGCCGGGAAGCCATTGCGGCCGTGGAAGCCGCCGGCGGCAAGGTGATCCATGCCGCGTCGCTGGTGGACCGTTCCAACGGCAAGGCCGATCTGGGCGTGCCGTTCACGCCGCTGATCCGCCTCGACGTGCCGAGCTATCAGCCCGATTCCTTGCCGCCCGAACTGGACGCGATCCCGGCGGTGAAGCCCGGCAGCCGCGCGGCGTGATCGCGCTGATCGCCATGACCAAACGCGACGACAGCGATTTCGCCGGGATTGGGCAGAGCCTGGGCTTTGACCTGCTCAGCGCCGCTGCCTGCAAGGGAAACCCATGACCGCGCATCTTCGCCTTGGCGTCAACATCGATCATGTCGCCACCATCCGCAACGCCCGCGGCGGCTTTCACCCCTGCCCCAAGCGCGCCGCCGAGATCGCGGCCGCAGCCGGCGCCGATGGCATCACCGTCCACCTGCGTGAGGATCGCCGCCACATCACCGACAGCGATCTGGAAGCGCTGTGCGGTTCGATCAGCCTGCCGATCAATCTGGAAATGGCCGCCACCGACGAGATGCTGCGCATCGCGCTGGCCCACAAGCCGCATGCCGCCTGCATTGTGCCGGAACGCCGGGCCGAGCGCACCACCGAAGGCGGGCTGGACGCCGCCGGCCAGCACAACAGCCTGCAGCCGATCGTCGCCCGCCTGAGGGATGCCGGCATCCGCGTCTCCCTGTTCATCGCGCCCGATCAGCGCCAGCTGGATGCCGCCGCCATGCTGGGCGCACCGGTGGTGGAACTGCACACGGGGCCTTACGCCCACGCCTTCGATGATGGCGATGCCGCCGCCGAGCTGGAACGGCTGGCGCGCGCCACCGACTATGGCACGTCGCTGGGCCTTGAGGTCCACGCCGGCCACGGCCTCACCTATGACAATGTCGGCCCCGTTGCCGCGCTGCCGCAGCTGGCCGAACTGAACATCGGGCATTTCCTGGTGGGCGAAGCGGTGTTCGTTGGCCTGGACGCCGCCATCCGCCGCATGCGCGCCGAAATGGACAAGGCCAGATCATGAGGGCGCGCGCGTGAATATCCCGACCGGCCTTGGCCTGATCGGGCTTGGTTCCGATCTGTGCAATATTGATCGCATCGCCAGCAGCATCGATCGCTTCGGGGACCGCTTCATCAACCGCATCTTCACGCCAGTGGAGCAGGCCAAGGCCAACCGCCGCCAGCTCACCCGCGCCGCCACTTATGCCAAGCGCTTCGCCGCCAAGGAGGCCTGTGCCAAGGCGCTGGGCACCGGTTTCCGCAACGGCGTGTTCTGGCGCGACATGGGGGTCGTCAACCTGCCCAGCGGCCAGCCGACGTTGCACTTGACCGGCGGCGCTGCGGCAAGGCTGGCGCAAATCACGCCTGCCGGGCATAAGGCCGCAATTCACCTGACGATGACCGACGACCATCCGTGGGCGCAGGCGATCGTGATGATCACCGTGAGTTTGGACCCCGCAGCATGAGCGAGACCGTGGCCACCAAGAAGAAGATCAACTGGGCCGAGGAAGCCTGGCAGCTGTTTCTGCTGGCGCTGGCCGTGCTTGCCGTCCACACGCTGGTGGCCAAGCCCTTCTATATCCCGTCCGGCTCCATGCTGCCCGGCCTGCTGGTGGGCGACCGGCTGATCGTGTCGAAATATCCGTACGGCTATTCCTATCTGTCGCCGTCGCTGAACGTGCTGCCGGAAATGAAGGGCCGGCTGTTCGGCCGGCTGCCGGAACGCGGCGATATCGTCGTGATCAAATCCCCGATCGCGCAGGATGACTGGATCAAGCGCGTGATTGGCCTGCCCGGCGACACGGTGCAGATGAAGGACGGCCAGCTGTGGCTGAACGGCGTGCCGGTGCCCAAGGTGAAGGTGGCCGACACGGTGATGAAGGTGACGCCGAACAGCGACTGCGCCACCATGATCGACGCGCAATATCGCGTGATCACCCCCGATGGCGGCGCCGAATGCCATCTGCCGACCTATCGCGAGACGCTGCCGAACGGCAAATCCTACCTCGTCCACGATCTTGCCAACCTGCCGCAGGACAACACCGAGCCGGTGATCGTTCCGGAAGGCCATATTTTCCTGATGGGCGACAATCGCGACAACAGCGAAGACAGCCGCTTCCCGGCCGAAGTCGGCGGGCTGGGCCTGCTGCCGATCGAAAATGTCGTCGGCCGCGCCGAGTTCACCACCTTCAGCCTGGATGGTTCGACCAGCTGGAACCCGATCACCTGGGTGACCGCGCTGCGCAACCGCTGGTTCCTGTCGCTGCGCTGAGGGGTTGCGGGCCGAGACGCCCTCCCCCTTGCAGGGGAGGGCGGTTCGTTACGCCGGCTTCACCGCCAGCAGTTCGACATCAAATTCCAGCACGGCGCCCGGCGGGATCACGCCGCCGGCACCTTGCGCGCCATAGCCAAGGCTGGGCGGCACCACGAAGTGATATTTGGAGCCGACAGTCATCAGCTGGACGCCTTCGGTCCACGCCGGGATGACCTGATCAAGCGGGAAGGCCGCCGGCTGGCCGCGGCTGTAGCTGCTGTCGAACACGGTGCCATCGACCAGTCTGCCTTCATAATGCACCAGCACCGTATCCTTCGCGGCCGGGCGCGGGCCCTTGCCTTCGCGAATCACCTGATATTGCAGGCCCGACGCCGTGGTGACGACGCCCGGCTTCCTGGCGTTTTCGGCAAGATATTTCATGTCAGCCACGCGCACCGCGGCGACCTGCCCCTGCGTGCCGGTGTACACCAGCACGCCAACCACGGCCGCGATGATGCCGCCCGCCGCCAGCCACTTGCCGATGCCAACTCCGCCGGCGGCGTTGCCCGATTCCCCTGCCATGACGTGAAATTCCCTGAAATTCGTGTGTTGGCCAAAATGGCGGGGGCCGGGCAGAGGGTCAACCCTGCCCGGCCCCCGGCCGTGTTGGATCTGCGTCCGGCGCTTACTTGACGCCGTCGCGTTCCATGCGCTTGCGCTCCAGCTTGCGGGCGCGGCGCACGGCGGCGGCCTGTTCGCGGGCGCGCTTTTCGCTGGGCTTCTCGTAGTGGCGACGCAGCTTCATCTCGCGGTACACGCCTTCACGCTGCAGCTTCTTCTTCAGGGCGCGAAGGGCCTGATCGACATTGTTGTCGCGAACCACGATCTGCATGAGGTGCCGTCACTCCAATTCGTTGGGGGCAAGCGGCCCCAAATGCGGGTTTTCAGTTCAAGAATGAGATGACTCACCGAGTCGCCTCAGTGAGAGAGGGTGCGCCGATAGCAGATGGCCATGGGCGCGGCAAGTCCCGCGCCGGGCCCTGCGCGCCGGCGGGCGCACCACCGCGACGCAATATCGGCTGTGATGCGGCCGCGCCACAGGTTATAGGGCAGCCCATGACGGACGATACCCCGCTTGCTGACCTTGCGCCCCGCCTGGTGGCCGCCATGCTGCCCCACGTGCCGTTCGACGGCTGGAGCCCGGCGGCATTGGCCGCCGCAGCGCGCGACACCGGCATTGATCCCGACATCGCCGCACTCGCCGTGCCGGATGTGGAGACCATGCTGACGCTGTGGACCGCCCATGGGAACGCCCACATGGCCGAGGTGATGGCCGGCGCCCACAATCTGAAGATCCGCGACCGCATCCGCATGGCCCTGGTGACGCGGCTGGAGCACGGCGACCGCGAGGTGACGCGCCGGGCGCTGAACCTGCTGGCCCAGCCGAGCCAAGCCACCCTTTCGGCCCGGCTGCTGTGGCAGGCCGCCGATGCCATGTGGCGCGCCGCCGGCGACACCGCCACCGATTACAACCATTATACCAAGCGCCTCATCCTGTCGGGCATCTATTCGGCGACGCTGCTGCACTGGACGCAGGACGACAGCGCGGATTTCGTCGCCACCCGCGCCTTCATCGATCGCCGCATCGATGGCGTGATGCGGTTCGAAAAGGCCAAGGCCAAGCTGACCGGCATGGCGGCGAAACTGCCCGATCCGGCGCGCATCCTCGGCCGGCTGCGCTATCCCGCTGTCTGAGGTGATTTGCGGGTAGCATCCCCGCACAATTGTTGATAACGGTTCGCAACTTCGCTGCGAGCCGGACCCGCCCCTTTGACGCCAGCCATCCATCATCGCCCGATCGACACGCTGGCCGTGGGCGAAGTGGCGTTGATCAGCGCCATCGATCGCGGCGGCCTGGCGCCGGAAACCGCGCAGCGCCTGTGTGAACTTGGCTTTGATGAAGGCGTGGATGTGGAGATCCTGCACCGCGCGCCGTTCGGCGGCGATCCCATCGCCATCCGCGTTGGCAACATGGTGGTGGCGCTGCGCCGCGAAATGGCCCGCCTGATCGATGTGGAAGCCGCCGCGTGAACGTCGCCGCGCCCGCCATCCTGCGCCAGCCGGTGATCGCGCTGGTCGGCAACCCCAATGCCGGCAAGACCAGCCTGTTCAACGCCATGACCGGCAGCCGCCAGAAAGTTGGCAACTATCCGGGCGTGACGGTGGAGCGCAAGGCGGGCCGCATCACCCTGCCCGATGGCCGCATGTGCGAGCTGATCGATCTGCCCGGCACCTACAGCCTTGATCCGCGCTCCCCCGACGAGGCGGTGACGCGCGATGCCATCTTCGGGCGCATGGCAGGGGAAAAGCGGCTGGATGCCATCGTCGCCGTCATCGACGCCACCAATTTGCGCAACCATCTGCGCTTCGTGCTGGAACTGCAGGCGCTGGGCCTGCCGCTGGTCGTCGCCCTCAACATGGTCGATCTGGCAGCGCGGGATGGCATCACCATCGATACCGCCCGCCTTGCCGCCACGCTGGGCGTGCCGGTCATCGAAACCGTGGCCGTTCGCCGCCGCGGCCTGGACGCGCTGGGCACGGCGCTGGCCGGTCGCATCGGCGATTCGCCGCCGGAGCCGCCCCGTGCCGCCGCCGGTGACCTGAAGGCGCTGCAAAAACAGGCGCGCATCCTGGCCGCCAGCGTGCAGACCGCCACCGGCACCGCCAGCCGCTGGTCGCAGCGCATCGACCGGGTGGCGCTGCACCCCGTCGCCGGGCCGCTGCTGCTCGCCGCCGTGCTGTGCTTCATGTTCCAGGCCGTGTTCAGCTGGGCCGAAGCGCCGATGGACGCGATCGAGGCCGGCATCACCGCCTTGCAGGCCCGGCTGGCGGCGACGCTGCCAGATGGCTGGCTGCTGTCGTTGATCAATGATGGCGTGCTGGCCGGTGTCGGCGCGGTGGTGGTGTTCCTGCCGCAGATCCTGATCCTGTTCCTGTTCATCATCACGCTGGAGCAGACCGGTTACATGACCCGCGCCGCCTTCCTGATGGACCGGCTGATGGCGCGTGTGGGTCTCAACGGCCGCGCCTTCATCCCGCTGCTCTCCAGCTTCGCTTGCGCCGTGCCCGGCATCATGGCCACACGCACCATCGACAGCCCACGTGACCGGTTGACCACGATCCTGATCGCACCGCTGATGACCTGTTCGGCGCGGCTGCCGGTTTATGCCGTGGTGATCGGCGCCTTCATCCCGGCGCGTGACGTGGGCCCGTTCGGCCTGCAGGGGCTGGTGCTGTTCGCGCTGTATCTGGCCGGCATATTGGGCGCGCTGGTTGCCGCCTTCGCGCTGCGCCGCACCGTCACCAAGGGCGCGGCGCCGCCGTTCCTGATGGAGATGCCGAAATATCAGGCCCCGGCGCTGCGCGACGTGGCGCTGGGCCTTTATGGCCGGGCCAAGGCTTTCCTCACCCGCGCCGGCACCATCATCATGGCCTCCACCATCGTGCTGTGGGGCCTGGCCAGCTGGCCGCAGCCGCCGGCCAATCCCACGAAGCCGCCGATCGAATACAGCCTGGCCGGCAAGATCGGCGCCGCGCTGGAGCCCATCTTCGCCCCCATCGGCTTCAACAAGGAAATCGCCATCGCGCTGGTGCCCGGCATGGCGGCGCGCGAAGTCGCCGTTTCGGCGCTCGGCACCGTCTATGCCCTGAACGATGTCTCGGAAGACAATGCCGGCAGCCTGATCGAGCGGCTGCGCGGCGCCTGGCCACTGCCCACGGCGCTGGCCTTCCTCGCCTGGTTCGTGTTCGCGCCGCAGTGCATTTCCACGCTCGCCATCACCCGCCGCGAGACCGCCAGCTGGCGCTGGCCGATCTTCATGTTCTGCTATCTGTTCGCCGCCGCCTATGTGGCCGCCGGCATCACCTATCATCTGGCCGTGGCTGCGGGGCTTTGAGCGCCACCCGCACCAGCAGCCCCAGCGCCAGCATCCCGAAACTGATCGCGCAGCCCGTCAGCCCGACATAGCGCAGCGAACTTTGCAGCACGAACAGGCAGCCGCCGGCAAAGGCCAGCGGCACCAGCGGATAGAGCGGTACGGCGAACGGGCGCGCCACCTCCGGCTGGCGGCGGCGCAGGATGATCAGCGCCGGGCCGGTGAGGGACAGGAACAGCCAGAACACCGGTGACAGGAAATCCACCATCTGGGCAAAGCCGGTGGAGGCCGATCCCCACGCCACCAGCACCAGCGACACCGCGCACTGCACCCAGATGGCGCGGCGCGGCACCCCGGCCTTTTCGTCCCACGCCGCCAGCCGCCCCAGCGCCGGTTCGTCGGCGGCCACGGCAAACAAGGTGCGCCCGCCAACGATCACCAGCGCGTTGACGATGG
The DNA here is from genome assembly GCA_037131365.1 of Sphingomonadales bacterium. Taxonomy (GTDB): domain Bacteria; phylum Pseudomonadota; class Alphaproteobacteria; order Sphingomonadales; family Sphingomonadaceae; genus Sandarakinorhabdus. Next base: position 77,225 of record JBAXRE010000006.1, read on the forward strand.
CGAGCGCGGCGATCAGCACGAACACCACCATCGCCGCCTGCCCGCCCGGACCGAAGGCGATGGCCATGAGCTGCGCCGCCGGTGCCGCACTCGCCGCCAGCCCATCACCGCCGAGGCCGGTGAGATAGGCCCAATTGGCCAGCAGATAGAGCGTCGTCACCAGCCCCATGCCGCCGACCAGCGCCAATGTCATGTCGCGCGGCCGGCGCACTTCGGCGGACAGCGTGGCGGCATCGTTGAAGCCGCCGAACGCCAGCATCACGAACACCATTGCCTGGCCGAAGGCGGCGGCGGCGAACGGCTGCGGGCTGGACGTTTGCTGCAGCGGCGGCGCACCGGCGGCAATCAGGCTGGCGGCCGCGGCCCCCAGCACCAGCAGCGCCGCCACGTCGGCCGTCACCAGCAGGATCTGCCCGCCGGTGGAGCGCCTGACCCCGGCGAGGTTGAGCGCGGTGAGCACCACGATGGCCAGCGCCGCCACCCCGCCGCGCGCCGGGCCGGACAGCGGCACCAGCTCCGCCACATAGTCCGCCGCCACGAACGCCAGCATGGCGGCCGAGGCCGAGAAGATCACCGCAAAACGCGACCAGGCGAACAGGAAGCCAACCAGCGGGCCATAAGCGAGTTTCAGGAAGCGATAGTCACCCCCCGGATGCGGAAAGGCGCTGGCGAGTTCGGCATAGACCAGCGCCCCGCACAGCGCGAACACCCCGCCCAGCGCCCAGGCGGCGAGCACCAGCGTGTCGTTGTGCAGGTTCGCCGCGACCAGACTGGCCGACCGGAAGATGCCGGCGCCAACGACCATGCCGACCACCACGGAGGCGGCGGCAAACGGGCCAAGGACGCGGCGGGGGGCTTCGGTGGTCATGGTTGCACTTGCTGGCCGATGGCGAAAACCACCGCAAGGGCCGTTCTGCCCCTCTCCCCTTGTGGGAGAGGGGTCAGGTTCGCCGTCCTGCGAAGAAATCCTTCAGCAACGCCGCGCTTTCCGCCTCCGCGACGCCGGCCACCACCTCCGGCCGGTGGTGAGACTGCGGATGGCTGAACACCCGCGCGCCCTGCTCCACGCCGCCGGACTTGGGATCGGACGCGCCATAGATCACCCGGTCCAGCCGTGCTGCCGCGATGGCCGCCGCGCACATCGCGCATGGCTCCAGCGTCACCGTCAGCGTGCAGCCGGTCAGGCGTTCGCTGGCCAGCACGGCGCAGGCCTGCCGGATCGCCAGTATCTCGGCATGGGCGGTGGGATCGGCCAGCTCGCGGGTGCGGTTGCCGGCCTGGGCCAGCACGCGCCCGCTCGCATCGGTCACCACCGCGCCCACCGGCACTTCGCCGCGCGCCGCCGCCGCGCGGGCTTCGTCCAGCGCGCACGCCATCGCTTTGGAGGGGGGGAAAGCCATGCGCTCCCTCTAGCGGCAAGTGGCCCCAAGTCCTAGTCTGGCGCGCATGAGCGACACGATCCACCCCGTCACCGCCGATGCCCTGGCCATCACCGGCACCACGGCCGCGCAATATCACGCCCTCCACGCCCGCAGCCTGGCTGACCCGGATGGCTTCTGGCGCGACCAGATCGGCCGGCTCGACTGGTATCGGGCACCGACGATCATGGGCAACTGGTCGTGGGACCCGGTGGACATCAAGTGGTTCGAAGATGGCGTGATCAACGCCAGCTGGAACTGCCTCGACCGCTGGGCCGACGCCGATCCGCAGCGCACCGCCATCATCTGGGAAGCCGATGATCCCGCCGCCGATGGCCGCCGCATCAGCTATGGCGAACTGCGCGACGAGGTCGCCCGCATGGCCAACGCGCTGGTGGCGCTGGGCGTGGACAAGGGCGATGTCGTCACCATCTACATGCCGATGATCCCGGAAGCGGCGATGGCCATGCTGGCCTGCGCGCGCATCGGCGCCATTCACAGCGTCGTCTTCGGCGGCTTTTCCGCCGAGAGCCTGGCTGGGCGCATCGAGGATGCGAAGAGCCGCTTCCTGATCACTGCCGACGAGGGCCGCCGCGGCGGCAAGCCCATCCCGCTGAAAGCCATCGCCGACGACGCCTGCGACAAGGCAGAAGTGGCCGGCGTCAACGTGGAGGCCATGCTCGTCATCCGCCACACCGGCGGCCGCATCGCCATGGTGGAGGACCGCGACCACTGGTGGCACGAGATCCGCGAGGAGGTGCCCGGCAGCTGCACGCCGGAGCCGCTGAATGCCGAAGATCCGCTGTTCATCCTCTACACCTCCGGCTCCACCGGCAAGCCCAAGGGCGTGCTCCACACCACCGCCGGCTATCTGCTGTGGGCCAATCTCACCTTTGAAACCGTGTTCGATTACCGCGCCGGCGAGGTGTTCTGGTGCACCGCCGATGTCGGCTGGGTGACGGGCCACAGCTATATTGTCTATGGCCCGCTCTCCGCCGGGGCGACGGTGCTGATGTTCGAAGGCATCCCCAGCTTCCCGGCCAACGACCGCTTCTGGCAGGTGATCGAACGCCACAAGGTCAACATCTTCTACACCGCCCCCACCGCCTTGCGGGCCATCATGCGCGACGGCGATGAACCGGTGAACCGGCATGACCTGTCGTCCCTGCGCCTGCTCGGCACGGTGGGCGAACCGATCAATCCGGAGGCGTGGAACTGGTATCACCGTGTCGTCGGCAAGGGCCGCCTGCCGATCGTGGACACCTGGTGGCAGACCGAAACCGGCGGCGCGCTGATCACCCCGCTGCCCGGCGCGACGCCGCTGAAGGCCGGCAGTGCTTCGTGGCCGTTTTTCGGGATCGAACCGGCGCTGGTGGAAGCCGATGGCACCATCATCCCGTGGACGCCGGGGCAGGACATCAGCGGCAACCTGATCCTCACCCGCAGCTGGCCGGGCCAGGCGCGCACGGTGTTCGGCGATCACGAACGCTTCACCCAAACCTATTTCACCGCCTATCGCGGCCGCTATTTCACCGGCGACGGGGCGCGGCGCGATGCCGATGGCTATTGGTGGATCACTGGCCGCGTTGACGATGTGATCAACGTCTCCGGCCACCGCATGGGCACGGCCGAGGTCGAATCGGCGTTGGTCGCCCACCCTGAAGTGGCCGAAGCCGCGGTCGTCGGCTTCCCGCACGATGTGAAGGGCCAGGGCATCTATGCCTATGTCACGCTGAATGCCGGGGTGGCGGCCAGCCCGGCACTGATCGCCGCGCTGAAGGCGACGGTGCGCGCCGAAATCGGCGGCATCGCCATCCCCGATCACATCCACCTCACCCCGGCGCTGCCGAAAACCCGCAGCGGCAAGATCATGCGCCGCATCCTGCGCAAGATCGCCGAGAATGAGTTCGGCGCACTGGGGGACACCTCGACGCTGGCCGACCCCTCGGTGGTCGACGCGCTGATCGACGGGCGACTGAACCGCCCGGGCTGACGATGGCAAAGCGCGGCCTGATCAGGCCCAGAGGTGACAGAGGTGACGCAGTTCGCCGGTGTGGCGCGCCATTCCCCCCGTCACGCCAGGTTCTGATCCGGCGGCGCGCATCATCGCAATTTTGCCGCCTGTAGGACAGGCCTAGAGCGCGCCCCAGCCGGCGAGCAGCGCCGCCGCACCTTCGGCAGCCAAGGTCTCGGGCTGGTCGAGATAGGCATCGATGGCCAGCGTGCCGATACCGTGGACCAGCGCCCACAAGGTCTGCGCCGCCCGTTGCGGCGTGGTGCCGCGCAAGCGCCCGGCTGCGGCCAGTTCGCGCAGCAGTGCGTCAAGGCTCTGCCCTGGCCGCGCCGCCGCCTGGGCCAGCACCGGATGCGCCGACCGGTCGGCCAGCTCCGACGATTTCATCAGCCGATAAAGTTCCGGATGTTCGGTGACAAAGCGCACATAGGCGATGCTGCCGGCGACCAGCCGCTGCGCCGGATCGCCGCCCACCGCGGCCAGCGCCGCGATCTTTTCGGTGTACAGCTGGTCGAAACCGGCGGCGGCAACAGCGGCCACCAGCGCCGTGCGATCCTTGAAATGATGGTAGGGTGCCATGGCCGAAACGCCGGTGTCGCGCGCCACGCCGCGCAGGGAGAGGGCGGACGCCCCGTCGCGCTCGACAATCCGGCGTGCGGTCGCGACCAGGGCCGCCTTCAGGTCGCCATCGAAATGCCAGGCCGATTCGGGTTTCACCAGACCCGTGTAACTTGACCGCCAGCGCCGCGCAAATTATACGACGTAAAGTTTACAGTGTAAGGAAAAGCGATGCAGATCGTGATGACAGGCGGCAGTCGCGGCATCGGCGCAGCGGCGCTGCGCCATTTGCTGGCCGTGCCGGGCGCGCGCATCCTGCTCGGCGTGCGTGGGCACGCGCCGGCCGGCGTCACCGGGCTGACGCTCGATCTTGGCAGCCTGGCCAGTGTTCACCGCTTTGCCGGGGAGGTGGTGGCAGCACTGGCCGGCGACAGGATTGACGTGCTGCTGCTCAACGCCGGCGGCCAGCGTCCGACGGCCGACGAACGCTCGGCCGATGGCCATGAGCTGACCTTTGCCGCCAATCACCTGGGCCATTTCCTGCTGCTGCACCTGTTGTGGCCGCATCTGGCGACAGGTGCCCGCGTGGTCATCACCAGCAGCGGCACCCATGATCCGGCGGAGCGCACCGGCGTGCCGCCGCCGCGCCATGCCAATGGCCTGTGGCTGGCCGATCCGGCACAGGACCCCGGGCGCGACGCCAGCCCGATCACCGCCGGCATGCGCGCCTATGCGGCATCGAAACTGTGCAACCTGATGACCGCCCGGGTTGCCGCCAGCCGCGCCGCCGCCGATCCGCGCGGCATCAGCGTGGTGGCCTATGATCCGGGCCTGACACCGGGAACTGGCCTGCCACGCCAGCAGATGTGGGTGGTGCGTGTGCTGCTGTGGCCGCTGCTGCCGCTGATCGTGCCGTTCGGCAAAACGATGAACAGCCTGGCCAACGCCGGGCGCGCGCTGGCCGAACTGGCCACCAAAGTGCGCCCGCCGGCCGGGCATGTGTACACCGCCCTGCGCAAGGGCCGGTTGACCTGGCCCGAACCCTCCGCCCTCGCCCGCGAGGATCAGGCCTGCGCCGCTCTTTGGCGCGACAGCCTGGCCCTGGCTGGCCTGCCACCGGACTGAGCGCTTGTTGCGATAGAGTCGCAAATTCGGCCTTGCCTTTCTTGAGAATCACTCGCAATAAAATCGCGAGTGATAATCATTCGCAAGGTTGGGACCGATGTCGAAGCGTGGCGTTTTTCTGCTGTCTGCCGCCGTGCTGGCCGCGATGGCCGATGCCGCGCGCGCCGAAGCGCTGGATGACGAAGCGCCCACCATCACCGTCACGGCGCAGAAGGATGCCGGCTACCGCGTCGGCAGCATCAGCTCCGCCACCCGCACCGACACGCCGCTGCTGGATGTGCCGCAGGCCGTCACCGTGCTGACGCGGCAGCGCCTCGACGACCAGGCGATCCTGAGCGTGCAGGAGGCGCTGCGGTTCGTTCCCGGCGCGGTGGGCGCGCAGGGCGAAGGCAATCGCGACCAGATCGTGCTGCGCGGCAACAACAGCACTGCCGATTTCTTCGTCGATGGCGTGCGCGACGACGCGCAATATTACCGCGATTTCTACAATCTGGAGCGGCTGGAGATCCTGAAGGGCGCCAATGCCATGATCTTCGGGCGGGGCGGCGGCGGCGGCGTGATCAACCGTGTCACCAAGACCCCGGATCTGGCCGGCCGCAGGCTCGCCGCCGATGCCGCTGCCGACACGTGGGGCAGCTGGCGGCTGGGTGCCGACATCAACCAGCCGATCACCCACGGTGTCGCCGCCCGCCTCAACGCCGTCACCGAAACGGCCAGCAACCACCGCGATGTCTATGGCGTGACGCGCTGGGCGGTGAACCCCACGCTCGGCTTTGATCTGGGCGGCCGCGGCGCGCTGGTGCTGGGTTATGAGCATCTTGATGATCGCCGCACCACCGATCGCGGCGTGCCGTCGCTCGGCGGTGCGCCCATCGCCGGCTATCGCGATGTCTTTTTCGGCGATCCGAAGCTGAACCGCACCGGCGCCAATATCGATGCGCTCAGCCTTGCCGTGGATTACCAGCTGGCCGACACGCTGCGCCTGCGCCACCGCACGCGCTATGCCAACACCGGCAAATATTATCAGAATGTCTTTGCATCCGGCCCGGTGAGCGCCGGGGCCGTGCCGATGCAGGCCTATCGCGAGCAGCTGGTGCGCGACAATCTGTTCAGCCAGACCGATCTTGTCACCCGCTTCGCCACCGGCGGGCTGCAGCACGAACTGATGGCGGGTTTCGAATTCGGCAGCCAGATCAACGATGGCCAGCGCATCAACGGCTTTTTTGGCACCAACCTCAGCGCCAGCGTGCCGCTGGCCCGCACCCTCTCCATCCCAGCCGTGCAGTTCCGCCCCGGCGAAGGGGCGACGGCGCGCGACAACCGCAGCCGCGCCGCCATCGCCGCCGGCTTCGTGCAGGATCAGCTGGCGATTGGCGACCATGTCATCCTGCTCGCCGGCCTGCGGGTCGATCGCTTCCGGCTGACGGTGGCCAACCGGCTTTCCGGCCTTTCCTTCGCCCGCACCGACATTTTGTGGTCACCGCGCGCCGGGCTGGTGCTGAAGCCGGCCGCCAATGCCTCGCTTTATGCCAGTTTCAGCCGGTCGTACCTGCCGCAATCGGGGGACCAGTTTTCCAGCCTTGATCCCACGCTGGCGGCGCTGGATCCCGAAGGCTTTCTGAACCGCGAAATCGGCGGCAAGTGGGACATCACGCCGAAACTGAACCTGACGCTTGCCGCCTATCTGCTCGATCGCACCAACACCCGCGCGCCGGGCGCGGTGGCCGGCAGCATCGAACTGACCGGCCGGCAGCGAGCCAAGGGCATCGAGTTCGGCCTTGATGGCCAGATCAGCAAGGCCTGGCAGGTGCAGGCCGGCCTTGCCGTGCAGGATGCCCGCATCACCAGCACGACCAGCGCCGCGCCGGCCGGCCGCCGCGTGCCGCTGGTGCCGCAGGTCCAGGCCAGCCTGTGGCAGCGTTTCCAGCTGGCCGAGCCGCTGGCCGTGGGGCTTGGCATCGTCCACCAGGGGGCCAGCTTCACCAGCATCAGCAACACGGTGCGCCTGCCGGCCTACACCCGCCTTGACGGCGCGCTGTATGTGCGCCTGGCCCGGGGCGTGCAGGCGCAGCTGAATGTCGAAAATCTGTTCAACGCCGGCTATTTCCCGACGGCGCACACTGACAACAATATCAGCACCGGCACGCCGCGCGCAGCGCGGCTGACGATCAGGACGTCGTTCTGATCCGTTCCCACAGGCCGGTGGGCTGGCTCCGGTAGGTCGATTCGCCGAAGATGCTGAAACCGTTGCGGCGGGCCACCGCAATGCTGGGGGCATTGCCGGGGTGGATCATCGCGACGGTGCGTGCAAAACGCGTGTCGCCCCACGCCAGGATGGTGGCCACGGCCTCGCTGGCATAGCCCTGCCCCTGCGCTTCGGGATGGAAGGTCCAGCCGGTTTCCGGGCAGCCGAACGGCGGTACGCCGGTGCGCTCCCCATGCAGGAAGCCGACATCGCCGACATGCAGATCCTGGCCCTTCAGGGTGACGGCCCACATGCCATAGCCCATCAGCGCCCAATGCCCGGCATAGCGCAGCAGCCGGTTCCAGCTGTCTTCCCGCTCGAACGGCTTGCCGCCGAACCAGGTGACCACCTGGCTGTTCGCCCACATCGCCGCCAGCCGCTCGAAATCATCAAGCCGGTGCGGGCGCAGCACCAGACGTTCGGATTGCAGGGTGGGAATGTCGGTCATGCAGCCGAGCATAGGCAGCCGCGCATCAAATGCCAGTGACGGGTTTTTGACAGGCTGTTGCCGAAATCGCCGCGCATGCTAGCCATGCGGCATGAACGATCTCGCCCGCCTGGCGGACTGGCTGCCGCAACAGGGCCTCGCGCTGGCGCCGGGTGCCCGGCTGGAACGGCTGGGCGGCGGCATCGCCAACCGCAACGAAGGCGTGATGCTCAGCTGCGGCCCGGCGGTGCTGCGCCGGCCGCCGCCGGGCGCGCTGGCGGCCGGGGCCAGCGACATGGCGCGGGAAGCGCGGGTGCTGTCGGCGCTGGCGCCGCATTTCGGCCTCGCGCCCCGGCTGATCGCCTATTGTGACGATGACGCCGTGCTCGGCACGAAATTCCAGCTGATCGAACGGCGGGACGGCGTGGCCATTGCCGGCACGCTGCCGCCCGAAAGCGGCGACGGGCTGGCACTGGCGGAAACCACGTTGCAGGCGATGGCGGCGCTGCACGCGCTGGATCCGGCGGCGGTGGGCCTGGGTGATCTCGGCAAGCCGGAGGGGTTTCACGCCCGCCAGCTGAAAGGCTGGACCGCCCGCGCCCACGCCGTGTGGCCCGATGGCCTGCCCGCCGATGTGGCCGCGCTGATCGCCGCGCTGGCCGACGTGCCGGCGGAGGTGGGCGCGCCCGTGTTGCTGCACATGGATCTGAAGCCCGACAATCTGCTGGTCGATCCCGGCACCTGTGCGGCCCGCGCCATGATCGATTGGGACATGGCGACCCGCGGCCCGCGCGGCTTCGATCTCGCCATATTGCTGTCCTACTGGATCGAACCCGGCGATCCGGAGGATGTGAAGCCGCTGCAGGCGGTGCCCTCGCTCAGCCCCGGCTGGCCCGGCCGGGCGGCAGTGGCGGCGCGCTATGCCGCCATCAGCGGGGCCGATGCCGGCGATCTGGTGTGGCCCCTCGCGCTCGCCCGGCTGCGGCTGGCGGTGGCGTGGATGCAGCTTTACCGAAAATGGCAGCGCGGCGAGATGGACGGGCCGCGCTATCAGGGCTTCGAGCCGCTGGCACGGGCGATCATCGCCTTTGCCGCCGCACGGTTCAGGAAAGGCGCGTTGTGACCGATTTCACCCTGCCGGAAGACACCAAGGCGCTGGCCCGCCGCGTGCGCCAGTTCGTGATCGAGAAGGTCATCCCCTTCGAACGCGATCCCCGCCTCACCCAGCATGGCCCCACCGACGATCTGCGCGCCGAACTGGTGGCGCTGGCCAAGGCCGAAGGCCTGCTCACCCCGCAGGCACCCAGGGAACTCGGCGGCATGGGCTTTGATCACGCCACCCAGGCGGCGGTGTTCGAAGCCGCCGGCTGGTCCACCCTTGGCCCCGTAGCCATGAACTGCGCCGCGCCGGACGAGGGCAATATGTATCTCCTCTCCCGAATCGCCCGGCCCGATCAGGTGGCGCAGTTTCTGAAACCGATGGTGGACGGCCACCACCGCAGCGTGTTCGCCATGACCGAGCCCGACGGTGCCGGCAGCGACCCCGGCCAGCTGAAGACGCAGGCCGTGTTCAACGGCAATGATTACGAGATTTCCGGCCTGAAGTGGCTGATCACCGGGGCCAATGGCGCCAGGACGTGGATCATCATGGCCCATGTGGCGGAAAATCCGCACGGCCCGCACGGCCCCACCCTGTTCCTGTGCGAAGGCGACACGCCCGGCATCAAGATCGAACGCGTGATGGATTCGATGGACCGCAACTATGTCGAAGGCCATTGCGTGGTGCGCTTCGACGGGCTGCGGCTTGGCCCGTCGCAGATCCTGGGGGAGATCGGCTCGGCCTTCCGCTATGCCCAGATGCGCCTCGCCCCGGCGCGGCTCACCCACTGCATGCGCTGGCTGGGCGCGGCCGCCCGCTGCCAGCATATCGCGCTGGAGCATGCGCGGACGCGCACGGCGTTCGGCAAGCCGCTGCTGCAACATCAGGGCGTCAACTTCATGCTGGCCGACAATGAAATCGCCCTGCACCAGGCACGGCTGGCCATCCGCCATGTCGCCTGGCTGCTGGATAACGGCGTGCGCGCCCGCCACGAAAGCTCGATCGTGAAGGCCAGCGTGTCGGAAGAGCTGTTCAAGGTGGCCGATCGCTGCGTGCAGATCCTGGGCGGCATCGGCGTCACCAGCGAGACGGTGGTGGAGATGATCTTCCGCGACATGCGGCCGTTCCGCCTCTACGACGGCCCCACCGAAGTGCACAAATATGCGATTGCCGTGCAGCTGGAACGGCAGGGCAGCGCGTTCACCGATCCGGTGGGGTGGTGAGCGTCAATCTCCCGTCCCTTTCAGGAAGGGGAGTCAGAGCGCCAACCCCGTCACCGCCGCCAGTGCCGCGATCGCCTGCGCCTCGCCGGTCACCTTGATCGCCGTCATCCCCATCGCGGCGGCCGGCTTGCAGTTGATGCCAAGGTCATCAAGATAGACGCAGGCCTGCGGCGGCACGCCAAGCGCCTCGCACATCATGAGATAGATGCGCGGATCGGGCTTGCGCAGCCCCACCTTGGCGCTTTCGATCACATGGTCGAATTCGGCGAGGATGTGGCGAACGCTGGGACCCCAGCCGATATCCTCCTCGCTCGCCACATTGTTGGTGATGCAGCCCACCTTAAACGCCGCCTTGCAGGCCTGCAGCGCCGCCACCATGCCGGGCCGCAGATCGCCGGCCAGCAGCGGCAGCACATCCCGCCCCGGCACATCCTGGCCCAGCGCCAGCGCCTCGGCCCGGAACGCCGCATCAAATTCGGCCGTGCTGATCTCGCTGCGTTCCAGCCGGGCCCAGGCATTGCTGTCCGGATTGGTGGCATTCACCGTGCGGATGAAGGCGTTGGGCAGGCCGCGCTGCGCCTCGTAACGCGCGAACGCCTCGAACGGGGACGAGGTGATGACCCCGCCGAAATCGAAGATGATGGCCTGGATGGTCATGGGGCGTCCTTGTTGCGTGGGACAGTTGTAGGCGGTGCGGGGCAGCGCTTCACCTTGGAAAAGAACAAGGGGGAGCCTCCGGCGGGCAGGGACGCGGTCCCTGCACCCGTTCGATTCGGCAACCGGCGCGAGCGCCCCCAATATCACATCGTCGCCCCGGACTTGACCCGGGGCCCCGCTGCCTCTGCGCCAAGAGAGCGGGACCCCGTGTCAAGCACGGGGTGACGTGGGGTTCATAAGGGCTGCCCCAAAATGAACGGGTGCAGGGACCGCGTCCCTGCCCGCCGGAGGCATCACTTCAGATCGAAAAGCTCGACCCGCAGCCACAGCCAGACGCCGCCTGCGGGTTCTTCACCTCGAATGCCGCCGCGCCGATCTTTTCGACATAATCCACCTCGGCACCGGCAACGAGCGGCAGCGTGTCCGGATCGATCAGCATGGTGACGCCATCGGTTTCGACCAGCGTGTCACCTTCGGCCGGGGCGCTTTCCAGGCCGAAGCGATACTGGAAGCCGGCGCAGCCACCGCCATCGACGGCAAGGCGCAGCATCATGCCGGGCTTGCCCTGGCGGGCCGCGATGGCGGCGACGCGTTTGGCGGCGGCGGGGGAGAGGCTGGGGAGCGCGTCCATGCCCCTCATGTAATCCTTGAGGACGCCGGCTGCAACCGGCGGGCCGTTCAGCGGCCGCTGCCGCGCACCGTCCAGGTGCGGCCGCCGGCCATCACGGCGTCGTCGCTGGCGATGGGGGCGAAGGGTTCGTCGCTGGTGTAATCGAGCGGGGCGACGACGGTCGGGCGGCTGCGGACCTGTGAATCGACGCCGAAGCTGGCGAGATCGAGGAAGGGCTGCGGATCCAGCGGGCGGCCATCGAGGCGGATTTCGAAGTGGAGATGGGTGCCGGTCGAACGGCCGGTCGAACCCATGCCGCCGACGATCTGGCCCTGGCGGATGACATCGCCTTCCTTCACGTGGAAGCGGCTCATATGGCCATAGCGGGTTTCAAGGCCATTACCGTGATCGACAACCACGACCTTGCCATAGCCCGCCCACCAGCCGGCGCGGACGACAACGCCATCGGCAGCAGCGTGGATGGCATCCCCGGTCTTGCCGGTCATGTCGATGCCGGCGTGGAACGCGCCGCCGCCGTGGAACGGATCGGACCGATAGCCAAAATCCGATGACGGATCGAAGCGGTTGACCGGCAGGAAGGCCGGGATGCGGGCGAAGGTGGCGGAAATCGCCGCCTGGCGCACGGCGCTGGCCTGCAGATCGCGCACCAGCGGATCGTTGGCGGCGATGAACGGTCCGCCGATGTTCAGTGTGCCAATGTTCAGGGCACCATTGTTCAGGGCAGCGGGCAGCTGGCCGGACAGGAAACGTTCGGGGTTGAGGCCCAGGCGGCGCAGCACGGCTTCGGCGCGCGGGGTGCCGGCGGGGGCGGCGCCGATCAGGGCGGCCACCGGCTGGCCGGCGCGCGGCAGCATGCGGGCCAGCGCGGCGGCATCGGTGCGTTCGTTGGCCAGCGCGGCCAGAAAGGCGCGGCGGGCTTCGGCCATGCTGCTCTGCGGGTTGGCGGCGCTGTCGTCGGCGGTCATCGCGGCAACGGCGGCGGCGGCAGACATCGGGGCTGCGGCAGCGGGCGTATCGGCGGCGGCGGGCACAGCAGCCAGGGCCAACAGGCCCAGCGCCGCCATCATCACCTTGCCGAATTGAACCTGCATGACCCAGTGCGACCCTTCGTCATCAGGGGTGTCATCCAAGCGCAGTGCCACGCATGCCGGACAGCTGGTCCGATCCATCATGGCCATCACCTGAAAGACCCCTCCGCCGAGCGGTTGCCCGCTGCGACAGCGGCCAGAGACCATCCTCTGCCGGCGCAAACAACGGGGCATTCGACGCGGAGCGGCCAACCGTTCGGCGCGGACGATGAAATGTGGCCAGCGCGTGCCAAAATCGTGAAAAATGTGATGGCGCGGCCGTAGAACTACGCTGTTTGCCGCACTGCGGCAGCTGCCGATGCTGCAGTGCAGAATCGGCAGCCCCTGTGGCCGGCACCGCGATAAGGATATTCCGCAGGCGCCGACCCGATTCGGCCGGCCATCATGCCGGCCATCACGCCGCAAACCGGGCGCAGGCCCGGATCAGGATCAGGATCAGGATCAGGTCAGGATCAGGATCAGGTCAGGGCGCGGGCGGCGGCCAGCACGGCTTCGGCATGGCCGGGCACTTTCACCTTGCCCCACAGCTCGGCCACATTGCCGTCGCGGCCGATCAAGAAGGTCGCGCGTTCGATCCCCATATACTTCTTGCCGTACATGGATTTTTCGACCCAGGTGCCATAGGCCTCGGTCACCGCGCCTTCGTCGCTGCCCAGCAGCACGGTCAGGCCATGCTTGGCGCGGAACTTGGCGTGGCTGGCCACGCTGTCCCGCGACACGCCGATCACCACCGTGTCGGCCGCATCGAAATCGGCCTTCAGCGCCGAAAACGCCTTGCCTTCGTTGGTGCAGCCCGGCGTGTCATCCTTGGGGTAGAAATAGAGCACCACCTTCTTGCCGGCGAAATCGCCCAGGCTGATCGGGCCGGTGTCGCCGGCCATGGTGAAGGCGGGGGCGGCGGTTCCGGGCTGCGGCATCGACATGGGGCATCTCCTCAAGGATTGTTGAACACATCGGCCCATGCCACGCGCACCGCCTGTCTGGCGATGGCGAGTTGTTCGGTGAAGCCGGCGAAATTTGCCGCACCAAGCGCGCGGGCCAGGATCGCCTGCACCGGATCGGGCAGCGCATCGGGCACGCGCGCGCCGGCGAACAGCAGGCGCAGCCAGATCAGGGTGCGGGCCAGGAAATCATGGGCGGCGGCCAGATCGGCCGGAATCAGCCCGGCGGCGGCAAGATCTGCCATGGCCACCGGCAATTCGGGGGAGAGGCCGATGCCGCTGGCGAGCTGGCGGAAATGCACGATGAATTCCAGATCGACCATGCCGCCCGCTGCCAGCTTCACGTCGAAACGGCCCTGCGGCGGCTTGGCGGCCGCCATTTCGGCGCGCATCGCCAGCACCGCCCGGGCCAGCGCCGCCGCATCCCGGGGCGCGGCGAGCACATCCGCGATCACTGCCTGCGCCGCGCCGCCCGGCCCGGCCACCACGCGGGCGCGGGTCAGCGCCATATGCTCCCAGCTTTCCGCTTCCTCGCGCTGGTAGCGGGCGAAACTCGGGATGGAGAGGGCCAGATTGCCCTTGGCCCCCCATGGCCGCAGCCGCGTGTCCACCTCATACAGCGCGCCCGCCGCTGTCGGCACCGACAGCGCGGTGACCAGGCGCGCGGCCAGCCGGTTGAAATAGGTGGCGGCCGGCAGCGGCCGGGGCCCGTCGGAAACCGCCTCGTGATGGCCGGTGAACAGGAAGACGAGATCAAGGTCTGACGCGTGGGTCATCGCGCGGCCGCCGTGCCGGCCCAGCGCCAGCACGACCAGCTCGCCGCCCGGCACCGCGCCATGCGCCAGCGCAAATTCGGCCGCCACCGCCGGCAGCAGGGCCTGCACCGCCGCATCGGCCAGATCGGCGAGGCTGCGCGCAACGGCGAGCGCGTCGGCATGGCCCTCCACCAGCTGCGCGCCCAGCTGGAAGCGATATTCCGCCGTCCAGCGCCGCACCCGGTCCAGCCGTTCCTCCAGCCCGCCGCCCCGGCACAGGCGGCCAAGCTCGGCCGCCAGCACGTCCGCCGGCGGCAGCGGCGCGAACGCATCGGGGGAGAGCATGACATCGAACAGCGCCGGATCGCGGGCCAGGGCTTCGGCCAGCACCGGGGTGACCCCCACCAGATTGCCGAGCAGGCCAACCAGACGCGGATTGGCCCGCAGCAGCGCGAAAAATTGCGCCCCGGCCGGCAACGCCGACAGCAGCCCATCCAGCCGGCTGGCCGCCGTGGCGGGATCGGCGGCAGCGGCCAGCCGGGCGACCAGCACCGGCAGCACCGCTTCGAAATCGGCGCGGGCGGCCTCCGTGCGCAGGGCGCGATAGCGGCCCTGGCGCCAGCCGGCGATCAGCGGCGGCAGCAGCTTCGCCAGCGCCGGGTGATGCTGTTTCAGCCAGGCTTTGGGATCGGCCGGCACCGGCGGCGCTTCCGGCGCGGCGGCGCGGATCAGCCTATCATAGGCGGTGGCGACCGGTTCGGTGATGAGCTTCAGCTGCGCCGCCAGCGCCTTGCCGTCCTTCCAGCCGCACAGGCGGGCGACAGCATGGCGATCGGCGGCAAGGCGCGGGATGGCGTGGGTCTGCTCGTCGCGGCGCATCTGCAGCCGATGTTCCAGCGTGCGCAGGGCGCGGTAGGATGCGGCCAGCCGCCGCGCCTCCGCCGGTGCCACGCGGTTGGCTGCCGCCAACGCCGCCAGCCCGTCCAGCGTGGCCGGGCAGCGCAGGGCCGGATCGCGCCCGCCCCAGATCAGCTGGTTGATCTGGGCGAAGAATTCCACCTCGCGGATGCCGCCGCGGCCGCGCTTCAGATCGAAACCCGGGCCCAGCGCCTGGCCGCCCTCGAAATGATCACGGATGCGCAGGGAGACCGACTGGATGTCGCGCACCGCCGTGTAATCGAGGCTGCGGCGCCACACGAACGGGCGGATGCGGGCGAGGAATTCGCTGCCCATCACCACATCGCCGCCAACAGCGCGGGCGCGGATGAAGGCGACACGTTCCCAGGTCAGCGCTTCGGACTGGTAATAATGTTCCGCCGCGGCCAGGCTGATCGACATCGGCGTGATCTCGCTGGCCGGGCGCAGCCGGAGATCGATGCGGGCGACATAGCCATCAGGGGTGAGATCGCCCAGGATGGCGACGGCCCGCCGGGTGATGCGCACCGCCGCCTCGTTCGGATCCTCGCTGCCGCGCACCGGCATCAGCGCCGGATCGTGCAGGAAGATCAGATCGGCGTCGCTGCTGTAGTTCAGCTCGCGGCTGCCCAGCTTGCCCAGCGCCAGCGCCACCAGGCCCCGGTTGGGCGCGCCGCGTTCGGCCAGCGCCGCCGCAATCGCGGCATCGATGGCGGCATCGGTGAAGCGGGAGAGTGCCGCCGTCACCTCCTCCAGCCCCCACAGGCCGGCCAGATCGGCCAGCGCCGCCACCAGCGCGACATCGCGGCGGGCGGTGCGCAGGCGCGGCATCACCGGCAGGCCGGCATCGGCGGCCAGCGCCATGGCGGCGGCCAGCGCGGCGTCCGGCCCGGCAGCGGCCAGGGTCGCCAAGGTGGCGGGGCGGCCACGGATCAGCCCCTTCAGGAACGGCGCTTCGGCCCAGGCCACGCTGGCAGCGGTGACCAGCGCCGGTGACAGGCCGGCGGGCAGCAGCGCTGCCAGTTCCGGCGGCGGTGCCGTTGCGGGCAGGGCGAATTCCACGGATCAGGCCGCGGCGTCTGCCGGGGCTTTCTCAACCTTGGCGCGGCGCTTTTCGGTGAACCAGATGCCGATGATCGAAATTTCGTAGAGCAGGATCAACGGGATGGCCAATGCGATCTGGCTCCACAGATCAGGCGGGGTCAACACCGCGGCGATGATCACGGCAGCAACGATGGCATAGCGGCGGCCATCGATCAGCTGGCGGCGGGTGATGATGCCGGCGCGTTCCAGCAGCATCAGCAGCACCGGCAACAGGAAGGCGACGCCAAAGGCAAGGATCATGCTGGTGACGAGATCAAGATATTCGCCCATCGCCGGCAGCGCCTGGCGATCAATGCCATCCGATGCACCAAGCTGCTGGAAACCAAGGAAGAATTTGAAAGCCGCCGGCATCACGACATAATAGGCAAGCGCCGCGCCGCAGGTGAACAGCACCGGCGTCGCCAGCAGGAACGGCAGCAGGGCGCGTTGCTCGCGCTTGTAAAGGCCGGGCGCCACGAAGCGCCACAGTTCGTTGGCGATGAACGGGAAGGCAAGGCAGATGCCGGCAAAGGCAGCGACGCGGATTTCGGTGAGGAAAGCGTCGTACAGCTTGGTGTAGATCAGCCGGGCGCCGTTGCCCGAGGCCTTGGCCAGCGGCTGCACCAGAAAATCGAACACCTTGCCGGCCTGGCTGAACGAAATGGCAAAAGCGATGACGAAATAGACGAAACAGCGCAGCAGGCGGGTGCGCAGCTCGATCAGATGGTCGAGCAGCGGGGCCTTGCTGGCTTCGATCTCGGCGCCTTCGGCAGGATCGCTCACGCCGATTCTCCTTCGGAGACCGGGGCTTCTACCGCCAGCTTCTTCGCCCGCGGCTTGCGCGGCTTCTTCACCGGGGCTTCGGCCACCGGTTCGGGCGCAGGCGCGGCCGGTGCCGGCGGATCAAAGCCGGCATTGTCATACGCCGGTTCGGCCGGCACCGGGCCCGACAGGTCGGGCAGCGCATCGGCCGACACCGCAGAGGCCTTCATGATCGCCTCGTTCTGCGCCGCCCACAATTTCTGCATTTCCTCCAGCTCGGCCTCGCGCATCATCGCGTCGAAACCGGTGCGCAGATGGCGGCTCATGGCGCGGCCCTTGCCCACCCACTGGCCCAGCCAGCGCATGGCGCGCGGCAGATCCTTGGGGCCGATCACCACCAGCGCCACCAGCGCAATCAGCGCGAATTCAGAGGAATCGATACCGAACATGTCTGGACCCCGGGGCTGCGATCAGCCCGTGCGCGCCGGTTGCCTGCGGGTCAGCCGCGCGCGTCCTCAACCGGGGATTTCACCGGGGCGGCCGGGTTCTGCGTCACCTGCGGCGGCGGCGACGGGCTGGCATCATCATTCAGCCCCTTCTTGAAGCTGTTGATACCCTTGGCAAAATCACCCATCAGATCGGAAATCCGGCCACGGCCGAACAACAGCATGATGACCAGGATGACAACCAGCCAGTGCGTGAGGCTGAACGAACCCATGCGATGAAACCCTCTTCAAGGCCAAGCCCGCAGCCGGACTCGACACAGATATCTTTACGCCCAAGGTGTGGGCATTGCCAGCCTTTGCACGCGCGCCGCTAAACGCGGATCAACCGCCGGCCGAAACTGGCGCCCTGGAACAGCCCGCAAAAGGCGGCGGGCAGGCTTTCGATCCCGTCGAACAGCTCCTCGCGGTAGGCGATGCGGCCAGCGCGGATCAACCCGGCCAGCTCCGCCTGCGCCGCCGGGAACTGCGGCAGATCATCGAACACCACCATGCCTTCCATGCGCAGGCGCTTGCCGATGAACTCGCGCGTGTTGTGGATGCCGGGCGCGTCTTGCGGCGTCAGGTTATAATCCGCCACCTGGCCCGACACGACGATGCGGCCCTTCATCCGCATCACCGGCAGCGCCCGATCGATGCTGGCGTTGCCGACATTGTCGAACAGCACGTCCCAGCCGTCCGCACTCGCTTCGGCAAAGCGCTCTGCGAAATCGGGCGCCTTGTAATCCAGCGCCGCATCGAAACCGCATTGCTCGACCAGCCAGCGGCATTTTTCCGCCCCGCCGGCGATGCCGACCACGCTTGCCGCGCCCCACAGCTTGGCCAGCTGGCCCGCCGTCGCCCCCACCGGCCCGGCGGCGCTTGTTACCAGCACACGCTCACCGGGCTGCAAATTGGCGACGCGCTTCAGGCCGAACCAGGCCGTCATCCCCGGCACACCCAATATGCCGTTCCACAGGGACAAAGGCACGCCCAGATCGGGCACTTTCGAAAGATAACCGCGCCCGTTCGACACCATGTGCGTTGCCCAGCCGGTGCCCATCACCAGATCGCCGGCCGCGAATTTGGGATGGCGGCTTTCCACCACCTCCCCCACCGCAAAGCCATCGACCAGCGCGCCGGGCTGCAACGGCGGCGCATAGGACGCACCGGGCGAAAGTCGTGACCGCGTGCCGGGATCACAGCTGATGAAGCGGTTGGCGATCAGCAGCTGGCCGTCAGCCAGTTCCGGGATCGGCAGCACCTCCAGCCGGAAATCATCGGGGCCGGGCATGCCGTTGATATGCCGCGCCAGCACGATGCGTTTCATTTCACCCGTCGTCATGTCACTCTCATCCCCTGTTTCCCGGAGCCCATCATGGACCAACGCATCAGCATCGTCACCCTCGGCACCGACGATCTTTCCCGCGCCGTCGCCTTCTGGGAGGCGATGGGCTGGCCGCGCAAGGCCCGGAGGTTCGACAGCATCGCCATGTTCCAGGCCGGCGGCATGGTGCTGGCCATCTACCCGTTCGACAAGCTGGCCGAAGATTGCGGCATGGCTGACCGGGGGCCCGGCTTCGGCGGCTTCACTCTCGCCCACAATGTCGCCAGCCGCGAGGCCGTGGACGAATTGCTCGCCCGCGCCGTCACCAACGGCGCCACCCTGCAAAAGCCGGCGCACGATGCCTTCTGGGGCGGCTACACCGGCTATTTCTGCGATCCCGACGGCCACCCGTGGGAGGTGGCGTACAACCCGTTCATGGTGCCGGGGCCGGATGGCACGGTGACGCTGGCGGACTGACCCCTCACGCCCGGCCTGCCCTTGGCGCGCCCTGCCCTCTGCTGGCGGCGCGGACGCCTTGTGGGGTTTGAAGAAATTTATTGACTCATATCCTGCATTTTTTTATGTCACACATAAATCAATTGCGAATCGATCTGGAGCGCACGGGCATGACAGAGCGGGAAGGCGCAGCACGCACAGCGGGCAGCTGGCTGGCCATTGCAGCCGCGTTGGCGGTGGTGATGGCTGCGGCTCCGTCCCACCGGGCGGACGCCGGCCAGGCCGCCCCGCACCGTCATGGCGAAGCCCGCTTCGCGATGCGGATCGCGCTGGCAAAGCTGACTTTGAACATCGAATGGAGTGACCGGACATGACCACCACCATGGACCAGCTGCGGCAGGACAGTGCGCGGCTGAAACGCATCTTCGCCTGGCTGTTCGGGATCGGCGCGTTCCTGATCTTCTCCGAAATCACCTACATGCCGCTGAAGGCGCTGCTGTTCTCGGTCGGCACGGCGGATTTTGCCGATGCGGCAGGCGATCTGGGGTTGACGGCCCTGGGCGCGCTGCCGGCCGCCGCCCTGCTCGGTGCCGTCTGGCAGGCAAGGCGCCTGTTCGAAACCTTTGCCGGCGGCGAGATTTTCTCGGGCGCGACGGGCCGGTCCCTCACCCGGCTGGGTGACTGGCTGGTGATCAGCATGGCGCTGCTGTTCCTGTTTGGCCCGGCCGGCGAGCGGCACGATCCGGCCTTCGGCTTTTACATGGGCACGATCGTGATGCTGGGCTGCATCGGGCTTGCCATCCGCCTGTTCGGCCGCGTCGTGGCGATGGCCGCCGCCATCAAGCACGACAATGATCAGATCGTCTGAGCCATGCCGATCATCGTCACCCTCGACGTCATGCTCGCCCGCCGCAAGATGCGCGCCAAGGACCTCGCTCAACGCATCGAGATGAGCGAGACCAACCTCTCCCTGCTGCGATCGGGCAAGGTGAAGGGCGTGCGCTTCGAAACCATCGAGAAACTGTGCCGCGAACTCGATTGCCGCCCCGGCGACCTGCTTGATTACGAGCCGGATTGACTGGCGCAGGCGGGGGCGGCTCGGATCACGCCATTTGCTCTTCCAGCAACACCAGCGCGGCAATCGCAAACGCCACCATATTGGCCTGGCGGTCGCTTGATCCGGTAGCGATGGTGCGGGCCGCCTGCACCGGGCCGCTCACTGCCACCACGTCGTGGCCGGCGGCGTGGCCATAGGGATTGCCGTTCGGCCCGGCGGCGCCGGTTTCGCCGATGCCCCAGGTCACGCTGTGCTGCTTGCGGATGGTTTCGGCCATCAGCAGGGCGAAGGGTTCGGTGGCAGACATGTATCCGCGCACATCCTCCCGCCGCAGGCCGAGCAGGCGGTGGCGGGCGCGCGGCGTGTAGACGACGGCGCCGCCCAGATAGAAGGCCGACGCGCCGGGCACGGCCAGCAGGGCGGCCGAAATCAGGCCCCCGGCAGCGGATTCGGCGACAGCGACGCTTTCACCGCGGGCGTGCAGGCGGCTTGCGACACGTGTGCCGGCGGCGAACAGGGCGTCCATGATCATGGGCGGGACTATGGCCGGGGCCGGCGGCGCGCGCCAGTGGGGCGGTGGCGGCGGATCAGGCCGGTTTCTGCCAGAGCGCGAAGCCGAAATGCCATTCGCCATCGGCCAGGGCGGCCTTGTCGGCAGCGACCATGCGGGCGATGGCCGGGTGATCATCGGGGAAGGCTGGCACCAGGATGCCGCCCAGAATGTTGATGGCAAGGCCGCCCACCGGCGTCACCGCCACGCCCAGATGGCGGTGCACGGCATCGGCCATGCTTTCGCTGTGCGGCGCTTCGGATGGATCGCGGCGGCGCATGCGCAGGCGGCTGATGATGTTGCTGTAGCGCACCCGGCGCAGGCGCGTGCCGTGGGCGGCGTTGATCGCATCCAGCACCGCGTTGCAGCGGTCCACCTCGTGGCGGCGCCATTGCAGGCGGTTGGGGCCGAAATAATCGTTGATCATCAGCCAGCCGCCGGGGTTCAGCCGGTCGATGCTCCAGGCCAGCGCGGCATCGACATCGGGCATGTGGTGCAGGCTGTGATCCCAGGTGACGAGATCATAGTGCGCCTTGTCCTCCACAAAGGCGTTGCCGACACGGGCGTCAAGGCGATCGGCCACGCCATCAGCGCTGGCCCGGGCGCGGGCTTCGGCGGCGCGCCGTTCCGACAATTCCCACATCCGCATGTGGCCGACGATGCCATCCACCAGCAGGGCGCGTTCCTTCTGGCCGACACCGGCCCCCACCGAAACGCCGCTGGCCAGCGGCCGGCCGGCAGCGGCGCTGAGGGCGAGCCGGCAGCCCAGCGAATTGCCCGGCACGGCGCGGCCGCAGACGCGTTCGTTATAGGCCGCCGTGCAGGCATCGCTTGACCACCAGTTCACGCGGTCTGCTGCCGTTGTCACGTGGCGGTCCCAATGCTGGGCCACCGTGGTGGCATGCGCCGTGCTCATCCTTGCATATCCCCCGATCCCACCCCCTTGGCGTCGCACACTTGCCGGCTGCGCTCAAGTGGGTGGAGTCCGAAGGTGAGGCGGCGGCGGGATCAGTGAAAGTCCCGGCTGCGCGGCAGGATGCGCACGTCGCGCGGGTGGCGGCCGCGGGGTTGGGCCTTTACCAGGGTCTTGGTAGGCGGCGGCTTGCGGTTGCTGGGCCCGTGGACAAGATCCTCGCTCGCCCGGGCCAGCGGGGTGGTGGGGTCGTGCGCGTCTGACAGGCGATCGAGCACGGCGCTGCGATCGGTGATGCGGGTGGCCATCAGGTGCATCACGCCTTCCGGGCTTTTCTGCACTTCGCCTTCCACCAGCATCAGCCGGCTGGCCATGATCGGGCGGCGGAAGCGTTCGAACAATCGCGCCCACACGACGACATTCACCACCCCCGTCTCGTCCTCCAGCGTGATGAAGATGGCGTTGCCGCCGCCGGGGCGCTGGCGCACCAGCACGACACCGGCGACAGCCGCGCGGCGGCCATTGTTCAGCGCGGCGAACTGGGCGGCGGTCAGCACGCCGGGCAGGTAGGGCCGCAGCAGCGCCAGCGGGTGGGCGCGCAGGGACAGGCGCAGCACCTGGTAATCGGCGGCGACCTCCTCCCCCGGTGCCATCAGCGGCAGGTCGTGCGCGTCCTCGTCGCCCAGCTCGCTGGCCTGCACGGCGGCGAACAGCGGCAGGCTTTCGGCAGGGGTGCGCAGCGCCTGCCAGCCGGCATCGCGGCGGCCAAGGTTGAGGCTGGCAAAGGCATCGGCATCGGCCAGCAATTTCAGCGCGCGCGGCGGCAGCCCGGCACGGGCGAGATGTTCCAGGCTGCGGATCGGCCGGGCCGCAGCGATGGCTTCGGCCCAGTCGGCGCGAAAGCCGCTGATCTGGCGCAGGCCAAGGCGCAGGGCGAGGGTGGAATCGGCGCGGCCCTCATGCGGCCCTGCAAGAGCCGAATCGCTCATGCCGAGCGTGTCGAGGCACGGACCGGCTGTGGCGCGTGCCTCGACAAGCTCGGCATGAGCGGATTTGTGATGGTTCGACGCAGAAACAGGCTCCAGCGTGCAATCCCACGCACTGGCATTCACATCCACGCCCCGCACCGCCACCCCATGTTCGCGCGCATCGCGGACGATCTGGGCCGGGGCGTAAAAGCCCATCGGCTGCGCGTTCAGCAGCGCGGCGGCGAACACCGCCGGGTATCGGCACTTCAGATAGGCCGAAACCCACACCAGCCGGGCAAAGGCAATGGCGTGGCTTTCGGGAAAGCCATAGCTGCCGAAACCCTTGATCTGGTTGAAGCAGCGGCGGGCGAAGTCCTCCTCATAGCCGCGCGCCACCATGCCATCGATCAGCTTGGCTTCGAAAAATTCCATGCCGCCATTGTGGCGGAAGGTGGCCATGGCGCGGCGCAGCTTGTTGGCTTCCGATGGCGTGAAATTGGCCGCGGTGATCGCCAGCTTCATCGCCTGTTCCTGGAACAGCGGCACGCCCAGCGTCTTGCCCAGCACCTCGCGCAGCTCGTCCGGGTTGTGGGGCGGTTTCGGGCTGGGGAAGCTCACGCCTTCACGCCCCTGCCGCCGGCGCAGATAGGGGTGGACCATGTCGCCCTGGATCGGCCCCGGCCGCACGATGGCCACCTGGATGACGAGATCATAGAATTCCGCCGGCTTCAGGCGCGGCAGCATGTTCATCTGCGCCCGGCTTTCCACCTGGAACACGCCGATGCTGTCGCCCTGCTGCAGCATGGCGTACACGTCGGGCGCCTCGCCGGGCACATTGTCCAGCGTGTAGCCGGGGCCCAGCTGCGTCTGGATGAATTCAAAGGCGCGGCGGATGCAGCTGAGCATCCCCAGCGCCAGCACGTCCACCTTCATCAGGCCCAGCGCGTCGATATCGTCCTTGTCCCACTCGATGAAGGTGCGATCGGGCATGGCGGCGTTGTGGATTGGCACCAGCTCGTCGAGCCGGGTCTGGGTGAGGACAAAGCCGCCGACATGCTGCGACAGGTGGCGCGGCATGCCCATGATCTGGTTGACCAGGCTGCCCAGCCGGGCAATCTCCGGGCTGTCGGGATCGATGCCGTTCTCGGCAAAGCGCTCGCGCTCCATCGCGCTCGAAAAACTGCCCCACACGGTGCTGGTCAGCCGCGTGGTCAGGTCCTCGCTCATCCCCAGCACCTTGCCCACCTCGCGCACCGCGCTGCGCGGGCGGTAGTGGATCACGGTGGCGGCGATGCCGGCGCGCTCCCGCCCGTAGCGCTCGTAAATCCACTGCATCACCTCCTCGCGCCGCTCATGCTCGAAATCGACGTCGATATCGGGCGGCTCCTTGCGCTCTTCGGAAATGAAGCGGGAAAACAGCAAATTGTGCCGGGACGGATCGACCGCCGTGATGCCCAGCACAAAGCACACCGCGCTGTTGGCCGCGCTGCCGCGCCCCTGGCAGAGGATGCCGCGCCCCTGCGCGAAGCTGACGATGTCGTGGACGGTGAGGAAATAGGGCGCATATCCCGCCTTGGCGATGATGCGGAACTCCTCGGCCAGCAGTGCGGCCAGCTTGGGCGGAATGCCCTCCGGCCATTTCTCCCGCGCCTTTTGCAGGGTCAGCGTTTCCAGCCAGCCCTGCGGCGAATGGCCGGGCGGCACCGGCTCGTCGGGATAGTCGTAGCGCAACTGGTCGAGGTTGAAATCCACCCGTGCCAGCAGCCGCGCCGGTTCGAGGCAAGCATCGGGGCAATCGCGGAACAGGCGGGCCATCTCGACCGCGGATTTCAGATGCGCCTCGGCATTGGCGGCCAGGCGTGTGCCGGCTTCGGCCAGGGTGGTGCCATTGGCGATGCAGCGGATGACATCGTGCAGCGGCCGCTGCGCCGGCGTCGCATAGCGCGGGGCGTTCAGCGCCAGCAGCGGCACATGGCGGGCCTGCGCCACGGCACGCAGCGCCGCCAGCCGCCGCCGGTCCCTGCCGGAAAGGCCCATGATCGCCCCCTGCCACACCCGGTCAGGGCAGGCGCGCACCAGTTCGGCCAGGCGGCTCTGCTCGCCGTCCCCCGGCGGCAGCGCGATCAGCAGCAGGCCCTCGGCATGATCGATCAGGTCAGACAAATGCAGGATGCAATCGCCCTTGTCCGCCCGCCGGTTGCCGGTGGTGAGCAGCCGGGTGAGCCGGCCCCAGCCGTGGCGGGTGGCGGGATAGGCGATGATGTCGGGCGTGCCATCGGCGAACACCAGCCGGGCACCCACCGCCAGCTTGAACGGCGGCAGGGTGCGGCCCTCCTCCTTCGCCGCCTCGGCCAGATCCCGCAGCGCGACATGGGCGCGGACAACGCCGGCCACCGTGTTGCGATCGGCAATGCCGATGCCGCCATGGCCCAGCGCCAGCGCGGTTTCAACCATGGCGGCCGGGCTCGACGCGCCTTCCAGAAAGGAAAAATGCGTCGCCGCGCCCAGTTCGGCAAAGCCTTCGGGGATCACGCGAACAGGCCGTGCAGATACCAGCGCGGATCGTCCGTCTCGCGCCCGTAAAGGCCGTGGCGGAACAGCCAGTACCGCCGGCCGTCGCCATCCTCCACGCGCCAGTAATCGCGGGTCAGGCCGGCACCATCCTTGCGGCGCCACCATTCGGCGGCGATGCGTTCGGGGCCTTCCTGCGCCGCCACGTCACGCACCTGCCCGCGCCAGCGGAAACGGCGCGGCGGGCCATCGGGCACTTCGGCCAGCACCTCGATCGGCTGCGGCGGATCGAACAGGCGGATGGGGCGGGTGGGGGGTTCGCCGCGCTCCAGACGCGCCGGCGCCAGAGGCGGCGCCTTGTCCCACGCCAGATCGAAACTCGCCTGTTCCGGGATATGGGTGTCGGCGCGGGCCAGGCGGCGCAGGCGGCCACGGCCGAGCCGGGCGGTGAGGCGATCGACCAGTTCGGCCAGCTGGGTGTCGGCCAGCTGGCCGCCCTCCAGCCCCAACTGGCTTTCATCAAGACTGTGGGTCACCGGCACGGCCAGGCGGACGAGATCATAGCCAAAGCCGGGATCAAGCGGATCGTTCAGCGCCGCGATCCGCTCGTCGAACAGGCGCAGCAGCACGGCGGCATCGCGCTGCGGGGCGGCGGTTTCCACCGTCACATGCCAGACATGGCCATCGGCGCGGTAGAGGGCGAGGCTGAACTGCCGCCCGCCATGGCCGCGCGCGCCCAGTTGCACGGCGCAGCGCAGCAGCAGGCGTTCCAGCGCCGCGCGCACCGCATCGGCGGTGGCGATCGGCTGCGCAAAACGCTGCTGGGCCATCACCTCGGCCAGCGGCACACGCGGATCAAGCGGTTGCGGCACCGCTTCGGTGAGCGCGTCCAGCGCCGCCAGCAACGCCTCCCCAAAGCGCGCGGCAATGGCGGCACGCGGCAGCGCCGCCACCTCCCCCACCCGCTTCAGCCCGGCCCGGCGCAGGGCGACAGCCACCGGTTCCAGATCGGTCAGCGCGGCCAGCGGCAGATCGGCGACGCGCCGCCCGCCGAAGCGCGCCAATGCCATGGCGGCGGCCGGCGTGGCGGCAATGGCGGGGGTGGCGCTGAAACCCAGCCGGCCAAGCCGCGTCACCACGTCGGCGATCAGGCTGGCCTCTCCGCCGAACAGATGGGCGCAGCCGCTGATGTCGATCAGGAATCCGTGCGGGGCACAAGCGGCGACCATCGGAGACCAGCGGGTGGCGCCATCTGCCAGCCAATCAAGGCAGGCGGCATCGGCGGCGGGATCATGATCGGCCACCGCCACGTTCGGCAATTGCGCGCGGGCGTCGGCCAGCGCCAGGCCGGGGTGCAGGCCTTCGGCGGCGGCCGCCGGGCAGGTGGCGCGGATGATCTGGCGGCCGCGATCGGGGGCCACCAGCACCAGCGGGCCGGCAGCGGGCCGGCGCAGGCGTTCAGCCGGCAGCCATGGCAGGTGCAGCGCCAGGATGCGGCGTGGCCCGGCGGCCAAAGGCAGCGCCGACGGGGAGGCGCTGGGGGACCCGGAGGTCGCGGTCGGCGGGCAGGAAACGGCGGCGGTCACGATCCCACTCCAGTTCATGTTCGATGTCGGCAGGGCCGCCGCGCTGGCGTTCCAGGGTGAGGGCCAGGCGCGGCGGGCCGGGGGCATTGCCGGCAAGGCGGCGCGCCGGGGCAGCGCGCGCCCGCCAGCGGGTGAGGGCGGCTGACGGACGCGGCGGCCCGGCGCGCACCAGCAGGGTGAACACGCCCGATGCGGCCGCGGCCAGTTGCAGGCGGCGCGTCACGGTCAGATCAACGGCGGCGGCGCTGCCGGCCTCCACCACCACGCAGGCCAGCGCGGCACAGCGCTGGGCCTCGGCAGCGGCGCGCAGCATGTCGATCGGCTTGCCGGCCGCCACCCACCACAACCGCGCCGGATCGCCGCCCAGATCGGCGATGCCGGCACCATAAAGCCGGCCTTCATCGCCGAACGGCGCGGCCACCCACAGGATCGGCCCGGGGCGCGGGGCGGCCAGCGCCAGCATCAGGGCGAGCGCGGTGCCGGCCGGGCCATAAATCTCATGACACCCCGCCAACGCCAGCCCGCCGTTCAGCGCGGCATCGATCGCCCCGCCATCCAGCGGCAAGCGGCCGGGCCGGGCCGGCGGTTCGGCAGGCGCACGCGGTGGCGGCAACAGGCGGACGACAGGTGGCACAGGCTCCTCGTGAACGACTCGGCAGAACGCATGTTCCGCTTTTGTTCACGTTGGCGCTGCCGGCGCGCCCGAGTCAAGTCAGCCCGTCATGCGGGCGGCGGCTTCCCGCACCAGCAGCAGCCGATCCTGCCCGAAATACATGTCGGCGCCGCCCACGTAATAGGTCGGGCTGCCAAAGCCGCCGCGGGCGATCAGTTCATCGGTGTTGGCGCGCAGCTGGGCCTTGCGCTCCGGGCTGTCGGCCTCCGCCAGCGTTGCCGCCGCGTCCAGCCCGGCGGCGGCACAGGCCTCGGCCAGCACATCGGGCTGCGCGATGTCGCGATCCTCCCCCCAGTACAGCTGGAACACCCGGCGCGCGAACGCCTCGCAGGCATTGGCGTCGGCCGCCACCAGGCAGGCCCGCATCGCCTTGGCGCTGTTCACCGGGAAGATGCTGGGCGTCCATTTGATGGCCAGGCCCGATCGGCGGATCCAGTCGTGCAGATCCTTGGTGAAATAGCGCGCCTTGGGCACGATCGGCTTGGTGCGCATTTCGTACACGCTGGGGTTCACCGTGTTGAACACGCCGCCCACCAGAAAGGGGCGGAAACACACGCCGAAGCCATCTTCGCGCGCGGCGTCACACAGGGCTTCAAAGCCCAGATAGGTCCAGGGCGAAGAACAATCGAAGAAGAATTCCACCTGTGCCGTCATGCCCCTCTCCCCAAATGGCGCTTTGCCGTTACTGTGCGGCCATGATGCAGCGTTTCAAACCGATCTTTTTGCTGGCACCGCTGGCCGCCGTGCTGATCGCCGCCGCCCCGTCCCGCCAGGCGCCGCCACCATGGACACCCCCCACATCCGAAGACCGGCTGGCGCAGGCGGCCGCGCTGGTGGACGGCGGCAAGCCCACCGAGGCGCTGGCGGTGCTGGATACGCTGCTGGCCGAGGCGGATCTGCCGGCCGACAAGGGCAAGGTGCAGGGCCTGCGCAGCTTTGCGCTGGCGCGGACCGGCAAGTTCGCCGAAGCCCGCAGCGCCATCGAGACGGCGGTTGATTCCACCCTCACCCCCACCCCGCTGCTGATGCGCCAGCTGTTCGTGCTGCGCGCCATCACCGGCGATCTGCCGGCCGCCGCACAGGCGCTGCAGCTGATCGCGGCATCCAACCCCAAGTGGCTGAACGAGCTGCCGGGCGAACTGGTGGGCGAGGTGCTGCGCGCCGCCGGCAGCGACGAGCAGAGCGGCTTTGATCTGGCCTATACGCTGGTCGCCGCCGATTACGCCCCGGCGGAGGAGACGGTGGGTGATGGTGACAGCCTGCGCCTGTCCGTCATCGCCGGGCTGGCCCGCCGCGACCGGCTGGACGACGCCAAACCCATCATCGAAAAGCTGATCAACACCGCCAACATTGCCCGGCTGGCCATTGACCGGCGTTACCAGACGCTGTGGCCGGCGCTGGAGGCGCGGCTTGGCCCCGGTGCCGACATTGCCGACAACGCCTTCATCGCCGCGGCCGAAAAGCGGCTGGCGGCCAATCCGAAATCGGTGGTGGCCATGGCCGGCGTCGCCGAGGCGCTGAACATCGCCAGCAAGGAGCCTGAGGCGCTGGAGCGGCTGAAGGACATTGGCGCGACGCCGGACGCGCTGGCGAAGCTGAGCAGCCGCGAGCTGTGGACGCTCAACCTGAAGGCCGGGCTGCTGAACGAGGCCGGCCGGCTTGACGAGGCGCTGGCGCTGCTCGACGCGGTGGCGGCGCTGCCGGCGGACGGCCGCCCCAACGGCCTTGCCTTCCGCCTGATCGCGGCCGACATGGCCGAGGAGAATGGCCGCCACGCCGACGCGCTGGCCCGCGCCGCCGCGCTGGCCAGCGCCGATCTCAACGATTTCGGCAAGCAGGCCCTCACCGCCATCACGGTCTGCGCGCTGGCCCGTTCCGGCAAGCCGGCCGAAGCGCAGAAGGCCGCGGCCGCCCTGCCCGCCGTGTGGAACAAGGATGCCAACAACCGCGCCGTGCAGGCGGCCTGGGGCTGCCTCGGCAAGCTCGACACCGCCGCCGCCCTGCTGATCAAGCGGCTGGAGAATGAGGACAGCCGCGACGACACGCTGTTCGAACTGCAGCCCTTTCTGGTGAACGACCGCCCGAACGCGCCCGACCGCGCCACCAAGGCCACATTGCGCCTGCTGAAGGCACGGCCGGACGTGAAGGCGGCGTTCGCGAAATATGGCCGCGACCTGCCGGCGGCGATCAGCCCGCCGCGCTGAGATAATCGTCGATGGCGGCGAGGTGGCGGGCCTGTTCGGCCGGCGCCAGGAAGCTGCCGGTGAAGCTGTTGCGGGCGAGGCTGACGATCTCATCCCGCGTGAGGTCGAGCGCATCGGCCACCGCCGTGAAATTGGCGTTGATATAGCCGCCAAAATAGGCCGGATCATCGCTGTTGACCGTGGCCTTCAGGCCGGCGGCGAGCATGCGGCGCAGCGGGTGGGCTTTCAGGTCGGGCACCACGCACAGCTTGAGGTTGGAGAGCGGGCAGACGGTGAGCGTCAACCCGTCGGCGACGATGCGCTGCACCAGCGCGGCGTCTTCCAGCGCGCGGTTGCCGTGATCGATGCGGTCCACGCCCAGCACGTCCAGCGCCTGCCACACATAGGCGGGCGGGCCTTCCTCGCCAGCGTGGGCGACCAGTTTCAAGCCCAGGCTGCGCGCCCGGGCGAAGACACGGGCGAACTTGTCCGGCGGGTGGCCGACCTCGCTGGAATCAAGCCCGACACCATGGATCAGGTGCAGATGCGGCAGCGCGGCGTCCAGCGTCGCTTCGGCATCGGCTTCGGGCAGGTGGCGCAGGAAGCACATGATCAGCCGGCTGCTGATGCCGCGCGCTTCGGCTGCCTGCAGCGCCCGGGCGATGCCGCCCACCACGTCGGCAAAGGCGACGCCGCGCTGCGTATGCCCCTGCGGATCAAAGAAAATCTCGACATGGCGCACACCGTCGGCTTCGGCGCGGGCGAGATAGGCTGCGGTGAGGTCGTGGAAATCCTGCTCGGTCAGCAGCACCGCCATGCCCTGATAATAGATGTCGAGAAAATCCTGCAGGTTGGAAAATTCATAGGCGGCGCGGATGGCCTCGACACTGTCGAAGGCGAGGCTGACCCCGCCCCGCCGCGCCAGCGCGAACATCAGCTCCGGCTCCAGACTGCCTTCGATGTGCAGGTGCAGCTCGGCCTTGGGCAGGCCGGCGATGAAGGCGGCGCGGTCGCAAGCGGTCACCGCGCCAGCCCCGCGATCGGTGCCAGAATCGCATCGGCGGCCGGCTTGTGGGCGCGGATCTCGGCGTCGGTCAGCCCGTCAATCTCGTGCGGGAACACCAGCCACTCGTCGCTTTCGTGGACGAAATAATCGGGGGTCAGGTCAGTCTGGTTGCGCTTCGGCTTGTACCAGACCGTGGCGATGCGCACGTCGGCCGGCATGTTGGCCCGGCAGCGCGCCTTCAGCTCGGCCAGCACGGCGGCAACGCTGCGGCCGCTGTCGAACACGTCATCGATGATCAGCAGGCGATCCTGGGCGTTCAGCGTGTCGATCAGATAGCCCAGCGCATAGACTTTCACGGTTTTCGATTGCTGATCGATCCCGGTGTAGCTGGCCGTGCGGATGGCGATATGATCACAGGCAACGCCGTGCACATCGAAAAATTCCTGCACGGCGATGCCGATCGGGGCGCCGCCACGCCAGAGGCCCACCAGATGCGTGGGGCGGAAGCCGCTTTCCAGCACCTGGCGGGCGAGGCGGAAACTGTCACCCAGCAGCCCGTCGGCGGTGAGCCAGATCTTGGGGATATCGCTCATCGCCGGCGGGGCTGCGCCGGCCTTACTTGCCGAGATCGGCAGCGACCGCAGCCAGCATCTCGTCGGTCAGCTGGCCGCCCGACATCGGCTGCAGCTGCTTCAGGCTCATCGACTTGAACTGGTCGAGCATCGGATGCTTGGACAGCATCGGGATATGGGTGTCGAGCACGGTCTTGCCCTTGGCGTCGGCCAGCAGCTGCTCGATCGGCGTGTCGAGGCTGAGCTTGGCAGCGGCCGGGGCTTCGGCGGCCGGCGCGGCGGCCTGGGCAAAGGCGGCGGCCGGCAGGGCGGCAAGGACGAGGGCAGCGAGGAATTTCATGGGGCAGGCTCCTTGGAAAAAAGACGGATCAGGCAAAGACGCGGGCAAAAATCGTTTCAACGTGGCGGTAATGATAGCCAAGGTCGAACAGACCTTCCAGCTGCGCTGCTGTCAACTTCGCGGTCACATCCGCATCGGCCTTCAGCAGATCGAGCAGTTGCAGACTGCCATCCGATTCCCACACTTTCATGGCGTTGCGCTGCACCAGGCGATAGGCCTCGTCGCGCGTCACCCCGGCCTGGGTGAGGGCCAGCAGCACGCGCTGCGAATGGATGAGGCCGCCCATCTTGTTGAGATTCTTCGCCATCCGTTCCGGATAGACGAGCAGCTTGTCCACAACGCCGGTCAGCCGCGCCAGCGCGAAATCCAGCGTGATGGTGGCATCCGGGCCGATATAGCGTTCCACCGACGAATGGCTGATGTCGCGTTCGTGCCACAGCGCGACATTTTCCAGCGCCGGCACCACGGCGGAGCGCACCATGCGGGCCAGGCCGGTGAGATTTTCGGTCAGCACCGGGTTGCGCTTGTGCGGCATGGCGCTGCTGCCCTTCTGGCCGGGCGAGAAATATTCCTCCGCCTCCAGCACTTCGGTGCGCTGCAGGTGGCGGATCTCGATGGCCAGCCGCTCGATGCTGCTGGCGATCACACCCAGCGTGGCAAAGAACATGGCGTGGCGGTCACGCGGGATGACCTGGGTGGAGACCGGCTCGGCAGTGAGGCCCAGCTTTTCGGCGACATACACCTCAACCTGCGGATCGACATTGGCGAAGGTGCCGACAGCGCCGGAAATCGCGCAAGTGGCGATATCGGCGCGCGCCGCCACCAGCCGGGCGCGGCAGCGGTCGAACTCGGCATAGGCCTGGGCGAGCTTGAGGCCGAACGTGGTCGGTTCGGCGTGGATGCCGTGGCTGCGGCCCATGGTGGGGGTGAACTTGTGCTCGATGGCGCGGCGCTTGATGGCGGCGAGCAGCGCATCCATGTCGGCCAGCAGAATGTCGGACGCGCGGGCGAGCTGCACGGCAAGGCAGGTGTCGAGCACGTCGCTGCTGGTCATGCCCTGGTGCATGAAGCGGGCTTCCGGGCCGACCTGCTGCGCCACCCAATCGAGGAAGGCGATCACGTCGTGCTTGGTCACCGCCTCGATGGCGTCGATGGCGGCGACGTCGATGGCCGGGCTGGTCGCCCACCAGTCCCACAGCGCCGTGGCGGCGCTCTGCGGCACCACGCCCAGATCGGCGAGCTTCTGCGTCGCGTGCGCCTCAATCTCGAACCAGATGCGATAGCGGGCCTCAGGCTCCCAGATGGCAACCATGTCGGGGCGGGCATAACGGGGGATCATCGGCACCTCTTTGATGTGCGGCGCGCCTAGCATGGCGGGGCGGACTTGCCTATCTGTCGGTTGGTGACCGATTACCGCCCCACCAGCCCCAATCTCGCTCATGCCGAGCTTGTCGAGGCACGCGCCACAGTCCGCGCTTGTTTCCCTCGACAAGCTCGGGATGAGCGGAGTGTGGTCTCGGTGGCACCATGACCAACCGCGTCCGCGTCATTCCCTTCCAGCACGGGCTGGGGCCGCTGGATTATGGCGTGCCGGCCGGCATGACGCTCAGCCCCGGCGATGCGGTGGAAATCCCGCTTGGCCCCCGCCGCATCCTGGGCGTGGTGTGGGATGCAGAGCGGCTGGTGGCACCCGACGTGCCCGCCAACAAGCTGCGCCCGGTCGCGGCGAAGCTCGACATGCCGGCGCTGGCCGAACCGCTGCGGCGGCTGATCGAATGGACCGCCGACTATTATGTCGCCTCCCTGCAAGCGGTGGTGCGCATGGCGTGGCCGTCGGTCGCCTTTCTCTCCCCGCGCGAATTCACCGAATATCGCCTCGGCGGCCCGCTGCCGAAGCGGCTGACCCCGGAACGCGCCCAGGCGCTGGAGCGGCTGGAAGGCCGAGGCCCAGGAAAATTGGGAACGGCGCGCGATCTCGCCCGCATGGCACAGGTGTCGGAAGCGGTGATTCGCGGGCTGGTGACCGCCGGCACCTTGCTGGCCGAACGCGTCGCCGGCGATGCCAGCCCGCCCGAGCCTGACCCGGATTTCGCGCCGCCGCAGCTTTCGGCAGACCAGCAGGCGGTGGCGGACGAACTGGTCAGCGCCGTTGCTGCCGGCCAGTTCGCGCCGATCCTGCTGGAAGGCGTGACGGGTTCGGGCAAGACCGAAGTTTATTTCGAAGCCATCGCGCAGGCGCTGCGGGCCGGCGGCCAGGCGCTGGTGATGGTGCCGGAAATCGCGCTGACCGCGCCGTGGCTGGCGCGTTTCGCCGCGCGCTTCGGCTGCCAGCCGCTGGCGTGGCACAGCGACCTGAAGACCAGCGAGCGCCGCGCCGCCTGGGCCGCGATTGCCGATGGCCGGGCGAAAGTGGTGGTGGGCGCGCGCTCGGCGCTGTTCCTGCCCTATGCCAATCTGAAGACCATCATCGTCGATGAAGCGCACGAGGCCAGCTTCAAGCAGGAGGAGGGCGTGCATTATCACGCCCGCGACGTGGCGGTGATGCGCGGCCAGATGGAAGGCCTGCCCATCGTGCTGGCCACTGCCACCCCGGCGATCGAGACGCAGGTGCTCAGCCAGCGCGGCACCTATCGCCACCTCGTGCTGCCCAGCCGCTTCGGCGGGGCGGAGCTGCCGGACGTGACACTGGTGGACATGACGCGGCATCCGCCGGCGCGCGGCACCTGGCTGTCCCCGGTGCTGGTCGCGGCCATCACCGATGCGCTGGCGCGCGGCGAGCAGAGCCTGTTGTTCCTCAACCGGCGCGGCTATGCCCCGCTCACCCTGTGCCGGGCCTGTGGCCACCGCATCCAATGCCCGCATTGCACGGCGTGGATGGTGGAGCATCGCCTGTCGCGCCGGCTGGCCTGCCACCATTGCGGCCACCAGTTGCCGGTGCCGGAAACCTGCCCGGAATGCGGGGAGAAGGATCATCTCGTCGCCTGCGGGCCGGGCGTGGAGCGCATCGCCGAGGAGGTGCGCCGCACCTGGCCGGAGGCGCGCACCGCGGTGGTGACCAGCGACACCATCACCAGCCCGGCCCGCGCCGCCGCGCTGGTGACGGCGGTGGAGGCCCGCGAGGTGGACGTGATCATCGGCACGCAGATGGTGACCAAGGGCTATCATTTCCCCGATCTCACCATCGTCGGCGTGGTCGATGCCGATCTGGGCCTGGCCGGCGGGGATTTGCGCGCCGGGGAGCGGACGTGGCAGCAGATCGTGCAGGCCGCCGGCCGCGCCGGGCGCGGGCACAAGCCGGGGCGCGTGCTGATCCAGACCCACCAGCCGAACGCGCCAATCATGCAGGCGCTGGGCCGGGGTGACGCGACGGCGTTCTTTGCCGCCGAAATCGCCGCCCGGCGCGATCTCGGCCTGCCACCGTTCGGGCGGCTGGCGGCGCTGATCGTCAGTTCCGAAGATGCCGCCGCCGCCAAATCGGCCGCCGAGGCGCTGGGCCGTGCCGCGCCGCAGCGTGATGGCCTGCTGGTGCTGGGCCCCGCCCCGGCGCCGCTGGCCATGCTGCGCGGCCGCCACCGCCACCGGCTGCTGGTGCAGGCGCGGCGGGAACTGCCGCTGCCGCGCATCCTGCGCGACTGGGTGGGCGGTGCGGCGCTGCCATCCAGCGTGCGCGTGGTGATCGACGTCGATCCCTACAGCTTTGTCTGAGACGATGTCTCTCTGGCGATCGCGGTCAGCCACGGCTGGCCGGCGGGGGTGAAGCCGAGCCGCTGGTAGAGGGTGACGGCCGGGGTGTTTTCCGGCCAGCAGTGCAGGAAGGGCACGTCCCCGCGCGCGGCGATGCGGGCGGCGATGGCGTGGGACAATGCCGCCGCCAGCCCCAGCCCGCGCGCGTCGGGGTGGGTGCAGACGCCGCTGACCTCGCCAAAGCCGGCCGGCGGCATCCGCTCCCCGGCCATGGCGAGCAGGCGGCCATCGCGGCGCACGCCCAGAAAGCGCCCCATCTCGTGGGTGTGGCTGGCGAACGGGCCGGGCGCGGCCAGCGCGGCCAGCGCCTGCATCTCAGCGGCATCGGCATCGCCCAGCACTTCCATCGCCAAGGCGCAGGGCGGGGCCGGGGGCAGCGGGCCGGCCAGCATCTGCAACAGCGGGCGGGTGACGGTGACGGCAAAGCCCGGCGGCGCGGTGACCGGCGCAGGTTCGACCAGCCACAGCACCTCCCCCGGTTCGGCGAGCGCGGCCATGTCGGCAGGATCGGCGCCGGGATCGAGCGCGGCAAACGGCCCGAAGCGGCGCGCCAGCCGGGCCGCGCCGCCGTTGCGCTCGGCGCGCGTCGCCCAGCCTGCTGCCAGCGCCTGCCAGACCGGCCGGTCAATCACAGCATCGACGCGTCCGCCGGCAAGCCCAACAGCACGCGACCGGCCAGTTCCAGCGTCGGCGGCGCCACCATCACATG
The DNA here is from genome assembly GCA_037131365.1 of Sphingomonadales bacterium. Classification (GTDB taxonomy): domain Bacteria; phylum Pseudomonadota; class Alphaproteobacteria; order Sphingomonadales; family Sphingomonadaceae; genus Sandarakinorhabdus. Next base: position 113,243 of record JBAXRE010000006.1, read on the forward strand.
CTGGGTGGCGACATGCGCATCGCGGAAGCGGCGACCCAGCGGATGGCTGGCATAGACCGAGGTGCCGCCGGCCAGTTCGTGCATCTTGGCCGCGACCCGGGCCGCGACCTGGGTGAGCCGCGTCGCCGCCAGCCGCAACCGGGCGCGCATCGGCAGATCAAGCGCATCGCCGGCCACCACCACGTCCCACGCCACCGCGATTTCGTCCAGCACCAGCGCGCGGGCGGCGGCGAGATCGGCGTGGGCGGCGGCATAATCGGCCTGCACGACGCCGCGCTCGGCCAGGCTGCGGCTCGATCCCTGGCCCTTCTTGGCGACGGCCAGCGCCTTCAGATCATCAAGCGCGCCCAGCGCATTGCCGCTGGCCACCGCTGCAATGCCCAGCGCCAGCAAGCCGAACGGGGCGAAGCGGTAGAGCGGGCCGTCATGGCGCGGCGTGTCGGTGAGGAAGGACACGCTGCGGCCCTGCGGCACGCGGACATTGTGGGCGGCCAGGTCCCCCGACCCGGTGCCGCGCAGGCCCAGCGCATCCCAGGTGTCGATCAGTTCCACCTCTTCGCGGCGCATCACCATCATGCGGTGATCGGGCGCGCCGCCCGGCAGCCGCCGCATCTCGCCGCCGTCGAGGATGATGGCACCGCCGAGCAGCCACGAACAATTGGCGCTGCCCGATCCCCAGGCCCAGCGGCCGGAGACGATATAATCATGGCCATCAACCACCGCCTTGCCCATCGGCGCGAACACGCCGCCGGTGATGACATGGGGATCGCGCCAGATTTCCCGCGCATGCTCGTCGGGCAGCCAGGCCGAAAGCAGCGCGGTGGTGCCGCCGATCATCACGCACCAGCCGGTGGCGGCATCGGCGCGGCCAAGGGATTCGAGCGTGGTGAACAGGGTGGCGACGTCCACTTCGGCGCCGCCGAGCGATTTGGGGACGAGCAGGCGGAACAGGCCGGCCTGCGCCAGCTGCGCGGCCAGATCGGCGGGCAGGCGGCGCTGCGCTTCGGTGTCGGCGGCGCGGGCGGCAATGGAAGCGAGAAGATCGGCGGACACCATCACAGCTTCCACAGGCTCGCCAGATTGTTTTTCTGCATGTCGCTCGATCCCCCCACGACCGGCATGCCGAGCAGGTCGCGCACATGGCGTTCCATGTCGAACGCGTCCGACAGGGCATAGGCACCCATGACCTGCTGGCAGGCCAGCGCGATCTCCACGCCCACGTCTGCCACGAACAGCTTGGCCATGCTGGTTTCCGCGCTGCACGGCCGGCCTTCCTGCGCCAACCACGCCGCATGATAGAGCATGTGCCGCGCCGCCTGCAGCTTGGTGCGCGCCACCACCAATTTGTGCCGCACCGCCTGATGCTGGCTGATCGCCTTGCCGAACTGCACGCGGGCCTGGGCATAGTCCCACGCCTCATCGAGCGCGGCCCGCGCGATGCCGAAGGCGACGGCGGTGATTTCCAGTTTCTCCACATCCAGCGCGCGGCCGGCGAGCAGCTTCCAGCCCTGGTTCCACATCGCCGGCCCGCCGACGATATTGCTGGCCGGCACGCGCACGCTGTCGAAATAGACGTCCTGGCTCGCCGTGTAGCGCAGGTTCGAATGGTGGATGTCCTGCATCCGCACGCCGGCCGCATCGGTGGGGATCAGCACGAAGGACAGGTTGCGATAGCGGTCCTCGGCCGGGCCGGAGCGCACCAGCGTGTAGATATAATGGCACCAGTCCGCCCCCGTGCACCAGCGCTTGGCGCCGTCGATCACCACTTCGTCGCCCTCCAGCCGGGCGCGGGTGGTGACGCTGGCGAGGTCGCCGCCCACGTCAGGCTCCGACAGGCCATAGGCGAAGAACAATTCGCCGCGCGCCAAGGCGGGAAGGAAGCGCGCCTTCTGCTCGGCGCTCCCGTTTTCGGAAAGATTCATGCCGCCATAGAAGGCGGTGTGGATGAACGGCCCGGCCAGGCACGGCCCGGCCTGCGCCAGCTCCTCGATCACTGCGATGGCGGCGACAAGATCCTGCCCCGCCCCGCCATATTCCGGCGCGATGGTCAGCCCGGTGAGGCCAAGCTTGTTCAGTTCGGCATAGACATCGCGCGGCCAGCGATGGTCACGATCCCACTGGATGCGCGCCTCGCGCGGGGCGTGGCTGGCCAGGAAACGGCGCAGCGTGTCGCGCAATTGCCCGATATGCTCCGGCTCATCGCTGAAGGTGACGGGGGGAAGCGGCGGTGCCATCATTCCCCCGTCAGCTTCGGCGCGCGGCGTTCGCGAAACGCGCGCACCGCCTCGGCCCGGTCGGCGGCGAGGTTGGACAGCGTCTCATAAGGAATGGAGGCGTCCATCAGCTGCTGCGCCAGCACCCTGAGCGGCTGGTTGGCGACCACCTTCGACCAGCGCACCGCATATTTGGGATTGCCCATCAGCTTGGCCACCAGTTCCGTCACCTTGGCGTCGAGCTGGTCGGTCGGCACGGCATAGTTGATCAGGCCCATCGCCTCGGCCCGCGGCGCCTTGATCAGGTCACCGGTCATCAGAAACTCCTTGGCGCGCGCATAGCCGATCAGCTGCGGCCAGATCACCGCGCCGCCGTCACCGGCGACCAGCCCCACCTTCACGTGCGGATCGCCGATCACCGCAGTCTCGTCGGCCACGATGATGTCGCAGAGCAGGGCGATGGTGGCGCCCAGGCCGGCGGCCGCGCCGTTCATGCGGCAGATCACCGGCTTTTCGATATCGAGCAGGCTCGTGACGATGCGTTTGGCGTCCCAGCCGATGTCGCGGAACTGGTTGGGGTTGGCGATCTGCTCCTCGAACCAGTCGAAATCGCCGCCGGCGCAGAAGGCGCGGCCGGCCCCGGTCAGCACGATGATGTCGCTGTCCCTGTCCTGCTGCAGGGCGGTGAACACCCGCGCCAGTTCGTGGTGCATCTGTTCATCGACACCGTTGACCGGGTTGTTGCCGGTGATGGTGGCGGTGAGCACCCGCGCATGGCCGAACTGGCCGCGCGCAAAGGTGAAGCGTTCATATCCGTCCAGCAGCGCCATGGGCCTTGCGCCTCCCCGATGTTTTGCCGCAGCGTGGCGGAAGCGGCGGGGGCGGTCAACCGATCGGCAGGTGGCGCATCGCCCAGACCGCCATGCCGCCGGCAATCGCCACGGCATAGGGCAGATGTTCGCCCACCCGGATCAGGCGCGGCGATCCGGCATGGGCGATGCCGGTGGCGGCCAGCAGGCGGCGCAGGCCGATCAGCGCCAGCCCGAAACCGCCGCCCACCAGCGCGATCAGCACCACCTGTTCGGCCAGGCTGCCCAGCGTGGCCCAGCAGGCGCAGCCGGTCATCAGCTTCACATCGCCGCCGCCCAGCCAGCCGCGCGCAAAGGCGAGCAGGCCAAAGCCGAAGAAAATGCCGCCCGCCGCCGCGTGGCTGGGCCAGTCAAAGCCGGGCGAGCCCAGCCCGAACAGCACGGCGGCAGCGATGGTCAGCACCGTCAGCGTGTCGGGGATTTCGAAGGTGGCGACATCGAACAGCGCCGCTGCCAGCAACGACAGCGCCAGCATCAGCAGGGCCGCGCTGATCAGGGTCACGGGCGGGCCGGGGCTCCGGTCGGCTCGCGCAGCTTCTGCGCCTTCAGTTCGGCCAGATATTGCAGATTGGCCCAGGCCACCCGGTCGAACTGCGGGTTCAGCGACAGCGCGCGGTTGAAATAGGCTTCGGCCACGGCGAGATCACCGCGCCCCATGGCGGCAAAGCCCACCGTGTTGAGATCGCTGGCCAATGTCGCCTTGTCGCTGACCAGAAATGCCTCCTGATAGCGGCCCTGCATGGCGCGGGCGAGGGCGAGGTTGGTGCGCGCCGTCTTCAGCCCCGGTGCCAGGGCCAGCGCCGCCACCAGATCGCGTTCCGCCGCCACATGGTGGCCGCGCAGCAGTTGCGACCAGCCCCGGTTGGCCAGCGCGGCGGCATCGCGCGGATCGGCGGCAATGGCCTTGGCATAGGCGGTATCGGCAGCGGCCCAATCCCGCGCCGTGTCGGCCAGCACCCCCAGCGCGTTCCATGACCGGGCCAGCGCCGGATCAAGGCCGACAGCCTTTTCCAGTTGCACCCGGGCATCGGCATCGCGGCCCTGGCGCAGCAGGGTGATGCCCAGCCCCTGCGCGGCCCGGGCGGCCAGCGGGCCATCGGCCAGGCCCTGGAAGGCTTCGGCCGCTTCGGGCAGCGACGCATCGGCCAGCGCCAGTTCGGCCCCGCGCAGCAGCACGTCGGGCGTGCCGCTGGCCCACATCGGCGCGATCAGGGCGCGGGCGTCGGCGAGCCGGCCTTCGGATATGGCGGCATCAAGCAGGGCCAGCGCCGCCGGGGTGGGCGGCGCCGTGGGTGCGGCAAGCGCGCGGGTGATGGCATCGGGTGACGGCTGCCGGGCGCGCGGCGCGGCGAGCGCCGGGGCGGCAACGGCCACCAGCAGCGCCAGCAGCAGCAGCACGGCGGAGGCAGCCAACGCCCACGGGCCGAACCGCGCGGTTTCGGCATCGGCCGGATCACCGGGATCACGCGGACGCAGCGGTGCCATGTCGGCAGCGGCAGGGCGGCGGCCATCAACCACGCAACGCTCCAATCCGGTCAATCAGGGCTTCCAGTCGCGCGATGGCAAGGCGCAGCGCATCGCGGTCGTCGCCGCGCGTCACATCGGCCTGTGCCGCCAGCGCGGTGCGCAACCGGTCGCCGCCGCCATCGCCGATCAGGCGGGTGGCATCAAAACCCGCAAGGAAATCAACCGCCAGCAGCGGGCGCTGCCACGTGGCCGCCAGCGGCGGCTGCAGCGCGAGCGGGGCCGCCGTGGCGAGTTCGGGCAAGACGGCCAGATCGAGCAGGCGCAGCGGCGCAGCGCGCAGGCCGGTGGCGGCCGCCACGCGGCGCAGCGGCGGCGCGTCCTCCGGCGGCGGCAGTGGCGGCGCATCGCCGAAGCGGATCACCTGCGGCAGCAGCGGCGCAGCCTCGCCGTCGGAACCCGGCGGGGTGACGGTGACAAGCGGGATGGTCAGCGCCGCGAGATCGCCCAGCTGTGCGGCCACGGCGTCAGCCGCCGGGCGCCATGCCGGCGCGGCTTGCGCGCGGTCGGCCGCCAGCGTGGGCGCGGCATCGCCGGCCGGCGTGAGCGGCGGCGCCAGCACCGGCAGCGCGCTGCCGGCCATGGCAGCAAGGTCGCCGGCAATGACGACACCGCCGGCAAGGCGCGGGGGCTCGGCCGCCACCACCGGGTCGCTGGCGGCCGGGTGGGCGATTGCCGCCGGCAGCACCAGCACTGCCTCGCCGCTGCTGGCGATGTCGATGCGGGCGCTGGCCACCCGCAGCGGCGGGGCCGCGCTGCCTTGCGGCACATCGGAACTTGGCACCGGCGCGGCGGCTTCGGCTTCGATCGCGGCCGCCACCAGCAGCAACGCGCGGCGGGCAGCGGCGGCGGCGCGGCCATCATTGCCGGCGCTGGCGCGCTGCAGCCAGGGGATGGCGTCGCGCTGCTGGCCGGCGCGGTGCAGGGTCCAGCCCAGATTATAGGCGATGTCGGCGGCATCGGGCTCGATCGTCAACGCCATTTCAAAATGCTGGCGGGCAAGATCGACGCGGCCCAGCCGGTCATAGGCGATGGCGATGCCGTTCAGCGCCGCCACCGACCGGTCATCCTGATCCAGCGCCGCGCGGAAGGCCGAAATGGCCTGGGCGGCATTGCCGGCGGCCAGCAGGCTGCGCCCTTCGTCCAGCGCGGCGGCGATGTCGCACGCGTCGGTGACGCTGGCCGGGTTCAGCCCATCCGTGCGCGGGCGGATGTCATCGCGCGCCAGCCCGTGGCCCAGCGCCGGCGCAGCGCCGGCCAGTGCCAGCAGCAGGCCCGCCGTCTGCTTCATTTGCTCTTGAACCCATCGACTGTGGCCATCTGGTTCTTCATGCCGATGGCGGCCGGCAGCATCAGCACCGCCACCATCGTCGGCAACAGGAAGCACACCAGCGGCACCGACAGCAGCACCGGGATGCGATGCGCCTTCTCCTCCGCCCGCATGCGGCGCGCTTCGCGCATTTCGGCGGCATAGATGCGCAGCGCCGCAGCGATCGAAGCGCCCAGCCGGTCAGACTGGATGATCAGCGTGGTGAAGGCGGTGATTTCCGGCACGCCGCTCTTCTTGGCGAGCAGGCGCAGCGCCGCCTCGCGGCTGCGGCCGGCGCGCAGTTCCAGGCTGACCTGGCCGAACAGCTTGGCCAGCAGCGGGTGCGATGAGACGATTTCCGAGCCGACACGGCTGAAGGCGGCATCGATGCCCAGCCCGGCTTCAAGGCAGACCAGCAGCAGATCGAGCGTGTCGGGAAAGCCGTTGAGGATTTCCTTGGCGCGCTCCTCCGCCCGGCCGTTCACGATGATGCCCGGCGCATACAGGCCCAGCATCGCGGCTCCCACGATATACATGTAGAGCTTGCCGGGGGTCGGCCAGCTCTCACCGGTCGACAGGATCATCAGCACCAGCACCGGCAACGCCAGCGTGGCCAATGCGCGGGTGAGCGTGAAGGCCCGCGGCGCCCACGGCTGTTCATAGCCGGCGCGCTGCAGCTTTTCGGCAATCTTGACCGATGCGTCGTCGGACAGGTTGAGGCCGGTTTCCTCGATCTGCTGGAGCAGGCGGGCCCAGCGCGTGGTGAGCTGATCATTGCGCAGGCTGCCGGGGCCATCGACCGAGGCGGAACTGCCCTGACTGGCCAGCCGCGACTTGATGTCGGTGCGACCCAGAAAGGTGGGGGCCAGTGCCATCACCATCAGCACGACGGCGGTGAACACCAGGCCCAGAACGATCCAGTTGGCAAGATTGCCGCTCAGCATCGCATCAGACCTTGATCGCGATCAGCCGGCGCATGATCACCACGCCCAGCACATACAGGAACAGCACACCCAGCGCGCCCGGCATGAACCAGGGATCATCCACCACATCGAGGTAGAAGCGCGGATCGCTGGTGAACACCGCCGTGAAGGTGAGGATCGGCATCGCGGTGAGCAGCGTGCCGGTCATCTTGCCTTCCGATGCCAGCGCCCTGACCTTCAGCACCATCGAGGCGCGGTCGCGGATCACCCGGCTGAGCCCTTCCAGAATGTCGGCCAGGCTGCCGCCGGTTTCGGTCTGGATCGCCACCGAAACGACGAACATGTTCACATCCTGCGTCTGCACCCGCGCCGCGAAATTCTGCAGCGCGTCGCGCAGCTGATAGCCATAGTTCATCTCGGCCAGCACCAGGCCCAGCTCCGAAGACAGCGGATCGGGCATTTCGCTGACCACCAGCTCCAGCGCGCCCGACACCGGGTAGCCGGCGCGCAGGCCGCGCACCAGCACGTCCAGCGCCACCGGGAACTGCGCCTCGATCTTCTTCAGGCGCTTGGCGGCCACATAGTTGATGTAGAGCACCGGCAGGACGAGGCCGATGCCGGCCGCGAACAGCACCAGCAGCAGAATGCCGCCGGCGGAGCGGACCTGGCCGGTGATGCCGCCGATCAGCGGGAACAGGAAGCCGATCAGCAGCGTGGCGGTGGCCATGATGCTGAGCATGCGCTGCGCGCTCATGCGGATGCCGGCCTGGTTCATGCGCGAATCGAGATAGGTGATCAGCGACGGCAGCAGCGATCGCGACACGTCGGTGGTCTGCCGCCGCAGCGCGGTGATGATCTCTTCCGACGTCGCCCCCTTCTCGATCAGCGCCATGCGCTTGGAGACACGGTTCCGCGGCCCATAAGTGTCGCGATACCAGAGGAAACCGCCTTCGATCAGCAGCACCACCGCCAGGAAGATGATGCCGTAGAAGATCAGTTCGGCGTTGAGGAAGGGGGGCAGGTTCATCTCACCCTTCCTTGCGGCGATAGGGATCGAACATGCTGGACGGCAGATCATATCCACGCGATTTCAGCACTTCCATGAACTTGGGCCGCACGCCCAGCGGCCGCATTTCGCCGACCACCTTGCCGTTCTCGTCCACGCCTTCGCGCACGAACTTGAAGATCTCCTGCATCAGGATGATCTCGCCTTCCATCCCGGTGATCTCCGCCACCGAGGTGACGCGGCGGCTGCCATCCTGCAGGCGTTCCAGCTGCAACACCACCTGCACGGCAGAGGCGATCTGGGCGCGGGCGGATTTCGGGCTGATGTCGATGCCCGACATGCCGATCATCTGTTCCAGACGCGACAGCGCATCGCGCGGCGTGTTGGCGTGCAGTGTCGTCATCGAACCATCGTGGCCGGTGTTCATCGCCTGCAGCATGTCGAACGCCTCGCCCGAGCGAATTTCGCCCAGGATGACCCGGTCAGGCCGCATGCGCAGCGCGTTTTTCACCAGGTCGCGCTGGCTGACCTCGCCGCGCCCTTCGATATTGGCCGGCCGGGTTTCCAGCCGCACGACATGGCTCTGCTGCAGCTGCAGTTCGGCCGAATCCTCGATGGTGACGATGCGCTCGTGGCCGCCGATCGACGCCGAAAGCGCGTTCAGCATCGTCGTCTTGCCCGAACCGGTGCCGCCCGAAACGATGACATTGCGGCGGCTGGCCACCACCGCCTTCAGCATCTGCGCGCAATCGGCGGTGAGCGAACCGAACTCGACCAGCTTGTCGAGGCTGGTCTTGCTGGGCGGAAACTTGCGGATGGAAACGCACGGCCCGTCCAGCGCCAGCGGCGGGATGATGGCGTTGACGCGGCTGCCATCGGGCAGGCGGGCATCGACCATGGGGGAGCTTTCATCGACGCGGCGGCCGACGTTGGAAACAATCTTGCCGATGATACGCAGCAAATGGGCGTCGCTGGCAAAGCGGGTGCCCACCTCCTCGATGCGGCCGCGGCGTTCCACGAACACCTTGGTGGCGCTGTTGACCATGATGTCGGAAATCGTCGGATCCTTCAGCAGCGGTTCCAGCGGCCCCAGGCCCAGCAATTCGTCCAGAATGTCCTCGACCAGCTGGCGGCGCTCCGTCGCGTTCAGCGCCTGGTTGTTTTCCTTCAGCATTTCCTGAACGATGTCGCCGATGTCCCGCTGCATCTGATCGCGGGTCATGGTGTCGAGCGCCGACAGGTTGATGCGGTCGATCAGCTGCTGGTGCAGCGTCACCTTCAGTTCGGTGTAATCGTCGCGGCGGCGGTCGCGGATGCTCACCACCGGCGTCACCGGCACCTCGGCCGGGGTGCCCGGCGCTGCCGCGACGGCCGGCGGCGCGCCGGTCTTGCGCCGGGTCGGGAAGATCATGCCGTCGCTCCCAGGGCCAGCAATTCGTCGGACAATTGCGCTGCGATCGCGCGGATATCCTTTTCCACCCGCGACCGCAGCTTGATCTGCCTCAGAGCGCGGCCTTCATCGAGGGCGGCGGCGACAGTGGCATGATCATTGGCGATGGCGGCATGGACCCGGCTGCGCAGCGCCGATTCGGCCTCGCGGAAGTCATAACGGCCGAACAGGCCCGGCGTCATGCGGTTGAGGACGACGCGCACCCGGTCCCCCAGGCTGTTGGCTTCGGCCACGTCGAGCTGGCGGCGCGCCTGCTGGACGCCCGACACCGTCAGCTGCGCGACAAGCAGCAGCAGATCGGATTTCTGGATGGCCAGCGCCGTCCAGTCCATCCACACGCCCGGCATGTCGAGCACGACGAGATCGAAATTCTGCGTGGCCAGATCCAGCAGCCGCTCGATGAATTCGGGCGTTACGGCATCAAGCGGCGTCATGTCGGTGGGCGATGCGATCACCGACACGCCGGACTGGTGGCGTTCGACCACCATGTTGAGAAATTCGACATCGAGCCGGTCGTCAGCCTCGATCAGCTCGGCGATGGACAGGCGCGGCTTCAGGTTCAGATAGAGCGCCGTGTTGCCGCGCTGGATGTCGAGATCGATCAGCAGCACCTTCTTGTGCTCGCTCCACACCTGCGCCAGCTGGGTGGCCAGCATGGTGGTGCCCATGCCGCCCAGCGCGCCCTGCACCGCGATGATGCTGCCCGATCGCGCCGGGCCGCTGCCGGTGCGCATCTGCGCCAGCCTGACCCGCGCCGATTCCAGCGCCTGCGCCCATTCTTCCCGCGTGAACGGCAGCGGCAGCACATCGGCGATGCTGGACCGCATCAGCCGGCGGGCGGCTGCCAGCGTGAGGTCATGCGCCGCCGCCACCACCGGAATCCGCGATCCCGCCGTGGTGGCAAATTGTTCCAGCGCATCCAGATCGGCCGCATTGGTGTGATCGACTTCCAGCACCAGCACATCGGTGCGGCGCAGCAGCGGACCGTTGACGGCAAAGGCATCGATGCCGCCGTCGAACAGCTGCACACGGGCGCCATCGCTGTTCAGGGCGGCGGCGTCGAGGCGCGCGGCAGTGGCCGGCTTCAGCAGCAGGGTGACGCGCAGCTCATCGCCCGCGGCCAAGGGGTCGTCCGATCCGTCGCCGCGCCCGGCAAAGGCCCCCAGTCGCGCCAGCAGCGCCATCAGCGCGATGCCCCCGGTTGCGGCGCGCTGGCGGCAGCGCCGCCCTGCTGGCCCAGGTTGGAAGTGCCCGACAGCGGCAGCAGCGCCTTCACCGTGCCGCTGCGGTACCGCGACATGGCCCTGTCGGCCAAAGCGCCATCGCTGCCTTCGATCTTCACGTTGGCATAGCTGGGGTTCATGTCCACCACCATCGCGGCGATGTTGTTCTGCACGACCAGGCCCAGCTTGGGATCCTCGGCGGCGGCCGGTGCGGGAAGGCCGGCGATCACGGCCAGCAGCAGCGATGGGGCGATACGCGGCATGTCCTACCTCACGATGTGGCCATGGTCGGCTGCGACACCGCCGGGCTTGTTGATGGCGCTGGCCGGGCCGGGCAGCGGCAGCATCGTGCCGGGCGCGTGCCGGGATTCGGCTTCGCCAAGCAGGAACAGCGCGGAATCGCTGGGTTCGCGCACCCGTTCAGTGGGCAATTGCAGGGCCGTGCCCGCCGGCACCGGGCGCACGATGCGCGGCGTCACCAGGATCACCAGTTCGGTTTCCTGCCGCTCATATTGGGTGGAGCGGAACAGCGCGCCCAGGATCGGAATGCGGCCCAGCATCGGCACGCGGTTCACCGTGTCGCGGAAATCATTCTGGATCAGGCCGGCGAGCGCAAAGGTCTGGCCGTCGCGCAGTTCCAGCGTGGTGCGGGCGCGGCGCACCTTCAGGCCGGGAATGCGCAGATTGTTCAGATCGATGCCGGCGGCGGTGTCGAGGCTGGACACCTCGGGCGCCACCACCAGATTGATCAGCCCATCTTCCAGCAGCGTCGGCGTGAAGGCGAGGCCGACCCCGAACTGCTTGAACTCGATGGAAACCTGGCCGTTCAGCGTGACGCCGGTGGGCACCGGAAATTCGCCGCCGGCCAGGAAATTGGCGGTTTCGCCCGACAGCGCGATGATGTTGGGCTGGGCCAGGGTGCGGATCAGCCCTTCGCGTTCCAGCGCCGACAAGCGCAGGCCGAAGCCGGGAAAGTTGAAATTGCCGGTGAAGCGGCCCGTGATCGTGGAGCCGGGCGTGCCGATGGCGCCGTTGGTGCTGCTGGTGCTGCCGTTGTCGCCGGTGGTGATGCCATAATTGACCAGATCGACCCCCAGCAGCTTGGCGGTGCCGCGCTGCATTTCGGCAAAGCGCACTTCCAGCAGGATCTGCTGGGCGGTGCCGACCCCGGTCATGTTGATCACCCGGTCGGGCGCATAGGCCAGCGCGATCGTCATGGCGCGCTGCACGGCGGCGGCGCTGCTGGCAGTGCCCGACAGCACCAGCCGGTCATTGGCCACCTGCACGCCCAGATTTTCGGTGGGCATGATTTCGGCCAGCTTCTGCTTCAGGCCCATGGCATCGGGGACGACATTGACATCGACAACGGCGATGACGCCGCCCGTCTTGTCGTAAAGGGTCAGGTTGGTGGTGCCGATCTTCTTGCCCAGCAGATAGGCGACGCTGTTCGTCACCGGGCTGACATCGGCGATGTCCGGGCTGCCGATGGCAATGCGCGCGAACGGGCGCGGCACCCGCAAGGTTTGCGACTTGTTGATCGCCAGATCGAGCGCCAGGCCGGTGCGCGCCTGCACGGCGGACGTCTGGGCCTGCACGGCCGCAGGCGAGAGGCCGGCTACGGCCAGGCCGGCCGCGACCAGCAGTTGCAGCGGCAGGGGGCGTTTGCGCATCATTGGCCAATCACCGGTTCGAACTTGCCTTGCGCGCCGCGCATCACCACCACGCCTTGCTGGGGCGGAAGCGCCGGCGCCGCGCGCGCCGCCGCCGCACCGCTGCTACCGTCACCAGCGCCGGCGCTGCCGATGCCGGGCTTGCGCACCAGCCGGGTTATGGTGCCATCATTCAGGTCCATCACCTGCGCCGTCTGCAAGCGCACGCGGCTTTCATCGCTGAAGTGGCGCAGCGCCAGGGTCAGCTGGCCGACGGTGATCGCCAGCGCGATTTTCTGCGCCTGCAGCGGCGTCACCTCGATGGTGGCCGACTTGACGATTTCCGGCTTGTCCTTGCCGATATTCATGTCGGGGCCGACGGCGAGCACACGCGCGTCTTGCGCCAGCAGCTCGGCATAAGGCTGCGCCTCTTCGGGCTGGCGCGTCATGAGCACGTCCACCCGGTCGCCCGGGAACACCAGGCCAGAGACGCCGGCAACCTCGTTCACCGGCACGGCGATGGCGCGCATCTGCGGGTTGAGCAGCTGGGCGGTGGACAGGCGGTTGGCACCGGCGGCCAGCGCCTTGTCGGTGAGAATTTCATTGGCCACGATCGGGCGCATGGCCGTGCGGCCCGGGCCCTGGGTCAGATCCTCGATGCGCTGGAAACTGCCCTGCGGCAGGGCGCCGGCCGGCCATTCGACGATTTTCAGCTTGTCGGTGGTGATCTTCTCACCAAAGCCGATTTCGGCGGCGGCCACCACAGTGGGCACGGTGCGCACCGCCTCGCGGCCGGGCGCGACGCCGCCGGGCGAAGCAGTGAGGAAGGTGCGCGCGAACAGCACGGCGACAAGGCCAAGGACCACGGCCGCGATCAGCATGATTAGGGAGGAGCGGCGCATCAGGCCAGAGCCCGGCGGCCGGGGTCACGCGCCGCGCGGCGCGGGCCGGTGTGGGCGGTGGAACGCCGGAAAAGCGGTTTGGTTGGCAAAATGGACCCCTCTTGCGACTGCCATCAGCCGCGGCACCAGGGCCCGGAGATTGGCTGCAACGGCCAGACCCGGGCCGGCTTCACAGTGAGACGCGAACGCCACTTGCAACATAGGAGAAGGCCCGGCTTGCCCGGGGGCCGGCGAAGCCAGCGCCGCTGCCGGGCCGGATCGGCAGAGCAGGCCGGGGCGTTCACGCCCCGGCCTGAACCACATTACTTGGCAGCGCCGGTGGTGGCCTGCGTGGTCAGCTGACCGCCAGTGCTGGTCAGGGCCGTGTTCAGCGAGGTGCCGAAGGTGGTGGCACCGACGACCACGAAACCGCCGAGGACGGCGACGATCAGAGCATATTCGGCGGCCGAAGCGCCGGACTTGTTGCCCTTCAGGCTGTTCAGGATCTTCATCATCGTTTTTCTTCCCACTGTTGTTGGCCGAAGCCAGTCTGTCATGGTCCCGCACGTTTCGGACGAGCGCACGAGAGGGAGACCGTGATGCCGATCGGATGAATTCCCACTGCTTCCTCCGGCCGATATCCCATTACATGAATAAACGTCCGTAATGGTTTGAACAATATGGAATTTGATTACAAAAATTAGCCTCTGTTATGATCAAATTCATACTTGTTAAGCCGGCCTCACCTGTCTTTCCGGCGCCGCCTTCCGCGCCGGCCAAGCCAAGTGCCGCAATCACTTGCCGCCCGGCATTTACCCAAGCGAAACAATGACTTAGAATCAGCAAAGATTCCCAAACAACGATTGGAATCAAGGATTTGCGGCGGACTCCTGAGTCCATGTTTAAGGACTATTCAGATGCATTTTGTATCTGTTTAGAACAGGATCGCCGGCCCGGTTTACTGTTGCAAAAATAGCACGCGCCTGCCCGCGTTTTGCGCCGGGCCAGGAACCGAAACCATTTTCGGGTGTTTTGGCGCGAATCGGCCGCCACCGCGCCGAATCAGCCGGCGCGGGGCGGGAATCGCGGCGGTGTGCCGGGGTTGGCGGCGCTTATTGCGCCAGCGTCTTCACCGCCGCAGCGGCGGCCGAGGCGCGGTTTTCGATGCCCATCTTCTCGAAAATCTGTTCGAGATGCTTGTTCACCGTGCGCGGCGAGATGCCGAGGATTTCCGAAATCTCGCGGTTGGCCTTGCCGCGGCTGATCCACAGCAGCACCTCGGCCTCGCGCTCGGTCAGGCCGTGGCGCTGCGCCAGCATCTTCTCCTCGGCACCTTCCAGTGTCTCGGTGATGCGGTAATGGCGCTCGTCCCCCTTGGCGGCGACGGCGGCAAACTCCACGCGGCCGCCGGCAAACTCATGCTTCACGCGCGCCTCCCCCAGGCCCAGCCGGCCCAGCTGCCCGGCCAGCGCCGGCGGCAGCCGGTCCCCCACGCCCACGCCGAAGCGCCCGGTCAGGATGGCGGCGCTGCGCGGTGTCGTCCACAGCACGCGGCCCTCCCCGTCCAGCGCGGCCAGCGGCCGGTTGCTGGCATCCAGCGCCCCCTGCGCACCGGCAGCGATGCGGGCGTTGCCCAGATGCACGCGCAGCCGCGCCAGCAATTCCGCCAGCACGATCGGCTTCTTCACATAGTCCACGCCGCCGGCCGCCAGCCCGTCGACGACATTCTCCGTCTCCGACAGGCCGGTCATGAAGATCACCGGCACGCTGGCCAGCGCCGGATCGGCCTTGATCCGCCGTGTCGTCTCGAACCCGTCGATGCCGGGCATCACCGCGTCCATCAGCACCAGATCCGGCAGCTCGGCCGCCAGGCTGCTCAGCGCGGCCTGGCCGTCGCGGGCGATGCGCACGGCATAGCCTTCGCCTTCCAGCGTGTCGGTCAGAAAGCGCAGGCTGTCGGGCGCATCGTCCACCACCAGGATGGTGGTGCGCTGGGCGTCGGTCATGGCGTCATCTCCCCAGACCCGGTTCCCCGGGTGTCGTTCTGGCTGTCAGCATGTTGTTGTGCCAGCAGTTTCTGAAAGGCCGGCAGGTCATATTCGTCAAGTGCCGCCGTCAGCCGGCCGACCAGCCCGCTCGCCGCCGGCACCGCCGCCTGCAGCGCCGCCAGCGCGCCCGACAGGCCGCGCACATGGCCGGTGCGGGCCAGCCGCGCCAGTTCGGCCAGATGGGCCCGCGCCGCTTCCGGCAGCGGCTGCGCAGCGGTGGTGGCGGCGGCGGGCGTGTCGCTGTCCGCGCCTTCATAGGTCCAGATCAGCCCCAGCCGGCGCCCCAGCGAGCCGAACAGGATCGGCTGGTCCACCGGCTTCAGCACAAAGCCATCGTGCAGACCATTCTGTTCAACGCCAACCAGTTCGGAGGCATTGCCCGACACCATCAGGATGACGATCTCCCCGCCGAACCGCTCACGCAGCCGGCGCGCCACTTCCCAGCCATTGAGGCCGGGCATCGACACATCGAGCAGCACCGCATCGGGCCGGCCCAGCTCCGCCAGCGATAGGCCGGCACCGCCCGAACCGGCGACGAACAGGTTGAAGCCGATCGGGCGCAGCAATTCCTGCCACAGCGCCAGCTGGCCGGGATCATCATCAATGGCCAGGATGGTCCGCCGCCGCCCTTCATAGCCGATGGGCAGGCCGCGCGCTTCGGCATCGGGCGGTGCCGTGTTGGGCTGGGGCAGCAGCAGTTTCAGCACGAAGCGGCTGCCCTGGCCGGCTTCACTGCCCACCGAAATGTCGCCGCCCATGATCTGCGCCAGCATGCGCGACAGCGACAGGCCCAGCCCGATGCCCGGTGCCACCCCGGCGGCGCGGCCGCCACCGCGGTCAAACGGCTGGAAGATGCGTTCCAGATCCTCGGGCGCGATGCCGATGCCGGTATCCGAAACCTCGAACTCCGCCACCATTGAACGATAGCGCACGGACAGGGTGACACTGCCTTCCCGCGTGTATTTGATGGCGTTGGACAGCAGGTTGATCAGCACCTGCCGCAGCCGCCGCTCGTCGGCCAGCACCCAGGCCGGCAGGTTGGGCGCGGTGACGAAGCGGAAGGTGAGCCCCTTGTTGGCGGCCTCCACCCGGAACATCGCCGCCAGCTGTTCCAGCAGGGCCTTCAGCGCGATCGTCTCGCGGTTCAGGGTCATCACGCCCGATTCGATGCTGCTGATGTCGAGCAGGCCTTCGACCAGATCGGCCAGATGTTCGGAGGAGCGGCGGATGATGCGCCCGGCTTCGGCCGGCGCGATGGCGGCGCCGCGTTCCAGCAGCTGGGCATAGCCATGGATGGCATTCAGCGGCGTGCGGATTTCGTGGCTGAGCCCCATCAGGAAGCGCGTCTTGGCCTGGTTGGCCGCTTCGGCGACGGCGCGCGCCTGTTCCGACGCGGCAAGCCGCGCGGCCGGATCGGCATCGTTGTTGGCAGGCGCGTTCACCGCCGCCATCCCGGCGCGGCGGTTCGCCCGTTCCGTGACACCCTCATCGCCCTCCCGCCCACCCTCACCGGGGATCGTTGGTGCGACAGCGTAGCGGCAAGTTGGCCGGTTGCAAATCCGGTCGCATCGCGCAACACCGACCATTCAGGTTTTTGGGGTGAAAAGGGGCAGATGATGCGGGCGATGTTCTGGAGCGTGGCGGGCAGCCTGCTGGCGCTGGCAGCGCCGGTGATGGCGCAGGATGTGGGGGCACCGGTGGGCGTGGCCGAAGCCAACACCGCCGCCGCCATCGCCCGCGTCAATGCGCTGAACCCCAAGCTCAACGCCGTCATCGCGCTGGATCCGACCGCGCTGGATCAGGCGCGCGCGCTCGATCGCCAGAAGAAGGCGCGTGGGCCGCTGCACGGCCTGCCGATCCTGGTGAAGGACAATGTGGACATGGCCGGCCCGCTGCCCACCACCGCCGGCAGCCTGGCCCTGAAGGACAATGTGACCGGCCGCGATGCGCCGTTCCTGGCCCGCCTGCGCGCCGCCGGCGCGGTGATGCTGGGCAAGACCAACCTGTCGGAATGGGCCAACATCCGGTCTGACGCGTCGATTTCGGGCTGGAGCGCGGTTGGCGGCCAGACCCGCAACCCGCACGCGCTGTCGCGCAACACCTGCGGCTCCTCCTCCGGCAGCGGCGCGGCGGTGGCGGCGCAGATGGTGGACGCTGCGATCGGCACCGAAACCGATGGCAGCGTCACCTGCCCGGCGGCGATGAACGGCATCGTCGGCCTCAAGCCCACGGTCGGCCTTGTCAGCCGCACCCATGTCGTGCCGATCAGCCACAGCCAGGACACCGCCGGCCCGATGACGCGCGATGTGCGCACCGCCGCCCGCCTGCTCACCGTGATGGCCGGCAGCGACCCCGCCGATCCGGCGACGAAGGAGGCTGACGCCAAGAAGCAGGATTATGTCGCCGCGCTTGACGCGCAAGCGCTGAAGGGCGCGCGCATCGGCGTGCTGCGCTGGGCCACCGGCTGGCATGCCGGGGTGGATGCCCGCTTCGAAGCGGCACTGGCCGTGCTGAAGGCGCAGGGCGCGACGCTGGTGGACATCACCACGGCGCCGAACCGCCGCGAGATCGGCGGCAACGAATTCCAGGTGCTGATGACCGAGCTGAAGGCCGACATGGCGGCCTATCTTGCCTCCACGCCGGCCAATGTGAAGCCGCGCACGCTGGCCGACCTGATCGCCTTCAACAAGGCCAATGCCGGTGCCGAGATGGGCCTGTTCGGGCAGGACGAGTTCGAGAAGGCCGAAGCCACCAAGGGCCTGGCCGATCCGGCCTATCTGAAGGCGCGCGAAACCTCCCTGAAATTCGCCGGCAAGGAAGGCATCGACAAGATGCTGGCCGATGCGAAGGTGGAGGTGCTGGTGGCCCCCACGGCGGCGCCGGCCTGGTTCATTGACAGTGTCAACGCCGATCAGGCACCGGGCGGCGGCGCCGGCGGGCTGGCGGCGGTGGCGGGCTATCCCCACCTCACCGTGCCGATGGGCGGCGTGCGCGGGCTGCCCGTGGGCCTGAGCTTCATCGGGCCGGCATGGAGCGAGGCACGGCTGCTGGCGCTGGGCTATGCCTTCGAACAGGCGGCCCCGGCGATGAAGCTGACGCCCACCTTCGTTCAGACGGTGGAGGAATCGCCGGAAGTGCAGAAATTGTTCGCGCCCGCCGCCCGCTGAGGGCGGGCCGTTCGCCTTGCGGGCTGTCGCCGTCTCAGGCGGCGACAGCCCCGCGCTCGCCAAATCCGCGCGCCAGCATCGCCAGCTCGACCCGGTTGCTCACGCCGAGCCGCTCATAGATGCGGTGCAGCGTCACCTTCACATTGGCTTCGGTCATGCCCTGCTGCTCACCGATGTCGCGGTTGCGCATGCCGGTGGCCACCATGCGCACGATGGCGCGTTCGCGATCGTTCAGCGCATCGAAGGGGCTGGGCAGCGGCGCGGCGGCAAAGGCCGTCACCGGATCGGCCAGGCCCGGATCGATCCAGCGCTCCCCGGCGATCACGGCATCGATGCAGGCCAGCATCAGCGCCGGCGGGCTGACCTTCAGCACCACGCCGGCCACGCCCAGCGCCAGCGCGTCGCGCAGGGCATCGCCGTCCAGTCCGCCGGTCATCAGGATCAGCGGGCGGGTGTCGGCGCGCTTCTTCAGCATGCGGGCCACGTCGAGCCCGGAACCGCCGGGCATCCACAGATCCACCAGAAACAGATCGCCGCCGGCCACCGCCAGCACATCCTCCCCGCGCGCGCAGCGGGCCGCGATGCTGTGGCCGCCTTCGGTCAACACCGCCTCGATGCCCGACAGCACGATGGGGTGATCATCCGCCACAATGATGTTCGCCATGACCGCAGCCACCCTTCCACGCAGGCCGGAGTATCACGTCTGCGGCTGCGTTTACGCCGCGGCGATGGCAATCCCCCGCGCAGACATTGCCTGCCGCCCGGCAATCGCCTTCGTCACGCCGCGGCGCCCAACCGCCGGCAACCCCATCCCCAACCAGATGTTGTCCGTGCCTCGACGTGGCCCCACCCGGCGCGTCTTGTCAACCGCACCGCCGCCGCAGGGGCAGACATCCCGTCAGCCATAAGCGCCGAAGTGATTGGCAATCGCGATGGTGATCAGCGGGATCAACTGGCCGGCCTGTTCGATGGGCGCGATGAAGCGCGACTGGATGCCGGCATAGGCCCGGGCATCGCCTTCCGGCCAGTCGCTGGGCTCGTCCATGCGATAATCGCCGAGATCCGGCGCGCTGACCGGGAAGGCGGATTTCAGCTGGGCCAGCGCCTCGTCGATGCGCAGCGACAGGATCATGTCGAGCACGTCATCGCGGCTGATGTCGTTGCGGCGGGAAAAGGCCGGCATGTCCACCGCGCGCAGGAACATGTGCTGCATCAGCGCCAGCCGCAGCGCGTGCAGCACGCCCAGCGTGCGCCGCGCCTCGTCATGATCGGCGTCCGGCGGTTCGGGCAGCGCCTCCAGCAGGCCGCGCAGCTTGATATTGTCCACGCGCAGCAGGGAGGCGAGGCGGCGGAACTGGCCGTGGCGATCATCGTCAACCAGCCGCTCGGCCAGCGCCAGGCAGGGGCGCGCCAGATGATCCTCGGTGCCGCGATAGGGCCGCGTCGCCCAATAGGCGCTGTTGAACAGCTCGCCATAGGCGGCCAGCGTCTTGATGCTGGCGAGGCCGTTGGCGGCGCCGACCAGCGCGATGATGCTGCGCCCGCGCGGGGAGGCCGCCAGCAGCCCGGCCAGCGCCTCGCGCGCGTCAACCGCCGCCGTGCCGACCCCGAACAGGATATTGGCCGCATAGCCCAGCTGCTGCAGGATGGCATTGTGCGGAATGGCGCGGATCTGGCGCAGGGAGGCGGCACGATCCTGCCCGATGTCGGACTGGCGGCGCAGCCGGCGCGATCCTGTCACCGGCATCAGCCCCAGGCCAAAGGCGGTGACGGCGCGGGCATAGGGCGGCGCTTCGAACAGCCGGCGCTGGTGGCGGCGGATCATGCGGTAATAATCGAGGGACAGATCGGTGCGGCTGTAGAAGGGATCATCGCCGCCGCCACTGGCCAGCGCCGGGCTGTCCTGCGCGATGCGCACCAGCGTCGCCAGCGCCAGCTGGTCGTGGCCGAAGAACAGATAGCCGTCGCCGCCCTGGAAGCTGGCTTCGGCCTCCACCCTTATGCCGGCACGGGCGAACTGCGCCCGCGCCCAGCGGCTCATCGGCCAGGCCAGGCGTTCGCTGAAGCTGGCGGGGTGGGCACCGCGGCCCATGGATTCGCCGTGGGTGTTGAACACCAGCGCCGCAACATCGGCAAGGCCATGGGCCGCCATGGCCCGGGCCAGCCGGCCTTGCAGCCGCTCGATGGCCAGGGCGGCCGGAATCTGGCCGACAAAACGCCCGGCATCGGAAAAGCCGGTCTGGATGGCGACCCGGCCGCGCCGGCGGGCATGGGCCTGATAGGCCGGCTCGGCCAGCAGCGCATCGAGGAAGCGGCCGCCATGTTCCAGCGCCGTTTCGGTTTCGAACAGCGGCGACACGTCCACATGGCTGTCGATGCCGAACAATTTCGCGAAATACAGCGCGGCCAGCACCGTGGTCGGCTGTTCGCATTCGGCGATCAGCAGGCGGATCGGCGTGTCGGCATCGATGTGGCGCAGCATCGCCACCATGGCGAGGAACTGGCGCACCGCCGTGGTGCTTTCCACCGCCAGCGCGGCGAAGTTCGAACGCAGCGGCACTTCGGTGTCCAGCGCTTCGCGCAGCCGGGCCAGCGCCTGGCCGCTGGCCATGTCGAGATGGCCATCAGGATCGATGCGGCGGCGGATGGCGTTGTGCAGCTGGGCGGCGTTCAGGCGGAAGTGGATCCAGCCCATGCCCAGGCCTTCGGCCGCCATTGCCGCCGCCAGCACCAGGCGCGGCACCGCGTCTGCGGCCGGCAGCGTGGCGGCAGCGGCGCGCAGATCGGCGATGCTGCCCGACAGGCTGATCAGCCGGTCGGGATGATCGGCGGTGATGCGGTTGGCGATGGCCGACAGTGAGGCCGGGTCTTCGGTGTCGCCGGCCAGCAGTTCGGCATCCCGCCCGGCCAGGGCAGCGGCGGCGGCCAGGCGCTGCGCCAGCGCCGTTTCGCCCAGCGCCGTGGCGGTTTCGGCGTGGCCGCGCAGCCGCAACGCCTTTTCGACCGCCCGAAAGCGCAGGCTGGTCGCCCAGCCGATATCGGTGCGGCCATCCATGTCATAACCGACCCAGGTGGCAAAGCGGAACAGGCAGGGGGCCAGGCCGCGCCATGCTGCGGGATAATGCGCCGCCGCCACTTCCAGGATGATGGCGTGCAGCCGGTCCCGCGCCGCCAGCGCGCGGGCGAGCGCCGCCATCGCCTCGCCATGCTCGCCGGCCAGATCCGGGCTGGGCCGCTGCGGCGCCGGCGCGATCACCACCGGCGCGCCATCAACGGCGCCCTGCGCCACGGCGGCATATTCCTGCGGCGTCAGCAGAAAGGTCGGGTGCGCTGTCATCACCACGTGCAGCAGCGGCTGCGACCAGCGCGCCGCGAAACTGGCGAAATCGCCTTGTGCCGACGCTTCGACCATGCGGCGGAAGGCGTCCTGATTGTCGGCCAGGCCCAGCGGTGCCAGCAGGCCCGCCAGCCGCCGGCTGCGCGCCTGCAGCCCGTCGCGGCCCAGATCGGCGATGGCATCGGCCAGTTCGGCCAGGCTGAGCGCCCCGCTTTCCAGCTGGCGCGAGATTTCAAGGCCAAGCTGGAACACCGGGTTGAACAGCGGCGTTTCCGCCGTGCGCGCGTGCAGCTGGCCGAGCCGCTCCCGGCAGTGTGCGATCAACATGGTGGCGGCCCGTATCCTGTGCGATTCCGGCGCCAGCCTGCCATGCGCCGGCGGCCCCGGCAATTGCTGGATCAGCCCGGCAACACCAGCCGGCGCTGCTGGAACGCAACCTGCCAGCGCGCCAGATCAGCCAGCATCGCCGCTGCCACCGCCTCGCCGATGTCGGCCAGGCGCGACAGGCGCAAGGCCGGATCGTCGATCGTCTCGTGCAGCGCCGCCAGCGATTGCGCCGTCGCCGCCGAGCGTTCCGACGCGCCGACCAGATCGCCCTGCATGCGGATGCCGAACACCGCCGAGCCCACCGAAGGCAAGCCGGCCGACAGCGCCACGAACAGGCCGACATGCGACGTGGTCCAGTCGTGCGCCAGCAGATAGGCGGCAAGGAAGCCAAGGCAGCTGGCGATCGAAAGCAGGAACAGGATCAGGCCGAACAGGTGCAGCCGGTGATCCAGACGGTGCATGTCGCCCGTCGTCTTGCGGTGATAGCGCAGTTGCGGTTCCAGTTCGGCGGCGCTGACCAGGGCCGACAGCGTTTGCGGGGCGGCCAGTGCGCCGCGCGGCAGGCCCACGCTGCGCCACACGGCGGCGGCATACCAGGCGAACCAGCGATGCGCCTCGCCCTCCCCGAACAGCGGCGGCGTGGCCACGCCCAGCAGCTTCAGGCTGCGCATCGGCCGCAGCCGTTCGGCCAGTTGGCGATAATCCAGCCAGCGCCGGTGCCAGGCGTGGTTGGTGCCAACCCGCGTGTTGATGACAAAGCCGAGCACGGCCGCCACTTCGGCCAGCACGAACCAGAATTTCGCCTGTGGCCAGATCAGCCCGGCCACCGCCAGCAGCACCGCAGTGGCGGCCAGCACGAAATTCAGGATATGGCCGCTGCGATAGGTCTGGCCGAAATGGCGGGCCAGGCCGTCGCTCCAGCCCCAGGCATTGGCCAGCAGATCGACACTGCCGCCGGTGGCGCGGAAGGTGGCGAATTCCTCGGCAGCGGCGGCGGCATAATCGGGTTCGGCAAGATCGCGCAGCGAAAAGCGCCGGATGCCAAGCGCGGCGAGCAGCAGCGGATATTCGGCCCGCCAGCGGAACCGCCGCTGCGGTTCGGCCAGGAACAGCGCCAGGCATTCGCGTTCGCGCGGATCGGCCGGCGGGGCCAGCAATTCGCGCACCAGCCGGGCGAGGCGGGCCGGATCGGCAGGCTGGCGCGGCGCATCCTCGGCCAGGGTGGGCGCCACCAGATTGGCATGGCCGGGCCAGATCAGGATGGGATCGGCATCGGCCTCCAGCGGCAGGTGCAGCACCGGCCGGCCCCGGCGCAGGGCGAGTTCGACAATCTCGGCCGTGCCGCCACGGCCGCGCGCGCGCTCCCCGTCCCAGATGGCGATCAGCAGGTCGCAATGGGCCACCGTCGCCCGGCCCGACAGGAAGAAGGACACGGCATCGCCCAGCGGCTCTTCCGGCAGTTCCATCACCGCGTCGGCCTGGGCGATCAGGCCGGTCATCGCCGGATCGGCATCGTCACGGAAGCGCTGGGCCGGGCCCGGCAGCACCACATCCAGCGTATAGCCGGCGGCCAGCGCCACCTCGGCCGACAGCCGGTCGGCGCCTTCGGCCAGCGGGCTCAGCAGCCTGAGATCAGGCGCGTCATTGGCGAAAAAGCCGCGTTCTTCGGCGTGCAGCGCCCGCGTCGCCGCCGCGATCTGGGCCAGCAGGGCCGCAAAGCGCGGCGCCACCCGCGCCTGCACCTCGGCATCGAGCAGCGGCGGGCGGTGGCCCGTGACGCCCACGGTGAGGCGCAGCGGCGGGAGCGGCGGGTGTGTCATCCGTTGGGGTCCACCTGGATCGGGCCGAGGCCCCAGCAATTGACGATCCTGGCCTTTTCCGCCGCGATCGCCGGGCTGGACGTGCCATCGTCCTGCGTTTCAAGGCTTTCCACCAGTTCAATCCGGTCAAGCGCCGTCTTGCAGCTCTGCCGCGCGCCATCGCGATCCTTGTCGACATGCAGCTGGATGTCGGCCGCCACCAGAAAGGCCTCGGCCACCCGGCGCGTGTAGAAGGAGGAGATGAAGACCCGCTTCAGCAGCGTTTCATATTGATCGATGCTCTGCTTGATCGCCTGACGGGCGATTTCGGCGTCTGCCGGCGATCCGCCCTGCGGCGAAGCGGCCTTGCGCCGCAGCGCCTGTGCCCACCGCAGGTTCAAGAGCGCCTGATCGGCGGCGACGCGCGCCCTGTCCTTCTTGGCAATCGCCTGCAGCATCCGGTTGGCATCCTGGAAATCCCGGGCGGCACCGGCAAAATCCTGCTGCACCGCCCGCACGCTGAGCCGCGTGATCAGCGCGTGCGCCGCGATCTGCCGGCGGCGGGCCATCTCGTCGGCCGGGGGCTGTTCTTCCACGTCGGAGATCGCGACAAAATCCCCGGCGCTGCTGACAGCGGCGTTGGCACTGGCCGCCGCCCGGCCAAGATCCCCACCGGCCAGGCGTTGGGCGAAAGCGGCATCGAGCAAGACCTGCGCCTGGCGATCGCGCGCCACCGCGATATTGCCCTGCCACGGGCCGGCTTCGGTGGCTTCGGAATCGACGCTGGCCGCATTCACCGCCGCCGCATCATAGGCCTGTGCCGCCCTGGCAAAATCCCGCTTCTCCCGCCACGTGTCGCCCACATGGATCTGGCGCCAGAAATCGTCGTGCGTTCCGGTCCAGAAGGTGGACAGCCGCTCCTCGATCGCCTTGTGCCGGGACATCAGGCCATCCTGCATCTGGCCGGTCTCCGGCAGCAGGCGGATCTCCTCATAGACATTGCCGACCAGCGTGTTCAGCTCGTTCTTGGCAATTTCCTCGCTGCTGATCTGGGTGATCAGGATGGTGATCAGCGCGATCAGGATCGCCAGCACGGCCAGCACATAGCGGCCAATCCGCGACAGTCGCTCCCGGCGCCGGAACTGCCGGCTGCGGGCCAGAAATTCGCGTTCCTTGTCGGTGAGGACGAGCCGGCTGCGCACCGCGTCGGCCAGCACCAGTTCCTCTGGCGTCAGCCACGGCGTCTTCACCTCGCCTTCGCGGGCCAGCGCATAGCGGATCATCCGGGTGACCTGCGCCAGATTGCGCGAATCGGCGCTGCGCCGCCCGTCGATCAGGGCGGCCAGGCTGTCGTGGGCCAGTTCGAAGCGGTCGGGGCCCGATGGCCGCAGGATGCGCCCCTGCACGAACAGATCGAGGCCGCCGCGCACCAGACCGGGCGGCAACATCGTCATATGGGCACAGACATCGTCCACCGTGGCCGCCTGGCGGGTGGCATCGGCCGTCACGAATTGTTCGAGCAGCGTCTGCACCGCCGCTGCCGCCGCGGCGGCCCGGCCGCGTTCGCCCGCGTCCTGCCGGCGCTGGCGAGTGAAGGCGGCGGTGATGGCGTGCAGCACCAAAGCCAGGCTGCGCGGGTGCGGCCTCGCCGTGCCGGAGGCCAGCTCACCGGCCCCGGCGCGCTGGGCCAGCGTTTCGGCCACCCGGTCAATCTGTTCATCAAGAAACTGGGCCAGCACATGTTCGATGCTGCCCGTCCTGGCGATCAGGGCGAGCGAGAAGCCGGGCGGCCCGCCGGCATCGCTGGCGTTGCGCCACAGCCGGTCGAGGTAGATCTGCAAGTAAGGCAGCTGGAAAGCGCCGCGCTGATCGGTGCCAAGCTGGGTGACGATGGCATTGGCCGTCGCCGCCCCTTCGGCCAGCGCCACACCGCTGGCGCGGGCCAGATCGACGATCACCGCCTGCAGCTTCAGCGGCGTCATCGGTTCGACCCGCAGGCGGTGATCAAACAGCTGCGGAATGCGGTCTTCATGGGCGGACAGCAGCGCGAAATATTCCTCGCGCATGCTGATCAGGATCTTGCAGCCGGTCTTGGCGGCCAGCAGGTCGGCAAGGTCGCGGAACAGCTGGTCACGCTCGTCGGCACCGGCGGCAAGCAGCACCTCCTCGAACTGGTCGAGGACCAGATGCACCGGGCGCAGATGGTCAAGATAGAGCGACTTGACCGCCGCGACGAGCGTCGCCCCCGCCGGAATCGGCGTCTGCGCCGCATCGCGCAGCGCGGACAGCAGATTGTCGTTGATGTTGCCGTTGCGGCGGACGGTGACCGGCAGCCAGTCGATCGCGCGGTAGAGCGAGGCCAGGCCGCACTGGATCAGGCTGGTCTTGCCGGTGCCGGAGCCGCCGTACAGCAGCACGATGTCGCCGCGCGTCAGCAGCAGGGCAAGCTGCTCCACCTCGCGCTCGCGGCCGAAGAAGCGGTCGCGGTCCGCCGGGCCATAGGGATCGAGGAACTTGAACGGCGACTGGCTCATGCGAAGGTGGCCGCCTTGAAGGCCGCGAACGTGTCGGCGATCACCTGCAGATCGTCGCGCGTGTCGTCGGGCAGGATGATCTGCACCTCCGGCCGGCCGATCAGGCTGTAGGCCGCGTGCGCGGCATCGACATGATAGGCAAAGAAGAACAATTTGGGCAGCGCATAGCCGGCGAAGGCGTTTTCATCGAACACCAGCGGCGCGAGGTTGAGCGTGGACTGCCAATCCTTGCGGCTGGTCTGCAGGATCACCGCCCGCGGATCGGTCCAGCCTTCCAGGCTGCGTTCCTGCAAGGCCGATGCCACCGCCCCGTCCAGATCGATGGCGCTGTGGGTGAACTTGGTCTCGCCGCCGCGCATCTTCCGGTTGATCAGGATGTCGCGGATGGTGGTGGACTTGTAGCTGGTCAGGAAGGCGAGGTCGCCCAGCAGCTCGGCCAGATGATCGCTGCTCGCCTGATCAAGCGCGGCCAGGTCGGCATCGGCGATGGTGTCATCGCGCAAGCCCCGCCGCAGCGCTTCCAGCGCGGCATGGGCGGCCGTGCTGCGATCATCGGTGAGATCGGTGAGGATGCGCGCGCTCTGCTTGATGAAGGGTTCGATGCTGTTGTCGTTCAGGATGCCCAGCGTCGCCACCATCAGCGCATAATAGTCGAAGGTCGCGGCGCTGCTCTGGTTGAGCGCCAGGAAACTGTCGAGCGCGGCCCTGCGCTGCGGATCAATCGCCATGTCCGGGTGGCGGCTGCGCTCGTCCCACAGCTGCACCAGCGCGGCATAGGAAAACAGCTGCATGGTGGTGACATAGGTGCGCACGATCTGTTCAAGCCGCTGGCGATCGGCCGTCTGCGCCGCGAACAGCGCGCGCAATTGTTCGCCCACCGGCAGCGGAAAGGCATTGATGATGGCAAAGGCGGTCAGCCGGCCGGTGTCGTCGTCCTGCTCCTCGGCGCTGGTGATGGCGCTGGCGGCAGTTCCGCCCACGGCCACCAGCGCGTCGCGCAGCTGCTGTTTCAGGCGGGCGTTGACCGATCCCCGCGCCACCACGTCGGGCGGCGGCGGCGGCGGTTCGATCGGCGGCAGGGCATAATCCAGCGCCGCATCGCCCTGGCCGCCCAGATACAGGCCCCACACGCCGGTCACGCCGTCGCTGGCGGCATCGGTGTCGGGCTTGCCGGCCCAGCTGATGCCGCGGAAGGTCTGCACCTGTTTTTCGGGGCCATATTTGGTGACGAGATAATCGCTGGCGGTGTTGAAGGCGGTGCCGATCGGCTCTCCGCGCGCCAGTTGCAGCCAGAATTGTTCGGCAAAGGCGGTGGCGGCCTCGTCCTGCACCGGCACCGATGTGGCGATCACCGCCGGCACCCCGGCCGTGATCAGCCCTTCGACCTGGCCGCGCGTGGCGCAGCCGTTCAGAACCACCAGCTGCACGCCGCCAAGCTGCCCCAGCATGCCGGCCAGGCCCTGCGCATGCGCGAACTGGTTGCCGGCCGCGCCGGCCTGCGGGGTGTTTTCCAGCAGCAGACCGCCGCCATTGGCATGGCCGCCATAATGGAGAATGGCGAGGCGCGGGCCGAGCGCGGTCAGCTGGTCGAACAGGCCGTCAATCGAAGCGGCGGGATCTTCGGCCAGCTGGATTGCGCCGCGGTTTTCCATCTTCTGCAGCAGCGCGCTGATCGACGCACGCTCCCGCTTGAGGAGCGGCAGATGCGCATCCTCGTCGTTGGCGAAGGCCAGGAAGATCGCCGGCAGCGGGCTCGCGGGCGCACCCGTCACCATGCCGGCGATCCTGTCCTCACCGGAACCGGCGGATCAGTCCTGAACACCACGGTCCGTGATGCCAGCGTCCTGCACGCCGCGATCCTGAACGCCGCGATCCTGAACGCCGCGATCCTGCACGCCGCGATCCTGCACGCCGCGATCCTGAACACCACGATCCTGAACACCACGGTCCTGAACGCCGCGATCCTGCACGCCGCGATCCTTCTGCTTCTTGTCGTCACCCATGGTCATCTCCTGTGTTCACGGCTTTGCCAGTCCCAGTTCCCGTTGCAGCGCGACAAAGCCGGGCTCGCGGCGCAACGGATCCAGCAGCGGGTCGGTCATCAGGCGGCTGAGACCCGCATCACCAGCAGCGCGCGCCTGCCGCAGCAGCGCCAGCGCCGGCGCGATTTCGCCCCACTGCGCCTTGATCTGCGCCTGCTGGTACAGGCTGTTGTCGCCATGTTCGGCGATCAGATCGTCAAAAATGGCCTTGGCGGCATCGTTGCGGCCCAGCTTGCGCAGGGCAATGGCCTGGCCGGTCAGCGCGAACAGGCTGCTCGGTTCGGCTTCATAGGCCTGAAGCGCGCCGCCGGGATCGCCCAGCAGCAGGCGGGCCGTGCCGATCACCGCATGGGCCGAATTGATCTTGGGATTGCGCGCCAGCGCCGATTGCGCCGCCGCAATCGCTTCGGGATAGCGGCGGGCATCGATCTCGATCTCGCCGCGCATCCAGTCGAGCCGGGCATTGAGCGGATCGAGCCGGCGGGCGGTATCGAGCGCCTGGCGGGCGGCGGCGAACTTGCCGATGCGGCTGGCAAACAGCGCATAGCGGCTGAGCACATCAGCATTGTCGGCCCCCAGCACGGCCGAACGTTCAAACGCCTCCTTCGCGCCCGGCAGATCGAGCCGGCCATAATAAAGGGTGAAGCCCAGCGCCGATTGCGCGGCGGCATCATTGGGGGCCAGCATCACCGCCCGGCGCGCAGCGGTGATGGCGGCATCATAAGTGGCCTTGCGGTCGCTGCCGTCGCCATAGCGGTTGGCGATCACCGCCAGCGCGCGGGCACGGGCGGCATGGGCGGCGGCATAATCGGGATCGCGCGCCACCGCATCGTCAAAGGCGGCCAGGGCGGCGCGGTCGCTGGCCTCCCCGGCCGACTGGTCGAACAGGTTGCGGCCGCGCAGATAGGCATCATAGGCGGCCAGATTGTCGGTGCCGAACCGGCGCATGGCGGCCTTGCCGGGCCTGGCGATGCGATCGGTGAGCGCGCCGACCACGGCACCGGCAATCTCGTCCTGCACGGCGAACACGTCGCTCACCGCGCGGTCAAAGCTTTGCGACCAGGTGGTGAAGCCGGTGCGCCCGTCGATCAGCTCCGCCGAAACCCGCACCCGTTCGCCCTGACGGCGCACACTGCCTTCTAGCAGCCAGGCCACATCCAGCTTGCCGGCAACAGAGCGCGCATCCCCCGCCTGGCCGGCGGCCATTTCCGAAGAGGTCTGCGCCGCCACGCGCAGGCCGGTTTCGGTGGCCAGCGAGGAACGGATTTCGGCGGCCACACCGTCGGCGAACCAGCGCTGCCCCGGATCGCCAATGGTTTCGAACGGCAGCACCGCCACGGTGGAGGCCGCAGCCTCGGCCGGAGACGCGCCAAACCATGTCCCCAGGCCGGCGGCCGCCGCTGCCGCCACCGCCGCCGCAGCCACGCCGCCGCCGATCAGCAGACGCCGGCGATCAAGGCCGCGTGCCGGCGGGCGCGCCGGAGACGGCGCATCGGCCTGCCCCAGCATGCCGCCCACCGCATCGGCAATCCGGCGCACCGCATCGGGGTGGCCATCATCATAGGCGATGGTCTGGAACTGGCGGAACCCCAGCGGCGGCTGCGCGCCATCCAGCGACACCGGCACCAGCCGGCCGCGATCGGCACCGATCTGGGCCTCATCCCGCACCCAGTTGGACGCCACCGACGCGGCCGACCACAACACCACCACCACCGCCGCCTGTTCCAGCGCCGCCGTGATCCGCGCGTTATAGCCTTCGCCGGCCCGGATCAGGCCATCCCACCACACGCTGTGGCCGGCGGCTTCCAGCGCCGCGACCATGCGCTGCGCCGCCTTTTCGTCAGGCCGGGCATAGCTGACGAACACCCGCGCCGGGGCAAGAGGCGTGCTGTCCGTCATGCCGGCGCGATCCCGGCCAGCGCCGCCTGACCGGCAGGGGCGGTGAACATGTTGAGATAGTGGCAGGCGACATCGGTCCTGACCGGCGCAGGCGTGCGCGGCGGCAGGCCGAAGGCACTGTTCACCGCCGTCAGCACGTCGTGCTTCTGGCCGGCGAACAGCAGATCGAACGGCAGGCCGCGGGCGGCGCGCAGCAGCATGTCCTGATACCAGTCGCCGTCGCCGGGCTCCTGATAGGCCGAAACATCGCCGGCCAGCAGGGTGGTGCGCACGCCGGGATCGGCGCTTTTCGCCAGCGTGTCGAGCAGCGGTGAGCCGGGCTTCAGCTGCTCCAGCGTGGCGCTCAGCTTCTTCGACTGGTCGATACCCACCAGCAGCGGGCCGACATAGGGCGCGACCAGCGGCAGGAACTTGGGCGCCGCGCCGACAATGGTGGCGATCAGCTTGCGGGCGGTGTCGACATTGCCGAGCGGGCTGCCCAGGTTGGGCGTGCCGCACAGGATCATGTGGGCAACAGCGCCGGCGCCGCCTTCCTGCTCCACCAGCCAGCGCGCCACCAGCCCGCCAATGCCGTGGCCCAGCAGGGTCAGCTTCGCCGGGCCGGCCAGATCAAGCCCGGCCGCGGCCAGCTGGGCCTTCAGCGCCCGCGCCGTGTCCTCGATCGGGGTGTTGAGATTCTCGTAATCATAGCCGAGCACGAGATCATGGTGGCCGGCGAACCCGGCGGCGGCCACCCCCTGCGCCAGCGCGGTGGCATCGCCAAGCAGGCCGGGCAGCAGCACCAGGATGGAGCGCGCCGCCGCCACTGCCGTGGCAAGGCCCGATCCGTCCAGCGCGACGCTGCCATCGGCCGCCACCGTCACCTTGCGCAGCAGGTTGACATCGTCGCGGCGCAGCACCGCCTTGAACAGGAACAATTTCAGCGAGGTGACGACATCGCGGCTGTCGCTCTGCGTCGGCGCGGCATCCACCGCCAGATGCTGGCGGCCATCATCGCCGGCGCTGGCCGGGAACAGCATGGGCACCGGGCCATCAAAGGCCACGCCCAGCAGGGTCTCGCCCGCCGCGACCGGGGTGTTGACCGAAATGGCGATCGGGGCGGCGGCCAGCTGACCGGGCTGGCTGATGTTGCCGATGTCGAGCACGGTGCCGCCGCCGGTGCTGCCGCCGGCGCTGACATCCACCGGTTGCAGCCCCTGCCGGGCCAGCCCGCGCGCCATGGCGCTGTCGCCGCCCTCGCGGGTGTCGGCCGTGCTCGTCGCCAGGCTCAGGGTCGCCTGCACGGCCGGGTTGGCGGCGATCTGCATGCTGCCATTGGCCAGCGACACGGCATCCGCACCCACGCTGGCCAGGCCCTTCACCAGCGTGAAGCTCATGTCCCGCGTCAGCCAGTCGTTGGTCACCGGCCGCTTCAGCGGCTGGACATTGCCGATGGCGCGCATGGCAGCGATGGTCGCCCCCATCGCGAGCGGGTCCAGCGTCATCAGGAAATCGTCGAGCGGTTCGGTGCTGAACACCAGCTTGAAGCGTTCGATCGACGATTGGTCATCCGGGCCGAGCAGGAAATAATCGGTGGCCGGATTGTCGCCCCACAGGGTGAGCTCGCCGCCGTCGGCGATCACGCCGGGCCCGGGCAGGGACAGGATGCCGTACTGCTGCGAATAATAGAACAGCGCGACATTCAGATCCTGCCCGCTGTGGTTGGCGGCCTTGAGCGTGCCGCGGATCACCTTGCCATCGACGATGCGCAGGGTGGCCATATCGCCATCATGGCGGACGCTGCTGCCATCGGGCCGGCTTTCGTCATACCACATCGACACGCTGGCCGGATCAAGCTGCGGGCGGCCATTGGCCAGCCGCCAGCTGCGCTCCCACTGGGCGACATGGCGCAGCACGTCCAGCATCGGGGCAAACCACGGCGTTCCCGCCGGCCCGATCCGCACAGACTGGATCGGCGTGCCCGTCCCTTGCGCCACCAGCGTGAGCAGATCGCCGCCCTCGACCAGCCGGTGCGCCGCCGCCAGCGGCAGATCGGCCAGCGCCACCGGTTCGGCCGACGGCACGCTGCCGGCGCCGGCATCGCCGGGTTGCAGGGCCGCCGCAACCTGATCGCGAATGGCAGGATCGCCATCAAAGCCCACCAGCATCGGCGGCACCGGCAGGCTGGTCAGCGCCGCCCGCACATCGGTGACAGTGGCCGGCAGCGCCGGGGTGACATCGATATCGCAGCTCTGCGCGCCCACGGTGCGGGCGGTGGCGCTGGCGATCGGGTGATCATAATCGGGAGAGGCGAACAGCGCGAACGACACCGGCGCGCTGGCATCGGTGGGCAGGCCATGCAGGGCGCCGCCCTTGACCAGCCAGCCATCGCCGCTGCGGCTGACCTCGTAAAGCCGGCGCGCCGAACGCCCGCCCCGGCCCAGAAACGCGCTGTAGGCATCAAAGCCGCCGATGGTTTCGAACTGGGGATCCTGACCGTCGACAATGGCGCGGGCGGCGGCGCGGGTGCGCATGAACAATTCGGGGTAGGACACATCGGGCGGGCAGGCGCGCAGCGCCTCGATCAGGCCGGTGGTGAACACGCCGCCATGGCCGGTGAGTTCCTTGGCGGTCTGCATCCGGTCGCACGCGGCCATCAGCACATGTTTGCCTTCGGGGATGTGCAGGGTTTCGCCGCGCTTCAGCTGCGCCGCATAATAGCCGTCGGCATAGGAATCGAGCGAGCGGCCCGCCGTCTGTTCGGCCACCGTGCGCGGCACGAAATCCCGGAACAGATCGGCATCGCGGGTGCCGGAGCCCGAATTGCAGCAATCCAGCACGATGGCGAGATGGGGATCGCGGGCGGCCACTTCTTCGATCAGGACGGCCAGTTCCTTGTCGGCCAGATCAAAGCCGCCGGGGCGCCGGCTGTCGATGCACACCAGCCCCTCATCCTTGCCGCCGGTGAAGAATTCGGCAAATTCCGGCGCCGATCGCGCCCGCGCGCCATGGCCGCAATAATGGAACAGCGCGACATCGCCGGCGCCGGCCTGGCCAAGATGGGCGCGGAACTGCGCCATCACATTGGGGCGGGTGGCGTCCTCGTCGGTCAGCGTCTCGATGGCCAGATCGGCGGCCGGCCAGGTATCACGCAACCAGGCTTCCATGCGCTGCATGTCGGCGATGCAGCCCGAAAGGCGCGGGACGACATCATAATTGTTGATCCCGACCAGAAGTGCATAGAGCCGTGCCATCTTACCCCCGCTGTATCCCCGCTGGACGCGCTCAGCCTGCGCACCACGGCAGCGCGCCCGGCCGCGAACCATATGGCGACATCAGATCTTGCCGAACTGCCAGTGCATCACGGTTCCAAATCAATGGCATGACACAAATTGCAGGTGTGTAGCGGCAATTTCGAAGCTTTTTCACTTTTACCGCCACACCACAGACCCTGTTGCGCCAACAAGCACAGAAATATGATGTGCGTGTTAACCCCGATTGGCAAGCCAAGACAACCTTGTGCGCCATGAACGTCGCCATGCCAGCGTGAATTTGCTTGAAAGCAGGCAATGTGCCGTCCGCCTTTCCCGGGCGGTTTCGGCTGCAAGGGCGCAGCCGCGCGGCTGCGCCGGCCGAAAACCCCACGTTTTCGCGTCGGTCCCGGGCCGCCTTCGATGGTGGCGCCATGTCGATTTTGTGATGGCGCACCCGACAGGATTCGAACCTGTGACCTCTGCCTTCGGAGGGCATAAAATAGTTTGAAATATAGTGTAGTATCAATAGGTTAGAGACGTTTTAGAACGTCTATCAAGGTTTTGTTAATTTGACATGTCACCAGTGTTTGCTGATTCTACGTTATTTGTCAGTGAGATAGAGGCAGTCGAGCGGATCGTCCATCGCCTTGTTGGCGGCTGCATTTCGGATCGGAAATTACCGATTAGAGCCGTTGGGCTCGAGATAGGACGCCGTTACGCCCTGTAGCCAGAACGATGGTGAGGCGGTCCCTTAATCAAAAGAGCCCGCCCCTCATACACATGTACATTGGAGATGCAGAGGTGCCTCAGGCACCTCTGCATCATCACACGTTACCAGCCGACGGTAACGCCGACACGCCCCAGCGTGCCATTGTTGTTTGCACCGCCAGCATTGATCATGAAGGAAGCGCCAGCAGTCAGCGCCACGTGCGGGGACACGATATAAGCGCCCTGCACAGCCGCCGCGGTCGCGCCCTTGTATGTGGCGACATTGGCAGACAGGTTGAAGTGGGTGTTCGGCAGGAACATCCCGCCACCGAGAGCGGCAGCCATTGCGGTCGATGCGTTAATCCGAAGATCGAGCTGCTTTTCAGCACCCTGAGCGCGCGATGTTTCGGCGTCGATCTTGTTGGAAAGCTGGGTTTCAGCCGCCAGGGCGCGCGACGTTTCAGCGGTGACCCGGGCGCCCAAAGCATTCTCTGCTGCCGTTGCACGCGTCGCCTCTGCCACGATAGCTGCTGCGTTTGCAGTGATGTCACCTGTGTTCTTAGTCACACGGGTATCCAGAGCGCCTTCGGCGGCGGTGGCGCGATTGGCTTCCGCTACGATAGCTGCAGCGTTAGCAGTAATATCGCTCGTGTTCTTGGTCACTCGCGTGTTCAGAGCGGTTTCCGCAGCGGTAGCTCGGGTCGCCTCTGCGGCGATTGCCGTGGTATTTGCAGCGATATCGCTCGTATTCTTGGTCACTCGCGTATCAAGCGCCGTCTCTGCAGCGGTGGCACGTGTCGCCTCCGCCGCAACTGCAGCCGAGACCTGACCAACGTTTGCGGCATCGGTCGCATTGGTGCCGTTGGCAATGTTTGTAATTGCCTTTCCGCCGTTGTCGATGCCGTTCAACACCGACATTCCAGTCGCGTTCAGAGTATTTGTGTTCACCGAACCGGTGGTGGTCAGTCCATTGCTTCCAATGTTGGTTCGGCTTGTGTAGGTCGGATTGGAGGCGGTCAGCAAACCCGTAGAAGCATCAAATGTGGCTGTCCCTGTTGATACAGCGTATTCAATACCCGACGCACTTACATCTCCTGAGGTCGTACTCACCGTCAGAGCGTTCCCATTTGACTGCGTTGTCGTGGTGTTTAGCTTATAAAAGCCGGTGATTGGCGAGGACAGGGTTTCGCTTACTTGGAAGCCAGAAACCACTGGGTTGCCAAAATTGGCAGTGGTGGTCACAGGCTGGCTGACAGTGAAGCCGCCCAGACCGTTGGGCGTTGACGTCGTGGTCGTGGTTGAACGCTGGTTCTGACCGACGTTGGCTGCGGCGTTGAGGTTATCCGTCACAGTCTGACCGTAAAGGGAGAACGTCTGATTCAAGGTTTTAGTGTAGGGTGTAACCACCAGCCTGTTGACATAGGTCTGGCTTGTCGAAACGTTCGTCTGCGGATCAACGGTCGTGAAAGGGCTCGGTTGCCCGTTGGGACCGGTTGTGCCCGTTTGGGTGGTGGTTGCTTGACCCGGGTTGAGCTGCACCTGTTGTGCGGACGCCCCGGACGCAGCCCCAATTGCCCAGCATAGCGCAATCAGTGAAGCGCTCTTTTGAAACCTTGTCATCCTACAGCCCCTTTTCACGTTGTGGCGCTCGCGCCTCGTCGATCCGCGCCTTCAGCAACACGGATATCCTGTTGTGGGATATTTCGGCACCGGCGCGATTGTCAACAGAAAATTATCCCGAATCAGGATATGGCTGGCAGAGCTGTACGGAGCCGCGACCATGGTGCGCTCCCTTGTCCACGACTCGGCTAGATTGCTTGGAGCAATCCTGAAGGATCACCGGCGCGCTAAGGGGATCAACCAGGTCGCGTTGGCAGCTGCGCTGGGGAAGCCGCAATCCTTTGTTTCCAAGGTTGAGAGCGGCGAACGTCGCTTGGATGTTTTTGAGTTTATCGTCCTGGTTCGGGCGCTGGAGATCGACGCCAACGCTCTGATGATTGAACTTTCCGAGGCGCTTAGGGCACGCTGATGCTCAATCAAATTTGAGCTGGTTGGTGCTGTTTCAGCCATTGACGAGCTTTTACGATCGGCACCCGTCACCACCGCAATTTGCAGCATGATGACCCTCCAGAGGCATCAAGCGCCTTGCTGGAGACGTCATTTCGGATTGGAAGTGACCGATTGGAGCCGTTGGCTTGGGGCGGCTTTCCCCACGCTTGTGAGGGTACCTCAACACATTCCAAGGAGCAGATATCGGTCATCCATCGGACCGGGAGTGAGTGTGTTTTCCCGTAGCATCTTCTCCACCGCGCACCAATGACGTAAGGTATTGAACGTCGACCATCGTATACCCAGCGCCACCAGTATCTGGCGGTGACGAACGGAACCCGATGTTATGGATGAAACACTTAAGGTCCCAGTTGAACTCCACCAAGCACGTAACGAACTGATACGCTACGCCGTAAACGGTGATGAGCCCCCAAAGGGTTTGGAATTGATAAAGCGGTGGTTCACTGAGGACCAAGGTGTTTGGGAGCACCTCCACAGTGAAGCCGCTGCCTTGAGATTTTGTCCAGCGGTCTCCACTAAATACGGTCACTTACCCCAAGCCTGCGATAGTGAGCTTAGGGATTATTTCAACCTCGATGAAAATGAGGAAATCACGGATGAACTTAGAGCATGCTTCGTTCGTGAACTTCTTGCTGAAGATTGGAGCCTCGAGAATGCAGTGATTGTTGGGATAGGGCAGCGCTGGATTGAGAACGAACTGGGAGAGGGTTGCTACATTGGCTACACTGAGGAACTCGAGGGTCAAGCAGGGGTGACATGCTACTGGCAAGGCGTGTTCGCCACCGAGGAAGGTTGGCATAACTATCTTCGCAATGAAGGCTACATAATAGCCGATGAGCCAGACGATTTGCCTGATGATGCCCTGCTCTCTTTATATCAAGCCAAAGTCTAATAGCTGAGGTTAGCGAAATTGGATCATGGTATGAAATCAGCCCAATCGCCAGTTCTGCTTGCATTATCCAATGGCGTGATAGCCTTCCACGACTGGGTTGAAGTTGAAAGCGATGATGAGCGAGGTTTTGTTGCCAAATGTTTGGACGGATCTGAGCGTTTTTTCACAGCGCTATCACAACCAACATACGCGGATTGCTTTGGCATAACGTGCGACGAAGACCGCCCATATGCAAGCTTGAAAGAAGAAACTTTAGAAGCATGCGGGCTGACCGATGAGGACGAGCTTCCTTGGTCCGATTATGATGCCGACGGCAATGTGGTTGCCGACACAGACAATTTTGAACGGCTGACGAATTGGCTCGCCTCGCCATTAGGAAGCGCCGGTTGGACCGACTGGGAAATCAGCTTGATGGAACACTGGGCAGTCGATCAGGCAACGATTTATGCGCCAGGGCTCCAGATCTACGCGTCTCTATCTGCGCAAGCGCGTGACGTGCCGCCCGACATTGCAATCGGCGACGACATGCTGAAGCTGGCGGCGTTCAAGCTCGAAGAAAAGGAGGCAGGCAGTGCGTCCCTTCAACCTGGGACCACGGAAGCCCTCAAACCCATCACCGAGTTTGGTGCGAACCGATACACCGAGGAGGAGGAGAAGTCCCTCTCTGAGATCATCCAGTCATTCAACGAACGTCACGGGACCAACTTCACTCGGGAGGACTTCCTCCGGTTCGAGCGGGTGAACCGGGAAATCCTGGATGACAATATGATGGAGATGATCCGGAAGAACCCCGCCGACGTGGTGTTCAACGCCTACTCCCAGGCATTCTTCCAAGCGATGGTCCGGGCATTCCAGAACGATAGCGAAATGCGGAACATCATCATGACCTACCCACAGGCACGTGAACAGGCAACGCGGTTCTCATTCAATCGGGCACAGCGGCAGGCATTCGGGACCTAAACACCAGCACCTTTAATACACTTGACAAAAACAAAATAGATATCGAGGCACAGCGTGAGCGCAAACATGAAATCAAATGATATGGAACGTGTAACTCCACGCAAACCAATTATATTGAGACGTGTTCCCGATAGCTATTATCATGATCACCAGCTAGCTGGCGTCATTCAGGCGGTCGAAGCGTCTCTTTTTTCATTTTGTTTCAAGCAATTCCCTCAAGCATTTTCGACGCTTTATTCTGGTCTCGAAAAACTATGTAAAAACATTTCAGGAGATAAGAAGGACGTCCCATTTTTTCGAAGTTGGGAAGCCGCGGGACGCAAGCTCAACCTGGAAGAGCATTATCTTTTTGAAAAGATTGAATTAGATGGAAAACCTCGTTACAAATTCCAAAACGAATGGGCGACGCTGCGCAATGAAATAGAACATCAAGGCGACAGTCCTTCTTATGACAAACCCACAGCACGCTTAATACTAGGCAGCCTGTGGGACGCATATGAGCTTCTTTTCAATAGAGCATATGGCTTTGATTTTAAGGAAGCAATGCTACCTAATACGGTTAATGCACTAAATTGCTCTAGGTCCGTACTAAGTGATTTAGAAAGTTGTGGACAACAATTGGATTATATTAATTTTGTGGATCCGCTTGTACATCATATGAGACACCTTATGTCTCCTACATTCAATTTAATTGAAAATTTTATGGATTATGATGGAAGCGACCTTCATTGGCAACACATGAACGCCTGGCAGGAGGAAATCAAAAATCATCGAAAAGAATTAGACTGGGAAACAATTGATTGCCCATGTTGCGATTCTTCATACTCAATGTTTGGATTTACTGCTCGAAATGAAGACCCCCTAGAAATCCATTTTTCTATTTTTGCATGCCCGGAGTGTAATTTAGTAACAAGGAATCATGCCATACAGCCGCACCTCGCTAAACGTCTATTAGAGCTTCGTCTTGAAAATCACATTGTCAGAATAGCTGGCGGGTTTGGAGAGGAAACAGCTCGCTTGGTTTGGTGAGCGCCATTTTAATCTCGGCGTAGGATGGCACGGTAATGAGCTACCCATTCGTCAAATCCCGCCAAGCTCTGACCGATCAAGCCATAGCCGAGCGGAATCGTCTGCGAGCTTGGCTGCTGACGCATATGGCAAACTGCAAGCCCAAGGCGTTCACCAAGGACGAGTATCGACAGCTCGCAACCGCCGACCTGGGCGCATTCTCCAAAGCCGCCTTCGATCACGCCTGGGTAGCGACGATAGAGGATAGCGGGCGGCAGGATTGGTATCAGCCGCCGGCAGACCTCGGCTGTCGCCATGCCTGCCTCCTGCTCTTTCACGATCGCAATGATCTGCTCGTCCGAAAACCTGCTCCGCTTCATTCGTCCGTCTCCTCGAGAAACGGACTCTACTCAAAAATGGCACCAAATCAGGGGTGCACGTCATTTGGAATCGCTAAGGAATACGGGTGCATCCGTAGCGTTGTCAGATCTGAACGCGCCGCTTGATTTTTCGGTTAGAAGGCGGCTAATTGACATCTCTTGCGTTATGACGGCGTAAATGAAATCCGCAAGTGGGCAACCCTCTCCCAAAGTGGAGTTCGATATTGTCTTGACGTTTTGTGGCGTTGCTTAAAATTCCCCAAAATGTTCCTATCACAGGGACGAAATAGATCAGGACAATTTTCAAATAATGAAAATTATCAAGCTAATAATGGGTTGTATTTTTGCATTTTTGCTGTGCAAACCCGCGCTTGCACTGTCGGATGTACAGATAGATTATTGTAATGCAGAGCGGGCTTCTCTAAAATATGCTGTTACGGAAATATTTATTTGGTGAAAACACGGCAAAGATAAAAAATAATGTTACCGCTGTGATCTTGAAATCGTGGAACGGTACAGGAGTTGCGGCAACGGTTGCCGGTATGCTGAATAATAGTATTGATGCGACTATTGATGGAATAAACGATGCAATAAAGTCAGGAACTAGTATTCCTAAAGATAAATCGTCTATTGAGTCCGTCGCAAGGACTATATCAGAAAAAAACTACAATAATTGCATTACAGGAAAATGGTAATGATTTCATTGATAAAGAAAATTTCTAGGTTTTTCATTTTTCTGCTTTGGCTATTTATTGCCAATTTCAGCGTGCCCGTGTACGCGAGCGTTAGCAAAGGTATCGTAATCTATAATCAGGCTGGATGCCGAGGTAGATATATTGTAGAAACGTCCTTGGGATATGCTATCCTTGAGTGGTTCGGCGGGAATGATCCCTCTGAAGGCGATGTCTTAATTGGTGAAATTCATAGTTTCGGATTTAAAAACTTATACAATATTACAAGGCGTTCAAAAACTCGTGTTTGGATTGAGGATTACATGATTGGTAAGTCACGATTGGAAGAAAAATTTTTCGCGAAATTTTGTCAATAGTGATATCTAATTTGCTATCCAAGCGCACAAACTGTCCTCAATACGCCCCCGGAAACACACCCTTGGCAACGTTTGCCGCCAATCGCCGGGCGATCTTGATATCACGCACCACCTGCCGCCGTGCATTCTCAGCGTTACCGAGGTCAAAAGCGACCTGACCGCCTCTGCTCGTGACGCCGTTAGCTACCGCATCCAGATAGCCAACGAACACCTTGTAGAAGAATGGCAACGGCGTCACACGGCGCTTCGATCCTGCCCGTATCTTCGCCTCCCATCCTTCATACCAACGCACATAATCACGCGCAGACCGCTCAATGCGTTTCCGGGGATCGGCATCTGCATGACGCAACCAGAGCCCATAGAGGCGAAGATACCGCCGCGCCTTATCCAGCTGCTTGAGAAACCCCTGCTCATAGTTCAGCGACAGCGCGTAGCGCCCCTGCCGCTGGAGATTGAAGCCCTCTTTGCCGAGGTAGGCAGTGACTTGGGCAAGGACAGCATCAGTTTTCCCGGACAGCGGTATCGATAGCGTGATGGCGCCGCTGTCAGATGGCACGACAGCCCCTGGTTCAAGCGCGGCAACCTTCGTTCGCACGGCAAACAGTGAGCGCCAATGCTCGCTCCACCAGCGACTGAACGCGACCGCGCGATAGTCTCCCCAATCGTGATACGCAGCATCATCAACCGACAGCTCCGGGTCGGTTGCTGCGAGTTTGAGATACTCAAACCAAAGCCGATACGGCTCGACCGACCCCGCGGGTAACACGAACTCGCCATCGCCCTGCCAACGCTCGGTCATTCCGTCCCCACTTCTGATCGGCATGAAACTGAACAGAACCAGCGATCGCCGTCTTGTTCAAGCGGCTAAAGCCGATTCATGCGAAAACAAGATTATCGAGAGCACGATGCTCCGATAAACAAAAAGGGAGCGTAATTATGTGTCTTGAAATTTTTTACAAACAGAAATTTTTGCTAGAGCAAATTCTCGAACTTATGAATCAATATAATTCTCATCTATCCAGCGCCGACTATGAAAATGGTGTATATCATTTTAAATTTGATGACATTCATTATCGAATCAGCAATATTGAAGGACATTTATTCGAAATTCGTAAATTATTTCAGTAAATCATGTCCTAGTAAATGAGTGTATGTCGTGAACGCATTATTACAGTAACAGTGACATTTTTCCATAAATAAATCATATTCATTTTATCCGAAAGTTTTTGATCAACATGACTATTTCCCGCCAAATTCAATCTGCACTGCGTGACTGGATCAATCTGGGGCACTGGAACGATCCCCGAGCACTGACGTTGACGATGAAGCAATATGCATGGTTCGACCGCCCGGGCGGCACTGACCGGAGCCTGATAATGCTAGATCGCCAGATCGCCAGTGCAAACCTGAGACACTTCCTGTCCGTGTTGAACCGTCAGACGCTCGGCAACCTCGGTCGGCGCCAGGGTAAGAAACTGTGGGCGTTTCCTGTGCTGGAGGGCACTGCGTCGAAGCACCTCCACTACCATCTTGTTATCGACTGCCCCTTTGCCTCTGACCCAGACAATCGCTTTGAAGCCCTGATCCGTGATGCGTGGCTGGGAACAGATTGGGGTGACGTTCAGATGAAGCTCACACGCTCCGATGACGGGTGGGTGCACTATATGACGAAGCTTCGGGACAAGCCGGACTTCGCAGACGCCATAGACTGGACCAACGCCTACATGTCGGATGTGCCTCCGACAGTGGCATGTCACCGCTGAGCATAGTCTCCTTTCGACAACTCCAGTTTCCGATCCGAAATGAGTGGACCAGCACCTCGCCGGTCCTTGATCTCTAATAATGTCTAAATCACAAGGGAGATGCCTATGAAACAGATACCTATCCTCACCAATTTCAATGTACCGACCGACCTAAGAAATAAATTTGATGATATATGTCACCTTGATGGCAAAAATAGGACTCAGGTTTTGATTGAATTAATGAGCGACTATATTCTCACCAAAGGTCCAGCCATTGCTCAAAAGATAAGGGCAATTCAGGAGATAGATTTTTCTCTTAATGGTCAGAGGTATCATAAACACAAGCAGACGGAGGACGAGCCAATGTCAATCTGGATCAACGATGGACGGTCAGATGCTTACTCGTTCTGAAACACCAAAAACCAAGCAGGAGCTTATCCAGTCGCTGCAACGGGCATCGATCAGATCGATTGACGTTTATGAGGGCATCCAGATTGCCAAGATGCCCAGCAAGGCAGATCTGGAACGGATGAAGGCGTCAGTCATCATTCTCAAATCTTGATGATAAAATATCAAAAATATCATCGGTCTGACTAAGCCATTGAGCCTGAATCGTTTTATAAGCGCACTGAGTGGTGTCACCATTTTACTGGTTATATTATAGTCAATCTGTAGGTTTTATAATCACTTACAGGGTGAACATGGGCATCGGCAAACAGGCGAAGATACTGTCACGGCAGCAGGTGGATGCGGTGGCGGATCACATTGGCAAACGGCGGCATGGGCTGCGCAACCAAGTCATCTTCTTGCTCTCGGTCAGAGCAGGGCTACGGGCAAAGGAGATTGCAGCCCTGAAGTGGTCGATGGTGGTGGATGCTGATGGGATGGTCGGTGACTGCATCCATCTCACGAATGCGGCGTCCAAAGGCAACTCTGGTCGGGTCATCCCGCTCAACCGGCAGCTCCGGTCGCTGCTGACCCGACATCATCAGACGGCGACGGTTTCCGAGTTTGTTATCCAGACTGAACGATCAGACCGGACCTCAGCACAGACAATCGTCAACCTGTTTGCCCGTTGGTATCACGACCTGGGGCTGGTCGGCTGCTCATCGCACTCGGGGCGGCGGACGTTCATTACCAATGCGGCAAGGAAGATCTCGACGGTTGGCGGATCGCTGCGAGATGTGCAATCTTTGGCGGGGCATTCCTCGCTGCAGACGACACAGCGCTATATCGAGTGTGATGCCGAGGCGAGGCGTAGAGTGGTTGAGTTGGTTTGATAGAGAAACGAAACTAGACCAAAGCACCAAGCTATTACACCCGTGCGCGTCTATTTATGTAACCGTCGACCGCGATTGCAATTAACGCTTGATTATCTCGGTTCGACTAGTGAATTTCAATCACGGTTAAAAGGGTCGATAATTCCATGATTATTATATTGCTGGCGATATTAAATGTTCAGTTTTTATGGCTTATTATTTCGAGGTTCGCTAATGAAATAAATCGTTCTACAGATAACCAGAAAAGTGAGTGGAATAATGATCAAAAATTCAATCGTTTGGAATCTTCTATCGATGCAATTCATGTTGAGTTAAAGAATTTCCGATCGATTTATGAAAGACAATCGGAGTATATTAGAAATATTAACTTAGAAACCAAAAACAGATCAATCTATTTAAAATATATTTACAATCTTCTCTTGCTCCAGGAGCGAGACGTTTATGATGAAAAACAAGCTATCGAACTAAAATTTCATGAAGCATTAGAAAAAGGGGATAGACAGGAATTGGAAAAAATCGTTGGAATGATGGAGGGGGGATGGCAAATTCAAAAAAACAGTATCGAACGCTAATTGCCATCCCACGACTGAGCGGGAATCGTCGTGCTTATAACCACTCAATCTGCTCGACTCACGTCCCCATCTGCTTGGAAAGGATGAACGGGCTGGCGTCGTTAGACAGATGCACTAAAGCGCAAAATGATATTATACATTCACTCGAAACATTCTTCTTCAATCAATGGATTAGTTTCATAATCGCATTGTTTATTCCAAATTCTTTTGTAACCCTCCGCTCCCATACAGATATTAATATAACTGTTATAATATGAATCGCTAGCTGGTTGTTTTAAGTGATCTTCGGCGCGCAACATGCATTTATTTAATGCTTTTTGCTTGCTGGTAATCGAGTCGCAGCCCGACAATAGACAAAACAATAAAATTATTTGGAATTTCTGCATCAATTTTTTTTCCCAGCTATACCGCTTCGTGGATTTATATGCGCCTGCAATCCAAAGGGTTTTCACTTCTCAATCGACAGGAACACCCGTCATTTCCGATCCGAAATGACGCTCACTCAAACGGATACGCCTTCACGCTACCACCGCCAGACTGGTTGCCCTTGCTGATCTGCGCCGCCAGTTGCGAGGACACCGTCTGCCCGTAAAACTTTTCCAGCATTTCTACCGACGTCCCCATCTGCTTGGCAAGGAGGAACGGGCTCGTGTCGTTGGACAGACGCATCGTGGCGTAGAAGTGCCGGAGCGAGTAGATCGTTCTTGCCATGCCGTTCCGCTCAATCGGCACACCCGCATAACGCAACAGCGACTGAAACCCGGTCTTCATCGTCTGAATGGCTGACCCATCCTTGTGACAAAAGACCAGCCCGTCCGGT
Organism: Sphingomonadales bacterium; assembly: GCA_037131365.1. Lineage (GTDB taxonomy): Bacteria > Pseudomonadota > Alphaproteobacteria > Sphingomonadales > Sphingomonadaceae > Sandarakinorhabdus. The sequence continues at coordinate 158,156 of JBAXRE010000006.1, forward strand.
GGCGGCGATGAGCCCAACTCCTCACAGCGTTGGTCGTAGACACGCTTCACATACTCATCTGCGCCAGATTGGAAGACCACCTCGCGCAGACCGGTCTTGCCTCTGACCTCGGCGATCAACCGCGTCCCATCCTCGGTCTTGACCGTTCTCAGATCGCCCCACCGCAGCCCCCGCAGTTCACCAACCCGCAGCCCAGTGTTCGCCAGGATCAGCACATACTGCTGCGTCATGAACCGGTCGCGCCACGTTGCCAGTGATTCGCCGTCCTTCACCCATGCCCGTGCCTTCGTGTAAATCTGCCGCCACTCATCCTGTGTGAACGTCGGGCGCCGGTCGTTGGACGACTTGGGCGGATCCGTCTCAGGCACCGCCTTGATATAGCCCTTGGTCACCGCAAACTTGAACACAGGCAGGATGCTGGTGCGTTCACGGCGCAGCGTCCCGTTTGAGGGCTGTTTCCGATTGAAATTCGATTTCCGCCAAGCCCAGAAGTCGGCAAAGTCGGTCGGACCGATGGCATCGATCTTCATCGCCCCGAAGAATCGCACAGCGTAAGTCTCAACGCGATCAATCGTGCCTTGCCATGATCCACCCCGCCGGGTGTGACCGATCGTGGTGACGTGCTTCTTCCAGTCGTCGAACACCTGCTTGAACGTTTTCGACTGGACCGACCCACCCGCCTTCACGTGGATGTACAAGTCTTCATAGAGGTCGAGAGCGAACCGCTCTGCCTCCCGCTGATTGTCGGTCTTGGTCGACACGACCTTATACCCGGTCGCGTTCGGCACCCTGATTCGGCATTGCCAGTTTTGGTTTTTGAGATTGTGGCGCTTGTAGAGGATGACCCGACCGTCACCCCGCAGATCGACCACATCCTGATAGACTGCCATCCACTGCCCCCAACATCGCCTGTTTCCCAAGAAATAACAGGATGTTGGGTCGATTGACACGATTTTTTGTCAAGGTTTTGTCAACGACAAATTTCGGCAAAATCGGGGATTTGCTGAAGATGTCAAATCTCCAACATATTGATTTGATTGAGTTTTTGTGGCGCACCCGACAGGATTCGAACCTGTGACCTCTGCCTTCGGAGGGCAGCGCTCTATCCAGCTGAGCTACGGGTGCCTGACGGCGCTGTTAGCAGCGGTTGTCGGCCTGCGCCAGCCCCATCACGGCCGGGGCGGCGGTGGCGGCTGGCGTTCGAACGGGGCAAGGCCGCAGCTGGCGCCAGACGTCAGCGAACCGCCGATCGGCATGATCACGGTGATGATGTCGAGCGCGCACAACTGGGTTTGCGAGGTGCGGTAGGAAAAGGCGCGGGCGCTGGCGAGGCCAGGGCATTCGCTGCCAAGATTGGCGCGCCACACACTGCGGTCGCGCAAGGTGAAATCGATGGTGCGGCCGTTGACGACATTGCTGTCACGCAGCTGGGCGATCGGCAGACAACTGCGGGTTTCGGCGTGGGCGGCGCCGGCCATGGCCACGATCAGCAAGAGTCCCAATCCCCGCATGAATGCCATGATCCGCCGCGCCAGTTGAACGGCGGATGAATTCCCGTCACGCCAGCGCCGGCTTCGCCTTGAACTGGCACAGGTCCGCCACCGGGCAGATGCCGCATTTCGGGCTGCGGGCGGTGCAGATGTAGCGGCCGTGCAGGATCAGCCAGTGGTGGGCATGGCGGCGCCAGGGCGGCTTCACCCGCTTCATGATGCCGGTTTCCACCACCAGCGGCGTCTTGCCCGGGGCAAGGCCGGTGCGGTTGGCGAGGCGGAACACATGCGTGTCCACCGCGCAGGTTTCTTCGCCGAACAGCACGTTCACCACCACATTGGCGGTCTTGCGGCCAACACCGGGCAGCGTTTCCAGCACGTCACGGCTGTTCGGCACCTCTCCGCCAAATTCGGCCACCAGCCGCTGCGACAGGGCGATCACATTCTTCGCCTTGGCATTGAACAGGCCGATGGTGCGGATGTGGCTCTTCAGCCCTTCCTCCCCCAGATCCAGCATCTGCTGCGGGGTGTGGACCTGTTCGAACAGGCGCCTGGTTGCCTTGTTCACCCCCACGTCGGTTGCCTGCGCCGACAGCACGACGGCGACCAGCAGTTGATAGCCATTGCCATAGGCCAGCTCGGTCTCCGGCTCCGGCCGGGCGGCGGCGAGCACGCGGAAGAAGCTGTCAATTTCGGCCGGGGTCATCAGCCGGCGGTGCAATCTGGTCATCATGTCGCCATGCGGCCAAAAGCCTTGGCGCGTAAAGGGGCTGCAGCGTAAGCATCGACCCGTGCTGCTTGATGTCACCCTCACCCCGAATCGCTCGCTCAGCCGGGCAAACGCGCGCAACCTGGTGCTGCTGGTGGGCGGCTTCTTTCTGGTTGGGTCGTTGCGCTTCCTGGTGCTGGGCCTGTGGCCGGTGATCCCGTTCATGGTGGCGGATGTGGCGCTGCTGGCCTGGGCGCTGCGCAGCAACTACCGCTCCGGCGGCGGGCATGAACGGCTGGTGCTGGCCGATGATGCCCTCACCTTCACCCGTGTCAGCCCACTGGGGGAGGCCCGCATCGAGCGGCTGGAGCCCTATTTCACCCGTGTCGATATCGAGGAGACGCCGCTGGGCGACGCGCATCTGTTCCTGAACGCGCGCGGGCGGCGGCTCAGGGTCGGGCATTTCCTGTCGGCGCCGGAACGCCGGGAAGTGGGGGCGCTGATCCGGGAAGCGCTGGCGCGTTACCGCAACACGTCGGTCATCGCGTAGCGGCCGGGCGTCTTCCCCGCCACCCACTGCGCCGCCTTCAGGGCACCGCGGGCGAAGATGCTGCGGTTTTCGGCCCGGTGCCACAATTCGATGCGTTCGCCTTCGCTGGCCAGCAGCACCATGTGATCACCGGCCGCGCTGCCGCCGCGCAGGCTGGCAAAGCCGATATGGCCGGGCGTGCGGGCCCCGGTGATGCCATCACGGCCGCGATCGGAATGGCTGGCCAAATCGATGCCGCGCCCGGCCGCCGCCGCCGCGCCCAGCGCCAGCGCCGTGCCCGACGGCGCATCCACCTTCAGGCGGTGGTGCAGTTCGGCAATTTCGATATCCCAGTCCGGCCCCAGGGCGCGCGCCGCCTCTTCCACCAGCCTTGCCAGCAGGGTGACGCCCAGGCTGGTGTTGGCGGCCTGCAGCACGGCGATGTGGCGGGCGGCCGCGTCGATCAGGGCGTGATGCGCCGCTTCCAGCCCGGTGGTGCCCACCACCAGCGCGCACTTGCCTTCCTGCGCCGCTTCGATGCTGGTGGCCAGCGCGGCGGGGACGGAAAAATCGATCAGCACGTCGCACTTGTGGGCGATGGCGCCGATGTTGGAGCAGACGGTGAGCGTTTCGGGATGGCCCGGCCCGGCCGGCAGGCCGCAGCTGGCATGGCCCGCCCGTTCGACAGCGCCGGCCAGCGCCAGGCCCGGCCATTCGGAAATCTGGGCGATGATGGCCTGGCCCATGCGGCCACCGGCTCCCAACACGCCCACGCGGATCGGCTTGTTCGTCATGCCCGCTGTTGTGGGCGATTGCCGGGGCCGGCGCAACTGGCGAGACACCGGGGCGGGCTTGCGGTGCGGCGCCAGCCGGCGCAAATCTGCCCGACATGACCAGCCGCCCCGCCACCACCGCCGCTGCGCCCGATCCGGCGGCGCCCAGACCATGAACATCGTCATCCTCACCGGCGCCGGCATTTCGGCGGAATCCGGCGTGCCCACCTTCCGCGCCGCGGACGGCCTGTGGGAAGGCCACCGGGTGGAGGATGTCGCCACCCCGCAGGCCTTCCGCCGCAACCCGGCGCTGGTGCAGACATTCTATGATCAGCGCCGCGCCTTTCTGGCGCAGGTGCAGCCCAATCCGGCGCATCATGCGCTGGCGCGGCTGGAGGCGGCGTGGACGGGCGATGTCCTGCTCGTCACCCAGAATGTCGATGATCTGCACGATCGCGCCGGCTCGCAGCGGTTGCGGCACATGCACGGCGAATTGCTGTCGGCCCTGTGCGCCGGCTGCGGCGCGGCGCGGCCGTGGCAAGGGCCGTTGACCGGCAACCCGCCCTGCCCGGCCTGCCGCCAGCCCCGCCTGCGGCCCGATATCGTGTGGTTCGGGGAGATGCCCTACCACATGGAGGAGATCGGCGACGCACTCAGCCGCTGCGATCTGTTCGTCTCCATCGGCACCTCAGGCGCGGTCTATCCCGCCGCCGGCTTTGTCGCCGAAGCCCGCGCCGCCGGCGCACGCACGCTGGAGATCAACCTCGAACCCTCCGCCGGCACGCCGATGTTCCACGAGGCGCGCCACGGCCCGGCCGGCACGCTGGTGCCGGCGTGGGTGGCGGAGATGCTGGGCGGGCGTTAAACTTCGTCCAACGCCCGGATATCCGGCTGCATCAGGTGGATGAACCCCAGCGCGGTCAGATACGCCCCTGACGCGATGGCGAACATCGGCCAGTAGCCGACGCCGTTGGTGAGGCACCAGCCGGTCAGTTCGATGATGCCGGTGCCTGTCAGATTGCCGGCGACGCCCCCCAGCGCCATTGCGCCGGCGACGCGGCTGGTCGGCACGGTGTCTGCAGCAAGGCCGAAGATGCTGGTGGAAAAGCCCTGGTGGGCGAACAGCGCCAGCCCGATGATCAGTGCGGCAACAATTGGGGTGGGTGCCTGCAGGGCCAGCGGGATCGGCAGGATGAGGACGGCATAGATCAGCATGCCGGTCTTGCGGGCGCGGTTGACGCTCCAGCCGCGTTTCAGCAGCGCCGGAAACAGATAGCCGCAGCTGAACGCGCCCAGCGCCGCGCCGACGAAGATGATGGCGTTGGGCACGCCCACCTCGGCCTGGCTGAGGCCGAAGGTTTTCACCAAGAAATCGGTGCTCCAGAACAGCACGAACCACCACACGCAATCGGTGAGTGCCTTGGCACCCACCACCGTCCAGGTGCGGCGGTCGCGCAGCAGATCGGCCCATTTGCCGTCAAGCGCAGCCTTCTTCGCCACGTTCACCGGTTGCAGCCGCCGCGTGCCGAACACCCACAGCGCCAGCCAGACGAAGCCGAGCCCGCCGGTGAGGATGAAGGCGGATTTCCAGCCGAAGGCCAGCGCCAGCGGCGGAATCAGCAGCGGCGTGAGGATCGCGCCGATGTTGGGCGCGGTGTTGACGACGCCCAGCCCCACACTGCGCTGGGTGAGCGGCAGATAGGTGGCCGCTGCCTTCACCGCGGCCGGGGTGTTGACGCTTTCGGCCACCGCCAGCACCGATCGCGCCACCACAAACTGGCTCACCGACGCCGCAGCGGCATGGGCCATGCCGGCCGCGCTCCACACCGCCACCGCGATGCCATAGGCCAGCCGCACGCCGAACCGGTCCACAAACCAGCCCACGGCCAGCAGGGCGACAGCGGCGGAGAGCTGGAACACGCTGCCCAGATGCGCAAATTGCTGATCGGTCCAGCCGAATTCCACTTCCAGCGTGGGCTTCAGCAGCGCCAGCACCTGGCGATCGACATAGTTCAGTGCCGTGCCGACGAACAGCAGCGTGATCAGCAGCCGGCGCGCACCGGCCTGGGCATCATCGTGCAATGCGCCTCTCCCCAAGGGCCATTTCGTCAGGCTTGGCCGCAGCCGGCGGTGCCGTCAATCAGAAGTCGAGCTTGTCATAATGGCTCGGCGGCGGCAGGCCTTCCAGCCGTTCGGCCAGCAGCGGCCGGAAGGTGGGGCGCGATTTGATCGCGGAATACCAGGTCTTGGACGGATCATGGCCATCCCATTCCAGCCCGCCCAGATAATCGGCCACCGAAAGATGCGCGGCCGCGGCGATATCGGCCATGCCGAACTGGCCGCCGCCCAGCCAGGCCCGGCGTTCCAGCAGGAAATCGATATAATCCAGATGCATGTCCGCCATGCGGCTGGCGGCGCGGATGATGCCGCCATCGGGCATGCCGCGCACCACCGCGCGCTTGTACATGCGTTCGCCCAGCAGCGGCGCGCCGACTTCGGAATAGAATTTCTGATCGAACCAGGCCACCAGCCGGCGGGTTTCGGCGCGGTCTTCCGGCGTCGTGCCAAGCAGCGGCGTGCGCTCCAGCGTTTCTTCGAAATGTTCGACAATGGCGACCGAATCGGCCAGCACGCAGGCATCGCGGCTCATCACCGGCGTCTGCCCGGCCGGATTGAGCGCGGTGAAGACCGGCCTTTTCTCCCACGGGCGTTCCAGCACCAGTTCGTGGGTGACGCCTTTCACCGCCAGCGCGAAACGCACCTTGCGGCTGAACGGGCACAGCGTGAAATGATGGAGACGCCACATCGTCTCCCGTTCATACAATTTCCTGTCCGCTTGGAAAGGCCGGGGTGTGACAGTTTGACAACCGGGGCGAACCTTTTCCCGGCGGCGGCGCTGTTCAGGCCTTGGCCGGCCGGGCCTTGGGTTTCGCCTTCGGCTTGGCCGGCTTGGCCGTTGCCGCCTTCAGCGCCGCGATCTGCGCCTCCAGTTCGTTGATGCGCAGCGCCTGGCGGACGATGATGTCCTGCAGGGCGCCGGTTTCGGGGGCGGGCGCGGGCGGCGCTTCGGGGGCGGCGGGCGGCGGGGGTGGCTCAGCCGCCTTGGTCACCACCACTTCGGCATCCACCACGCCATCGCGTTCGCGGAAAATGCCGGAATCGCGCGCCTTGCGGATCAGCGGTGCCGCGGCCACCGCCATCTGCATCAGGCTTTCGATCAGCGGATCATTGCTCTTGGCCATTGCCGGGTCCTTCAACTGTTATAGGTGAATATAGCAGCGAAGGCCCCCGTTTCAAGGATGGCGCTATTCCGCCGCGATGCTCGTCATGTCGTCCGACAGCGGGTGCGGCAGCCGGCTGACCATTTCCTTCGGGCACACCTGCCACAATTGTTCGCGGGTGCGGTCCCATTCGGCCAGCAGCCCGGCCGCCCACTTCGATCCGGTTTCGCGCGCGTGTTCGCTGATCAGATCATGGACAAGCTGTTCCCAGTGCGCGCTGGCCAACCGCTGCACGATCACCGTCTCGCGGTTGACCCGGGCGGCAAACTTGCCGTCCCGATCCAGCACGAAGGCCATGCCGCCCGACATGCCGGCGGCAAAATTGGCGCCGGTCTTGCCCAGCACCACCGCCACGCCGCCGGTCATATATTCGCAGCCGTTGGCGCCGCAGCCTTCCACCACCACGGTGGCACCACTGTTGCGCACCGCGAAGCGTTCCCCGGCGCGCCCGGCCGCGAACAATTTGCCCGCCGTGGCGCCGTACAGCACGGTGTTGCCGATGATGGCATTGTCCTGGGATGCGAGCGGGCTCGACACCATCGGCCGCACCACGATGGTGGCGCCCGAAAGCCCCTTGCCGACATAGTCGTTGGCTTCCCCGAACACTTCCAGCTTCAGGCCCTGCACCGCGAACGCGCCCAGCGACTGGCCGGCCGAACCGCGCAGCCGCACATGGACATGGCCCGGTGCCAGCGCCGTCATGCCGAAACGGCGGGTGATCTCGCCCGACAGGCGGGTGCCGACGGCGCGGTGGGTGTTGCGCACCGTGTAGGCGAGCTGCATCTTCTCACCGCGTTCGAACAGATGGCCGGCCTCGCGGATCATCTCGGCATCCAGACTGTCCGGCACCGGATTGCGGCCGGTGCCCAGGCCCCAGCGCCGCATCGCATCGGGCGCATCGACCTTGGCGAGGATGGGGTTGAGATCAAGATCGTCGAGATGCTCCGCCCCGCGGCTGACCTGACGCAGCAATTCGGTGCGGCCGATCACTTCATCAAGGCTGCGGCAGCCGAGGCGGGCGAGAATCTCGCGGACCTCCTCGGCGATGAAGCTCATCAGGTTGATCACCTTCTCCGGCGTGCCGACGAATTTGCCGCGCAGCGCATCGTCCTGCGTGCACACGCCCACCGGGCAGGTGTTCGAATGGCACTGGCGCACCATGATGCAGCCCATGGCCACCAGGCTCATGGTGCCGATGCCATATTCCTCGGCCCCCAGGATGGCGGCGATCACCACATCGCGGCCGGTCTTCAGGCCGCCATCGGCGCGCAGCTTCACGCGGTGCCTGAGGCCGTTCAGCGTGAGCACCTGATTGACTTCCGACAGGCCCATTTCCCACGGCGTGCCGGCATATTTGATGCTGGTCTGCGGGGAGGCGCCGGTGCCGCCAACATTGCCGGAGATCAGGATGGCATCGGCATGGGCCTTGGCCACGCCGGCGGCGACCGTGCCGATGCCGGCGGAGCTGACCAGCTTCACGCACACCCGGGCGCGGGTGTTGATCTGCTTCAGATCATAGATCAGCTGGGCCAGATCCTCGATCGAATAGATGTCGTGGTGCGGCGGCGGGCTGATCAGCGTCACGCCCGGCGTCGAATGGCGAAGGCGCGCGATCAGTTCGGTCACCTTGAAGCCGGGCAGCTGGCCGCCTTCGCCGGGCTTGGCCCCTTGCGCGACCTTGATCTCGATCTCTTCACAGGCGTTGAGATATTCCGCCGTCACGCCGAAGCGGCCGGATGCCACCTGCTTGATGCTGCTGTTGGCATAATCGCCGTTGGCATAGGGCGTGTAGCGCGCCTTGTCCTCGCCGCCTTCGCCCGAAACCGCCTTGGCGCCGATGCGGTTCATGGCGATCGCCAGCGTCTCGTGCGCTTCCGGCGACAGCGCCCCCAGGCTCATGCCCGGCGTGACGAAGCGCTTGCGGATTTCGGTGACCGATTCCACCGCCTCGATCGGCACAGGCTTGGTGCCCGGCACGAAATCGAGCAGATCGCGCAAGGAAATCGGCGGCAGCGCCTGCACGCCGCGGCTGAACTTGACATAATCGGAATAGGAATCGCGGCTCACCGCCGTCTGGAGCAGGTGGATAAGCTGCGCGCTCCACGCATGTGCCTCGCCATTGGCGCGCCAGCGATAGAGGCCGCCGACCGGCAGGGCGATCACATCCTCGTCCCACGCCTTGTCGTGGCGCATCTGGGCGTTGACGAACAGTGAATCGAAGCCTTCGCCCGAAATCTTCGCCGGCATGCCGGGGAAGAAATCATTGACCAGCGCGCGAGAGAGGCCAACCGCTTCGAAATTGTAACCGCCACGGTAGGAGGAGATCACGGCGATCCCCATCTTGGCCATGATCTTCAAGAGGCCATCATCCACCGCCTTCTTGTAGCGGGCGACACAGTCTTCAAGGGCAAGGCCGGGGAACAGGCCGCGCGCGTGGCGATCGGCAATCGCCTCCTGCGCCAGATAGGCGTTCACCGTGGTGGCACCCACGCCGATCAGCACGGCGAAATAATGGGTGTCGAGCGCTTCGGCGGCGCGCACGTTGATGCTGGCATAGGTGCGCAAGCCCTTGCGCACGAGGTGGGTGTGCACGCCCGCCGTGGCCAGGATCATGGCGATGCCGGCGCGGGAGGCGCTCTGGTGCTCGTCGGTCAGGAACAATTGCGTCTTGCCCTGCCGCACCGCGGTTTCGGCCTCGGCGCGCACCCGCGCGATGGCGGCGCGCAGGGCGGCGGGGCCGCCGGCGATATCGAAGGTGCAATCAATCTCGGCCACCTGCCGGCCGAAATGGCTTTTGAGCACACCCCAGTCGCGGTTGGACAGCACGGGGCTGTCCATCACCATCACGCCGGCCTGGGTGGCTTCGTCGTCAAGGATGTTGGTCAGGTTGGAAAAGCGCGTCTTCAGGCTCATCACGCCGGTTTCGCGCAAGCTGTCGATCGGCGGGTTGGTGACCTGGCTGAAATTCTGCCGGAAGAAGTGCGACAGGTTGCGCGGATTGTCGGAAATAACGGCGAGCGGCGCGTCATCGCCCATGGAGCCGACCGCCTCCTTGGCGTCCTCCACCATCGGGCTGAGGATCAGCTCCATGTCCTCCTGCGTCTGGCCGGCGGCGACCTGGCGGCGGCGCAGCGCATCGCGATCATAGGCCGGCGCCGGTTCGGGCGCCTTGCGGCCGGGCAGATCCTCGAAATTGGTGAAGCCGGCGACCAGCGCGGCATAATCCTGCGCGCCGGCCACCTTGGCCTTGATCTCGCTGTCGGAATAGAAACGCGACGGCGCGGCATCCAGGTCCACGGCGATCATCTCGCCGGGGCCAAGCGCGCCCTTCTTCACCACATCGCCTTCCGGCACCACCACCATGCCGGCTTCGCTGCCGGTGATCAGCAGGCCATCGCGGGTGAGGCAGTACCGCATCGGCCGCAGCGCGTTGCGGTCAAGCCCGGCCACCACCCAGCGGCCATCGGTCATCGCCAGCGCCGCCGGCCCGTCCCACGGCTCCATCAGGGAGGCGAAGAAGGCATACATGGCGCGGGTGGCGGGATCGAGGCTGTCGTCCTTCTGCCAGGCCTGCGGGATCAGCAGCAGCTTGGCGGTGGGCGCATCGCGGCCCGAACGCACAAAGGCTTCGAACACCGCGTCCAGCGCCGCCGTGTCTGACGCGCCGGCCGGGATCAGCGGCTTGATGTCTTCCGAATGCTCGCCAAAGGCGGCGGCGGCCATCTTGATCTCGTGGCTCTTCATCCAGTTGCTGTTGCCGCGGATCGTGTTGATCTCGCCATTGTGGGCGAGCGTGCGGAACGGCTGCGCCAGCCACCATTGCGGGAAGGTGTTGGTGGAATAGCGCTGGTGATAGATGGCAAAGCGCGACACGAAGCGCTCGTCGTTGAGGTCGGGGTAGAAGACGCTCAGCGATTCGGCCAGGAACAGCCCCTTGTAGATCAGGGTGCGGCACGACAGGGAGCAGAAGTAGAAGCCCTGGATCTGCGCTTCGATCACCTTCTTCTCGATGCGGCGGCGCACGAGATAGAGATCCTTCTCGAACCGCTCCTTGGCGTCCTCGCCGTCGGCAATCGGCCCGGCGATCATGATCTGCTCGATCTCCGGGCGGCTCTGCATCGCCTTGTCGCCGATGCAGCTGATGTCCACCGGCACCTGGCGCCAGCCATAGACCTTGTAGCCAAAGCCGATGATTTCCGATTCGACGATGGTGCGGCAGGCTTCCTGCGCCGCCAGATCGGTGCGCGGCAGGAACACCTGGCCCACCGCGAGCAGGCCGGCGACCGGCTTCTGGCCATGGCGTTCGACATGTTCGTGGAAGAAATCGACCGGGATTTCGACCAGGATGCCGGCGCCATCGCCGGTCTTGCCATCGGCATCGACAGCGCCGCGGTGCCACACCGCCTTCAGCGCATCGATCGCCGCCGTCACCACCCGGCGCTGCGGCTTGCCATCGGTGGCGGCCACCAGGCCCACGCCGCAGGCATCGCCTTCGAAATCCGGGCGATACATGCCGGTTTCGGCAAGGCGGGCGCGCTCTGCGGCGCTGGCGGTGAAGGCGGCGGGCAGGTTGGTCATGGCTTGGTTCCCGGCTGGGGCTGGCTGTTCAGCGGGGCGAGCGCGTCGCTCAGCCGCTTCTGATTGGCCTTCATGGCGGCATCGATCCTGGCGCCGATCAACTGGCCGGTGGCGTTGCCGATGGCGGCGCTCACCGTGGCTTCCTTCGCCAGCAGCGCGCGGCCGGCCGGCGATCGGTAGAAAGCGAGCATGCCGCCCAGCTCCGCCGCCGTGTAGGTGCGGGCATAGGCCTGGGTCGCCGCCGCAACCACGCCGTCCAGCTGCTGATTGATCACGGTCTGGGCGATATCGGCCTGGATGCTGCCGGCGCGGGCCAGCACCGGATCGAACTTGGCGCGATTGGCCTGATAGGCGGCGACGAAGCCCGGCTGCTGGGCCAGCATGGCGCGCACCACAAGGCCGGATCGCATCTGCGCGACATTGTTGGCCATCTGCTGTTGCAGCCGCGCCTTCACGCCCAGCTGCGCCACCACGGCGGCAGCGGCCTGCATGCGGGCGGGATCGGGGGCCGCGCCCTGGGCCTGCGCCATGGTGGCAATCGCCACCGCGGCGATGGAGGCAATGATGGTTTTCATCGACATGATCCTGAGTTGTCGGCGGGCGGCGTCAGGCCGCCCGTGCCGCCGCGCCGGCACGGGCGCGCAGATAATGATGCATCTGCGCCGCCACGTCACGGCCGTCGCGCACCGCCCACACCACCAGGCTGGCACCGCGCACGATGTCGCCGGCGGCGAACACGCCGTCCATGCCGGTCATCATCGTCTTGTGATCAACGCGCACCGTGCCCCAGCGCGTCACCGGCAGTTCGGGGGCGCCGAACAAGGTCGGCAGATCCTCGGCGTCAAAGCCCAGCGCCTTGATCACCAAATCGGCGGGCGCGGTGAAGCGGTTGTCGGCATCCGGCTCCGGCGCGCGGCGGCCATCGGGGCCGGGCTGGCCCAGCCGCATCACCTGCGCCACCACGCCGGCCGGCGTGATTTCGGCCGGCGCGGCCAGCCACACGAACTGCACGCCCTCTTCCTCGGCATTGGCCACCTCGCGCGCCGAACCGGGCATATTCTCGCGGTCGCGGCGATACAGGCAGGTGACGCTGGCCGCGCCCTGCCGCACGGCGGTGCGCACGCAATCCATCGCGGTGTCGCCGCCGCCGATCACGACGACATGCTTGCCCGCCGCATCGAAGCGCGCCGCATCGGCCAGCACATCGCCAAAGCCAGCCTTGTTCGACGCGATCAGATAATCGAGCGCTTCCAGCGTCGTCGGCCCATCGGCACCCGGCACATCGACAGCGCGCGCCTTGTACACGCCTGTCGCCACCAGCACCGCATCATGCTTCGCGCGCAGATCGGCCAGCGAGGCATCCCGGCCGACAGCGAAATCCTGATGGAAGTGCACGCCGCCCGCCGCCAGCCGTTCGGCCCGGCGCATCACCACCGGCTTTTCCAGCTTGAATCCGGGAATGCCGTAGGTGAGCAGCCCGCCAGCACGGTCGTGCCGGTCGTACACATGCACCTCATACCCCTTCACCCGCAGCGCCTCGGCCGCCGTCAGCCCGGCCGGGCCGGCGCCGATGATGGCCACGCTCTGCGCCGACCGGTCGGCCACCGGCACCAGCGGCTTCACCCAGCCCTGTTCCCAGGCATTGTCGGTCAGGAATTTCTCCACCGAGCCGATGGTGACGCTGCCGAACCCCGGCTCGATCACGCAATTGCCTTCGCACAGCCGGTCCTGCGGGCAGATGCGGCCGCAGATTTCCGGCATGGCATTGGTGGCGGCGGACAGCTCATAGGCCTCCTGCAACCGGCCTTCGGCAGTGAGCTTCAGCCAATCGGGGATGTTGTTCTGCAACGGACAATGGACCTGGCAGAAGGGCACGCCGCACTGGCTGCAGCGGCCGGCCTGCTCCTCGGCCTTGGCGAGGATATAGGGGCGGCTGATCTCGAGAAAATCCTGCGCGCGTTCATCGGCGCTGCGCTTGGCCGGATAGGCCTGGCTGCGTTCGACGAATTTCAGCAATTTTGTTGCGCCCATGGCCGTCTGCCCTTTCGTTGACCGGGGGCAAATCACATCAGCACGATGTTGTCACGCACAAATCGGCATTTAGGGCAGTATTGTTGGCCTAATTGGGCGATGGGGAACAAAATACGGGCAAATCAGGCGGGTTTTTATGGCCGTTCCGGCCCTATCTCATTGCCAGCCACACCAGCGCGGCACTGCCGGCGGCGATTCGGTACCAGGCGAAGGGCGCAAAGCCAAAGCGGCTGACCAGCGCCACAAAGCCCTTCACCACCGCCAGTGCCACCACGAAGCTGATGGCAAAGCCGATGCCGATGGCCGACAGGTTGGAGGCATCCAGCGCATCGCGGTTCTTCCACAGCATCAGCACGGTGGCGCCCGAAATGGTGGGCACCGCCAGAAAGAAGCTGAATTCCGCCGCCGTCTTGCGATCGACGCCCAGCCACAGCGCCGCCATGATCGTCGCGCCCGATCGCGACACGCCGGGGATCATGGCCAGGCACTGGCCCAGGCCGATCTTCACCGCAGTGCCGGCACCCAGCGCCTCGACACTGGAGACGGTGACGCGGCGCTGCTGCCGTTCGATCCACAGAATCGCAATGCCGCCGACGATCAGGGAGACGGCAACGGTGGTGGGGCTTTCCAGCAGCGCTTCCACCGCCTTGATGAACAGCAAGCCCATGATGGCGGCGGGCAGGAAGCCCAGCACGACATTGCGCAGGAAGGCGATGGCACCGGCATCGCGGCTGACCAGCCCGCGCGCCACACCCATGAAGCGGCCCCAATAGGCCACCAGCACGGCCAGGATCGCGCCGGACTGGATGGCGATGTCGAACGTCGCCCCGGCCGAATCATGGAACCCCAGCAGCTCGCCGGCCAGGATCAGATGGCCGGTGGAGGAGACGGGGAGATATTCGGTCAGCCCCTCGACAATGCCGAGCAGCACGACGGTGGCGAGATCGGGCTGGCTCACGCGGCGCGCGCCTTGGCAAAGCGGCCGCCGCGGCGGAAGCGCGCCATCATCTCGGGCACGAAGGCGGAGAGCGGCGTCGGCGTGATGCCCAGTTCGGCCAGCCCCGGCGTGCCCGGCGCGCAGATATTGCCCAGCTTCAGCATGGCCAGCTGGTCGCTGTTCATCGGCATGAACGGCAGGATGTCACCCAGCTTGGCCAGCAGGCCGGAGGTGAAGTCCGACAGCGGCACCACCGGCCTGTCGAGCCCGGTCAGATCCGAAATCATCTGCAATATGGCGGTGAAGCTGAGCACGTCGGGCCCGCCCAGTTCGTAAATGCGGCCGCGCGCGTCGGCCGATTGCAGCGCCGCCAGCACTGCACTGGCGACATCACGCACGTAAACCGGCTGGAACAGGCTCTGCCCGCAGATGGCCGGCAGCGCCGGCGCGATGCGGGCCATGCCGGCAAAGCGATTGAAGAACTGGTCTTCCGGCCCGGCCACCAGGCTGGGGCGCAGGATTGTGGCCATCGGCAGCGCGGCCAGCACCTCGGCCTCCCCCTCGCCCTTGCTGCGGGCATAGGCGATCGTGCTGCGGGCATCGGCGCCGATGGCCGAAACCTGGACATAGGCCGTCACACCGGCCGCTGCCGCCGCACGCGCCGCCCGGCCGGCGCCGGCCGCCTGCAGATCGGCAAAGCGCTGGTTGCCGCTTTCGGCCAGGATGCCGACGAGATTGACCCCGGCCACGGCACCGGCGAAGGCGGCAGCCATGTCGGCATCGGAACGGATGTTGCCGGAGACGATCTGGATCTGGCCCAGCCCGCCCAGGGGCTTCAGGAACAGCGCGCTGTCGGCATGGCGGGAGACGACGCGCACGCGGCAGCCGGCGCGCACCAGTTCCTCGACGACATAGCGCCCGATGAAACCGGCGCCGCCAATCACGGTGACAAGGCTGTCTTGCACCAGCGGGGCGGCGGGATCGGCGGCGTGGGAAGCGGAAATGTCAGTCATGCCGGCGATGTAACCCCTGCGTGTGTCAATGTCTTGACCCATATTGCCGCCGGGCCGGTGTGGCCGCTGAGAAAAAAGCAGGGCAAGCGCCGCCGGGGCGTTGACAAGCCCCGATTCCACCCATATCAGCCGCCGCCTACCCCGTGCCCAGATGGCGGAATTGGTAGACGCACCAGCTTCAGGTGCTGGC
>JBAXRE010000007.1:0-164240 GCA_037131365.1 Sphingomonadales bacterium
CGCCCGTTGCCCGTATTTTTTTGTCCTCGACGTTCCGGGATTTCGGCGAGGAGCGCGATCTTCTGGTTCGGCGGGTGTTTCCGGCGCTGCGTGCGCGGCTTCGGGAACGTTTTGTCGAACTGGTCGATGTCGATCTGCGGTGGGGCATCACGGCCGAGCAGGCCGAACGCGGTGAGGTTCTGCCAATCTGTCTAGCTGAGATTGACCGAGCCCGCCCCTGGTTCGTGGGTATGCTTGGGGACCGCTATGGCTGGGTGCCCGAGGCTGATGCCTACGATCCCGGTTTGGTTGAGCAGCGCCCTTGGCTTGATGAACATCGTGGCGGCACGAGTGTAACCGAGCTTGAGATACTGCATGGGGTGATCAACGACCCCGCTATGGCCGGGCGAGCGTTGTTCTACTTCCGGGATCCTGCATATGCCAAGGCCAAAGGTGGCGATTATGTTTCCGCGTTACCCGAAGACAATGCGCATCTGGAGCAACTCAAGGATCGCATTCGCGCCAGCGGGTTTCCTGTGGTTGAGGGGTATCCAACGCCGGCGGCATTGGCTGATCGCCTCGAGGCTGACCTGTGGGCAGTGCTTGATGCAGCCTTCCCTGTCGAAGAGGTCCCTGATGCCTTTAGCCGTGAGGAACGGCGTCACGAGGCCTATGGCGCTCCGCGCAGGCGCCTGTACCTCGGTGGAGAAGCCTACATCGTCGCCCTTGATGCGGCCGTGGGAGAGGGCGCGCAGCGTGTGCTGGTTTCCGGCCAGTCGGGCGGCGGCAAGAGCGCCCTGATCGCCAACTGGAGTGATGCCTGGCGAAGAACACAACCCAATGATCAGCTTCATGTCTGGTATCTGGGCGCAAGCGCCGATGCCGCCTCGTCAGCGAGCCTCGTGCGCAACCTCTTGGAGCGGATCAAGCGCGTTACGGACGCACGGGAGGAGATTCCGGGCGATCCCCAGGCGCTCTACGATAGCATCTCCACATGGCTGGCTTATGCATCCGCGCATGCTGGGTTACACAACTATCGCTGGGTAATCGTGCTCGATGCCCTCAATGGATTGACCGATCTCAGGGATCTGCGTTGGTGGCCTTCATTTCTTCCTGATCGGGTGCAGATCGTGGTGTCATGTCTGCTAGGGCCAGTCATGGAAGCCCTCGAAGGCAAAGGCGAGTGGCACAGAATAGAGGTTGAGCCACTCAACATCGATGAGAGCCGCACGCTGCTGCGCACTTACCTCGGGAACTACAACAAGGTACTTGCCGCGGACTTGGAAGACCGGGCACTGGCCCACCCGCTGGCCATCAATCCCCTGTTCCTTACAACCCTAGCCGAAGAGCTTCGCCTGTTCGGTAGCCACGAGGAACTGTCAAGCCGCCTTGACGGCTACCTTACCAGCATCACTGTTGATGACCTGTTCGAGCGGGTGCTTGAACGCATCGAGGGAGATCATGGTGCTGATGTCTTGCGCAAGGTCATGGTTGCGCTCTGGGCCAGCCGGGCGGGTCTCACCGAGGCTGAGATTCTCGCGTATGCCAGCCTAGTGCCTGCAACCTGGGCACCCATCCGGCTCACGCTTGACGAAGCGCTCACCGAACGCGGTGGACGCATCGCCCTTGCGCATGACTACATGCGCCTTGCTGTCTCCGACCGATACCTTGCCGGCAACAACACGCTGCAGGACGAAGGACAGAGCGAGGAGGCGCTCAAGCTGCGCAGACAGGCGCATACCGACCTCGCCGAGTGGTTCGGGGCACGGTTTGCCGAGCTAATTGAAAGCGATCGTGCTAAGCAGGACCAAGCCACAGACCGCCTTGTGGATGACGCCCGCGCCGCTGAAGAAATCCCGTTTCAGTGGCAGGCTGCCGGCGCATGGCAGCAGCTCGCGGCGGCACTAACTAAACGAGAGATGTTTGAGGCGGTCGAAGCGCATCGCACCGACGGGGAGCATCTCTCTTACTGGCTGGGCATTGAGGCCAACACCGGCCTCGGGCTCGAGGCTGCTTTCGAGGAAGCCTGGGGACGCTGGGCACCGGATGAAGCCCTTGCCGACGCGGGCAAACTGGCCAGTCAAGTCAAAGGCTTCCTCCATGTCGCTGGACGGTATTGCACTTTCACGCTGCGACTTGCTCAGCTGGCGGTCGCCATTGCCGAGCGAGTACAGGGATCAGAACATGCCGACACTGGAGGCAGGCTCATAAACCTTTCGAATCTCTTATTTTGCATGGGCGACTATGACACCGCTGAGCCGCTTTATCGGCAAGGCCTCGAAATTACCAAGAAAGTATTGGGTGCCGAACATCCAAATACTGCAACCAGCATCCATAATCTCGCTCTTCTGCTCGAAGCCAAGGGTGACTATGGCGGCGCCGAGCCACTTATGCGCCAGGCCCTACTCATTATAGAGAAAGCTCTGGGCCCCGAGCATCCCGACACTGGGACATTTCTTAACAGCCTCGCTAATATAATTGCGGACAAGGGCGACTACGAAACGGCAGAGGCGCTGTACAGACGGGCTCTGGCAATCGCAGAGAAGACTGGGGGCCCCGGGCATCCAGATACAGGTCAGTGCCTTGGTAATATTGCTATCCTTCTTCATGACAAGGGCGATTATGATGGCGCAGAGCCACTTATGCGCCAAGCCCTGCTAATTACTGAGAAAGCTCAGGGGCCCGAGCACCCCGCTACGGGGATATTTCTTAACAGCCTCGCTAATCTCTTAAGAGACAAGGGCGACCACGAGGCGGCAGAAGCGCTGTACAGACGAGCGCTGGCAATTGCAGAGAAGGCTAACGGCCCCGAACATCCCCTAACAGGTCTCCTGCTCCACAACCTTGCAAATCTTTCTTATGACCAGGGCGACTATGACACCGCCGAGTTGCTCTACGGCCGTGCCCTGATCATCACTGAGAAGGTGCTGGGACCGAATCACCCCCAGACTGGAGCAAACTTGGCAGCCCTCGCCACAATCTTAGATGCCAAGGGGAACCACGAGGCCGCAGAGCCACTCTATCGCAGGGCCCTGGTAATTGCGGAACAGGCGCATGGGCCAGAGTACCTTAGAACCGGAAATATTCTATGGTGTCTGGGTAACTTACTAGCCGAAATCAGCCGAATTGATGAAGCACTAACCTTGCTGCGCCGTGAGGCCGATCTTGTGCAGAAGAGCGAGGGCGAACGATCTCCCTCGCTTGCCGAGAGCATGCACAACCTTGGCGTCTTGCTACGCAACTCCGGCAGGTTGGAGGAGGCTTCCGCAGATTTGCACAAGGCCCTCACGATTTGGGAAGCACAGGAGGGGGGTGTTGCGTCACCTCTAGCATCGACGCTGAGCGCCCTTGGCGACCTTTGTGCTGAGAAGGCCGAGTACGATGACGCTCGGGGATATTACGAAAGATGCCTTGAAGTGCGGCGGACTATGGACCCGCCGGATGAGGAAGGTATCGCCCTTGTGGAGCAGAGATTGGAAGAGCTAAATTGCAAACTTTGAGCTAAGTATTAAATATTTGTATTCGTGTTATACAATTGAAAGGGAAGTTATGAATCTGCTTGTTTCTGATAATCAATATGAGCGCCATCAGAAAATTAGATCATTGCTGCAGACAGATACAGCTAATTTTGCTGTGTTGGCAGCAGCGATGGATTTTGAATGGACCATCAGACGTATTTTTGACCATGCGCAATTTAGTAAACCAATCAACAAACCGCCGCCTAAGCTTTCTAGTCTTTATACATACGCTTCGACCTGGAAAGAATTTTTCCCTTCGGATAAGCATGCAGCAATGGATGAGATTCCATCAGATTGGAAAGAACTGGTGTCTGCATATCATTTGCGACATGACATTGTTCATGGTCGCCAAGGTACCGTTGGAGTTGAGTATGCGCGATCTCGCGTTGAAATTATGATTTCTGCTTCAATTGCACTTACAGAATACGGCAGAAAAATGGGCTTTGATCCATTCAGGAGATTACGCAAGCGCGGGCATCTGACTGGGCCAACTCCGAGATGACATCAAGGCTTGTTAGAGAAGAAAGCATGGCTGATAGTGCCATGGCCCCCCAACTCGCCCCGACTGCTCTTCCATTCACTATCGGCATAACCGGCCACCGCGACATATTGCGGGTAGAAGAAGATCGCATCCGCCCGGCCCTTGAAGCCTTTTTCATGTCCCATGCAACGTCTTACCCCCAACTCCCAATAAGGCTTATGTCAGCCTTGGCGGAGGGGGCAGACCGCATTGTTACGCGGGTGTTTCTCGAAACTCGCCAGCGTTTGATTAATGACGGTGCTCTCGGAATAGATGCATGGGAGCTTATTGTTACTTTCCCATTTGCCGAGCAGGCTTATCGCGACGATTTCCCAAACAGCGTCGATGAGTTTGAGCAACTCCTGAGCGCTGCGAGTGGCGTAGTCACAATCAGCCATGCGAAGGTTGGGCAAATCAGGTCTGACCAAGGCAAGCGCGATGAAGGCTATGAGGCGCAAGGCCATTACATGCTGCGGCACTCAAACCTCGTCATCGCACTATGGGATGGTGTGCATTTGGACTTGAAGGGCGGCACATCACATGTGGTGCGCCTGAAAATTCGAGGTCACGAAAATCCAGGCAATCCTTTTTCCGTGCATGATTGCGGGCCAATCTGGCATGTCCCAGTTGAACGTGGCGGCGCGGGTAGCAAGGTCCACATAGGTGAAGCAAGATATATATTTCCGGACCATGGTCTATGTAGCGGCATTCAACTTGAACAACTCAAGGGCGATCTATCCCGCTTCAACACGACTTGGGCCAGAACGGGAGACGTAGCCGCCGCCCGGAAAACCCGCCAGTATCTTGCTCCGGCCGGCGAGGAAGGTGAGACCCTGTTGCGTAAGTGGCTCTCCGATGCGTCGAGCCATGATCGCCAAATTCTCGCCTTGTACTGTATGGCTGACGTTATGGCCGTACGGCACGACCAGCAGCGAACCCGCCTCATTCGATGCCTATATGCAACCGGTTTTGTATTGGCACTTTCCCTTTGGACCGGCCTCGACAAAATTGCCCAAGTCTGGATGGTTGGAGCTTATCTGGCCGCACTCATTGTTGTTATAGGTTTGTTTGCGCGGTTAACTCGCCGCGATCTCAGCAAGGATCAGCTTGATTACCGCTTATTTGCCGAGGCCCTTCGGGTGCAACTCTATCTTCGCATGTTGGACGAAAAGCCCAACGATGCAAACGACATATCTGACGACGATGACGGTCGAATGTTTGGGTCCACGGTGCTCGATGCTCTGCTGACGCAGCACGCAATGGAAATAGGTTGGATCCGGGAAGCCCTGCGGCTTTGCGGATGGGTGAAAAAACCAACTCACCTGGCAATCGGCGACAGGGCTCTGCTCGTTCGTCACTGGGTGAACGATCAATTGGCGTACTTTGCCAGAAGCGAACTTAAATACGATAACGCGCACCGACGGATCAGGCGTTTAGCGGTCCTATGTGCTATTGGTGGCGTCGTTGCAGCCGCTTCGGCGGTATGGATTGATCAAAACGGGCTCAGCGAGGATCTCCGACACGGGGCTTCTATCGCTGCGGCTATGTTCCCGGCGATGGCGTTGCTGCTGGAGTCGTATAAAGACCGGATGGCTATTGAGGAACAGGCCAAAAACTATGCGCGCATGCGCGCAGTCTTTGGCAGATTTGCAGATCGCTTCCATACAGCAACACCTGACAAAATGCCATCTGCTGGGCTGGTCCGATCCTTGGCGCAAGAAGCTCTGTCTGAAAGCGTAAACTGGTTGATTTTACGCCGGTCAAAGCCGCCCGTGTTGCCTACCTGATTGATGGAGAGCCTCGATGGCTAACGAAATAGATAAAACGGAATTTTTTAAAGTGGCAGCGGGCTATGCTAAAACCATCGCCAAGGATCGGAGTGATAGTGAGATCACGCCGCTGACCTTCTTGGCAGGGCTGGTTATGGCTGCGGTCGCCGCGGACGAAGGTGAGGATGCGCAATTTATCGCGGACAACTCGGATGCCATAAAAATTGCCTTAAACACTCGCGACCTGGCCCTGCCCGAGAATGCAATTGAGCCATTAGATGAGAAGATGCCCCTTTCCGCAGAGTTGAAAGAGGCTTTGAATGCTAACCGCAAGGATATCAGAAAATTTCTTCATGCTTTGCTGAATATCGCGGCCCCGGTAAGGCTTTCCGATAATCCTTTGGCCTCCATAAACTCCTACTATCTAGCAGATTATCTTGACGCTGAAGGCGGTGTAGTTTGCGGGGATGCATTTGCTGCGGCAGCGTTTTCTGCCTTTGAAAATGGAGAATTTAGGGATTACCCCGGTCTTTCTTCATTTTTTTCAGCCAATCGATCCTATTTGACAGCCCTAGTCAACAAAGTGTTTGACGGCAAACGCAGCGTCAAACGTGATGATCCAAGGGAGTTCAAACTTTGTCCTGAACTAGAAAATGCTCTCCGAACTCAGGACGACGGGCATAGCTCGAGATTTGTCGCCGCTATCGATTTTGGGCTGGCTACTGGCGTTAATATCATTTCAGACAGGATTACCGCCTACCACGAGGCCGGCCATGCGATCGTGCATTCCGTCCTTCGCCCAGAAATTCCGGTCAATCGCGTGATGGTGAAGCGCGAAAAGGGCTATCTCGGCGTTACAGTGTACGATGGCTCAGCGCCGCAGCGTAATCTTTTTCGACGCGAAGACTATCTGGTTGAACTTTGCGTTTGCCTCGCTGGACAGATGGCGCAGGCAATCAAATTTGGCGATGGCTTCATGGATGAGGGGGTATCTTCGGATATTGAAAAGGCCACAAAACGAGCATGGAACAGCATTGCCTATTATGGCTTAGACCCAGATTTTGGACCGGTAGATCTCTCCATTTTCAAAGAAAGCTCGGGATTTTTATTCGACGAGGCGCAAAAGCGTCTCCAGGTTGTGATGAAAGAGGCCGCAGGCCGTACTGAGAAAATACTCCGTGAAAACTGGCTTAGGCTTGAAACTGTTGCCGTGGCTTTGATCGCGACTGGCGACATTGATTTTGAGCAGTTTGTCTCTGGTCTGACGTTAAATGGATTGCAGCAGGTGCCGGGCGTCATGATGGCAACGAGCGTGCCGGTCACTCGCACAGTCACGTTTTCCAAAGCACCTGGTTCACATCAGACGCCTGAGGGGGCCGTTCGGTACGAATCGGGTGATGCAATTGTGACAGGTGACGATGGCGATAGCTGGCCGATCTCCCGCGGCACCTTCGAAGAGCTTTATGAGGTCGAGAGCGGTGGGGTTTTTGGCTTCGAGGGAAGTTACGTAAAAAAGCCAAGGCAGGTTCTGGCTTTGCCTCTGCGTGAAAGCTCGCGGGTTGATATGTCAGGAGGCCGCGGCGTCCTTCTCGGTCAAGGCGGGGATTGGATCGTTGATTATGGTCATGGAGATATGGCTATCGTGTCCGGCAACGCCTTCGAGAAATTCTATCGGCTCCCTGTATAACCGGCTATTGTCTAAAAAAAATTTTTGATTAGATTCTATCAGCTCAAAATTTTGGAAAATCGAGGACCGGGTATGTTATTCACAATCAATCAGCCGCATTATGACTGACGTGCACCCCTGATTTGGTGCCATTTTTGAGTAGAGTCCGTTTCTCGAGGAGACGGACGAATGAAGCGGAGCAGGTTTTCGGACGAGCAGA
The DNA here is from genome assembly GCA_037131365.1 of Sphingomonadales bacterium. Classification (GTDB taxonomy): domain Bacteria; phylum Pseudomonadota; class Alphaproteobacteria; order Sphingomonadales; family Sphingomonadaceae; genus Sandarakinorhabdus. The sequence goes on from JBAXRE010000007.1 coordinate 7,673, forward strand.
TCATTGCGATCGTGAAAGAGCAGGAGGCAGGCATGGCGACAGCTGAGGTCTGCCGGCGGCACGGGATCAGCGGTGCGACGTTCTATAAATGGAAGGCCAAGTACGGCGGCCTGGAGGTGTCCGAGGCCAAGCGGCTGCGGTCGTTGGAGGATGAGAACGCCAAGCTGAAGAAGCTGCTGGCGGAGGCGATGCTGGACATCGCGGTGTTGAAAGACATCTCGTCAAAAAAATGGTGACGCCCGACGCGAGCCGCAGGCGACGCGTCAGCGTCAACCGGAATGCGGTCGCCCATGCCCGGGAGAAGTTCGGGCTGAGCGAGCGGCGGGCGTGCAATCTGATCGGTGTAGCGCGGCGGGTGGTTCGATATGAACCGACGCGTCCCGATGATGCAGGCTTGCGCGTCAGGCTGCGCGAGCTGACCGGCGAACGGCGGCGGTTCGGCTATCGGCGCCTGGGCTATCTGCTGGCGCGCGAAGGGCTGGCGCCGAACCACAAGAAGCTGCTGCGGATCTATCGGGAGGAAGGGTTGAAGGTGCGCCGCCGTGGCGGCCGCAAGCGTGCGCTGGGGACCAGAGCGCCGATGGCGATGCCACAGGGGCCAAACCAGCGCTGGTCGCTCGACTTCGTATCTGATGCCTTTGCATGCGGCCGGCGCTTCCGCATCCTGTGCGTCGTCGACGACTTCACGCGGGAATGCCTGGCGCTGGTGGCCGACACATCGCTGTCGGGTGCCCGAGTGGCACGAGAGCTGGATGGCTTGGTAACCGTCCGTGGCAAGCCGCTGACGGTGGTCAGCGACAATGGCACCGAGCTGACGTCAACATCGATCCTGCGCTGGTCGCAGGAACGCCAAGTTGAATGGCATTACATCGCGCCGGGCAAGCCGACGCAGAACGCCTTCGTGGAATCGTTCAATGGCCGGCTGCGCGACGAATGCCTCAACGAGACGCTGTTCACATCGCTGGCCCACGCCAGATCCATCCTGACCGCCTGGAAGCACGACTACAACACGGTCAGACCGCACTCAAAACTGGGCGGGCGCACCCCCGCCGAGCTCGCCGGCCAACGGGGTTGGGGGCATGCCCCCAACCCCGTTGCCAACACATCAACCATCAGCCATCAAAGCAAAGGACTCTACTTCTGAACGGTACCAATCAGGGGTGCACGTCACACTGACCGAGCTCCCTTACAACATCTCATATAATTAATTCATAAAATAGATCTTGTTCATAATAATCGTCCATACCCACCATTCAGACTAGAAAAACGATAACCAATCTTTCGATTTGGGCGCTGATTTTGCTGTGGGCCCACGAGGATCCAGATTTCATCACCATCAATTTGGACGCCAAACACCTTCTCTTGGCGCGGATTGAGGTTCATACAGTTTATATAGCGGATGCAATTTTCCCCTGGGCGGATCACCCGCAGGCGGTTTGTATCTGGCTCGTAGAGAGCATACCCAGATTTTAGCATGTGCGGTTTTTTCCATCATCGAATTTGATGCCTATGTCGAATTATGAACGCATTTCCCAGTATATATGTTCAATAAGGTCGAGCTCGGTCTGCGCTCCCTTACGGAGTTGATCTTGCTCAATGCCGAGATGGGACAAAAGTGCACTTGTCCCGTGTCCGCGTTTGGTAAGTGGGATTTCATCCCATAGATCGTGGAAACGATAATCTGGCAGTACTTGGTAACCTGCTTTAGTCAACGCGTGGTTGATGAATGCCCGCTCAAATTCCGAGCCAATGGATACCAGTCGTCCATCTCCGATAAAAGACAGAAACGGACCGGCAATTTCGTCAAAGCTTGCAACATTCTGCAGCATATCGGACGAGATGCCGGTCAATGACGCTACTGCCGTTGGCACTCCATTCCTTGGTTTGACAAGCGCATCAAATTTCCTGCCTTGCCGGCCAGGTCCAGGCAACATTCTGCAGGACAGTCTTATAATTTCACCGCCATCGTCCGGCGAAAACGCACTTGTTTCAATATCGATCGCAACGTCTGGCATGTGGGACCCTCCGACTTATCGCCCTCTCACGGTATCCTGCCAAGCCTCGACTACCATCGCCATAGCGAGCGTGTCCAATTCGCAGTAGCGTAAGAGCTTGGCCTTGAGCGCATTCCTCTCAGCCTCATTAAGTGTCTCAAATTGAAGCCGCCCATAGGCCATCGAGGCCTCACCGCCTGCGGCAATATCCAGATCATCGGGATCGGCGCCTATAGCCAATTGGCGCTCCGACTTCATCGTGAGAAGCAGTTTATAGGGGTCTGCGACGGACCCATAACCGTCCTGGATCCACCAAGTCATACTCGAAAAATTCAGGCTCGGGATGCCATTCTTCGTACCATAGATTGGTTGCGAATATCGCTCTCGCAAATAGCGAGAACTCTGGAGCACGGCTGGCAGCACTTTTTTAAGAGAATTGCTGCCCCTCGTGGAGGGATGAAAATAGCCCTTTTGGGCCATGATGCGCAGATCGATCATTGCGCGCTTTCCGCTCTTTACCAGTGTTTGGAGGAAGCTGGCGAGCTCTTCCTTGTCGGCCGGTGCATCTTCGCGATTTTTGAGTTGCTCAACAATATGCCCGAGGATGGTGTTTTCGTGGTTGGCCCACATGAACACCGATCCATCGTCGTTGGACAGGGCCGCCTTCAAGGCGCGGGCGAACTCGTAGTTTGGGAACACGCCGGGCTCTGCCAGCAAAAACTGGTTCGCGTGGCGCAACGTGCCATCGCGCTCCATCACGTGATGGGAAAACTGGAAGGCCACATTCTCATAGGGCTTCATGCCGGCATGGAAGGGCAGCGCAGTTGTCGAGGTTTCAAAGTCAATGAAATGCAGGGGATAACGCCAACGATCCATTTCGATAGCCATATAGTTGTGGTCGAGGTGGAAGCCAGCCGATTGAAATTCGAGAGGTAGGCTGTCAGCATCAGCCTCCCATTGCACCTGCAGCCATTGGCGCTTTGCTGTGCTGACACCCAGATTGGTTGTATAGTCTCCGAGTTCGTCCTTGCCCACATCTGCCAAGAACAACTTGCCAGCTTCGATCAACTTCTGTTTGCCGCGGAAATTCCAGAGCTCAAGCACGGTGGGTTTGGCAAGGTCTGCATCGGTCAAGCCAGCGGCCTCTTTCCAGCATTCGTGAAATCCGCTCTTCAGCGCGCTGCCGGGTTCAGCCTTGAACTCGCAGCTGGCGCAATGAGCGCCTATTGTTGGAGGAAGAGCACGATCGGCAGCATAGGCATCGGCCCATTGCTGGGCCATGTCGGCCAAGCTGCCCGTGCCACCAGGAAACGTCAGCCCGGCGCGGTGGATTTGGGCGATGTATTGTCCGACTGGAAACTCGTACAGCAGGGCTTCCTGCGCGGTGATAGACTTGGCGCGCTCGTCCGGTTCGACGATGCTCTGATTGCCGAGCCGCTTGATCTTGAACAGCTGGTTCATGCGGTCCCACGAGGCGACGCGGGATTTGTCAGGCATCATCAGGTGCCCGGTCACGCGGCAATCTGGATAGGCCAATCCCACCACATGGACCTGGAAGGCGATGTCTTCGAGATAAGGCCTGAACGCGGGCTTCAGGCCATTGCGTCCCTGAAGCTCAGTGTGAAGGCCATTCGATCTTATGGACTTGGCCTTCACCTCTATCAGTTTGATATGATGTCCATTTTTGACGAGGATGTCGACACGCACAAGAAGATGGCCATGTGAGATAGCCGGCTCGAACAAGGTGACATTGTCTTTGGCCAACTCCCTTGCGGTCTTGGCTAGAGCTGCCGCAGTGGCTTTGGTTTTGATCTCGATCCCTTCAGGAAATAGACATTTGGCGAGTTCCCCCACCTGGAACCCGCCATCTGCCAAAGACTTGAGAAAGCTGTCGGCCTCCTTGGCGTCTCGATACTCCCCCCTCTTGCCTGTGTAATACAGCTTACGTGGGCACTCGACAGCGGTCTGAAAGCGCGATTTGGTTAGGTAGCCAACTTTTCCTATACGCACAGATTGATTAATCCCAAAACCACATCGTATTGTCATAATGAACTAAAGTATATTGAAAATTTTCTGTGAACTCTTCGAGATTGTTTTCATCATCGATTATTGACTGATTTATGCATTTACCATCAGCTAGAATTTTACCTAAAGATACCTTTACATCATTCCATCCGCATTTGGTAAAGGCCATTTTACACAATGCTTGGCGGACCTCATCATAAATTGGCCCCTTGGCTTCCTCATCACCAATCAGCAGTTTTATGAAATTGACAACGTCGCTAATGGAAGGAGCAGGCGCGAATGCATTGGCTTCCGATACAGCTGCTGCATTCTCTGTTTTTGCTTCGATTTTTAGATCAAACGTTTCGTGGCTATCTCCATTTCGGCCAAAAAATTCTATCAAAAAGTTCATGGCATGTCCTCTCAAGAAATCTTAGGAGCCTGCGGCGATTTCACCAACCATCTTGGCAAACATTTCAGATGCTGCGCTGAAACTATCCGTTACAGTCCCTACATCGCCGACAAATGCCTTAGGCACGTTCCGCAAACTTTGCATCTGTTCGACTATGAGTTCGGCGTCGGGTATCAGGCGCTTCGGCCCAACAGCGATCCAGCGGGCCTCCTCGATGGGTCTGCCTTTCATGAGCACATAGTCGAGGGACGCTTTGTCGTTACGAAGCCGATAGGAGATATACCGATCGACCCCAAGACTTCCATTGAGTTGCAGGCCACCGACCTTGGCCACACCGTTTTTCCCTAGGAGATCGAGTGCCCTGAAACCCTTGACGTCCCTCGATAGGCGCTTGGCAGTTTCAGCAGAGAGATCGTATTTTGCGAGAAGGCTCTTGGCAAAGGCCGTCAATATGGCGACTGCCTCCGCCTCGGCGTTACGCTCCTCGTCCGGACGTTGAGCGCGACCGCCACGAAAACCCCGGACCTTTCTCTTCGCCAATTCCGCGTCACACCAGGCCACAACTTCTGCGCTGTTCAACCGCATGGCGTTTTCCCGCAGGTTAGCCAGGCGATCAGTCTCTAGGGCAACAACCTTTTCTTGTGTCCAACTGGCCATGGTTACCCCAATCCCTCTGTAAGCTCAATTTGCCTGTCACGGCGTATCAAAACAAGACTTGATCTTATTTTCACACTTCGCGTACAATTTCGCTTCTTGTTATCTACCATTTCCATATTGATAATTAAAGTATATTATATTTAGACAAGAATTTTATTTTTATAGAAATGTTATGGAGCTTTGTATATTTTACAGCCGCGCCCTTGATGGCGGCCAGTTACTCTCCCGCATACGCGGAGCCGGCTTAGATCCTTCGGCCGATTGAGGGCTCCCTAGGGCCGTAGGCGGCCGATTTCTTGGTCCGCTCGCATATTGGCAGCCCGGCGCCGCGTACGTACTGCGCCATGAGGTGAGGTCGGACTTCTGGAGACAGTGTCGAACTAGTCCCGACATTAAGATTGGACGGGCCTACAGCGGAGAAAGGAGCACATCCATCAGCTACCGCCGCCGAGCAGGCCTCAGACCAGCACGAGAACTGGATGGGTTGGTGGCCGTCCGCTGCAAGCCGCTATGACGCGGCAGCGCCTGTTACGGGCTGCCTAGCCGCCAGCGAGGCTACCGATAAAACAGGGAGTTGCTCAGGCGGTTCTGCGCTAATGATTAATCTGGGCACTCAGAGGGGGCCGGTCAACTGAAGAGGCCTACCGCCGGATCTTGTAATTGAACCCTCTGAGCTGCTGCCGGTTTGATGGACACGAGGTTAGGCTACATTAGCCTGCCGTTCGAAGTCGATGGGGCTGAGATACCCCAAGGTGGAGTGCCTGCGTGTGGGATTGTAGAAGCGTTCGATGTAATCGAACACCTCGGCCTTTGCCTGATTTCGCGTGCGATAGGTTTTGCGCGCGATCCGCTCGGTCTTCAGCGAAGAGAAGAAGCTCTCCATGGCTGCGTTGTCCCAGACGTTGCCTGAACGGCTCATCGAACAGGTCACGCCGTTATCGGCCATCAGCCGCTGGAACTGCTCGCTGGTGTATTGGCTGCCCTGGTCCGAATGATGCAGCAAGGCGTCGGGCTTACCCCGACGCCGTGCTGCATCATCAGCGCGTCGGTGACGAACTGCGCCGTCATCGTCGCGCTCATCGATCAGCCCACGACGCGGCGCGAGAACAGGTCGATCACGGCAGCCACATACAGCCAGCCCTCTGCAGTCCAGATGTAGGTGAAGTCAGCTACCCACTTGTGGTTCGGCGCCTCGGCGCTGAACTGGCGGTCCAGAACGTTCTCGGCGATCACCGATCGCTGGCCATCGTCCTTGGGCAGACCGCGCCGGCGCGGTCGTGCCTTCAGCGCCTGCTGGCGCATCAGGCGCTCGATGCGATGCAGGCCGCATGGCTGGCCTTCGGCCAGCACATCGTGCCAGACCCGCCGTGCGCCATATGTGCGATAGCTGGCGATGAAGCTGGCGCGGACCCTGGCGCCAAGCATCTCGTCGCTGCGGGCACGCGCGCTGGGCGCGCGGCCCAGCCAGGCATGAAAGCCGCTGCGCGAGACACCGAGAGCCTCGCAAAGCCACGTTACCGGCCAGACCCCTCGATGCTTCGCGATGAACCCGAACTTCATATCGAGTCCCTCGCGAAATAGGCCGCGGCTTTTTTTAGGATGTCGCGCTCCGCTTTCAGCTTCGCGTTCTCACGGCGTAGCCGTTCGATCTCCAACTGTTCCGGCCGCATCTGGCCATGCCCGGGAAAGGCCCCGCCAGGATCGCTGCCATGGTCGCTGACCCACTTGCGCAAAACGTTGATGTGGAGATCCAGATCGCGGGCCGCCTGCGCCATCGTCACGCCGCGATCCCTGACCAGCTTTACCGCCTCGAGCTTAAACTCGCGGCTGAACTTGCGTCGTTGCATTCATACCCTCCGGTTCCATTAAACACCTTATCTCGGTGTCCACGAAACCGGCAGCAGCTCATCTTGCCGCTCCTCGACCCGGCGAGAGCGCATATCGCCGCCCTATGGCTTGGGGGCAAAATTGCCGGTTGCGTGTCGCTGAGATTGCCACCGTATGGCCGTAGAAGGCGCCACCCCAAAACGAGCCGCCGCAGCCCGGCAGCTCACGCCCTCATCAATCGCCGCCAATACCTGTCGGCGAAGATCCATCGATAGCGGCTGCCTCATTCATGCCGGCCTCCTTCGCCAGCATGGATGCTGGATCAGATATCACGGCCAAAGGGAATTCCACGGCGAATCGGACCGCTCCAAATCCGCTCTAAGCACTATCAATTTGGGGTGCCCATCTCGCAACTGGCAGCCGGAATATTGGATGCGGACAGGCGCGAAGTGAGCTTGTGGACTTCATGCTGCAGATGCTGCGCTGTGGAACGGCCTCTGCGCCCACACTTGGATGAGCCCAATGCATTGACAATCTGGCGCTATAACGACCTTGCCCGCCGCTACCTGCGCACACGACAATAACTTAAATTAGGCGTCTAACGATTGCATGCAGTTCAATTAAAACCAATCTATTACAATCACATAGCTGTTATCTCCTTCATCCTGTCCGGCGCGCCAATTTCCCCAAAATCGCAAAGATATCCCGGCGCCGCGCCGCCTTCCCGCGTGCCTTTGGCATGATCCGGCGGGTTCGGGCCGGGCTTCGGGCGTGGCCGCGCGCTTGGGCCGATGATCAGCGGAACTGGGTTCGGCCTGCTGAGACCGCCGGCAACTTGCCTTGCCGAACATGTGCCAGCGCTGGCCACTGCGCTGCTCCAGCGTTTCCTGCGACCGGGCGCAGTCGATCATGGAATGTGCGCGAAAAGTTAGCAAAAGATCATATTTTGTCTCCCGATCATATTGCCACCGTAATGAAAAATGGTCAGATAGCCGCATGAAGATACAGGTTTGGCAACCTGTGTCCGGGCAAGATGACCAAAAACGCGATCGGGGGAATGAAGACCATGGCAAAGACCAAACTGAACCGCATGCAACGCTATGCGCTGATGACGCTGCCACTGCTGATGGCGATTCCGGCAAACGCCCAGAATGCCGACGTGATCGTGGCGCAGCCGGCTGGCGGTGCCGGGCAATATTACAGCTATGTGGTGAGCCCGACCAGCACGACGCAGAACCTGCTGTTCACCATCCGCAACGATCCGTCCTTCACGTCGCTGGCCGATATTTCGCTTTCGCGCAGCGGTGGCCCCAACCTTCTGACCAATGGCAATTTTTCGGCCGGCGGTTTCAACAGCGGCGGCATCATCGTGCCCAACGGCTGGTTCACGGTTGGCCAGCAGGGCCTGGGGGCAGCCGGCACGCTTCGGCAAAACTGTGGCCCGTCGGGCCTGAGCTGCTGGTATGACGGCGCCGTCGGCGGCCGTGATGGCATCGGGCAAACGCTCAACAACCTGTCGGTCGGATCCAATTACGATTTGCGCTTCTGGTTGGCCTCCAGCCCGCCCAACAATGGCTCCGATGTGCTTACCATCGTCTATTTCCAGAACGCGCTGCCCGGCGGCTTCGTATCCACCTCCACGCCCGATATCGACACGGCGGTGGCGGCCTACACCACCACCCAGCTGCTCGCCAGCCAGGTGAATCCCAATTTCGTTGGCGGCACTCTGCAGGTCGCGGCGGCCGGCGCGTTCGCCAACGCCTTCACCATCCAGGCCCAGGGCGGCACCATCGACACCAACGGCCTGGCCGCCACCTTCAGCGGCAGCTTCTCCGGGCCTGGCGCGCTCACCAAGATGGGCACCGGCACCCTGACGCTGACGGGTGCGAACAGCTACGCCGGCGGCACTGCACTGAACGCCGGCACCATTGCGGTGGGCAACAACGCCGCGCTGGGCACCGGGGCGCTGACCATGGCGGCAGGCACCACCCTGCAGGCGGGCGCGGCCAATCTTGCGGTTGGCAATGCCATCGGCCTGACCGGCGCGGCCAGCATCGATGTCGCCGGCCAGGTGCTGACGCTCTCCGGCGTGATCAGCGGCCGCGGCCCGCTTTCGGTGATCGATTCCGCGGCGGCGGCGACTGATGCGCTGATCCTGAGCGGCACCAACAGCTACACCGGCGGCACCACGGTGTCGGGCACCACCCTGCAGGTGGCGGCCGATGCCAACATGGGCGCAGCCGCCGGCGGCCTGACGCTGACCGGCGCCACCTTGCGCAGCACGGCCAGCTTCGCCTCCGGCCGGGCGGTGACGCTGGGTACCGGTGGCGGCAGCTTCAACGTGGCCCCGTCCACCATCCTGACGCTGAATGGCGTGGTGTCGGGCACGGGGCTGACCAAGGTGAACAGCGGCACCCTGGCCCTGAACGGCGCCAACAGCTACACCGGCGGCACCGCGCTGAACGCCGGCACCATCGCGGTGGGCAACAACGCCGCGCTGGGCACTGGCGCGCTGACCATGGCGGCAGGCACCACCCTGCAGGCGGGCGCGGCCGGCCTGAGCGTGGCCAACAGCATCGGCATGGCTGGCGGGGGAACCGTGGACGTTGCCGGCCAGGTGTTGACGCTTGCGGGCGTCATCAGCGGCACAGGCCCGCTGGCGGTGATCGATTCGGCCGCGGCTGCCGGTGATGCGCTGATCCTGACCGGTGCCAACAGCTACACCGGCGGCACCAGCGTGTCCGGCACCACCTTGCAGGTGGCGGGCGATGGCAATCTTGGCGCGGCCGCCGGCGGCCTGACGCTGGCCAATGGCACGCTGCGCACCACCGCCAGCTTCACCAGTGCCCGCACCGTCAGCCTGGGTGCTGGCGGCGGCAGCGTTGATGTGGCGCCGTCAACCAGCCTGACGCTGACCGGCGTGGTGTCGGGCACCAGCCTGACCAAGGCCAACAGCGGCGAACTGGTGCTGAATGCGGCCAACAGCTACACCGGTGGCACCGCCCTGAACGGCGGCACCATAACCGTGAACAACAATGCGGCACTGGGCACCGGCACGCTGACGACGGCGGCGGGCACCACGTTGAACTTTGGCACCAACGCCCTGACGCTGGCCAATGCGGTCAGCCTGGGCGGCGCCACCACGGTGAGCACCGGCGCCAACACCGCAACGCTCAGCGGTGTTGTCAGCGGCACCGGCGCGCTGACCAAGACCGGCAGCGGCATCCTGAACATGACGGGTGCCAGCAGCTACACCGGCGCGACCACCGTCTCCGCCGGCACGCTGAACGTCACCGGCGCACTCGCTTCGGCCGTCACCGTGCAGACCGGCGCTGCTATCACCGGCAATGGCACTGTCGGCGCGCTGACCGTCCAGTCGGGCGGCGCCGTCAGCCCCGGCGGCGTGGGCACCACCGATACGGTGACCCTGAATGTCACCGGCGCGGGCTCGCTGGCCGGCACCTACACTGTGCACTTCACGCCGACGGGCAACGACCGGATCACCGCGGGCGGCGCCATGACGGTGGGCGGCACGCTGGCGGCCTTGCCGACCGGCACCTACCTGAACTTCAACCAGGTCTTCACCGTGGCCAGCGGCAGCAGCCTCACCGGCAGCTTCGCTTCGGCAACCGGGCTCGACCAGTTCGGCGTCGCCTTTGCGCCGGTGCTGGAATATACCGCGACCCAGGCCAATCTCCGCCTCGCGCCGCAGAGCCTGGTGGTGCTGGGCAACCGCTTCGGCGGCATCAGCGGCAACCAGCTGGAAGTTGCGCGGGCCTTCGATCGCGCCGTGGCTGTCGGCTACAATCCGCAGGCGTTCTTCAACGTCTATGCCAACAGCGGCACCAACCTGCCGCGCACCCTGCGGGAAATGTCGGGCGAACAACGCGCCGCAGAACGCCGCGTGGTGCTGGACAGCAGCCGCATCGTGCGTGAAACGGCGCTGGACAGCCTGAACCTGGGCGTGGGTGCAGCCGGTGGCCAGCAGGTCAGCGCCGACAAGGGTGAAGCCAAGCTGACCTATTGGCTGCGCATCGGCGGTACGTGGGGCAGCGCCAAGGCCAGCGGCGCTGCCACGGGCTTTGACACCCAGCAAATCGCCCTGCTGACCGGCTTCGATTGGGCCAAGGACAATGTGAAGCTGGGCGGCCTGTTCAGCTATACCACCACTGACGTGACGTTCAGCCAGCTGGGCGGCACCAGCACGGTCGAAACGGTGGGCGGCGCAGTCTATGCCGGCTGGCGCCAGCCGGATGCCGGCTTCGCCATCAATGCCGGTTTCAGCCTGGCCAGCGCCCGCACCAGCGGCAACCGCGCCATCACCCTGCCCAGCTTCTCGCAGACGCTGGCGGGCCGCACCACCGGCACCACCTACCAGGTGTTCGCGGAACTGGCCTATGATCTGGCCAAGAGCGAGACGCTCCGGGTGGAACCGTTCGTGCGCAACAGCTATGTCACGGCCGAAATGAACGCCCTGGCTGAAACCGGCGGCGTCGCCGCGCTGGCTGCACCGAAGCAGACCCACGACATCAACATCTTCAACGCTGGTCTGCGCGTGGCGACGGCGGTGAAGGGCGGCAAGATCAACCTGCATGCCAGCGCCGCCTGGCAGCGCACGTCGGGTGGCCGCGATGCCAACACCTTCCTCGGCATCCCCGCCGTTGGCCAGTTCGGCAACATCCGTTCGGTGGCGATCGATCCGGACGCCCTGCTGCTGCAGGTTGGCGCCAGCGCCAGGGTCACCGACCGGGTGCGCCTGGGCCTGGATTACTCCGGCCTGATCGGCGATCTGAACAACGACCACAGCGCCCGGGCGAGCCTGAACATCGCGTTCTGATCGCAGCCACGCTGAACCAGGGATGGCGGCGGCCCCGGCGGCCGCCGCCATTCTCGTTGGGAAGAGCCAGTCGCGGCCGTGGCGCGCGAATGGGAGGCAGCGCCGGCAGCGCGCGACTAGGGCAGGATCTTGCCGGCCTTCAGCCACAGCAGATATTGATCACACCAGGCGTCGCTGGTGGTGCCAGTGGGCTGCGAGGCAAAGCCGTGGCCGCCGCCGCTGTACAGATGCAGTTCCACCGAGGCGCCGGCACTTCGCCACGCATGGATCAGGCTGAGATCCTGGCTCTTGAAGAAGCGATCATCGGCAGCGATCGCCGCGAACAGCGGCGGGGCGTTCGGCGGCACCATGCCGCCGGCTGTCGGCCCATAGACCAACCCGGCAAAATCCGGCCGCGCGCCCGGCGCATCGGCCTGCAACGCCGCCAGCACGGCAATGGCACCGGCCGAAAAGCCGAGAACGCCGATCCGATCGGGCCGCACATGCCACTGCGCTGCCTGAGCCCGCACCAGCCGCACCGCCGCCTGCGTGTCGGCCACCGCCAGCGGCACGCTTTCCCGGCTGACCGGCTTGCCGTTCAGGAACAGATCGGTGATCGCCTGCTTGAAGCCAGCAAAGCCGCCGGCAATCGGCAGCGTGCGATATTTGACGATGAACACCCGCAGGCCGGCGGCATCGAGCCGGCGCGCCACATCAAAGCCTTCATTGTCCATGGCCAGAAACTGGAAGCCGCCGCCCGGCACCAGCAGCACGGCCGGCGCCGCCCTGTCCTTGGGCAGATGGCTGGGCCAGGCCAGCAATTGCGGCGTGCCGACATTGTAGAGCAGCCGCTGGTCGGGCGTCTGCTGCGCCCAACCCTCCCCTTCCCGGCTGCCACCGGGCAGGGTGATCGGAATGTCGGCGGCCGGGATCGCGGGGGGCGCAGCGACCGGGATCACCGCCTTCACCCAATCACCGGGGGCCGCCACCGCCATCGCCGACCACAGCAGCGGCACGGCCGCCAACAGCAGGCGCCTCATTTCGCCGGGCCCGCGCGGCGTGCACAACGGGTGGCCAGCGTCTGGCGGCCAACGTCAGTCTGAAAAAGATCGCGCAAATCCGGCATGTCCGCATCCCCCTTGCCTGCCTTGGCATTGCCGCCAAATGCGCGGAACACAAGCGGCTTTTCGGCGGCGGCGTGGCAGTGCGTTGGGGGGGGGGCACTGCCCCCCGGGCCGCCGGCCCGTCCCATCCAGGGCCCCCGGTCGGGGGCCCTGAATGAGCCCGCTGTGGCTGTCAGCCGGTTGGCGAGGCCCTTGAAATTGCAGCGCCGCCTGCCAGCGCGCACCGGGCGACTGCCGACCTTATTCGGTTTCCAGGTTGGCGATCCGCTGGAAGGTGAACTGATATAATTGCTTGTCGTTCACGGTGATTTCCGCCTTGGAACTGTTCAGCGGGCCGCTCTTCATCACCTGCACGATCTTCAGGCCAAGCTCGCTGCCGCGCCCACGCGGCAGGACGACGGCATAGACCTTCAGGTCGGCAATGGCGGAAAGCCCCTTGTCGCCGGTCGGGCCGCGCCGGCCGCTGATCTGGCCGGTGGCCCGATCGGCCACGTCGAGCCTGTAACCCGAATCGTGGAACACGCTCACGGTCCGCCGGAACGTTTCCTCGATCGGCAGCTCATAGGCAAAGCGCTGGTAATTGTTGTCGATGGTGAAGATCGACTGGTCCGGCTGCATGGCCGGCGAACCAACGCAGGACGTCAGTCCGAGCGCGAGACCTGACAGGAGCAGATATTGTAAATTCGTGCGCGTCTTCGGTTTCATAATTCTTGGCTACCCCACGACGCAAAATCTGTTCAAATTTTAGACGCGCGAAAGCTTGCAGCAACGTCATATCTCAACCACTTTCGGTTGTTTCGGCGGTCAGAAACGGTCACCCCGGCGGCGGAACATGCGCCTTCGCATCACCCGCTCGGCGCGGGTGCGTGCTGATCTTTCCCGGCCCCGCAGTGCGCGGTGCCGCCAAATCGCGGCAACGCCCTCAGCAACCGCCGCAAGCATCCGGATCTCAGGGCTCCCCGAATGATTCCGATATCGTCTTCACGATCGGTTTCATCAGATATTTCAGCACCGTATTGCTGCCGGTCTTGATCTCGATCGTTGCCGTCATGCCTGGCTGCAATTTCACCTCGACACCATTTTTCGGCTTCATCGATGACAGATCCACCCGCACGTGCACCCGATAATAGCTGCGCTCGGCGCCGGCAGAGCCCTGCTCCGTCAGCGTATCCGGGCTGATGTACGTCACCTTTCCTTCAGCATCGCCGTAAATGCTGGAATCATAAGCCTCGAATTTGACGGCAGCATTCTGCCCGATCTGCACCCGGGCAATATCCGCCGGCGAAACCTTGGCTTCGACAATCAGTTCGTCGGCCGTGGGGACGACCTGCAGCATCTCATCGCCCGGTCGCAGCACGCCGCCCGGTGTGGTGAAGCGCACATTCTTGATCAGGCCGTCGGACGGCGCCAGGATCCTTGTGTCCTTGAGCGTTGACTGGCGCTGCTTCAGGACTTCTCGCGCCGTGACGACGTCCTCGCTCACCTTGGCATATTCGGTCTGCAGATCCTGCAGATATTTGTTGCGCGTGTTTGCCAGCTGCGCCTCGATATCGACAACCTGGCGCTCCAGCCGCATCACTTCGGACCGGCTGACATCACCCGACGCCAACAGCGGCCGGTTCATTTCCAGTTCGCGCTGGGCCAGGTCGCGCATGTTGCCCAGCGCTTCGGCCTGCTGGCGGATGGCGAAACGGCGCTGCGCATAAAGCGCGCGCTGGCTGGACGTCAGATCGGGGAAGGCCGCGAGGTGCGGGGGGAACACCAGCGGCTTGTCAAACAGTTCCGCTTCAATGCGGGCCAGCTGCGCCTCGAAGGCGGCAACCTTGGCACGACCTTCATCAACCGCGGCGCGCGAGCGGACATCGTCGAGCGCGAACAGCAATTGCCCCTGTCGCACCCGATCACCTTCGCGCACGGCAATGCGCTCGATCTGACCGCTGTCGGGCGACTGCACGACCTGCACACGGCCAGCCGGGATGATCTGTCCGGAGGCCCGGCTGATCTGATCGATTTCCGCATTGTAAGCCCAAACCGATGCGGCAACCAACGCCGAAAGGGTTGACAATAAAACGACACTCGACCGGTTGCGAGCCTTCTCAGCGTTACGGGACTTTGCAGCCTGCCGTACTGTGATCATCTTGGTCATTGGCGCATTGTTCCGCATGAGGATCAATTTGAAGGCTTGTCTTCGATTTTTTCGATGGGCGAGGTGCTTGGGCGTTGCTGCCGGGGCCGCAACTGCGACAACACATCTTCGGTCTTGCCATCAAGGACGATGCGTCCGCCAAGCACCACGATCAGCCGGTCAACCAGTTGCAGCAGCTGCGGCTTGTGCGTGATCATCACGATGGTGGATTTGGCATGGTTGGTGAAGATCTGGCGCAGAACAGCCGCTTCACTTTCCTGATCCAGGTTCGCCGTGGCTTCGTCCAGCAGCAGCACATCAGCATCGGTCAGCAATGTCCGGGTCAGGCCCACCAGAGCGCGCTGGCCTCCCGACAGCCCGATACCGCCTTCCGCGATGGGCAGATCAAGGCCCATCGGGTGCTGGCGCACCAGCGCTTCCAGCCCGGTCTGGCCAATCACCTCGATCAGCCGTTCATCGGAAGGGTTGGCGATGCCGATCGACAGATTGTCCCGCAAGGTGCCGCTCAGCAGGTGGTAATCCTGCGGCAGATAGGCAATGCGCTGGTGCAGGTCGTTCTCAGCCACCTGCGCCATTTCAAGGCCGTCGACCGTGACATGGCCCCGCTGCGGGGCATAAAGGCCGGCGAGCAGCTTGATCAGGGTTGATTTGCCGGAGCCAACGGCGCCCACAATGCCAACCTTCTCCCCGCGCGCAATGAACAGGCCGGCGATTTCGAGCCCGGCGCGCGCGCCCGGATATTCAAACCCGACGCCTTCCAGCTTGAGGCCGGAACGGATCTCGGGCAGCCGCAGCAGCGTCTGGTCGTCCCGCCGGTCGGTGGGCAACTTCAGCAAGGCATCCAGCGCCTTCAAGGAGGATTTCGCATATCCCCACTGCACGATGAAATTCGGCAGGGCCGCGATCAGTGGCCCGTTGATGCGCCCACCAATGATCGTGCAGGCAATCAGGCCGCCCATCGTGAGCTGGTGATCCGCCACCTCGAAGGCGCCGACAATGATGATGCCCATATAGGCAATCTGCTGGAGAAAGTTGAACGTCGAACCGGCCGTTGTCGACCAGCGGCGCACACGCTCATCATGGTGGTGCACCTTTTCGACCAGGGCGTTCCAGGCGGCCAGCGTGTGCCAGCTCCCCAGATTGGCCTTGATGGTTTCGGCCGATCCCAGCGCTTCGACCAGCAGGCCGTTCTTGCGGTTGCCCGACACCTGGGCCTTCGCGGTGTCCTGACGGATCAGCTGCGAGAACAGGAAGGCCAGTACCAGCGCCAGGGAGAATGTGATGAGCGGCACGATCACGACACTGCCGCCGATCAGCCAGACCACGGCAATGAAGATCAGGGTGAACGGCAAATCCGCCAGCAGAAAGAACGATGCCGATGCCATGATGGAGCGCACCTGCTCCAGCCCCCGCAGCTGTGCTGCCATCGTGCCAATGCCGGGGGGGCGGGCATCAAGGCGAACGGACTGCATCCGCGCGAAGAAAAATTCCGACACCTCGGCATCGATTTCCGCAGATTCATTGTCGACCACGTTGGCGCGAACATTGCGGATGAGGAAATCGAAGATCAGCGCTGCCAGCATCCCCGCCGACAGGACATAGAGGGTGGAAAAGCTGGAGCGCGGAATGACCCGATCGTACACCTGCATGGAATAGAGGGAGGTGGCGAGCGCCAGCACGTTGATCACCACCGTGCCCAACGTGGCGTCCACGATCATGCGCTTGCGCCGCAGGATGGCGCGCGTGAAGATGCCCAGGGCGCTCAGCTCGCCATCGGCTTGCGGCACGTCGGGGAAGTGAACCTCCGCCATGATGAGCTCCGGCGTCCACTGGCACTCCACCATGCCATTGGCAGACGCGACGCGGATCACATCCTTGCTGAGCCATTGTTCCGCCAGGGCCCAGCCCGAATCCGGCAGAAACACCAGCATCGGGAAGGCATTGCCCTTGGGCTTGCGCGACACATAGCCGGGCGCTTCCCACCCCAGCAGGGCGCAGACACGATCCAGGGCAGCGTCGTCATCGATCGCAATATCGATATCGACGGCACTCTGCCAATTTGGGGCCAGCTGGACCTGCCGGCGACGCGCCAGAGCGGCGATAAGCTGAAGAATGGGCAACACGGGTAATGACGACCTTTACTGTTTTGGCGTCGCGCCAAGGCGAACAAGCAGGCGCAGCTGTGCGATGCCGGCGCCATAACGAAGATCGATGGCATCAAGCCGCGCGGTCATGGCTTCCCGGGCCGCATTCATCACATCGAACCAGCTGCGTTTTCCGGCTGCGAACTGCCGCATGTATGAGGCTTTGACATCCTCTGAACTGGTGCTGCTGTTGACAGCCACATCCAGCCGCGCCCGCGCCGACGCATAATTCACATAATCATTGATGATCGCCGTGCGCAGATCATTGGAAACGGCATCGGTGCGTTCGTGCGCGGCATCTTCCCGCAAGCGTGCCGCCCGCGCCGCCGAAAATTCCGCAAGGCCGGTGCCCTGAACCTTCAGCGCCAGGCCAAGGCGGTGGCGGTAGATGTCATCATAACTATATTGCACATTCAAAGCCGGAAAGCGGGCGGCGGCCGCAGTGCGGGCAGACGCCTGGGCCGCCACAGCCTCTGCTTCAATGCGGCGACGGCGCGGATCGCGCGCGGAGGCCGTCTGGATCATGTCCTCCAGCTCGCCGCGCAGCACCAGCGCGGGCGACAGGCCGCCGGCCGATACCGTGAATGTGGGATCGACGGCATATTCGCGCAGGCGCTGCAGGCTGCTTTGCCGCTGCCAGTAGAATGCATCGCGCATCATGCGCACCTGCAAGGTGCGTGTGCGTGCCAGCGCCAGATCCGAATTCGCGCTTACGCCCTGCTGGGTGCGCCGTTCCATGGCGTCCTGCATCGCCTGCAGATCGACCAGCTCCTGATCGATCGTGTCGATGCGGGCCGAAAGCCGCTTGTATTCGAAATATTGCTCGATCGCCTGAAGCGTCAGCTCCTGGCGGACTTCCTGGAGCCCGGCCGCGGCAGCGTCCCGCAAGGCGCTTGCCCGCTGGATGACGCCGGAAATGCGCCCGGCGGACCAGATCGGCATGTCGACCGTCGCCCGCGGTGTCACATTGTTCGGCGCGCGGCCCTGAACGCCGTAATAGGCCCCTTCCAGCGCAACATTCGGTGCCCGCTGCCACTTTGCCGAACGGACATCGACACCAGCCGCTTCCGCTTCGATGCGGGCAGACGCGATGCTGGGGTTCCGCTCCTCCACCTGGCGCAGATAATTTGCCAGTTCTTCGCCAAAGGGATCGACATCGCCCGGCACCACGAACGCCAGCACGGGCGCCGGCAGGACCGGCGATTGCGCGGCCTTTGCGGGCGGCGCCGGGTCTGTCAGCGATTGCGCGAGGAGACTATTTTCCCCCAGCGCCGCGTACGCCAACAGCACAATACCGAAAGCGCGCTTCATCCTGGAAATTTCCGAATGTAATAGCTTTGGATCAAGGCAAGGAATTCGAGTGCTTCTTTCACTTTCGGATCAAGTTCATAAATGACTTGCCTACGGTCGGACTCGCCTTTTTTCACAACAACCATGCCACGATCGACCATGTTCTTGGAAATTATATAACATGCCGCTTGCGATGCGCTGACATCAGCAACCAATTCACCAGCAGACATGGCGCCATTTCGAAACAAAGAGAAAATGATCTCGAACTCTCGCGAGAACACCCTGACATTGAAATTTTTTTCAAAACGCTGCAACAAAGACGTCATATCGACAATCTGAGCAGAATTCCTCAAGGAAATACTTTGAGCTTCGTCCAATTCCGCTGACGATTGCACGATTATTACAATCCCATTACTGCACGTTGAGGAATTATCGACAAAAACTATAGCGGCTTGGATTCGACATCGATAGGCGCATACTGGACCATATTATAACCGTTTTTGGTTCTATAATTTCGGCATTCTGGCAGTGGGCTAGTGCAGAACAGCGGGGGCGGCGGGATCGACCATCACCCATGCCGGGAACGCCCCGACGGGCCAGCCGGCCCTGAGATGCTGCTGATACAAGATGGTCAGCCACTGCCGCAGCACCAGTTCCGGCAGATCGACAACGGCCATGACCGCGCCGGCCTGATCCTTGAACGTCAGGCGGATCCCCTGCGCCAGAAAATGATAGTCGATGCTGACGGCCAGCGTGCCCGGCAAGGGCGGCACCGGCGGGGTTGGGGCCGCCTGTTGCAGGCTTATGGCCGCATCCTGCTGGAATTTCTGCACATCCGCGTGTGCGGGGCCGGCGGGCACCGCCCGTGTTTCCAGCCAATTGACCAGGATCGGCACCAGCAGGTTCGCCATGCGCAGGTTGAGCCACACCGTGGCCAGCGCCCCCGCCGCATCGCGCCCTGACAAGCGGATCCGGTCTTCGACGCCATCATAATCGGTGGTGAAATTCTGGAAGTTGATCATGACCTTGTGTCAGCACCCCTGGCCCCCGCCGCCCTGCCTGCAGCAGGACGGCGGGGAACAGAACCGACCGCGATAGATCAGCCGATGATGTGCGAGGACTGCAGGCGGCTCATGTCGTTGGCGCCCAGAATGCCCGAACCATCGTCGATCGTGAGGCCGTGCAGCGTGCCCAACAACTTCAGCTCCGATTGCTGGACCTTGTGGTCGCCAGACGTATCGACCCAGTTCCAGATGTTGGCATTGCTGTTGCCGTCGTTGATGATCAGGATTTCGTCATGGGCGCGGCCGGTGACGAGACGATCATTGAGGTGGAACAATGCCGAGTTGAACATCACCTGCACCGACCGCGCATCGGCGGCGGCGAAGTTGTCGATCACCAGCACCTGGTGGTCGTTGATGGCCGGATAGATGCTGCCCGACTTGGCCGGCAGATTGGCCAGATCAAGATGCGCAAAACCGAAGTAATTGCTTCCATTGATATTATGGAAATAGAGGTTGTCGCCTCCGGTGTCGTCATAGACAGGATTGTTCGCGGTACCAACGTTGTTGGTCACTGTGAAGCCGGTGACTTCGAAGTCATGCGCCTGGCCAGAGAAGACCAGCGTATCGGTGACCGCCGTATCCTGTGAGATATCGACCTGATCGTTGCCGCCATAGCCGGCGAAGATGTCAGCATAGGCGGTGCCGTTCAGGTTGTGCTGGGCCGCATCTCCAATATCATGGCTGACGGCGACGCCGCCAGTGCCGCCCCAGATGGCGTTGTCAGCCTGCAGCGCCGTAAGGGTGGTGCGGCCCGTTGCCAGGTTCACAACATTGAAGTTGCTGAGACCGGTGGTGCCCGAGTCGAGAGCCCCGGCATCAGCGAAGGTCAGCGAAACGACATCGCTGCCGGTGAAGGCTTGCTGATGGCTGAAGTCATAGCGGCTGCCCGTATGGGCATCCACCACCAGTGCGTAGCCACCATATTGCCCGCCGGTGCTGACAATGGCGTTGCCCGACAGTTGCGCGGCGGTCAGCGTGAATTCCTGACCATAAGCAACAGTGGCCTTGGCATAGCCCTGTCCCGACACGGGCTGGAAGATGCTCTGGGCACCAACCATGCCATTGTCATTGGCGCCGGCAACAACCTGGGTCACGTCGAGCTTGTAGACGGTGATATTGTTGAGGACCAGATTGTCCGCATTGCCCGTCAGCGTCAGCGCGCCGCCGCCCCAGACACGGTGGCCCGAGACAACCGCAGCATCCGTGGTCAGCGTCTTGACACCGCCGACGCCGGTCACGGCAACCTCCACATTCGACCCGCCAAGGTGCGTCTGGCTGTCGAAGGTCGCAGAGTTGTTGACGTTGACCGAGGTGTGCGTGGTCGCGACGTTGCTCAGGTCAAACGCCGCCGGCGTCGCGCTGGTGGGCAGCGTGACATTCACCGAGCCGGAGCCGCCGAGGGCCAGCTGACTGGCCTGTGTTGAAAACAGCGTCAGACTGCCGTCGATCCGCACCGTCGCAGAGGCGGTGTTGTTCGCGAAGGCAATGCCGATGCCGTTGTCAACATGGGTCAGATCGACGCTCTGATTGTTGGCCACGTCGCCGGCGATGACCAGTTGGCTGCCGCCGGTCGCCGTTTGCGACAGGCCAAGCGCCAACGCCCCGCCTTGCAGCTGGGTTGTCGTCACGATCAGGTGCTGGTTGGTGCCCAGCGCCGGCAACGACAGCGCGAAGTTGGTTTGCGTGTCGGTCAACCTGGTGTTGCTCACCGCAATGCTGCTGAGCTGGGTGAGATCGATGTTGGTTTCGATCAGCGTCAGGCTGGCATTGGCATTCAGCGAGTGGCCATTCGCATCGGCCAGGATCAGCGTGCCGAACGTGCCGGCATGGCCGCCCCCGTTCGTCTGACCGAACAACCTCAAACCATCCGCCTGCGAAGCGGTGAGGCGCACGGTCTGGGTGGGATCACGCATGAAGCCCAGATAGAAATGATGGCCATTGCCGTCGATCAGCTCGTTGTCGGCAAGGGCCGTCAGGCCAACCATCCCGGTCACATCGAGATTGGTCACGATCCCGCGGATATCAGCGTTGGCGGACAACGTGCCGGTCAGGGCGACCGTGCCCTGGCCCGGTGTCAAGGCCTGCAGGTTGATGCCCGTCGCCTGCGCGCCGCGCATGGTCAGCGTGGTGTTGCCCAGCGCGCCGTGGATGACGATCGCGTTGTTGCCCATGCTCTGAAGGTCCGTCGCCACCGTGATATCGCCGGTGATATCGACAGTGCCAACACCGCTGACACCCATGCCACCCGAAATGCCGGGCGTCGGGCCAACTTCGGCGCTGGTCACAAACAGCGTCTGGCCGGAAACCAGCGACAACTGACTGATGTAGCCGCCGCTGGCATCGTAAAGAATATACCAATTGCCGCCGCCCCGAACCGAAAGTGCGGTCAGATCGATGTTGGCGGTGATGCGGCTCAGATCGGTACCGGTGGCAGACAACGACCCGTTGAGCAGGCGAACCGTACCGGACTTCTGGCCCGATGGGTCCGAACTCACCCGCAGGCCATTGGCCTGGCGGGCATTCACGGCCAGCGTGTTGCCGTTCAGCAGGGCAAGGGTGCCGGTGCTGCTGCCGTTGAACTCGACGCCGATGGCACTGTCCAACGCGCTGATGTCGACGGTGATCCCCGATGGGCTCACCGAGTCATGGATATCGAGCATGGCGCCCGTCGCGCCCTGTGCAGCGGCCAGATGCAATTGACCGGCCAACTGCCCGATGCCCACGGCGACCAGCTGGTTGCTGCCCAGTGCCGGCAACAGGATCTGGCCCGAACTGTCGGCCAGGTTGTTGGAGCCATTCACCGACAGGCCGGACAGCCTGGTCAGATCGATATTGGCGGTGACAGTCGTACCCGATGTCAGGTCAAGATCGCCGCCCAAAGTGCCGCTCGACATGTCCAGAACCTGGACGGTGCCGGTGTAGGCATTCTGGGCATTGATGCCATTGATCGTCTGGCCCACCAGGTGCTGCGCCTTGATCGCCAGCGTCGCACCCAGCACATTTTCCGTGGCATTCACGAACTTGATCCGGCTGTCATCGCTGACCAGGCCAAGATCGGTTGCGGCGCTGATATCGCCGGCGATCGACAAGGTGGTGTGCGTGACGCTCCAGACGCCGCCGTTGAAGGCCAGCGCCCCACCGGTCAGCTGCGCGGCCGAGACGGAGACGGTCTGCCAATAGACGAGCGACGGCAGGGAGATGGTGTGCCCGGCGGTATCGACGAACTTGTGCGAAGCGGCATCGACCTGCAGGCCGGCAAGGCCGGTCAGATCAATATTGATGTTCGAAGCCGTGGTCGAAAGATCAACCGCACCGGTGAACGCGCTGTTCGCATCATACGCCAGGGCCAGCGTGCCGGTCACATACACTTGGCCGGCATTGTCCGTCAGGCCATAAGTTGAGAACCTGGTCGCATTGGTCGCCTGCTGGCCCGTCAGCGTCAGTCGCGCATTGAGGATCGTGCCCCAGCTTTGCGCGTTTGCATTGACGAAATTGAGCGCAATGCCAGCGGCCACGCCGGTGAGGTTCGTATTCTGCGAAATGTCGGTGGCCGTGACAATGTCCAGCCTGCCGCCCGTGCCGGCAACAACCGGTGCGCCAGCCAGTTCGGCAGCCGTCATCGTCAACACCTGGCCGGACACCAGCGACAGGTTGCTGAGTGCGCCGGTGGCATCGTGGAACGCCGTCACGGCATTCTGGCCGGAGCCGAAGCTGCCGTAAGTCAGCCCGGCAATGCCGGTCAGATCAATATTGGCCGTGACATGGCCAAGATTGACAGTACCACCCAGCGCGCCAACCAGCTGGACAGTGCCCTGATGGTCGCTGCTGGTGGCGGTGATGCCGCTGGCCAGCGGCGAATTCAGCCGCAGTGCGCCGCTGTTGGACAGATCGATGCCGGTCCCGCCGTTGAAGCCGATGGTGACATGGGCATCAACGCGGGTCAGATCGATGGTGCCGGCCTGGGTCAGATTGCCTTCGATATCGAGCGTGCTGCCCGTCGCGCCTGTCAGGGCAAAGGCATTGCCGGTGAGCAGATTGGCCGCGATCTTCAGCGTTTGGGCCGCATTCAGGCTGCCGATGGTGATCGTGCTGCCGGTCCCCTGTTCCACCAGCGCGCCCTGCGCATTGACCACGATGTTGGCAAGCTGGGTCAGATCAAGGTTGGCGGCGATGTGCGTCAGATCCAGATTGCCACCCAGCGTGTGGTTGCTGAGATCGGCCACTGCCAGCGTGCCGAGATAGGCACCGGTCTGCTGGTTGGTCGTCGTGGTGATCGTCCGCCCGGTGATCGCCTTGGATTTCGCCGTCAGCGTGTAGGCGCCGTTGATCGAGGCCGTGGCACCCAGCCCAACCGCCACATTGTCGCCCAGATTGCTGAGATCGACATCGCCAGTGAGGTTGCCGACAACACTGAGCGTGCCGCCGGTGGAGGTGCTGAGGTCGATCTGGCCGGTCTTCAGCACATCAGCCGTCAGCGACAGGGTCTGCCCGGCCGTCAGCAACGGCAGGGTGACGCTGTAGCTGTGGGTTTGATCGACACGGTCCACCAGGATGCCCTGGCCGTTGATGGCAAGGCTGGTGAGGGTGGTGAGATCGAGGTTGGCCGCAACACCGGACACGTCCAGCGCCGAAGCCAGATGGCCGTTGGCGCCGGCGTTGGTCTTCACGGCGATGGTGCCGGTGAAGGCATTGTTGGCACCGCGGCCGCTGGTGAAGTTGACACCGCCGGCAAGCTGCCCGGCCGAGACGGTCAACGTCGCCGCCGAGACCAGCACGGAACGCGACTGACCCGCGGTATCGACAAAGCGCACGGCGATGTCGCTGTCGACACCGCTGATGTCGACATTGCCCGAGGTGACGTCGCCCGTGATGTTGAGCCTGCTGCCCGAGGCGCCGGCAATCGTCGGACGCGAGGCCTGGGTGGCACCGGTCAGTTCCGCGGTGGTCAGCCACAGGGTCTGGCCGGAGATCAGCGACGGCAGGGTGATCGTGCCACTGGTATCGCCGAACTTGCTGGATGCGGCCCGCCAGGTCACCCCAACGAGCCGGGTGAGATCGATATCCGCGGTGATGCGGCTCAGGTTCACAGCACCGCCCAACACGGCAAGCGAATTGTCGACCAGCACAAGGGTGCCGGCACCAGCGCCGGTGATCGTCTGACCAGCGGCCTGAATGGCCTTCATCGTCAGCACGGCATTGCCGGAAAGGGCAATGGCGTTGGTGCCGTTGTCAGCAAACGAGATGCTGACAGCGTCGCCGATCTGGCTGAGATCGATGCTGCTGGCGGTGTCGCCCTTGATGTTGATCACGCTGTGCGAGAGGCCGTCGAGCACGAGGGCATTGCCGCCGCCGAGCGCAGCCGCCGTCAGCGTGAGCGCCTGATACCCGAACAGCAGCCAGTTGGCGCCGGAGATCGTGCCCACACCATCCGCAAGCTCGTGGTTGCTGTTGACCGTCAGACCGGAAATGGCGGTCAGATCGATATTGGCAACGATGCTGGACAGATCGGTGCCGGCCACCAGCGGGCCCTGCAAGATCAGGTTGCCGTTGAGCGTGGAATTCTGCTGCTGGCTGAGCACCGACAGACCGGTGGCGTGGACGGCCTTGATCGTCAGTGTGCCGTTGGCAATGGTGAGCGTGCTTGTCACCCTGTTGTTGACGGTAGCGGGGTTGATCTGGACAGCCACCCGACTGTCGATCCCGGTCAGATCGAGCACGTTGGACGACAGGTTGCCGTTGATCACGATCGCGCTGCCCGCAACACCGTTCAGCGCAAGCTTGTTGCCGGCACCAAGCAGCTGGCTCATGTTCAGATTCACGGTCTGGCCATTGGCCAGCGTCGGCAGCACGACATAGCTGCTGTTGCCGCTGTATTGCAGCACCGAGCCGTTCTGGACCGAGCTGCGCAGGTTCAGTTCACCGGCGCCCGTCAGGTTGAGGTTGGCGCTGACGCTCGACAAGTCAACAAAGTGGTTGGCGGCGTTCAGGCCGGACCCCAGATTGCCCATGCCGTTGTAGAAGTTGATCGTACCGGTGCCGGTGACGGTGATGCCCGGGGCCTGATCCAGGCGCAGATACAGGGTGCCCGATGTGCCAAGATTCAGGTGGCTGCTGCCATTGGTGTAGTTCAGCTTGATGGCAACACTTGCACCAATGTTGGTCAGGTTCAGGCTGTTCTGGTAGGTGTTGGCATCGAAGTCGCCCGTCATCACAATCGAGGCGTACGGATTGTTGCCGCTTGGCGTATTGCCGCCAAGGCTCAGGCCGGCTTGCCCCGACAATTGGTCGGTGAGAACCTTAAGCGTTTGGCCAGCCGCCAGGTTGTAGTTCATCACAACCCAGGTGTTGTTGGCCGCGTTGTGGATCCAGCTGCGACCGCCGATCCAGCCGATGGTGCTGTCGTAATAGTCACCATAGCCATCGACGTGGACGCTGCCGGCCGGGCCGCCAAGCTGGGTCAGATCGATGTTCGCCGTCACGGCACCCAGATAGACCCACGACCTGTCGAAGGCGCCGGCGACAGTCACCGTGCCCTGGCCGCTCAGATACCCTTCATAGGTCTGATCGGCGCGCAGCTTCAGCGTCTTGCCCGCGGCAATCGTGTCGTTGAACTGGCTGAAGTTGCCCTGTTCGCGATAGAAGGTCGCGAAATAGGTGTTGGCCGAATTGAACTGCACCTTGAAGTTGCTGTTCCAGCTGGTGAGATCGATATTCTGCGTGATGGCGCCGTCGATCACGATATAGCCGTTGCCGGTGATACCGCCGGTGCCGGCCGCGCGATCGGCCGCAATGGGGTTGATCAGCGAATTGGAACCGGCATTGCCGTTCAGCTGATCCATCGTCACTTCAAGCGTCTGGCCATTGAAGGCCGGCAGCAGGACCTTGTGGCCAGCGCTGTCCTTGAAATAGCCGGTGGCATTGTCGAAGGTCAGCGCATTGCCCTGCAGATCGGCGCTGTTGGCGTCGGCATAGGCAAGCGAGATGTCGACCCAGTTGTTGATGCTGCCGACCGACAGTGTCGAAACATGGGTGGTGTTGAGCAGATCCAGATCGGCGGTGATGCCGCGGATGCCGATACCGCCGCCGCCATAATGGCCATCCATGATCACGCCGTTGACAATGCTGCCGGCCGTGACGATCTGCGTGCCCCGGTCGATCAGCAGCTGATCAACGCCGAAGTTGCCCGAATAGCGGATGATGCCGTTGCCATCCTGCGCGTTGCCGCCTTCGAACCGCAAGGTCACCTGGCTGGCGTGGATCTTGGTGAAATCCGCGCTGATGGCGCCGTTGACAACCAGCTGCTGCACGTTGCGCACCTGAACCTGGCCAGCGCCAAACTCCAGATGGAGGTTGCTCGCTTCATAGCCGGTCAGCGTCAGCAGCTGGTCGGCATTGGGCGCGCTCGGCAGCTGCATGTAGAGATTGACATAGCCGCTGTAGTTCGCCGTGTCCGGGTCAGCGATTGTCGGCGCCTTGCCGCCGGTGTTCTGCGAGTTGACGTTCTCCAGATTGATGCTGGCCGTGATCTTGCTGAAATCAGCCTTCGGCGCTGCATCCCCGACTTCCGGCAGGGTGTTGTAGACATAGACGGTGTTGGTGCCATCGCCGGTGATGGTCTGGCCGCTGATCGAGCGGCCGTTGACGTAGAGGGCCGCAGAGCCGCCCATCGCAATCGAACCCGCAGCAACCGTATCGGCCGTGCGCGTGATCAGCCTGCCTTCGGTGATCTGGCCGTTGTTTGGCGAGACCAGCACGTTCTGCACGCCGTCCTGGAAGCTGATGGTCACCGACCGATCGATGTTCAACAGGTTCAGGCCATAACCCTGGCTGATATTGCCCACGATATAGACCGTGCCCTGCGCGTTCGCGGCGTTGGTCACCCCGTAGCCATTGATCTGGTCCGGCGTCAGGATCAGCTTGGCGCCATTGCCCAGGATGAAGTTGTCACCGGTCGAAAGCGATCCGCCGGTCGGCACGCCCGAGAAGGTGTGCCAGTAATTCCGGTTGCCATTCCCAAGCTGGGTCAGGTCGATCGAATTGTTGTCACCGATCTTGTTGGAAATATAAATCCAGTATTGGCCGTTGGAGAAAACGCCGTTGACCTGTTCATTGTTCAGGAAAACATGGCCGTCCGTGTTGGCATAAATGGTGTTGTTGTCGAAATTGACCGGCACCGAAATGGTGGTCAGATCATAGTAATTGGGGCCGGCGAAATTCCCGGAAATGAGCACGGAGCCGGTCCCATCAGCAGAGTCGATCTGCTTGTTGGTGGCCTGCAGTGGCTGCATCTTCAGCACCGCGTAGTTGCTCAAGGCGAAATTGTCGACCGAGGTGTAGGCCACGGCATCGGTGGCGGTCGTCAGATCGGTGACGTTGCTGCCCGTGCGCGAACCGGAGCCGGCGACATCGACGGTGAGGGTTTGCGACGTGCCGCCATAGGCCGAGAAGCCGCCCGAACCGCTGGAATTAACCGACAGCGTCAGCGTGTCGGCTGTCGTCTTGCTGCCGTTGATACCGGCAGTGCGATAGTTCGCGTTGCTGATGTAGAAGTCGAAGGTCTGACCAGGCGTCATCGTCGTCACAAAATTTGTGATGGCGTAGCTGTTTCCATCGCGCAGATTGGGATACCAGCCGCTTCCAGTCGTAAAGAACCCGATCCCGTCGTAGGGACGATCCGGAGCGTAGGCAATCGCTCCCGTTCCAAAGCTGGAACCCGTCCATTGATAGGTGTTCTGGCCATAGTTGTTCGACTGGGCGACGGCATTGAACGTGTAGATGCCGTAGCTTGTGGCCGTGAAGCTGTAATGGACCTGATCACCGTCAATATTGCTGCCGATGATGGTGACCGTGCCGTCGGCATTTGCCGTGATCGAGCCGTTGGTGCTGCGCTTGACGAGGCTGTTTGCCCAGTCCGCTGATTTCAACGGCATGGTCGAGGCGATCCGCGCCAGATCGACACTGCCCGACAGGCCGGTGCCGGCGACACCCGGTGTCAGATGGATGGTCGAGTTCGAACCCTTCACCGTCAGGCCGTTCGCCTGGGTCGGCGTCAGCGTGAGGGTGACTGCACTGCCCTGCCCGGTGACATCCACCACGCCGCGGCTGCCAGCCTCGTTGTACTGGGCGTCGGCGGCTTCCGCGAACGACAGCGTGACGTTCGGATTGGTGGCGAGATAGCGCAGATCGAGGTTGTTGGAGATATCGCCCTTGATGTCGATGGCCCCGGCCCCGCCAACCGCCAGCTGATACCCGCCGAGCAGTTCGGTCTGTGTGAGCGTCAGCGACTGGTTGTTCTGCAGCACCAGCGCGCCATGGCTACCGGTACTGGCGATATAGTTGCCGTTGGCATCGGCCAGCACGCCGTTGCTGTTCACCGCCAGGTCGAGCGCGGACAGATCGATGTTGGCCGTGATGTGGGTGATGTCGATAGCGTTGCCACTGCCGGAAATCACATCCAAGTGGCCGTTCTGCATCGTCCGGCCGTGGATCACCACCGTGCCGTACTGGCTCGACACGTTGGTCGCCCCGGTCAGGCTCTTGCCGCTGACCTGATCGGTGTAGGCGATCAGGCTGGCGCCCGCCGCGATGGCGGCAATGCCGGTTCCGGTTTCGGTGCCGTCAACGAAGGTCACGGCAACGCCCGAACCCACGCCGAGCAGGTTGGTGGACCTGGCGATGGCGTTGGCGATATTCAGGGTGGCACCGGTGCCAGCCAGCGTGATGCCGTTGGTGCCGGCAACTTCCGCCGCCGTGACATAGAGCGTGCGCCCGCTGGCCATGCTGGTCGGCAGGGTGGCCGTGTAGGTGGTGGTGGTCGCCTGCTTGCCCTGAATGTCCGACGTGGCGGAGAAGCGGATGTTGCCGCTGGAATCCGTCCCGAGGCCAGTGACGCTGGTGAGATCGATATTGCCCTGGATCTGCGACAGATCGGAGGTGCCATTGGCAGTGGCGGTCACCGCACCGGCGACATGCGCCAGCAGCGCATTGGAAGCGCCGGCCACATGGGCCGCCGTGTCGGCCATGGCCGCAAAGCTGGTGGTGCCGCTGTTGGTCACACCCGACGTCACGTCCGTGGCCTGCGCCACGGTCACGGCATCGGTCACCGTGATGTTGGTCGCATGGCTGAGGAACGTCTTGTTGCCGTTCGTCTGCGTCAGCGCCGCCTCGATGTTCGCGATGCTGTCGGAAATCGAATAGGTGAAGGACTTGGTGAAGCCCAGCAACTGCACCGCCTGCGCGGCCGTGATGGTGCCGGTCGCCACGACATTGCCGGTGACCTTGTTCAACAGCGTGTTGTTGAAGTTGCCAAGGATGTTGGTCAGGCTGTCCACAACCGAGAAGTTGACCGTCGCCGACGGATAGCGGGTCATCATCGTCGCGATGCGTGCGCCATTATTGGCATTGGCAGCGCCCTGGATGCCGTTGATCGCGTCGGAAACCGTGAAGGATCCGGTCACGAAGTTGGCAAGGTCAGGATACCAGTTCGCGTTGTTGCCGTCGTAGGATTCCAGATGGGCGATGTTCGCGGCCGTATCATAGACCGAGAACAGGATGTGCTTGCCGGTGTAGCGCGACAGGTTGGCGAGATTGATCGCCTGGTCCACCGTCGCCCCGCTGGTGACGGTGATGTACCCGTTGACCCGGCTGATGATGTAGGTCCACGCCGACAGCACGTTGGCCGCCGTGTCGGAGAAGTTGGCGAACGAGACGTTGCCCGCGCGGGCGCTGGCCGTTGCGTAGGTGTCCACTTCGCGGTTGACGCCCACCACCGTGCCGGTGAGCGTGATCCCGCGCACCCCGTTGGCCAACGACGCCACGTTGGTGCCAAGCGCCGCTTCCAGATCGCTGACCGTGGTGGTCACCGTCTGGATGTCGACAAATTTGCCGGTGATCAGGTTGGACGTGACGAGACTCTTGGCAGTTGCCGCGCTGAGACCGGTCACATCGAAGCTGACGGTTTCGCTGGCCGCCGTATAGTTGGCGGCCTGCGACAGGGTGATCGCGGTGCGGCCGCCAGACGTTGGCGCGATGGCAGTGATCGTCGTCCCGGCGACAAGGCCCTGGCCGGTGACGGTCATGCCAACCGCCAGCCCCGCAGCGGTGCCGGAGATGGACAGTGTCTGGCTGCCCGACGTGACGGCACCTGTCTTGAGCTGGGTGGCCGTCCCGGCGCTGCCGCCATCGGGGGTGACAACCAGGCTGGCGGCCTTGGCGGTGACTGCCGCCAGGCTGCCGCCCTGCAGCGCCGCCGCGAAATGGGCCGCCGTGTCGGTTTCGGCAAAGCTGCTCACGGCCGTCAGGCCCGAAAGACTGGCCCCCTGCGCGAAGGTCGTCCCGCCGGTGATCACCAGGCCGGTTGCGCCCGACAGCGCCGCATTGATCAGCGCCAAGTCGGATGGGTGCGCATCGACATAGGCGGCAATGTTGGCGCCGCTGTCATTCACCGAATAGGCGACATGCGAATTGGCAAAGCCGCTGAGGACAACAGCCTGGGCGACCGTCGCCGCGGTGGTCGCGGTGACACTGGTGCCGGTGCTGAGCACCGTATCGGACGAGCCGGCAAGGGCCGTCGCGGTGTCGGCGATCGCATAGGTGATCTGCAGGCCGGAATTGGCCAGAATCGCCGCCTGCGCCGCCGTTGCCGGCGTGGTGGCGGTGATCTTCGCGCCGCGCGAGGTCAGAACAGACTGGAGATCGGCGGGATAGGCGTTGATCGAACTGGCCAGGTTGGCCGCGGTGTCAACCACGTCGCCGGTGACCGGCAGGTGCGCGCCCGCCAGATAGCCGTGGAGCTGCGAGGCGGTGAGGCCCTGGCTGGCGTTGAGGCTTTCCACCACGATCTTGCCGGTGGCACCCGTGGAAATGGCGTTGCCATTCACCTGCGCTGCCGTCAGCTGCAGTTCGGCATTGTACAGGCCGCTGACGTGCACCGCGACAGAGGCGGCGACGTTCGTCAGGTTGACCGCAAGGCCAGCCCCCGCCGCCACGTTGCCGGTGACGTTCAGGGTGCCGGCGCCGCTGAGCAGCAGACCCGCATTCTGGGTCGTGCCCGCCAGGACAGCACCCTTCATCTGCTCGCCGAGCACGGTCAGGCTCTGGCCCGCCGCCAGCGACGGGATCAGCAGGAGGCCGTGGCCGTCGGTCAGGCTGCCGATGCTCGCGCGGCTGTCGACCTGAAGGCCGGCAAGCCGGGTCAGATCGATGTTGGTGGTGACGGCGGTGATGTCGGTGAGGCTGGACAGATAGCCATTGCCATTGTCGGCCAGCGCGATGGTGCCGTTGCCTGACTGGGACAGATTGCCGAAGACATGGCTGCTCACCTGGTTGCCGGTCCCGTCAATGGCCTGGGAGGCCTTCAGGATCAGCGTCTTGCCACTGTCAACCAGCACGGTGCCGGGCAGCAGGGTCGCCACGCTGTCGGCGATACCGGAAATATCGGCATTCTGGGTGAAGCCGCCGGCGGGGCCGGAACCGATGGCGACAATCGAGCCGGCAGCGCCGGTGATCACGGCCTTGTCACCGCTGTTCAGGATGCCGAACTGATCGGCATTCACGATAAGCGTCTGCGTTGCCGTCAGCGCGCCCAGCGTGAGGCTGCCGGTGCCGTCGGAGAACTGGCTGCCGACCGGATCAGCGCCCTGCGCCACATGCGCGGTGTGCAGACCGACAAGGTTCCGCAGATCGAGGCTGGCAGTGACATGCGTCAGATCGACGGCCTGATCAAGAGAGCCGGAATCATTGTCGTACAGGACAATTGTCGAGGTGGCAGCGCCGCCCGAGGAAGTGGTGGTGATCGTCTGACCGGCAATCTGGCCGGCCTTGATCGCCAGCGTCGAGCCATCAAGGCGAACCGCCGGGTTGGCATCCGCCGCGCTGTCCGCGAACGAGATGATGATGCCCGACTGGATGTAGCGCAGATCGACCGGCATGCCGGATGTGAAATTGCCAATGATGTCGACCTTGCTGGTCAACACATTGCTGGCGTGGGTCAGCGACAGCGCGGCATTGTTGGCGCCGACGACCTGATCGGCGGTCAGATAGAGCGCCTGATTGGCGACGAGCGCACCAAAGGTGACGCTGTGCGTACCATCAGTGAGCGTTCGCGTGGCCGCATCGACCGCCAAAAGGCCGGCAAGCGCGGTGACATCAATGGCCGTGCGGACATTGTTGAGCGCCAGATTTTCCGCCAGCACATTCCCCGCATCGCGGGTCACGACAAGGGTGCCCGAGGAGGCCGCAGGCACGCCGTAAACGGAGCGGCCGGTGATCCGCCCCGCCGTCGTCGTCAGCTTGACGGCATTCAGCATCCGCACCGCAGCCGTGCCGAAATCGCCCGTGAAGGTCTGCGCGGTTTCGACATTGGCGATCACCTGGCCGCCGGTGGCGGCAACATGGGTGAGATCAGCCGCCGGATTGCCGGAAATCAGCGTGATGACCGCGGTTGCGGCGCCGAAATCCACGGTATTGGTAAAGCTGTTGGCCTGAACATAGGTCAGATCGACGGTCTGTGCCGAGGTCAACGTCGCCAGCGTGATGGCACCGGAGCTGTCGGCAAGCTTGCCGCCAGATGTCACATTCAGCCCGGCGAGCTGGGTGAAATCGAAGTTGGCCACGACATGGGTGAGATCAATCGCCCCGCCCAGAACGCCGCTGCCGTTGTCGACCAGCACGATGGTGCCCGTGTCGAGACCGCCAGCCGTAGCGCTGGTGACGCTGTTGCCGGAAAGCTGCGCCGCCTGAATGGTCAGGTTGGCTGCACCAATGGAGGTTCCAGCGCCGGCGTTGAAGGTGACATGGAAACTGCCTGGCAGGGCCGACAGATCAAGATCCTGCGTGATGGCGTTGGTGACATTCAGGGTCGCGCCGGCCGACGTGCCGAAACTGGGCAGACCATTGTGAATCTGGTCTGACGTCAGCGACAGGGTTTGCGTGGAGTCCAGCGTCGGCAGCGTGATGGTGCCGCCATTGCCATCGGTCAGCGTGCCATTGGCAACCGAAAGATTGCCCAGCGCCGTCAGATCAATGTTGGTGGCAATGTTGCCAAGGTTGATGGTGCCGCCAAGCTGGCCATTGCTGTTGTAGACCACGGCCACGGTGCCGGTATCGGCCCCGTTGTTGGTGGCGCTGTGGAAGCTCGTGCCCGTCACCTGTCCGGCGGTGAGGGTCAGGGTCGCGCCCGAAATCGTCGGGTTGGCAACCGCTGCACCGGCGCTGTCGATAAAGGCCAGCGCGATGCTGCCAGCGATCTGGCTCAGGTCAGTATTGGCCGTAATCGTGCCGTTTGCGACGCGGATATCCAGCGTGCCGCCCATGCCAGTCAGCACCGGCGCCGTGCCGGCGACCTCGGCAGCCGACAAGATCAGCACATTGCCAGCGGCCAGCGCCGGCACGGTGATGGTGCCATTGCCGCTGCCGCCAAAGGTGTTGGCCGGCCCGGCATAACCGGTCAGATCGGTGATGCCGCTCAGATCAACGGTCACACCCGGCGCACCGCCTGTTGGCGCCGTGCCAAGGCCCAGGTTGGCAAGATCGATATTGGCGGCACCCAAGGCGCCGACCAGAACGACATCCGGCAAGGCCCCGGTTGAAGCCGAGCCATTGGTGAGAATCGTCACGTCATTAGCGCTGACGGCATTCAGGATCAGCACGTCACCCTTGGTCAGGGACACGCTGTTGTTGGCGCCAAAGGTCGGCGTGACGCTTGTGGCCAGATGCGACAGGTCAAGCGTGCCCGCAGCGCCCAGCACCAGCGCGCCATTGTTGTCTAGGGTGCCGGTGACATTGACTGTGCCGATGCCGGTCACGGTCAGAGCCGAACCACCGTTGGCTTTGCTGTAGGCCAGCTGGTCCGCAGTGACAGTCAGGATCTGGGTGCTGCTCAGGATCGGCATCGCGCCGAAACCAACCAGACCCGACACGCGGCTCATGTTGGCATTGGCCAGCGACAGGTTGGTCGACACATGGCTCAGATCGATGGCATTGGTGTAGGTGCCGGTCAGGTTCAACAGGCCCAGAATGCTGTCCGTCCCGGAATTGTTGACCGTGACGCCCGATACCGCACTCGCCTGGGCCGACAGGATGTTCTGGCTGGCAGACGAATTCGCGGTGGCGACTGCAATGACGGCCGTGCCCAGGTGGCTGCCATTGGGCAGCGTCACCGTGCCGGTCGGCACGCTCCAGGTCACCGGCGCCGTGATATGGGTGAGATCAACGGCGGCAGACGGCGTACCGCTGAGGGTCACCGCACCCGAACCGCCAATGCTGACGCCGCTGGCGTCCGTGATCGCGGCGGCGAGCGTGCCGGAACCGGCAACCGTGAAGGACGCGTTGGCAATACCGGTCACGGTACCGCTGATCGTGGCATGACCATTGATGGTGATCGCCGCCGTGCCATAATCGATGTTCGCCAGTTCGGTGGTGCCGCCGATGCTGACGCTGGCACTGCCCAGATTGCTGTTCGCCAGATCGGTGTTGCCGACAACAGACAGAGTGACCGTGCCCGCACCACTGGTGCTGACATTGCTGAGATCGATGCCCGAAGCCGTAACAGGCTGCGGGTTATTCTGATTGCCAGCAAAGACCTGCAGATTGCCGCTCACCGCGACGGTCTGCCCGGTCATCTCACGCGGATTGAGTATCAAGGTCTGGCCAGAGGCCACAGTGCTCGGCAAGGTCAGCGCCTGGCCGTTCAGATCAAAATGGTACAGATCAATCGTACCCAGCCCGGACCCCAGATGCGTGAGGTCCACAGGTCCGTTTGCCGTGCCTGTCACATTCACGTTGGTACCGGTGCTGCCACTGGCCGCGACAATGGTCTGCCCGTTGAGCGCGTTGACGTCGATTCCAAGCGTTTGATGGCTGTCAACCTGAACCGTGACGCCGTTCAGATTGGCTGCAGACGAAATGGTCGCGTTGCCGGAATTGGTGTTGATTTCGTAGATCGTGGTCGCCCCGGACGCGGTGGTGATGTTCCCGAAATCCGGTGCCGAGGAATTGCCGTCGGCCGCGATCGTCAAGGTGCCGTTGTTGACGATGGTCTGGCCGGTGCCATCGAACTGGCTGCCATTGACCAGCAGGGTTTCACCCGCGTTCACCGTGTTGGGCAGCACCACAGTGCCGGTGATCCCGGTCAGATCGATGGTCTTGCCCGATGCCACCACCAGGCCGCTCAGATCAGGCGTGGTGCCCTGGGTAACCGTGCCGGAAATGGTGATGTTGCCCGCACCGCCGATGCTGATGCCGGCGATATTGTTCACGCCCGCTGTCAGGTTGTTGCCGTTCAGCAAGATCCCGTCCAGACCGTTCAGGTTGCTGGTGGTCAGATTGGAGCTGCCCGAAAGCGACAGCGAGACGGTTGGGCCAGTTTGGTTATTGAGGCCGGTGATGCCCGACAGATCGACGCCCGACAGCGGATTGGAACCGCTGCCCGTGACGACGACCGCAGAACCGGCAGCACCGGTCACATTCAGCGCGCCGCCTTGCATCTGCGCCGCAGTCAGCGTGATCGTCTGCCCCGCCGCCAGCGGAGACGGCAGGAGGACATGATGGCCTGCGCCATCGGTCAGCACACCGTTCACCACATGCAAGCCAGAAACCTGGCTCAGGTTGAGGCTGAAGCTGTTGGTACGCAGATCAAGATCGCCTGCCAGCGTGGTGATCACCGGCGTGAACGAACCGCTGGCCACGCCATTCTGGTTGCTGGTCGCGGTGGCGATGCTGCTGGTGCCGCTGTTGCCCAGATCAATCGTGATGCTGGCGTTCAGGCCGGCGGTCAGAACATTGATGCCCGACAGCTGCGGCGTACTGGTGCTGAGATCAACCGTCGAAACGCCAGCGGCAGGATCGCCGGCAATCGTCAGGTTGGTGATTGGGGTGGAGCCTGCCGCACCAGCAATCGCGCTGAACAATGCTGTTTCAGCCGTGCTCAGGGTAACATGCGAATTACCATTGGCATCGGCCTGAGCCTGCAGGGAAATGACCCCAGGGACTGCATGTGCCGGAGGCTGATTAATTGTCAAATTAGACAGATCAACATTACCGACCACGACCAGAGTGATGTCACCAGTCCCAACAGTAATGGTACCCGAAAAACTGCTCGGTACTGTGTTGGCGCCATTCACGCTGTCAGACAGTGCAATTGTTGTTAGATCGATAGCGCCGCCCGTCAGCGCCAAAGTACCAGGCGTGCCTGATGCTGGAGCCGCGGGTACAATAACAAAATCGCCGCCCCTGGTGCCGCTGGCATCGTAGGTGATGTTGGTGGTGTAGGGGACCCCAGACAGATTGACCGTCGTCGGGCTTCCGCTCACTGCCGTCACAGTAAGATTTGTCAGCGTGCCCCAGGCCGGGACCCGGAAGCCGCCGAGCAGCGGATCCGTGGAGGATGCCGCAATCGTATCCACCGTCGTGGCCAGGGGTGGAGTGGCCCCAAAGATGGTCGCGGCCTGGGCAAGCGTTGCCGAACCGGTGGCATGAATGGTGCCGCCAGCGGTGATGTGGCTTGCCAGATTGGCGAGGAAATTGCCCTGGACCGACGTCAGGTTGGTCGCCGTGTCGGTGAGGCCGGAGAAGGTCGCATTCTGATAGGCCGACAGGATATATTGCGCCTGCTGCACGGTGGGCACATCGGTCACCACCAAGGTTGCCCCGGCAGGGATGCTCAGGGCCGGGGAGCCGGTGATCTGGGCGGCAAGAGCGGCGGCAGTGTCGGAAATGGTCGCGAAGCCGGGGTGAACCCCGCTGTGGGCCGCAGCTTCGATCCTCGCCGCCTGGCTGGCATTGGCCGTGCCGGTGACAGTGATCGCGGTGGCATCAGCCAGATAGCCGGGCGAGCTTTGGCCCAGAATGCGGGCAGCCGTGTCCGAAACGCTGAATGCGATCGGGTGGGTAAGATGTGCGCTCGCCGACAGCGACGACAGGTTTGCCCCCTGCGCCGCAGTGACCGTGCCCGACGCCGCAATGGTTCCGCCATGGGCTTCAATCGCCGCCAGTGCAGACGCACCGGCTGAAGCGAGATGGGCGGCGGTATCGCTGACCACCAGGTTTGTGACGGGCGTCGCAAAGCCGGCGATGGTCGTGGCATCGACCACGTTGGCTGTGCCGGTGATCACGATCGGCACATTGACCGCGTGGATGGCGGCCAGGACCGTGTCACCCGCCGCCGCAATGTTCGCGGCCGAATCGCTGACAGAGAAGATAACCGCCGTGCCAGAGTTCGCCAGCGCGGCGCCCTGCGTGACATCGGCTGCGGGCGTGGCCAAAATTGATCCGCCGTTGGCCAGATGACTGGCCAGGGAAGCCAGATTGGTGCGCGACAAGGCAGCCAGTGCGGCGGGGGTATCCGTAACGCCCGAGAAGCTGACATTTTGGCCACTGCCGGAATAGGCCTGGATAATGTCCAGCGCCTGCTGCGCGGTGGGCACAGTGGTGACGTCGAGCTGCGCGGCATTTGCCAGGCTCAGTGCCGGGTGGCCGGTCAGAGCCGCATCAAGGCCGGCCGCCGTATCGGAAATGCGGACAAAGCTGGGGTTAACCCCGCTGTGGGCCGCAGCCTCAATCCTCGCTGCTTGGTTGACATTGGCCGTGCCGGTGACGGCAATCGACGTGGCATCGCCCAGATAGCCGAGTGAGCTCTGGTTCAGAATATTCGCGGCCGAATCCGACACACTGAAGATGATTGGATTGGCAAGATGTGCGCTCGCCGACAGGGACGACAGGGTCGCCCCCTCCGCCGCAGTGACCGTGCCAGATGCCGCAATGGTTCCACCTTGGGCCAGATCTGCTGCCAGGTTCGCGAGCAGGGTGCTGCCCGCAGCCACCAGCGCCGATGCGCTGTCAACAATACCGGCAAGCGACAGGCTGGACGGATTGGCGTTGTAGATTGCTGCTGCCTGGGCAACTGTCGAGGTATCGGTTGCCGTAACGGCCTTGCCCCCGAGATAATTCACCACAGTCTGCAGAGCGGCCGAGCCATCGGTGACAGACGCGAAGGTGACCGGGTGGCTGAAGGTCTGGAAGGTCAGAACCTCGGCTGCGGTTGACGCGTCGTTTGTCGTCACCGCGCCGCCAACCAGCATCAGCTGCGCACCAGGCGCCGCCGCAATATGCGCCGACGTGTCGCTCACCGATGCGACGGTCGTGGTGCCAAGGTTGGGGGCGGCCGCGATCACACCAAGCTGCGCCACCGAAGCCGAGTCCATCGTCGCCAGCTTGCCGACATAGCTCAGGAAATCGCTGCCCGAGCTGGTGATCTGGGCCAGGATGCGAGCCGTGAAGTCGGAAACACCGCCGATCGTAACCACGCCGGTTGAACCCAGTGCCACAATGGCAGCCGCGCCCGCGGCCGTGGTGTTGCCGGTGGCCAGGATATTGGCTGGCAGATTGGTCGTGCCAAACGGAGCGGCCGCAATCGCCGAAGCAATCGCCGCAGCTGTATCGTTCAGATTGTAAACGACTGGGACGGTGAAGGACGACAGCGTTGCCGCCTGCCCGGCCGTCGCCGTGGTGGTGGCGGCAATCACGGCGCCCTGCGCCAGATCAGCCGCAATCGCGGAAAGGACACTATTGCCAGCAGCAACCAAATGGGCTGCCGTGTCGGACACATTGCCGATCGTGGTGACGCCCGAAACCTGCACCGCCGCAACCGCGCCGGCATCGGCCACATTGGCGGTGCCCGTCGCGGTGATGTTGACCGGAGGATTGGTGATGCTGAAGCCGGCGGCGTGGATGTTCGCCGCCGTGTCGCTGACGCTGAACACAACCGGCATGTTGGAGGCAGACAGGGTCGCCCCGTCAGTCGCATTGGCCACAGTCGAAGCGGTGATCTTGCCGGTGGCGGCCAGATGCCCAGCAACCGTGGCCAACTGGCCTGACGCGGCAGCAGCGGCAAGATGTGCCGCCGTGTCCGAAATCGCCGGGATGACCGCAGCCGGATCAAGCTGCAGAATGTCAGCCGCTTCGGCGACGGTCGCAGCGCCAACGATGTTGAACGCATTCACACCCGTGAAGCTGAGATGCGGCGCGGAACCCGTCAGCTGCGCATCGATGTTCGCCGCCGTGTCGGAGATCAGCGCGATCTGCGCCGTCACACCATTGGTGCTGATTTGCTGAATGGCTTTGGCCTGCGCCGCAGTCGTCGTGCCGCTGACCGTGATGGCCGATGCCGATGCGAGATAGGCCGTCGAACCCTGGGCCAGCAGGTTCGCCGCCGTATCGGCGACGGAGAAGACCACGGCATGGTTGAAGCCAGCCAATGTCGCGGCCTGGGCGGCATTGGCCGCATCCACCGCAGTGACCGTGCCGGTGACCGTGTTCAGAACACTGTTGGACGCGCCCACCAGATTGGCGGCGCTGTCGGCAATCGACGCGACGGCAAGGCTGGCCGCACCAGCACCGGCAAGGGCGGTCGCCTGCGCAACCGTGGCAGCGCCAGAAGCGACGACGGTCTTGCCCGACAGCGAACCGATCACGCTCTGCAGATTCGCGGCGGAATCGGCCACCGCAGTGAAGGTGATGGCATGGCCAAAGCCGGCAAAGGCCACGACCTGCGCCGCCGTGGCCGGCGAATTTGCCGTGACCGCGCCGGTGACGAGGGCAAGCTGCGCGCTGTTTGCCGAAGCAATTGCGGCGGCGCTGTCCGTCACCTGCGCAACCGTGGTCACGCCGCTGTTGGGGGCGCTGGCGATCTGCGCCAGTTGCGCGGCCGTGGCGACACCCGACGCAGCAAGGGTGCCGACGTTGACGAGGAAACCATTGCCCGATGCGGTGATCTGGGCGGCAATTGCAGCGGCCGTATCAGAAACACCACCGATCGTGACCGTGCCGGTCGCACCCAGGGCATTGATCGCCACGGCACCGGCGGCGCTCGTCGTGCCTGTCGCGGTGATGTTCACCGGGTGATTGGTGGCGGCAAAGCTGGCCAGGGCCAGGTTCGCGGCCGTATCCGACACGCTGTACACCACCGGCGTGTTGAAGGCGGACAGGGCGGCGCCCTGGCTGGCGGTGGCGTTGGTGGTGGCAGTGATCGTGCCGCCGCTGGCCACATGGCCAGCCAGCGCGCCAATCTGCGTGTTGGTCAGGGCGGACAGATTTGCCGCCGTGTCGCGGATCGCGGCGACGGTCGAAGACCCGCTGCCCGCCATGGTGACAACCGCCTGCGCCTGCGCAACGGTCGCATTGCCGGTCGCAGTCACGCTGGTGGGGTGGCCGGCGGCACCATAGGTCGCTGCCGCGATGGCGGCTGCCGTATCGCTCACCGTATAGACCACGGGCGTCGGAATCGCCGACAGCACTGCAGCCTGCGCTGCCGTGGCCGCCGTCGAAGCCGAAATCGTCGCGCCATCTGCCGCAATTGCGGCCAGGGTCGCGCTGCTGGCCGCAGCGATGTTCGCAGCCGTATCCACAACACTGCCGATCGTCACAGTGCCGGTTGCGCCGGCAGCAATGATCGCCTGCGCACCGGCCACAGTCGTGGCTCCCGTGGCCGTGATGTTGACCGGATGGCTGCCCGAACCCAGAACGGTCGCGGCGATGTTCGCGGCGGTATCGGTGAGGTTGTAAACCACCGCATGGCCAAAGGTTGAAATCACGCCAGCCTGTGCGGCAGTCGCCGCCGAGGTGGCGGTAACCGAACCGGTCACGATATTGAATTGGCCACGGTTGGCCGTCGCAATCGCTGCAGCCGTGTCGCTGACCGCGGCCACTGTGGTCGTTCCGGTGTTGAGCGCATTGGAGATCTGCGCCAGCTGCGAGACCGAGGCATTGCCGGTCGCCGCCAAGGTGCCGACGTGGGCCAGGAAGCCATTGCCCGCTGCGGTGATCTGGGCCGCAATCGCAGCGGCCGTATCAGACACACCATCAATCGTGAGCGTGCCGGTCGCACCCAGGGCATTGATCGCCACGGCACCGGCGGCGCTCGTCGTGCCTGTCGCGGTGATGTTCACCGGGTGATTGGTGGCGGCAAAGCTGGCCAGGGCCAGGTTCGCGGCCGTATCCGACACGCTGTACACCACCGGCGTGTTGAAGGCGGACAGGGCGGCGCCCTGGCTGGCGGTGGCGTTGGTGGTGGCAGTGATCGTGCCGCCGCTGGCCACATGGCCAGCCAGCGCGCCAATCTGCGTGTTGGTCAGGGCGGACAGATTTGCCGCCGTGTCGCGGATCGCGGCGACGGTCGATGAACCGCTGCCCGCCATGGTGACAACCGCCTGCGCCTGCGCAACGGTCGCATAGCCGGTCGCGGTCACGCTGGTGGGGTGGCCGGCGGCACCATAGGTCGCCGCCGCGATGGCGGCTGCCGTATCGCTCACCGTATAGACCACGGGCGTCGCGATGCCCGACAGCACTGCAGCCTGCGCCGCCGTGGCCGCCGTCGAAGCCGAAATCGTCGCGCCATGTGCGGCAAGCGCGGCCAGGGTCGCGCTGCCTGCCGCCGCAATGTTCGCCGCCGTATCGATCACATTGGTGAAGGTGACAGTGCCGCTGGTATCAGCAGCCAGGATCGCCTGAGCACGGGCCACGGTCGGCGCGTTGGTGTCGATCACCAGCGACTGGTTGGCAGAAGCCGTGTTGCCCGCCGCATCGGCTGCCACAACGCTCACCGCGTTCGAACCGTTGGCGTTCAGCACCAGCGTCCCGCTCGCCGGCGTTGCAGTCGCCGTGTTCACGCTCCAGGTGCCGCCCGCCGAAGCGGTCGCCGCATAGGTCGCGCCGGCCACGCTCACGCGCAGGCTTGCGCCGGCCTCAGCCGTACCCGAAACGATCGGCGCCGGATTGTTGGTCAGGGCGCCAGAGGTGATCGCCAAGGCAGGCGCAACCATATCGACGCTGATGCCGTGGCTCGCCTGACCGGCGGCATTGCCCGCCGCATCCGAAACGTTCGCGGTCACCGTGTAGCTGGTGCCGTTGCTGAGGGCGG
Source organism: Sphingomonadales bacterium (assembly GCA_037131365.1). Taxonomy (GTDB): domain Bacteria; phylum Pseudomonadota; class Alphaproteobacteria; order Sphingomonadales; family Sphingomonadaceae; genus Sandarakinorhabdus. The sequence goes on from JBAXRE010000007.1 coordinate 50,063, forward strand.
CAACATCAGTTGCGCCCACCGCAACCGACCACGCGCCATTGTTCGCCACGCCGGCATAGCTGCGGCCATTGAGGGTGACCGAGACAATCTGGCCATTCTCAGCACTGGTCGCGCCCGAAATCACCAAGCCCGAACCATGCTCAACCGCGTTGATCACGTCATCAACCGCAATCGTGCCGATCGAGAGCGTCGGAGCGGTCGTATCCACCACCAGCGACTGGCTTGAGGTTATCACATTGCCCGCCGCATCGCGCGCGCTCACGACGACCGTGTTCGCACCATTGGCGTTCAGCGACAGCGACCCGCTCGTCAGCGTTGCGGTGTTGGTGTCAACGCTCCACACCCCGCCGGTCGCAACCGTCGTGTAGGTCGCACCGCCGATCACAAGTCTGATGCTCGCACCGGATTCCGCCGTGCCCGAAACCACAGGATGCGTGTTGTTGGTCAGCGCGCCCGAGGTGATCGCCACTGTCGGAAGCCGCGTGTCAATCACCAGCGACTGGCTGGCGGAAGCCGCGTTGCCTGCGGCGTCCGAAACGCTCGCCGTCACCGCATAGCTGGTGCCATCGGCCAGCGCCGCAACATCGGCGGCCGCCACCGTGGTGCTCCACGCGTTGCCCGACACGGTTGCGGCATAGCTGCGGCCGTTCAGCGACACCGTCAGCTGCTGGCCGTCTTCCACACCCGTCGTCGTGCCGGAGATCGCAACCGATCCGCCATGTTCAGTCACGTTCAGGATATTGTCACCGGCGATCGTGGCCACCGCCACGGTCGGCACGCCGGTATCGAGCACGAAGCTGCTGTTGGCTGCGCTGCCGACGTTGCCGGCCACATCGGTGGCCACCGCGCGCACGCTGATCGTGCCGTCGCCCAGGGTCAGCAGATCCGCCGCCGACAGCGCCACGGCCTGCGCCGCGCCAGTGCCGGTCACCGTCTTGGTCACCGTGTTGCTGCCGTTGGTGAAGGTCACGGCAACGCTGCTGCCGGCTTCCGCATTCACCGTCACCGCGCCGCTCGCCGCGGTCGCTTCCGCTGCCGTCGCGCCGCCGGCCACGCCCGTGCCCAGCGCCAGCGTCGGCGCACCCGGCGCCGCCGTGTCCAGCGTGAAGCTGATGTTGCCCACGTTGCTGCTGTTGCCGGCAGCATCGGTCGCCACCGCACTCACAGTGATCGCGCCATCGGCCAGCTTGCCCGCGCCAACGCCCAGGTCGCTCGCGGCCAGCGTCACACCCTGCGCGGAACCCGAACCGGTCACCGTCTTCGTCACCGTCCGGCCCAGGCTGTCGGTGAACGTCACGGCAACGCTGCTGCCGGCTTCGGCATTCACCGTCACCACGCCGCTCGCTGCGGTCGCTTCCGTTGCCGTCGCGCCGCCGGCCACGCCCGTGCCCAGCGCCAACGCCGGACGACCCGGCGCTGCCGTATCAATGCTCACCGCATAGGCCGACGATGCCGCACCGGTGTTCCCGGCCGCATCCGTCGCAGTCGCCGTGTAGCTGTGGCTCGACGCGCCAGACAGACTCCGGGTGTCGACATAGGCCCAGACGCCGCTGGCGTTGGCCGTCGCAGTGCCCAGCAGGGTCGCACCGTCATACACCGCAACCGTGCTGTTCGCCTCGGCCGTGCCCGACAGCGTCAGCGACGTCGCGTTGGTCAGCCCATCGCCCACCGTGCCGCTGTCCGGGCTGATGCCGGTGATCGACGGCGCCCCGGGTGCCGAAGTGTCAAGCGTGAAGCTGGTGGTGCCGGCCGTGCTGGCATTGCCGGCCGCATCGGTTGCCACCGCCGAGACACTGATCGTGCCGTTGGCAAGGGTGGCCACATCCGTGCCGGTCAGGGTCACCGCCTGCGCGATGCCCGTGCCAGTCACCGTCTTGGTGACCGTGTTGCTGCCGTTGGTGAACGTCACGGCAACGCTGCTGCCAGCTTCCGCCGTGACCATCACAACGCCGCCAGCCGCCGTCGCTTCGGCCGCCGTCGCGCCGCCGGCAACGCCCGTACCCAGCGCAAAAACCGGGGGAACCGGGGCAGCGGCGTCGATCATCATCGCATAGGCCGGCGAGGCGACACTGGTGTTGCCGGCCGCATCCGTTGCGGTCACCGTATAGCTGTGCGCCGAACCGTTCGGCAGGGTCCGGGCGTCGGCATAAGTCCAAGCGCCGCTGCCGTTGGCCGTCGCAGTGCCGATCAGCGCGCCGCCGTCATAAACCGCAACATTGCTGCCCGCTTCCGCCGTGCCCGCCAGCGTCAACGATGTGGCGTTGGTGACATGATCGCCTGCCGTGCCGCTGTCCGGCGTCACTGCAGTGATGGCAGGCACGGTCGGCACGCCGGTATCGAGCACGAAGCTGCTGGTGCCGGCCGCGCTCACGTTGCCGGCCGCATCGGTGGCGACGGCAGTGACGTTGATCGTCCCGTCGCCCAGGCTGGTGAGCAGGCCCGCCGAGAGCCCCACGGCCTGCGGCGATCCGGTGCCGACGAAGGTCTTGGTCACGACGTTGGCGCCGTTGGCGAAAGTCACCACAACGGTGCTGCCGGCTTCGGCCTTCATCGTCACCACGCCGCTGGCGGCCGTGGCTTCCGCCGCCGTCGCACCATCGGCCACGCCGGTGCCCAGCACCACGACCGGCGCTGCCGGCGCTGCGGTGTCGAGCGCAAAGCTGATGTTGCCCACAGTGCTGCTGTTGCCGGCCGCATCGGTGGCAACTGCACTCACTGTCACCAGGCCATCGGCCAGCTTGCCCGCGCCAGCGCCCAGGTCGCTGGCGGCCAGCGTCACCGCATCCGCACCGCCCGTTGCCGAAGCAATGGTCTTGGTCAGCGTGCGGCCCAGACTGTCGGTGAAGGTCACCGCAACGCTGCTGCCCGCCTCAGCGGTCACCGCCACAACACCGGCGCCGGCCGTCGCTTCGGCGGCCGTCGCACCATTGGCCACGCCCGCGCCCAACGCCAGCGCGGGGCGCGTCGGTGCCACCGTGTCGATCGTCACGGCATAGGCCGCCGATGCCGAACCGGTGTTGCCGGCCGCATCCGCTGCCACCGCCGTGTAGCTGTGGGTCGACGCGTTGGACAGAGTCCGGGCGTCAACATAGGCCCAGACGCCGCTGGCGTTTGCCTTTACCGTGCCGAGCAGGGTCGCACCGTCATACACCGCAACCGTGCTGTTCGCTTCGGCCGTGCCCGAAACCGTCAGCAAGGTCGCGTTGGTGAGATGGTCGCCGGCCGCGCCGCTGTCCGGGTTGATCCCGCTGATCGACGGCGCAGACGGTGCCGTGGCGTCGACCCGAATGAACTGGTTGGCCACGCTGGCAACGTTACCGGCGGCATCGAACACGCTCGCCGTCACCGGATAGGAGCCGTCTGCCAGGCCCGAAATCACTGCGGCCCCGATCGGCAAGTTCCACGTGTTGTTGCTCACGGTCGCGGTGTAGGTGACGTTGTTCAGCGTGATGGTGACGGTCTGGCCGTTCTCCACGCCCGTGGTCGTCCCCGCGATCACCACCGTGCCCGCATGTTCGGCGGCATTGATCACATTGTCGCCGGCAACCGCCGCGATGGCGATGCTCGGCCCGCTCACGTCCACCCGCAGCTGCTGCGCCGCCGTGGCCGCCGCATTGCCGGCCGCATCCGCAACGCTCGCCGTCACGGCATAGCTGCCGCCATCGGCAAGCGCCGCCACATCGGCCGCCGACACGGTGGTGCTCCACGCGTTGCCCGAAACCGTGGCATTATAGGCTTTGCCGTTCAGCGAAACGGTCACCACCTGGCCGTTTTCCACGCCCGTGGTCACACCCGAGATGATGACGGCTGCGCCGCGCTCGCCGCCGTTGACGATGTTGTCGCCGGCGATCGTGTTGATCGCCAGCGTCGGCGCTGCAGTATCCAGCGTGAAGATGGGGCCTGCGCCGGTCGAGCCGACATTGCCCGCCGCATCGGTGGCCACCGCCGTGACACTGATGCGCCCGTCACCCAGGCTGGTCAGGTCAGCCGCCGAGAGCGCCACGGCCTGCGGCGATCCGGTGCCGCTGAACGTCTTCGTCACGCTGCTGCTGCTGTTGACGTTGGCGAAGGTCACGGCAACGCTGCTGCCGGCTTCGGCATTCACCGTCACCACGCCGCTCGCGGCCGTGGCTTCCGCCGCCGTCGCGCCATCGGCCACGCCAGTGCCCAGCGCCACGACCGGCGCTGCCGGTGCAGCGGTGTCCAGCGCAAAGCTGATGTTGCCCACGTTGCTGCTGTTGCCGGCCGCATCGGTCGCAACCGCACTCACCGTCACCAGGCCATCGGCCAGCCGGCCCGCGCCAGCGCCCAGGTCGCTCGCGGCCAGCGTCACACCCTGCGCCGAACCCGAACCGGTCACCGTCTTCGTCGCCGTCTGGCCCAGGCTGTCGGTGAACGTCACCGCAACGCTGCTGCCGGCTTCGGCATTCACCGTCACCACGCCGCTCGCCGCCGTCGCTTCCGCCGCCGTCGCACCGCCGGCCACACCCGTGCCCAGCGCCAGCGCCGGACGACCCGGCGCCGCATTGTCGATTGTCACGGCATAGGCCGCCGATGCCGCGCCGGTGTTGCCGGCCGCATCCGTCGCAGTCGCCGTGTAGCTGTGGGTGGACGCGCCAGCCAGAGTCCGGGCGTCAACATAGGCCCAGGTGCCACCGGCATTGGCCGTTGCGGTGCCCAGCAGGGTCGCGCCGTCATACACTGCAACCGTGCTGTTCGCTTCGGCCGTGCCCGACAGCGTCAGCAAGGTCGCGCTGGTCACACCATCGCCCACCACGCCGCTGTCAGGGCTGATGGCGCTGATCACCGGCGCCCCGGGTGCCACAGTGTCCAGCGTGAAGCTGGTGTAAGCGCTGCCGCCCGCATTGCCGGCGGCATCCGTCAGGGCGGCAACCACCGTGACCTGGCCATCAACCAGCGACGCCGCCTCTGACGCCGTGAGCGTGACTGGCTGGAGAGCACCGGTGGCTGTCACCGTCTTGGTGACGACATTGTTCTGCGCGTCGGTGAACCTGACCGTGACAAGCGCGCCGGGCTCGGCAACCACCTTGACGGCACTGCCTGCCGCCGTCAGTTCCGAGGCGGTTGCGCCGCCAAGCAGGGCGGGCGTCAGGATCATCTGCGCGGGCGACGGCGCAACCGTATCAATGACGAATTGCGTGGCGCCGACCAGGCTCACGTTGCCGGCCTGGTCCGTCGACGTTGCCGACACATTTACGGTGCCGTTGCCGAGCGAGACAACATCAAGATTGCTCAGCAGGACAGCCTGGGCCGTGCCGGTGGCCACGAAGTTGCGCACGATGGTGCTGCCACCATTGGTGAAGGCGAGCGCAATCGTGCTGCCAGCTTCGCCGACCAGCGTGATGACACCGCCGGCAGCCGTGGCCTCCGCAGCCGTGGCACCATTTGCAACGCCCGCACCCAGCGTGAGCAGCGGCGCGACCGGCGCCACGGTATCGAGGATGAAGTTGGACGTGCCGGCGACACTGGCGTTGCCCGCCGGATCGGTCGCAACGGCGCGCACCGAAATGGGGCCATCGGCCAGCGTGGCCAGTTCGGACGCCGCCAGCACAACCGCCTGAACGGCGCCGGTGCCGGTCACCGTCTTGGTGACGCTGCGCGCGCCGTCGGAGAAGGTGACCGCAATGGCGCTTCCGGCTTCGCCGGACACCGTGACAACGCCGCCGGCTGCCGTGGCTTCGGCCGCAGTGGCACCGCCGGCCACACCGGCGCCCAACGCGACGACGGGCGCAAGCGGCGCAACCGTATCAAGCGTGAAGGCCGAGGTCGCGGTCACGCTGGCGTTGCCGGCCGCATCGGTGGCAATCGCGCGCACCGAGATCGAGCCATCAGCCAGCGTGGCCAGTTCGGCGGCGGTGAGGGTGACGGGCTGAACGGCGCCGGTACCGGTCACCGTCTTGGTGACACTGTGGGCGCCATCGGAGAAGGTGACAGCAACGCTGCTGCCGGCTTCGGCATTCACCGTCACCACGCCGCTGGCCGCCGTCGCTTCCGCCGCCGTCGCGCCGCCGGCCACACCCGTGCCCAGCGCGAAGATCGGCGCCACCGGCGCCACCGTATCAAGCACGAAGCTGCTGATGCCCGCCGTGCTGGCGTTGCCCGCCGCATCGGTGGCGATCGCGCGCACGCTGATCGCGCCGTCGCCCAGGGCCACCAGATCCGCCGACGACAGTGTCACGGCCTGCGCCGCGCCCGTGCCGGTCACCGTCTTGGTCAGCGTGTTGTTGCCGTTGGTGAAGGTCACGGCAACGCTGCTGCCGGCTTCGGCATTCACCGTCACCACGCCGCTCGCCGCCGTCGCTTCCGCCGCCGTAGCGCCGCCAGCCACACCGGTACCCAGTGCGACGACAGGCACAGCAGGTGCCGCCGTATCAAGGGTGAAATTGACCGCCGCCGGCGCAGACTGGGTTTGCCCGCTGCCGGTTGCCACGGCCGAAACCGCAATCTGCCCATCGCCCAGCGCCGTCACGTCAGCCGCCGTCAGGACAACCGCCTGCGCAACACCCGTGCCAGACAGATTCTTGGTGACGGTGTGGCTGCCGTTGGTGAAGGTCACGGCCACCGACGCGCCGCTGGCAGCGGTGATCGTCAGCACGCCCGTCTGGGCTACCGCCTCAGCTGCCGTTGCGCCATTGGCCACACCGGTGCCGAGCGCGAGGACGGGCGGCGCCGTCTGGGCCGGCGTGGCGGGCTGCGACGGCGACGAGCTGCTGCTCTTCGAACCGCCACCGGCAGCAGCGGCAACGCCGCCGCCAACCACAGCAAGGCCGCCAAGCACCCAGGCACCACCACCGGACGAACCCGCAGCCGCCGCCGCTTCGGGCGCAGGCCCCGAAAACACGAACGTGCCGCCCTGGAACAGGTTGGAAAGCGGCAGGTCGCCCTGCGGGGCGCTGTCCAGCCCCGCCCACGACGCGCCGGAGATTTTCACCTCAACAGGCTGGCCGCCGTCATCAAATGTGAGAAGGATGTCGTCACCCGACCGCTTGGCACTGATCGGCAGGAGGGTTTTGCCGGTCGCCTTGTCGACGAACTCAACGCGCAGGTCTTTATCTAAGTTAACGACAAGCGTTGACTTCTTTGCCTTAATATTGGTAATTTTACCAGTAGAAAGGTTCCGAACCTTGGCAAAGACAGCCATTTAATCCACCATGTTAACGAATTGACACTTAGTTTCCTACTCTAGAGACCCAAGAAATGAATGCAATTTCGATTTATAGCATTAGATTTTACTTCCAGTTTTTGATGTCAATTTCGCGCAGGAAATCCCAAGGTGTCTGCTGACCTCACGTGTCTGCTATTATTGTCAAAAATTGGGATGGGCAGCGCGTTTGCAGCCCTTCCGTCAAACGGAACCGGGAACGGCTGAGGCGCAGCCCCTGCGGTTCAGCAAAGCCCCTCTTCGCGGGCAATCATCGCCGCGTGGGTGCGGTTGCGGGCGCGCAGCTTGCTGCAGATCATCTTGACGTGCAGCTTGATCGTCGGTTCGCGCAGGTTGAGCTGGTCCGCGATGTCGCGATTGCCGTAACCGGCGCAGATCGCCGTCAACACCTGGCGTTCCCGCGGGCTGAGACGGATTTCGCTTTCGCTGGCCGGCTCGCCATTGGTGCCGCCGGCCGTGCTGCTGCTGATCGTGCCGGACGGGAAATGGGTGTCGCCGGCGATCATGGCGCGGATGGCCGGGATGGCCGAGCCTGCCAGCTGCGCCTTGGACAGGAAACCGGCGCCGCCTGCCGCCACCAGCTGATCAAGCAGATGATCCGGAACCAACCCCGACATCAGCGCCACTGGCCGGCCGCCGTTGGCATCGGCCGCCTCTTTCAGCCCGGTCAGCCCGTTCATGCCCGGCATCGACAGATCCAGCAAAACCATGTCGTACGGCCCGCCGGCCCGGATGGCCGCCAGCGCCTGCGGCAGGTCCACAACCGCTTCGACAGCAAAGCCGCCGTGCAGTTCCAGATAGGAGTGCAGCATCTCCCGGAAATCATCGTTGTCGTCGGCAATCAGCACGCGGGTCATGTCGGGCGTCGCCTCACACTCAGCGCCGTGCGCGCGGCTTTCACCAGATCGGTCAGGCTGGCCGGCTTGGCGAGCAGACCGTCGAAAAGCGCGGCCTCGCCGTTGCGGCGCTCGAGCAGATGCGGCAGCGCCGTCACCAGCAGGATCGGCAGATCGGGACGGATCTCGCGCAGGCGCCGCGCCAGTTCCGCGCCGTTCATCTGTGGCATGTCGTAATCGGTGATCACCAGGTCCCAGGCGGCAGGATCCTCCTCCACCGCCTCGATCACTGTCGCCGGATCGAGGCAGGGCCCGGGTTCGGCACCGGCCCGTTCCAGCATCGACGCCAGGGTTTCCACCACCACGGCATTGTCGTCGACCACCAGCACGGCCTTGCCCGCCAGCGCGTCATCGCTGTCGGCCGGCAGCGGCGTCTGGATCGGCAGCGCCCCCGGCTCCGCCCGCAGCGGCCAGTATAGCTCGAAGGTCGTCCCCCGGCCCGGCTGGCTGGACAACGCCACCGCACCGCCGTTGTTGCCGACAATGCCGGCAACCACGGCCAGACCAAGCCCGGTGCCGGCATCACCCTTGCGCGTGAAGAACGGCTGGAACACCTGGCCCAGCTCATCGCGCGGGATGCCGCAGCCGGTGTCGCTGACCCGGATGATGACCGCCGGACCGGGCCGGATGCGGCCGACGACGATTTCGCCCGTGGGCGGCGCATCACCCGCCATCGCGGCCGCAATGTCGATGCGGCCGGGTGCGTTCCGGGGCAGCGCGTCGCGGGCGTTGAGCACGAAGTTGAGCACGACCTGCAGAAGTTCGGTCTCGTCAGCCATCACCTGCAGCGGCGTTTCGGGGCAATCGACCTCCACCGACTGGCGCTTGTCGGCAAGACTGGGCGTCACCAGATCGCGCACGCTGATCAGGATCTGCCGCACATCGACCAGCTTCCGTTCGGACCGGCGACGTCCGAGGGCGAGCAGCTTGTCCACGAGCGCCGTGGCCGTGCTGGCCGCCTTCTGGATGCGCACGACATTGCGGCGCACCTCCTCGTCCGGAAAGGCTTCCAGCAGGCTGGCGGTTCCGGCGATGGCGGCAATCAGATTGTTGAAATCGTGCGCAATGCCGCTGGCCAGTTGCCCGACGGCTTCCTGGCGCTGCGCCAGCATCAGCTGCTCGCGCAGCCGCGCCTTCTCGCGTTCGGTGGCCAGGCGGTGGCCGATATCGCGCGTCACGCACACCAGGCCGCCGTCGGCTGACAGCGACAGGCTGACTTCCTGATCGATAATCGTGCCGTCGGCACAGCGGCCGGGCACTTCGCCGCGCCAGCGTCCGTCGCGGAACACCTGCGGCATGGCGGCGGTGCCAATTTCCTGCGCGGTGGCGTCGTCGTAAAGCACCGACCATGGCTTGCCAATCAGGTGCGACGGATCGGGATAGCCGAACATCGTGGCGTGGGCCCGGTTCATGAACACGAAGATGCCTTGCGCATCGGTGAAGGCGATGCCGTCGTTCGATGCCTCGATCGCCGCCACGCGCCGGGCCATGACGGCTTCAGCGGCGTCACGTTCGGCTTCCTGGCGCTTGCGTTCGGACACGTCGCGCATGATCGATGCAAATCCTTTCGGAAGGCCTTCACCTTCCGCAGGCCACATCCCCAGCGACAGTTCGACCAGGATTTCATGGCCGGTCTTGCAGCGAGCCGGCACTTCCACGGTCTTGCCGACCAGCTTGGTCCGCCCGCCGCCGCGAAGCCGTGCCATCCCGCTGTTGTGGCCATGATGGTGGCGGTTCGGGACCAGCAGATCCAGGGTTTCCCCAATGGCTTCTGCGGCCCTCCATCCAAACATCTGTTCGGCGCCGCGGTTCCAGTGGATGATGCGATTGTCGGCATCGACACAGACAAAGGCATCGGTGGTGGTTTGGGCGATCAGTTCCGAAATCGGCTGATCCTGGCGCATGCGCGCGGTTTCGATGCACGCCGCGGCCTGGCCGGCCATCAGTTTCAGCGCCGTGTGGTCGCGCACGGTGAACTGCGCGTGCGGCCGTGTGTCCATCACGCACAAAGTGCCGATGCAATGGCCGGCCGCAGTGATCAGCGGTGCGCCGGCATAGAAGCGGATGCCCGATGGACCGCACACGGCCGGGATCGCGGCAAAGCGCGGATCCTCGCGTGCATCCAGCACCGCCAGCACGTCACGCATGATCATGGCGTGGGAACAGAAATTGTCCGTTCTGGTGGCTTCGGTGGGAACGAAACCATGGCGCGACTTGAACCAGAAGCGGTCAGCGTCGCCCAGACCGATCAGCGCGATCGGGCAATCGAAGCGGTCGGCAGCCAGAAGGGTGATGACATCAAGATCCGGATCCGGCGGCGTATCGAGCACGCGCAGGGCCCGCAGCGCCGCAAGCGAGGCAGCGTCATCGTGAATTGGGAACGTGGTGACAATTTCGTTCATGGGGACGGCTTCAGGCACATCGAAGGGGCACAATGTCGGAAGGACGTGCTGCGGCTGGCCGGCAGCAGCGTCATCCGACAGCTCCCTCTTAGGTCACATGACAACGACAACAGGCAAGTCAGCCGCCGCCATCTCGGAACCGGTTTTGGATGCACTTCCGGTTGCATGTGTGCGCGCACATGGTGAACGTCCGGTTACCTTTTGGGGAGGCAGGTTCCGTGAGCATCCGCACGCGATTGACATCGGTCGTGAACGCTTGCGCCTTTGTCGTTCTGGTCACCTACGCGCTCATCCCAGCAGGAACCCGGTTGCCAATTGGAACCACGGCGGCGGTATTGCTGTGGCTGGCCGCCCTGCTGGTGGCCCAGCTGGCCGCCCAGGCCTTGGCGACCAGCATTGAATCTCAGCAAAACACCCCCGGTGTCAGCCCCTTGACCCCGTCGCGGCGCCAGCGCCCCGCCGCGCATCCGGCCCCGGTCGCCGCCGCCGGAGATGCTGCTGCCCCGGCCCAGCGCTCCCCGAAGGTGTCGGGTGCGGCGCTCGCCGCCTGACAGCGGCCATAAGTCCAACGCACACCGTGTGCCTGCCGCTCTGGCGGCGTTGTGGTGTCATGATAGCACGGCGCCCGCGCCGATCATCGCGGCGAAGACGGTACCAAAATTGAACCTTTCTTTACGGTCCGGCTGCTTGCGCGCGGGCGGTGATTGCGGCCTAGGTAAGGGGCGCATCCCACCTGCGCTGCATCTCCGCCATCTCCACCCCCCGTGCAGCATGGCGGTGTTTGCCCTGGCCAGAATTGCCGGGCAACAGTTCGAGCATCTGGCCTGAGGGCCCCGTTTTCGCCACGCGGAACCGGGGCCCTCTTTGCGTTGGCCCCTCCCCTGTCCAGCCCGGTGACGCAAACCGCCGCTCAGCGCGGCCCCCACAGCGGCTCGGCTGCGGCAGCATGCCAGACGTGCTGCAACGGTAACCGGCAATCCAACCATAAGTGGTGTTTCTTCACCTTGCCGAAACCCTGCCAGTTGCCAAAGTTCACCCTCATCCGGGGCTCCACTGCAGCGCCGGCGCAGGGGTTCGGCAGGTTGCGAACCGCACTGCGCCAGCGGGCAGGACAGCGCTTCTTTCCGGATCCGACACCGTCGATTGTCTTCCAGCACAGGGCAGGCCGCACCTCATGAACCACTATGATCAACAGAATTTCAACGCGCCCACCACCGCACCCATGGTGATGGATGCCCCTTCCCTGCAATCCATGCTCGACACGTCGTCGGCCCTGCTGGCGCAGGCGGAAGCGCTGATGAGCGCCTGCCGCGCCATGGTCGAGCATACGCGCCAGACCGTCGGCCCCTTCGCCGGCGTCCACGATTTCGGCAGCGGGACCATCGTTGCCCCGGCCCGCACGGCGATGCCCGCGGCCGAGCCCAGCCGGCCCCAGCTGCTGAACGTTGATCTGTTCGAAATCTTCCGCCGCCACTTCCCCGATCTGCAGCGCGGCGGCGCAACGGTGCTCGTTGCCCTGATCTCCAACGCCGGCCGCATCATTGATCGCAACGAAATGCGCGCCATCCTCGACACCATGTCGGATGCGTCGGTGAAGGTGCATATCTCCAAGCTGCGCGGCGCCCTGAAGAAGAAGAAGCTGAACATCCGCATCTCCTGCGTGCGCGGCAGCTATGGCATGGCGCAGGATGGCGCGGAAAAGCTGCTGTCCAGCATCGAGTTCACCCCCGCCGAAATGAAGCGCCTGCAACAGATGGTGCCGCACATGTACGGCAAGGACGCACACTGAGACCCACCGGGCTGGCCCACCGGGCCAGCCCTGCCCTTCGCCGGGCATGACGGCCCCGCCAGCATGACGAGCCCCCGTGGCCGGTCATGCCGGCGGGGCCTTTTCTTGTGGCCGGGACCAACAGCACCGGCAGCCGCAACGGCACAAACGAAGACGGCGGCCCCGGGTGGGGCCGCCGTTCGCGGTTTGAAGGCCGTCTGCGTGTTGCGGATCAGAAGGCGATGTTGAGCGTGGCGCGGGCCGCATGATCGGTGGTGGTGCTGCCATACAGGCCCGAATAGTCGATGCTGACGCGTATGGTTTGCGTCAGCATCCGGCTGGCACCGACCTGAAGGTTCAGGGCGTTGCGATCGATCGGCACCGAACGGATCATGGCCTGCTGGCCCACCGCCGGAATGCCGATCAGCGTCGCCGCTTCGGTGTCGCCGGTGGTCTGCTGCCACGAGGCGCTGCCATGCAGGGCATATTTGCCGGCCATGGTGACACCGCGCAGACCCAGGTTGGTCACGGTCAAATTATAGCTCTGCTTGCCGGCCGACAGCGCGGCGACGCCGCCGCTTTCGGCAAGGGCATTGCTGCTGGCCCGGATCACGGCCAGGCGGCCGAAGGGTTCGATCTTGGTGTTGGCCGATTTGGCCACATCCCACGCCACTTCCAGGAAGCCCTGCGCGAGATTGCCGACCGTGGTGCCGGTCAACGACTGCGCGAAGCTGGCCAGGCTGATCGGCCGCGCGCCGGTGCTGCGGGTGCCGGCAAGGCTGATACCGCCGTTGAACACCGGGCCGCTGTCACCACGGTAACCGGCGTAAAGGCTGCCGCCGACGCTGCCGACCGTGCTGCTGCCACCCATCACGTCAAAATCGATGTTGGTGGTGATGTAGTGGAACATGCCGCCAAGGGTCAGCTTGTCCTGCGTCATGTCGACACCGGTCAGCACACCCGCCTGCTGCGTGTGGAAGCCGGTCGCGGCACCGCCGGCCTTGGTCGCGCCCCACGAACCCGCACCGCGCAGCCAGAAGGTGAACTGGCGGTCGCCGTCATTGGTGCTGACCTGCTGGCCCGCCACCGCGGCGAGGCCGAGGTTCAGGCGGTCCATGGCGGTTTCGCGGATCAGGCGGGTGCTGTCCATCAGCGCCCGGCGTTCCGTGGCGCGCTGTTCGCCCGACATCTGGAGCATGGTGAAGCCCAGGGTGCCGCTTGCCGCGCTGGCATAGACGTTGAAGAACGCCTGCGGGTTGTAGCCACCGGCCACCGCACGGTCGAAGGCACGCGCCGCTTCCAGCGCGTTGCCGGAAATGCCGCCAAAGCGGTTGCCGAGCACTTCCAGGCTCTGCGGCGCCAGGCGGATGTTGGCCTGGGTCGACGTATATTCGACCACCGGCGCGAACATGATGCCGAACTGATCAAGGCCCGTCACGGTGCCGAAGCTGCCGGTGCGGGTGGCACCGCTGGCCACCGTGTACACCTGGTTGAAGGTGGCGAAGGCGCCAGTGGGGGCAACGGCCAGCGTGCCGCCCACCGTCATCGCGCCGCCCGCGCTGATGCGGTCGTTGGTGGTGCCGACGATGTTCACCGTATAGCTGCCCGCCAGCGACGCCGCACCGGTGACGGTGAGCGTGGCGACATTGGCCGTGCCCGGCGCACCCGGGCTGACAGCGCCGCCGGCCGCAACGGTGAGCGCGCCCAGCGTGCCGGTGCCGTTCAGCGTGGCGCCCGAAGCGACCGTGACAGCCGAGGTGCCGCTGCCGGTGACGTTCAGCGTGCCGGCCGCCACCGTGGTGGCACCGGTGTAGGTGCTGGCGCCCGACAGGGTGAGGATGCCGCTGCCCTGCTTGACAAGGCTGCCCGCACCGCTGACCACGCCCGACAGCGAGTAGCTGTTGGTGCCGGTATCAACCGTGCCGATGCCCTGCGTCACGACGGCGTTGGCCGTCGTCAGGCCGGTGGTGCCGGCCACCAGCGTGGTGCCGCCCGCCATGGTGAGCGCGCCGGCGCCCAGCGCGGCGTTGCTGCCGACCTGGATGGTGCCGGCGGTGAGGGTGGTGCCGGCCGCGTAGCTGTTGGCGGCGTTCAGCACCAGCGTGCCGGCGCCGAGCTTGGTCAGGCTGCTGCCGCTGATGATGCCGGTGCTGGTGAGGGTGGTGCCGCTGGCGACGTCAACCGAACCGCCCACCGCCGAAAGGGCGATCGTGCGGGCCGTGGCCATCGTGGCCGTGGTGCGCAGTGTTGCTGCCTGCAGCGTCACGCCGCCGGCGGGCGCGCCCAGATTGGCATCGGCGCCGATCTGCAGCGTGGTTCCGGTGACGGTGGTGCCGCCGGCGTAGCTGTTGCTGCCGGTCAGGATCAGGGCATCACCTGCGGCTGCCGCCGAATCGATCACCGCCAGTGCGCCGGAACCGAAGACATTACCACTGAGCGTGAGGACCTGCCCGCGCACGTCAACCGTGCCGGTGCCGGCAACAAGGATACCACTGCTCAGCGTCAAACCTGCCGCGCCGGCCTGTAGGGTGGTGCCGTTGTTCATCAACAGGGGGTCTGCGCCCAGCGCGGCATTGCTGCCCACGCGGATCGTGCCGGCGACCAGCGTGATGTAGGATCTGTTGGTGTTGGTGCCGTTCAGAACCAGCGTGCCGGCGCCAAGCTTCGAAATCTTAGCGGCGCCCGAAACCGCACCGTTCAGCGTCGTCGTGAAGCTGCCGGTGTCGAAATTGACGTAGCCCGCCGCGGAAATGGCGTTGCCCAGCACGAGATTGTTGGCGCCGGCAACCAGCGAGGTGCCGTTGGTCATCGCCAGCGCGCCGGTGCCAAGCGCCGTGTTGCTGTTGACCTGCAGGGTGCCGGCGGTGAGCGCCGTGCCACCCGAATAGCTGTTGGCACCGCCCAGCACCAGCGTGCCGGTGCCGGTCTTGGTGAGCAGGCCGGTGCCGCTGATCGCGCCCGACAGCGTCATCGTGTTGGTGCCGGTATCAACCGTGGTGTTGTCGATGCGGAAGCCGTTGGCCAGCGCCAGATTGTTGGCGCCGCTGGCCAGAATGGTGCCCGAGCCCATGGCGACAGCGCCGGTGCCCAGCGCGGCATTGTTGGCAACAGTCACCGTGCCGGCGACGACCGTGGTGCCGCCGGAATAGCTGTTGGCCGCGTTCAGCACGAGCGCGCCGCTGCCGAGCTTGGTGAGATTGCCGGTGCCGCTGATCGGGCTGTTGACGGTGAACACGTTGCTGCTGGTGTCGATGGCGGCATTGCCGATCGACAGGCTGTTGTTCAGCACCATGTTGTTGGCACCGGGGGCCAGGATCGTGCCGCTGCCAAGCGACACCGCGCCGGTGCCGAATGCCGCCGCATCACCCATGACGATCGTGCCGGCATTGACGTAGGTGCCGCCACTGTAGCTGTTGGCGGTGCTCAGCAGCAGCGTGCCCGCACCCGCCTTGGTCAGGCTGCCAACGCCCGAGAAATTGCCGCTGAACTGGGCGTTCAGGCCGTTGGTATCGATGGTGCCACCCTGCGACTGGATGGTGAAGTTGGTGGTGTAGGTGCCCGCCGCATCAACCAGCAGCGTGCCGCCGGTGAAGTTCGGGTTCACCTGGCCCGCGCCAAGCTGGGTCGTGGTGTAGGACGAAACCGCGGTATCGATATCCGGGATCACCGGCGCCGGCGGCGTGACCGGGAGGGTCAGCAGCGCGCCCTGGGTGACGTCGGTGGCGGCATTGAAGGTGACGCCGGCATTGGGGATCGGGATGGCACTGCCGAAGGCATCAAGATAGACATAACCGCCGTGCGCGCCATAGAAGCAGTCGGTGGCGAGCAGCTTGATTTCATAAATATCGCCCGAGGTGACGGAGATTTTTTCGACCCGCCAGTCGGACGTCACGAACTTCCCGGCCGTACGGAACAGGCTGTTGCCCTGGGCGCTGTAGGCGCTGTAGCCGATCGCCGAGACCAGCGTGTTGGTCGTCAGGTCCGTCACCTGGAAATAGAAGGATGAGCTGTCAGTGGGGCCGTGCGACGGTTCCAGAACAGCGTTCCAAGCGAAATACAGATCAGGGCTGTTGTATCCACGGAAGACCTGGGAGATCGCGGTGATGTCATTGCCGCCGGCGGAGTTGTTCAGTTTGACGGAATAGTTGCCGCTGAAAACCGTCGGATCGCCGGTGATCGCGTCGGTACCGC
Source organism: Sphingomonadales bacterium (assembly GCA_037131365.1). Taxonomy (GTDB): domain Bacteria; phylum Pseudomonadota; class Alphaproteobacteria; order Sphingomonadales; family Sphingomonadaceae; genus Sandarakinorhabdus. Next base: position 66,503 of record JBAXRE010000007.1, read on the forward strand.
CGGACTGGATGCTCAGCAGACTGGCCGGGCCCGAGTAATCCGAAGCGGGCGGCGGGTAGGCGCTGGTGACCCACTTGCCGCCGCTCGTCGTCCAGCCCGTCGTCGTACCGGTTTCAAAACCGGGATTCACGATCTGCGCGAATGCCGCGCCCGGCAGCATTGCCGACGACGCCAGCATGGTCGCCAGAATGAGTTTGGTCTTCATGATTGCCCCTTGGGTGTTTCGCGCGCAATGCGTGCGAAATGACTTCATAGCGGGGCTATTATCGCGGCGGCGCGCGCGGCGAATGTCAATCAGATCCGGTTTCGGATGCATGCTGCCGTGAGGATCATGTGCGGCCCCGGCAGACCTGCCGATGGCCGGGCCCACCACCCATGCCATCCGGCAGCCGTCAGCCGCGCCGCCGCCCCGGGGGCAGCTCGCGGCGCAATCCCGTCACAGCGCCGGCGGCGTCCGCATCGGCGCATAGCTGCGGTCGTCAAACCGGCTGCCGACCTGGCTGGCGATCGCTGGCACCACGCTGGAATAGATCCGGCGCGGCAGCCCGTGCGTGCCGTCGACAACCACGTTGCGCGCCACCTGGTTGCTGGGGTCTTCAAAGCCCTTCAGCTTGCCGACGCCGAAATAGCTGCCGGGATAGCTGGCCAGCACATTGTCCATCGCCACGCTCGACACGCAGGCGGTGCAGGTGAGGGTGTGGCTGAAGGTCACCGCCATATAGTTGCCGTGGAAATACAACCGCTTGCCGCTGCCATCCTTGGGATCGCTCGACAAGATGCCCTGCATGTCACCAGTGCCGGCGTTGTTGATCACCCAGATGTCGGATTGCAGCGGCTCGCCGGCGATGCTCCACATCTGGATGCAATCCGGGTGCGCCGGCACGATCCGGCGGAAATCACGGCATTCATTGCCGGCCACGATCATGTTCTGGTTGCCGGCAAGGTCGATGCCGTCGGATGTGCTCCGGAAAATCTGGTTGCGGGCCACCAGCACGTTGCTTGACCGGCCGACGGCGATGGCGAGGCCATGGCCCTGAAGGCGGTTGTCGCGCAGCGTCACCCGCTGTGATCCGGTTTGCACCGAAATGCCATTGCCGCTGATGTTGCCATTGCCCACCACCACGGCGTTGGCGATGCTGAAATCGGTCACCGTATCGGCGCGTATCACCTCGTGGGCGGCGGTATCGGCATCGGCCCGGCCCCAGGTTCCGCCCTTGATGGAAAGGCCCTGCAGGGTGCGGAAGGTGCCGCCTTCAAGGAAGGTGGCGCCCGCGGCGTCCAGGGTGACGCCGCGATAATCGCGGCCGCGAAGGTTCAGGGACACATCGCAGGTGACCGGCCCGGTGGCCACTGTGGAACCGGGCGCAGCGGCTGCCAGGGCGGCCGCAATCTGAGCGCAGGCAAGCATCATTCTTCCCTTTGTTGCACGGGCAAGGGTTCGGCCCCGATGGGCCGGCCAGCTGTTGAAGGCAGCAGACGCCGCTGCTGGGCGGCGGTGACAGGCGCCGGGCCGGGCTGAGCATGGCGCTGAACCCGGTCGCATTCCGGCGGCATCACCGTGAAAACACAGTGCCCGCAGCCCGGTTCGTCACGCAAACGGGACTGGAACCGGTTTTGAAAGCGTCAGGGCATGTGGCCGCCCACGTTCGGCAAGATGGGGCCGCAATTCCCATTGTCGGGGTAAAGTTTTGAAAGCGGTTCCAAATTGGCGGCGCATAAGGCGATGAAACAATCGCCGTGGCCGCATGCCGCGCCGCCGGCAGCGCGAATCACGCCCCGCAGGCGCGGCGGATCAATGCTGCCTGATGTGCAGCCCGATCCCATCCGGTGCAGCCAGCACCCGCCAGCCAAGCGCGTCAGCCACCCAGAGGGCCACCGGCACCAGGGCCGGGGCAAGGTGAAGGGCGCTGCCGCCCAAGCTGACGTCCAGCGCCGGGGGCACATGATCATCCCCGCCGTGCTGCAGGCGGATGCGGATCCGGCCGCCGGCCGCTGCGGGCAGTTGGTCACTGACCTCCTTGATGATGCAGACGGCAATGGCTTCCAGGGCGGCAAGCGCCGGGTTGAGCGCGACCGGGCAGCGTGCCGGCACGACCTCCAGCGCTGCGCCCGGCCTGGCGCGGGCCAGCTTGCTGACCGTTTCGAGCCGCCGGGCAATGATCTGCCATTGCTCTTCCGGGTGCGCGGCGCCGCGCAGGGGGATGCCAATGCTGCGCATCATCTCGCAGGCCTGGGCCAGCCCATCGACGGCCGCCGCCAACCGGCCCGCCCGCTGCCGACTGAGCGTGACCGGCTGCTGTTCATCGCCATCGGCCATGCCGAAGGCCATCATGCCCAGCAGGCCGATCGGATGGCCGATCTCGTGCAGGAAATCGTGCAGCAGCAACGACCGCACCACCAGCAGCGGCCGGGCGGCGAGGAAGGCAGGTTCGGGGGACGCGGTCATGACGGCCTTGCCCTTGTGACACGGGACGGCGCGGCGGCAATTGCAAAGTCGCGCGGCGCCAACGCTGGCTTCAGGTGATTCGTGTGGCGTTGTGGCTTTTGGACGACAGTGGCGCAAGCCAGCATGCCAGGGCAGCGCGAATGGCAGCAAAAACATCGTAGTTATACGGTTTCTATGAAATCGTTTACACCAAATTTGCCGAGACGGTGGTTGAACCTGATTCACACATTCGTAGATGGTTGCATCGCACGAATGGGGTCGTGCGGGGGCGGGGCAATTATCATGGCACGTGGTTGCAATAGCGAAATCATGTCGAACGAATCTTCAGGTGAATTGATTCCATCTGCAGAAAAGGCAGAAGTATCTGCCCAATATCGTGCATCTGTTCCTCCCGCCAGGCCTGCGCGACTTGATCGCGCAGCATTTTCTGCAGCGCGCTGGCATTTCGGCATCGTCAACCAGGGCAGCGCGGACTTGCTGTTCCTGTTGTTGAAACGGCGCGGCCGCCCGTTGTCGCGGACCGAACTCGCTGACCAGTTGCACCTCACGGAAGCAACTGTCAGCGCCTATATGAGCACATTACGCTCTCAATTGAAGAAATTTGGATTGGAAAAAACCATAGAGACCATCCGTTCTCGTGGATATCGCATTTCACCAGAGTGCGGCACAACAATCATTGAACAGCTTGGCTTGCATGACCTTGGTTTTTTCAACCAAACTGTTGCCGTGTCAAAACAGCATTCATTCGGCAAAGCAATCAGCGTTGAGGTGACTGTAAATCAATAATTTTTGCGTTCATCTTTTGGTAATATTTGGCATTGATCGCCTTTGCCGTTTTCCGCTTGAATATCGCTGCACAGCCCCATACGGCCGTTGAATACACCTTCCCATAGGGTTTGGGATGGCGTATCGATGGATACATTGTAATATTCGATTGGGTGGTTTTTTCTGTAAGGAGTTGCGTGGCTGCTCAATCGGCGCTTCATCCAAGTGTCGTTGCGGTCACCGCAGCCACTCCTGCTGCCCCCCGCAGTGCCGAAACAACCACCTGTTCGCAGATCACAATCCGGGCTGATGAGCCCGCTCTTGTCAGGGTCGAAGCCATGCCATCCAACCTCACGCCGCAAGCCGCCGGGTCGTTTGCGTCACCTGCGGCGGCGGTGTCGTCCAACGGCTTTGCCCCGCAGCTTGATCATGCCGATCATGGCACTGTTCTGGTTGTCGATGACGACGAGGCCTGGGTCGAGGAATGCTGCCTGATGCTGGAGCGCCTGGGGTATGTGACCGCCCGGGCGACGACGATCAGCGAAGCCTTCGCGCAGGTGGCCAGCCACGATGTTTCCACCGTCATCGTCGATTACCGCATGCCCGGCGGTGACGGGATCAGCCTGATCTATGCGCTCAGCGGCCGCAGCGCCCTGCGCCGCCGCAAGATCCATTTCGTGCTGGCGACGGCCTATCCCAGTGTCGATGTCGCGATCAGCGCCATCCGCGCCTCTGTTGTTGACCTGCTGGAAAAGCCGTTCACCGCCGCAGCGCTGAACGCCGCGCTGCTGCGCATCCGGTCGATGACCAACGAGCCCAACACCATCGAATCGCTGTCCAACCAGCTCAACACGCTGAGCGCCGAAATGCGGCAGGTGCGATCGCTGGTCGAAAAGACGGCGCCGGCCAAGGAGATGGCGAGCAGTTCCTACATCAGCAACATCGCCGAAGTTGATGCCGATCTGGTGCGCAAGCTGATCCGCGCCGAACAGTCGCGGTCGCGCGTCATCGGCGGCAAGCTGCTGGGCGATCCGGCCTGGAACATTCTGCTTGATCTGCTGCTGGCCGCGATCGAAGGCCGCAAGGTTGCCGTGTCCAGCGCCTGTATCGTGGCCGGGGTTGCCACCACCACGGCGCTGCGCCTGGTCAACAAGATGGTTGAAGACAAGGTGCTGCTGCGCATCCCTGACGAGACCGACGGACGCCGCGATTTCCTGGTGGTCCAGCCCGATGTCGAAGCCGCGCTGAAAAGCTATCTCGTCGATCTCGCGATGCTGTGAGGCCGGTCCGGCGGGTCAGACCCCGCCGTCGAGACCGATGCGCACGGCCTCGGCAACCGACGCGGCGCCCAGCCGCTCCATCATGCTCTTGCGATAGGCCTCGATCGTGCGCTGGCTGAGGCCAAGCCGCGTCGACATGGTGTTGTTGCGCTCACCGGCCATCAGGCCACGCAGGATTTCCTTCTGCCGCCCGGTCAAGAGCTTGATCTGCGCTGCGGCCTTCAGCCGGCGCGAATCGCCGGTTTCGATCTGGACCAGCGACAGATAGGCTTCATGCAGGGCCGAAGACACCTCTTCCGACCGCAAGGGCCGATGCAGATAATTCACCGCACCGGCCCGCATCGCCTCCACGCCCAGCCGCACGCTGGAATCATCGCTGCTGCCGATGGGCAGGTGATGATAGCCTTCCCGTTTCAGCAACGCGATCAGATCAAGGCTGGGATAATCCGGCACATGCATGTCGATGATGGCGACGCCGCGATCCAGCTGGCGGAAGGCCATGGCGAATTGCTGGGCCGATGGGAACACCACCGCCTGGAACCCCGAATGATTGGCCAGCGCCGAAAGCTGCGATGCATTGGCGGGCTGCGTGTCGACAATATAGGTCACAAGCTTCATGAGAGACGACCTGTCCTGAATTCTGCCCCGGCCAGAACACTGCCGGATCGCCGCGTTGCACAGCTGGGTTTGCCTGCCGAGGTCCGGGCGCACACGCCACTGACCCGCGTGGCCGCGCCATTGGCTGGTAAAAGAAGGAATTTTAGGAGCCAGTCGCCGGGAAAACCAGTGGGTTAACGGCAATGATGAACATAACCTGGCCGCCGCCAGATGGCACCGCCGCCGTGGCCACGCAGCGTGAGGGAACGCACGGTGCAGCGAGACCATGGGCCGCGCGCACCCAAGGCTTTGGCACCGGTTCCGGTCACAGTTGCCCGCCGCAGCGCCACGGCACTTGGCCGGCGCGTATCAGTGCTGCCAATGGGCCAGGATCGCGGCGGGCACGACGTCATCAGGCCCGGCGTTCAGGTCGTAACCGGCCGCCCGCAGCGCCGCATGGGCGGCCGCCAGATCATGGAAGATCCCCACGGCATCCGGATCCGCCTTCGGCTCCGCGCCGGCCTTGGCCACGAACAGCACGGTGGCGATCACCGCATCCGCCACCCGCAGATCGGCGTGCACCAGCACCGGCCAGCAGCGCCCATCCCGTTCATCGGCCAGGTCACCGGTATAGGCGGCGTGGAGAAGATCCTGCGCATAAGCGATCCGCAGATCATCATCGATGGCAGCATCGCCGCCCAGTCCCAGCCGCTTGCGGATCGCGATATCATCGAGCGCCAGTTCCGACCAATCGAGACAGGCCGGAACATCCGCCAGCCACGCTTCGGCCAGTTTCGGAAATGTCGTTTCGACAAGCCAGCGGCGCAGCGCCAGTGGATAAATATTGGGCGGCGCGAGCGCATGCCCGTCAGCAAAATCAATGCGAACCATGTCCTGCAGATGATCGGGCACATCAAACTGCAATGTCGCAGTCCGAACCAGAACATTGTCGAACGCAAGATGCACAAATTTGCCTTTTTGTTTTTCTTCGACGCCGCGTGTTGCTGAATGGAATTGAGTTGGGCCTCTGACATGCACGCGAGCGCAGTCAAAAGTTACAAAACGCCAATGTGTCCTTCTTCAGAACCATCCAGACACTCTAGAGAACCAGCATTGTGCGAGCAAAAACAAGGTGTGGAATCTGCTCAGACGCGCAAAATCCGGCCGCGCCGGCCACAACCGGCGGCGTTGTGACGCGGGGCCTTCAAGAGGCAAATTGCACAAATGTCGGGCGATGCGAGGGCCAGCGACACGCGCCCGGCCCTCCTCGCCATGGCGCAGCGTGTCGGCCGCGCGCACAACGCTGCACAACATGATAGCCAGATCTGGGGAAAATGGTGGACGCGGCAGGGATTGAACCTGCGACCCCTGCGATGTCAACACAGTGCTCTACCACTGAGCTACGCGTCCACGGGAGCCGCCTGTTAGTGGCTGGCGGCGGGCTTGGCAAGCCCCGCGCGGCGCCATACGGCGGCTGCGGGGTAAATTGTCATCTTGGCATCGGCCGACGCGCGTGCTTGGGCTGCGGGCAATGGGTGTCTCCGCAACTGCCGCCGCATTGCCGGCCCTTGCCATCACGGGCGAGGCCGATGGCCGCTGGCCGCTGCTGCTGACCTCGCCGCACAGCGGCCGCCATTATCCGGCGGCGCTGCTGAAGGCGACACGTCTGCCGCTGCGCGATTTGCGCCGGGCCGAGGACGGCTTTGTCGATGCGCTGCTGGACGGGATTGCCGGCGTGCCGGTGATGGCCGCCACCCACGCGCGGTGCTGGCTGGATCTCAACCGCCGGGCCGACGAGCTGGATCCCGCCATGTTCGATGCGCCGCTGCCGGTGCCGGCCGTGCTGACCGAACGTGTTGCCGCCGGACTGGGCGTGCTGCCCCGCCTGGCCGGGCACGGGCTGGAAATTTACGCACGCCTGTTGCCGGCGGGCGACGCCGAAGCCCGGCTGGCGAGCCTGCACCGGCCCTGGCACGACGAGATCGCGGCCATTCTGGGCCGGGCCCGCGCGGTGCATGGCGCGGCCCTGCTGATCGATTGCCATTCGATGCCATCGGCCGGCGGGCCGCGTCCGCCGCAGATCGTGCTGGGCGATTGCCACGGCAGCAGCGCCCACCCGGCCATCGTCGATCTGATCGAGGATCATTTCGTCCGCCTCGGCTGGCGGGTGGCGCGCAACGCGCCTTATGCCGGCGGCCACACCACCCGCCACCACGGCCAGCCGGCGCAGGGCATCCACGCCGTGCAGATCGAGATCGATCGCGCACTCTATCTCGACAGCCAGCGGCTGGCCCTGCACGCCGGCGCCGTCCGGGTGCGCGCGGCCATGACGGCGCTGGTGCAGCAGCTGGTGGCGCAATGGCCGGCGCTGATGGGCAGTTCGCCCTGGCGGGAGGCTGCCGAATAGACAGAAAAAGGCCGCGCTGGTGGGGGCGACCAGCGCGGCCAATTCAAGGCCGTCGGAGGCCCGGAAGCGGTGGCAGAAAGGCCACCCGGGGGCACCGCTCGGGGGAAAACGGCGCCGCCACAATCCCTATCTGGGGTGACAGCGCACGGTTTCAAGGGGCGATCAGAACGACGTGCGCACCGACAGGCGGATGTCGCGGCCGAACAGCGGCACCACCGCTTTCAGGAAGCTGGCGTGACGGCGTGCATTCACATCAAAGATGTTGTTGGCCTGCAGCATCACCGTCGTCAGGCTGTCGGCACCGCCCGGTTTCCACGACAGGGTGGCGTTGACCATGGTGAAGCCCGGCGTTGCGGTTTCAAAGGTGGCAATGCGGTTCTGGCCGGTGGTGCGTTCCACCTCGATGCGGCCGCCAACGGCACCGCCATCGGCCTCCAACCCGCCGATCATGCGCAGCGGCGGGATGCGCGGCACCGGGTTGCCGCCGGCCAGGGTAGCGCGGGTGTAATCGATCTGGCCGGTGACATCGAAACGGGTGGAGCCGTGCTTCGCCACCGTCACCGCGCCTTCGGCTTCAAACCCACGGAAGCGCGCATTGGACTGGCCATAGACGAACACCGGCAGATTTTCCTGCTCGCTGCCATCGGGGGCAAGGAAGATATAATTGTCGAAATGGCTGTAGAAGGCCGACACTTCCATGCGCCAGCCCTTGCCATGGCCGCGCAGCACGGTTTCGGCGCCAAGCTGGCGTTCGGTGCGGAAATCGGGATTGCCGATCTCGAAAGCGCGGGTGGCGGCATGGCCGCCGTTGGCAAACAATTCCTCGGCCGCCGGCGCGCGCTGCGATCGCGCGGCGCTCAGCGCCAGCCGGAAGCCGCCGCCCAGATCAACCGAACCGCCGGCCGACAGTGACAGCGAATCAAAGCGGCGCTGGCGGCCCACCTGGCGCGAGCGCACGTCGCTGTACTCATAGCGCGCGCCGGCTTCCAGCCGCAGCTGGCCCAAATCATATTCCTGCAAGGTGAACAGGCCGATCTGCCGCGTTTCGTTGGGCGGGATATAGGCTTCGTCACCGGCGGCGCGGAAATCGCGGCTGAACATCTGCACACCGCTGGCCCCCTGCCAGCCGCCCCGGCCTGCCTGCACCAGTTCGGCCCGGGCCTCCCAGCTCTTGTTGAAGAAGCTGGTGCCCACCGCGCCATTGCCGCCAATTTCGTCATGGCGGTAGCTGGCCCAGCCGGCGCGGACCTTCACTTCCTTGAAGGCACCGCCCAGCGGCACCGATGCGCGCATGTCGATACGGGTCTGGCGCATGGCCAGCGTGATGGTTTCATGATCAATGCCGGGCAGCGCCAGGGCGTCGGGGATGCCATAACGGCTGTCGACATGGCTGACGGCCAGGCCGAAATCGGCGCCGCTGTCACCAATCCAGGCCAGGCTGGTGCCGGCATCCCAGGTGCGCGCCGCGCTGTTCGGCACGCGGCCGCGCAGCAGCGCCGACTGCGCGACATCGCCGCCGAGCTGCCGGGCCTGATCGCGCAAGCCCTTGTCGTACACAAAGCCGCCGGCACGATAATCGCCGGACTGGAAAAAGCTGCCGTCAACATGGCCGACGAAACCGCCACCCAGCGGCAGATTGACGGCGGCCGCCGCATTGCGTTCGCGCGCCGCCGAACCCACACCGGCATTGGCATCGACATGGATGGTTTCCGGCACCTCGCGCGCGATCCTGAGATCGCGCATGTTGACGACCCCGCCAATGGCACCCGACCCATAAAGCAGCGCCGCCGGGCCGCGCAGGATCTCCACCCGGTCAGCCAGCAGCGGATTGGCGGCCACGGCATGATCCACCGACGTGTTCGACACGTCGAAGCTGCCGATGCCATCGGTGAGCACGCGCACCCGTTCGGCATCAAGGCCGCGCAGGATCGGGCGCGAGGCATTGGGCCCGAAGAAGGTGCTGCTCACCCCCGGTTGGCGGGCCAGGGTTTCGCCGATGGTTGACCGCAGGGCGCGCTGCAGATCGTCGCCCTGCACCACGGTCACCGCGGTCGCCACCAGGTTGCGGTCGCGGGCAAAGGGCGCCGACACGACGATCTGCGGATCATCGGTGCCGTGCTGTGTGTCGGCCGGCGGCGCGTCCCCAGCCGCCTCGGCCGCCAGAACCGGCATGGCAGGCAGAAGGAGAAGGGCAACCAGCGGCAGACGCAACATCAGGGGACAGGCCTTGGCAGGGACAATGGATGTCACCCGCCGATAAGATGTTACCATATATCACGTCAAGCCGGCGTTTCCGGCAGCAAAAAGGGGCGATGGCCAACGCCACCGCCCCCTTGTTGCTTCGATCGGCCGTTTGCGGGCGGATCAGGCCGCCTTGGCCTGCGACGCGGCGAACTGGCGCTCGAACAGCGGGCTGATCAGCGACAGGCTGAACAGATGGGCATAGACGAGGCCCATCATGCCGTTCTGCGCCATCTTGCGGGCCTGGTCGCCGCGCAGGTTCTGCAGCTTCTGCTCGTCCACCATGCGGAAGCCGCGATAGACCGCCGGCTGGGCCAGGCCGTCGCGCTGGATGGTGACTTCGCCGTCCATCAGCAGGTCGAGCTTGGCGAGTTCGTCCATGAAGGCGCGGGTGCGCATGACGGCCTGTTCGAACTGCTCGCAGAACTGCAGCACGTTCTTGGTGGTTTCGCTCGGCTCGGCGCCGTCGAACAGCTTGTCGCCTTCGCCGTCAACCACGATGCCGGCGGTGTCGTCAAAGCACAGCGACAGCTCTTCCGATTCCGGGGACAGGCGGGCCAGCATGAACGGATAGCGGCGGACGAAGGCCGGGATATAGCTGTTGACGTCCCACTGGCCTTCGGCGTTCACATAGAGATTTTCGCCTTCCTGCAGGCCGACCAGCGCCAGCGGCGCCGGATTTTCGCCAACCCCGAACACGATCGGGAAATAGCGCTGCACCAGCGGGAATTCGTCAACGGTCACCGGAATGGCGTGGGTGCCAGCGGTGAAGGCCAGGTTGCCCAGCGGCTTGATGCCGTGATTCGGGTGCAGCTGCGACGACAGCGGCGCCAAACCGTTGTAGAACAGGGGAAGCTGGTTGGCAGGGGGCTGGCTGGCCATAGGGTGTTCTGCACTTTCATGACTGGAGGGAAAGATTTCGGTGCGCTTTCCTAAAGCGGGCGCGCGTATCGTGCAAGGCTGCGCCGCCGCCGGACAGCGCGCTGCGGCCGCCCTGCCCTGCCCGTTAATAGAGCACGCCGGGGTTCATAATGCCGTGCGGATCGAGCGCCTGCTTGATCGCCCGCATCGCCGCCAGCCGCACCGGATCGCCATGGCGGGCCAGATCCGCGCGCTTCAGGCGGCCGATGCCATGTTCGGCGGAGATTGAGCCGCCGGCCGCCGCCACCAGCCCGTGCACATGCGCCGTGATCGCATCGCGGTGCACGGCCACCCAATCGGCAGCCGCCGGGATGGCGGGCGCGCGCACGTTGAAGTGGAGATTGCCGTCGCCCAGATGCCCGAAGGCCAGCACCCGCGCCCCGGGGAAGGCCGCTTCAACGCTGGCGGTGGCGGCTTCGGCGAAATCCGGCATGGCCGCCACCGGCACCGCAATGTCGTGGTGCACGGCCGGGCCATCCTGACGTTCGGCCAGCGGCAGTTCCTCGCGGCGGCGCCAGAGCGCCTGCGCCTGCGCTTCGGATTGGGCGATCACCGCATCATCGGCATCGGCCAGACCGGCGGCCAGCACCTCATCCAGCGGCTGCGGCCCGGCCAGTTCCACCAGGCATTGCCAGGCATGGGCTGCGGCCAGCGGCGGCGACAGGCCGAACTGGCGCGCCACCAGATCGACCCCATCGGCCGGGATCAGTTCAAAGCTTTCCACCTGCCCGCCCGACAGCTGGCGCAGCCGCGCCAGCAGCGCCAGCGCCCGCTGCGGCCGGTCCACCCCGGCCCAGCCGACGGCGCGGTGGGCCGGTGCCGGCACCAGCCGCAGCGCCAGCGCGGTGATGATGCCAAGTGTGCCTTCGGCGCCGATCAGCAGCTGCTTCAGATCAAGGCCGGTGTTGTCTTTGGCCAATCCCTGCAGCTGGTTCAGGATGCTGCCATCGGGCAGCACGGCCTCGATGCCGGCAACCAGCGCCCGCATCGTGCCGTGGCGCAGCACCTGCACACCGCCGGCGTTGGTGGCGGCCAGGCCGCCGATGGTTGCCGACCCCTTGGCCCCCAGCGACAGCGGAAAGGCCAGGCCCACGGCAGCCGCAGCGGCATGGACATCGGCGAGGATGGCGCCAGCCCCCGCCACCAGCAATTGCCCGCCGATATCCGCCGGCTGGATGCGGTTCATCCGCGCCGTGCTGATCAGTACCGCCGATCCGTCGGCCGGCGGTATGCCGGCGCCCACCAACCCCGTGTTGCCGCCCTGCGGCACCAGCGCCACCCGCTGTTCGGCGGCGGCGCGCACGATGCGGGCCACCGCCCCGGTGTCCCTTGGCAGCAGCAGCAGCGGCGCGGCGCCATGGAACCGGCCGCGCCAATCGCGCAGTTTCGGCGCGATCAGATCCGGATCGTCGGTCCAGTCCCCCGCCGCTGCGGCCTTGAGGGCGGCCAGCGCTGCGGCCGAAGGTGGAGGGGGAACCGACATCATCAGCGATGCCTTAGCGCATCTTCGGCCTGGGTTGAACGCGGCAGCGGGCAGTTGCCCGCGACATTCAGCCGTGGTTCAAGGGCCGGGCCTCAGGCAGGCCGGCGTTGCGGGGGATGGCAGGGGGTTGCCTTCTCCGGCTGCGCCGTGCGCAGTGCAACAGGGGATGTTCCTTGGTGTCGGCGGTTCGGACGTGTGTGGTGACGGGATTGGCGCTGCTGCTGGCGGCGACCATGGCCGTGGCTGCCGCCGGCCTGCCGCGTGGCAATCGCCCGGCCCGGGTGGCCGCCGAACCGCAAAGCTTTGATGGCCAGTCCTGGAAGCGCGTGCCGGTGCGCCCCGGCGGCATGGACGATGCGCGGCCGGCACCGCCGCGATCGGGGCGGGGCCGCTGCATCGCCATCAACGGCATCGCCGGCGCCCAGGCCTTTGGTGACCGCGCCATTGAACTGACCATGCGCGGCAATGCCCGCTGGCGGCTCTATCTGGCGCAGGAATGCCCGGCGCTCAGTTTCTACCAGGGCTTTTACTATCAGCAGAAACGCGCTGGCCAATTGTGCGCCGGGCGCGACGCCATCGGCGCGCGGTCTGGCGGCGAATGCGCCATTGCCGCGATCGTTCCGGTGAAGCCGCAGGGCCCGATTCGCCGCCGGCGTTGAGGTGCCAACGGGAAATAGACCATTAACTGTTGCCGTGCTGCCACAGTGGCCGACCAGCGGTGCCGACAGGTGCCGAGGGCAGGGCACCGGTGCTGGACAAAGGCCGATATGCCTGTCCAAACTGCGAATTGCGACATGATCGTCATCAGGGCGTCATGTTGCGGTCGAGGACCAGGGCCGAAAAGAGCCGCAAAAATGGTCCCGCCGCATGGGATTTTGGGGAGGAGAAACTGATGAAACTGACGCTTGGACTCCGTGCCGGCCTTGTGGCCAGCGCTTCGATGATCGGTCTCGCCATGCCGGCACTGGCGCAGACCGCTGCTGCCGCCGCCGCGCCCACCGCGCAGGCGCAGGACAGCGGGATCGAGGAAATCGTCGTCACCGCCCAGCGCACGGCGCAGAGCCTGCAGGACGTGCCGATCGCGGTCACGGCCTTCTCGGCCGAAGCGCTGCAGCGTCAGCAGATCAACAACCCGCTCGACATCCAGCTGACGCTGCCCAACGTCGTCTTCTCGAAGGGCAACTTCACCGGGTCCAGCTTCACCATCCGCGGCATCGGCGATCTGTGCGTCGGCATCACCTGCGATGCGGCCACCGCCATCCATTCGGAAGGCATGCCGCTGTTCGCCACCCGCCTGTTCGAAACCGAATTCTTCGATCTGGAGCGCGTCGAAGTGCTGCGCGGCCCGCAGGGCACGCTGTTCGGCCGCAACGCCACCGGCGGCGTCGTCAACTTCGTCAACGCCAAGCCCAAGATGGACGCGATCCACGCGGCCGGCGAAGTCGAATATGGCAATTTCAACTCGCTGCGCCTGAAGGGCATGTTCAACCTGCCGGTCACCGACACGCTGGCCATCCGCGTTGCCGGCACCTACCTGAAGCGCGACGGCTACACGCAGAACCTGTACGACAATTCCAAGCTCGACGGGCGTGACCTGTACGGCATCCGCGGCAGCATCCGCTGGCAGCCGACGGAAAACACCACCATCGATGCGATGGCCTATTATTTCCACGAAAACGACAACCGCAGCCGCGTGTCGAAGCAGCTCTGCCAGACCGATCCGACCGGCGTTCTGGGCTGTCTGCCGGGCCGGCTCGACTCTGGCTACACCAACTCCAACTCGACCTTCGTCGGCACGCTGACCAGCCGCGAATTCCTCACCACCCAGGGTGGTGCGGCGTTCGGGGCGCTGGGCCTGGGCAGCCTTTATGGCCCCGATCCCTACAATTATGCCGGCAACGTCAACCCGGCCAGCGTGCGCCAGGTGCGCACCGATTACGCGCCGAAATATTTTGCCGATGAAGAGCAGTATATGCTGCGCATCCAGCAGAATTTCGGCGGCATCAAGGCCCAGCTGACCGGCATGTACCAGCGCAACTCGGTGGACAGCTCGGTTGACTACAACCTCAGCGTGTTCAACCCGGCCGTCGCCAGCAACGCGCTGGCCACGGCGCGGGCCTTCTCGGCGGCGATCCCGGGCCTCACCAACGTCATCAACGCCGTCAGCAGCGGGTCGCAGTTCTGCACCTCGCTGCCGGTCGAAAATGGCCTGGGCTCTTATGGCGGCCAGCGCCTGTGCGCCGCCACCCCGCAGGATTTTGACCGGTCCAACCAGCGCACCAGCGCCAAGACGCTGGAAGGCATCATCAGCTCCCAGTGGGACGGCAAGTTCAACTTCCTGCTCGGCGGCACCTATGTCGATTACAAGGTCCGCAACGGTGACTATTATGTCAACTCATGGGGCATCGACTATCTGTCGGGCATCCTGGCGGCGGCCAACGGCGGCTATCTGGGCACGCCCTTCTATCGCAACAACACCGATACCTACACGCTGAAGTCGTACGGCCTGTTCGGTGAAGCCTATTACAACATCACCGACAGCATCAAGCTGACCGCCGGCCTGCGCTACAGCCACGACGAGAAATATGTGAAGGCGCGCACCACGCTGGCCAGCTTCTTCGTGCCGTTCGGCACCACCGGCAATGTCTTCAATTCGCCGCTGGCCGCCGGCTTCGACGCCGATCCGGGCCGCACCGGTGCCCAGCCGTTCCAGGAACGCTCGGTCGCCAAGGGTGTCGTCACCGGCCGTGCCGTGCTCGACTGGAAGATCACCGACGACAATCTGCTCTATATCTCCTACTCGCGCGGCTACAAATCGGGCGGCATCAACCCGCCGCTGTCGCCGGTGTTCGCGACCCCGGAAACCTTCCAACCGGAATATGTGAACGCCTATGAAATCGGCTCGAAGAACAGCTTCCTCGATGGTGCCCTGCGCGCCAACCTCACGGCCTTCTATTACCAGTACAAGGGCCTGCAGCTGTCGCGCATCGTCAACCGCACCTCGGTGAACGACAACGTCAACGCCAATATCTACGGCGTTGAAGGCGAATTCATCATCCAGCCGACCCGCGGGCTGGTGGTGAACATGAACGCGTCCTTCCTGCACACCGAAGTGTCGTCGGACAAGTTCCTCGCCAACACCCGCGATCCGTCGGGTGGCCGCAGCGACGCCGTGATCATCAAGGACATCACCAACGGTGCCAACTGCGCCGTGGTGCCGACTACGGCGGGCAACGCCGCCGGCGCCAATGCCTATGTCGCCACGGTCAACAACCTGATCAACGCCGGCTCCATCCCCGGCCTGCAGGCCGGTGCCGGCCTGCGCGGCCCGACGGCCTTCCCGGCCGACAGCGGCCTCAACGGCGCGACCGGCGCCTTCTCGATCTGCGGCGCTCTCGATGCGCTGGCCAGCTCGGTCGGTGCCAACTTCGGCGGCGTGAAGATGCTGCCGGCCGGTGTCGAAACCAACATCCGCGGCAACAAGCTGCCGCAGGCGCCCACCTACAAATTCTCGATCGGCGCCCAGTACACCTTCGACTTCGGTGACCTCACCCTGGTGCCGCGTGTGGACCTCGCCCACACCGGTGACAGCTTCGGCAACATCTTCAACGGCCAGATCAACCGCGTGCGCTCGTACACGGTGGTCAACGCCCAGATGCAGCTGAACGGCAAGGACGACAAATGGTATGTCCGGGCCTTCGTGCAGAACCTGACCAACAACAGCGCCATCACCGGCCTGTATGTGACCGACCAGTCATCGGGCCTGTTCACCAACGTCTTCGCGCTGGAACCGCGGCGCTATGGCGTCGCGGCGGGCTTCCGCTTCTGATCGCCTGAACCCAGGCAAGGCAACAGGCGGGGTGGCTGGCAACAGCCGCCCCGCTTTGCGTTCGTGGGTTTCCATTGACTTTTGCTGCCCCCACGGCCAAGGCCGCAAGCAGGCCGGCTTGCGGCCTCGCACTCACAGGAACCCGATGAGCTTTTCCGATCTGGGCCTTTCCGACGCCCTGCTGCGCGCTGTTGCAGACAGTGGTTATGACACGCCGACGCCGATCCAGCGGCAGGCGATCCCGTCGGTGCTGATGGGCAAGGACATCATCGCGATCGCACAGACCGGCACCGGCAAGACCGCCAGCTTCGTGCTGCCGATGATCGACATTCTGGCCGAAGGCCGCAGCCGCGCGCTGATGCCGCGCAGCCTGATCCTGGAGCCGACGCGCGAGCTGGCCCAGCAGGTCGCCGAGAATTTCGACAAATATGGCAAGAACCACAAGCTTTCGATGGCCCTGCTGATCGGCGGCGTCTCGATGGGGGATCAGCTCGCCGCGCTGGAAAAGGGCGTGGACGTGCTGATCGCCACGCCGGGCCGGCTGATGGACCTGTTCGCCCGCGGCAAGATCCTGCTGTCGGGCTGCGCCATGCTGGTCATCGACGAGGCCGACCGCATGCTCGACATGGGCTTCATCCCGGATATCGAGGCGATCTGTGCCAAGCTGCCCAAATCGCGGCAGACCCTGCTGTTTTCGGCCACCATGCCGCCGCCGATCAAGAAACTGGCCGACCAGTTCATGGACAGCCCGAAAAGCATCGAGGTGGCGCGCGCGGCCAGCACCAACACCAACATCACCCAGTGGATCGTCGAAACCTCCAGCCGCGACAAGAAGGACCTGGTGCGCTCAATCCTGCGGCAGGACGAGGTGAAGACCGCCATCATCTTCTGCAACAAGAAGACAATGGTGCGCGACCTGGCTGACCTTTTGAAACGCGCCAAGCTGCCGGTGGGCCAGATCCACGGCGACATGGAGCAATCCGACCGCATCCGCGAGCTTGACCGTTTCAAGCAGGGTGACATCACCATCCTTGTCGCCTCTGACGTCGCCGCGCGCGGCCTTGATGTGCCGGGCGTCAGCCATGTGATCAATTTCGACATGCCGTGGCACCCGGATGATTATGTCCACCGCATCGGCCGCACCGGCCGGGCCGGCCGCACCGGCGTGGCAATCTCATTCGCGACGCCCGAAGACGCCGAAAATCTGGCCAATATCGAGAAGCTGACCCGGCAGAAGATCGCGCGCTGGAGCGCCACTGCCCCAGTGGCCGCTGCAGCCGTGGCGGCCGAGCCAACCCCGACCGTCGAAGCACAAGCCGCCGCAGCCGTGGCCGATGACGCACAGGCCGATGCGGACGCTCCGCGCGGCGACCGTCGCCGCCGGGGTGGCCGTGGCCGCGACCGCAAGGGCGCGCGCGGCGAGGACAAGCCGGCGCGCGATGATGCCATGGCGGCTGCCGAACCCCAGCCCCGTGCCCCCGGCGAACCAAGACCGCCGCGCGAACCGCGTGCCCCGCGTGAGGCTGCCCCGCCCCGCGAGGAAAGAGCGCCCCGCGAGGAAAGATCACCCCGCGAGGCAAGAGCGCCCCGCGAGGAAAGAGCGCCTCGCGAAGCGAAAGCGCCCCGCGAAGCGCAGGCGCCGCGTGAACCCAAGCCGGCCCGCGCTGCCGAACCGCGCCAGCCGGCGCGCGAACGCGCCCGCGATCCGCTGGCCAGCTATCGCGCCATCGCCTCGTCGCCGCCGGCCCGCCGCCATGATGACAATGATGGTGAACGCTTTATCGGCTTCGGCCCCGAAGGCGTGCCCGACTTCCTGTCGCGTCCGATCCGCACCACCGCCTGAGGCGTTCAGGCGAGGACGAAGACCTCGTTATAGTGGCGGCGCCGCGTCTCATTGACGGTCGGGTGCAGCCCCTTGTCGGCCAGCCGCGCGAACAGCGTCTCGCGCGTGGTGCCGTGGCGGGCGAGATTGTCGGCATCCACCTCCACGATCAGTTTGGCCACCGTCGCTTTGCCCAGCAACGGCATCAGCGCATCAAGCACCTGGTTTTCATGACCTTCCACATCGATCTTGATGGTGATGCGGCGGCCATCGGCGACGTTCAGGATCAGGTCCACCACCTGCTGCCCGCCAAGCACCATCACCGCGCTGCTGCCATCCTTGCTGATGTGGGCGACGCCGCTGTGCCCGGCCGGGCCCGGATCGAAGGCCACCCGCGCCGTGGCGGTCGACACGCCGGCGCACAGGGTGACGACATTGGTGCAGCCATTGGCCGCCAGATTGCCGGCCAGATCGGCGAATGTCGCCTGATTGGGCTCGAACGCGATCACCCGGCCCTGCGGCCCCAAGTGCCGGCTTGCCACCAGCGTGAACAGGCCGAGGTTGGCGCCGATATCGACCAGGCACTCGCCCGGCGCCATCGCCAGCAGTTGGGCATGGATGTCGCGATAATCCTCTGCCAGCGTGCCCAGCAAGGCAAAGCGGTTGGTGGCATCGCGGGCCCGCACGGTAATGCGCGGGCCATAGACCGACGGCAGCCGCCGCCCGTCGAACAGCCGCAGCAGCGTGCCGATCACCCGCCCTTTGCCGGGGTGCCGCCCGCCGCCAACATAATCTGCGAACCACTCACCCGCCACACGCTGCGCCTTCATAACTTGGCGTGACACTATCGGCCCGGGCGACGCGATCAACCGCTGGATTGTGCGGATGCCACGCCAGACAGAGGGGGCGTGACGCCACGCCCATGCGTTGGGGACGGATCGCGATGCATGGCCGGCCGGATCCTTCCCGGGCGGAGCGATTCTTGCACAAATTATTGAGAAATCATTCATTTCAAGCGTCGGAATGTGCTTAGCAAGCGACGGAATTGCGCGTGTCGCAGTGGCGAAAATCCGGACCAATGCTAAACAGCGTGCGTGTGAATACGCACACAGGGCGGGGGCGCCACAAGGACATTGCACCATGCCCACCTGTGCCCTGATCGCTGCTGCCCTCGCCGCTGCCGCCCCCGGAACCACTGTCAGCACCGGCCGCATCTTGTGCGACCAACGGCTGGTGCTGCAAAACCGCGATTATGGCGGCGTCACACTGGACGCCACTGGCGCCACGTTCCGCGAAGGCGGCATGTTTCAGGACATCAGCGGCCTCACCATCAAGGGCGGGCTTTGGGGCCGGAATGATGCCGACACCCAGGCCGCCCACATCATCCGGACCGACCGGGTGACCGATTTCAGCATCGCCGGCGCCACCATCATCGGCAATGGCAATCTGTCGGGCGCGGGCATCCAGATCCAGACCCATTCCCGGCGGGTGACACTGCGCGACAACAATTTTTCCGGCCACGCCCTCGCGATCGGCGTCGGCAGATCCGAAGATGTGCTGGTCGTGCGCAACACGATTGTGGGCAGCACGTCTGACGGCATCAACAGCGCCGGCAACCACAATGCCATCTTCGCTGCCAACAGCTGCCGGAATTTCCGCCGCACCCCGCCCGCGCATCCCGATTGCATCCAGATGTGGAGCATCCCCGGCGAACCGCTGCAATCCGATATCTGGGTGATCAACAATGCCGCCATCGGCGACATGCAGGGCATCTTGTCCAGTGATCCCAAGGATGGCAGCGGCCGGCGGCTGTTCTTCCACGGCAATTATCTGGCTGTCACCTTCAGCCATACGCTCACCTGCACCCGCTGCGTGGACAGCGTCGCCATGGACAATGTTCTCGCCAGCTATCCGGGTTCCTATTTCGGCATCGGCACGCTGAAGGGGTTCGAGGATCCCAGCAACCGTGTGGCACGCAATGTGATGGCGGATGGCACGCGCACCCTGCCGCGACGGATTTTTTCCAGCGTCGTGCCGCCCATCGCCAGCCGGGTGGGCAGCCGCTTCGATCTGCGCAGCTATGGCGCGCGCCGGCCCGATCCGCCTGCCGTGAGCCGCTAGAAGGCGCCGCCGACGGCGCGCCACTGGTCCACTTCCCAGGCCAGGCGCGCCGGGGGACCCAGCACGGCGCTCACCGGCCGGCGCAGCGCGGGCGGCGCCGGCGCATCGGCGCGGCCCAGACGGAAGCAGAAGCTGGGCCGCCACGCCGGATCATCGAGCAGCGCATCAGCGGCGGCGGCAAATGCCGGTGGCCGGCCCAGTTGCAGCTCGCGGTCGATCATCTCCGGCAGCTGGTTCAAGGGTTGCGCCACCAACCCGGCCGCTGCGGCATCCAGGTGCAGCCGCTGCCAGGCACTGCCGACCAGCAGGGCTGCGCGCCGGTCATGCGGCTGCGGCGTGAGGATCAGGCCAAACATCGAAGCCGTGGGCAAATGGGTTTCGCGCGTGGCCGCCAGCCAGTAGCGGCCTTCGCTTTGCGGTGTCTGGTCGGGCAGCAGCGCGCCGGCAATGGCCAGCAGCGGCGATGTGCCCGATGTCGCCAGCGTCAGCCCGTCCATGCGCGCCTGCGCCACGCCATGATCATGGCGGAACCAGCGGTGGCTGTCGGTCATCATCGCCAGATCGCCGGCGATGGCGGCAGTGGCGTCCTCGGTCAAGGTGGCAAAGCGGCGGCCGCGCGGGCTGTCGGCGGTGAACAGGGCCACACGCACGCCCGGAAAGGCCGGGAAGGCCAGCAGCTGCGCGATCGCCGCATCAGGCAGCGCTCCGCCCCGCCAGGGCCCGCGATGGGTGTGCCGGCGGGCGATGAACGGCAGCAGGGGATGCGGTGCCGGGCCACTGTTGTCGGGCCCCAGGAACACCCGCGCGACATGGGCGGGGTTGAGCGGATCGGGCAGCAGCCGCACCCGGGCTGCACGTCTGAGCGCGGTGGACGCCAGCGCCATGTTGTGGATGGCCGCGCCCAGCCCGGCCAGGCGTTCTCGCCCGAACGGATCCATGGTGCCCAGATTGCGCTGCGGCACTTCGAAAACATCCACCCCCAGCCGGCCGACGGCGAAGGTCCATGGCTGGGTGTTGTGCGGGCTGGCGGCCAGCACGCCGGCACCCACCAGCCGCAGCGGCCCCTGCTGGCGCTGGCTGGCCCAATCATCCCAGGCGGCCAGTGCCGGCTGGTCACCGCCCAGCAGGCCCTGCTGCCACGCCCGGCCGGCCAGCGCTGCCATGGCCAGCCCGCCGCTGCCCAACAGCAGCTGGCGGCGCGGGATCATTCGGCCGGAATGCCGGCGGACGGCGCCGCGACCGGCGCACGCTGCTGCCGTTCCCACTGGGCGCGCAGAGCGTCCGCAGTGTCGCCGGTCAACGCGCCGGGGGTGCCAAAGGCCGCGGCCCATGCGTCCTTCAGGCTGCGGGCGCGGGCCAGATCGCGGAAGATGCCCACCCATTCGTGCACCGCCACCCACAGCGGATTGAAGGTGGCGAGGTTGTGGATGATGCCATAACGCGGCGGATCATCCGCCTGTTCGGCCTGGAAAGTGCCGAACATCCGATCCCAGATGATGAACACGCCGGCATAGTTGCGATCAAGATATTGCGGGTTGGTGCCATGGTGGACGCGGTGGTGTGACGGCGTGTTCAACACCGCTTCGAACCAGCGCGGCATGCGGCCGATCACCTCGGTATGAATCCAGAACTGGTAAATCAGGTTCACGCCGCCGCAAAAGGCCACCAGCTCCAGCGGGAAGCCCAGCGCGAACAGCGGCAGCTTGATCAGGAAGGTCAGGCCGAACAGGCCGGTCCAGGTCTGCCGCAGCGCGGTGGTGAGATTATAATGCTGCGAACTGTGGTGGATGATGTGGGCCGCCCACGCCCAGCGGATGCGGTGGCCGGCGCGGTGGATCCAGTAATAGGCCAGATCATCGAGCACGAAGCACAGCGCCAGGCTCCACCAGGTCACCGGAATGTCGAACAGGCGGTGCTGCCAGAACCACAGGGCCAGGCCGCTCACGGCACCGGCCAGCGCCGCACCGGTGATGGTGTTGCCCAGGCCCATGGCCAGGCTGGTGCCGGCATCGCGCCAATCATAATCGCCGCGCCAGCCCAGCCGCACGGCCACCAGCTCGACCACGATGCTCAGCACGAACACCGGGATGGCCAGCGCCACCGGATCAACCATCAGCAGGCTCTCCACCGTCACAGCCGGCCCGCCCATTCCAGTGCGCCGGCCTCACCGAGGTCGAGCGCGGTTTCGGGGAACATCGTCTCATCCGGGCGCACGCGCAGTGTCGCACCGGCGCGGGCCACAATGGGGTGGCGCAGCAGGCGCACGACAAACCGGTCCCCCAGGGGGCGCACCAGCGCAACCCGGCCATCATGGCCGGCGACCAGCGCGCCGGCGCCATCGCGGCTGACACCGGTGTGCGCCGGGATGAAGCCGGGCAGCGCATCGGCCGCCAGCCGCCGGGCCAGCGCATCGCTGGCAAGGGCCGGCGGGCGGGCAAAGCCGAACAGCCGGGTCAGGGCGATCAGCGCGGCAACGCCGACAACCGAAAACAGCAGCAGATCGATGCGCGACACGGCGGCTTCAGCCTTTCAGCTGCTTCAGCAGCGGCATCAGTCCGGCGACATTGTAGCCGCCGGCGCTGGCGGCCGCGATGATGTCGGCCGGCTCGCTGCCCTGCCGGGCCGCCGCCAGCGCCCACAGGTTGCAACTGCGCGTGCCCGACCGGCAATAGGCCAGCACCGGGCCGCGGCCCAGCACCTCGGCCATGGCCTCGACCTGATCGAGGCTGAAGCCGGTGTGATCGATGGGGATGGCGACATAGGCCAGGCCGGCGGCGGCGCAGGCGGCTGCGATCATCTCGCCCGGCGGCTGATCGGCGCTTTCGCCGTCGGGCCGGTTGTTGACGATGGCGGCAAAGCCCTGCGCCCGGGCCGTGGCGACGTCTTCAGGCAGGATCTGCGGCGCCACGCTGACGCTGTCGGTGATGCGGATGAACATGAGCTTCAGACTATCGCCCGGCCGGGCGCTTGTCATGCGGCTTCATTGAGGAAGCCGCGCAGCAACGTCACATAGCCGGGCGTATCCTCCAGCATGGTGACATGGCTCTGGCCCGGCAGCACCACCAGGCGCGAGCCCTTGATGCCGTCGCGAATGGTCTGGTGGCAATCCAGCGTCACCTCGTCATACTGGCCGGTGGTCAACAGGGTCGGCACGCTGATGTGGCTCAGATCGCCGCTGCGGTCCCAGTTCTTCATGCTGCCGATGATGGTGAATTCGTTGGGGCCGTTCATGATGCGATAGGCCGGAGACCGGGCGATCACCGCGGCGGTCGCATCCCAGGCCGGATCGGTGCGGCCGTGATGGCGGTAGACATGGCGATCATAGAACAGCTGGGTGATCGCGGCATATTCCGGCGTGTTCTGCTTGCCGGCCGCTTCCAGCGCGCGCAGCCGAGCGCCCTTGCCGTCCGGCAGTTCGTCGATCAGCCGCTGCATGCCGGCAATCGCTTGCGGCACGCTGGACAGCGCGCCCGACAGGATCAGCTTTTCCACGCCTGTGCGCGGCGTGCCGGTGAGATATTCGATGGCCAGCATCGTGCCCCAGCTGTTGCCGAACAGCATGATGCGATCGAGGCCCAGCCAGTCGCGCACGCGCTGCAATTCCTCGGCATAGCGGGCGACGGTGTAGATCGCCGGAACTTCCGGCGCGTCCGACAGGCCGCAGCCCAGCTGGTCATACAGGATCACCTCGCGCTCGTCGGCCAGCGCCCGCGCCGTCGATTCAAGATAGCGATAGCCGGCGCCCGGCCCGCCGTGCAGCATCACCAGCGGCGTCTTGCCGGGTTTGCCATAGCGCTTGAAGAAGATGCGCCCGTCGTTGACCGGCAGATAGCCTTGCGTTTCCGGCACGCGGGCCAGCGCCGGGGCGGCCATCGTTGCCGCAACAGCGCCCAATATCGTCCTGCGCGTGATCATCCTGTTCCCCCATCGACTGTCAGTAAGGTATCGATTCCGTCTCGCCCGGCACAAGCGGAAAGCGGCCTTCGCGCCAATCCGCCACGGCTAGCGCAATGCGGGCGGGATCGTGGCTGACGAAATTCCATTCGAGATGACGCGCCTCGGGCAGCGGAGCGCCGCCGGTGATCATCAGCAGGCTGTCGGCGGTGGCGAGCAGTTCGGCATCGCCCTCCCCCACCACCGCCAGCGTGCCGCGCGTGATCCACGTGCCATCAAGTTCGGCGGCACCATCAACCAGATAGACGCCGCGATCCCCCCATGCGGCCGGCAGCGCCAGCCGGGCACCAGCGGCCAGCCGCACCTCGGCATAGATGATCGGATGCGGGAAGCGCACGGGCGAGGTGCGGCCCCACATCGTGCCGGCGATCACCACCGCCTCCACGCCTTCGGCGCTGTGGCGCGGCATGGCGGCGGCGGGATGGTGATCGAAGGCTGGCGGGCACTCGGCGTCCGCCACCGGCAGCGCCACCCAGGCCTGGATGCCGTGGAAATATTGCCCGGCCTCACGCTGAGCCGGCGGCGTGCGTTCGGAATGGACGATGCCGCGCCCGGCTGTCATCCAGTTCACCGCGCCGGGGTGGATGTCGATCACCGATCCCAGGCTGTCGCGGTGGCCCAGCGCGCCGGCGAACAGCCAGGTGATGGTGGCCAGCCCGATGTGCGGGTGCGGGCGCACATCGATGCCGGTGCCGGGCGCGAATTCGGCCGGGCCCATCTCGTCGAAAAACACGAACGGCCCCAGTTGGCGGAAACCGGGCGACGGCAGCACGCGCGCCACCGAAAAGCCGCCAAGATCGCGGGTGCGGCCGGGGATGACGGCGGCGATTGCCATGGGGGAAGGCCTTTCGCTTGTGACAGTTGGCGGGGGGCGGGCGACCCCTATTCTGCCAGCAAAGAGGAGATGCGCACATGCAGAATCTGGCCGGGAAGGTCGCCTTTGTCACCGGGGCGGCGTCGGGCATCGGGCTGGGCATTGCCGAGGCGCTGGCCCAGGCCGGCGTGAAGGTGATGATGGCCGATATCGATGGCGAGGCGCTGGCGCGCGAGGTCGCCCGGCTGGCGGCGACCAATGCCGATGTCGCCGGCATCCGTGCCGACGTGTCGCTGAAGGCCGAAATCCAGGCCGCGGCCGATGCCACGCTGGCGCGCTTCGGCAAGGTGCATATCCTCGTCAACAATGCCGGGGTCGGCGGTGGCGGCGGCTATGGCGAGTGGAGCGATGCCAGCTGGGACTGGGTGATCGGCGTCAACCTGATGAGCGTGGTGTGGGGCATCGAGATTTTCGGGCCGCTGATCGAGCGCCATGGCGAGGGCGGACAGATCGTCTCCACCGCTTCGATGGCCGGCCTGGTGGCGGCGGTGGCGCCGGGCTACAATGTCACGAAATATGGTGTGGTCGCGCTGTCGGAAGGGCTGCGGCCGGCGCTGGCGGCCAAGGGCATTGGCGTTTCCGTGCTGTGCCCCGGCTTCATCCGCACCCGCATCATGGAAAGCGCCCGCGCCCTGCCGGAACGGCTGGCCGGCCAGGTCGCCCTGCCCGATCCCGATGCGCCGCTGCCGCCATTTGCCGCCATGGCCATGCAGGCCATCCAGAACGGCATCGATCCGCTGTATGTCGGCGAGCTGGTGATTGAGGGGATCGAAGGCGACTGGCCCTATATCTTCACCGACAATGATTTCGAAGGCGGTGTTGATCTGCGCTTTGCCGCGATCAAGGCGGGGTTTGACAAGATCAGGGGCCGCGTGCCGCGGCGCTAGGCCGCCCCGATCGTTGTGCGGTGCAACCGCCGGGCATGGCCCTGATAGCCCCCGGTGGCCGCATGCAGCACGCAGCGGTTGTCCCACATCACCAGCATCCCCGGCTGCCAGCGGTGGCGATACTGGAACCGCTCTTGCCCCTGCCAGTGGTAAAGCTCGGTGAGCAGCGCCAGTGCGTCGGCTTCGGCCATGCCTTCAAAGCCGATGATATAGCCAAGGCAGCCGAACAGGCCTTCGCGGCCCGTTTCCGGATGGCGGCGCACGAAGGGATGCGCCTGCACCGCCCGCGCGGTGTCAGACGGGCGGATGGTCATGCTGCGGCCGGTGTCACCGGCGCCGTAGAAGCCTTCGGGGGCATAGGCGCGCTGGGCGCTGTGGAGCGCGACAAGGCCATCCACCTTCGCCCGCATTGCTGCCGGCATCGCGTCGAGCGCCAGATGCTGGTTGGCGAACAGCGTGTCGCCGCCCTGCGGCGGGATGGTGATGCCGTAAAGGCAGGTGCCGGCCGGCGGGCGGGCCTGAAAGCTCCAGTCCGTATGCCAGCTCTCGGCAAAGATCGGCCCGGTCTCGTCCGCCTCCCGGTTGATGGCGATGACGTGGCGGCGGCCGGGGATCGGCGCGATGAACGGGTCCTCGCCAAAGCCGCCCATGGCGAGGGTGAAGCGCTCCAGATCATCGTCGCCGAGCTGCTGGTCGGGGAAGACCAGCACATGATGCTGCAGCCAGGCGGCACGGATGGCGGCAATTGTCGCCGCGTCCACAGCGCCCGACAGATCAACGCCGGTGACCGTGGCCCCGCAGGCCTGCCCGGTGGCCTCGACATGCATGCTGTTCTCCCCGCTTTTGCCTGATGCTGGCAGGCAGCCGGGCGGATGGTCAATGGCCGCCGCCGGGTGGCCCCGAAATCTGCACCTTGGGGATCAGCCACACCAGCGCGGCGGCGCCGACGAACAGCGCGGCGGTGGCGGAATAGATGTGCAGATTGGCCAGCGTTGCCGCCTGAATCTCGACAATCCGGTCAAGGCTGCCGCGCGCCTGGCCCGCCGACAGGCCGGCGGCCTGCAATTTCTGCATGGTCGCATCGACACCGTTCATGCCTTCCACCAGCGCGGCGCGGACCTGGCGCGATTCGGTGTCCCACTGGCTGGTGGCGATGGTGGCGCCGATCGCGCCGCACAGCGTGCGGCAGAAGTTCATGATGCCGGCTGCCGACACACTCTCGCGCGGATCGACACTGGCCATGGCCAGACTGGTCAGCCCGATGAAGAAGAAGGGCATGCCCAGACCCATGAACAAGTGCGGCCAGACCAGATCGAAATAGGTGGAATCGGTGGACCAGGTGGTGCGCCACAACGCCATCAGCCCCAGCCAGCAGACGCCGAAGGTCACAGTGATGCGCGGATCGATCTTCGTCAGCAGCAGGCCGGCAATCGGCGCGATCATCACGGCGAACACGCCGATCCAAGCGACAGTGTATCCGGCCTGCGTCGCCGTGTAGCCGAGCACGGACTGCAGCCACAACGGCGTGAGGACAACAACGGCGAAGAAGCTGCCATAGACGAGCGAAATGGTCGCCGTCGCTGCCGCAAAGCCGCGGTGACGGAAGACCTTGAGATCGACAACCGGGTGATCGTCGAACAATTCCCAGATGATGAACGCCGCCAGCCCGATGGCCGAGCTGATGGCCAGCCCGACAATCCAGGGCGAGGAGAACCAGTCATTCTCACGGCCGGTGTCGAGCATGATCTGGAACGAACCGATGCCGATGACCAGCAGCACAAAGCCGATGATGTCGATCGGCTGGCGCTGCAGCGGCGTTTCGAACGGCTTCATGCGCTGCCACAGCACGCTGAGGCAGACGGCGACGACCGGCAGGTTGATGAAGAAGATCCAGTGCCAGCTTACCCCGTCAGACAGCAGGCCGCCCAGGATGGGCCCACAGATCGGCGCGGCCGTGGTGGTCGCCGCCCACAGGCCAACCCCGGCACCGCGCTTTTCCGGCGGGAAGATGGATTGCAGCAGCGCTTGGCTGAGCGGCATGATCGGCCCGCCGGCAAAGCCTTGCGCGATGCGGAACAGCACCAGCATTTCCAGGCTCTGGCTGAGGCCGCAGAGCAGGGAGAAGAAGGCAAAACCCGCCAGGCTGACGGCGAACCAGCGCACCACGCCGAAACGTGCGGCGAGCCAGCCGGCCAGCGGCACCGATATGGCTTCCGCCACCGAATAGCTGGTGACGACCCAGGTGCCCTGCGACGGCGCGACGGCCAGGCTGCCGGCGATGGAGGGGATGGAGACGTTGGCGATGGTGATGTCGAGCACCACGACGAAATTGGCCAGCGCCAGCATCAGCGCCGTCGTCCACAGCCTGGCGCCGGAAAGCGGGGCCGGCGCGGTGCTCACTGCCGCGTGTCCACCGTCGCGGTCATCGACAGGCCAACCCGCAGCGGGTGGGCGCGCACCTCGGCATCGTCCAGCACGATGCGCACCGGCAGGCGCTGCACCACCTTCACCCAGTTGCCGGTGGCATTCTGGGCCGGGATGAGGGCAAAGGCCGAACCGGTGCCGCCGGCCATGCCGACCACCGTGCCGTGATAGATGGCATCGCTGCCATAAAGATCACTCTTCAGCTCCACCTTCTGGCCGACACGGATGGTCTTCAGCTGGCTTTCCTTGAAATTGGCGTCGACGAACAGACCCGTGGTCGGCACCAGAGTCATCAGCGTCGCGCCGGCGGCGATGCGCTGGCCAATCTGCACATTGCGGTTGGTGACGATGCCGGCAATCGGCGCCTTGATCACGGTGCGATCAAGATCGAGGCGGGCGCGGGCCAGCTGCGCCTGCGCGGCGCGCACATCCGGCGCGGTTTCGCGCGTGGTGCCGGTGACAAGCGCGGCGGCAGCAGCGGCATCACCCTGAGCGGAACGCGCGGTGTCCTCGGCGGCGGCGACGGCGGTCTGCGCGGCGGCGCGGGTGGCAATGGCGGCCTTCAGCGCGGCATCGGCGGCGGCGATCTCCTCGGCGGAGACAGCCCCGCTGCCGGCGAGGCTGCGGCGACGGTCATAATCGCCGCGCACCCGTGCCAGCGTGGCATCGGCTTCGGCAAGACGGCTGCGCGCCGCGGCGATCTCGGCATTGCGGCCACTGGCGCGGGCCTGCGCCGCCTGTGCCAGCGCGCCGGCCTGGCCGTAACGCTGCAGCGCCTGCGCCAGCGCCGCTTCGGCCTGGGCGACGGCGATGCGGGCATCGGCATCGTCGATCACCACCAGCACGTCACCGGCCTTGACCAGCTGGGTGCCGCCAACGGCAACCTTGGCCACGGTGCCGCCCACCTGCGGCGTGACCAGGGCGATATCACCGCCGACATAGGCATTGTCGGTCTCCACCCGCCCGCGCGAGAAGATCAGCCAATAGGCCGTCGCCAGCAGCGCCGCCGTGACGACGACACCGGCCAGCACCCGCAGTGCGCGGGCGCGGCGGGGGTTGCCCGTGGTGGTTTCGGGGGTCGTCGCCATATCCATCACCGGGCTCCCTGTTCGCCGGATTGTACGCGGTAGCCGCCGCCCAGTGCCCGCACCAGGGCGACATCGGCACTCAGCCGCAGCGCGCCGATATCGGCAACGGTGCGGCGCGCCGCCACCACCGCATCGTCGGCGATCAGCACGGCCAACTGGTTCGACAGCCCGGCCTGATAGCGCAGAGTCGCCACGTCCTGCGCACGGAGGGCTTCGGCCAGCGCCGTCGTCACCGCCGCCTGCTGTGTGCCCAGCGCCGTAACCGCACTGGCGGCATCTGCCACCTCGTTCAGCGCCCGCAGCAGCGTCGCATCATGGGCGGCCGCAGCGCCGACCCGGGACGCGCGCGCACCGCTCAGATCGGCGGCGCGGCGGCCACCATCGAGCAAGGGCAGGCTGAGCGCCGGGCCGAACTGGGCATAGACGCTGTTGCTTTCCAGCAGCTTGGCAAAACCAAGGCTCTGGTAGCCGAGCGTCGCGTTCACCGACAGATTGGGCAGGAAGGCGCGGCGCGCTGCCGTTTCGCGCACGCCGGCGGCTTCGGCGCGCAGGCGGGCGGCGATGATGTCAGGCCGGCGGGCGATCAGCGATATGCCGACATCGGCGGGCACGCCGGGCGGCAAGGGCGTGATCGCCGGCGCCTTCAGCGTGAGGCCGCGATCCGGCCCGGCGCCAAGCAACAGCGCGATGCGGTGGCGCGCGGTCAGCACCGTCTGGCCGGCGGCGGCAAGATCAGCCTCCGCCAGCGCCAGGCGAGAGGCAGCCTGAGCGCGGGCGCCATCATTGTCGAGGCCGGCGGAAACGCGCTTCGCACTGATGTCCAGCGTCTGGAGGCGGATGGCGAGCGCATCACGGGCGGCAGCTTCGCGGTCAAGCGCGGCGGCAAAATCGGCATAGGCGGCCGCGACACTGGCGGCGAGCAGCAGCCGCGTCTGGGCGCGTTCAACCGCCACCGCATCCGCCTCCCGCCGCACGGCGCGCAACTGGGCGCGGCCCTGGCCCCAGAGATCGAAATTCCAACCCGCCTGCAGATTGACCAGCCCCGATTCGCGCACGCCGGCCGGCACAAATTGCGGCGGGAAGCCCTGGTTGCGCGAAAGCTGCGTGCCGCCCAGGCTGGCATTGCCGGTGAGCGAGGGGCGCAGGCCGGCGCGGGATTGGCGGGCAGCGGCATCGGCGGCAGCGACGCGGGCTTCGGCAGCCGCCATGTCGGGATTGCCGGCCAGCGCTTCGGCCACCAGCATGTTCAGCTGCGGGTCACCCCAAGCTTGCCACCAATTGTCGGCCGGCCAGTCGCGCCGGGCCTGGCCGGCCAGGCTCTGGCCGATATCGCCAGCCGCGCCGACGCGCAGCACCGGCGGCGCCCCCAGTTGCGGCGGCACCGCGCAGGCGGACAGCGCGGCAGCAGTGGCCAGGATCAGGAAAGACTTGCGATGCACAGCCGCTCCGCGCGATACTGGGTGGTACAGAGTGTTGGAGACTGGGTCTGAACTGTGGTGGTCGCAACGTCAAGTGAATTGGTACCGGGTGGTACAATCGCCGATGTCGCAGGCTGTCCGCTGCGCCGGCAGGCCTATATCGATGCCGCTCAGCGCCTGTTCTTCTCGCGCGGCTATGGCGCCACCTCGATGAACGCCATCGCTGCCGAAGTGGGCGGCAGCAAGACCACCTTGTGGGCGCTGTTCCCGTCGAAACTGGCGCTGTTCGAAGCCGTGGTGGAGGCCATCGTGCGCGATTATGGCCGGGCGGTGCAGGTGGATCTGCACGGCGCGCCCGATGTTGCCGCCGCGCTCACCCGCATGGGCCGTTCGATCATGGAAACCGTGATGTCGGCACCTGTGATGGAGATGCACCGGCTGGTGACCGGCGAGGCGGCGCGCGCGCCCGAACTGGGCCGGGTGATGTACAGCCTGGGCCCGGCAGAGGGCATGATGCGCCTTGCCGCCTATCTGCACGCGCAGATGATGGCCGGCACGCTGAAGCGCGGCGATCCGCGCGTGGCGGCGCAGCAGTTCAGCGGACTGTGCCGCGGCGGCGTCATCGACCGCCGCATGCTGGGCATCACCAACGACGATGATGCCGCAATGGCCAATCTGGAGGTGGATGCCGCCGTTGCCACCTTCCTGGCGGCCTGGGCGGCCTGACCGGGCGGCCTGACTGGGCGGCCTGACCGGGCGGCGGCGTTACAGGAACGCCTTCAGCTCGGCCATGAAACGGTCGAACTGGTCGTGGTGGAGCCAGTGCCCGGCATCGGCAAAGGTGACAACGCGGGCGTTGGCGAAATGGGCGATGCGCCCATCCTCGACCGGGTTGGAGGCCCAGCTCTTTTCGCCATACATCAACAGCGTCGGGCAGGTGATGCGCTGCCACAACTCGGCCACCATGTCGGCCGGCATGTCGTGCAGCCAGGGCAGGTGCAGATAATTGTCGAACTTCCAGCTGTAGCTGCCATCCTCGTTGCGGTGGGTGCCGTGGATGGTCAGGTGGCGGGCCTGTTCCTCTGACAGGAAGCTGTTTTCCTGGTGCATGCGCGCAAACGCGTCTTCCAGCGTGGCATAACGCTTGGGCTGGCGGGCGGCGGCGGCGCGCTTGGCCTCGATCCACTGGCGCTCGCGGGTGACGAAATCGGCCTTGGCGCGCTCTGCCAGCATCTTGGGGCTGGGCCCCAGGCCTTCGATGGCGACCAGCTTCTGAACATTCTCTGGGTACAGGCCGGTGTAGCGCAGCGCGATGTTGCCGCCCATGGAATGGGCCACGATCGTCACCGGTGCCACCCCCAGCTGGTGGATCAGCTGCGCCAGATCATAAACATAGGCATGGGTGTTGTAATCGCCGTCGGGCGCCCAGGCGCTGTCGCCATGGCCGCGCCAATCGGGGGCGATCACGTGCCAATCATCCTGCAGTTCCCGCGCCACCCAATCCCAGCTGCGGGCATGGTCGCGCCCGCCGTGCAGCAGCAGCAGCGGCGGCGCATTGGCGTTGCCCCAATCCAGATAATGCAGCCGCAACCGCTGCGAGATGAAGCTGTGGGAGGTGGGGCCTGCCTGCCGCGCCGTGTCGATCATCCGCAACCCATACGATGCAGCCGGGGAACAGACCAGCGTTTCAGCCATTATCGCCGCACCGGCAACCACAACATAAGGAGACAGACGATGGGTTGGATCGTGGCATTGATCGTGGGCGGCATTGCCGGCTGGCTGGCCAGCATGGTGATGAACCGCGACAGCAGCATGGGCCTGTTCTGGAACATCGTGGTCGGCTGCGTCGGCTCGGTGCTGGGCAATCTGCTGCTCAACCAGTTCGGCATAGGCGGATCGGTGCAGCAATTTTCGATCACCGGCCTGCTGGTGGCGATTGTCGGCGCCGTCGTGCTGCTGGGCATCGTCAACCTGGTGCAGCGCGGCACCGTGCGCTGAACTACACCGGCAGTCGGGACCCGGCGGCATGGCTCTGGTCGCCGCGGGCAAACACATGGTCGCCGTCCAGAATATCGGCGATCCCGTGGTCCCGGCTGCCGGCCAGCCGCTGATAGAGCGGGCCAAAATCGGTTTCGAGCGTGACGCGCAGCAGCTGCTCGAAACTGTCGATGACGAAATAGCTCTGCTGGAAATCATCGATCCGGTAGGGCGTGCGCAGCACCCGTTCCAGATTCCAGCCGATGCGGTTGGGGCTGGCACTGTCGAGCGCGAACAGCGTTTCGCCATGGCTTGAAACGATGCCGGCACCATAGATGGCCAGGCCATCTCCACGGCGCATCAGGCCGAATTCCACCGTATACCAGTAGAGCCGTGCCAGCCGGTCGATGGCGCCATAGCCCACAGCGCGCAGGCCGCCGCGGCCATAGGCCTGCATGTAATCGGCAAAGGCCGGGTGAGCGAGCAGCGGCACGTGGCCGAACACGTCGTGAAAGACGTCAGGCTCCTGCAGATAATCAAGCTGATCGGGCCGGCGGATGAAATTGCCGGCCGGAAAGCGCCGGTTGGCGAGATGTTCGAAAAACACCGCGTCCGGCACCAGCCCCGGCACCGCCACCACCTGCCAGCCGGTCAAGGCCATCAGCTGTTCGTTCAGCCGGGCAAAATCGGGCACGCCGGGGCGGGTGAGATCCAGCCGCTTCAGCCCATCGAGAAATTCGGGCGCAACCCGGCCCGGCAGCAGCCGGGTCTGACGGTCGAACAGATGGTCCCACACACGGTGGTCGGTGGGGGTGAAGTGGTTCCAATCCTGCGGAATGGTCCAGTCGGGCGAGGGGGCGACATCAATCACCCCGCGATAGTAGCAGGGCCGCGCCCACGTCGCGAGTGCTTCCCGCGCCGACCGCCGCGCGGTATCACCATGTCGACCGCAACCAGGGGAAGCCTCATGCCGCTGCCAGCCGACCGGACGCCGGTGATCATCGGGGTGGGCGAAATCATCGATCGCCCGGCCGATCCGGGCGCTGCGCTGGAACCGCTGGCACTGATGGAGGCCGCAGTTCGCGCCGCCGATGCCGATGCCGGCGGCGGCTTTCTGGAGCGGATCGACAGTCTGGATGTCGTCAACCTGGTGTCGTGGCGGTACGACCGGGTGGCGGCGCGGCTGGCGGAACGGCTGGGCATCCTGCCGCCGCGCGCCGTCTATGGCATCGTCGGCGGCGAGACCCCCACCACCAAGCTGCACGAGGCGGCGCTGCGCATCGTCAACGGCAATGCCATGGTGGCGGTGGTGACGGGCGGGGAGGCGCAGAACGCCGTCGCCAAGGCCAAGGCCGCCGGCATCACCCTGCCGTGGACGCCGCCGGCCAAGGCACCGGAAAACCCGATCATCCCCTCCGATCATGTGACGCCGCTGGGCATGAACCACGGCATCTTCCAGCCGATCCACATCTATCCGCTGTACGAAAATGCCACCGTCGCCGCCTGGGGCCTCACCCCGCGCGAGGCGCTGGCCGAAAGCGGTGCGGCGTATGAACGGATCAGCCAGGCCGCCGCCGCCAACCCCAACGCCTGGGGCCGCAAGGCGTTCACCGCGGACGAGATCGTCACGGTCACCGACGACAACCGCATGATCTGCTGGCCCTATACGAAGCGGATGGTGGCCAACAACAATGTGAATGCGGCCGCCGCGGTGCTGATGACGACGCTGGCTGCCGCCCGCGCTGCCGGCATTCCGGAAGAGCGCATCATCCATGTCCACGGCGGCGCTTCGGCCGGCGAGCACATGGATTATCTGAAGCGCGACCAATATGTGCACAGCTGCGCGCAGGATGCCGTGCTGGGCCAGGCGATGCGGATCGCGCCCAACGGCTTTGACCGGGTGGAGCTGTACAGCTGCTTCCCGACCGTGCCCAAGATGGCGCGGCGCACGCTGGGGCTGGGGGCGGATGTGCCGCTGTCGGTGATGGGCGGGCTGTCGTTCGCGGGTGCGGGCCTCAACTGCTACATGCTGCACAGCACCTGCGCGATGGTGCATTCGCTGCGGGCCAAGCCGGCCGATCAGGCGCTGCTCTATGGTCAGGGGGGTTATGTGACCAAGCATCACGCGCTGGTGATCGGCAACCGCCCGGCCGAACCGGAATGGCTGATGTTGCCGCGCGACGTGCAGGACGCTGCCGAGGATGCGCGCGGCGACGTGCCGCCTTACGATGGCGGTTACGAAGGCCCGGCCGTGGTCGAGACGTTCAGCATCGTCTTCGGCCGCGACGGCGCGCCCAGCCATGGCAGCGTTGTCGGCCGCACAGCCACCGGTGCCCGCGTGTTCGGCAAGGTGGACATGGCCGATGCCGATGCCGTCGCCACGCTGCTCAATCTTGATGCGCACCCGATTGGCTTGCCGGGCCGGGTGAGTGTGGGCGAGGACGGGCTGCAGCACTGGGCGTTCGCCTAGCACTCACTTCCCCCGGCTGCTGACAAAAAGCCATTATTTTTCCGTCATTTGCCCGTTGACGCGGACGGGCTTTCGGGAAAATCTTCTCCCCTGTCACGCACGGGAGGGGCCATGACCGATCTTGAACGGCAATTGCGCGGCTACAGCCTCGCCACAGTGGACATCAACTATTGGCGGCCGGACCACCCCAGCCTGCTGCAACAATTCAGCTGGCAGCTCTACGACCTCGCCCCGCAGTTCCCCGAACTGAAGCGCTTCCTCGATCACTGGCGGCGCGAGATCGAGGCGACCATCCATTCGATCCGTGTCGCCCACCGCGACATGATCGGGCCACGCGAGTGGCGCGCGGTTGACGCGGTGCTGCACCAGCACTGATGGCGGGCGTCACTTCCAGGTGAGCGCCGCCTCGTTGACCACGCCATCCTTCTTGTAGAGCACCCCGCCCTTCATGATATGGGCGGGGTTCTGCAGCAGGCCGATGGTGCGCAGCACGTCACCGCGCACGGCGATGATGTCGGCATATTTGCCCACGCTCACCGTGCCGCTGTCCTTCTCCACGCCCATGAACTTGGCCGGCCAATAGGTCGCGGCCTGGATCGCCTCCATCGGCGGCACAGCAAGATTGTTCACCCACACGTCCAGCTCATTCCAGGTGGTCAGGCAGTGGAAAGCGGTGGGGATGCCGCTGTCGGTGCCGACCATCAGGATCGCGCCGGATTTGCGCAGCTGCGCGAACTTGGTGTCCAGCGTCGGCTTCCGGCGCGGCGTCAGCTGGTTATATTCCAGGCTCGGCAAATCCTTCAGCGAGGCCTTGATGTCGGCCACCGTGTCGGGCTTCAGGCCGCGCGTCCAGCACGGGTCGTCCAGCTTTTCCGGGTTGGTCAGCAGGTTGGCGTGGTTGTAGAGGCCGCTGATCGTCGGCGTCCAGTACAGCGGCGCGCCGCGCACGCGGCCTTCGGCGGCACGGGCCTCCAGCGCCAGCATGATGTCATCGGGATAGCGCGGCGCGGCGCCCAGGCCGGTATGCTCGAAATTGTCCACGCCGGTCTTCAGGCCGATGCGGATCTCGTCGGGCAGGTGGCTGTGGGCCACAACCTTCAGGCCCAGCTTGTGGGCTTCCTCGACAATGGCGCGGGTGGTGGCCTCGCCCACCTCGTCCTGATCGACCAGCTTGATGATGTCGACGCCGGCGGCCTTCAGCTTGCGCACCTTGGCCCGGGCATCATCGGGCGAATCGACGCCCCAGCGGAACGCCTCCGTGCCCGGATAGGGCTTCTTCTGCAGGAACGGGCCCGACACATAAAGGCGCGGGCCGGGCTTGCGGCCGGCCTTGATATCCTCGCGGATGGCGATGGATTCGACCAGCGGGCCGCCCAGATCGCGGGCGCTGGTGACACCGGCGAGCAACAGCTGCACCGCACCGGCCGGCATGATCTCGTTGCCATAGCGGTTGATATAGGCCTTGTCCCAATGGGTGTAATCAGCATGGCCGTCGATCATCAGGTGGACGTGCATGTCCCACAGGCCGGGCAGCACATCCATGCCTTCGGTGGACACCACGGTGGCCCCGGCCGGCACCGGCAGGGTGGCGACGGTGCCGATGGCGCTGATGCGATCGCCATCAACCAGGATGACGCTGTTGGCGAGCGGCGGCCCGCCCTGGCCGTCGATCAGCCGGCCGCCGACCAGCGCGGTGATGCCGGCCGCGTTCGCGGCGACGCTGGCAAACAGGCCCGCAAGAAACAGGATGATGGCACGCATGGTTCGCTCCCCTTTGGCGACAAAGCGTTAGCGCGCATGGGGGCAAGGTCAAATGACCGAAGCGTCACCCAAGCCGATCAAGCACATGATAAAGCAGCACGCCGGCGCACACCGCCACGTTCAGGCTGTCGGCCGCGCCGTGCATCGGCAGCTTCACCGCGCCGTCGCAGTGCGCGACATAATCGGCGGGCAGCCCGGCCTGTTCATTGCCCATCATCAGGAAACACGGGGCCTGATAGGCGAACTGGCGGTAATCGACCGCCGTGTCGGTGAGCGCGGCAGCCACCAACTGGCCCGGGCCTTGCCGCAGCCACGCAAAAAATTCGGTGCCCGATGCCTTTGCCACCTGCCGGCTGAACAGCGCCCCCATCGAGGCGCGCACCGCCTCCAGGCTGAACGGATCGCAGCTCTGGTCAAGCAGGATCACCCCGCCGGCGCCGGTGGCATCGCAGGTGCGCAGCATGGTGCCGAAATTGCCGGGGTCCTTCAGATTTTCCGCCACCAGCCACAGCTTCGACGCACTGCGGTCCAGCCGGGCCAGCGAAATGTCGGGAATGGCATAGGCGGCGGCGACGGCCTGCGCATTGTCCTTGCCGGTCAGCCGCTGCATCAGTTGCGGCGTGGTGCGCAGGATGGTGCCGCGCTGGTCCCACGTGGCGTCGATCAACGCCTGGGTGAGGCGGTGGCGCTCGGCCTCTGCGGTGAACAGCAGTGTGTCGGGCACGTGACCGGCGGCCAGCGCCTCGGTGCAGACCCGCAGGCCTTCGGCAAGGAACTGGCCCGCCTCGCGCCGGCCGCGCTTATCCTCCAGGCTCTTGAGCGACTTCAGCACCGGGTTGGCGGGCGAGGTGATATCGGTGATGCGCGGCTGCATGGGGCGCGGCCCTATCACAGCGCCCAACTACAGGGCGACAATATTGTATTGATGCCAGAGCATGATCGACAGCGCGCTGCGATGCGGGCGCATCGGTTCGGCCAGCAGCCGCGCCTGCCGGTCGGTGGGCCGCGCCGCCTGCCCCAGCAGACGGCCCAGCTGGATCTGCAACGCCAGATCACCGGCCGGGAAGATATCGGTGCGCCCTTCGGCAAACAGCAGATAGATTTCGGCGGACCAGCGGCCGATGCCCTTCACCGAGGAGAGCAGCGCAACCGCTTCGTCATCATCGGCGGGCAGCGCCGCGAAATCGATCCGCCCGCTCGCCACCGCTTCGGCCAGGGCGTGGACATAGCTGGCCTTCTGGCCCGACAGGCCGGCGGAGCGCAGCACATCGAACGGTGTGGCGGCCACCGCTGCGATATCGTCCATAGTGCCGCCGCAGGCCGCTTCCAGCCGGTTCCAGATGCTGGCCGCCGCCTTGGTGCTGACCTGCTGGGCGACGATGGCGCGCATCATCGCCGATACGCCGCGTTCGCGGGCGCGCGGTTCCGGCAGGCCGTGGGCGGCCAACGCGGCAGCGATCGGCGGATGATCGGCAGCCAGTGCGTGGAGACTGGCGGCCAGCGTGTCGGCGGAAAGACCCATGGGGCCAGTCTAGGCCGCGATGGCGCGGCTGGCCAGCGGGCGTGAACATTGGGCCGGATTGCCGCCCCTGCTGCACGCCCGTGCCGCGCGGCTGGCGTTTTGCGCCCCGTCGGCTATGGTGGCGGCAATGGTTGAGCCCCTCGTCCGCAACGGCTTTTTCCGCGACAAGAACCGCGCCTTCTGGATCCTGCAGGGCGGCGGCTGGATCGCGTATCTGATGCTGCGCGCGCTGTCGGGCCTCGCCAACTCGATGGGGCTCAGCTTCGTGCTGCCGGCCATCATCATCACCGCCACCGGTTTTTCGATCACACTGCTGCTGTCGGCCGCCTATCGCCGCTTGATCGCCATGCGCCCGTTCTGGACGTGGACGCTGACCGCGCTGCTGCTGGTCACGGCATCGGCGCTGTTTTCGGTGCTGGAAGTGTGGGCGCACGCCACCTTCTACCAGCCGGGCTGGCAGCCGCGCGGCGTGCAGTTCCTGGGCGCCATATTGCTCGATTTCTCGGTGCTCGGTGCATGGACCGGGCTGTATTACGGCATCAACTATTATCTGCTGCTGGCCGAACAGTCGGAACGCATGCTCAACATGGCGGCGCAGGCCAACAGCGCCCAGCTCGCCATGCTGCGCTATCAACTCAACCCGCATTTCCTGTTCAACACGCTGAACAGCATCTCCACCCTGGTGCTGCTGAAGCAGAGCGACCGCGCCAATGCCATGCTGTCCCGCCTGGCCAGCTTCCTGCGCTACAGCCTCGTCGGTGAGCGTGAGGGCCTCGCCACCGTGGCGCAGGAGGCCGAGGCGCTGAAACTCTATCTCGATATCGAACGCACCCGGTTCGAACAACGGCTGCGCACCCGTTTCGACATCGCGCCCGACGTGATCGAGGCGCGGCTGCCCTCGCTGCTGCTGCAGCCGATTGTGGAGAATGCCATCAAATATGCCGTCACCCCGTCGGAAGACGGTGCCGACATATTGATCGACGCGCGCCGCATGGGTGACCGGCTGGTGCTGACCATCGCCGACACCGGGCCGGGCCTTGGCAATGTGGTTTCGGATGCGCCGGCGGGAACCAATGTGGGCCTCGCGAATATTCGGGACAGGCTGACCCAAAGCTATGGCGCCGACCATCGCTTTGAATTGGCCGACAACGAACCCCATGGGCTTATCGTGTTGATCGACATTCCGTACCAGACCGACATTCCGGCACAGCCCGTCGCAAACCCGGTTGCAGTGACAGCCCTGGCTCCACAGGTCTGAAACGATGCCGATCCGCACCATCCTTGTCGACGACGAACCGCTGGCCATCCAGGGCCTGGAACTGCGGCTGCAGCCGTTCGACGATATCGAGATCATCGAACGCTGCGCCAATGGCCGCGAGGCGATCCGCGCCATCCGCACCCACAAGCCCGACCTGGTGTTCCTCGACATCCAGATGCCGGGCTTCGACGGTTTCTCGGTGGTCTCCGGCCTGGCCGATATCGATCCGCCGCTGTTCGTGTTCGTCACCGCCTTCACCCAGCACGCGCTGAAGGCGTTCGACGCGCAGGCGGTGGATTATCTGCTGAAGCCGGTGGAGGAAGACCGGCTGGCGACCACCATCGACCGCGTGCGCCAGCGCCTCGCCGAAAAGCAGGGCGCGCAGGGTGCCGAACGGCTGAAGGAAATCCTGTCGGAAGTGGCGCCCGAAGCGCTGCCTGACGACCTGTCGGACGCGCCGGCCGCCGGGCGGTTCGAGAAGGTGATCAATATCAAGGATCGCGGCCAGATCTTCCGGGTCGATGTCGATGATATCGAACGCATCGATGCGGCGGGCGATTATATGTGCATCTATACCGCCGATCAGACGTTGGTGCTGCGCGAGACGATGAAGGATCTGGAGCGCCGGCTGGACCCGAAGAAATTCCAGCGCATCCACCGCTCCACCATCGTCAACCTCGACAATATCAAGAGCGTGAAGCCGCACACCAATGGTGAATGCTTCCTGGTGCTGGGCAGCGGCACGCAGGTGAAGGTGTCGCGCAGCTATCGCGACGTGGTGGCGCGGTTTCTTTAAAAGCCCTGGCGCGACAGCCAGTCCGTCACGATCCCCGCCGCCTGTTTCAGGTGATCGGGCTGGAACGCGTAATAATGCGTGGCGCCCTTCACTTCGTGCAATTCCCGGCTGGCAGCGTTCACCACGCATTCGAACAGCCGGCGGGTGTGGCTGGGCGTGCAGGCGTCGTCTGCGGTGTTGCCCACCGCCAGCACCGGCACGCGCACCCGGTGGCCGACCTTCAGCGAACAGGCGTTCGACAGCAGGCTCCACTGCGACAGCCATGAGCGCAGGGTGGTGAAGCGCCCCAGCCCGCCCGGCGAATCGTTGATCAGGCGCGGATCGCCCAGATAGCAGCGCCCCGGTGCCCGATCATTGGCGTCCACCGCCGGATCGAGCGAGCACGGCGCCGCCATGGTGCCATGCACGATGAACGCCCGCTCGGCATGCGGGCCTTCACGCGCCGTCAGCACGGCCAGCTGCTCCTGCGCCCATGCGGTGATGCGGTTGGAGCGCGCCACCTGCCGGGCGGCATATTCGGCCAGGAATTCGGCACTGTAGGGCGGCTGCGGACAGGCGGGATCGTAAAGGTTCCACGCCGGATCACGCGCCGGGCCGTTCTCGTCCACCACCGAGGCATCAAGCCATTCGGTCAAGGTCTGCGCCCGGCTGACGTGCGCGGCCAGCAGCATGACGCCATCGGCCGGCGGCAGCTTTGCTTCGGCCATGGCGAAGGGCTCGCCCGCCGGTGTGTGCGTCACTTGCGGGTCGCTGGCCTCCGCCTGGTAGAACAGGGCAAGGCTGCCGCCGCCCGACCAGCCGGCCAGCACGACCTTGCTGTAGCCCAATTGCTCGCGGCAGTGCGCCACCCAGCGGCCAAGATCGACCGCCACCTTCTCCATGATCAGCGCCGAATCATTGTTGGGATAGCGCGACACGGCCGTCAGCACATGAACGCCGGCGGCCGCCAGCGCCGGTGGCAGCGGC
Organism: Sphingomonadales bacterium; assembly: GCA_037131365.1. Classification (GTDB taxonomy): domain Bacteria; phylum Pseudomonadota; class Alphaproteobacteria; order Sphingomonadales; family Sphingomonadaceae; genus Sandarakinorhabdus. The sequence continues at coordinate 107,810 of JBAXRE010000007.1, forward strand.
AGATAATGCATGATGCCCATCGGGTGCATGAACAGCACGATCGTGTCAGACGGGGCCTCGGGCTTCAGATGATGCGCCTGCAGCGCGACAACGCCATCGATCCCGCCATAAGTGTCGCGCAGGCCCACCGCCTCGCGAAAGGCGATCAGCAGGGGAATGCGGGCAAAGCTCATGCCACCGCCGTCTCGCCGGCCTTGCGGGCGGTCCACGCCGTGATGATGGCGTGGGCGGTTCGGGCGTCTTCCGCCAGGATCGCGTCATGGTCAGGCACCCGCGCGGTGATTTCCAGCGGCAGGCCGTTGGGATCGCTGAAATAGACCGATTTCACGAAACCATGGTCGATCGGGCCAAAACAGGGGACGCCGGCGGCGTTGAGCTGGTCACGCCAGGCCAGCAGCCCTGCCTCGCTTTCGGCTTCGAAGGCGACATGGCGGTCAAAGCCGTGCACCAGCTTGAAATCACCGTCCTTCACCGTGCCCGGCGCGTCGAAAAAGGCGATGAAATTGCCATCCGGCAGGCGGAAAAACAGGTGGACGAAGGGGTTCGGCTGCCCTGATCCGGGTTCCGTCTCCTCCTGCACCACGGCGGCCAGCGGCAGGCCCAGAATATCCTCGTAAAAGGCGCGCGTTTCCTCGGCATCGCGGCAGCGATAGGCGCTGTGATGAATGGCCTTGAGCGGCGTGGTCATGGGCGTGCTCCGTGGCATGGACGCAGACGGGCACAAATCTCGCACAGGCCGCAGGCAGCGCCAAGCCTGCCAAAGCAGGGCGGGGCGGCGGTTGCCCGATTGGCGTGCGCCCGCGCCCGGTTCAACGCGGCGCGGTCAGGAAGGCGCCGATCTGATCGTTCAGGAACTTGGCATCGGCCGGATTGCTGGCGGCACCGGCCGTGTGGCCCCATTTCGACGGGATCGGCACCAGCCGCACGTTGGGGATGAACTGCGCCTCGTAACGCGCATCATCGACGGGGAAATAAAGATCGGTTTCCGACGGCATATACAGCACCGGCACGCGGATCGCGGCCAGCGCCTTCTTCACGTCGCCGCCAAAGCCCGGCGTGGTGCCCACATCATGCGCTTCCCAGGTGCGCATCTGCAGGATGATGTCGTTGGCATCGGCGCCGGGGATGAAATCCTTGTGGAAGACATCGAACACCTGCCGGAAATCGGTCGCGCCGGTGAAACGGCCCTTCCATAGCTCTTCCCGCCACCAGGCCTGGCCGAACAGCCAGCCGGCCCAGATCGCCCCGAACGCCTCCAGCCCCTTCTTTGGCGGCACCTTGTAGTCGCCGCCGTTGAACACCGGATCGGTTTCAATCGCGATGATCTGGCTTTCCAGCCGCACGATGCCATGCGGCCAGGCCTTGGCGGTGCCTGCCGTTGCCACGATTCGGTCCATGAAATCGGGATGGCTCACCGCCCATTGGAACGCCTGCTCGGCCCCCATCGAAAAGCCGATCACGGCCGCCAGATGCCGCACGCCCAGCCCGGCGGTGAGCAATTGGTGCGTGGCCGTGACATTGTCGCGAATGGTCGTCACCGGGAAGCGCGGGCCATCGAAGGGCGCCGGCGTGTTGCTGGGGGAGGAGGATTTGCCGTTGCCGAACAATTCGGTGGCAACCAGGAAATATTTCGCCGGATCAAGCGCCTTGCCCGGCCCGATCAGCCAGTTGTAGCCGCTGGCATCAGCCATGTAGTGCGACGGCAGCAGCACCGCGTTGTCGCCTTTGGCGTTCAGCGTGCCCCAGGTGGCATACATCACCGTGGCGCGCGGCAGCACGGTGCCATTTTCCAGCTTGAGATTGCTGATCACGAAGGCCTTGCGCTCGCCATCGGCCGCCTGGGCGGCCAGCGGCAGCAGCAGCGCGAACAACAGGGCGAGATGGCGGAACCAGCGCTGCATGATCAGGGGGCTTTCGTGGCCGTGAGGAAATAATTCACCGACATATCGCTGCCGATGTGGAAGCCCTTGCCCGGCCGCCACGACAGGCCGTCCGGTTCGCCGGGCACCAGCCCGGCATGGGCCAGCGCCTCGGCCAGCTCGGCCGGGGTGAAGAAACGGTTCCAGTCGTGCGCGCCCCTGGGGATGGAGCGCGTCACATATTCCGCGCCAGCGATGACGACCGCCCAGCTGGCCGGCGTGCGGTTGGGGGTGGAAAACAGCGCAAGGCCGCCGGGCGTCAACAGCTGCGCGATGGCGGAGAAAAAGGCATCGCGCCCCGCGACATGCTCGACAACCTCAAGGCAGGTGATCAGATCATAGCGCACGCCGGTCGCCGCCAGATCCTCCACCGCGATGCAGCGATAATCGATGGCCAACCCCTGCCCTTCGGCATGGGCGCGCGCGGCGTCGATATTCTCGGGCGCGGCATCGATGGCACTGGTGGCAGCGCCCATGCGTGCCAGCGGTTCGGCCATCAGCCCGGCACCGCAGCCGATGTCCAGCGCCGACAGGCCGGCCAGCGGCCGCCGTTGCCTTGCGTCCAGCCCGAAATGCACCACCGCCAGCGCGCGCAGGTGGGCGGCGCGCACCGGCGTGATGCGGTGGAGCATCGCCGAACTGCCCTTCGGATTCCACCAGTCGGCCGCCAGCTGGCCAAAGAAGGCGGCTTCGTCGGGGTTGATGGTGGCGGCAGTCATGGCGCGTCATATCCGGTGCAGAAGCAGGGGTTTCTTGCCAATGCCCCTCCACGTTCCTATCAGGCAAGGGCAATAGTGAAGCACCTGAAGGACAATGCCGGCCATGGCCCGGATCGTGATGAAATTTGGCGGCACCTCGATGGCGGGGACGGAGCGGATCCGCAACGTCGCTGCGCGGGTGAAACGCGCCGTCGATGCCGGCGACGAGGTGGCGGTGGTCGTTTCCGCCATGGCCGGCGAGACTGACCGGCTGGTCGGCTATTGCCGGGAGGCCAGCCCGCTCGCCGATCCGGCCGAATATGATGTGGTGGTCGCCGCCGGCGAACAGATCACCTCCGGCCTGCTGGCCATCACGCTGCAGGCGATGGGCGTGAAGGCCCGCAGCTGGATGGGCTGGCAACTGCCGATCACCACGTCGGACGCGCACAGCGTGGCGCGGATCGAGGATGTGGGGACAGAGGCAATCCTGGCCAGCATGGCGGCCGGCGAGGTGGCGGTGGTGCCGGGCTTCCAGGGGCTGACGGCCGATCGCCGGGTGACGACGCTGGGGCGCGGCGGATCGGACACATCGGCGGTGGCGCTGGCGGCGGGGCTGAAGGCGGATCGCTGCGACATCTACACCGATGTCGACGGGGTCTACACCACCGATCCGCGCATCGTGCCGCGCGCCCGCAAGCTGCCGCGCATCACCTATGAAGAAATGCTGGAACTCGCCAGTGTCGGCGCCAAGGTGCTGCAAACGCGCTCTGTCGAACTGGCGATGAAGGAAAAGGTTGTGGTGCAGGTGCTGTCGAGCTTTTCCGACGCGCCCGGCACGCTGGTGGTTGACGAGGATGACGAGATGGAACGCGAACTGATCGCCGGCGTCGTGGCCGACAAGGGTGAAGCCAAGGTGACGCTGGTGAACGTGCCCGACAAGCCGGGCGTGGTGGCCGGCATCTTCGGGCCGCTGGCCGATGCCAACATCAATGTCGACATGATCGTGCAGAACATCGCCAAGGATGAAGGCAAGACCGACGTCACCTTCACCGTGCCGCGCGCGCAGCTGCCGGCATCGATGGACGTGCTGGAAAAGGCCAAGGAGGCGATCGGCTTCTCCACCCTGCTGTCCGACGATGATGTCGCCAAGATCAGCGTCGTCGGCGTCGGCATGAAGAGCCATGCCGGTGTCGCCGCCACCATGTTCCGCGCGCTGGCCAGCCGCGGCATCAACATCCAGGCCATCACCACCTCGGAAATCAAGGTGAGCGTGCTGATCCCCAAGGATTATGTCGAACTCGCGGTGCGCGTGCTGCACACCGCCTATGGCCTCGACGGCCCGATCGCCGGGGAAGACGAGGCATGAGCGTGACACCGCATCTCGACACGATTTCGGCCCGCGGCCGCGCCTTTCTGGGCACGCGCCATGCCATCATGGCCGGCGCCATGACCTGGGTGTCGGAACGCCATCTCGTCTCCGCCATCTCCAATGCCGGCGGCTTTGGCGTGCTGGCCTGCGGATCGATGCCGCCGGCCATGCTGGAGGCGGAAATCCTTGCCACAGCTGCCCTCACCGATAAGCCGTTCGGCGTCAACCTGATCACCCTGCACCCGCAGCTGGACGAGCTGATCGCGGTGTGCGGCCGCACCGGCGTCACCCACGTCGTGCTGGCCGGCGGCCTGCCTTCGGGCGCGGCCATCGCGGCCATCAAGGGTTTCGGCGCGAAGCTGATGTGCTTTGCGCCCACGGCGGCGCTGGCGAAGAAGCTGGTGCGTTCCGGCGTTGACGCCATCATCATCGAAGGTTCGGAAGCCGGCGGCCACATCGGCCCGGTGAGCCTGACGGTGCTGGCCCAGGAGATCCTGCCCGTCATCACCGATGTGCCGGTGTTCGTCGCCGGCGGCATCGGGCGGGGCAATGCGATTGCCGCCTATCTGGAAATGGGCGCGTCGGGCGTCCAGCTGGGCACGCGCTTTGCCGCCTCGGCCGAAAGCGTGGCGCACGAGAAGTTCAAGGCTGCTTTCGTGCGCGCCTCGGCCCGCGATGCGCTGGCCAGCGTGCAGATCGATCCGCGCCTGCCGGTGATCCCGGTGCGCGCCCTGAAGAACGCCGGCAGCGACGCCTTCAACGAGCGCCAGCGCGAAGTCGCCGCCGCTGTCGATCGCGGCGAGATGGACCTTGCCGCCGGCCAGCTGGCCATCGAGCATTACTGGGCCGGTGCCCTGCGCCGCGCCGTGGTGGAAGGCGATATCGAGAATGGCAGCCTGATGGCCGGCCAGTCGGTGGGCATGGTGACCGCCGTGCAGCCGGTGCAGCAGATCATCGATGAACTGGTGGCGGATGCCGAGGCCGCATTGCAGAGCTTTGGGGCCCGCGCCCACACGCGGGAAGCCGCCGCCTGATGCCGCCGGTCAGCGCCGCCCGCACCATCTTGCGCCGCCTTCACGACGTGATGGCGGGCAAGACGGCGGCGCAGGCCAAGCTGAACCAGGTCGTGAAGATCGTCGCTGCCGAACTGGGCAGCGAGGTCGCCTCCATCTACCTTCTGCGCGATGGGGTGCTGGAACTGTTCGCCACGCAGGGCCTGGCGCAATCGGCCGTGCACGTCACCCGCCTGTCGATGGGCCAGGGCCTGGTTGGCACCATCGCCTCCAGCCGCGAACCGCTGGCGCTGGCCGAGGCCAAGGCCCACCCCGATTTCGCCTATCGCCCCGAAACCGGCGAGGATGATTTCCACAGCTTCTGCGGCGTGCCCATCGTGCGGCGCGAATCGGCCATCGGCGTGCTCGCCGTGCAGCACCGCGATCCGCGCGACTATGCCGAGATCGAGATCGAGGCGCTGCAAACCGTCGGCATGGTGCTGTCTGAGCTCATCCACGGCGCCGGGCTGGTGGACGATGCCCAGGCCGCCCGCCTGCGCGCCGCCAACAGCGGCCCCACCCGCATGAACGGCCTCAAGCTGGTCGATGGCCTTGCCCGCGGCACGGCCGTCTTTCACCAGCCGCGCGTCGTGGTGGAGCACACGGTCACCGACGATGTCGATGCGGAGCGCACCCGCCTCGTCGAAGCCTTCCGCCGCATGCGCGAGCAGATCGACGCGATGATGGGCCAGGCCGAGTTCGTCGCCGGCACCGATCACCACGAGATCCTCGAAACCTACAAGATGTTCGCCTATGATGAAGGCTGGGCACGGCGTATCAACGAGGCGATCGAAACCGGCCTGACCGCCGAAGCCGCTGTCGAGCGGGTGCAGTCGCGCAACCGGCTGCGCATGCGCTCCATCGACGATCCTTATCTGAAGGAACGGCTGACCGATCTCGACGATCTGGCCAACCGGCTGCTGCGCATCCTGTCCGGCCAGCTCGGCACGGCGGCGCAATTGGGGCTGACGGGCGATGCCATCCTGATCGCCCGCAACCTGGGCCCCGCCGAACTGTTGGAATATGACAAGCGCCACCTGAAGGGCGTGGTGCTGGAAGAGGGCAGCCTGACAGCGCACGTCATAATCGTCGCGCGCGCCATGGGTGTGCCAGTGCTGGGCCGGGTCGATCAATTGTTCGCCCAGGTGAACGAAGGCGACGAGCTGATCGTTGACGCCGGCAACAACGCCCTGCTGGTGCGGCCGACCGCGGCCACCATCAAATCCTACCAGGCAATGCGGGCCCTGAAGGCGCGCCAGGCCGAACAATGGGCCAAGGTGCGCGACCTGCCGGCGATCTCGAAGGACGGCCGCCAGATCGCGCTCTACATGAACGCCGGCCTGGTGGACGATGCCGCCGCGATGGCGCTGGCCGGCGCCGACGGCATCGGCCTGTTCCGCACCGAATTCCAGTTCCTGGTGTCCGCCACCCTGCCCCGCCGCGAACGCCAGCAGGGCCTGTATCGCAGTGTGCTTGAAGCCGCCGGCGACAAGCCGGTCGTGTTCCGCACCGTCGATATCGGCGGTGACAAGGCGGTGCCCTATCTCGACCGGGACGAGGAGGACGAGAACCCCGCCATGGGCTGGCGCGCGCTGCGCCTGGCGCTGGGCCGCGCCGGGCTGATGAAGGTGCAGGCGCGCGCGCTGCTGGAAGCGGCGGCCGGGCGCACGCTGAACGTGATGTTCCCGATGGTTTCCGAACCCTGGGAGTTCGCCGAGGCCCGCGCACTCGTGGAGGAGCAGCGCGAGCGGCTTGCCGGCCGCGGCCGGGCGGTGCCGACGGAGATCTGCTATGGTGCCATGATCGAGGTGCCGGCGCTGATCGAGCAGTTGGACGTGCTGCTGCCGATGACCGATTTCGTTTCCATCGGCACCAACGACCTGACGCAATTCCTGTTCGCCGCCGACCGCGCCAACCCGCGCCTGGCTGACCGTTACGACTGGCTGTCGCCGGCCATTTTGCGCGTCATCCGCCGCGTGGTGTGCGCGGCGGCCGAGCATGATGTGCCCGTCACCGTCTGCGGGGAAATGGGCGGCCGGCCGCTGGAGGCGCTGGCGCTGATCGCACTGGGCGTCGAGCGGCTTTCGATCACCCCGGCTGGCATCGGCCCGATCAAGGCGATGATCCGCTCGGCGACGCTGGAGCCGCTTTCCGATGCGATGGAAGGCTGGCTGAAGGCCCCCGGTGTCAACGTGCGCGCCGAACTGGCGAGTGCGGCCAAGCGGCAGGGCATGGTGTTGTAGGCGCATTCTCCCCGCGCATGCCGAGCGTGGTGAGGCACCCCAAAGGCTCAGAACCATCCCAATCCCGCACGGCCGGCAGCAAAGCTGCCGAGTCCGTTTCAGGTGCCAGAGAGAGAAGAAGAAAGGGCGTGGCCAAGCCACGCCGTCGAAGCTGTTCTGCCGGCTGTGGCCGGCAGCCAGCCCGGCCGGCCTTGCGCGAGTCCGCGCGCGGCACGCGCGCAGGCCGCGCTACGGCAGAACCTTATGCCAGTTCGTCACCGACCGGCTCTCAAACAACCCGACCTGATGGTAGGGATCGGCATTCGCAAACGCCACCGCCGCATCGCGATCATCAAACTCCATGATCAGCAGCGATCCCATGGTGCGGCCATCCGGCCGCAACAGGGGCCCGGCGACCAGCACCTGATCCTTGAAATTGTTGACGTGGGCCAGATGGGCGCTGCGCGTTTCGGCACGCAGATCGGCGCTGTCGGGCTTGTCGATGCAGTGGATGGCGAAATAAGGCATGGCCACATTGCTGCACCAGCGCAAGCTCCGCGTCCAGCCCCGGATTGCGGCGGCCGCACCCGGTGCGGCAGTTGACGGCAGCAACTGTTGACGGGGGGGGCCGACTGGGTTATGCGCCGCCCCCTGTTGCCGCCTTGTCCCAAGGTGGCTGCTGACTTTTTGCAGATTCGATTTCCTTGAGGACGTAACCATGTCGCGCGTTTGCGAATTGACCGCCAAGGGCCGCCAGGTCGGCCACAACGTGTCCCACGCCAACAACAAGACCAAGCGCACCTTCCTGCCCAACCTGCAGAACGTGACGCTGATCTCCGACGCGCTTGGCAAGGGCGTGCGCCTGCGCGTGTCGATGAACGGCCTGCGCTCGGTGGAACATGTCGGCGGCCTCGACAACTGGCTGCTGAAGACCAGCGACGAGCTGCTGTCTGACCGCTGCGTCAAGCTCAAGAAGGAAATCTCCAAGAAGCTCGCTGCTGCCGCCTGAGGCGCTGCGATCCTTCGCGAAACGCTGCGGCCGGGGCCCTCCCCGGCCGTTTTCGTTTGGGGCCGATGCGCCTATCCTGCCGGTGATGACCGCTGATGCGCCGATACGCACCCCGCCGGTGATTCGCGCCGGCAGCGCCCGATCCTGGTCGATGCGGCATGAAAGTGAGATGCGATGATCCCGCTTGCCGCCCTGCTGCTCGCCGCCGCGCCGCCGGCCCACCAGTCGCTGATGAACGAGGTGCCGGCTGGCCGCGCCTTTCAGGAGCGTTATGGCTATGCCGATGCGGTGATCGCCGGCGACTGCGTCTATCTGTCGGGCGTCGTCGTCGGCCTGGCGCCGGGGGAGACCGACATGGTCGCCGCCTATGATCGCGCCTTTGCCCATATCGGCACCCTCCCGGCGCGCGCCGGCCTGGGCTGGGCCGACGTGGTGGACATCACCAGCTTCCACACCGACGTGAAGGGCCAATTGGATGCGATGGCGACGGCGAAGGCGCGTTACATCAAGCCGCCCTTCCCGGCGTGGACGGCGATCGGCGTCACCCGCCTGCTGCCCGACACCGGCATCACCGAAATCAAGATCATCGCGAAGCGGCCGGCACCAGCGGCGAAGTGACCTCCAGCCGCAGCAGCAATGTGCGCTGCGCGGGTGAAAAATTGTTGTCCGACACAAGGTAGAGCAAGGGCGCTGTGCCTGGCCGGCGCACCAGCGCCAGCCCTTCCATATTGTCGATCGGCCAGCCATCGCCCTTGCCCCAGCGCGCCAACAGCCGGGCCGGCGCGCCGCTGCCGCCGGCCAGCACGGGCGACAGATCGACAAGGGACAGCGCCGCCGCGCTTTCCACGCCGTTGTAACGGCGGTGGAGGAGGAGCAGATGCGCCGCGTCCACCGCCACCGCATCGGTGGGGGAGAAGCCGTCCAGCGCCGCGATGCCGATGGAGCGGGTGCCGCCTGCCGTGATCAGCAGCGCCGTCAGCGCGCCATCGGCGGAGCGGGCGTTTTCCGAAATCCACACCAGGCTGCCATCGGGCAGCGCCGCCAGCGATTCGCCGCCGCCGTTGGGTGGCCAGGCCATGGCATCGGTGCGGAAAAGCGGCGCGCCCACCGGCGTCACCGGCGGGCCGTGGCCGGCAAAGCTGAGGATGCGATGCTGCTGTTCGAGGCTGACGCGCGTGCGACCGTCCGGCGTCAGCACCACGGCTTCGGCATCGCGATCGGCCTTGTCGCGGCCGGGCATGGCGATGCTGCCCAGCGCGCCCACCGGCGCTGCCCCCACGCGGCCCGGCGTCAGCACCACCCAGTCGCCGGCGTCGGTGATGGCCAGCAGCCGGCCATCGGGCAAGGCGGCCAGCCCCGAAAGCCCGCCAAAGGCCGGATCGGGGCTGGTGAGGGCGGCTGCACCCACCAGCCGGAACGGGCCGATGCGCGTGCCGGCACCGGGCAGCGCCTGGCTGGCGATGCGGATGGCATGGCGCGGCGGCGCGGCCCCGGTTGGCGGCGGCCGCAGCTCGGCCCACAGCACCCAGAATGAAGCCAGCAGCAGCGCGGCTGCTGCAAGGTGGGTGAGGCCGGGGCGGGCCCGGATCATGCGGGGCACAAAATCAATCGCATGGGCGGCAACGACCCCGAATTTCCTGTTGAAGGGCTGGCAGAGGCGGTGGCGCTTGGCAAGAGGTCTGATATGGGTTCGCGATGTTGTCCGCGTCCGCCGATCCTGTTGCCTCTGACGCGCGAAGCCTTGCGCATGACGTGCTGCACCGCGTGTTCGGCCATGCCGATTTCCGGGGGCCGCAGGAAGCCATCATCAACGATGTGATCGCCGGGCGCGACTGTCTGGCGATCATGCCGACGGGGGCCGGCAAGTCGCTGTGCTATCAGGTGCCGGCGCTGGTGCGGCCCGGCACGGCGCTGGTCATCTCCCCGCTGATCGCGCTGATGGAAGATCAGGTGAGCGCCCTGAAGGCGCAGGGCGTGCGCGCCGCCACGCTGAACAGCCAGTCCGCCGACGGCAGCCAGGTTTGGCGCGATTTCACCGATGGCCAGCTTGATCTCCTCTATGTCTCACCCGAACGCGCGCTCACCGATGGCTTTGGCCAATTGGTGCAGCGCACGGAGATCGCGCTGGTCGCCATCGACGAGGCGCATTGTGTCAGCCAGTGGGGGCATGATTTCCGCCCCGAATATCGCCGGCTGCGCCCGTTCTGCGACGCGCTGCCCGGCGTGCCGCGCATCGCGCTCACTGCCACCGCCGATCGCGACACCCGCATCGACATCGCCCGCCAATTGGGCATCGCCGATGATCGCATCGTGCTGTCGGGCTTTGATCGGCCCAACATCCGCTATGAAGTGGTGGGGCGGGACAATCTGAAACGCCAGCTGCTGGCCTTCCTTGGCGGCCACGCCGGGCAGGCCGGCATCATCTACGCCCCCACCCGCGCTGCCACCGAAACGATCTGCAGCTGGCTGGTGGAGGCCGGCATCCGCGCCCGGCCCTATCACGCCGGGCTGGAGCCGGGCACGCGCAGCCGCCACCAGGCCGATTTCGTGGCCAGCGAGGATATGGTGATGGTGGCGACCATCGCCTTCGGCATGGGCATCAACAAGCCGGACGTGCGCTTTGTCGCCCACGCCGGCCTGCCGAAATCGATCGAGGCCTATTATCAGGAAACCGGCCGCGCCGGGCGCGACGGCGATCCCGCCGTGGCGCATCTGATCTGGGGCGGGGAGGACGTGGCCCGCCTGCGCAGCTTCATCGCCGCCGGCGATGGGGACGAAGCGCACAAGGCCAACGAGACGCGGCGCATGAACGCGCTGATCGCCTTTCTGGATACTGCCGGCTGCCGCCGCCGCGAATTGCTGCGCTATTTCGGCGAAACCGCACCGGCCGCCTGCGGGAATTGCGACAATTGCCTGAATCCGCCGGCGCTGGTGGACGCCACCGAAGCGGCGCGCAAGTTGCTTTCCGCCGTCTATCGCACCGGCCAGCGCTTTGGCGTGCAGCATCTGCTTGACGTGCTGGCCGGCAAATCATCGGAAAAGGTGGTGAAGTTCGGCCATGACCGATCAAGCGTGTTCGGCATCGGCAAGGATTGGCCGGCCGACCAGTGGAAATCGCTGGCCCGGCAGCTGGAGGCGATTGACGCGCTGGAGCGTGATCCCGAACATGGCGGCCTGGTGCTGGGCCCGGCGGCACGGCCGATCCTGAAGGGCGATGTGCCGATCGCGCTGAAGCAATTGGCCGCGCGCCGGCCGGCCCGCAGCACCGACAGCGCCGCCGAGCTGGCACCCGGCGACCGCGGGCTGTTCGAGGAATTGCGCACCCTGCGTCGCCAGCTGGCCAGCGAGGCCGGGGTGCCGCCCTATATCGTGTTTTCCGATGCGACGCTGCGCGCCATGGCGGCGCGGCGGCCGCAGACGATGGCGGAGATGGCGCGCATCCCCGGTGTCGGCGCGGTCAAGCTCGACAGTTTCGGGCCGGCCTTTCTGGCCGCGATCCGCGCCTCAGCAGCCTGAGGGTTCGATGGCGCTGCCGGCAATGGCGCCGACCAGCCCGCCGATGACCACGCCCGGCGTGCGATCCCAGCGGTTGCCGAGGCCATAGCCAAGCGTTGCCCCAGCAAGGCCGCCGACCAGCGCGCCCGAACCGGCGGCGCGGCAGCGGCCATAGCCATAACGGGGATAGCCGCCATAGCCATAGGCGACGGGGGCGCTGTAAACGCGGTAGCCGCGATAGCCCCACGGCCGTCCCCAGCCGCCGCCCCAACCGCGATAGGGCCGGGCCCAGCCACCGCCCCAGCCGCCGCCATAATAGCCGCCATAGGCCGGAACGGGCACCGGGGTTGGCACCGGCACCACCGTGGTGGTGTGGATCACCTGCGGCGGCGGCAATTGCTGCGGATAGGCCTGCTGCGGATAGGCCTGCTGCGGATAGGCTTGCTGCGCTGCCACCGCCGGCGCATTCGGCTCCGGGGCCTGGCCCCAGTTCGCCGGTGCCGGTGCCCAGCCCGGCGGCAGCGCAGCGCCGCGCGCATCGGCAGCCGTTGGCGCCAGCCGGGGATCGGCCGCCGGTGCCGGCAAGGGCGCAGCAGCATTGGCTTCGGCCATGGTCGGCGCAAAATCGCTCGCCGGCACATAATCGGCGCGCAACTGCACCGCCTGGCCGTTCACGATGGCGGGAACCGTCTGCGACGCCGGCGCGGCTGCGGCAGAGTGGGCGAAAGCGCCGGTGGCCAGCGCGGCAAGGAGCAGAGGCTTCATCATCAATTCACCTTGGCGGCGGCAGCTTGAATGGCACCTGAACTGCCGGAACGCATGAACCCCGGCGACCCCAGCTGCAAGAGGAGCCGAAGATGCGCACCCCCATCGCACTCGCCATGTCACTGGCCATGGCCCTGCCGGCGCTGGCCCCGATCAGCGCCCAGCCGCACCAGACCGTTTATGAATTCAAGGGCAAGCGTTACGCGACCCTGGCCCAATGCCTGCACGCCAAGGAGCGCGCCAAGGAACGCGGTGCCATTGCCGGCGCGGTGATCGCCGGGGTCGGCACGGCGCTGCTTGGCGGCAATGTTGGCGAAACGGCGCTTGTTGCCGGCGGCGGCGCGCTGGCCGGGCGCGAACTGGGCCGCACCAGCACCCGGCAATGCTGACAAGCGCCGGGGTCAAGGCTTGCCGGCGCTGATCCGCCCCAGCGGGTGGCGGCCGAGTGAATTGGCCTGATAGCCATCAACGTCGCCGGCCACCAGCGCCCAGCGCACCGGGCGCAGCAGTGGCACGAACGCCGGATCCTGCATCAGCAGGCGTTCGGCGGCCGTGGCCGCGGCCTGGCGCGCCGGCACATTGTTGCCGGCACGTTCGGCCTCATCCAGCCGGCGATCCGCCTCGGCACGGCAGGGCCGGGCGCGGCCGCAGCGCCACTGCGCCAGATGGGCGACGACATCGGGCACGCGCACCGTCTGATCGACCCAGGCCAGATCCTGCTGGCGGCCCAGGCGCGCTTCGGCATAGCCGCCGGGCCGCGCCGCCTGCAGCACGATCTGGATGCCCACCGGGGCCAGGCTTGCCGCCAGCGTTTCGGCAATGGCGCGGTGATCAGGGCCGGCCGGCAGCAGCAGGGTGAGGCGCAGCGGATGTTCGGCATCATGGCCGGCCTCGCGCAGCAGCGCCGCCGCCTTGGCCCGGCGCGCGGCCAACGGCAGGGCGCGATCGCCTTCCGGCGGCGGCAAGCCATCCCACAACAGATTCTGGGCGGTGAGCGCGGCCAGTGCCACCCGGTTGGCCAGCGCCTCGCCATCGGCGGCCAGCAGCAGCGCCCGCCGCAGCCGCGCATCGCTGAGCGGGCTCTTGGCGGCATTGATGGCCAGCCCGCTGACCCCCTGCACCGCCTCCACCCGCAGCGCGCGGCCCTGGCCGGAGGCGCGGGCGGCGCCCAGCCCGGCCAGCCCTTCGCCCAGCACCAGCTGCACATCACCGCGCGCAAAGGCGGCAATGGCATCGGCTGCACTGCGCGGCGCGATGCGGATCGCAGCGGCGCGCGCATCGGGCAAGGACCGATCATCGCGGCGATCGAGCAGCCAGCCGCGCCGGTCCTCACCATCGCGGCGGGCGGTGTAGAGGCCGGGGAACAGGCGGCCGCGCCGATCCCGCACCGCCAGCGCCGGTTCGGCCAGCCAATCGAGCAATTGCGGCGTCGCCGGGCTGGGCGTCAGTTCGATCACCCGCGCGATCGGTGCCCGCAGGGCGCTGGCCGCATCCAGGCCGGCCGCTGCCAGCGCGGCACGGCCTTCGGCACCGGCGCGGCGCCAGCCCAGGGTGACATCGCGCGCGGCCAGTTCGGGGCCGCGCCGGTCTCCGGCCGCCGGCCAGCGCTGCGGGGCCAGGCGCAGGATCAGATCATTGCCGTCGTCAAGAAACCGCCAGCTGGTGGCAAGGCCCGGCACCAGTTCGCCAGCCGGCCCGCGGCGGATCAGCGTGGCCCGGCTGGCCTCTTCGGCCAGATCGTCGGCCAGGCCGCCTTCGCCCACCACGGCCACGGCCAGATCGCCGCCGGGCTTTGAGTCCGAACAGGCGCCCAGCATCGCCGCCGCGATGAGAAGGGGGGCATATCGCATGGCGCCATCCTAGCCACGCTTGGCCATGTCACACCAGAGCTTGCTTGCCGCTGCCGGTCGCGGCGCGGTATCACGGGGCATGAACAGCGCAACCGCAGCCGGGCCTTGGGCCGCCGACATCACCCGCCTGATCGGCAACACGCCGCTGATCGCTCTGAAGGGCCCCAGCGAAGCCACCGGCTGCACCATCCTGGGCAAGGCCGAATTCCTCAACCCCGGCGGCAGCGTGAAGGATCGTGCCGCCATCGGGATCATCGATGATGCCGTGGCCGATGGCCGCCTGCAGCCGGGCGGCACCATCGTGGAAGGCACCGCCGGGAACACCGGCATCGGGCTTGCGCTGGTGGGCGCGGCGCGCGGCTATCGCACCATCATCGTCATGCCGGAAACCCAGAGCCGCGAGAAGCAGGACACGCTGCGCGCGCTGGGTGCCGAACTGGTGCTGGTGCCGGCCGCGCCCTATGCCAACCCCGGCCATTATGTGCACACATCGCGCCGCATCGCCGAGGAGACGCCGGGCGCGATCTGGGCCAACCAGTTCGACAATGTCGCCAACCGGCTCGCCCATATCCGCACCACCGCGCCGGAAATCTGGCGGCAGACGCAAGGGCGCATCGATGGCTTCACCTGCGCGGTCGGCACCGGCGGCACGCTGGCCGGCGTGGCGCTGGGCCTGCGCGCCGAAAAGCCGGATATCACCATCGCGCTCACCGATCCGGAAGGCGCCGCGCTTTACAACTGGTTCGCCCACGGCGAGCTGAGGGCCGAAGGCTCCAGCGTGTCGGAAGGCATCGGCCAGTCGCGCATCACCGGCAACCTGGACGGGCTGGCGGTGGACGCGCAGTTCCGCATTCCCGACCGCGAAGGCCTGCACTGGCTGCGCCGGGTCAATGCCGAGGAAGGCATTTGCCTGGGCCTTTCATCGGGCATCAACATTGCCGGCGCGGTGCGGCTGGCGCACGCCATGGGCCCGGGGCACATCATCGTCACCATCCTGTGCGACAGCGGCCTGCGCTATCTGTCGACGCTTTACAACGCCGAATGGCTGGCGGCGAAGGGGCTGGACTGACAGCGACCGCGACCGGGTCATTCGCAGGCTTGCCCCGGCGTGACCGCGGGGGATAGAGTGCGCCGCGATGAACGCCCCCCACCATCCGCCCGAAGAGGACGCCCGCAGCCGCCGTGGCAGCGCGCGCAGCGGCGACCGGCTGCGCTGGGGGCTGACCGGGCTGGCCGCCATCATGCTGATCGTCATGGTGGCCGCCGCAGGGTCACGGCCGACGGGGCGTGAGCCGCAGCCCGGTGCCGGGGAGCCCCTGGCCGTGCTGGGCGTCGCACCCGGCCCGGCGACCAAGACCGACGACAGCGCCGCGCCGCCAGCACCGGCCCCCGCCCCCAACAACTGAACTGCCGCCTGCAGCCTGTCGGCCCGGGCTGCGAATCGCCTGCCGCGCCGATTCGGGCGCGTGGCCGCCCCATTTCCTTCCCACAGACTTATCCACAGGGCATTTTCGTGGCCGAAACCATTTCGGCGACCATGGCATCCCAGCATTTCACAGTGGATATCTCCATATTTGGCCATTCTTGCCCATCAGATTCCATTGAGACCCACGAAATCCCATGATACACCGCTTTTCCACAGCGGAGTTTGTCGTGCTGTCGGTGCTGTTCCGGGTCGGCCGGAATGCCGCCGGCAATGTCGGCAATCCCGCAGCAGGGGAGCGGGGTGTCGGCGAGCAATTACTTTGGCTATGGATTGAACGCGGTCGACGCGAAGAGCCGGCTTTCGGTGCCGGCGAATTTTCGCGATGTCCTGACGGCGAAATCCGGCGGCAAGCAGGTGCTGGTGGGGCCTGGCCACGCCGGCCGCCGCTGCCTCATGGCCTTTGACGCCCAATATGCCGAACGTCTGCGCGCTGGCCTGGAAACCCGTCACGGCGACAGCGTCACCCCCGAAGCCTATGCCGAACGCGCCTATCTGTTCGGTTCGGCGCAGCCGCATTCGATCGACGATGCCGGCCGCATCGTGCTCTCCCCGGTGCTGCGCAAGATCAGCGGCATCACCAGCCATGTCTGGTTCGTCGGCAGCTTTGATTATTTCGAACTGTGGGATCCGTGGGCATTCAAGGCCCAGGCCGGCCTGCCCGAACTGCAGCGCATCCAGATCGAGGCCGAACTGGAGCTGCGCGGCCTCCCCGCCGCCGGGCCGGGCGCATGAGCGGCGCCGCGCACATCCCGGTGCTGCTGGCCGAGGTGCTGGAGGCGCTCGCGCTGCAGCCGGGGGATATCTATGTTGATGCGACGCTGGGCGCCGGCGGCTATCTGCGCGCCGCGCGTGAAACCGGCATCGGCCATGCCTATGGCTTTGATCGCGATCCGCACGCCCACGCGCTGAACGCCGATCTGGCCGCTGCCGGCGATGTCACCCTGATCCACCGGCCGTTTGCGGAGCTGGTGGAGGGCCTCGCCGATCAGGGCGTCACCCAGGTCGACGCCATCGTCTTCGATATCGGCGTCTCTTCGATGCAGATCGACACGGCGGAGCGCGGCTTTTCCTTCCAGGCCGATGGCCCGCTCGACATGCGGATGAGCCAGGCGGGCATGAGCGCGGCCGATTTCATCAACAGCGCCAGCGAGGAAGAGATTGCCGACGTCCTCTACACCCTTGGTGACGAGCATGCCTCGCGCCGCATCGCCCGCGCCATCGTTGCGGACCGGCCGTTCACCCGCACCAGCGAACTCGCCGGGCTGATCCGGCGTGTGCTCGGTCGCGGTGAGCCGGGCAAGGACCCTGCCACCCGCAGCTTCCAGGCGCTGCGCATCCACGTGAACGATGAACTCGGCCAGCTTGATGCCGGGCTGGAGGCTGCCGAACGCCTGCTGCGCCCCGGTGGCCGGCTGGCGGTGGTGTCGTTCCATTCGGCCGAAGACCGGCGCGTGAAGAA
The DNA here is from genome assembly GCA_037131365.1 of Sphingomonadales bacterium. Lineage (GTDB taxonomy): Bacteria > Pseudomonadota > Alphaproteobacteria > Sphingomonadales > Sphingomonadaceae > Sandarakinorhabdus. The sequence continues at coordinate 125,134 of JBAXRE010000007.1, forward strand.
TTTCCTGCGTGACCGGTCCGGCAGTGCGCCGGCCGGATCGCGCCACCAGCCGGTGGCGGCAACCACCCGCGCCGCCAGCTTTGCAAAGCCGGCCAAGGCGGTGCGTCCGTCTGATGCCGAGATCGCCCGCAATCCGCGCGCCCGCAGCGCCACGCTGCGCAGCGCGGTGCGCACCGCCGCACCTGCCTGGGGAGGAGCCCGCGCATGAGGCAATATCTGTCCTCTTTGCTGTGGATTGCCGCGACCACCACCGTGGTTGCCGCCGCCCAGGTGATCACCACGCGCGCCGCCGCCGAACGCCGCGCCGTCACCCGCCTCAACATCGAACTGGTCGAAAACACCGTGCGCGTCCGCGAGCTGGAGGCCGAGCTGCGCACCCGCGCCGGCCTGCCCGAACTGCAGCGCTGGAACGACGCCGTGTTCCAGATGGCGGCGCCGCAGGGCGGGCAGATCCTGCGCTCGCCGGTGCAGCTTGCCGCCTATGCCGCCCAGCCCGAACGGCCGCCGGCGGTGCAATATGCCGTGGCCGAAACCGGCCTGCCGCCGGTTGCCGCAGCGCCGGCTCAGCCCGCCGCGCCGGCCCCTGTCGCCGGCGCGCGGCTGGTGCGGACCAGCTATGGCGATGCGGCGGCACCGGTGGTGACCGACGAAGATGGTGCCGACCCCACCGAACCCCAGGGCGGGGAGGACTGATGGCCAGCATTCCGGGGAATGAGCAATTGATCGCAGCGACCCCGGCCCTGGCCGGGGAGCGGGTGACGGCGCGCGCCCAGGCCCGGCAGCGGCTGGCCTTCCTGATCATGCTGTTCCCGGTGCTGGCGCTGGTGATCCTGGTGCGCCTGATCGATCTGGCCGTGGTGCAGGGCATTCCGGAAAGCGAAACGGCGCCGATCACCGCCGCCCCGCCGCGCGGTGATATCATCGATCGCAACGGCGTGGAACTGGCGCGCACCTTCGAAGCCTATGCCATCACCGTGCTGCCGCGCCGCCTCACCTCCGATCCGGAAGTGCTGGCCACCAAACTGGCCGAAATCCTGCCGGAACGCAGCCGCGAGGAGATCCTCGCCGATCTCACCTCCGCCAAGGGTCTGCGCTATCTCGCCCGCCGCGTGTTGCCCGGCCAGGCCAAGCGCATCAACGATCTGGGCGAGCCGGCCATCGAGCTCGCCCGCGAGGCGGAGCGCCTCTATCCCAACATCAATCTCGCCGCGCAGGCGCTGGGCTATACCAACGATCAGGGCCATGGCCTGATCGGCGTGGAAAAGGCCTTCGATGCCCGCCTGGCCGATCCGGTGCAGCGCGGCGCGCCGCTGGTGCTGGCGCTGGATGTGCGCGTGCAGCAGGCGATGCAGCATGAACTGGCGGCGCTGGTCGCCGATCAGAATGCCAAGGGCGCCGCCGGCGTGGTGATGGATGTGAACACCGGCGAGGTGCTGGCCATGGTGTCGCTGCCGGATTTCAATCCGAACGTGCCCGGCCAGCGCGCCGACGGCCAGAAATACACCACCGAAAATGATGACGGCAGCCGCTTCAACCGGGTGACTTTGGGCGGTTACGAGCTGGGCTCCACCTTCAAGGCCTTCACCATCGCCACCGCGCTGGAAACAGGCACGCTCACCAACCTGCACAAGCAATATGATGCCACCCACCCGCTGGAAATCGCCGGCTTCCGCATCCGCGACGATCACCCCCAGAACCGCTGGCTGACAGTGCCGGAAATCTTCATCCATTCCAGCAACATCGGCACCGCCCGAATGGCGACAGAAATTGGGCGCGACCGCCAGCGCGCCTATCTCGACAAGCTGGGCTTCCTCAATCCCGTTCCGTTCGAGCTGAAGGAAAAGGTGCGGCCGCAATATCCGCCGCTGTCGAACTGGGGCCAGCTGGCGACGATGACGATCAGCTATGGCCACGGTCTCACCGTCTCGCCGCTGCATCTGGCCGCCGGCTATGCCACGCTGGTCAACGGCGGCATCTATCACCCGCCCACCCTGCTGAAGCGCGGGCCGAACGATGTGGCACCCGGCCGCCGGGTGTTTTCGGAACGCACCAGCATGGAAATGCGCCGCCTGCTGCGCCTGGTGGTCACCAGCGGCACTGGGCGCAAGGCCGATGTGCCGGGCTACCGCGTCGGCGGCAAGACCGGCACCGCAGAGAAAAACGTGAATGGGCGCTATGTCCATGGGGAGAATGTCGTCAACTTCGCCGCTGCCTTCCCGATCGATGCGCCGCGCTATGTCGTGATCGCGATGATCGATGATCCGCGCGGATCAAAAGCCACCTATGGCTTCCGCACGTCGGGCATGGTGGTGGCACCCGCCATCCACAACATCATCCGCCGCATCGCGCCGCCGCTGGGCATCGTGCCCGATACCAGCCGCGACCTCGATCTGACCGGGCTGCTGCCCGCAGCCGGCGAGGTGAAGGAATAATCATGCGGCTGGGGGCTCTGGCAGCTGGCGGCGGCGACAGGGACGGGGCCCAGGTCACCGGCTTCGCGCTCGATCACCGCAAGGTGGCACCGGGCACGATTTTTGGCGCTTTCCGCGGCGCGCGGGTGAATGGGGAGGATTATATTCCTGCCGCCATCGCCGCCGGGGCCATCGCCGTGGTGGCGCGGCCCGAAGCCATAGTCACCGGTGCGCTCCACATTGCGGATGCCAACCCGCGCCGCGCCTTTGCCGCGCTTGCCGCCCGCTTTTTCGCGCCGTTCCCGGCCACCACCGTCGCCATCACCGGCACCAACGGCAAGACCAGCACCGCCGAACTCACCCGCCAGCTCTGGCAACTGGCCGGCCACCGTTCGGCCAGCATCGGCACGCTGGGCGTCACCACCGGTTATGACCGTGTTTCCACCAGCGATGGCACCGGCGGGCTGACGACGCCGGATGTCGTCACCTTCCTCGCCACCATGGCCGGCCTGGCGCGCGAAGGCATCAGCCACGCCGCATTCGAAGCCTCCAGCCACGGGCTGGACCAGCACCGCATCGAGGGCCTGCCGGTGACGGCCGGCGCCTTCACCAATCTCAGCCGCGACCATCTGGATTACCACGGCACGATGGCGGCCTATTTCGCCGCCAAGACCCGCCTGATCAGTGAGGTCGTGGACGACGGCGGCAGCGCGGTGGTGTGGGCCGATGATGGCGACTGGTCGGCGCGGATGATCGCCGCCGCCCGGGCGCGGGGGCTGACCCTGCTGACGGTGGGCGAAGCCGGCGAAACGCTGAAACTGGTCAGCCGCACGCCGACCGCGCTGGGGCAGGATCTGGTGGTCGCGGCCGATGGCACCAGTCACAAGATCGCGCTGCCGCTGATCGGTGCCTATCAGGCCGCCAATGCGCTGGTGGCGGCCGGGCTGGTGATCGCCTGCGGCGGCGACGTGAAGCAGACGCTGGCCAATCTTGCCCGCGTGTCGGGCGTGCGCGGCCGGCTGGAACGCGCTGTCATCACCCGCAGCGGTGCGGCGGTCTATGTCGATTATGCCCACACGCCCGATGCCATCGTCGCGGCCTGCGCGGCGCTGCGCCCGCATGTTGCCGGCCGGCTGATCATCGTTGTCGGTGCCGGCGGTGACCGTGATGCCGGCAAGCGCCCGCTGATGGGTGCGGCAGCGACGGCCCACGCCGATGTGGTGATCATCACCGACGACAATCCGCGCAGCGAGCCTCCGGCCAGCATCCGCGCCGCCATCATGGCCGCCGCGCCCGGTGCCACCGAAATTGCCGACCGCCGGGCCGCCATCGCCGCCGCCGTGGCCATGGCGCAGGCCGGCGACATCGTGCTGATCGCCGGCAAGGGCCACGAGCAGGGCCAGATCGTCGGCACCAGCATCCTGCCGTTTGACGATGTCGCCGTGGCGCGTGAGTGCGCGGCATGAGCCTGTGGACCGCCCAGCAGATCGCCGCGGCGTGCGGCGGCACGGCCCATGGCGATTTTGCCGTGGGAGGCGTCACCTTCGACAGCCGCGAGGTGGCGGCCGGCGACCTGTTCATCGCCCTGAAGGGTGAGGCGACCGACGGCCACCGCTTCATCGACAAGGCGCTGGCCAACGGCCCCGCCGGCCTGCTGGTGAGCGAACCGGTGGCCGCCCCCCATGTGCGCGTGGCCGACACAATGGCCGCGCTGAACGCCCTTGGCAGTGCGGCGCGGGCGCGCAGCGCGGCCGTGCGCATCGGCGTGACCGGCAGTGTCGGCAAGACGGGCGTGAAGGAAGCGATCCTCGCCGCACTGTCGCGCTTTGCCCCCGATGCCGTCCATGCCTCGGTGAAAAGCTACAACAACCACACCGGCGTGCCGCTGTCGCTGGCCCGCATGCCGGCGGAAAGCCGCTTTGGCGTGTTCGAAATGGGCATGAACCACAGCGGCGAACTGGCGGAGCTGACCCAGCTGGTGCGGCCCGATATCGCCGTTGTCACCTGGGTGGCATCGGCCCACCGCGAATTCTTCGCCACCGAAGCCGATATCGCCCGCGCCAAGGCCGAGATTTTTGGCGGACTGCCGGCCGGCGGCACCGCCATCATCCCGCACGACAATCCCCATGCCGACCTGCTGGCCGCAGCCGCAACCGCAGCTGGCGCCCGGGTGGTGCGCTTCGGCAGCGGCGACGGCGCCGACGTGCGCGCCACCAGCGTCTCCCTCCACCCCGATTGCAGCTGCGTCACCGCGCGGATCGGCGCCGACACGCTCACCTTCAAGATCGGCATGGCCGGGGCGCACTGGGTCAACAATGCGCTCGCCGTGCTCGCCGCCGTGCAGGCTGCCGGCGGCGATCTGGCGCTCGCCGGTCTGGCGCTGGCCGACATGAATGGCCTCCCCGGCCGTGGCCGCCGCCTGCGCGTGGCCGCCGGTTCCGGCCAGGCGATCATCATCGACGAAGCCTATAACGCCAACCCGGCCTCGATGGCGGCCAGCCTGGCCGTGCTGCGCGACGTGACGCCGGAACGCGCCGGCCGCCGCCTCGCCCTGCTGGGCAGCATGAAGGAACTGGGCGCGCTGTCAGACGAATTTCATGCCGGCCTGGCCCCTGATATCGTGGGTGCCGGCGTCAGCACCGTTGTGCTGGTCGGGGCCGAGATGAAGCCGCTGGCCGCCGCGCTCAGCCGCCGGATCGATGTGCGTCATGTCGCCGATGCGGCCGCCGCCCACGCCGAACTTGCACCCCTGATCGCGGCAGACGATGTGCTGCTGGTCAAGGGCTCCAATTCGATTGGCCTTGCCCGCGTGATCGACATGCTGGCCGCCGCACAGGATAACGGGGGGATACTCGCATGATCAACCTGATCGCCGATCTCCTCGGCTATGAAGGCATATTGAACCTTTTCCGCTACATCACCTTCCGCGCCATCGCGGCTTTGATGACCAGCCTCGCCATCGCCCTGCTGCTCGGCCCGCGCTTCATCGACATGCTGCGCCTGCGCCAGGGCAAGGGCCAGCCGATCCGCGAGGACGGGCCGGAATGGCATCTGCTCACCAAGCGCGGCACGCCGACGATGGGCGGCCTGCTCATCCTCATCGGCATGACCATCTCCACCCTGCTGTGGATGGATGTCGGCAACGGCTTTGTCTGGTCGGCGCTGCTGGTCACGCTCGGCTTTGGCACCATCGGTTTCATGGACGATTATGACAAGGTGACGAAACAGAGCCACAAGGGCGTTTCCGGCAAGGTGCGTCTGGGCCTGGAATTCCTCATCGCCGGCCTCGCCTGCTCGTGGATCGCCAGCCGCACCGGCTTCACCCTCTACCTGCCGTTCCTGAAAGACGCCGGCCTGGCGCTTGGCCTCGTCTACATCGCCTTTGCCGCCTTCATCATCACCGGCTTCGGCAACGCCGTGAACCTCACCGACGGCCTCGACGGGCTGGCGACCATGCCGGTGGTCATCGCCGCAGCGGCGTTCGCGATCATCGCCTATCTGGTCGGCAACATCCGCTTTGCCGATTATCTGGGGGTTCACCACGTGCCCGGATCGGGGGAGCTCGCCGTGTTCTGCGCGGCGCTGATCGGGGCGTGTCTGGGCTTTTTGTGGTTCAACGCGCCGCCGGCCATGGTGTTCATGGGCGACACCGGCAGCCTGGCGCTGGGCGGCGCGCTGGGCACCATCGCCGTCATCACCAATCACGAGATCGTGCTGCTGGTGATCGGCGGCCTGTTCGTGCTCGAAACCTTGTCGGTCATCATTCAGGTTGCCAGTTTCAAGCTGACCGGCAAGCGCGTGTTCCGCATGGCCCCGCTCCACCACCATTATGAGAAGAAGGGGTGGAAGGAATCGACCGTGGTGATCCGCTTCTGGATCATCGCCATCCTGCTCGCGCTGGCGGGCCTGGCGACGCTGAAGCTCAGGTGATCACGTCGCCCACCTTTGCCGCAAAGCGCTGGGGCGTGCTGGGCCTGGCCCGCACCGGGCGCGCGGTGGCGGCTGCGCTGGTCGCATCAGGCGGGGAGGTGTGGGCCTGGGATGACGGCGCGGCGGCGCGCGCGGCGTTCGATGGACAACTGGTCGATCTGGTGAACGCCGATCTGTCGGGCCTTGCCGGCATCGTCGTGTCGCCCGGCGTGCCGCACAGCGCGCCGATCTTCGCTGCGGCTGCAAAGGCCGGCGTGCCGGTGATGGGGGACACCGAACTCTTCGCGATGGCCCTGCCCACCATGCCGCCCACCCGGGTTGTCGGCATCACCGGCACCAACGGCAAATCGACGACGACGGCGCTGCTTCACCATCTGCTGGCGTCGGCCGGCGTGCCGGCGGCGATGGGCGGCAACATCGGCCTGGCGCTGCTGGGGCAGGATCCGCTGCCGGCAGGCGGCGTCTGGGTGCTGGAACTGTCGAGCTATCAGCTGGACATCACCCACAGCCTCGCCTGCGATATCGCCATCCTCACCAACATCACGCCCGACCATCTGGAACGGCACGGCACGCTGGCCGCCTATGCCGGGGCCAAGGCGCGGCTGTTCCGGATGCAGAAGGCCGGCAGCACGGCGATTGTCGGCCGTGCGGCCGCAGCCGCCCATCAGGTGCAGCAGGGCCCCGGCACCACCATCGTCATCGAGGATGTGGCGCTGCCCGGCAGCCAGGCCGACTGGCCGGCGCTGCAAGGCGCGCACAATCTGGAAAATGCCCGCGCCGCCGCCGCCGCCGCGCGCGCGCTCGGCCTTACAGATGCGCAGATTGCCGCCGGCCTCGCCTCCTACCGCGCCCTGTCACACCGCATGGAGCCGATTGGCGAGAAGCGCGGCCTGCTGTGGGTCAACGACAGCAAGGCCACCAACCCGGACAGCACCGCCCCGGCGCTTTCGGCCTTCCCGCGCCTCCACTGGATCGCCGGCGGCCGGCCCAAGCGCGATGCCAATGGCCATGCCGATCTGTCGGCCGTGCTGCCGCATCTGGCGGGCGTGATCGGCGCCTATCTGATCGGCGAAGCCGCGACGGAATTCGGCGCACAACTCGCCCCGCACATCCCGGTGACGCAATCGGGCACATTGGCGAAGGCCATCACCGATGTGCTGGCCGCGGCCAGCCCCGGCGACGTCGTGCTGTTCAGCCCGGCGGCGGCCAGTTTCGACCAGTTCAGCGATTTCGAACAACGCGGGCTTGCCTTCCGGGCAGCCGTGGCGGCCTTGTAGGGGAGACCAGGACGATGGCTTCACGTTCCACCCGCGCTCCCACCGGCCGGCCGCTTGCCGCCGCCCTCACCCGCGGCGACCAGTCCGTCATCGGCCGCTGGTTCTGGACGATCGACAAGACGCTGCTGATCATCATCTTCGCGCTGGTGGCCGCCGGCATCGTCGCGGTCGCTGCCGCCTCGCCGGCTGCCGCCCGCCGCCTGTCCGGCACGGCGCTGCGCTATGATGATCTGTTCTTCCTCTATCGCCAGCTCGGCTGGGTCGCGCTTGGTCTGCCGCTGATGCTGGCGACCTCGATGCTCGACGTGAAACTGCTCAAGCGGCTGGCCGTGGTCGGCACACTGGGCTGCCTGCTGGCGCTGATCCTGGTGCCCTTCGTGGGCGGCGGGGCCAATGGCGCGGCCCGCTGGATCCAGCTGCCCGGTTTCCAGTTCCAGCCGTCGGAATTCTTCAAGCCCTGCTTCATCGTCGCCACCGCCTGGCTGCTCAGCCTGAAGGTGGAGGACCGCAGCCTGCCGACGATGCAGATCAGCCTGGGCATATTGGCCATGGCCGTGATCTGCCTGATCGCCCAGCCCGATGTCGGCCAATCCGCGCTGATTTCGTCGGTGTGGCTGGTGCAGGCGATGCTGGCCGGCCTGTCGCTCACCATCGTCGGCGCGCTGGCGGCACTGGGCATTGTCGGGCTGGTGTGCGCCTATTTCACCCTGTCCCACTTTGCCGCCCGCATCGACAAATGGGTGACGGGCACCGGTGACACGTTCCAGATCGACAAGGCACTGGATTGCTTCCGCGCCGGCGGCTGGCTGGGCACTGGCCCGGGCGAAGGCCGCATGAAGTTCCGCCTGCCGGAAGCCCAGACCGACTATATCTTCAGCGTGATCGGCGAAGAGTTCGGCCTGATTGCCTGCTTCATGCTGGCCGGCCTGTTCATGAGCCTGGTGGTGCGCGCCCTGCTGGTGGCGATGGAAGAGGAAGATCCCTTCGTGTTCCTCGCCACCGCCGGCCTTGCCACCCAGTTCGGCCTGCAGGCGGCGATCAACATGATGGTGAACCTGGCGCTGCTGCCGTCGAAGGGCATGACCCTGCCGTTCATCAGCCACGGCGGCTCCTCCTACCTCGCCATCTGCATGGGCGCGGGGCTGCTGCTGGCGCTCACCCGCTGCAATCCGTTCCTGAAGGGCCAGCCGTGGGCGCGGCCGCCGGGCAGCTATCGCGCATGACGGATAATCCGCGCCCCACAACACCCGGCCCCGGCGGCACCTATGTGCTGTGCGCCGGCGGCACCGGCGGCCACATGGTGCCGGCGCATTGCCTGGCGCTGGAGCTGATGGCGCGCGGCCACAAGGTGCATCTGGTGACGGACGAGCGCGGCCTGCGCTTCCCCGGCCTGTTCCCGGGCGTGCCGGTGACGAAGGTGGACGCCGCCTCCACCGGCCGCAGCGGCTGGCGCGCCCTGCCGCAGGTGGCGCTGTCGATCTGGAAGGGCCGGCAGACGGCGCGCAGATTGTTCAAGGATATCCGCCCGCGCGCCGTGATCGGCTTTGGCGGCTACCCCGCCCTGCCCGGCCTGCTCGCCGGCCTGTCGCTCTACCTGCCCTGCCTGATCCACGAGCAGAACGCCGTGCTGGGCCGCACCAACCGCTACCTCGCCCCGCGTGTGCGGGCGATTGCCACCAGCTTCCCCAAGGTGCGCCGCATGGAGGGCAGCTGGCAGCGCCGCGCGCACTTCGTCGGCAACCCGGTGCGCCCGGAGGTGCTGGCCGCCCGCGACGTGCCGTTCGATGCCGAGGCACCGCGCCTGAAACTGCTGGTCACCGGTGGCAGCCAGGGCGCGGCCATTCTCAACCAGATCGTGCCCGCCGCCATCGCGCAGCTGCCGGCGGACCTGCGCGCGAGCCTCGACGTCACCCATCAGGGCCGCGACGAGGATCGCCCCGCCATGCTGGCCGCCTACAACGCCGCCGGCATCGAACCCGTGATCGCGGCCTATTTCCCCGATCTGCCGGCTGAAATGGCCTCCAGCCACATCGTCATCGCCCGTTCCGGCGCGTCGACGGTGGCGGAGCTGGCGGTGATGGGCCGCCCCTCCATCCTGATCCCGCTGCCAATCGCCACCGATGATCACCAGGCCGACAATGCCGCCGCGCTGGTCGCCGCCGGCGGGGCGCAGATGATCCGCCAGGCCGATTTCACGCCGGCGCGGCTGGCACAGGCCTTGACGATGTGGCTGACAGACCGGCAGGGGCTCAGCGCAGCGGCCGCTGCCGCGCGCGCCGCCGGCCATCCGGAGGCCGCACGGCGTCTGGCCAATCTCGTCATCGCCACCGGATTGATCGCATGAACCCCCCTGTCCTCGCCGCCACCCCCGAAGGCATCCGCCTGCGCCCCGGTTTCCGCACCGATATCGGCGTCATCCACTTCGTCGGCATCGGCGGCATCGGCATGTCGGGCATTGCCGAGGTGATGGCCAATCTGGGCTTTGCCGTGCAGGGATCGGACGCGGCGGAATCCTATGTCGTTGAAGGCCTGCGCAAGAAGGGCATCACCGTCTTCATCGGCCAGAGCGCCGAAAATGTCGCCAATGCCGCCGTGCTGGTGATCTCCACCGCGATCAAGGCCGACAATCCCGAAGTGATGGCCGCCCGCGCCCGCCGCATCCCGGTGGTGCGCCGCGCCGAAATGCTGGCCGAACTGATGCGGCTGAAAAGCTGCGTGGCGGTGGCCGGCACCCACGGCAAGACGACAACAACCTCGATGGTTGCCACCCTGCTCGATGCCGGCGGGCTTGATCCCACGGTCATCAACGGCGGCATCATCAACGCCATCGGCTCCAACGCCCGCCTTGGCGCGTCGGACTGGATGGTGGTGGAAGCCGACGAGAGCGACGGCAGCTTCCTGCGGCTGACCGGCACGTTCGGCATCGTCACCAACATCGATCCCGAACATCTCGATCACTGGGGCGATTTCGAGAAGGTGCGCGAAGGCTTCCGCCAGTTCGTCCACGCCGTGCCCTTCTATGGCGCTGCGATATTGTGCATCGATCACCCGGAAGTGCAGGCGCTGATCCCGCGTGTGAGCGACCGGCGCATCATCACCTATGGCTTTGCCGCCACCGCCGATGTGCGCGGGACCGACGTGACGCCGGTGCCGGGCGGCAACCGCTTTGCCGTGCTGGTGCGCACGCGCGATGGCCAAAGGCGCATCGATGATCTGGTGCTGCCGATGCCGGGCCGCCACAATGTGCAGAACGCGCTCGCCGCCATCGCCGTGGCGCTGGAACTGGGCGTTGATGACGCCGGCCTGCGCGCCGGCCTTGCCCGCTTCGGCGGGGTGAAGCGCCGTTTCACCAAGGTGGGCGAAGTGGCCGGCACCACCATCATCGATGATTATGGCCACCACCCGGTGGAAATCCGCGCCGTGCTCGCCGCCGCCCGCGAAGGCGCAAGCAATGTGGAAGGCGGGGGTCGCGTGATCGCCGTCGTCCAGCCGCACCGCTTCACCCGCCTGCGCGATCTGATGGCGGACTTCTGCGCCGGCTTCAACGATGCCGACATGGTCTATGTCGCGCCGGTCTATGCCGCTGGCGAAGCGCCGATCGCCGGGGTTGATGCCCATGCGCTGGCCGCCGGCCTGGTTGCCGCCGGCCACCCCTTTGCCGCCACCGTGACCGGTGCCGACGATCTGGCCGCAAAGCTGGCCGGCGTGATCCAGCCCGGCGACCAGGTGATCTGCCTGGGCGCGGGTGACATCACCAAATGGGCGGCGGGCCTCGCCGAAGCAATCGCCAAGGTGCAGGCCGGGTGACCGCCCTGCCCGCCTCGCGTGGGAAGCTGACAGCGGCAGCCCCGCTGGCCCCGCTGGTGTGGTTCAAGGCCGGCGGGCCGGCCGACCATCTGTTCGAGCCGGCTGACACCGAAGACCTGTGCGCCTTCCTGGCGGCACTGCCGGCCGACGTGCCGGTGATGGCGCTCGGCCTCGGCAGCAACCTCATTGTCCGCGATGGCGGCGTGCCCGGTGTCGTCGTGCGGCTGGGCAAGGCGTTCGGCAAGGTTTCGGCCGCCGGCAACATCATCAGCTGCGGCGGCGGCGCCTCCGGCATCGCGGTGAGCAGCGCGGCGCGGGATGCCGGCATTGCCGGTGTCGAATTCCTGCGCGGCATCCCCGGCACTGTCGGCGGTTTTGTGCGCATGAACGGCGGCGCTTATGGCCGCGAGGTGGCCGACGTGCTGATCGACATCACCATCGTCACCCGCGACGGCCGCATCGAAACCCGGCCCGCGGCAGCGCTCGACTACAGCTACCGCCACTCCAATCTGGCCGATGGCGAGATCGTCATCACCGCCCGGCTGAAAGGCCAGCCCGGTGACAAGGCCGCCATCCAGGCCGAGATGGACCGTATCGCCGCCGCGCGCGAAGCCAGCCAGCCTCTGCGCACCCGCACCGGCGGTTCCACCTTCAAAAACCCGCCCGGCCACAAGGCGTGGGAACTGGTGCACGGCGCCGGTTGCCGGGGACTTCGGGTTGGTGGTGCCGAGGTGAGCGAAAAGCACAGCAATTTCCTCATCAACAGCCACGGTGCCCGCGCCGCCGATATCGAGGCGCTGGGCGAACTGGTGCGCGCCCATGTGCTGCGCAGCGCCGGCGTGCAGCTGGAATGGGAAATCCAGCGCGTGGGGAGAGTGAAGTGAAGGTCGCGGTCCTCATGGGCGGCTGGTCGGCGGAGCGCGAGGTGTCGCTCACCTCCGGCCGGGGCATCGCGCAGGCCTGTCGCAACCTTGGCCACGACGTGACCGAGATCGACATGGGCCGCAATCTTGGCCAGCAGCTGCTGGAGGCAAGGCCCGACGTGGTGTTCAACGCGCTGCACGGCACCCCCGGCGAGGATGGCACGGTGCAGGGCGTGATGGATCTGCTCGGCATCCCCTACACGCATTCCGGCCTCACCACCTCGGCCATCGCCATCGACAAGGAATTGACCAAGCGCATCCTGGTGCCGGCCGGGGTGCCGATGCCGGTGGGCAAGGTCGTCAGCAGCGAAAGCCTGTTCGACGGCGATCCGCTGCCGCGTCCCTATGTGCTGAAGCCCGTCAACGAAGGCTCGTCCGTCGGCGTCGCCATCGTCACCGATGCCAGCAATTACGGCAATCCGATCCGCCGCGATGTGCCCGGCCCATGGACCGAATTCGCGGCGCTGCTTGCTGAACCGTTCATCGCCGGCAAGGAATTGACCGTGGCCGTGCTGGGCGACGAGGCGCTGGCCGTCACCGAGCTGAAGCCCACCCAGGGCTTTTATGATTATGAAGCCAAGTACACCGATGGCCTCACCGTGCATGAATGCCCGGCGCAGCTGCCGCCGGAGGTGGAAGCGGCCTGCCTGGCCCACGCCCTCACCGCCCACCGCGCGCTGGGCTGCCGTGGCACCAGCCGTTCGGATTTCCGCTGGGATCCCGCCCAGGGCCTGTCCGGCCTGTTCCTGCTGGAAACCAACACCCAGCCCGGCATGACCCCCTTGAGCCTGGTACCGGAACAGGCGAAATATCGCGGCATCAGCTATGAACAACTGGTGCAACGTCTGATCGACATGGCCATCAGCGATCACGGCAAGGGGGCGAAGGCATGACCGCCGCTGTCCTGAAACGCGGCGCCCGGCCGCCCAAGAGCGCAGCGCGGCGCAGCAGCCGCCCCGGCCAGCCGCCTTCGGCGCGCACCGCCCCCACCAGCCGCCAGATCGGCATCACCGCCGGGATCATCCTTGTCGTCGCGCTGGCGGTGATGATCGCCATCGGTGTGCCACAGCGGCTGTGGAACGGGTTTGCGCTGTGGACGGCGGCGCGCGGCTGGGAAGTGCGCCATGTGGAATTGACCGGCGCGCGCGAACAGGAACGGCTGGCCATCTATGCCGCCGTGCTGAACGGCCCCACCAACGCCATGCTCACCACCGATCTTGATGCCGTGCGCGACCGGCTGCGCCGGCTGCCGTGGGTGGCCGATGCCAGCGTGCAGCGCCGCCTGCCGGATACGCTGGTGATCGCGGTGACGGAACGCAAGCCGGTGGCGCTGTGGCAATATCGCCAGCAGCTTGCCGCCATCGACATCACCGGCCGCGTGCTCACCCGCGATCGGCTCGACCGCTGGAACAGCCTGCCGATCCTGGTTGGCGCCGGTGCCAACGCCCGGGTGCGCGATGCCATCGCCCTGATTGCCGCGACCCCGCTGGGCAATGATGTCGATGCCGCCGTGTTCGTGGGCGGCCGCCGCTGGGATCTGCGCTTCAAGAGCGGCGAGACGCTGGCCCTGCCTGATCGGCCCGGCGAGGCCAAGGCGGCGCTGGCCAGCTTTGCCAAGCTTGACGGCCAGGGCCCGCAGCGGCTTTTGGGCGGCCGCTTCACCCGTTTTGACATGCGACTGCCGGGGCGGATGATCGTTGCCGGCCCGGCTGTCGCCGAAACCCTGGCCGCAGCCGAAAAGGCGCGCCGCGCCGCGGCCCAGGCGCAAAAGATTTGACGGTGCAGAACTGATGGCTCCGCGCATTCCGCTTCCGCCGCTTGGCCGTGGCCAACCCGAACGCACCGTGGCCGTGCTGGATGTCGGCACGTCGAAAGTGTCGGCGCTGATCGCCCTGATCGGCGGCGACGGTGAGCCGCGCGTGATCGGCAGCGGGCAAAAGCCCTGCCTGGGCCTCAAGCGCGGCACCATCACCGATGTGGACAAGGCCGAAATGGCCATCCGCGGCGCCATGGATCAGGCCGAACGCGCCGCCGGCCTGCAGATTGACAGCGTCATCACCAGCTTTGCCGCCGGCAATCTTGCCAGCAGCAATGCCCATGCCGAGATCGACATTTCCGGTGCCAGCATCACGCCCACCGACATGATCACCCTGCGCCAGGCCGGCCGCGCCGCCATCGATCCCAAGGGCCGCACCGTCGTCCACGCCCTGCCGGCACTTTATACGATGGATGGGCTGCCCGGTGTCGAAAGCCCGCTGGGCATGCATGCCGACCGGCTGGGCATCGACATCCATGTGATCACCGCCGACACGCCGGCGATCATGAACTACACCCGCGCTGTCGGCCAGTCGCACCTCGGCATCTCCGGCCTGGTGGCCAGCCCGCTGGCGGCCGGCCTTGCCGTGCTCGATGACGAGGAACGCGACATCGGCGTCGCCCTCATCGATATCGGTGCCGGCATGACCAGCATCGCCGTCCACCGTTTCGGCATTGCCGTGGGCGTTGCCACCGTGCCGATGGGCAGTGCCGACATCACCGACGACATCGCGTCGGCCTTCGCCACCCGCCGCAGCATTGCCGAGCGGCTGAAGACCTTCGACGGCGCCGCCGTGGCCACCACCCGCGACCAGACCGATCCGGTGACCATCCCGCCCGCCAGCGAGGACAGCACCGCCGAACCGGTGAAGATCGCCCGCGCCCAGCTGGTGGCGGTGATCCGCATGCGGCTGGACATGCTGTTCGGCGAGATTGCCAAGGCGCTTTCCGCCCTTGGCTTCGTTGGCCCGCAGGCCAAGCGCATCGTGCTGACCGGCGGCGGTTCCGATCTGCGCTCCATCGCCGATTATGCCGGCACCTATATGGGCTGCAACGTGCGCATCGGCCGGCCGCGCGGTTTGACCGGACTGCCCCCGGCACAGGAAGGCCCGGCTTTCGCCACGCTGGCCGGGCTCGTATTGTTTGCGGCGCGCGATCCCGGCGACGTCTGGCACCAACAGGCCAGCGGCGGACAGGCCGCGCGGCCACAACCCGGTTTGCGCGGGATCATCGAAAAACTGTGGGGAAGTCTGTGAAGCGACTTCCCACCGATTCGCACATCATCTAGTGTGATTCGAGTGACGGGAGACACGACATGCTGGAATTCGCGAAGCCTGAACTGACCGAGCTGAAGCCGCGCATTGCCGTGATCGGCGTCGGGGGTGCAGGCTGCAACGCGGTCGCCAACATGATTGCCGCCGACCTGATGGGCGTGGAGTTCGTCGTCGCCAACACCGATGCCCAGCAGCTGGCGATGAGCCCGGCCGGCACCCGCATCCAGCTCGGCATGAAGATCACGCAAGGCTTGGGCGCCGGTGCCCGCCCGGAAATCGGCCGTGCCGCGGCCGAGGAAACGCTTGATCAGCTCGAAACCGCGCTCGATGGCGCCCACATGTGCTTCATCGCCGCCGGCATGGGCGGCGGCACCGGCACCGGGGCGGCTCCCGTCGTTGCCCGCGCCGCGCGCGAAAAGGGCATCCTCACCGTCGGTGTCGTCACCAAGCCGTTCAGCTTCGAAGGCGCCAAGCGCATGCGCGCCGCCGAGGAAGGCATTGTCGAACTGCAGAAGCATGTCGACACGCTGATCATCATCCCGAACCAGAATCTGTTCCTGATCGCCAACGCCAACACCACCTTCAAGGATGCGTTCGCGATGGCCGATCAGGTGCTGCACCAGGGCGTGCGCGGCATCACCGATCTGATGATCATGCCCGGCCTGATCAATCTCGACTTTGCCGACATCCGCACCGTGATGAGCGAGATGGGCAAGGCGATGATGGGCACCGGTGAAGCCAGCGGCGAAGGCCGCGCCATCGAAGCCGCCCAGAAGGCGATTGCCAACCCGCTGCTCGACGAAGTGTCGATGCGCGGCGCCAAGGGCGTCATCATCAACATCACCGGCGGCGACGATCTGAAGCTGATGGAGGTGGATGAAGCCGCCTCCTACATCCGCGACATGGTCGATACCGAAGCCAACATCATCGTCGGCAGCGCCTTCAACAAGGATCTTGACGGCACGATGCGCGTGAGCGTGGTGGCGACCGGCATCGATGCCGCCTCGCGCCCGGTCGCGGTGCCGGCCCCGCCCAAGCGCCAGCCGGCGCCGACATTCCTTGCCCAGCCCAGCATCTTCACCATGCCGCCGCCTGCTGCCGCCACGCCGGACGTCGCAGCGCCCGCAGCGGAACCGGAACCGCTGCCGGAGGCGACGCCGGAACCGGTGGCCGCGCTGGAACCGCAGCCCGTCGCCGCCGAGCCGGTGGCCCTGTCGCTCGATCTGCCGCCGGTGCAGCCGGCTGCCGAACCGGCCCCCGCACCGGAACCGGTTGCCGAGGACGAAGCGCTCGATCTCGCCGATGTGGGCGAGCGTGTGGACACCAGCTTCACCTTCACCCCGATCGCCCCGGCGATGGCGGCCGCGCCGGCACCGGAACCGCAGCCGGAACCGGTGGCCGAAGATCGCCCGCTCACCCTGTTCGAACGCATGATGGGCATGAGCCGCAAGCCGCGCGCGCCGGAACCGCCGCCGGCCACCCTCGCCCCGCAGCCGCAGCCGCCGCAGGCCGGCGAGGATGATGTGCCGGGCTTCATGAAGCGCCAGGTCAACCGCTGAGCGCGCGCCCGATGAAGCGATCAGGGCCCGGCTGGTGACAGCCGGGCCTTTTTCGTTGCGGGGGAAATCCCCCACCTGCCGCGTTGAACCGGCATGAGCCTGGCTGCCATCGCCCTCAACCGTTTCGGCCTCGGTGCCCGCCCCGGCGACGCGCCGCCCGCCGATCCGCAGCGCTGGCTGCTGGGCCAGTTCGCGCAATATGATCCGGCACCGCCGGTGCTGGCCGGCGTGCCCGGCGGCGCGGCGATGACGATCCAGTACCGCCAGCAGCTGGACCAGTTGCGCCGGCAGGGCGTGGTGGGGCTGCGCCGGCCCGGCGATCCGGAACCGCCCAAGGGCCCGGAGGCCGAAGCGATGGCCGAACAGGCCCAGCGCGAGCGTCGGCAGGCCTTTGCCCAGGCCTATCTGGCGCAGGTGGGCGCGCGCGCCACGCTGGCGCTGACAACGCCCGCGCCCTTTGCCGAACGGCTGGTGCATTTCTGGGCCAATCATTTCGCCATCTCGGCCGACAAGCTGGCCACCGCGACCATGGGCGGCCCGCTGGAGTTCGAGGCCATCCGCCCCAACATCAATGGCCGCTTCGCCGATCTGCTGCTGGCGGTCACCCGCCATCCGGGGATGCAATTCTATCTGGATCAGGCGCAATCGATCGGGCCGAACAGCCTGATTGCCGAAGTGGCGCGCCGCCGCAACGCGCCGCGCCAGCCGGGTTTGAACGAAAATCTGGCGCGCGAGATCCTGGAACTGCACACGCTGGGTGCCGGCCGCTACACGCAGGATGATGTCGCCGGCCTGGCCCGCGCGCTCACCGGCTGGAGCATCGGCGGCTTCGTGCGCCGGCCGATCGGCATCGATGCGCCGGATGGTGCCTTCGTCTTCCAGCCGGCCTGGCACGAGCCCGGCGGCGTGAGCGTGGCCGGCAAGCGTTACCACCAGCAAGGCGAACGGCAGGCGCTGGCCATTCTGGAAGATCTGGCCGTCCACCCGGACACGGCGCATCATCTGGCGCTGAAACTGGCCCGCCACTTCGTCGCCGACACGCCGCCGCCGGCACTGGTTGAGCGCATGGCGAAAGCCTATCTGGCCAGCGGCGGCCAGCTGCCGGCGCTGTATCAGGCGCTGGTGACAGCGCCGGAGGCGTGGGCCGATCCGCTCGCCAAGTTCAAGACCCCGTGGGACTGGATGATCTCGGCGCTGCGCGGCCTTGGGCGGCAGAGCGTGGCCGCACCGCAACTGATCGGCGCCCTGCGCGAACTGGGCCAGCCGACCTGGCGGCCGGGATCGCCGGCTGGCTGGGAAGACGAGGCGGCGCGCTGGGCGGCACCCGATGCGCTGCTGCGGCGCGTGGAAGTGGCCAGCCGCATGGCTGCGCCGCTGGCCGCCACGCTCGACGCGCGGACGCTGGCGCCGCGCCTGCTGCCGGGCGCGCTGTCCCCCGCCACCGCCAGCGCCATCGCCCGCGCCGAAAGCCCGGCCGAAGGGCTGGCCCTGCTGCTGGTCGCCCCGGAGTTCATGCGCCGATGATCGATCGCCGTTCCCTTCTCGCCCGCGGGGCGCTGCTGTCCGCTTTCGCGCTGTCGCCGCGCCTGGCCTTTGCCGCCGCTGCCACCAATGCCCGGCTGGTGTTCGTCATCCTGCGCGGCGCGATGGACGGGCTGTCGGCGATCCCGCCGATCGGCGATGGCCGGCTCGACCGGCTGCGCGGTGCCCTCGCCCCGCCGCAGGCCGGCGCGCCGACCCGGCTGACCGCCGATTTCGCCGCCCACCCGGCCCTCACCGGCTTTGCCGGCCTGTTCGCGGCAGGGGAGGCCAGTGTTGTCCACGCGGTCGCCAGCCCCTATCGCGAGCGCAGCCATTTCGATGCCCAGAACATCCTGGAAACCGGCGGCAACGCCGCCTATGCGCTGCAGGATGGCTGGCTGAACCGGCTGCTGCCGCTGCTGCCGGCGGCGGCCCCGCCGGTGGCGGTTTCGGCCACCCTGCCCGCCCTGCTGCGCGGCCCGGCGCCCACCACCAGCTTTGCCCCCAGCAAGCTGCCCGATGCCAGCGACAGCCTGAAGGCACGGGTGGCGGCGCTGTATGAAAGCGATGCGCTGCTGCACCGGCTGTGGAGCGAGGCGATGGCCACCGAGATGATGGCCGGCACCAGCAGCAATGACGCCGGCAATCCGCAGGGCCTGGCCGCCACGGCGGCGCGGCTGCTGGCCGATCCGGCCGGCCCGCGCATCGCCGTGCTCGATCTGGGCGGGTGGGACACGCACGCCGGCCAGGCCGGGCGGCTCACCGGCCAGTTCCGCCAGCTCGACGGCGTGCTGACCACATTGAAATCCGGGCTGGGCGCGGCGTGGGGCGAGACGCTGGTGATCTGCGCCACCGAATTCGGCCGCACGGTTGCCGCCAATGGCACCGGCGGCACCGATCATGGCACGGCCAGCGCGGCGCTGCTGGCCGGCGGCCGGCTGAAGGGCAGCACGGCCGGCGGGCGCGTGCTGGGCGACTGGCCGGGCCTGTCGAAACTTTATGAGGATCGCGACCTGCTGCCGACAACCAGCCTCAACAGCCTGTTCGCCGGTGCCGCCGCCGGCCTGTTCGGCCTCGATCCGGCGCTGGTGACGCGCAAAGTGTTCAGCGCCGCGCCGGCACCGCCGCTGCTGGTGCTTTGAGCACCCGGTTCAGGAAGGCGGTGGCATCGGCCAGCACCGGGGCCTTGCCGCGGAACGGCTTCGACAGCGCCAGCAGGATGCCGATATGGGTGACACCGGGATAGACCGTCACCTGCGCCTGGCCGCCCAGATCGTTCACCGCATTGGCCAGACGCAGGCTGTTGCGCGGCAGCACCGTGGTGTCCTTGTCGCCATGCAGCAGCAGCAGCGGCGGCGCGTCCTTGCGGGCGAAGCTGATCGGCTGGGTGTCGCGCAGATCGGCGGCATTGCCCAGCGCGGCATCGGCCGCGCCGCCGGGCAGGAACGGCAGGAAATCATAAGGCCCGGCCAGGCCAACGGCGGCCTTGATGTGATCGGCCACGCCCCATTGGCGGTGCAGCGCCAGCAGCAGCGCGATATGCGCCCCGGCCGAATGGCCCATCACCGCGATGCGCGCCGGATCGCCGCCGTGGGCAGCGATGTTGGCAACTGTCCAGTTCAGCGCGGCGGCACCGTCTGCCACGAAGGCCGGCCAGCGCACCTGCGGCACCAGCCGGTAATCGGGCACCACCACCACGAACCCGCGCGCCGCCAGCGCCCGTGCGGCAAAGCCATAGCCGTCGCGCAGGCCCGAATTCCAGCTGCCACCATAGATGAAGACGATCACCGGCAGCGGGCCGGCCGCCTGCTCAGGGGCATAGACATCCAGCCGCTGGCGCGCATCGCTGCCGAAGCTGGCACCTTCCACCAGCTGGCGCACGCCGCCATCGCCGGGCGTGAGCCGGTTGAGGCCGTTCAGCGCCGCCAACGGTGAGCAGGCGGCCGCCAGCGACGACAGGGCGGCAGCGGAAAGCAGGGAGCGGCGTGACATCATATGGCGTCGTTAGCGCAAAGCTGGCACCGACGACAATCGGCAGTGATTGCCGCTGCCGGTCAGCATCGCTATGCTCAGCGTCTACGGGGAGGAGTGCGCCATGAAGCTGAACATCAACGGCAAGCCTGTCGAGGTGGCTGCCGATCCCGACATGCCGCTGCTGTGGGCACTGCGCGACGTGCTGGGGCTGACCGGCACCAAGTTCGGTTGCGGTGCCGGCTTCTGCGGTGCCTGCACCGTGCAGCTGGATGGCGAACCGGTGCGCGGCTGCCAGACCCCGGTTTCCGCGGTCGGCACGGCAAAGATCACCACGATCGAGGGCCTGTCCGCTTCGGCCTGGGGCAAGAAACTGCAGGCCGCCTGGGTGGCGCTGGACGTGCCGCAGTGCGGTTATTGCCAGGCCGGCCAGCTGCTGGCCGCCGAAGCGCTGCTGCGCACCACGCCGAAGCCGACCGATGCCGACATTGATGCGGCGATGAGCGGCAACATCTGCCGCTGCGCCACTTACACGCGCATCCGCGCCGCCATCAAACAGGCGGCTGCGGCATGACGGCGCCCACCGCCTCCCGGCGCGATGTGCTGAAGGCCGCCGTGCTGGCCGGCGGCGGGCTTTCGCTGGGCCTGCACGCCGCCGGTGCTGCCAGCGCGGCGATGCCGGGCCAGCTTTCGGCTTTCGTGCGCATCGGCACGGATGGAAGCATCGTCATCACCGCCCACCAGCCGGAAATCGGCCAGGGCGTGCGCACCAGCTTCCCGATGATGATCGCCGAGGAACTGGACGTCGATTGGGCGCAGGTGACCGTGCAGCCGGCCCCGGGCGACCGCGCCACCTATGGCGTGCAGGTCGCCGGCGGCTCGTCGGCCACCCCCACCCAGTTCGAACGCATGCGCCGGCTGGGCGCGGGCGCGCGCGCCATGCTGGTGCAGGCCGCAGCCAACGCCTGGGGTGCGCCGGCCGGCGAGATCACCACCGGCAGCGCCATGCTGCACCACAAGGCCAGCGGGCGATCGGCGCGCTATGCCGACATGGCGCAGGCCGCCGCCGCGCTGCCCGCTCCCAAGCCGGAAAGCCTGCCGCTGAAGGATGCCGCCGCATTCCGCATCCTGGGCACGCGTGTGGGCGGCGTGGACAATCACAAGATCGTCACCGGCCAGCCGCTGTTCGGCATCGATACCCGCCTGCCCGGCATGGTCTATGCCGCCTTTGCCAAATCCCCGTCGTTCGGCGGCAAGCTGAAGCGCGCCAACCGCGCCGCCGCGCTGGCGGTGCCGGGCGTGAAGGGCCTGATCAACATCGCCGAACGCCGTGACCTGAAGACGGAGATCGACGTCGGCCTGCCCGGGATCGAAGTGCTGCCGCAGGGCATCGCCGTGCTGGCCACCAGCACCTGGGCGGCGCTGCGGGGCCGCGACGCGCTGGCCTGCGAGTGGGAGGGGGCGGATGCCGCCTTCCAGTCCACGGCGGCGTGGGAGGCGGCGGCGAAAAAGGCCTTTGCCGACGGCCCGCAGAAGCCGGGTTACATGAACCATGGCAACGCCCCGGCGAAGATGGCGACCGCCGCCAGGCGGGTGACTGCCGATTACAGCTATCCGTTCCTCTCACACGCCCAGCTGGAGCCGATCAACGCCACCGCCCATGTGACAGACGGCAAGGCCGAGCTGTGGCTTTCGACTCAGACCCCGGAGGACGCGCGCCGCATGGTGGCGCTGGCGCTGGGCCTGAAGGTGGAGGATGTGACCATCCACCTGATGCGCTCCGGCGGCGGCTTCGGCCGGCGTCTGATGAATGATTTCGCCGTCGAAGCCGCCGTGATTGCCAAGGCGGCGGGCGTGCCGGTGAAGCTGCAATGGGATCGCGGGCAGGATTTCGCCCATGATTGGCTGCGCCCCGGCGGCTGGCACCGGCTGGAAGCCGGGCTGGATGCGGATGGCAACATCATCGCCTGGCACGATCATTTCGTCAGCTACGGCAAGGATGGCGTGCTCAACCCCACTGCTGTCATCGATGGGTCCCTGTTCCCGTCGGGCGTGATCAAGGATTTCCGCGCCGATGTGACGGTGCTGCCCATCGCCTCCACGCTGGGCTGGCTGCGCGCGCCGATCAACAACGCTTTTGCCTTCGTGACACAGGGCTTCATCGACGATTGCGCCATCGCCGCCGGCCGCGATCCGCTGGAATATCGCCGCGCCGTGCTGGGCGCCCCGCGCGCCATCCCCATCGCCGAGGAGTTCAGCGGCGAGACCGGGGAAGACATGAAGGGCACGCCCTATCACACCGGGCGCATGCGCGGCGTGCTCGACAAGGCCGCCGACATGGCGGGCTGGGGCCGCAAGCTGCCGCCGCGCCGGGGGCTGGGCATCGCCTTCCATTTCAGCCACCTCGGCTATTTCGCCAATGTGGTGGAAGCCAGCGTGGCCAGCGACGGCGCGGTGAAGGTGCACAAGATCTGGGTGGCGGCCGATATCGGCAAGCAGATCGTCAACCTGTCGGGCGCTGAAAACCAGGTGCAGGGCAGCGTGATCGATGCGCTGGGTGCCGCGCTGGGCCAGCGCATCACGTTCGAGGACGGTGCTGTCGCCCAGCGCAATTTCGGCGATTACAGCCTGGCGCGCATGGAGATGGCACCGCCGGTGGAGGTGGCATTCCTGTCCACCGATTTCCCCACCACCGGCCTTGGCGAACCGGCCTATCCCAGCCTAGCCCCGGCGCTGGCCGGTGCCATCTACCAGGCCACCGGCAAGCGGCTGCACAGCCTGCCGCTCGACACCAGCCAGCTGACCGCGTGAGGGCCTGATGACCGTGCAGCTTTCCCGGCGCAATTTCCTGTTCGCCAGCGCGGCGGTGGGCGGCGGCCTCTATTTCGGCCTTGGCCCCGAGGGTGCCAGTGCCGCCGAAGCCGGCCAGCTCAACGCCTGGGTGGTGATCGCGCCCGACAGCCGCATCCGCATCATGGCCAGCAATCCGGAAGTGGGCCAGGGCATCCGCACCAGCCTGCCGATGGTGATCTGCGAGGAGCTTGATGCCGACTGGAGCACGGTCGACATCGTGCCGACACTGGCGGACAGCAAGCTTTACGGCCGCCAGGTCGCCGGCGGATCGATGGCGATGACCACCCAGTATGAGGCCATGCGCCGGGTGGGTGCCGGTGCCCGCGCCATGATCCTTGCAGCGGCGGCCGCCGCCTGGGGCGTTCCGGTGGCCGAGTTGACGACCGCCAGGGGCGCGGTGATCCACGGCCAGCGCAAGGCGCCCTATGGCCAGTTCGCCGCTGCTGCCGCCGCCCTGCCCGCGCCCGATCCGGCCACGCTGGCGGTGAAGGACCCGAAGAATTTCACCCTGATCGGCAGCTTCCAGCCCGGCGTCAACAACCGCGCCATCGTTGCCGGCCAGCAGGCCTATGGCATCGATGCGACGCTGCCGGGCATGCTGCACGCCGCCTTCCACAAATCGGGCGTGCAGGGCGCCAAGGTGAAAAGCGCCAATCTGGATGCGGTGAAGCGGCAGGCCGGGGTGCGCGATGCCTTCATCGTGGCCGGCACGGAGGAATATGAAGGCCTGGCCAGCGGCGTCGCCATCCTGGCCGACACCACCTGGCATGCCCAGCGCGCCCGCAGCGCGCTCGACGTGGCGTGGGGCGACAGCCCGGCGGCGGCGCAATCCTCCGCCGCCTGGGCAAAGATGGCCGCAGACGCCAAGGCCAAGGGCGCGGCCATGCCGATTCACGCCAGCGGAGACAGCGCCGCCGCCATGGCGCGCGCCGCCCGGCGCGTGACGGCCGATTACGAATATCCGTTCATCCCGCACGTGCCGATGGAGCCGATCAACTGCACGGCGCGCGTGGATGGCGACAAGGTCGAGATCTGGGCCCCCACGCAGAACCCGGAGCCGGGCCGCGCTGCGGTGGCCAAGACGCTGGGCGTACCCCCGCAGAACGTGACGATCCACATGATGCGGGTGGGCGGCGGTTTCGGCCGGCGGCTGCAGAATGACTATATGGTGGAAGCCGCCGCCATCGCCAAGCAGGCCGGCCGGCCGGTCAAGCTGACCTGGACGCGCGAGGACGACATCACCCAGGATTTCTTGCGCCCCGGCGGCTGGCATTTCCTGTCCGCCGGGCTTGACGCACAGGGCCGCTGCATCGCCTGGGACAATCATTTCGTCAGCTATGGCCGCGACGGCAAGTTCGCCCGCGCCGCCGGCATCGGCCCCGCCGATTTCCCCGCCGGCATCGTGGCCGATTTCCGGCTGAGTGCCACCATCTTGCCGTTGCAGCACACCACCGGCTTCCTGCGCGCGCCCTCCAACAACGCCTTCGGCTTTGTCACCCAGGGCTTCATCGACGAACTGGCCCATGCCGCCGGTGCCGATCCGGTGCAGTATCGCCGCGATTTTCTGGGTGACGCGCGCATCATCGGCGATCCCGCCGCGCGCGGTTCCTACAACACGGGCCGCATGCGCGCCGTGCTCGACAAGGCCGCCGCCATGGCCGGCTGGGGCCGCAAGCTGCCAAAGCGCACCGGGCTGGGCGTCGCCTTCCACTTCAGCCATCTGGGCTATTTCGCCAACGTGATCGAAGCCAGCGTCAGCCCGGCCGGCGACATCAAGGTGCACAAAGTGTGGGTGGCCGGGGACATCGGCCGCCAGATCGTCAACCCGGCCGGCGCCATCAACCAGGTGCAGGGCGGCATCCTCGACGCGCTGGGTGCAGCCCAGGGCCACGCCATCACCTTTGCCGATGGTGCCATCGAACAGCGCAATTTCGGCGATGTGCCGATGCTGCGCATGGAGCAGGCACCGCCGATCGAGGTCGCCTTCCTGACACCGGATTACCCGGTGACCGGTCTTGGCGAGCCGGCCTATCCCGCCGTCGCCCCGGCGCTGGCCAATGCCATTTTCCAGGCCACCGGCGTGCGGCTGCGCAAACTGCCGTTCGATACCGGGTTGCTGAAGGCGTGACGCACCGCTGGGGGGCGGGACTGGCGCTGCTGCTGGCGGCGGCACCGGCGTGCGCGGCCGACGTGCAGAACTGGTCCACCATCGTGGCGCAGGGGCCGATTGACGGCCATCTGCTGCTGTGGACCGAGGCGCAATCGCGGCTGACGAACGATGTCAGCCATGTCAGCCTGCTCACCGGCAGGGTCGGGCTGGGCGTGCGGCTGACGCATGATGTCGATCTGCTCGCCGGCTACCAATATCAACACAACAGCCCGTCGCCCGGTGTGGCCAGCGATGAAAATCGCTTCTGGCAGCAGCTGTCGGCACCGGTGGTCCGCCATGACGATGGCTTTGCCCTGCTCACCCGCTGGCGGCTGGAGGAGCGCAGCGTCGTCGATCACCGCGATCTGGGTTGGCGGCTGCGCATGCAGTGGCGCATCCAGCAGCCACTGCACGGCAAGGGCAGCGGCGGGCCATTGTTGTGGAGCGAGACATTCCTGGCCTTCAACACCACGGATTGGGGGGCGCGGCGCGGCTTTGACCAGCAGCGCCTGTTCGCCGGCTGGCTGCAGCCGCTCGGCCACAATCTCACGGTGGAGGGCGGCTATCTCTATCAGTACAGCAACCGCCGCACCGGCGATGTTGCCAACCATGTGCTGAGCATCACGCTCAACCGCCGGCTGGGCTGAATCCTTCGGCCGTGAACAGCACATCGATGGCACCGGCGCGCGCGAAGATCAGGCGCGCCGGCACTTTCGTGCCCACCGGCACGGGTTTGCGGATGCCGATGAACATCACGTGCAGCCCGCCCGGCGCGAACACCGCGCGCCCGCCTGCCGGGATCGGCACGCCCGACGCCTGACTGATCATCCTGACAACGCCGCCGCTTTCCACCGAACCGTGCAGATCGGAACGGTTGGCTGCAGCCGTGGTGACAGAAACCAGCGTGTCGGCCACCCTGCCGGTGTTGCGGATGACCATGTAACCGGCACCGGTTTTCGAAACGGGCGAGGCAACGCGCAGCACCGGGTGATCGATCACCAGCGGACCGGCCCCGGCGGCCTGGGCCGGCAGCGGCGCGGCGAGCAGCGCCAGAAGGGCGAGCAGCGGTTTCATGGTCATCTCATATGTCCCGGGCCTCACAGGCCCAACGCCTTCAGGTCGGCGGTGGCTGCCGCAATGTCGGCATGGGCGACGATCTGGCGGAAGGCGGCATCCAGCCGGCGCACCTGCGCGTCGGCAGCCGCCTCCTCCCGCAGGTTGACGAGGAAGAAATCCGACGCGCCGGTCTCGAACCGGCGGCGCTCGGCGCGGGCCATGGCGCCGGCCCGGTCCGCCTCGTCCATGGCGATGCCGAGCAGCTTGCGCGACTGGCGGGCGGCCACGGTCAGGCCCAGGATCTCGGCACGGATCTGGTCCTCGATCAGGCGGCGGCGGTGCTGGAAGCCGTCGATCTCGGCCTGGGTCTGGCCCAGCCGGCCGCGCGCGCTGCGCTGCTGCAGCGGCACCGAAAAACTGATCCCCAGCTTGCTTTCGGTGCCTGTGTAAGGCCGGCCGCCCACGCCGGCATCCCCCAGATACTGGTTCACCTCTGCCTTCACATCCAGCTTGGGCAGGAAGGCGTTGCGATCAAGCTGCAGCCGGGTGCGGGCCTGGGCGATGCGCACATCCACCAGCCGCAGATCGGGCCGGTTTTCCAGCGCGGCCATCACATCTTCGGCAATCGGCAGCGGCGGCGCCAGCCGCGGCGGCAGCCGTTCCGGCCCCGGCACCTGCGGCGCGCCATCGCCATCGCGCCAGAACAGCGACAGGCTGATCGCCGCCTGCTGCAGCGCCTGTTCGGCCTGCACCACCAGCGTCTGCCGCCTCAGGATATTCTGCTCATTCTCGGTCAGCAGGATCGCCGGGCGCAGGCCTTCGGCAACCTGGCGCTTGAAGCCGGCCTGGCGATCGAGCGCCAGTTGCAGCAGATCCTTGTACACCGCCACGCGCTGGCCGGCGATCACCCAATTGTTCCACGCCGCAATCGCCCGCGCCTGCACGCCGATGGCCACCATCAGCCGATCATTGTCAGCCAGCACGACATCGCCGCTGGCCTGCGCCCGGTTGAAGCGGCGATCATCAATGTCGCGGTCACGCAGCAGGGAAAACAGCGCGCCGGCGGTGATGCGGCCATAGCGCGCCGTATAGTCGCCGGCCTGATAGGGCGGGAAACTGCCGCGCGACAGATCATAGCCGGCATAGACATTGCCGCCATTGGTGGCCAGCGGCTGCGCCAGGCGCACGCCAAGATCGCTGCCGTCATAATAGCCGGTGGGCCGCGTGTCGGCGCTGGCGTTGAACAGCGTGTCGAACGCGCCTTCGGTGGTCAGCAGCTTGGCTTCGGCGCCGCGCACCTTGGCCAGCGCCTCCAGCACCTGCGGGGCGTGGCTGCGGCTGACGGCCAGCACCTCGTCAAGGCCCAGCGGGGTGGTGGCGGCGGCAAGCGGCCGGGCATCGGCGCGGGCGTCGGCTTCCAGCACGCGGCTGGGCTGGCCCGGCACCAGCTGCGCCTGCGCACCCGCCGCCGCCAGCAGCAGCAGCGCCAGCAGCGCCTTACTTGGCCGGCTTGGCATCATTGCCCTTGGCCGCCGGCAGCTCGCCATTTTCCGCCGGCTGCGCGCCCGGGCGGCTGAACTGGAGCGGGAAATCATTGAGGATGCGCCACAGTTCAAACCAGATCGGCACGGTGTTCATCTGCACCCAGCCGCGCACCTTGGCGCCCAGCCGCACGGCATTTTCCGCCGGCCACGGGTCGCGATCCGGCGATTCGATCACCAGGATGCGGAACAGCCCATTTGGGGAGGCATTGGGATCGAGCGCCACCACCTGGCCATCAAAAAAGCCCTTGGCAATCGACGGCCAGCCGGAAAACTGGATCGCCGGCCAGCCTTCGAATTCCAGCCGCACGCGGCGGCCGGGGTGGATCAGCGGCACGTCGCGGCCATCGACATACAGTTCCACCACCCGGCGCGAATGTTCCGGCACGAAGGTGGCCAGCACATCGCCCTGCTTGACAATGGTGGCGCTGTCGATGGCGCTCACCCGCATGATGCGGCCATCGCGCGGGGCGCGGATCAGCTGTTCCGAACTGCGCCGCAGATTGACATCGATCTTGTTGATCTCCGCCCGGCTCGAAGCGATCTTGGCGGCATAATCGGCCACCTTGATCTGCGCCAGTTCCAGATCGCGCCGCGCGGCCAGCCCTTCGCCGTACAAGGTGGCCATGCGGTTCACATCCCGCGTCGCGGTGGCGCGGGCAGCCTCCGTCGCGGCCAGTTCGGCCAGTTTCTGCCCGCGTTCGGCGCGCAGCCGGTCCAGATAATCGGGATCGATGTCGCTCACGCGCACGATGGGATCGCCGGCCTTCACCAGCGCGCCATCGGTGACATACCAGCGATCGATGCGCCCCCCCACCAGCGCGGTGATGTTCTGCTGGCGATCACGCGGATCATAGGCGATCACCTGGCCGCTGCCCTGCGCCGTCTGCACCCAGGGCACCAGCGTCACCAGCAGCGTGATGGCGATCAGGCTGGCCACCACGATGCCGGCGAAGATCTTCATCACCGGCGGCGGGTTGAGGCCGCGCAGCGTGGCGAAATGGCCCGGCGGCAGCGTGGAGCGCTCAATCGCCATCGATCGTCTCCCGGCCGGCGGCGGCGCGCAGCGCATCGAAGCTGGCGCGGTCGCGGGTGACCAGCTGGCGATCGAGGCCGAGCCACAGATATCCGTCCAGCACCAGATCTTCGGGCCGGTTGCTGAAATAGAGGATGGTGGTGCGTGTGTCGCGGAAATGGTCGAACACTGCCTTCAGCCGCGGGCGCGCCACCGTGTCGAACAGCGGCGACAGCACCATGATGCGCGGTTCCGACAGGATGGCGGCGGCCAGTTTCAGCTGCATCATCTTGGCCACGGTGAACGGCGCGCCGGTGGACGACAGCCGGGTCATCAGCCCGTCCGGCAGCAGGCTCAGCCGGTCTTCGAGGCCCACAAGGCGCAGCGCCGCCATCTGGTCGGCGGCGTTCTTTTCCGGGTTGGCGAGGCGCAGATAGTCGGCAATCGTGGTTTCCACGATGGCGGCGCGGTCGAGCACGATGATGTCGGACCGCAGCGCCAGCGGGTCCATCAGCGCGATGTCCACCCCGCCCAGCGTCATCAGCCCGGCATCGGGGCGATGCAGCCGCTTGAGCAGATCGGCGAAGGCGCGCTCCATGCCGGGCACGCCCTGCGCCACCAGCCGGCTGGCCGGCGGGATTTCGAGGTTCAGTTCGGCATTGCCGACAGGCAGGCCAAAGCGCACGCGGGTCAGCGCCAGCGCACCGCCGCGCGGCGGGGCCAGCGCCGCCGGTGCCGGCGGTTCCTGCTGCAGGCCAAAGAGCAGCGACAATTCCTCGACCGAGGCGACGATGTCGTACCAGTCGTCAAGATAGGAGTAGAGGCTGTTCATGCCGGCAAACACGCCGGACAGGATCAACTCGGCCGCCACCAGCTGGCCGATCGACAATTGTTCCTGGATCACCAGCCAGCCGCCAAGGGACAGCAGGCCGGCACTGGCCAGCGCATAGAGGAAATAGAGCGCGATCGTCTGCGGGAACTGGTAACGGAAATGGCCGGCATGGGCCTTCACGTAATTGGCCGTCACCTGCTCGGCCTTTTCCAGCGCATAATCGATGTGGCGGGCCGATTTGTAGAAGCCGTTCGAGGCGCCCACCGTCTCAAGGAAATGCGCGGCGTTGTATTTCTCGTGGGAAAGGACGATCGACGTCTTCATCGCGCCCTTGGCCCAGATCGCCCACACCGCCCACAGCAGCAGGATCAGCACCAGGTTGAAGGCGAGGAAGAACGGGTGGTAGAAACTGGTCACCACAAAGCCGACGACCATGCCCAGCACGATGGTGAAACCGCCGACCAGCAGGGACGGCACCGCCTTTTGCAGGTTCACCATCTCGAAATAGCGGTTGAACAGATCGAAGCGGCGATCATCCTGGAAGAAGGGATCCGCCGCGTTGATCACCCGCATGGTGATATCGGCCACCAGCCGCGCCATGATGCGGCGGCGATACAATTCCATCAGGTGGATGCGCAGCACCGACAGCAGGCCGGAGACGATCAGCAGCCCGAACAAGATGCCCGAAAGGGTGAACAGCGGCACCGGCAGCGCCGTGTTGGCGATGCTGTTGATCAGCAGCTGCACCGAAACCGGCGTCGCCAGCCCCAGCAGCGCGATGCCAAGGCCATAGACCACCGCCAGCCAGAAATAATTTTTTTCCGGCCACACGATGTCCTTCAGCCAGCGATAGACCAGCCGGTTCAGATCCATCTGGGTCAGGTCGCCGGCGGCCATGTGTCTCCTGGATCTGCTGCGGGGGGGTGGGGCAGGCGGTGATGTAGGGGCGGCAACCCCGGTTTGCCAAGGCCGGCCGCGAAAAAAGATTACATGACGGTAATTTTACGCCGGGCGGAACCGGGATGCGCCGCGATCAGGCCAGTTGCCGCAAGCCTTCGGCCAGCCGCCCGGCGATCTCGTCGATCTGGCTTTCGGTGATGATCAGCGGCGGCGACAGCGCGATGATGTCGCCGGTGACGCGGATCAGCAGGCCCGTATCGAACATGGCGCGGAACAATTCCTGCCCGCGCACACCGGGCGCGCCGGGGCGCGGCGCCATTTCGATGGCCGCCACCAGGCCGAAATTGCGGATGTCGATCACGTGCGGCAGCCCGGCGAGGCCGTGGATGGCGGCTTCAAAGCGGTCTTCCAGCGCGCGGGCGCGGGCGAACAGGCCTTCAGTGGCATAGAGATCCAGCGTGGCGATGCCGGCGGCGCAGGCCAGCGCGTGGCTGGAATAGGTATAGCCATGGAACAATTCGATGCCCGGCACATCGCCCGGCGCATCGACGATGGCATCATAGACATGGCTGGCAGCGGCGACAGCGCCCATCGGCACCGCGGCGTTGGTGAGGCCCTTGGCCAGGCAGATGAGATCTGGGGTGACGCCAAAGCGTTCGGCGGCGGTGGCGGCGCCAATGCGGCCAAAGCCGGTGATGACTTCGTCAAAGATCAGCAGGATGCCGTGCTGCGCGGTGATCGCCCGCAGCCGTTCCAGATAGCCCCTGGGCGGCACCAGCACGCCGGTCGATCCCGCCAGCGGCTCGACGATGACGGCGGCGATCGTGTCGCCGTGCAGCGCCACCAGCGCCTCCAGCCGGTCGGCGAAATCGGCGCCATGCTCGGGCTGGCCCTTGGAAAAGGCATTGCGGGCCGGATCATGGGTGTGCGGCAGATGATCGGTGCCGGGCAGGCCGGTGCCGAAGACCCGCCGGTTGGTGACAATGCCGCCAACCGAAATGCCGCCAAAGCCGGTGCCGTGATAGCCGCGTTCGCGCCCGACAAGGCGGACACGCTGGCCCTGGCCCTTCGCCCGCCAATAGGCCAGCGCGATCTTGAGCGCGGTATCGACACTTTCCGAGCCGGAGTTGGTGAAGAAGATGCGGTCCAGCCCTTCCGGCATGATGCCGGCCACACGGGCGGCGAGCTGGAAGGCCAGCGGATGGCCAAGCTGGAAGGTGGGCGCATAATCCAGCACTTCGGCCTGGCGCTGGATGGCCTGCACGATGGGTTCGCGGCCATGGCCGGCGTTCACGCACCACAGGCCGGCGGTGCCATCAAGGATGCGGCGGCCATCGGCAGCGGTGTAATGCATGTCCTGCGCGGCCACCATCAGGCGCGGATTGGCCTTGAAATAGCGATTGTCGCTGAACGGCATCCACAGGTTGGACAGATCGTTGGGCATGGTCGCCATGGGCGTGACCTTTCAGACCGGGGCCAGCAGTTTCTCGATCTCGCCTGCCATCGCCTCGGGCTTGGTCGTCGGCGCAAAGCGTTCCTGCACCTGGCCCTGCCGATCGACCAGGAACTTGGTGAAGTTCCATTTGATCGCCTCGCTGCCCAGCAGGCCGGGCGCTTCGGCCTTCAGCATCCGGAACAGCGGGTGGGCATTGTCGCCGTTCACATCGATCTTGGCGAACAGCGGGAAGTCGACATCATAGGTCAGCTTGCAGAAATTGGCGATTTCCTCGGCGTTGCCCGGCTCCTGGGCACCGAACTGGTTGCAGGGAAAGCCCAGGACGGCAAAGCCGTTCGGGCCATATTTGCGGTGCAGCGCCTCCAGCCCCTCATATTGCGGCGTGAACCCGCATTTCGACGCGGTGTTGACGATCAGCAGCACCTTGCCTTCGAAATCCCGCATGGAGATGTTGCGGCCATCGATGGTCTTGGCGCTGAATTCATAGATGCTGGTCATGCCTGGCCCTTTCAGATCTGGTGCCGCCCGGCAAGGGCAGCGGTGAAGTGGCGGCGGCACAGCGCGATGTAACGATCATTGCCGCCGATTTCGGTCTGCGCCCCAGAGACGACAGGCCGGCCCTCCCCGTCAATACGCAGGTTCATCGTCGCCTTGCGGCCGCAATCGCACACCGCCTTCAGTTCGGTCAGCGTGTCGGCAATCGCCAGCAGCCACTGGCTGCCCGGAAACAGATTGCCCAGAAAATCGGTGCGCAGGCCATAGCAGAGCACCGGGATGCCCAGTTCGTCGGCCACGCGGGCCAGTTGCCACACCTGATCGCGGGTGAGGAACTGCGCCTCGTCCACCAGCACGCAATGGGCGCGTTCCCCGGCACCGGCGATGGCGGTGTAAAGATCGGAATCGGGCGTGAACACATCGGCTTCGGCGGTCAGCCCGATGCGCGAGGCGATCACCCCGGTGCCGGCGCGATCATCGATGGCGGCGGTGAACAGCCGCGTCGTCATCCCGCGTTCGCGGTAATTGAAACTGGCCTGCAACAGCACCGTCGATTTGCCGGCGTTCATCGAGGCATAGTAGAAATAAAGCTTGGCCATCGCCGGCCTTTTTGCGGCGACGTGCTGCCGGCGTCAACGTGGGGCCAGTGGCGGGGGTATCAGTTGTTGCCGTCGATGAAATCGCCGAACGCGCCCAGCACGCTGCCTTCGCCGCGATTCTGGCCGCGGCCCATGGCCGCCTGCATCATGCGGCCGGCCAGGCGGCTGAACGGCAGCGACTGGATCCACACCTTGCCCGGGCCGGTGAGGCGGGCGAAGAACGCGCCCTCCCCGCCGAAGATCATCGATTTGACCCCGCCCACCGCGACCAGATCAAAGCGCACACCCGGCGTGTAGGCGGCCAGGCAGCCGGTATCGACATGCAATTCCTCGCCCGGCGCGAGGCTGCGTTCCACCACCGTGCCGCCCATCTGCACGAACACCCAGCCATCGCCGTCCAGCCGCTGCATGATGAAGCCTTCGCCGCCGAACAGGCCGGTCATCACCCGGCGCTGGAATTCGATGCCGATCGACACGCCGCGCGCCGCCGCCAGAAAGGCGTCCTTCTGGCAGATCAGCGTGCCGCCCACGCTGTCCAGCTTGATCGGCAGGATGGCCCCCGGCGTGGGGGAGGCGAAGGCGACACGCGCCTTGCCGGCGCCCTGGTGGGTGAAGACGGTGGTGAACAGGCTTTCCCCGGTCACCAGCCGCTTGCCGGCGCCCAGCAGCTTGCCCATGAAGCCGCCGCCATCGCTGGCTGAACCATCGCCGAATACGGTCGTCATCGCGACGGCGGCATCCTTCCACACCATCGCCCCGGCTTCGGCCACCGCACTTTCGCCGGGATCAAGCTCGATCTCCACGAACTGCAGCTCCTGGCCCTTGATCTCGAAATCGATGTCGTCGGCCAGGCTGGTGCGGTTGTGCTGCCAGGGATTGGGCATCGGCGTGTCTCCTCGCGGGGTTGTCGGCGGCCAATGTAGGGCGGGTGTGTTGCCGCGCCAAGACGCCGGCCGACAAAAAGCCCGGCTTGCACTGGCGGCGGCGTTCGGCAACACACGATGCCGATGATGCGCACCGCCCTGCTTGCCCTGCTGGCCGCCCCCGCCCTGGCCGCGCCGGCCCTTGCCGCCGACACGCCGGCTGACGACGTGCTGATCACCGTCACCGGCAAGGGCCTGAAGGATGTGCCGGGCGATGCCGCGCTGTCGCTGGTGGTGATCGATCGGGATCGCATCCTCAACACCGGCGCCAACCGGCTGGAATCGGTGCTGGCCGATATCGCCGGCCAGCAGCAGTTCCGCCGCTCGGACAGTCGCTCCGCCAACGCCACCAGCCAGGGCATTTCGCTGCGCGGGCTGGGCGGCAATGCCTCGTCGCGCGCGCTGCTGGTGCTTGATGGCGTGCCGCAGGCCGATCCGTTCGGCGGCTGGGTGGCCTTCCCGGCCTATGCCACCGGGCGGCTTGACCGCATCCGCGTCACCCGTGGCGGCGGCTCCGGCTATTGGGGCCCGGGCGCGCTGGCCGGCACCATCGAACTGGAATCGGTGGGCGCTGCCGATCTGAAGACGTTCGGGGGCAATCTTGCCTATGGCAGCCGCAACAGCCTGGATGCGCAGGCCGCGCTCGGCCTCAAGCGCGACGGCGGCTTTGCCACGCTGTCGGCCGCCTATGGCCGCGGCGACGGCTTCATCCCCATCGTTGCGGCCAACCGCGGCCCGGTGGACCGCGCTGCCCCCTATGAGCAGGCCAGTGTCGCCCTGCGCACCGTGGTTTCCATCGCCCCCGACACCGAAGCGCAGGTGACCGCCAACGCGTTTACCGACAGCCGCGAGCGCGGCACCGCCTTTTCGCGCAACACGTCGGAAGGCGTCGATGGCGCGCTGCGCCTTGTCGGGCGCGGGCGCTGGGGCTGGCAGGCGCTGGCCTATCTGCAGACGCGCAACTTCACCTCCGATTTCGCTTCCATCAACGCCGCGCGCACCACGGCCACGCAGACGCTGGCGCAATATGGCACGCCGGCCACCGGCTGGGGCGGCCGGCTGGAAGTGGCGCCGCCGCTGGGGGATGCCATCACCCTGCGGCTGGGTGCCGACACCCGCCACCTGACCGGCAAGACCCAGGAGCTGTTTACCTATGTGAACGCCGCGCCGACCCGGCAGCGGGAGGCCGGCGGCAACACCGCGACCAGCGGCCTGTTTGCCGATGCCAGTGTCGAGGCCGGGATCGTCACCGCCACGCTGGCCGCCCGCATCGATTGGTGGACGATCACCAGCGGCCGCCTGCTGGAAACCACCATCGCCACCGGCGCACCGGTCACCACCCTGTATTTTGCCGATCGGTCAGGCCAGGAGTTCACCGGCCGCGCCGGCCTGGCCATCAGGGCCAGCGATGCCATCACCCTGCGCGGTGCCGCCTATCGCGGCTGGCGGCTGCCGACCTTGAACGAGCTTTATCGCCCGTTCCGGGTGGGCCCGGATGCCACCGCCGCCAACGCGCTGCTGAAGCCCGAACGGGTGACCGGCGTCGATCTGGGCGTGACGCTGAAACCGGCCCGCGGGGTGGAGATCGGCATCACCGGCTTCTGGAACCGCATGGACGACACCATCGCCAACGTGACGCAGGGGCTTGGCCCCGGCAATTTCGCCGGTGTCGGCTTTGTCGCGGCCGGCGGCATCTACCGGGTGCGCCAGAATCTCGACGCGCTGGAGGTGTGGGGCTGGGAAGTCGATGCCCGCATACGCCGCGGCGATTTCGGCCTGTCGGCCAGCTGGAGCCATGTCGATCCCAAGATCCGGGCGACCGGCGCCGCCGCGCCGCTGAACGGACTTGATCCGGCCCAGACCCCGCGCAACCAGCTTTCGGCCACCGCCGATTACAGCGGCAAGCGCTTTTCGGCATCGGCCACGCTGCGCCACATCGCCCGCCAGTATGAGGATGATCAGAACAGCCGCAGCCTGGCCAGCGCCACCATGGTCGATGCCCTGCTGGTGGTGCCGCTGCTGCCCGGCGTGAAACTGGAAGGCCGGGTGGAAAATCTGTTCGATGCCGAAGTGCAGGCGGCGCTGTCAGGCGCAGGCGTGATCGAACGCGCGCTGCCGCGCACCCTGTGGGCGGGCGTGCGGGTGGATTTTTGAACCGGTGCCCACGCGGGGGGTGCGCCGCGCACACCCCGCAGGCGCAATGATGAAGGCAGGAGACGAAGGATGAACCGTTACAGCAAGGGCGCGATCACCCTGCACTGGCTGATGTCACTGCTGATCATCGGCAATCTGCTGGGCGGCTTCCTGCACGATTTCGTGCCGCGCGAAAACGGCCAGCGCGCCTTCGTGATGGCCCTGCACACCAGCT
Source organism: Sphingomonadales bacterium (assembly GCA_037131365.1). GTDB lineage: Bacteria > Pseudomonadota > Alphaproteobacteria > Sphingomonadales > Sphingomonadaceae > Sandarakinorhabdus. Next base: position 161,809 of record JBAXRE010000007.1, read on the forward strand.
TCGGCCTCAGCCTGATCCTGCTCACCCTGCTGCGGCTGGGCTGGCGGCTGGCCCACAGCCCGCCGGCGCTGCCGCGCTATTTCACCAAGGGGGAACGGCTGCTGGCCAAGGCCGGGCACTGGGGCTTCTATATCGCCATGCTGGCGCTGCCGCTCACCGGCTGGGCGCTGACCAGCCGAGGCGACAAGCCGCTGCTGTATTTCTGGCTGTTCGAAGTGCCGAAGTTCGGGATCGACAAGGCCACCGCCCGCAGCTTCGGCGAAATCCACGAGACGCTGGGCTGGGTGATGGTGGCGCTGCTGGCCCTGCACATCGCCGGGCTGCTGAAGCATCTGGTGCTGGACCGGGACAATCTGCTGCCGCGCATGGGGATCGGCCGGCCGCGCACCTGACCTGCCATGACCGTCAAACTTGATCAGAGCTGGGCCGCGCCGCTCGCCGGCGAGTTCGCCGCCCCCTACATGGCCGCGCTGAAGGCCTTTCTCGCGGCCGAAAGGGCCGCCGGCAAGGCGATCTTCCCCACGGGCGGCGAATGGTTCCGCGCTCTCGATCTCACCCCGCGGGATGCGGTGCGGGTGGTGATCCTGGGGCAGGATCCCTATCACGGCCCCGGTCAGGCGCACGGCCTGGCCTTTTCGGTGCGTCCCGGTGTCAAGGTGCCGCCCAGCCTCGCCAACATCTACAAGGAACTGCAGGCCGATCTCGGCATTGCCCCGGCCGGGCACGGGTTTCTGGAACATTGGGCGCGGCAGGGCGTGCTGCTGCTCAATGCCAGCCTCACCGTCGAACAGGGCCTCGCCGCCAGCCATCAGGGCCGCGGCTGGGAACGCTTCACCGATGCCGTGATCCGGCTGGTGGCCGACCGGCCGCAGCCCTGCGCCTTCCTGCTGTGGGGCAGCCATGCCCAGAAAAAGGCGGCCTTTGTGGACGCCGGCCGCCACCTCGTGCTGAAGGCGCCGCACCCGTCACCCCTGTCGGCCTACCATGGCTTTTTCGGTTGCCGGCATTTCAGCCGCGTCAACCAGTGGCTGGCGGGGCAAGGTCAGCCGCCGATCGACTGGGCGCTGCCGCCGGCCTGATCAAGCGCCACCGTTGCCGGCCTTGTCGGCATGATCGCGCCTGGGATCGGTGCGGCCGTCGAACCCGGCGGCAACGGGGAACCGGGCGGGGTCGGCCAAGCGTCCCGCGCTTGCATCTGCCGCGGCCCCGGCACAGCATGCGCCACCGGCTTTTGGGGGACGACGCATGAAGATTTCGCTGATCGCACTGGCACTGGCCCTTGGCGCTGCGCCCGCACTGGCGCAGACCTCCAACCCATTGTTCACCGATCCGCCGGCCAGTGCCGCCCCGCGCGCCCGCATGGAGGTGCTGCACATTCCCTCGGGCGGGGTGGAGATCAACGGCGTCGCCTATCTCGCCGCCGGGCAGGGCGTGCATCCCACCATCGTCATCTGCCACGGCTGGCCGGGGAACGAGAAGAATCTCGATCTGGCGCAGGCGCTGCGGCGGGCGGGGTGGAACGCCATCAGCTTCAACTATCGCGGCAGCTGGGGCAGCCCCGGCAATTTCCGCTTCGCCCAGAACCCCGAAGACGCGCGCGCCGTGCTGGCGATGATCCGCAAGCCCGACGTGGCAGCGAAACTGGGCATCGACACCAGCCGCATCGTGCTTGCCGGCCATTCGATGGGCGGCTGGGTGACGGCCACCGTCGCCAGCGACGAGCCGGGCCTGGCCGGCGCCATCCTGATCTCGGCCGCCAACATGGGCCTTGCCGGCACGCAGCCGCAGCCGCGAGTGGAACAGCAGGCCGCCGGCAACAGCGAGGCGCTGGCCGGCACCTCGCCGAAGATTCAGGCAGATGAACTGATCGCCAACGCTGCCGCCTTCGATCTGCGCCCCAAGGCCGCCGGGCTGGCGCGCCAGCCGCTGCTTGTCCTCACGTCAGACGACGGGCTGAAGCCGATGATGGCGCCGCTGGTGGCGGCCGCGCGCGCGGCCGGCGGTTCGGTGAGCGAATTTCACCAGCCGACCGATCACAGCTGGTCCGACGCACGGCTGACCCTGGCGCAGCACATCTATGACTGGCTGCAGACGCTGCCGCCGCGCAAATGATCGATGGCATGCAGGTGGGCGCGGCCCCGCGCCGCCTTCGCTGAGGCCAGCGCCGCCGGGGCGGGTAGCGAGGTGGTGCGCGACGCAGTCCGATGGTCATTGCTCTCTTCCTTGATGTTCCCTGTTATTGAATGTTTTTTCGGTTGATGGCCGGCCCGGCGCGATCAAGTCTCGCCGAGAAACCTTGCGTCTTCCGTGAGTTACAGACCCTCTACGCTATCCCAGGGGCTCAATTCCCTGCCGAAATAACAGGGAATTCCCCCGCCAGGAGCAGGGAAAACCCCTCGCCTGAGCAGGCAAATTGGCAGCTCTCGAGGTAA
>JBAXRE010000008.1:0-153580 GCA_037131365.1 Sphingomonadales bacterium
CACGCGCCACCGGGGCCGCCGCCAGCGGATTGTCGCCGCTGAGGCTCTTCAGCCGCACCCCCAGCCGTGCCACCTCCGCCACCGTGCCCCGGACCACCCGCTTGATCGGATCGTTCAGGCCCATCCACCCGAGCAAAACCATGCCGGCCTCCGCCTCACGGCCCACCGCCCGCGGCCCCTGCCGGCCCCCGGCGGGCCAGAGGCGGCCGGTGCGCCGGGCGCGCCCGGTGCCCCCGGCGGGCGCTGGCCCGGCACGAAGCCATAGGGGTTGCGGGCAAGATTGCGGATTTCCTGCGGCAGGCCCTTGCCGGCGCGGAAGCTTTCAATCGCCTTGGCGCGCAGATCAGCGACGCGCTTTTCGGCGGCCAGCCGCTCGGCCTTGCCGGGCTTCAGCGCCTGGGTCAGCGTGAAGCCCCAGCGCAGTTCCTGCCGCTCCGAATATTCGAAATTCACCGGCCGGTTGTCGATCTGCAGCAGCCGGCCGCCGGCATCACGGGTGAAACGGCCCGGAAAGGCGGCTTCCAGCTCGGCCGTCGCCGTGGGGAAGGCGGCGATCGGATCGTCGATATGTTCCCAGATATAGTTGGCGTTGATGACCAGCTCGGTCTTTTCGAACGGCTTCAGGTTGAAGCCCAGCTTCCACACCCGGCGCGTGTCGTTCATCAGCGCGCGGTTGCCGCCGTCGAGCCGGGTGATGTCCACCGTTTCGCTGCGGCGGAAATCGAACACGCGCACACCGGGGGTGAGGATGGCGGGATCGCCCAGCTGGCCCACCGTCGGCGCGCCCTGCTCGCGGGTGAAGCTGGTGATGAACTGCCAGCCGGGGCTGGGTTCCCAGTTCATGCCGGCGCCCACCGTCAACAGCGTGCCGAAATCCGACAGCGTGTCGGCGGCGATGTTGCCGTTCAGCGTCAGCTTGCCAAGGAAGGGCAGCACATTGTCCCGCACCGAAGCGATCGGCAGATCGAAATTGGCCTGGAAATTGCCCTGAGTGCGCGACAGGTTGGTGGCGATGGCGGTGCCGCTGCGCACGGTGGCCGCATCCAGCGCGAAATATTGCACCTGCGCCTTCAGGGCGACAGCCAGCGGCCCGGCCGGCAGGTTGAGCGGGCTGCCGTTCAGCAGCAGATCGGCGCTCAGCGAATCGCTGATGCTGGTGGCACTGTCGGTCAGCCGTGTGCCGTTCAGCACGCCGGCCCCAAAGGGCGACAGCGCGCCGGCGGTGATCTGCGCCTGCGCGGCGGTGACATCGATGCCGCGATCGATCAGGCTGCGGCTTTCGGCGTGGTTCCAGTTGCCGGTGAGGTTCCAGCGCCACTTGCCGAGATTGCCATCGAGCACAGTGCCCAGCCGGCCGGTCCAATTGTCACCCGAACGGCGCAGCGGATCGGCGCCATAGCGGTTGACCAGCACCGGCCCGAGGAAGGGCGAGAACGGCCCGCCGTTCGGCAGGGTGAGGCTGGCAGCTGGCAGGCCGGCCATGGCTTCGGTCTGCGTCTGTTCGATGCCGCCGGTCAGCGTGGCGCCGACCGTCTTGGACAGATTGCCGGCGATGGTGCCGTTCAGGCTGGCGGTGCGGGTATCGGGCAGCAGGGTGCGATAGGGGCGGATATCGGTGCTGTTCACCGGTGCGGTGCCGAACTGCGCCAGCGTTGGCGCGTCGCTGCCGGCCGGCACGCCCAGCACGGTCAGCCCCGGCAGGCGCGGGTCGACAATGCCGCCGGCCTGCAGGGCCGAAACATTGCCGCCGATGGCAAAGGGCCGGAAACCCGCCGGCGTTGTGATGCGCCGTTCGTTTTCCGTGATCATCGTGTCGATCTTGTACTGCGCCTCGATGCTGGTGCGGCTGCCATTGCGCAGACGCAGCAGATTGGCCTCAATCTCGGTGGAGAATCGGCCGCCGTCGGTGGGGCCGCCGATGTCGATGTCGCCGGTCCAGGCCTGGAAGCGCGGGCGCAGCACGAAGTTGATGACGCGCTGATCAGCCCGGAAGCCATATTTCAGCGCCACTTCCTCGGGCAGCACCTCCACCCGGGCGATGGCTTCGGGCGGGATGTTGCGGATTTCCTGAAAGCCGCTGGTGCGCTTTCCGTTCAGCAGCACGGCCGGCTGGCCGCCGCCGCGGCCGCGGCCCGATTGGATCTGCGGGGCAATCTGGGCGAGGACGTCGGTGATCGACGACGCGCCGAGCGCGCGCAATTCCTGCGGGCCGAGCGTGAGTTCGGGCTTGATGTCACCCACCACCTGGCCGGGCAGGCGCTGGGTGGAAACAGTGATCGTCTCGTCCTCTTCCGGTGCGGCCTGGGCGATGGCGGCGGGCGCGGGGCGCGGCGGCGCGGCCTGCTGGGCGTGGGCGATCACCGCCGGCGTGGCGGCCAGCAACAGGGCAAGGCGGACGGAACGGATCAACGCAAACACTTCCTGTATGGGGGCAATAATACGGAGAGAGCCCCCTAGCCGCATTGCCGGCATTGGGAAATCCCCATGCGGCAGATTTACGCCGCAGCAGCGGCGATCCCCCGTGGTTCAGTCTGGCAGCGACAGGCTGTGATCGCGGGCCTTGGTGACGATGATGTCGGCCACCGGCCGGGCCAGGCTGATATGGTCAATCCAGTTCGGCCGGTTGATGCCGTGCCACACCTGCAGGGCAAAATCGCGCGCCTCGGCCGCCGTCATGTGGCGGAAGCGGGCATAGAAGCTGGCGGGATCGTCGGCGGCCGCCGCCCACAGGCCCATGAAGCGCTCCAGGAACCAGGCGATGATGTCATCCTCGGCCGCATCGATGTAGATCAGGTGGTCAAGCGGCGGGCGGGCGCCGCCGGCATCGGGGGCAAGGCCCAGGCCTTCGACCAGCACGACATCCGCGCCGGCCACCGTGTGAGCGGCGGCGGGATCGACGTCATAGCTGCTATGGCTGTAGGCCGGCACGCTGACCGGGCCGGTCTTCAGCCCGGCCAGCGCCGCCGCCAGCGCCGGCCGGTCAAAGCTTTCGGGAAAGCCCTTGCGCAGGATGAGGCCCTGCGCCTCCAGCGCGGCATTGGGTTGCAGGAAACCATCGGTGGAAACGATCTCCACCGTCAGACCGGCCGGCAGCGCGGCGGCGATCTGGCGGGCCAGCGTCGTCTTGCCCACCGCTACCGATCCGGTGATGCCCACCACGAAGGGCGCGCCGGGCGGGCGGTCGGCAGCGATGCGGGCGGCAAGCGCCTCAGGGGTGGTGGCGGGCATGCGGCGCATAGTGGCGGCGGTTGCGGCAGCGGGCAAGGGTTGCCGGCCGCGGCCGCCCCCGCCTCACACCAGCCGGCTCTGCGCCATGGCGGCCGCGATGAAGCCTGAAAACAGCGGATGCGGATCGAAGGGCTTGGATTTCAGTTCCGGGTGGAACTGCACGCCGATGAACCAGGGATGGTCCGGCCGCTCCACCACTTCCGGCAGCAGGCCGTCGGGCGACATGCCGGAGAAGATCAGGCCCTGCGCTTCCAGCTGGCTGCGATAGGCACCATTGACCTCGTAACGGTGGCGGTGGCGTTCCTCGATATGGGTGGCGCCATAGACGCTGGCGGCAACACTGTTGTGCGCCAGTTCGGCCGGATAGGCACCCAGCCGCATGGTGCCGCCCAGATCGCCGCCGGCGTGGCGGGTTTCCAGGCCTTCCTTGCCCATCCATTCGGTGATCATGCCAACCACCGGTTCAGCGGTGGGGCCGAATTCGGTGGTGGAGGCAGCCGCGATGCCGGCCTGGTTGCGCGCCGCTTCGATGCAGGCCATCTGCATGCCAAGGCAAATCCCCAGGAACGGCACCCGGCGTTCGCGGGCGAAAGCGACGCTGGCGATCTTGCCTTCGCTGCCGCGTTCACCAAAGCCGCCGGGCACCAGGATGCCGTGCATCGGCTCCAGCCGGGCGGCGACATCGTCGGTCTCGAACTCTTCGGCATCCAGCCACTTGATGTTGACCTTGACGCGGTTGGCCAGGCCGCCGTGCACCAGCGCCTCGGTCAGCGATTTGTAGGCGTCCTTCATGCCGGTATATTTGCCGACAACGCCGATCGTCACTTCGCCTTCCGGGTTGTGGACCCGGTCGCCGATATCCTGCCAGCGGGTGAGATCGGGGCGCGGCGCATCATCGATGGCGAAGGCGCGCAGCACCTCGTCGTCCAGCCCCTCGGCATGATATTGCAGCGGCACGTCATAGATGGATGGCGCGTCGAGCGCGGAGATCACCGCTTCCTTGCGCACGTTGCAGAACAGCGCGATCTTGGCGCGGTCACTTTCGGGCAGCGGATGTTCGGAACGGCAGACCAGCACATCCGGCTGAATCCCGATACCGCGCAGTTCGGCCACGCTGTGCTGGGTCGGCTTGGTCTTCAGCTCGCCGGCCGCAGCGATGAACGGCACCAGCGTGACATGGATATAACAGACATTGGCGCGGCCGGCATCGGCGGCCATCTGGCGGATCGCCTCCATGAACGGCAGGCTTTCGATGTCGCCAACGGTGCCGCCGATTTCGCAGATCACGAAATCAAGGCCGTCGGTTTCGGCGCGGGCGAAGGCCTTGATCGCGTCTGTCACGTGCGGGATCACCTGCACGGTGCCGCCCAGAAATTCGCCCCGGCGTTCGCGGGCGATGATGTCCTGATAGATGCGGCCCGAGGTGATATTGTCGGTCTTGCGCGACGGCACGCCGGTGAAACGCTCGTAATGGCCAAGATCAAGATCGGTCTCGGCGCCGTCATCGGTCACGAACACTTCGCCGTGCTGATAGGGGCTCATCGTGCCGGGATCGACGTTGAGATAGGGATCGAACTTGCGGATGCGCACCTTGTAGCCGCGCGCCTGCAACAGGGCGGCCAGAGAGGCACCCATGAGACCTTTGCCGAGCGACGAGACCACGCCGCCGGTGATGAAAATATACCGCGTCATGGGAGAGGAGCCTTAAGCCAATAATGCGCCCGCGCGCCAGCCCCGATTGGCACCAGAAGCAAATTGGCTGTGGACAGGTGGCGGCTCCGGCGCGCCGGCGGCGTCACCAGGCCCAGCGCATGCGCAGCGCCGCGCCATCATCGTCGGGCGCGCTGGCGACATGGCCCGGGTGCTGGCGGTGGAACAGGCTGAACTGCAACTGGCCGCCGGCCAGCGGCATGGCGTGCACCGCCTCCAGCGCGGTTTCGCGCACGCTGGGCCCGGTGTGGACCGGATCCTCGCGGCCCAGGATCGCCAGCATGCCCGACAGCGCCAGCGGCCGGGTGATGGCGAAGGTGAGCGAATCGCCCGGCATGGCGACATCATCGAAACTGATGGCAAGGCTGGCCGCGCTGCCGTTGAACGCGCCAGCCTGCGCGATCAGCCCGCCCGGCGCCAGCCCCAGCCGGCTGAAGGCGCTGCGATATTCGCCGGCAAGGCGCGCGCCGCCCAGATCAAGCTGCGCCGAAACGCCGACACTGGTGGTCGCCGATCCGGACAGGCCAAAACCGGTGGACAGGCGGGTGCCGAGCAGGCTGCCGCGTTCCTTGTCGCGGCGCAGCGTGGCGGTGATCTGCAAGGCCGGGCCCAGCTGGCGCGACAGGCCCATCATCAGGGTGGATTGCAGGGCCGCGGCCTCCTGCGATTGCGAGGCCAGCACCGATTGGCCAAAGCCGGCCACCAGCGTGAAATCGCCGCCCAGCGGCTGCGACAGCGCCGCCCCGCCCAGTGCGCGGCTGCCCAGCGGTACCGCCTGGTCGGCCGTCACCAGATCGGCGCTGATCCCGGTGGGCCGCGCCATCGCCATCATGCCGGCCACGCCCTCGCCCTGCCCGGCCACCACCACCGACCCGCCGGCGAGAGCCAGCCTGACATGGCCGACCGGGCTGGCCTGCGGGCGCTGGCCGGGGGCCAGATTGGCAAAGGTGGCGCGGTCTCCCGCCCACAGGTTGCGGCCCGCGGCGCGGCCATCGCCGATCAGGGCGAAGGCGGCGGCATTGCCGGCGGCATCGACGATGCTGGCCTGCTCCACCGGCTGGGTGAGCAGCCGCGCCGCCAGCCGGCCAATCGGCGCATTGCGCAGGGTCTGGCCCAGATCGACGCGGAAATCGCGGCCATAATCATCGGCGATTGTAACATTGGCCAGCGCGCCGCGCAGCGCGCCGCCATCGCCCAGCGCCCCGCCCAGCGTGCCGCCGGCGGTGAGCGCCACCGGCTGGCCGCCGATGGTGGCGACACCCAGCGGCTGGAAGGCGCGGGTGAGGTTCACCAGGCCGCGGCCATAAATCTCGTCAGTGCCCGGCGCGCCCAGATCGTCAGCCGAACGGAACAAGATGTCGGCAATCTGCGCCGGGGTGAGCGCCGGGAAGGCCTGCGACAGCAGCGCGGCCGCACCGGAAACCAGCGGCGCCGCGATCGAGGTGCCGCTGTACAGGAAGGCGGTGCCATCCTGGTTGAAGCTGCGCACGTCAACGCCGGGCGCGACCAGGAAATTGCTGGCCAGCACCCCGGCGCGGTTGGAAAAGCTGGCGATCTCGTTGCTGGCTGTCACCGCGCCGACGACGATGGTGGTGGCGGGCGAGACGGCAACAAGCTGGTTGGCGAAGGCCTGCGGGGTGGCCAGCCCCTCGTTGCCGGCGGCCAGCACCAGCACGGCGCTGGCGGCGGCGCGCCCGGCGGCCACGCGCACCGCCGTGGTGGTGGAAGTGCCGCCCAGCGAGACATTGACCACGCGCACGCCGGCATCGGCGGCGGCATCCAGCCCGGCGGCAATGGCGCTGCTGGCATAGGAACAGCCCTGATCGGTGCAGCTGCCCGGCGTGTCGGCGCGCAGGGCCAGCAGGGTCGCCAGCGGCGCCACGCCCTGGATGCCCACCCCGTTGCGGGCGGCCAGCGCCGCGCCGGCGACCGAGGTGCCATGGCCGCGGTCGTCGCCCATCGGCCGGTTGGCGGCGACGTCGCGGCTGGCGGCGGCGATGCGGCCGGCAAATTCGGCCAACGCCGGGTTCACGCCGGAATCGATGACCGCGATGCTGACGCCCTGGCCGCTGAACCCGCGATCATAGGCCGAAAGCGCCTGGATGCCGACAGCGCCGTTGGAGCGGCGATATTCGGCGGTGTCGAAGGCGCTGGCGGGCGGCGTGGCCGGCGGGGCGGCGGGCGGGGTGGGCGCGGTGGCGGTGAGGGCCCCAGAGCCGGCGCTGCCGCCTGCGCAGCCGGCCAGCAGCAGCGCAAGCGCAGCGCACGGGCCGACAAGGCGGAAGAGAGCCATCGGGGTTAGGATGCGCAAATGTCCCGCATTGCGCAATGGTAAGAATGACGCCGGTCAGTCGGTTTCGATGCGGCTGTGGCGGCGGGTGTCGGGCAGGGCCAGCGCCGCCACCAGCGCCACGGCCGACATCGCCGTCACATACCAGAAAAAGCCGGCCTCGTTGCCGGCGCCCTTGAAGGCCAGCGCCACATATTCGGCCGATCCGCCGAAGATGGCGACGCCCAGCGCATAGGGCATGCCCACCCCCATGGCGCGGATATGCGCCGGGAACATTTCGGTCTTCACCACGCCCGAAATGGCAGTGTAGCACGACAGGATGGCAAGACAGCCGATCAGCAGGGCAAGGCCGGCGAGGCCCGGTTTCGCATGGCCCAGCGCCGTCAGCGCCGGTACGGTGGTCAGCGTCGCCAGCGTGCCGAAGGTGAGGAGCAGCGCGCGCCGGCCGACCAGATCGGATGCCGCGCCGAACAGCGGCTGCATGGCGGCATAGATCAACAACGCGATGGCGCTGGCCGATGTCGCCTCCGCCTTGCTCCAGCCGGCGGAGAGCACCAGATATTTCTGCATGTAGGTGGTGAAGGTGTAGAACCACAGGCTGCCACCCGCAGTGAGCGCCAGCACGATCAGCAGCTCGCGCGGGTGGGCCAGCAGGCGGCTGAGCAGGCTGCCGGGCGGCGTGACCGCTTTTGCAAAGGCCTCCGTCTCCACCAGCCCGGTGCGCAGCCAGAACACCAGCACGGCGCAGGCCGCACCCACAACGAAGGGGATGCGCCAGCCCCAGCTTTTCAGCGCGGCATCGTCCATCTGCGCCTGCAGCAGCACCAGCAGCGCCAGCGCCAGCAACTGGCCGCCCACCAGCGTCACATATTGGAAGCTGGCAAGGAAGCCGCGCCACCTGGCGTGCGCCACCTCGCTCATGAACGTGGCCGATGCGCCATATTCACCGCCGACCGACAAGCCCTGCACCAGCCGCGCCAGCAACAGGATCGCCGGCGCCAGCAGGCCGACCTGATCATAAGTGGGCGCCACCGCGATCAGCAGCGATCCCGAACACATCATGGCAACAGACAGGGTGAGCGCCGATTTACGGCCGCGCCGATCGGCCCAGGCGCCCAGCAGCCAGCTGCCGATCGGGCGCATCAGGAAACCGACGGCGAAGATGGCGGCGCTGTTCAGCGCGGCGGCAAGATCATCGCCGGGCGGGAAGAAGCGCGGGCCGAAATAGAGGGCGAACGCCGAATAGGCGTACCAATCATACCATTCGACCAGATTGCCGGCAGCGCCGCCGAAGATCTGGCGGGCCTGGCCGGGTTTGCTGCTGCCCCCCACGCCGCGCGGGTTATTGCGCGACCGGCACGCCCGGCAGTGCCGGGGCCGGCGTGCTGGCCGGAGCGCTTGCTGGTGCGCCAGCCGGAGCGCCCGGGGCAGGGGTCGCCGCCCGGGCCGCCACGGTGGGATCGATCACGCGCGCCTTGTTGCTGCCGGCGGCCAGCACGGCGAGCAGGATCGACATGGCGATGAACAGGCCGGCAAGGATCGTCGTCGACCGGGTGAGCAGATTGGCCGCACCGCGCGCCGTCATCAGGCCGCCGCCGCCACCGCCGCCAATGCCCAGCGCGCCGCCTTCCGACCGCTGCAGCAGGATCACCGCCACCAGCGCGAGGGTGATGAGGCCGTGGATGACAAGCAGGAAGGTGATCACGTGACGGGCAGCTTTCGATGCGGAAACGGGCGGTACCGGCTGCGCCTTACATGGGTTCGTTGCACCACGCAATCAAGCGCGCGCTCACGGCGCGGCGGCCGCAATCGCCAACAGGCTGTCCGCCGTCAGGCTCGCTCCGCCCACCAGCACGCCGCCCACCTCGGCCACGCGCAGCAGGTCGCCGGCGTTGGCGGGCGTCACCGATCCGCCATACAGGATGCGCACGCCGTGGCCCGCGGCGGCATAGCGCGCCACCAGCTGCCGGCGGATATGGGCATGGGCGGCGGCGACATCGTCCCGCGTTGGCACCAGCCCGGTGCCGATCGCCCACACGGGTTCATAGGCGATGATCAGCCCCTCGGCATCGTCGGGCAGCGATCCGGCCAGCTGGGCCGACAGCACGGCATCGGTGTCGCCGGCGTCACGCTCCGCCCGGGTTTCGCCGATGCACAGGATCACCTCCAGCCCGGCGGCGCGGCCGGCCATGGCCTTGGCGCGCACTTCATCATTGCCCTCGCCATTGTCGCGGCGGCGCTCGCTGTGGCCAACGATCACGAAGGCCGCCCCCAGATCGGCCAGCATCGCGGCAGCGACACAGCCGGTGTGGGCGCCGTGCGCTTTGGCATGGCAATCCTGGCCGCCGATCCGGATCGCCCCGGCCGAAACGATCACCGCCCGGTCGATCAGCGTGAACGGCGGCGCGATCCACAGGCGCGCGCCTGATGCCACCCCGGAACCCGCCATGGCGGCAATCTCGGCGATATCCTCGCCCAGGCCGTTCATCTTCCAGTTGCCGACGATCAGTGCTGGCATTGCGCCCGAGTCTCCCTTGTCGCACCCGCGATGCGTGTGGCGGCGCTTGTGGCTTGCCCGTGCCGCCGTTACAAGCGGCGCGTCTCATGCCTTTGCCGGATTTTCGATGCTTGCATTCTTTCGCCGTTCGCTGACCAGCTGGCCCGTGCTCGCCCTGTTCGGGCTGATCCTGGTGGCGTTTGCCATCACGGGCGTGAATGATCCGTTCGGCGGCGCCGCCCCGGCCGGTTCGGTCGCCCGGGTTGGCAAGCGCACCATCACCGAACCGGAACTGATGCAGGTGATCGATCGCAGCGTGCGCGAGATGCGCCAGCGCGACCCGACGATGAACCAGTCCACCGCCGCGCGGCAGGGCGCCGTGGAATTGCTGGCCACCCAGCTGATCGGCCAGACCGCGCTGGAGGAACTGGGCCGCAAGGCGGGCCTGGGCGCGTCGCACACCGCCATCGACACGGTGATCGCCGGCATCCCCGCCTTCCAGAGCGGCGGCCGCTTTGACCAGCTGTCCTATGATCGCGCGCTGGCCCAGCAGGGGCTGACCGACAAGAAACTGCGCCTGCTGATCGCCGGTGATCTGGTGCGCGAGCAGATGGTGAAGCCGGTGACCGGCGCACTGGCCGTGCCCGATGGCGTTGCCGAACTTTATGCCCGCCTGCTGGTCGATCGCCACGAAGGCGCTGTCGCCACGGTGCCGGCACCGCCCACGTCGCCCGCCACCCCGGCCGAAGCCGCCGCCTGGTACAAGGCCAACAGCGCCCGCTTCACCATCCCGGAACGCCGCGGCTTCCGCTATGCCCTGATCGACCGCAGCGCCATTGCCGCCAAGGTGACCGTCTCCGACAAGGCGATTGCCGACGCCTTCGCCAAGGATCCGGCCAAATATGGCGCCGCCGCCACCCGCGTGCTGGAACAGGTGGTGGTGCCCGATGAGGCCAAGGCCAAGGCCATCGTGGCCGCCGCCGCCACCAAGGGCTTTGCCGCCGCCGCGCAGCGCATCGCCGGCTTTGGCGCCAGCGACATCACGCTCGGCGCGCTGAGCGAGGCGGGCTTTGCCAAGGCGACCAGTGCCGACGTGGCCAAGGCCGCCTTTGCGCTGCCGGTGGGCGGCGTCACCGCGCCGATCAAGAGCCAGCTGGGCTGGCACGTGGTGCGCGTTGCCGCCATGGGCAGCGCCGGCAAGACGCTGGCCCAGGCCCGCCCGGCCATCATGGCCGAGCTGAAGGCCCGCGCCATCGATGATGCGGTGGCCGATGTGGTCGCCAGCATCGAAGACGGGGTGGAAGCCGGCAAGAGCTTTGCCGACATCGCCAAGGATGCGGGCCTGACCATCCTGTCGCAGACGCCGGTCACCCGCCAGGGCACCGCGCCCAATCAGCCGCCGCTGCCGGCCGATCTGGCCGGCATCGCCGCCCGCGCCTTCAAGCATGAAGCCGCCGATGGCCCGGTGGTGGAGGATCTGGGTGCCGGCAAGCTGGTGGTGATCGAAACCGCCAATGTGCTGGCCGCCGCGCCGCCGCCGCTGGCCGACGTGATGCCGCTGGCCCTGGCCGGCGCCGCGCAGGACAAGGCGCTGAAGGCTGCCAAGGTGAAGGCCGATGCGGTGCTGGCCGCCACCAAGAAGGGCACGCCCTTTGCCAAGGCCGTCGCCGATGCCGGCCTGGCCCCGCCGCGCCCGCTGAACGGCCGCCGCCTCGATATCATCGGCCAGCAGCAGGTGCCCGACGCCGCCCGCGCCTTCCTGAACGCGCCGGCCGGTGCCACCCAGTTGCTGCCCGGTGCGGCCGGCTGGATCATCGTGCATGTCGATCGCATCGTGCCGGGCGATCCGCGCGGCAAGGATGGCCAGATCGGGGCCGGCCTGATCGAAGCCAGCCGCCGCGAGATCGGCAGCGCCCTGCCCGGCGAAATGGCCGAAGGCCTGGCCAACGCCAGCATCGCCGCCGTTGGCGTGGACCGCAACGAGGCGACCTTGCGCAAGCTGCGCCAGCGCCTGGTGGGCGACACGGTGCAATAAACAGGATGGCCGATCCCCAGACCGAACGGCGCGTGTTTCCCGATCGCGCCAGCGCCGTGGCGGCCCTGGAGCAGGGCCGTGCCCAGCTGGTGTGGACGCGCATCGTTGCCGATACCGAAACGCCGGTGTCCGCCATGCTGAAGCTGGGGGCCGAAGGTTCGGGCGCCTTCCTGCTCGAATCGGTGGAAGGCGGCCAGGTGCGCGGCCGGCACTCGCTGCTGGGCCTTGATCCCGATCTGGTGTGGCGCGCCCACGGCAACAGCAGCGAGATCAACCGGCACTGGCGCCGCGACCGCGCCGCCTTCGAACCCGTGCCCGGTGACACGCTGACGGCGCTGCGCGCGCTGGTGGCCGAAGCCCGCGCCGAAGTGCCGCCGGAACTGCCGGCGGCGCTGGCCTGCCTTGTCGGCTACATGGGCTATGAAACCATCCGCCTGGTCGAACCCAGCGTGCCGGAGGCCGGGCCCTCCCCGCTCGGCCTGCCCGACATGGTGTTCGTGCGCCCCACCCTGCTGCTGGTGTTCGATCGGCTGAAGGACGAATTGTTCATCGTCGCGCCGATCTTCGCAGCGGATGACCCCGGCGCCGCCTGGGACGCCGCGGCCGAGCGGATTGCCGAGGCCGAGCGCCGGCTGGCCCAGGCGCTGCCGCCGCACGCCCGTCCGCCGGAAGACCTGCCGGACACAATTCCCCACCACCACACCAGCCGCGCGCGCTTTGCCGCCATGGTGGACAAGGCGCGCGAATACATCCTGGCCGGGGACATTTTTCAGGTCGTGCTGTCGCAGCGCTTCTCGGTCGATTTTCCGCTGCCGGCCTTTGATCTCTACCGCGCGCTGCGGCGCATCAACCCGTCGCCCTTCCTCTATTTCCTTGATCTGCCGGGCTTTGCCCTGGTCGGCTCCTCCCCGGAAATTCTGGTGCGCGCCCGCGCCGGCGACGTGACGATCCGGCCCATCGCCGGCACCCGCCCGCGCGGCCGCGATGCCGCCGAAGATGCCGCCAACCGCGACAGCCTGCTGGCCGATCCCAAGGAGCTTTCCGAACATCTGATGCTGCTGGATCTGGGCCGGCACGATACCGCCCGCGTTTCGGTGCCTGGCACGGTGAAGGTGACAGACCGGTTCTTCGTCGAATTCTACAGCCATGTCATGCACATCGTTTCCAACGTGCAGGGGCGGCTGGCCGACGGGGTGGACGCGGTGGCGGCACTGCTGGCCGGCTTCCCGGCCGGCACCGTGTCGGGCGCGCCCAAGGTGCGGGCCATGCAGATCATCGCCGAACTGGAAGGCACCGCGCGCGGGGCCTATGCCGGCGGCGTCGGCTATTTCAGCCCCAATGGCGACATGGACAGCTGCATCGTGCTGCGCACCGCCGTGGTGAAGGATGGCGTGATGCATGTGCAGGCCGGTGCCGGCATCGTCGCCGACAGCCAGGCCGAATATGAACAGCGCGAGTGCGAGGCCAAGGCCGGCGCCCTGATCGCCGCCGCGCGCGAGGCGATCGCCGCTGCCGGCCAGGCGAGGTTCGGACAATGAGCAACCGCATCCTCGTCATCGACAATTACGACAGCTTCACCTTCAATCTCGTGCATTATCTGGCCGAGCTGGGGGCAGAGACGCTGGTGGTGCGCAACGATGCACTGACGACCCAAGACGCCATGGGCATGAACCCGCAGGCCATCCTGCTCTCCCCCGGCCCGTGCACACCGAACGAGGCCGGCATCTGCCTTGCCCTGATCGAAGCTGCCGCCGAAACGAAAACGCCGCTGTTCGGCGTCTGCCTGGGCCACCAGGCGCTGGGCCAGGCGTTCGGCGGGATCGTGGAGCGCGCGCCGCAGGTGATGCACGGCAAGGTGAGCGCCATCACCCACGACGGCAGCGGCGTGTTCGCCGGCATCCCCTCCCCGTTCGAGGCGACGCGCTATCACAGCCTGGTGGTGCGCGAAGCCGGGCTGCCCGGCGATCTGGTCGTCAACGCCCACAGCCCCGATGGCCTGATCATGGGGATGCGCCACCGCGAGCTGCCGCTGCACGGCGTGCAATTCCACCCCGAATCCATCGCCACCCAGCACGGCCACCGCCTGCTTGCCAATTTCATGGCGCTGGCCGGGATCAGCCCCGATGTTTCGGTCTTGGCATGACCCTGCTGCCCGACGCCTCGCGTCCGCTTGATCCCGCCGCTGCCGCCGACGCTTTTGCCGCCATCTTCGACGGCAAGGTGAGCGACGAGGCGCTGGCGCAGTTCCTCACCACGCTGGCGACACGCGGCGAGACGGTGGACGAGGTGGTCGCCGCCGCCCGGGCCCTGCGCGCCCGCTGCATCCAGCCGTTCCGGGCGCAGAATGCCATCGATGTCTGCGGCACCGGCGGTGACGGGATGCACAGCCTCAACATCTCCACCGCCGTGTCGCTGGTGGTGGCAGCGTCGGGCGTGAAGATAGCCAAGCATGGCAACCGCGCCGCATCCTCCACATCGGGGGCGGCGGATGTGCTGATGGTGCTGGGCGTGCCGGAATTGCCGATGGACCGGCTTGGCCCCTGCCTTGATGCCGTGGGCATCACTTTCCTGCATGCCGCCCGCCACCACCCGGCGATGGCGCGCGTGGCACCGGTGCGCAAAGCGCTGGGCCGGCGCACGATCTTCAACCTGCTGGGGCCACTGTGCAATCCGGCCGGGGTGGACCAGCAGTTGCTGGGCGTGTTCGCCCCGCAGCCGGTGCCGCTGATGGCTGAGGTGCTGCAGGCGCTGGGCAGCCGCGCCGCGCTGGTGGTGCACGGCCAGGGCTTTGACGAAGTGGCAATTTCGGGGGAGACGACCGCCGTGGCGCTGGCCAGCGGCCGGCTGACGCCCCGCACCATCGTGCCGGGCGACGCCGGCCTGCCCTGCCACCCCAACGAGGCGCTGAAAGGCGGCACGCCGGAGTATAACGCTGCGCGGCTGAACGCCCTGCTCGCCGGTCAGGCCGATGCCTATCGCGACATGGTGGTGCTGAACGCCGCCGCGGCCTTGACGGTGGTGGAGCCGGGGCTGACACTGGCGGCCGCCGCCACCCGCGCCGCCGCCGCCATCGACAGCGGCGCCGCTGCCGACATCCTTGCCCGCTGGATCGCCTTTCGATGACCGACACGCTCTCCACCATCAACACCCACAAGCGGGACGTGTATGCCGCCCGCAAGGCGCAGGTGCCGCTGGCCGAGGTCGAGGCCAAGGCCCGCGCTGCCGACGCGCCGCGCGGTTTCATCCGGGCGCTGCATGCCAGGCACGCGGCGGGCCAGCTCGCCCTGATTGCCGAGTGCAAGAAGGCCAGCCCGTCGAAGGGCCTGATCCGCGCCGATTTCGATCCCGCCGCGCTGGCCAAGGCCTATGAAGCCGGCGGCGCCGCCTGCCTGTCGGTGCTGACGGAGGAGCGCTGGTTCCTCGGCGACGATGCCTATCTGGTCGCCGCGCGCGCGGCCTGCGGCCTGCCGGTGATCCGCAAGGATTTCCTGATCGATCCCTATCAGGTGATCGAAGCGCGCGCGCTGGGGGCCGACGCCATCCTCCTCATCATGGCCAGCCTGTCGGACGCGCAGGCCGCCGAATTGGAATCGGTGGCAACCGAATGGGGCCTCGACGTGCTGATCGAGGTGCATGACGCTGCCGAGCGTGACCGGGCGCTGCAGCTGAAGACGCCGCTGCTTGGCATCAACAACCGCAATCTCAAGACCCTGGCGGTCGATCTGAAGACCAGTTTTGAACTGGCCGACACGCCGGGCCGCACCCTGGTGGCGGAATCCGGCCTGTCGGGCCACGCCGATCTGGCGGCGCTGACAGCCGCCGGGATCCGCACCTTCCTGGTTGGCGAAAGCCTGATGCGGCAGAACGACGTGACCGCCGCCACCCGCGACCTGCTGGGCCTTGCCGCATGAGCAAGCTGACCCACCTCGACGCGTCAGGAGCGGCGCACATGGTGGACATCAGCGCCAAGCCGGCGACCCGGCGGGAGGCGGTGGCCGAAGGCTTCATCCATGTCGCGGCCGACGCGCTGCAGGCGATTGCCGAACAGGCGGTGAAAAAGGGCGATGTGCTGGCCACCGCCCGCATCGCCGGCATCATGGCGGCCAAGCGCACCGCTGACCTGATCCCGCTCTGCCACCCGCTGCCCATCGATGCCGTCAGTGTCGATCTCGCGCTGGAAGCCGCCGGCATCCGCGCCACCGCCACCGTGGCCACCACCCACGGCACCGGCGTGGAAATGGAAGCGCTGACCGCCGTCACGGCGGCGCTGCTGACGGTCTACGACATGGCCAAGGCGCTCGACCGGACGATGCGCATCGATGGCGTGCGGTTGCTGAAGAAGACCGGCGGCCGCTCGGGCGATTTCATCGCCGGATGAGCGGCCTGCTGCCTTTCGCGGCAGCGCTGGACCAGCTGCTGGCGGGCGTGAGTCCGCTGCCCGCCGAACCCGTGGCGCTGGATCATTGCGCCGGCCGGATGCTCGCCGAACCGCTGGTCGCCCGCCTCACCCAGCCGCCGTTCGCCGCCGCCGCCATGGACGGTTATGCCATCCGCTGGGATGACCTGCACACCCCCTGGCGCGTGGTGGGGACAAGCGCAGCCGGCCACGGCTGGGGCGGCACGGTGCAGGCCGGCGAAGCCGTGCGCATCTTCACCGGCGCGCCGCTGCCGGACGGGGCCGACACCATCGCCGTGCAGGAGGACGTGGCGCACGGTGGCGACACGGCGCACCTGACCGGCGACGGCCCGCCGCGGCTTGGCGCCCATATCCGCGGCGCCGGGCAGGATTTCGCCGCCGGGGACACGCTGATCGCTGCCGGCACTCGGCTCGCCCCGCCGCATCTCGGCCTGGCGGCGGCGGCCGGGCATGGCAGCCTGCCCGTGATCCGCCGCCCGCGCGTGACGCTGATCGCCACCGGCGATGAACTGGTGCCGCCGGGCACGACGCCGGGGCCGGGGCAGATCGTCTCCTCCAACCCCGCCATGCTGGCGGCGTTGCTGCGGAGCGTGGGTGCCGAGGTGCACGACCCCGGCCTGATACCCGATGATCCCGGCGCCCTGGCGGCGGCGCTGACGGCGGCGGATGCCGATCTGATCCTCACCATCGGCGGCGCTTCGGTGGGCGATCATGATCTGGTGGTGCCGGTGCTCACCCACCTTGGCGCGCAGCTGGATTTCTGGAAGATCGCACTGCGGCCGGGCAAGCCGCTGCTGGCGGGCCGGCTGAATGGCACGCGCGTGCTGGGCCTGCCGGGCAATCCGGTTTCCGCCTTCGTCACCGCGCTGCTGTTCGCGCTGCCGCTGGTGGCGCGGCTGGGCGGCCGGCCGCACGCGCTGCCGATGGAGCGGCTGCCACTGGCCGCGCCGCTGCCGGCCAATGGCGCGCGCCGCGATCATCTGCGCGCGCGGCGCACGCCAGCCGGCGCGCAGCCCTTTGCCCGGCAGGATTCGGCGCTGCTGTCGCTGCTGGCGGCGGCCGAATTGCTGATCATCCGCGAGGCAGGCGCGCCGGCGGCGGCGGCGGGCGATCCGGTGGACTGTATCGCGCTTGACATGTTCCATTCTGTTTTCTAGATGTTCTACCCATGTTCCGATCACGGGCATGGAAGGAATGCTGTCATGCTGACCCGTAAGCAGCAGGAATTGCTCATCTTCATCGACGAACGGCTGAAGTCCGACGGGGTGTCCCCCTCGTTCGAGGAGATGAAGGAGGCGCTGAACCTCAAGTCGAAATCCGGCGTGCATCGCCTGATCAACGCGCTGGAGGAACGCAGCTTCATCCGCCGCCTGCCCAACCGCGCCCGTGCGCTGGAAGTGCTGCGCCTGCCCGATGCGCTGCAAGCCGCCCGCCCGGCCTTGACCTTGGTAGCCAGCACGCCCGCCCCGCGCCCACCGGCCCCGCCGGCGCTGGCCATGCTGGCCGCCAACGACACCATCACCGTGCCGCTGCATGGCCGCATCGCCGCCGGCCTGCCGGTGGAAGCGCTGGAAAGTGACCGCTCACTGTCGGTGCCCGCCGCCCTGCTCGGCCCGGGTGACCATTATGCGCTGGAAGTGTCAGGCGATTCCATGATCGATGCCGGCATCTTTGACGGTGATTATGCCCTGATCCGCCGCTGCGACACGGCGCGCGATGGCGACATCGTGGTGGCACTGATCGACAACAGCGAGGCGACGCTGAAATATCTGCACCACGAAAAGGGCCTGGTGCGGCTGGATCCGGCCAACAGCGCCTATGAACCGCAGCGTTACCACCCGGAACAGGTGCGCATCCAGGGCAAGCTGGCGGGCCTGCTGCGCCGCTATCACTGAGCGGCCTTGACGTTACGGGAAGGGCGCCGGCCGCAAGGCTGGCGCCCTTCTTGTTTGCCCGGCCGGCGGTGCAAGGATCAGACGTCGAGGCGGTAAACCCGGGCGGCCGTGTCGCTGAACAGCGCTGTTTTCTCGTCCGCGCTGCCGCGTGCCGCGATCAGCTTGAAGGCGTTCCACAGCGTGGCGTAATCGCAGGTGCCGCGATCCACCGGGAAATTGCTTTCGAACATGCAGCGGCGGGCGCCGAACAGATCGATGGCGGTTTCCACATAGGGCCGCCATTCATCGGCCAGCGCTTCGGCGGTGGCCATCGGATCGGCCAGGAAGCTGGGGAAGCCGGCGAACGGCATCGCCAGCCCGCCCAGTTTCATCACCACATTGGGGCAATCGGCCAGCGCCTTCATGCATCCGGCCCAGATCAGGAAATCACCGTCGCGCCGCCCGGCATGGCGGCCAATGCCCACCGGCGTGCCGAGATGATCGCAGACGATGGTGAGATCAGGCAGCGCCCGCGCCATCGCCACCAGTTCCGGCAATTGCGGCGCCAGCAGCCAGACATCATAGCTGAGCCCCGCCGCCGCCACCTCGGCCAGGCCGGCGCGGAACGCCGGTTCGGCCAGCAGGCCGGCGCGCGGCGATTGCAGGAACCCCAGCACAGCCGGATCGGCATCATGCGCGACCGAATGGCGGATGCCGCGCAGCCGCCCCGGGGCCGCCGCCTTGTGGGCCAGCAGCACGTCGCGCACGCCGGCCCCCAGCGTGAGATCGGCATGGGCCACGATGCCGGCACAGGCGCGCGCCGGGCCGTAAAGGCCGGAAGCGCTCATCGCGGCGACGCCGTTGACGAACTCCGTCTCCCCCACCGGACGCAGCGCATCGGCCACCCCGGCGCGGTAGAAGGCGCCGCATTCCACGAACACGCTGGCCACCACATTGTGGCCGGCCCCCATGTCGGCCAGCAGTTCGGGCAGCAGATAGAGCGGCGACAGCGACACGCCGCGCACGAAATCATGATCCTGCGGCATGCGTGCCAGCGTGTGGCGCAGATCCCAGAGATGGTGATGCGGATCGACGATCGGACGATCGGGATCGATGATGGCGGCCATATGCGTGTCTCCCTGCCCGCAGCCTCTGCCGCGCCACCGCCGCCGGCAAGCCCCGATTGTTCACAGCGCCGCCGCGCCGCCGGCCTGCCACGGCCAATCCCCGGCGCGGGCGGTGACGATGCGGCCGGCGGCCAGGCTGATGGCGACAGCGCCGCTGCGGGCCAGCGCCGTCTTGTCGAGCTTCAGCCAGCGCGGCCGGCACCAGCGCGGCAGGCGGCGATCGGCGATCACGATGTCGGCCGCCGCGCAGGCCGGCGCGAAATCGGCGCGCGGGATCAGGCTGGGGCCGATGATGGCCAGCAGCTGCCAACGCCGGCCGCCGCGCACGATGCGGGCCACGCAGGTTTCGGCGGAACAATGCGCGCCCGGCACCGCCCCCAGCCACAGCGCCGCATCGGCATCGCCGCCCAGCGCTTCGGCCCAGGTGTCGCGCAGGAAATCGCCGGCCCGTTCGCGGCTGTGGGCGATGCGGCCATCGGGCAGGCGCAGCGCCACATGCCGGCCATCACCGGTGACCAGCAGATCCGGCACCGGCGCCGCCCAGGCCAGCAGCAGCGCGGCGGCGATGGCGGGCAGCCCCCACAGCCGGGCGCGGCTGCGCCACAGGGCCAGCCACAGGCCGCCGGCCGCCGCCAGCGCGTACAGCGGCGCCGGCACCGTGGCGGCGGTGACAATCGCGCCGGGCAGGCTGGCCGTGGTATCGGCGATGGTGATGAGTTGCTCCATCGTCCAGCCGGCCAGCGGCCACAGCCAGAAACCGAAGACATCCGGGCCCAGCGCCTCCCCCAGCATCGCCAGCATCAGCGCCGGCATCACCACGAAGCTGGTGTAGGGAATGGCGATCATGTTGGCGGCGATGCCGTACAGGCCGCTGCGGCCGAAATGATAGAGGCCGATGCCGGCCAGTGCGAATTCCGCCACCAGCCCGCTGGCCAGCAGCGACAGGCCGGCGCGGCCCAGGCGCTGCCACCAGGTCTCGTCATCGCGCGGCGTCGTCAGCCAGCGGCCGGGGGGGCTTTCATACAGGGCGATGATGGCGATCACCGCGGCAAAGCTGAGCTGGAAACTGGCGCCGAGTAGCGCCTCGGGCCGCACCGCCATGATGACAAAGGCCGCCGCCGCCACCAGCCGCAGCGACAGGGCCTGGCGGCCGAGCATCATGCCGATCACCACGATGATGGCGGCCACCACCGCCCGCACCGTCGGCACCTGCGCGCCGGCCAGCAGCGTATAGCCCAGCCCGGCAAGCGCACCCGCCGCCAGCGCCAGCGTGGGCACCGGCGCCCGCAGCACCAGCCACGGCCACAGGCCCAGCAGCATCCGGGCGATCAACGTCACGCTGCCCACCACCACGGCGATGTGCAGGCCGGAAATCGACAGAAGATGGGCCAGGCCGGCATCGCGCATCGCCTGCGCCGTCGCCGGCGGGATCGCGCCCTGCCAGCCGGTGACGAACGCGGCGGCCACCGCGCCGGCCTCCCCGGCCATCCGCGCCGTGATCTGCGCCTGCAGCCGTTCGCGCGTTGTCGCCAGCCACAGCCCCGGCCCCGGCGGCGGCGGCGCCAGCACCGTCACCGGCCCCAGCGCCGTGCCGCTGGCCCCCACCCCATCGAACCACGCCCGCCGCGCCGCATCATAACCGCCCGGCACCGCCATGCCGGCAGGCGGAGACAACAGCGCCCGCGCCGTGATGGTGGCACCGGCCGCCAGCCGTGGCTGCTCACCGCGCAGCCGCAGTTTCAGGCGCAGCACGCCGCCCGGCAATGGCTTGCCGGGGGCCGGCACGATCGTCAGCCGCTGATCGCCCCAGGGCAGCGGCGCGGCTTCATCGATGATGCCGGTGATGGCGGCGAACTGGCGGTGGGCCAGCACCGGATGATCGTTCAGCGCCACCCGCAGTTCGGCGGCGCCAAGGCCGGCCAGCACCAGCGCCGCGCCCCAGGCCAGCGGGCGCAGACCGGCCAGCGCAAGGCCCAGCGCCAGCGCGGCGGCCGCCGCCATCGCCGCCTGCCGCCACGGCGCCCACGGCAACGCGAACCACAGCAGGATGCCGGCACCCAGCGCCACGGGCAGCCACAGCGGCAGGTGGGCACGTTCCGCATCCAGCCAGCGCTGCCAGGCGTCGGCCAGGCGCGCGCCACTGGTTTGAACGGGCGCTGTGCTTCTGCTAACCACCGGCCAACCGGCTTTCCCCGTACTCACATTCCCCAAGGATTGGATGAAACGCGCATGAGCGCAACCCAGGCATTCACCGGCAAGGTGGTCACCCGCTTTGCCCCCTCTCCCACCGGCTTCCTGCACATCGGCGGCGCGCGCACGGCGCTGTTCAACTGGCTGTTCGCCCGCCACCACGGCGGCGAGTTCCGCCTGCGCATCGAGGATACCGACCGGGCGCGCTCCACCGAGCCGGCGATCGCCGCCATCCTTGATGGCATGACCTGGCTGGATCTGAACTGGGATGGTGAGGTCGTCTATCAGTTCAGCCGCGCCGCCCGCCATGCCGAGGTGGCGCACCAGCTGCTCGCCGCCGGCCACGCCTATCGCTGCTATGCCACCCCGCAGGAGCTGGAGGCGCTGCGCGAACAGCAGCGCGCCGCCAAGCAGCCGATGCGCTACGACGGCCGCTGGCGTGACCGCACCGACTGGCCGAACGATGCGCCCTACGTGATCCGCCTGAAGGCACCGCGGGAGGGCAGTGTCACCATCCACGATCAGGTGCAGGGGCCGGTGACGGTGAACAATGCCGAGCTGGACGACATGGTGCTGCTGCGCTCAGACGGCACGCCCACCTACATGCTCGCCGTGGTGGTGGACGATCACGACATGGGTGTGACGCACGTGATCCGCGGCGATGATCACCTGAACAACGCCTTCCGCCAGCTCGCCCTGATCCGCGCCATGGGCTGGGCGGAACCGGTCTATGCCCATATTCCGCTGATCCACGGCAGCGACGGGGCGAAACTGTCCAAGCGCCACGGCGCGCTGGGGGTGGATGCCTATCGCGACGATCTGGGCCTGCTGCCGGAAGCGGTGGAAAATTATCTGCTGCGCCTGGGCTGGGGCCACGGCGATGCCGAAATCATCAGCCGCGCGGAAGCGGTGCAGTGGTTCGGCCTTGAGGCCGTTGGCCGTTCGCCGTCGCGCTTTGATCTCAAGAAGCTGGAAAATCTGAACGGCCATTATCTGCGCGCCGCCGATGATGCGCGGCTGGTGGCGCTGATCGCCCCGCGCGTGGCTGCGGCATTGGGCCGCGCGCTCAGCGATGCCGATCAGGCTCTGTTGCAGCGCACCATGCCCGAACTGAAAAAGCGCGCCAACAACCTCAATGATTTGGCAGGCGGCAGCCTTTTCTATCTTCGCAGCCGCCCAATCCCCATGGACGAGAGCGCAACGAAGCTGCTAGCCTCTGCGACACCGGGGTTGCTTGACCGCGCCCGGGCTCGATTCGCCGCCCAGGATGACTGGACGGCGGCCGCGCTGGAACAGACAGCGCGCGCACTGGCAGACGACGGCGGCGTGAAGCTTGGCCAGGTCGCCCAGCCGCTGCGCGCGGCAGTAACCGGATCGGCCCAGTCGCCCGGACTGTTCGAGGTGCTGGAAGTGCTTGGCAAGGACGAAGTGCTGGGGCGCATTGACGACGCCCTGGCCGGATGAGCGAAGGAAACAGGGTCATGACGGCGACGATCGGTATCGATGGAAACAGCGCTGACTATCCGGTGCGCCAGGGCAGCGTTGGCCCTGAGGTCATCGATATCCGCAAGCTTTACGGCAACACCGGCCGCTTCACCTTCGATCCCGGCTTCACCAGCACGGCGGCCTGCGAATCCAAGATCACCTATATCGATGGTGACGAAGGCATCCTGCTGCACCGCGGCTACCCGATCGAGCAGCTCGCCGAAAAGTCGAGCTTCCTGGAAGTGGCCTATCTGCTGCTGAACGGCGACCTGCCGAACGCCAAGGAGCATGACGAGTTCAAATATCTGATCACCCGCCACACCATGGTGCACGAGCAACTGGCGACCTTCTATCGCGGTTTCCGGCGTGACGCGCACCCGATGGCCGTGATGTGCGGTGTCGTCGGCGCGCTTTCGGCCTTCTATCACGATTCCACCGACATTCACGATCCCAAGCAGCGCGAGATCGCCAGCCACCGCCTCATCGCCAAGATGCCCACCATTGCGGCGATGGCCTATAAATATTCGGTCGGCCAGCCCTTCCTCTATCCGGACAACTCGCTGAGCTACACCGGCAATTTCCTGCGCATGACGTTCGGCGTGCCGGCCGAGCCCTATGTGATCAACCCGGTGGTGGAAGACGCGCTGGACAAGATCTTCATTCTGCACGCCGATCACGAGCAGAACGCCTCCACTTCGACCGTGCGTCTGGCCGGTTCCTCGGGTGCCAACCCGTTTGCCTGCATCGCCGCCGGCATCGCCTGCCTGTGGGGCCCGGCGCATGGCGGCGCCAACGAAGCGGCGCTGAACATGCTGCGCGAGATCGGCCGGCCGGAGCGGATTCCGGAATATGTCGCCCGCGCCAAGAACAAGGACGATCCGTTCCGCCTGATGGGCTTCGGCCACCGCGTGTACAAGAACTACGATCCGCGCGCCAAGGTGCTGAAGGCCGCTGCCGACCGCGTGCTCGATCAGCTCGGCATCGTCGATCCGGTGCTGGACACCGCCCGCGAGCTGGAGCGCGTGGCGCTTTCGGACCCCTATTTCATCGAGAAGAAGCTCTACCCGAACGTCGATTTCTATTCCGGCGTCATCCTGTCGGCGATCGGCTTCCCGACCTCGATGTTCACCGCCCTGTTCGCGCTGGCCCGCACCACCGGCTGGATCGCGCAGTGGACCGAAATGATGGCCGACAGCGACCAGAAGATCGGCCGCCCGCGCCAGCTCTACACCGGTCACCCGCGCCGCGATTATGTGCCGCTCGACCAGCGCGGCTGAGAATCGCCGTCAAAGCTGTGGATATCCGGGCTTGGAGGGGCTGCCGTCTTGAACGGTGGCCCCTTTCCTGTTTTGTGTTGCAGCCATGAATGATCCCTTTGTTCCGGTGCGACCGCGGCGTTGGCCCTGGGTGATTGCCATCCTGGCCTGCCTGATCTGGGCGGCGGCCGTGGTGGCAAACGCCGGCGTCATGGCCTTGCCGCCCGCATTGGCCGCAGCCCTGCCGCTTGCCGCCGCGCTGATGGCGCCGCTGGCGGTGGTGGTGCTGGCCGTGGTGCAGCTGCGCGATGCCGGTGCCGTGGCTGCCGCCCGCGCCCAGATTGCCGATGCCCGCACCTTGCAGGCCGCCGAATGGCTGGAACACAGCGCCGCCTCGCTGGCCCGGCTGGAAGAGCAGCTGGCCGCCACCACGGGCCGGCTGGCGGCGATGGAAGCCCCGGTCGTCGGCCATGCCCAGGCCGTGCAGGGCGTCACCGGCGCGCTGGAGGCTGCCAATGTGAAGCTGGCCGACACGGTGGCGCAGGCGGTGAAGGCCGGCAGCCACGTGGCGGGCGTGGTGCCGGCCGCCACCGGCCAGGCCGAAGCACTGATCGAGCTGTTGCAGCGCTCCGAGAATGTGCTGCGCGGCCAGCTTGCCGAAACCGAGACCCTGCTCGCCGGCCTCTACACCCGCGCCAGCGAGGCCGAGGCTGAGGCCCGCCGCGCCGGCCAGGCCAGCCGCGGCGAAATCAATGCGCTGGCCGAAGCCAGCGCCAGCGGCCTGAATGCCATGGCGGCCGCCGCCGCCAGCGCCAGCGCGGCCGTGCAGGCACCGATCGGGGAGTTGAACAGCGCCATCGACAACGCCCTGCGCCGCACCGCCACCTCTATCGAACAGACGCGCGAGGCCGTCCACGCCCAGACCGGCGCGCTGCTGGCCAGTGTCGATCAGGCCCGCACCACGCTGGCCCATATCGGCGGCGAGACCGCGCGCAGCCTCGACGAGCGGCTGACGACATTGCAGACCCTGGCCAGTGCGGTTGCCGCCGAAATCGAGGCGAGCAGCCGCAGCGCCACCACCATGGTCGAAGCGCTGGGCAGCCGGATCGAGGCGCTGGAAGGCCGGCTGACGGCCGCCATCACCGCCAATGCCGCCGCACTGGACGGGCTGGATGCGCGGATGACCGCAGCCACCGCCAGCGTTTCCGGCTTTGCGACGCCGCTGGAAGGGGCCAGCGCCGCGCTGGCCGGCGTGCAGGCGCGGCTGGAAGCCATGGGCAGCGAAGCCGCCCGCACCATCGCGTTGTTCGACAGCGAACTTCCGGCCGGGGACCGCCAGCTGACGGCGCTGCGCGAACAATTGTCGGCGCTGGATGCCCAGATGGCCGGCCTGCGCAGCCAGGCCGCCAGCATCGCCGAGCCGCTGGAAACCGGCACCAACACGCTGAATCTGGCCGGCGACCGGCTGGCGATGGCGCGCGAGACGCTGTCGGCCACCGCCGCCGAACTCACCGACGCCATCGCCAACGCCCAGGCCCAGATGCAGGCGCTGGAGGCCGATACCGGCCGCCTGAGCCTGACTGCATCGGGCGAACTGATCGAAACCTTCGGCCGCGTGCGCGAAGTGGCCGATGCCGCCGCCGGGGCGATGCGCACCGCACTGGCCGGGGTGGTGATGGAAGCCGAGGAAGCGCTCGACAAGGCCGCCGTCAGCCGCGCCGAGACCGCCTTTGCCGCCCCGATCCGCGAGAAGATTGCCGAGCTGGTGGACGTCCAGACCAAGGCCGGCGAAAGCGCGCAGGCCGCATCCGAACGGGTGGTGCAGCGCCTGCTGGCCCTGACCCGCACGCTGTCGGAAGTGGAAGCCCAGGTGGGCGAAGTGGAAACCCGCGCCGAGGTGCGGGCGCGCAATGCGCTGGGCCGCCGGGCCAATGCGCTGATCAAGAGCCTGCAATCCAGTGCGATCGACATGGCCAAGCTGCTGGAATACGACATCGACGACAAGACCTGGGCCGATTATGCCGCCGGCGACAACAGCGCCATCGCCCGCCGCCTGACCCTGGGGTTGGACAATGGCGCCGGCCGCCAGTTCGCCCGCCATTACGCCCACGATGCCGAATTCCGCACCGAGGCCAGTCGCTTCCTGCAGGAATTTGAATCGCTGGTCGCCGATGTCGTGCCCGAACGCGGCGGTGACGCGCTGGGCGCCACCTTGCTGTCGTCAACGCTGGGCAAGCTCTATCTGGCGCTCGGCCAGGCCGCCGGCCGCTTCAACTGAAGCGCGGGGCGGCCCTACCCCTTGTCCGGCCGGTATGGCCCGTGCGTGCGCCAGAACGGCACATCATCCACGCCGATCCAGCCTTCGATATAATTGGCCATGAACAGCCCGAACAGCAGGCCGCTGATCAGCGTCGTCCACAGCAGCTTCTTGGCGATCATCGGGTTGGACGGGGCGGAGCTGGCCTGGCCGGGAACGGCGTCGCTGCCATCCTCATCCGGGGTGCGCACGCCGAACGGCAGCACGGCGAACAGCGTCAGCGTCCAGAACAACAGGTAGATCGCCAGCGCCGACTGGAGTTTCACAGCTTGATCACCTGCACTTCGGTCACCGGCTTCTTGCCGGTCCATTCGCGGGCGATGCGGCGCACGGCGACCCGCACCGCCTCGGCATAGGCCTCCACCCGCTTGGGATCGGCCTTGGCGGCGGCCTTTTCGGCAGCCTCGGCACAGGCGGCGAGGAAATCCTCCTTGTCCTCCTCCACCGGCACGCCGTGGGCGCTCACCTTGGGCGTGGCGGCAGGCAGGCCGTTGCGGCCGACCACGATGCTGACCATCAGCAGGCCGTGCAGCGACAGGCGGCGGCGTTCGACGATGGTGGCACCGTCGGCGGGCAGGATCACGTCACCATCCAGCACCAGCCGCCCGGCCTTTTCGTGGCTGATCAGCTTCGGCCCATCCGGCGCGATGCGGATGGCGCTGCCGTTCACCGGCACCAGCGCCTTGGGCACGCCGCAGTCCTTGGCCAGCTTCGCGTGTTCCTCCATGTGGCGCCGTTCGCCGTGCACGGGGATGGCGATTTCCGGGCGGATCCACTCGTACATCGCCTCCAGCTCCGGCTGGCCTGGGTGGCCCGACACATGCACATGCGCCTGGCGTTCGGTGATGATGTCGATGCCGCGCGCCGCCAGCGCGTTCTGCACGCGGCCGATCGACAGTTCGTTGCCGGGGATCTGCTTGGAGGAATAGACGACCAGATCGCCCGCCTCCAGCCGCAGCGCCGGGTGGCTGCCTTCGGCAATGCGCGACAGCGCCGCCTGCGGTTCGCCCTGCGCGCCGGTGCACAGGATAAGCACCTTGTTGCGGGGCAGGCTCATCGCCGTGTCCCAATCGATGGATTCGGGCATGTCCTTCAGATAGCCGGTGGCGCGCGCCACCTTGGTGATGCGGTCCATGGAGCGGCCGGCCAGCACCAGTTCCCGCCCGCAGGCCTTGGCGACCTGGCCCAGCGTGCCCAGCCGCGCGGCGTTGCTGGCAAAGGTCGTCACCAGCACACGGCCGGATTTGCGCGCCTTGATGACGCGCATCAGCCCATCCTTCACGTCGCTTTCGCTGCCGGAGGCTTCGGGATTGAAGACGTTGGTGCTGTCTCCCACCAGCGCCAGGATGCCGCTGTCGCCAATGGCCTTCAGCTGTGCGGCGGTGGCCGGCGTGCCCAGCATCGGCGCATCGTCCAGCTTCCAGTCACCGGTGTGGAAGATGCGGCCATAGGGCGTATCGATGATCAGCGCATTGCCTTCGGGGATCGAATGGGCGAGCGCGACATATTGAAAACCGAACGGGCCCAGCTGCAGCGAGCCGCCCATGGGGATGATGTGGAGCTTCACCTCGCGCTCCAGCCCCTCTTCCTCCAGCTTCTTGGCGATCAGGCCGGCGGTGAACGGGGTGGCATAGAGCGGCACCTTCAGATCGGCGGCGAGATAGGGGATGGCGCCGATATGATCCTCGTGCCCATGGGTGAGGACGATGCCGAGCAGATCCTTGCGGCGATCCTCGATGAAGGACAGATCGGGCAGCACCACATCGATGCCGGGGTAGCGCGGATCGCCGAAGGTCATCCCCAGATCGACCATGACCCACTTGCCGTTGGCGCCATAGAGATTGACGTTCATGCCAATCTCGCCGGAGCCGCCGAGCGGCAGGAAGATCAGTTCATTGCCTGGGGTCATCTGGTGCTTCTTCTTGATTCAGTTGGTGCAGGCGGATCAGCCCGCGAATGGTGAGATCACCGTCAACATGGGCTATGGCAGTCGTGTGACGCTGGAACAAGGTGGCAAGACCACCTGTGGCAATCACCGTCACCGGCCCGACGATTTCCTGGGACAGCCGCGTCACCAGCCCTTCGATCAGCCCGACATAGCCCCAGAACACGCCCGATTGCATGGCGTGCACCGTGCCCTTGCCGATGGCACCGGCATTGCCGGGCGGCGGTTCGACGGCGATGCGCGGCAGCTTGGCCGCAGCCTGGTAGAGCGCATCCATCGACAGGTTGATGCCCGGCGCGATGGCGCCGCCCTGATAGGCACCATCGGCCGACACCACGTCGAAGGTGGTGGCGGTGCCGAAATCGACGATGATGAGGTTGCCCGGCCACAGCGCGTGAGCGGCAACAGCGTTGACCAGCCGGTCCGCCCCCACCTCCGCCGGGTTGGGCAGATCGATGGCGAGGCCCAGGTTGATGCCGCCGACGGCGACGACCAGCGGTTCGACCTGGAAATATTTCCGGCACAGGCGCTGCAAGTTGAACAGGGTCTGCGGCACCACGGTGGAGATGATCGCGGCATCGACATGGCCCATGGCGACGCCTTCCAGCGCCATCAGCTGGTGCAGCCACACGGCATATTCATCGGCGGTGCGCTGGCCATCGGTGGAAATGCGCCAGCGGTGGACAATTGCCTCCCGCTCGCACAGCGCGAAGACGATATTGGTGTTGCCGACATCAATCGCAAGCAGCATCCTCTAACCCTCTCCCCTGTTGGCCGCGGTTCGCCGACCAGATCCCGCCTTCACAAGGCAAACACTTCGCCGGCGTGGATGGCACGTGTGCGGCCATCGTCAAGCCGCATGAGCAGCGCGCCATCATCAGCCAGGCCGGTGAACAGGCCTTCCGGGCTCTCGTGGCCCAGCCGGGCCACGATGCGCCCGCCGACACCGGCAGCCCGGTCCAGCCAGGCGCTGCGGATCGGGGCGAAGCCCTCGGCCGCCCACAGGCCGCGCCAGCGGGCGAAGGCCGGCGCCATCATGTCCAGCAGGTCGCGCGGTGCCGGCACGGCCAGGCCGGCGGCGGCCAGGCTGGTGGCGGGCCGTTCGGTGCCTTCGGGATGGTGGGCGAGGTTGACGCCGATGCCGATCACCAGCGCATCGCCCTGGCGTTCCAGCAGGATGCCGGAGCATTTGATGCCATCCAGCAGCACATCGTTCGGCCATTTCAGCGCAAAGCGCTGGCCCTGCCCGGTGGCGGCCGCCACCGCCTCGTGCAGCGCCAGCGCGGCGACAAAGCTCAATTGCTGCACCGGGCCGTCGCTGCGCACCAGCACGCTGCCCATGAAATTGCCGGCACCATCATTCCACACGCGGCCGCGGCGGCCGCGGCCGGCGGTCTGGCGATCGGCGATCACCCAATGGCCATCGGTCAGGCTGGCGGCGTTGGCCAGCAGCCAGTCGTTGGTGGAGCCGACCTCGGCGAGATGCGTGATCAAGCCGGGAAGAGCGCGGCGGCGGCGCGGGCCGTGGCGGCGGCCAGCGGCGACAGGGCCAGCATGCCGACCGGCGAGCAGAACAGGGCGGCAGCCGCGATCATGGTGCCGTTGGCGGCACTGCCTTCGCTGGCCAGCGCCACGACCGGCTCATCAAAATACATGATCTTGATGAGACGCAGATAATAATAGGCGGCCACCACTGAGGCGATGAAGCCGAAGATCGCCAGCGGCACCAGCCCGGCGGCAATGGCGGCCTGGAACACCGCGAACTTCGGCCAGAAGCCGAGCAGCGGCGGAATGCCGGCCAGGCTGAACATGAAGATCGCCAGCGCGGCGGCAAGGCGCGGCTGCGTCTTCGACAGGCCGGCGAGATCGGCCATCTGCTCCACCATTTCGCCATCCGGGCGGCGCAGTTGCAGCAGGACGAGGAAGCTGCCCAACGTCATCGCGACATAGACGCAGGTGTAGAACAGCAGCGCCGAGATGCCGGCCGGCGAGCCGGGCGTGAGGCCGACGAGCGCGAAGCCGATGTTGGCGATCGAGGAATAGGCGAGCAGGCGCTTGATGTTGGTCTGCGCCACGGCGGCCACCGCACCCAGCACCATGGAGGCGATGGCGATGAAGATGATGATCTGCTGCCAATCCGCCGCCACCTTGCCGGGGAAGGCGACGACCAGCACGCGCGCCATCAGGCCCAGTGCCGCCGCCTTGGGCGCGGCCGAGAAGAAGGCGGCGACCGGCGTGGGCGCGCCTTCGTAAACATCAGGCGTCCACATGTGGAACGGCACGGCCGACACCTTGAAGGCCATGCCGGCGACAATGAAGACGATGCCGAACAGCAGGCCGAGCGGGCGCGTGGCCTCTGCGCCGACAACGGCGGCGATCTGATCGAACTGGGTGGAGCCGGCAAAGCCATAGATCAGGGTGACGCCATAGAGCAGGATGCCCGAGGCCAGCGCGCCCAGCACGAAATATTTGAGGCCGGCTTCGGCCGAACGATTGTCGCTGCGGTGGAAGGCGGCGAGCACGTAGGAGGGCAGCGCCGTCAGCTCCAGCCCGATATAGAGGGTGAGCAGATCATTGGCCGACACCATCACCGCCATGCCGAGCGCGGCGAGCAGCATCAGCACCGGATATTCGAAGCGCCCGGTGCCGCTTGTTCCCAGCCACGGCTGCGCCAGGATGACGGAAGCAGCGGTGGCAGCGAAGATGATCACCTTGAGGAAGGCGCTGAAATCATCGGCGACATAAAGGCCATCGAAGGCGCGCACAGCTCCGGCCGGCGCATCGAGCAGGGCAAAGCCGGCCACTGCCAGGATGGCGACAGCGAACAGGCTGGTGGCGCCAAGCGCGCGGTGCGGCGCGGTGAAGGTGCCGAGCATGAGCGCCGCGAGCGTGCCGAGCGTGAGCACCAGTTCGGGGCCGGCGGTGGCGATGGAGGTGATGATGGGGTGCATCAATGGGCTTCCGCGGCGTTGGCCGGTGCTGCCAGCGCGGGCAGCGCCGGAGACAGGCTCATATCGGTCGGCACGGTGGCGCGCTGGCGCCCGTCCAGGCGGGCGACGACAGCGGCGATTGCCGGCTTCATCGGCTGCTGGAAGCTGGCCGGATAGATGCCCATCCACAGCGTCACGATCATGATCGGCGCGAGGATGGCGATTTCACGCAGGCTGAGGTCGGGCATCGCGCGCGTGTCGTCGCCGGCCGCCTTGCCATAGGCGACGCGGGCATAGAGGTAGAGCATATAGCCGGCACCCAGGATGATGCCGGTGGTGAGCACGAAGGTCGCCCAGGTGCTGGTCTGATACAGGCCGATCAGCACCA
The DNA here is from genome assembly GCA_037131365.1 of Sphingomonadales bacterium. GTDB lineage: Bacteria > Pseudomonadota > Alphaproteobacteria > Sphingomonadales > Sphingomonadaceae > Sandarakinorhabdus. The sequence goes on from JBAXRE010000008.1 coordinate 31,690, forward strand.
GGAATTCGGCGACAAAGCCCGACGTGGCGGGCAGGCCGACCGAGGCCATGGTGAAGAACAGCAGCACCAGCGCATATTTCGGCATGGTATCGGCCAGGCCGCCGTAGCGCCCGATCTCGCGGGTGTACAGCCGATCATAAATGACGCCGACACACAGGAAGAGCGCGCCCGACACCAGGCCGTGGGACAGCATCATCACCATCGCGCCTTCCAGGCCCTGCGTGTTCAGCGCGAACAGGCCGCCGGTGACAAACGCCATGTGGGCGACCGACGAATAGGCGATCAGCTTCTTCATGTCGTGCTGCACCAGCGCGACGAGCGAGGTGTAGACGACGGCGACCATCGACAGGCCGAACACCAGCCAGATCAGCTGGGCCGAGGCATCGGGGAACATCGGCAGGCTGAAGCGGATGAAGCCATAGCCGCCAAGCTTGAGCAGCACGCCGGCCAGGATGACGGAGCCGGCCGTCGGCGCTTCGACGTGGGCATCGGGCAGCCAGGTGTGCACCGGCCACATCGGCATCTTGACCGCGAAGGAGGCGAAGAAGGCAAGGAACAGCCAGAATTGCGCTTCCGGCGGGAAATCGGTGCGGCTGAGCACGCCAATGTCGGACGAATGGGCCTGGCCCACCATCCACAGCATCGCAACCAGCATCACCACCGAGCCGAGCAGGGTGTAGAGGAAGAATTTGTACGACGCATAGATGCGCCTTGCGCCGCCCCAGATGCCGATGATCAGGAACATCGGGATCAGGCCGCCTTCGAAGAACAGATAGAACAGGAAGATGTCGCGCGCCGCGAAGGTGCCGATCATCAGCGTTTCCATCAGCAGGAAGGCCGCCATATATTCCGGCACGCGCTTCTTCACGGCGACCCAGCTGGCCAGGATGCACAGCGGCATCAGGAAGACGCTGAGCTCGATCAGCATCAGCGCGATGCCGTCGATGCCCAGCGACCAGTTCAGGAACGGCGCGAACAGCGGCAGATTTTCGCCGAACTGGAACGCCGCGCTGGCGGTGTCGAAATTCGCCCACAGATACAGGCCGGCGGCAAATTCGATGAGGGTGGTGGCCAGCGCCACCACGCGGGCGCGCGCTGCGCGCTCGGCATCGCCGCCCGGCAGGGTGGCAATCACCAGGGCTGCCACCAGCGGCAGCAGGATCATGATCGAAAGGATCGGCATCAGCCCATCATCCAGGCAGCAGCGGCGGCAAGGCCAATCAGCATCACCAGCGCATAGCTGTTGACATAGCCGGACTGGAAGCGCCGCGCGAGGCCGGCACCGGCGACAACCACATCGGCCGCCCCATTGGGGCCAAGCCGGTCGATCGTCTGCTGGTCACCGCGTGTCCAGAACTGGCGGCCGAGCCACAGCGCGGGCCGCACGAAAATCGCGTTGTAGAGCTCGTCGAAATACCATTTGCGGAGCAGGAACTGATACAGCCCCGGCACCTCGCGCTGCCACCACAGCGGGATCGACGGCTTGTTGAGATAGACATGCCAGGCCAGGCCGAGGCCGAGGAAGAAGGCCACCGACGGTGTGTAGACCACCCAGGCCGGCACCTCGTGCATGGCGTGCATCAGATGCTCCCGGAAGGCGAGGCTGCCGCGCCAGAAACCGGCCCCCTGCTCGGCACCGACGAAGCTTTCGTGCCACACATAACCGGCCAGCAGCGCACCGGTGCCCAGCACGAACAGCGGCACCAGCATGGACAGCGGGCTTTCGTGCGGGTGATAGCCGGCGGTGGGATCATCATGGGCGTGATGGCCATGCGCGTGATCGTCGTGGCCATGGCCATGATCGCCATGCGCGGCGTGCTGAATATGCTCGCTGCCGGCCCAGCGCGGCGTGCCGAAGAAGGTGAGGAACACCAGCCGCCACGAATAGAAGCTGGTCAGCGCCGCCACGATTGCGCCCACGAAGAAGGCGAAGCTGCCGTGACTGGTGCCGCTGGCAAAGGCCGCTTCCAGAATGGCGTCCTTGGAATAATAGCCGGCGGTAAAGAAGAAGCCGGTGAGCGCCAGTGTGCCGATCGTCATCATCCAGAAAGTGATGGGGATGTGTTTCCGCAGGCCGCCGTAGAAGCGCATGTCCTGCTCGTGGTGCATGGCGTGGATCACCGAACCGGCACCCAGGAACAGCAGCGCCTTGAAGAAGGCGTGGGTGAACAGGTGGAACATCGCCGCGCCATAGGCGCCCGACCCGGCGGCAAAGAACATGTAGCCGAGCTGAGAGCAGGTCGAATAGGCGATCACCCGCTTGATGTCGTTCTGCACCATGCCGACCGTGGCGGCGAACAGCGCCGTGCAGGCGCCGATCACGCAGACGACAGCCTGCGCGGTGGGGCTCGCCTCGAACATCGGCGAAAGGCGGCAGACCATGAAGACGCCGGCCGTCACCATGGTGGCGGCGTGGATCAGCGCCGAAACCGGCGTCGGGCCTTCCATCGCGTCCGGCAGCCAGGTGTGCAGGCCCAATTGCGCCGATTTGCCCATCGCGCCGACGAACAGCAGCAGGCACAGCGTGGTCATCACGTCGACGCGGGTGCCGAGGAAGCTGAACGTTTGCCCGGCGTGCTGCGGCACGGCGGCGAGGATGGCATCGATGGAAACGGTGCCGAACACCAGGAAGGTGGCAAAGATGCCGAGGCTGAAGCCGAAATCGCCGACGCGGTTCACCACGAAGGCCTTGATGGCGGCCGCGTTGGCCGATGGCTTGGTGTACCAGAAGCCGATGAGCAGGTAGGAGGCGAGGCCCACCCCTTCCCAGCCGAAGAACATCTGGACGAGGTTATCGGCCGTCACCAGCATCAGCATGGCGAAGGTAAACAGCGACAGATAGGCGAAGAAGCGGCTCTGCGAAGGGTCTTCCGCCATATAGCCCCAGCTGTACAGGTGGACGAGCGCCGAGACGCTGGTGATGACCACCAGCATGACCGCCGTGAGCGTATCGACCTTCAGCGCCCAGTTGACGGAGAGCGCGCCGCTCTGGATCCAACTGAGCACCGGCACGGTGCTGCCGGCGGTGTCGTTCAGCCAGAAGCCGGTGAAGATCACCCAGGCCAGCGCCGCCGAGACGAACAGGCCGCCGGTGGTGAGCGCCTTGGCCGCCGTGTGGCCGATGATGCGGCCGCCCAGCCCGGCGACAAGCGCAGTGAGCAGCGGCAGGAAGACGAGGATGGTGATCATCGTCAGCCCTTCATCAGATCGGCTTGATCAACCGCGACAGTGCCGCGGTTGCGGAAATAGATCACCAGGATGGCAAGCCCGATCGCTGCCTCACCCGCCGCCACGGTGAGCACGAACATGGCGAAGATCTGGCCGTGGACCTGGTGCAGGAAGGCCGAGAAGGCGACGAGGTTGATGTTCACCGACAGCAGGATCAGTTCCAGCGACATCAGGATGATGATGATGTTGCGGCGGTTGAGGAAAATGCCGAACACGCCCATCACGAACAGCGCCGCAGACACGGCCAGATAATGCGTCAACCCGATCACAGTTCGACCCCCTGCCCCACCGGTGCCTTGCCGACGCCAAGCGTGCCGGCCGGGGTGCGCGCGGTCTGCGCGGCAATATTCTGCTTCTTCACGCCCACGCGGCGGCGGTGGGTGAGGACGATCGCGCCGATCATCGCCGCCAGCAGGATCAGGCCGGCCATCGAGAAGACGAACACGTAGCGCGTGTAGAGCTGGCTGCCGATCCACTGGGTGTTGGTCATGCCCGCCGGCGGCCCAGCGAGCGCGTCGTTGAGGACGATGCCGACCCCCGGCTGCCAGCCCGAAGCCACGATCAGCACTTCGGCCAGGATCACCCCCGAAACGGCCAGGCCCAGCGGCAGATTCTTCAGCGCGCCGCGCTGCAGGGCGCGAAAATCAATGTCCAGCATCATCACGACGAACAGGAACAGCACCGCGACCGCGCCGACATAGACGATGACCAGCAGCATCGCGAGAAACTCGGCACCCAGCAGGATGAACAGGCCGGCGGCGTTGAAGAAGGCCAGGATCAGCCACAGCACCGAATGCACCGGATTCCTTGCGGTGATCACCATGAAGCCGCTGGTCAGCAGCAGGACGGCGAACAGGTAGAAGGCAAAGCTGGCCATCACCGATACTCGCTGTCGGCTGCGATGTTGCTGGCGATGGCGCGTTCCCACTTCTCGCCGTTCGCGAGCAGCTTGTCCTTGGTGTAGATCAGCTCTTCGCGGGTTTCGGTGGAAAATTCAAAGTTCGGCGTTTCGACAATGGCGTCCACCGGGCAGGCTTCCTGGCACAGGCCGCAATAGATGCACTTGGTCATGTCGATGTCATAGCGGGTGGTGCGGCGGCTGCCGTCCTCGCGCGGTTCGGCCTCGATTGTGATGGCCAGCGCCGGGCAGACCGCTTCGCACAATTTGCAGGCGATGCAGCGTTCCTCCCCGTTGGGATAGCGGCGCAGCGCATGTTCACCGCGGAAACGCGGGCTGATCGGGCCCTTTTCATAGGGGTAGTTCAGCGTCACCTTCGGGCGGAAGAAATATTTCAGGGTCAGCCACAGGCCGCCGACAAATTCCAGCAGCAGCAGCGACTTGGCGGAGCGCAGCAGCGCGGTCATGATACAGGCTTGCCTTCAAAATCTGACCGGCAATGGCCAACGGCAAAATAGCGATAGGCTTCCGGTGGCTTGGTCGGCGCATAACGCGTCACCCAGACAACGCCGCCCGATGCGGCCCGCAGCTTCAAATTGGCAATATACATCGCTTCGCCGCGCGGCATCACGATCTGGTAATCGCGAAATTCACTGCCGGAATTGCTTTCCACCTTGGCGAAGCCACGCCCCACCAGTTCCGCCATATTTTCAACAGTCAATGTCATGACCTGCTCGGCATTGGGATCGCGCCCAGGCCTGAAGGCCGGTGCGATACCCGACAGCTTGAACGCTGCGCCATCGGCGAGCGTGAGTTCACAGACAAAGGCCGTGGCTGGCACGTCATTGCGTGCGGGTGGTGCCAAAGTTACCATGGACTGCACCGCAAATGCCAAAATCATCATCATGTCGCTATCACCCCTGGCGCGACCGCAAAATGCCCGGTGAACATCAGCCAGCCCGACACGATCACCACCCACACCAGCGACAGCGGCAGGAACACTTTCCAGCCCAGGCGCATCAGCTGGTCATAACGGTAACGCGGCACGGCGGCCTTCACCCAGGCGAACAGGAAGAACATCAGCGCCATCTTGATCAGGAACCAGACAAAGCCGGGGATGATATAGAGGAACGGCAGGTCAAGCGGCGGCAGCCAGCCCCCCAGGAACAATGTGGGGATCAGCGCGCACATGAACAGGATGTTGGCATATTCGCCAAGGAAGAAGAGCGCGAAGGACATCGACGAATATTCAACCTGATAGCCGGCAACCAGCTCGGCCTCGGCCTCCGGCAGATCGAAGGGCGGCCGGTTGGTTTCGGCCAGCGCCGTGATGAAGAACATGATCGCCATCGGGAACAGCAGCGGGTTGAAGATATTGCCGTTCAGCACGCCCAGCACATTGCCCTTTTGGGACAGCACGATGTCCGACAGGTTCAGGCTCTGCGCGTACATCATCACGGCGACCAGGATGAAGCCCATCGAGACTTCGTAGGACACCATCTGCGCCGCCGAACGCAGGCCACCGAGGAAGGCATATTTGGAGTTGGACGCCCAGCCCGACATGATGATGCCATAGACACCCATCGAGGAGACGGCGAAGATATAGAGCAGGCCGACGTTGAGATCGGCCAGCACCATGCCGGCACCGAACGGCATCACCGCCCACACCACCAACGCCAGCGTGAAGCTGATCATCGGGGCGAGCAGGAACACGCCGGTGGACGCGCCGGACGGGATGATGGTTTCCTTCAGGAACAGCTTGGCAGCGTCCGCAAAGGTCTGCAGCAGGCCGAACGGGCCGACGACATTGGGGCCACGGCGCATCTGCATCGCCGCCCAGATCTTGCGGTCGGCGTAAACCGCCAGCGCGACGCCCACCATCACCGGGAAGGCGATGGCAAGGATCAGGGTGAGATTGGCGAGGAACCAGCCCGGCCCCTGGCCGAACTGCGCGACAAACCAGCCAGTGTAGCTCATTCCGCCGCCTCCTGCGCATCCGGCGCAAGCAGCGAGGAGACACAGGCCGCCATCGTCGCGCTGGCGCGGGCGATGGGGTTGGTCAGGTGATAATTGCTGTAAGCGAGGTGCAGCGGGCCCTTCACGGGTTCGGCCGTCACCTCGGCCAGCGTGTCACCGCGCGCGATCAGGCCGGCGCGGCCAAGATCGGGCCACTCTTCGGCGATGCGGCGGCGCAGGCCGTCGATATCGTCATAGGGCAGCTTCTTGCCCAGCACCGACGACAGGGCGCGCAGGATCGTCCAATCCTCGCGCGCGTCGCCGGGCGGCTGGGTGGCGCGCAGCGCCCGCTGCACCCGGCCTTCCAGATTCACATAAGTGCCGGATTTTTCGGTGTAGGCGGCCGCCGGCAGGATCACATCGGCATGGGCCACGCCGCGATCGCCGTGGGTGCCGATATAGACGGTGAAACGCCCGGCCTGAATATTGACCTCGTCCGCCCCCAGCAGGAACAGCGCCTTGCGGCCGCTGCCGGCCAAAGCCGCCACGCCGCCATCGACAGTGAGGCCCATGCGCAGCGCGCCGGCGCGGGCGGCGGCGGTGTGCAGCAGGTTGAAGCCGTTCCAGCCGGGCTTCACCACGCCCAGCGCCTGTGCGGCGGCGCGCGCGGCCGCATACAGGCCCGGCGTCTTCAGCGCGCCCATGCCGACGATGATCGCCGGCCGCTGCGCCTTGGCAAATGCCTCGCGGACCGCCGGCGGCAGGCTGGTGAGCAGCGCCGCATCATCGCCCAACTGCGTCACCGGATAGGAAAGATCACAGTCCGGCCCGATGGCAAAGGCCGCCGCGCCATGCTTGCGCACGGCCTTGCGCAGCCGCACATTGACCAGCGCCGCTTCCTGACGCGGATTGGTGCCGACCAGCAGGATCACGTCCGCCGTTTCGATGGCGGCAAGGCCAGTGTTGAACAGCCAGTCCTGCGGCTGGGCGGCGGCGAACAGCGCGCCATCCTGCCGGCATTCGATATGGGAAGAGCCCAGCGCGCCCAGCAGATCCTTGAAGGCCGCCATATCCTCGACCGCGTTCAGATCGCCGACGATGCCGCCGATCTCGTCGCCGGACAGACCGTCCAGCCCGCGCGCGATGGCGGCAAACGCCTCCGCCCAGGTCGACTTCTGCAATTTGCCGGCCACCCGCACCCACGGCGTGTCGAGCCGGCGTTCCGACAGGCCATCAACAGCAAAGCGGCTCTTGTCGGCCAGCCATTCCTCATTGACGTCGTCGTTGATGCGCGGTGTGGCGCGCAGCACGGCCGCGCCCCGGCTGCCGATGACGATGTTGCTGCCCACCGCATCCATCACGTCGATCGAATCAGTCTTCTTCAGCTCCCACGGCCGCGCCTTGAAGGCATAGGGCTTGGACGTGAGCGCGCCGACCGGGCACAGATCGATGACATTGCCCGACAGTTCGGAGGTGACGGCCTTTTCCAGATAGGATGTGATCTGCATCGTCTCGCCGCGGCCGATGGCGCCGATTTCCTCGACACCGGCAATCTCTTCGGCAAAGCGCACGCAGCGGGTGCAGTGGATGCAGCGGGTCATCGCCGTCTTGATCAGCGGGCCCATATATTTTTCGGTGACGGCGCGCTTGTTTTCCTCGAACCGGTTGTGGCCGCGGCCATAGGCGAGGGACTGGTCCTGCAGGTCGCACTCCCCGCCCTGATCGCAGATCGGGCAATCGAGCGGGTGGTTGATGAGCAGGAACTCCATCACCCCTTCGCGCGCCTTCTTCACCTTTTCGGTGCGGGTGTGGATCACCTGGCCATCGGCGGCCGGCATGGCGCAGCTGGCCACCGGCTTGGGGGCCTTTTCCATGTCCACCAGGCACATGCGGCAATTGCCGGCGATCGACAGCCGCTCGTGATAGCAAAAACGCGGGATTTCAGCGCCAGCGGCCTCGCAGGCCTGCAGCACAGTGGCGCCGTTGGGCACCTCCACTTCGATCCCGTCAACCGTCAGCCGTGGCATCGGACGTCTTCCGCCGGACAGACTGGGGAGGGGCCGGCCGAACGCTGGCCGCGATGCATCATGACGACTTCCAAACGATGGCGCCGGCAGCGCTGCCGGGGCGTTTCGGGGTATAGCGATGCCCCCGCCGGATGGGAAGGCCAAACAGCGACCTTCTGCCGCACACTGCAAGAAACGTGGGGCTGCGCAAGCGCTTCCCGCACTGCGGCACGGCGCAGCGGCCGCCCGCTTGGACGTGCCGGCCCGATATGCGTATAGCGCGGGACATGACACGCGAAATCCATATCATCGGCGGTGGCCTCGCCGGTTCGGAAGCAGCCTGGCAGATTGCCAGCGCCGGCATCCCCGTGATCCTGCACGAAATGCGCGGGGTGCACGGCACCGATGCCCACCGCACCGATGGCCTGGCCGAACTCGTCTGCTCCAACAGTTTCCGCAGCGATGATCCCGACAACAATGCTGTCGGCCTGATCCACCAGGAAATGCGTGCGCTCGGCTCGCTGGTGATGCGGGAGGCTGATCAGGCGCGGGTGCCGGCCGGATCAGCGCTGGCGGTGGACCGTGACGTGTTTTCGGCCGGGGTCACCGCCGCGCTGGCCGCCCATCCCAAGGTGACGATCGTGCGCGAGATGGTGGACGGCCTGCCGCCCGCCGATTGGGACAGCGTGATCATCGCCACCGGCCCGCTGACCGCCGCGCCGCTGGCCCACGCCATCCGCGAGCTGACCGGAGAGGATGCGCTGGCCTTCTTCGATGCCATCGCACCGGTGATCCATTTCGACTCCATCGACCTGAACACCGCCTGGTTCCAGAGCCGCTGGGACAAGGGCGGCGCCAAGGATTATCTCAACTGCCCGATGGACAAGGAGCAGTACGAGGCTTTCATCGACGCGATGCTGGCCGCCGAGAAGGCCAGCTTCAAGGAGTGGGAGGCGAACACACCCTATTTCGACGGCTGCATGCCGATCGAGGTGATGGCCGAGCGCGGCCGCAACACGCCGCGCTTTGGCCCGATGAAGCCGGTGGGCCTGACCAACCCCGCCACCGGCAGGCGCGCCTGGGCCGTGGTGCAGCTGCGGCAGGACAATGCCAGCGGCACGCTGTGGAACATGGTGGGCTTTCAGACCAAGATGAAACATGCCGATCAGGTGCGCGTGTTCCGCACCATCCCCGGCCTCGAAAACGCCCAGTTCGCCCGGCTGGGCGGTCTGCACCGCAACACGTTCATCAAGTCCCCGGTGCTGCTGGATGCGACGCTGCGGCTGAAGGCGCGGCCGGCCTTGCGCTTTGCCGGGCAGATCACCGGGTGCGAAGGCTATGTCGAATCGGCGGCCGTCGGCCTGATGGCGGCGCGCTTTGCCATCGCCGAACGCCTGGGCAAGCAGCCGGTGCCGCCCCCGGCCACCACGGCGCTGGGCGCGCTGCTCCACCACATCACCGGCGGGGCGGAGGCCGCGACCTTCCAGCCGATGAACGTCAACTTCGGCCTGTTCCCGGCCATCGAGCCGGCGCCGAAGAAGGATCAGCGCAAGCCGGCGCTGGTGGCACGGGCGCGGGCGGATCTGGCGGCGTGGATGGCGGTGGCGTGATGGCGCCTGCCAAAAGGGCGCGTGCCTCGACAAGCTCGGCATGAGCGGATTTGCTCTTTCGCCCGCGAGCCAGAATCCGCTCATCCCGAGCTTGTCGAGGGACCCCGCACTCTCACCGAAACGACGTCACTGCTCCTCCGCCGCCGGCGGACACGCGCACACGATCCTGGGCTTGCGCTTCACCGCCGTCGTCGCAAACTCCTTGGCTGACAGCACGCCATCGGCATTGCGGTCAGCCCGCGTGAATTTCGTTGCCGTCGCGGCGGCAAATTCCTCGAAATCCAGCCGGCCGTCGTGGTTGCGGTCAGCCTTGTCGAAGGCCTTGCGGCGGTTGGCGAGATATTCGCTGCGGCTGACAATTCCATCCCTGTCCTTGTCATAGCGTTTCAGCCGGCGCGCCTCGCGCTCGGCATCCGACAGCGGCGAGCGCGGCGCGGCCAGCGGTGGCGGTGCGGGTTCGGCCTCAATGGCCGCGCTGCCGGCGCTCACGCCGCCCGGCACGGCCAGCGCGGTGGCCGGCTGGGTGACCGGCGGCGCCCGCCACAGGATCAGGCCGGCACCAAGCAGGCCGACAAGGGCAACGACAAAGCCAAGGATGCGGCGCAACGCCCACACTCCCCCTGCAAGCCGACCCTGACGCCGCAATATTGGCGTTCTCAACGGCCCAGCGCAACCGCCTTCAGCATCTGCCATTGCCTGCCCGCGCTGCCGGGATGTTCGCGCGGACGCCCGGCGCGCGCCACTGCGGCATCGCGCGCCGCCAGCGACGCCAGCGCGCGCAGCGGGCGCAGCAGCATGGCGGTGCGGCCCGGCACCGCCTCCCCCAGCACCCAGGCCCGGCCCAGCGCGGCGGCTTCGGTTTCATCGCTGCCCAGCAGCCGCGCGGCCAGCGCGAACAGGGCAGCGCCGCCGGCAACATGGGCCTCCCCCACGTCGCGCGATTCCAGCAGGCCAAGCCAGCGATCCTCCAGCGCCGACAGCGCGGCGCCGGTCACCTCGCGCGGCAGCACATGGACCTGCAACGCCTGCAGCAGCGGCTGCGCCGGGGCCGGCGCCGTGTCGAGATCGCACAGCCGGTCGCGCCACCAAGCCAGGCGGATCTCGCCCAGCATCGGCTCGCTGGTGGTGGCCACCACATGCGCCAGCTCGCAATCCAGCGCGAACAGCGCGACCAGCGCCGGGCGGGCCGGGGCCGCCGCATAGAGGCAGGCCAGCCAGCGCTCGCGATCACGGACCTTCAGTTCATCGGCAATGATCGTGATCGCGTCCACCGTTTCAGGCAGGCCCGACGCGGAAGGCGCACAGCTTGTTGCCATCGGGATCACGGAAATAGGCGCCATAAAAGGCCTGCGGCCCGTCCTCCCCGCGCACGCCGGGGCCGCCCTCATCGCCGCCGCCGGCCGCCATCGCGGCCTGATACATGGCATCGACCTTGGCGCGCTCGTCCACCACGATGGCGATCATCGTGCCGTTGCCGGCCGTGGCGGGCTGGCCATCAAAGGCCGGGCCGACGCCCAGCATCGGGGCGGTCCAGCTCGTGCCCCAGCACACGGCGCCGGTGGGAAACTCCATCAGCCGGTTGACGCCGATGCTGGCGAACACCGCATCATAGAAGGCAAAGCTGCGCGGCAGGTCATTGCTGCCGAAAAGCGCGTATCCGATCATCAGTTTCCCTTTCCTTGCGTGGTGGTGGCGGCATCGTGGCACAAGGGCCGCGACAGGGCGATGACGCGCGAGGTCATTGCGCCAGTTCGCCGGCAATGATGTCTTCGGCCGAGGCGAAGGCCGAGCGGACATGGGGGAAGGTGAACGGATCGGCGGCGCTGCCGGTGAGCGCATAAGCGATCACCCGGCCGCGGGCGCGATCAATCCACAGGCCGGCAAGCAGGCCATAAGCCTCCCCCAGATGCCCCACCCATTTGGCACCCGTCACCGGCTGGTCGGTCGCGCCGGCCCGGCCCGACAGGCACTGCGCGCCGGCGGCATAGCACAGCATCTGGCCGTGATATTGATCGCCGGGCACGCCCTGCCCCGCCTGCCAGACGGGCGTGACCATCGCCTGCACCGTGGCGGGCTTCAGCAGCCGCACGCCGCCCACCGCCCCGCCGCGCAGCAGCAGCTGGCCGATGCGCGCCAGATCCGGCAGTGTAATGCGCAGGCCACCTTGGGGCGAGAAGATGGTGGCGTTGCTGCCCGGCGTGTACGCCGCCAGATCGCAATCCGTGGTGGAGCGCACCGGGCAGGCGGCGCGCCGCCCTTTCAGATCATCGACCTGCGCCACCCACGGCCCGGCCGGGTTCCAGTGCGCTTCGTCTGCGCCCTTGCGGTAGAGCACGGCGGCGCGCGCGATGGCGGAGTCGGACGCGCCCTGCCAGTTGTAGCCGCCATCGATGTTCAGCGGCGCCAGCACCAGCCGGGTCATCAGCCGGTCAAAGCGTTCGCCGGTGGCGGCCTCCATCACCGTGGCGATGATGCCATAGTTCAGATTGGCATATTCGAAGCGCCCGCCCGGCGCGCCGGGGCCCCAATGGTCGGCCGTCAGCCTGTCCTGCAGCCGCTCTTCCAGCGCAAAGCCATAGCCGGGGCCGTCCACCACGCCGCTGGTGTGGGAGAGGAGCTGGCGCAGCGTCACCTTCGCCTCCGGATGCGCCGGGTGGCGCAGTGGCCAGCCGAGATAATCCGACACATCGCGATCGGGATCGAGCTTGCCCTGCTCCACCAGCCGCCAGACCGCGATGGCAACCACCAGCTTGGAGATGGAGGCGACCCGCACCACGCTGTCCGTCGTCAGCGGGCGGTTGGCGGCGATATCGGCGAGGCCATGGGCTTCGGCGCGCAGGATGCGGTGACGATCGGCCACCACGCCAATCACGCCGGCCAGTTGCGGCGCGCGCGGGTCGGTGCCGGCCACCAGATCGGCCAGCGGATTGGCCGCCGCCGGGCTGGCCAGCAACAGGGCAAAGGCAAGGCGCGCACGCATCACCGCATGTCATAGCCAGCGGCGGCCGGCTGCGCTAGCGTGCCGGCCATGAGCACGCGACTTGCCATCGGCCTGATGTCTGGCACCTCGATCGACGGGATTGATGCCGCCCTGGTGGAAACCGATGGCGAGGGGGCGGTGAACCCCGTCGCCTTCATGTTCTTTCCTTATGAACCCGAATTCCGCCCGCGCCTGAAGGCCGCGATGGCGCGCGCGCTGGAAATGCATGCCCCGGCACGCGATGCGCTGATCGATGCGGTGGAGCAGGAATCGACCGGCCTGCACGCCATGGCCGTGCACCGCCTGCTCGCCGCCACCCACACACGGCGCGATGATGTGGCGGTGATCGGCTATCACGGCCAGACCATCGCCCACCGGCCCGACCGCAAATGGACATGGCAGATCGGCGACGGTGCCACGCTGAAGGCCGCCACCCGCATTCCGGTCGCCTTTGATTTCCGCTCCGCCGATGTCGCCGCCGGCGGCCAGGGCGCGCCGCTGGCGCCGGGCTATCACCGCGCCCGTTCCGAAGCGCTGGGCCGGCCGCTGGGCGTGCTGAACCTGGGCGGGGTGGGCAATCTCACCTGGTTTGCCGAGGATGGACGCTGGGGCAGTTTCGACACCGGGCCGGGCAATGCGCTGATCGATGATTGGGTGCACACCCACACGGGGCGCAGCTTTGACGACGGCGGCCGGGTGGCAGCCGGCGGCACGGTGCACGACAATGTGCTGCACACGCTGGCGGACAATCCCTGGTTCGATGCGCCGCCGCCCAAAAGCCTCGACCGCAACGCCTGGGACATTGGCGCGGTGCGCGGCCTGTCCCCCGGTGACGGCGCTGCCACATTGACGGCGTTCACCGCCGAAACCGTGCGGCTGGCGCTGGGCCATGTGCCGCCGATCGGCCGCCTGCTGGTGACCGGCGGCGGCCGCCACAATCCGGTGCTGATGGCCGAGATTGCCCGCCGCTGCGGCGTGCCGGCCGAACCGGTGGAAGCCGTCGGCTGGAACGGCGACGCGCTGGAGGCGGAGGCGTTTGCCTGGCTGGCGGTGCGCGTGCTGGACGGCAAGCCGCTGAGCTGGCCGGAGACGACCGGCGTGCCGGAGGCGATGACGGGGGGCAAGCTGGCCTGAAGACCAGCCAGCACACCGTTATTGATTTCGGGCTACAACAGCATAACCAGCATCAAGGGCAGGCCCGCAACACAGGCAAACACGCCTGTCACAAACATGCTTACTGCCGCCCAGAACCACCCGCCGTCTTGTGCCCGCCGGTAGAGCCGTCCTTTGATGCGGATTTCACCCGTGCGAACCGAACGTCGGGCGGCGTTTATCGACAAGTACAATCCAGCGGCCGTCGTCAGCAGCAACAAGAGCAGCTTGAAAGCTGGCAGCATCATGCAGGCCGGATTACCGCCCCCCGTTCGCCAGCCGCATATCCAGATACCCATCCACCTCGCCCATCAACAGGCCCATTTCGTTCTGGAAGAAATGATTGGCACCGGGGATGGTGCTGTGGTGGATGGTGATGTGCTTTTGCGTCTTCAGCTTTTCCACCAGCTTCAGCACCGCCGGCGGCGGCACCACCTCGTCATTCTCGCCATCGACGATGATCCCGCTCGACGGGCACGGGGCCAGGAAGCTGAAATCATACATGTTGGCCGGCGGCGCGATGGAGATGAAGCCCTTGATCTCCGGCCGGCGCATCAGCAGTTGCATGCCGATCCAGGCGCCGAAGGAAAAGCCGGCCACCCAGGTGGTGTGGGCTTCCGGGTTGAACTGCTGCAGCCAATCCAGCGCGGAGGCCGCATCCGAAAGCTCGCCGATGCCGTTGTCGAACACGCCCTGGCTGCGGCCGACGCCGCGGAAATTGAAGCGCAGGGTGGCAAAGCCGCGCTTCACGAAGCTCTGGTACAGCGCCAGCACGATCGGGTGGTTCATCGTGCCCTGCGCCGGGTGCGGCTGCAGGATGATGGCGACAGGCGCGCGCGGGGTGGTGCCGGGCTGGTAACGGCCTTCAAGACGCCCTTCCGGGCCGGCAAGGATCACTTCGGGCATATTGCTCCCAGTTCTGGCACTGCGGGGGGATTGCGCCCTATATGGCGGGAGCGAGCCGAGTTGCAATGAAAAGCCGAATCACCCTCGATCATGCCGCCACCACGCCGGTGAGCGCCGCCGCCCGTGCCGCCGTGGCCGATGCGCTGCTGATGGTTGGCAACCCCGCCAGCGTGCATGCCGGCGGGCGCGCGGCCAACGGCCTGCTGGAAAGCGCCCGCGATGCGGTGGCGCGCTTTGCCGGAGCCACGCCGGCACAGCTGATCTTCACCAGCGGCGGCACCGAAGCCATTGCGCTGGCCGCCCACGGCACGGGTTTGCGCATGCTGGCCGGCGCCACCGAACACAGCGCCGTGTTGCAGGCCCGCGATGATGTGCGGCTGCTGCCGGTGGATGGAAACGGCATCATCGATCTGGCCGCACTGGCAGCCGCGCTGGCTGACGGCCCGGCATTGGTGGCGGTGCAGGCCGCCAACAATGAAACCGGGGTGATCCAGCCGCTGGAGCGGGTGGCGGCGCTGGTGCGCGATGCCGGCGGCCTGCTGCTGGCCGATTGCGTGCAGTCGGCTGGCAAGATGGCCTGTCCCGATGCGGATTTCATCGCCCTTTCCGCGCACAAGCTGGGCGGGCCGCCCGGCGTGGGCGCGCTGATCGCCCGCGCGCCCGAACGGTTGCAGCCGCGCCAGCGCGGCGGCGGCCAGGAACGCGGCCATCGCGGCGGCACGCCCAATCTGCCCGGCATCGCCGGCTTTGCCGCCGCCGTTGCCGAAACCCACGATTGGGCCGCCGTTGCCGCCCGCCGGCAGGCGCTGGAAGCGCGGCTGGCCGCTGCCGGTGCCATCATCCACGGTGCCGGCGCGCCCCGCCTGCCCCATATCAGCAGCATCGGCCTGGCCGGCGTGCCGGCCGCCACCCAGGTGATGATGCTGGATCTGGAAGGCTTCATGGTTTCGGCCGGCGCGGCCTGCTCGTCGGGCAAGGTGAAATCCAGCCATGTGCTGGCCGCCATGGGGCTGGGCGATGCCGCCGGCGAAGCCATCCGCGTGAGCCTGTCGCACAGCAGCAGCGATGCCGATATTGCCGCATTCACCGCCGCATGGCTGGCCATGGCGGCGCGGCTGGGCCACAGGCACGTGGCATGAGCCTGCCGATCTATCTCGATTATGGCGCGACGACGCCGCTTGATCCGGCCGTGGCCGCAGCGATGACGCCGTGGGGCGTGGACGGTTTCGGCAATCCGCACAGCGCCCATCTGTGGGGTTACAAGGCCAAGGCGGCGGTGGAGCTGGCGCGCGGCCATGTCGCCGCCCTGATCAATGCGCCCCCTGAGGCGATTGCGTTCACCAGCGGTGCGACCGAAAGCAACAACTGGGCGCTGAAGGGCCTGCTCACCGCGCTGGGCCAGACCCGGCGGCGGATCGTGACGCTGGCGACCGAGCATAGTTCCGTGCTGGAAACCGCCCAATATCTTGCCGGCATCGGCGCGCAGCTGACGATCGTGCCGGTGCGCGAAACCGGGCTGGTTGATCTGGGCGACCTGGAACGCGCGCTTGGCGAAGACGTAGCGGTCGTCTCGGTGATGGCGGTGAACAACGAGATCGGCGTGATCCAGGATCTTGCCGCCATCGGCCGCCTTGCCCACAGCGTCGGCGCCGTTTTCCATGTCGATGCGGCGCAGGGCTTTGGCAAGGTGCCGCTGGATGTGGCGGCCATGGGCATCGACCTGTTGAGCCTGACCGGCCACAAGATCCACGGCCCCAAGGGCGTCGGCGCGCTGTATCGCCGGCCGTTCACCGTCATCACGCCGCTGCTGCACGGCGGCGGGCAGGAGGATGGCCGTTCCGGCACCCTGCCCACGGCGCTGATCGTCGGCCTGGGCGAAGCGGCGCACATCGCGGCGCAGCGCATGGCGGCCGATCATGCCCATGCCCTGGCCTTGCGCGACCGGCTGCTGGCGGCACTTCCCGGCGCGGCAATCAATGGCGATCTTGATGCGCGCTGGCCGGGCAATCTCAACCTGCGGTTTCCCGTATTGGCGGTGCCGTTGATCCAGCAATTGCCGGGCCTGGCCATCTCCGCCGGATCAGCCTGCGCGGCGGTGACGGGGCGGGCCAGCCATGTGCTGACCGCGCTGGGGCTGACGGAGGCAGCGGCCAAGGCCAGCCTGCGCCTGGGCTTCGGGCGCTTCACCACCCTGGCCGAGATTGATGCGGCGGCGGCGCAGATCAGCGCGGTTGTCGCCCGCCACCTTGCTGAATTGGCATGATCACGCCAGTATCGGCGCCATGATCCGCATCCGCTTCATCTCCGCCGACGGCAGCGCCGACCGCGTTGTCGAAGCCCAGCCCGGCACCCGGCTGCTGGATGTCGCACAGGCCGATGGCCAGCCGCTGGAAGGCACCTGCGAAGGCGCCATGGCCTGCTCCACCTGCCATGTGCACCTGGTGGGCGGCGATGTCGGAAAACTGCCGCCGCCCAGCGAGGAGGAAGAGGACATGCTCGATTTCGCGGCCGGCGCCAACCGCCAGAGCCGCCTCGCCTGCCAGGTGCTGCTGACAGGCGAGATCGACAGCCTTGACGTGAAGATCCCGCGCTCCGTCGTCGACATGAGCCGCTGACGGCGGCGCGGCCGGCGGTTACCGGGCCGGCGTGATCTTGAAGGTGACATCCTCGTCAAGGAAGGCCTTCACGGCACCGCCCAGCGGGATGGTGGCGCTGGTGCCGGTCATGAAGAAGCCCGCAGGCAGGAACACGATGCCTGAACCAAGGGCCGCGCCGCTGATGCTTTGATCACACTCTCAGGCACACAGCAGGTGGGTTGATGTTCCATCTTTGGATGCTTGCAGGAACCAAACTGGATAAGCTATGCAAAGCCAAGTGAACGATTCCGAGAAAATACGAAGGAGACGCGAAATGCGGCTTGCATCCTTATCATTATTGCTTGCCTTGCTGGGAACCAGCCCTGCGTTTTCTAAAGAAGAAAAAGATAACGCTAAAAATATGCTTACTCATGGCATGGTCCAGATGACATTGAAGGTAGGAACAACGACACAAGAAGATGTTTTAGAGACTTTTGGCGCTCCGAATGTAACGACGCTCGACTCGCAAGGCCAGGAAGTTTGGGTATATGATCGTCAGGCGAGCGTTACCAGCTCAGGCCAAAGCGGATTTTCGATTGGAATGTTGCTGGGCGCCGGCGGCGGTGGCGTCGGCGGAGGTGGAGGCTTGGGCTTCGGCTCTTCCAAATCACGCTCATCTTCGACACAGCGGACGATGACACTAATCATTAAGTTTGGAAATGATAAAAAGGTCGTGGATTTTAAGAGCCGAAGCAGCTCGTTCTGACTTCTCATTGGGGGATCACAACATGAAATACCTGCAAAATTTGGTTGTTGCAGTGACTATGCTTGCTGTTTCTCAACCCGTTTTGGCCGGAAAGCCTGAAATTTCCGGCATGGAACTTCAACAAATTCAAGCCAAAGATTTTGAAACAGCGTATGATGTCGCGTTTCCAGCTGTAATGACAACTTTGCAGGACTCTGGTTATCGGATTTTGACAGCACAGAAGGATACCGGGCTTATTACCGCTTTGGGCTCGTCCTCATCACACCTTATTTGGGCGCCATTTTTGGGTTTTCGGAGCAAAAAGCAGGTGCCCGCGGTATCGGTTTTCATCGAATCTCGCGGAAAATCTCGGACAAAGATCCGCCTCAGTTTCGTTATGAGCACTGGCAAGAGCGATAAGGCATTCACAGACGAGAAGCCTTTGACGGACCCTGCCGTTTACCGCGACGCCTTCGAAAAAATTGAGAAGGAAATTTTTGTTCGGCAATCAATGGATGCGCCGTCAACGCAACCCACCGCAACTCCCGACACACCTGCGCCTGCGGCTGCGGCTGCGAGACCGCCCCAATAATCGAGATCGGGTTCTTACGCCAAGAGAGCGGTGTCCACGACGCCGCTCTTTTTTTGGCAAATTCAATCACCCACTCCATCCGCCCGAAAGCCCAAGCATCTGATAAGACCAGCAGCCTAAAGCGTATTCGGCATGGCTGATCGCCTGGACAACCGATAACGATGGCGTATGCGGTCCTGTCGGGCTTGCTAAGGCCAGCAGGCCGTAAAAAATATTCTATACTATTTCTTCTCGAATAATCTGAAAAACTATTCACGCCAGATTATTTTGCAGGCAGCAATTTATGAATTTTAATAAATTATCAAATTGATTGAATCTCATGATTAAATTTATATATTTCAAAATAATTAAATTTCAAATATTTGTGAATTATCCAATCCGTTGTCAAACTTAATTTCTTCCGTAAAATGCGGAGAGCGCCACATCGAGTGCATCTCCGAGATCTGGCACTCTGGGTCTCAAAGACAGATGGCAACGATGCCCTGTGTTGGGGAAGTTTGAGATGTTTCAGACCTGCAAACGCAAGCTGACCATTGTTGTCATTGCCACTTTAACTTCTATCAACGTTCAGGCCACGGAACGTCTCACCAATGACGCCGTGCTTCGCTTGGTCGCGGCCAATTTGCCGACGACAGTGATCGTGTCGAAGATCAAGTCCTCATCCGGAACCTTCGACGTGTCGTCGGACACGCTGATCGCCCTCACCCGGCAGGGCGTGCCGGGCGAGGTGCTGGTGGCCATGCTGGAGCATAATGGCCTCGGCAGCACCGAACTGTCGGAGGATGCCGCCGATCCGGCCGTGCCGCATTATCCCGGCATCTATCTGTTCGGCGCGAGCGGCGAGAAAATGGCGCGGCTGATCCCGGCGCCGGTCAACCCGGCCCGCACCAGCGGCAATCTGGCCTATCTGATGACCGGCGGTCTGGTGGCCAGCACGGACAAGGCATCGATCACCGGCCGCAATGCACCGCTGCAAACCCAGAACAAGCAGCCATCCTTCTATGTCTTCTTCGATGAATCGGTGCCGCGTGCGGCGCTGGTTGGCAGCGGCAGCGGCAGCGTCTGGGCCGCCGGCAACGGCCCGCCGGTCACCTCCCCGGCCGAGCTGGCGCTGGTGCGCCTGCATGAGCGCAGCGGCCGGCGCGAGACGGAAATTGCCCGCAAGAGCATCGCCGGCAGCCGCCGCGGCCTCACCGCCACCGATCTGATCGCCTTTGATGCCGAACCGGTGCGCCCCGGCGTGTTCCGGCTGACCCCTGTGCGGCCGCTTGCCCCCGGCGAATATGGCTTTGTGCCGCTGCCATCAGCGGGCGGATCGGGCCGTGAACAGGCCACCCTGCCGAAATTGTTCGATTTCGGCATCCTGAACTGATCGGGCCGCCGCCTCAGTTCACCAGCCGCGTCTTGCGAAAGCGCACGACATCATCGGCAATGCGGGCGGACAGCTGATCGATGCAGCGGGCCAGGGCGCGCTGCACCCCGGCCCTGCCCTCATTATCGGCGGCGCGGGGCGCGGCAGCGCGGCAACTGGCGGCGCGGGTTGCCAGCGGGGAAGGATCGATGCCGCCGCCGGCATCCAGAATCTGGCTGTAGGCGGCGATGGTCGCCATCCGCGACAGCGGCGTGCCGCCGGCGGTATCGACCAGCATGATGGTGACGCGCAGGCGCTGGCTGGCATCCGTTTCGGCCACGGCGATGCCAACCGCCTCCAGCTGCCGGGCCAGCGCGGCGGCCAGCGCCGGCTGATCAATGGCGGCGGCCGGTGCGATGCGCGCCTTGGGATGAATGGCGATGGCGACAGCCAGCGGGCTGCGGGCCGGCACGGGCGCGGGCGCTGCCATCGGGCCCGCCAGCGCCGCGATCATGATTGCCAGCATCATCCGCTGCCTTCCGCCCCGTTCGCACGGCACAGGCTGCGGCACGCGCCGCTGATTTGCAAGCCATGGTGAATATGGGTGGGAGCCGGGAACGACCCAGACCGGAATCGTTGCGGCTGCTTCCTTCCGGACCTGACCGGGTTGGCGAGCGGCCTGTCCGCCCGGCTCCCGCCTGCGCATATGGCGGCAGATGGCCCGCAGTGCAAGCCTGCAAAGCCCCGGGCCGCCCGCGCGGCCCTGCATTGGCGAGGTGACGCCGGCCGCGCACGCGGGTAAGACAGCGGGCGATGTCAGACGAATCCGAAATGGCCTTTCCGGGGCTTGAGCTGCCGGCCGCACCGGCTGCGCCGGTCTACCGCGTGCTGGCCCGCAAATATCGGCCGGCCAATTTCGATGGGCTGCTCGGCCAGCAAGCAATGGTGCAGACCCTGGCCAACGCGATCGCGCGCGGCCGGCTGGCCCAGGCCTGGTTGCTGACCGGGGTGCGCGGTGTCGGCAAGACCAGCACGGCCCGCATCATCGCCAAGGGGCTGAACTGCATCGGGCCCGATGGCAATGGCGGCCCGACCATCCAGCCCTGCGGCACCTGCGAGCCCTGTGTGGCCATCGCCGCCGGCCGCCACATCGACGTGGTGGAGATGGACGCGGCATCGAACACCGGTGTCGATGATGTGCGCGAGATTATCGAAGGCGTGCGCTATGCCGCCGTTTCGGCCCGTTTCAAGATCCACATCATCGACGAAGTCCACATGCTGTCGAAGGCGGCGTTCAATGCGCTGCTGAAAACGCTGGAGGAACCGCCGCCGGGCGTGAAGTTCATCATGGCGACGACCGAGGTGAACAAGGTGCCGGCGACGATCCTGTCGCGCTGCCAGCGCTTTGATCTGAAGCGGGTGCCGGCCGAAATGCTGGCCGATCATTTCGCCCGAATCCTGGAACAGGAACAGGTGGCGTTCGAAGCCGATGCGCTGGCGCTGGTCGCCCGCGCCGCCGAAGGCAGCGTGCGCGACGGGCTGTCCATCCTTGATCAGGCCATTGCCCACAGCGGCGATGCCATCACCGCCGATGCCGTGCGCGACATGCTGGGCCTGGCCGATCGCGGCGCCGTGCGCGCCCTGTTCGGCATGGCGCTGGCCGGTGACGTGCCGGGCCTGATGGCTGCCATCGCCCGCCAATATGATCTGGGGCAGGATCCGGCCCAGCTGCTGCGCGAACTGCTGGGCCTGGTGCACGGCATCACCCGCCAGCGCCTCGCCCCGCGCCGCGATCCCCTGCTGTCGGCCGAAGAGCAGGCGGCGATGGACGAATGGGCCCGCGCCCTCACCTTCCCGCGCCTGTCGCTGCTCTGGCAGATGCTGCTGAAGGGGCTGGACGAGGTGCAATCCGCCCCCGTGCCGTTGCAGGCCGCCGAAATGGCGCTGCTGCGCCTGTGCCATGCCGCCGATCTGCCCGATCCGGGATCGCTGGTGCGCCAGTTGCAGCAGGGCGGTGCCGGCATCGCTGCAGCCGCCGCTCCGGCTGCGCCCGCCCCGGCCGGCGCGCCGGCGGCCGTACTGCCCGCCGCGCCGGCGGTGGCCGCGCCCGCTGTCGGCCAGATTCCGGCCAGTTTCGAGGCGCTGGTCGCCCTGTTCCGCAGCCGCGGCGAGGCCCGGCTGGCGCATTATCTCACCGACGATGTGCGGCTGGTGGATTATGCCCCGCCGCGGCTGGCGCTGGCAGCGCAGGGCCTGCCCAAGGATGTGCCGCTGGCCATCACCCGCTGTCTGGACGAATGGACCGGGCAGAAATGGCAGATCGACTGGCATAGCGCCGGCGGCGGCGACACGCTGCGCGAGGTGGAACTGGCGCGGCTGGCGGCGCTGGAAGGCCAGATGCGCGCCGATCCCACCGTCGCCGCGCTGCTCGCCGCTTTCCCGGATGCCGAGATGACCCCCCGCAAACTGAGCGCATGAGAGAGATATGCCCAGCCTTGATGAACTGATGAACGCCGCCCGCAACGTGCAGGCGCAGATGGCTAAGGCCCAGGCCGAGCTTGACAATATCGTGGTTGAAGGCGCGTCCGGCGGCGGCCTGGTGACGGTGCACGCCACCGCCCGCGGCGCCGTGCGCGGGCTGACCATCGATCCGTCGCTGCTGACCGCCGACGGCAAGGAGATGCTGGAAGACCTGATCGTCGCCGCTTTCAACGACGCCAAGGCCAAGGCCGATCAGGCCGGCAGCGCCGAAATGTCCAAGCTCACCGCCGGCATGCAGCTGCCGCCGGGCTTCAAGCTGCCGGAATTCTGATTTTCAACGGAGACCCACCATGCGCCAGATTCAATCGACAATCACCGAAGGCGGCGAACTGCTGCTGGCGCTGGCCGAGGTGCCGGAGCCTGAGGCCGGGGCCGGCGAGATCAAGGTGCGCATGGAAGCCGCACCGATCAACCCGTCGGACATCGGCCTGCTGACCGGTGCGGCCGACATGACGACGGTGCGCGGCGAGCCCGGTGCGATCCGGGCCAATGTGCCGGCGGCCGGCATGCGCGCCATGGCGGCGCGGGTGGGCCAGGCGATGCCGTGCGGCAACGAAGGCGCGGGCACGGTGGTGAGCGCCGGTGCGGGTGCCGAGCATCTGGTCGGCAAGATGGTGGCCATCATCGGCGGTGCCACCTACGGCGAATATCGCGTCGTGAAGATGCATGAAGCGCTGGTGCTGCCCGAGGGCGCGACCGCCGAGCAAGGCGCGTCGAGCTTCGTCAACCCGCTGACGGCGCTGGGCTTTGTCGAGACGATGCGCAATGAGGGCCACAGCGCCATCGTCCACACTGCCGCCGCCTCCAACCTGGGCCAGATGCTGGTGAAGATCTGCAAGGCCGATGGCGTGCCGCTGGTCAACATCGTGCGTTCGGCGGAACAGGCGAAGATCCTCACCGACATCGGCGCAACGCACGTGATTGATTCGACCGCGCCGGATTTCTTGGGCTCGCTGATCGCAGCCTGCACCGAAACCGGCGCGACGCTGGCCTTTGATGCCATCGGCGGCGGTGCACTGGCCGGGCAGATCCTCACCGCGATGGAAGCCGCCATCAACGCGCGGGCCGGCGGCTACAGCCGCTATGGTTCGGAAACGCTCAAGCAGGTCTATATCTATGGCGGGCTGGACATGAGCCCGACGACGTTCGGCCGCGGCTTTGGCATGGCCTGGGCGGTGGGCGGCTGGCTGCTGTTCCCGCGCCTGCGCACCTTCGGCCCCGGCGCCTATGACCGGCTGAAACAGCGCGTTGCCGACGAGCTGACCACCACCTTCGCCAGCCACTACAGCCACCGGGTGAGCCTGGCGGGGATGCTGGAACCGGAGGCGGTTGCCGGCTGGTATCGCCGGGCGACCGGGCAGAAATATCTGGTGGTGCCAAACGCGGGGTAACCGCAGCCTGTTTCCGTCACCCCGGGTCAAGCCCGGGGCGACGGGAACAGGAAACTCACTGCCACAGGCAGTTATCGATCCCCGCATCGCGCACCACCTTCACGCGCTTTTCGATGCGGCGGGCATAGCGACGCACGCTTTTGGACGGCTTGGTGACGCTGCGCTTGATCGGTTGCGGCAGGATGGCGGCCAGCCGCGCCGCCTGGCGTGCGCTGAGCTTGTCCACACTGGTGCCGAAATAATGCTGGCTGGCCGAGGCCATGCCATAGATGCCCGGCCCCATCTCCACGATGTTGAGATAGACTTCCATGATGCGCGGCTTGCCCCAGACGGCCTCGATCAGCAGGGTGAACCAGGCTTCCAGGCCCTTGCGCAGATAGGAACGTTCCGGCCACAGGAAGGCGTTCTTGGCGGTCTGCTGGCTGATGGTGGAGCCGCCGCGCAGCTTGCGGCCTTTCAGATTGGCTTCGGCCGCGGCCTGCACGGCGCTGAAATCAATGCCATTGTGGGTGCAGAAATTGGCGTCCTCCGCCCCGATCACCGCGCGCGGCAGACTGCGCGACATGGCGGTGAGCGGCACCCATTCATGTTCGACATGCTTGCCGGCCAGGCTGTCGCGCGCCATCAGCCAGGTGATCGGCACCGGCAGCACGCGGTAGGCGAGCACCCACAGGATGCTGGCCAGCACCGCGATGCCGGCTGCGGCCAACAGCCAGCCCATCACCGTTTGAAACGCGCGCGCGACCATGGCCGGCGTTCAACCCCGAAGTGCAGCCGCCGTCAATCCACGGCGTCACACATGTTCGGGCAGCAGCCGCTGTTCGGTGGCCGCCGTCTGCATCGCCTTTGCCAGCTTCTCGAAGGCGCGCACCTCGATCTGGCGCACGCGCTCGCGGCTGATACCGTAACGCTGCGACAATTCCTCCAGTGTTTCCGGCTCGTCGATCAGCCGGCGCTGGGTGAGGATGTCGCGCTCGCGCTCGTTCAGCGACGTCATCGCGGTGACCAGCAGCGCATGGCGCTGGTCGCGCTCCTCGCTGTCGGCCAGCAGCTCATCGGCCAGCGGGCCGTCGTCGGCCAGCCAGTCCTGCCACTCACCCTCGCCTTCCTCGCGCAGGGCGCTGTTCAGGCTGGCATCGCCGCCATGGCCCATGCGCCGGTTCATCTGGACGACTTCGTCCTGATTGACGCCCAGCGTCGTGGCGATCTGTTCCACCTGTTCCGGGCGCAGATCACCATCCTCGACCGCGCCGATCTTGCCCTTCAGGCGGCGCAGGTTGAAGAATAATTTCTTCTGGGCAGCGGTGGTGCCGATCTTCACCAGGCTCCACGAGCGCAGGATATATTCCTGGATCGCCGCCTTGATCCACCACATGGCATAGGTGGCCAGCCGGAAGCCCTTTTCGGCATCGAATTTGCGCACGCCCTGCATCAGGCCGATATTGCCTTCCGCGATCAGCTCGTTCACCGGCAGGCCATAGCCGCGATAGCCCATGGCAATGCGCGCGACGAGGCGCAGATGGCTGGTCACCAGCTTGGTGGCGGCTTCCGGATCCTGATGCTCCTGCCAGCGCTTGGCCAGCATATATTCCTGTTCCGGCGAAAGCAGCGGAAAGCGGCGGATTTCGGCCAGATAGCGGTTGAGACCGGCTTCGGAGCCGAGCGCCGGGATGCTGGTCTGCTTGGGCGCTGGCAGGTTCGACGTCATCACTGCATTCCTTCCTCGGCGCCCCCAAGGCGCGCGATCAAAGCCATCATATCGGCCGGCAGGGCGCTTTCGAAAGAAAGCTTTTCTTGGGTGACAGGATGCACAAAGCCCAGCGTGGCCGCGTGCAGTGCCTGCCGGGCAAACGCCAGTTCGGCCAGCACGGGGGCCAGCTTGCCGGGCGTGCGCCCATAGACCGCATCCCCCAATAGGCTGTGCCCAATGGATGCCATATGAACGCGGATCTGGTGGGTGCGCCCGGTTTCCAGCCGGCATTCCACCTGCGCGGCGCCGGCAAATTCGTAGGTGGTGCGATAATGGGTGATGGCGTGCTTGCCCTGGCCGGCGCGCACGATCGCCATCTTCTGCCGGTTGGCGCTGCTGCGCGCCAGATTGCCTTCGATGCGCCCGGCCGGCGGCACCGGCACGCCGGCAACAACGGCGGTGTAGCGCCGGTCCACATCATGGGCGGCGAACTGGGCGGCGAGCCCTTCGTGGGCGCGATCGGTCTTGGCCACCACCAGCAGGCCCGATGTGTCCTTGTCGATACGGTGGACAATGCCGGGCCGGGCCACGCCGCCGATGCCCGACAGCCGCCCGGCGCAATGGTGCAGCAGGGCGTTGACCATGGTGCCATCCAGATTGCCCGCCGCCGGGTGGACGACAAGGCCAGCCGGCTTGTCCACCACCAGCAGATGATCATCCTCGTGCACGATGGTCAGCGGGATGTCCTGCGCCTCTGTGTCAGACGGGCGGGCTTCCGGCACATCCAGGGTCAGCGCCTCGCCGCCCTTCATCTTGGTGGCCGGATCCCAGATCACGCCGGCCGGCCCGGCCAGCCGCCCGGCCTGCACCAGCGTCTTCAACCGCTCGCGGCTGAACAGCGGCACAGCTTCGGCCAACGCCTTGTCAAGACGCAGGCCGGCTGCCGTGGCCGGCAAGGTGATCAGAATCGACTTTTCAGCCCCCATATCGTAGCCATGTTTGCATGAAGTTGCAGATATCAAGCGGGGACCGGCAGTTTTTGCTGCACACGGCCGCTGCCAACCCTGATGAGGAGGTGTGCGGCCTGCTGCTGGGCCGTGACGCCCGGGTGGAGGCGCTGGTGCCGGCGCGCAATGTCGCCCACGACCGCGGCCGCAGTTTCGAGATCGATCCCGCCACCCTGCTTGCCGCCCACCGCACCGCGCGCGGGGCCGGCCAGCGCGTGATCGGCCACTGGCACAGCCACCCCAATGGCCGCGCCGAACCGTCGGCGCGTGATGCGGCGCGGGCGCTTGACCATGGCCAGTTGTGGCTGATCATCGCCGCCGGTGACATCACCGCCTGGGTGCCGCAGGCCGATGGTGCCGGCCCGGCGCGCTTTGCCCCCGTTGCCATCCAGGTGGCCTGATGGCGAGCGGCGCGGTCAAATGGTTCGATGCCAAGAAGGGCTATGGCTTTCTGACGCCCGATCTGGGCCCGCGCGACGTGTTCGTGCACATCAGCGCCGTCACCAGCATCGGCCTGTCTGGCCTGCAGCCCGGCCAGCGGCTGGATTTCGAACTGGCGCAGGATGGCGACGGCCGGCTGATCGCGCTGGGCCTGCAATTGCGCGACGAGGCTGATGACGCCGCCGCCGGCGACGCCGCAGGGGCCGCCGCGTGAGCGACAGAAGCCATCTGGTGCGCTGGCTGTGCCACGATCTGGCCACCCCGATCGCCAGCGTGCTGACGGCGAGCGAGCTGCTCGACGATGATGTCGCCGATGCCGAGATCAATGCGCTGATCCTGTCGGGCGCGCGCCGGCTGACGGCCCGGCTGCGGCTGGTGCGGCTGGCGCTGGGCGCGGCCGATGGCGCCATGTCGGGCGCGGCGCTGGGCAGACTGGTGCGCGAGGGGCTGGATGGCACGCCGGTGGACTGGACCTTCACCGATGACGCGGTGGACGGCATGGCGGCGCTGATCGCCGGGGCGGCCCTGATCACCGCCGATCTGAACCGGACAAAGCCGATCAGCGTCGGCCCGGCCGGCGTGACGGTTGGCGGTGGCTGCAGCTGGCCCGATTCGGTCGCCGCCGCCTTCGCGGGCGCACCCGCCAGCTGCAACCGCAGCGCCGTGGCCGCGGAACTGGTCGCGGCCGCCGCCCGGGCCGGCACGCATTTGACGTGCAGCGACAAGGGCTTGCACTGGGGCTCGCACCGGGGCTGACAGTTGGCCCTGACGATCATGTTGCGCCGCAACATGAAGCCTCTTGAAACCCAACGTCGCTCCCCTTATGTTGCATTGCAGCAAAGCCGGAGACGACGATGTCAGACACGACGAACGCCGATGCCAGTGCGACCCGCTACAAGGCTGCCAAGGCCAAGGCGCGACGTGCGGTGAAGGCCTCTGCCCCGGCTGCGCCTGCGACTGCTCTTCCCCCGGCCGCCAACCCGGCGGGGCAAGTGGCGGTCACCCCGCTCCCGCCGGAGCCTGTTGCCGTGGCCGCTGCCACGACCGTGGAACCCCGGCCGGCTGCGCGGGTCATTTCCATTGCCGCCGCTTTCAACCCGAAGGAATTGTCCATGGCCACCGCTTTTGAAACCACCCAGGATGCCGTCCGCACCACCGTCAACACGCTGAACAGCCAGACCGAAGCCGCCATCAACAACGGCAAGGCCGCGATGGAACAGGTCGCTGCCAAGTCGAAGGAAGCTGTCGAAGCCAGCCTGAAGAGCCTTGACGAGCTGACCGAGATGACCCGCGCCAATGTCGACGCGCTGATCGCATCGGCCAAGGCCGCCACCGCCGGTGTCGAGCAGGTGATGACCCACCTGACCGAAGTGTCGAAGACCAGCTTCGAAGCCACCACCGCCATGATGAAGACCATGGCCGCAGCCAAGACCCCGAACGAGCTGATGCAGCTGCAGTCGGACTTCGCCAAGACCCAGTTCGACAGCGCCGTTGCCGAATACAGCAAGCTGACCGAGATGATGGTCAAGCTGGCTGGCGAAGTGATGGAGCCGGTGCAGAATCAGGTGGCGCTGGCCACCGATCGCATGAAGTCGGCCTGGACCAAGTAATCCCGGCCCGGCCCCCGGCGGGCCGCAGCGACAAGCAGGGGCGAGGCGCACAGCTGCGGCTCGCCCCTTTTTGCGACCGGCCCGGCGATTGTGCTGCTGTTGCTGCCGCAGGCCTTTTTTCGGGCCGCGGATTTGCTATATGGGAAGGCTACGGTCTCTTTGTCCCCCGGGTTCCCCTTTGCCATGACGCCAGCCTGCCAAACGCGCACGCCGCCGCTGATCGAACCGCGTCTGACCGACGAGGATCGTGACATTGGCGGTGGCCGCACCGGTGTCGGCGTCGTCACCAAACCCGAATCGAAGACGGCCAAGCCGGCGCTGTACAAGGTGCTGATGCTGAACGACGATTACACGCCGATGGAATTCGTCGTCCTCACCCTGCAGCGCTTCTTCAAGATGACGATCGAGGATGCGACGCGGGTGATGCTGCATGTGCACCAGCGCGGCGTGGGCGTGTGCGGCATCTTCACCTATGAAGTGGCCGAGACCAA
Organism: Sphingomonadales bacterium; assembly: GCA_037131365.1. GTDB lineage: Bacteria > Pseudomonadota > Alphaproteobacteria > Sphingomonadales > Sphingomonadaceae > Sandarakinorhabdus. The sequence continues at coordinate 60,861 of JBAXRE010000008.1, forward strand.
GGTGAACCAGGTCATCGATTTCGCCCGTCAGCACCAGCATCCGCTGCAATGCACGATGGAGAAGGAATAGCGGCGGCTGCGACCTCGCGGCCCCTGCCTTGCCGGCCCGCGCGCGCTAAGCGCAGGGCATGAGCCTGCTTTCCAGTTTCGCGCCCGAACCCCACGCCCTCGTCATCGGCGCCAGCGGCGGCATCGGCGCGGCCTTTGCCAGCCTGCTTGCGGCCGATGGCGCCGCCGTCACGCGCTGGAGCCGCAGCACCGGCTTTGACCTCAGCGATCCGGCCAGCATCACCGCCGCCGCCGCCGCGCTCACCGCCCCGCCCGATCTGGTCATCATCGCCACCGGCATCCTCCACGGCGACGGCCTTGCACCGGAAAAGACCAACAGCCAGCTCAGCGCCGAGGCCATGGCGCGGGTCTTTGCCATCAACAGCATCGGCCCGGCGCTGGTCGCCCGCGCGCTGCTGCCGCTGATGCCAAAGGGCCGCAAGACGGTGCTGGCCGCGCTGTCCGCCCGTGTCGGCTCCATATCCGACAACCGGCTGGGCGGCTGGCACAGCTATCGCGCGTCGAAGGCGGCGCTGAACCAGCTGATCCGCACCATGGCGATCGAGCAGGCGCGGCGCTGGCCTGATCAGGTGCTGCTGGCGCTGCATCCCGGCACGGTCGATTCCGGCCTGTCGAAGCCGTTCCAGAGCGGGGTGAAGACGCTGTTCACGCCGCAGGAGAGCGCCCGCCATCTGCTGGCGGTGATCGATGCCGCCACGCCGGCGCAGTCCGGCCTCTTGCTCGACTGGCAGGGACAGGTCATTCCGTTCTGACATGCCAGCCGCGCAGCGCGCGCATCTGGCACGCCGGCGGATTGCCCCCATATCCCCGGCAATCAACGAACACGGGAACAGCAACATGCCGACCTATCTGCACCGCAAATCCGAAGAGCGTGGCCAGGCCGATCATGGCTGGCTGAAGGCCAGGCACAGTTTTTCGTTCGGGAATTATTACGATCCGAAGATCATGGGCTTCCGCGCCCTGCGCGTGATCAACGAGGATCGCATCGCCGGCGGCGGCGGTTTCCCGACCCACCCGCACGACAATATGGAAATCGTCACCTACATCCTGGATGGCGCGCTGGAGCATCGTGACAGCATCGGAAACGGTGTCTCTGGGGGCGCCGTGATCCGCCCCGGCGAGGCCCAGCGCATGAGCGCCGGCACCGGCATCCGCCACAGCGAGTTCAACGCCAGCAGCACCAAACCCGTGCACCTGCTGCAGATCTGGCTGCTGCCCAACCAGCGTGGCATCGCGCCCGGTTATGAGCAGAAGACGCTGCCGGCGGTGGCCGACGGCGAATCGCGGCTGGATGTGATCGCCGCGCCGGATGCGCCGGGCAGCGCGGTGACCATCCACAGCGACGCCAGCATCAGCCGCGCCGTGCTGGCACCCGGCGGCACGCTGGCCGCCCCCATCCACCGCGGCCACGCCTGGGTGCAGGTGGCGCGCGGCGCGCTTGTGGTGGACGGGCACGAACTGCGCCAGGGCGATGGCCTTGCCGTGAAGGGCGCGGAAGCGCTGGCGCTGGCGTCGGCGGAAGGCGCGGAGGCGCTGGTATTTGATCTGGCGTGAGGCTGGTGGCCGGGCATTGACCTGCCCGCCGCGCCTTTGCAGCCTGCCCAATACCGCTCATGCCGAGCTTGTCGAGGCACGCGCCACAGTCCGTGCGTGCCTCGACAAGCTCGGCATGAGCGGGTTCAGTCTTGCTCGTCAGAGGGGGAAGGCGCCCCCCGCACGCTCGCCCCCCCTCACCGCCGCCCACGCCGCCAGCGCCCGCGCCCGCGCTTCATTGTGCTCGACGATCGGTGCCGGGTAATCGCGGCCCAGCTTCACCCCGGCCCGCACCAGCGCCACGCCGGCCTCCCACGGCGCATGGATGGCGGCATCCGGCAGCTTCGCCAGTTCCGGCACCCAGCGGCGGATATAGGCGGCGGCATCGAATTTCTCGCTCTGCCCCACGGGGGCGAAGATGCGGTTGAACGGCGAGGAATCGACACCCGAACCCATCACCCACTGCCAGCCTTGCGCATTGTTGGCGTAATCGGCGTCGAGCAGGCAATCCCAGAACCAGCGCTCACCATGACGCCAGTCGATCAGCTGGTGCTTCACCAGGAAGCTGGCGGTGATCATGCGCACGCGGTTGTGCATCCAGCCCGTCGTCCACAGCTGGCGCATCCCGGCATCGACGATGGGATAGCCGGTGCGGCCCTGCTGCCAGGCCCGCAGCCCGTGCGGATCATCGCGGAACGGGAAGCGCGCGAACGCCTCCCGATTGGGTGCATCGCCATGATCGGGGAACTGATCGACGATGTTGACCGAAAAATCGCGCCAGCCCAGCTGCCGCAGCCAGGGCTCGCCGGCATCCTGCCCCACCGCATCGGCAATCTGATGCCAGGCCGCCGCCGGGGAGATTTCGCCCAGCGCCAGATGCGGGGACAGGCGGCAGCTGCCCTCCACGCCCGGCAGGTTGCGCGCCTTGTCATAGCGGGCGGCGCGCGCGGTGAAATCGGCAAGGCGCGCCGCCGCTCCGGCCTCCCCCGGCTGCCATTCGCCAAAGCCGCCCGACCAGTCGGGCGCGGCGGGCAGCAGGCCCCAGGCGTCAAGATCGTCGCTGGCCACGCCGGCCACATCGGCCCAGCGCAGATCGGGCACGCCCACGGGGCGGGGCGGCGGCAACTGCTTCAGCACGGCATTCCACCACGGCGTGAAGATGCGGTACCGCCCGCCGCTGCCGCTCTTCACCCGGTCTGGCGGCACCAGCGTCGCACCCGTGTGGGTGATGGCACCGGCTTCGGCCACCTGCACCCGCGCCCAGGGTTCACGATGCTCCAGCGTGTGGACATCGGCGCCCAGCTGCTGCGCCAGATCCCGCACGATCGGCCCGGCGCGGCCCCGGCGCAGGATCAGCCGGCCGCCGCGCGCCGCAATGCTGCGCGACAGGCTGGCCAGGCTGTGATGCAGCCACCAGCGCTGCGCCGCGCCGGTGCGCCAATGGCCCGGCGTTTCATCGTCCAGCACGAACAGCGCCGCCACCGGCCCGCGCGCGGCAGCGGCCACCAGCGCGCCATGATCGGAAAGGCGCAGATCGTTGCGGAACCAGACAAGCTGGGTGGTCATCGTCACACTCTCTCGACAATCAGGAGCGGCAGCCGCTAGACGCATCGCCAGCACGTGTCACGGGGAGCGCAACACCATGCCGCAACTGGCCTATGTCAACGGTCGCATCCTGGAGCTGCGAGATGCCAGCCTGCATGTGGAGGATCGCGGCACCCAGTTCGGTGATGCCATCTATGAAGTCTGCGCCGTGATGAACGGGCGCATCCTCGATTGGCAGCCCCATCTGGTGCGCCTGCGCCGCAATCTTGGCGAACTGGGCATCACGCTGGCCATTGCCGATGGCCCCCTCACCTTGCAGGCGCGGCGGCTGATCGCCCTGAACGGCCACAGCGAATGCATCATCTACATGCAGATCAGTCGCGGCACGGCCAAACGCGATCACGCCTTCCCGATGGCGGCGCCGGCCAATCTGGTGATGACGGTGCGCCGGTTCGATTTCGCCCAGCGCATCACCCAGCTGACGACCGGCATCGGCGTGATCACGCGGGCCGACAACCGCTGGGGCCGGGTGGACATCAAGACAACCGGCCTGCTGCCCAACGTGCTCGCCAAGCAGGCGGCGCGCGAGGCCAAGGCGTTCGAAGCCTGGCTGGTGGCGGGCGAAACCGTGCGCGAAGGCAGCAGCACCAATGCCTGGATCGTGAAGGACGGGCGCATCATCACCCATCCCACCGGCCCCCACATCCTGCCCGGCATCGCGCGCGACAGCCTGATCCGGCTGGCCGGCGACGCGCAGCTGGTGGTGGAGGAACGCCCCTTCACGCTGGCGGAAGCGCGCGCGGCCGACGAGGCCTTCCTCACCTCCACCACCGCCCCCATCCTGCCGGTGGTGACGATCGATGGCGCGGCGGTGGGCGGCGGCTCGCCCGGCCCGGTGACGGCGCGGCTGGCGGAACTGGTCTGGCACGAAGTGGCCCGCCAGACGGGCTGGCGGGCCTGAGGTCGGGGTCAATAACCCAGAGCTGTGATCATTCGTCCTGCTGCGGCGGCGGGGGCGGCGGCATCTGGCCACCGCCGCGGCGCATCTGCATGCGCGCCCGCATCCGGTCGCGCCATTCGGCCATGCGCGTCTGCATCCGGGTCTTCATCGCGCGGCTGTCGGCCACGAAGGCCTTGCGGTCTTCCGGGCTCAGCTTCTGGAAGGCGGCCAGCATGGCGGCCTGGCGCTGCTGGCGGCTGCCATCGGCAATCGTCCGCTCCTCGTCCATGGCGCGCTTCACGGCGGCGGCATCGAAACGGTCGGCCGCCAGCGCGGTGAGCATCCGCTCGCGCGCGGCTTCCACCTTGTCGCGGGTTTCGCCGCGATTGCCGCCCGACATCATCGCTTCGCTGACGATGGCGCGGCCGGCCTCGCTCATGGAGGGGAACATGCGGGCGCCCATCATAGCGCCGCGGTCACCGGCCATGCCGGGGCCCATCCCCATGCCTGCGCCCATGCCTGCGCCCATGCCCATACCGGGCGGCGGCGGTGGCGGCGGCGCAGGCTGCGCCATGGCAGGCACGGCGATCAGCGGGACGGCGACCAGCGCCGCCAGCAATGTCATGCGGCTCATATCAGATCTTCCTCGGCAGCAGTCGGCGTGAAGACATAGGCAAAGGCGGCGTCCGCCTCGCCAACCGCAGGCTCGGCCGACGGCGAGACTGCGGCGATCCGGGCGCCCCCGGCATGTTCGATCGGGCCGGCCAGGCCCAGCCAGCCCCCCACGGCCACCACCAGCGCCAGGCTGGCGGCGAGCAGTGCCGGACGCCAGCCCGGCATGCGTTCATTCCACACCGGCTGGGCCGGCAACTGGCGCTGCGCCGTGATCGCGGCGACATCGATCCGGCCGGCCGCCGGGGCGGCGGCCCACATGTCGAGCACGACATCCAGATCGCGCATGTCGGCCAGCGCGTCGGCGACATCATCGTCGCTGGCGGCCAGCGCGAAGATGGCGGCGCTGTCGGAGACCGGCCAGCGGGCCGGATCGGCGCCGTGGCTGGCCAGAATGTCCAGCGCGGTGGCAGGGGCAATATTCACCGTCACTTGGGTTGGCTTTCCGTCATCAGGGTTCGCAATTCCATACGGGCGCGGCCCAGCAATCCCTCGACCGCCTTGGCGGTGGTCTCCATCTGGGTGGCGATTTCGGCCATGGTCAGCCCCTCGCCATGGAACAGCGCGAGCGCCAGCCGCTGGCGCGGGCCCAGGCGGGCCATCGCCGCATCGAGCCGGGCATGGCCATCAGCACGGATGGCGCAGGTTTCGGGATCGGGGCCGGCATCGGCAATTTCGGCGGCGCTGTCGAGCGGCTGCACCGGCCTCAGGGCGCGGCGGCGATCGAGGCACAGATTGATCAGGATGCGGCGGAACCAGGCTTCGGCATTGCCGCGGGCCGGATCAAAGCGCGCGGCGTGCGTCCACAGCTTGGTGAACGCCTGCTGGCAGACATCCTCCGCCGCCGCCCGGTCCATCAGCGTGCGGGTGGCCAGTGCCAGCGCCGGCCGTTCCAGCAGGCGCACAAGTTCGGTGAAGGCGGCGGCATCGGCCTGGGCCACGCGCAGCATCAGCGCCGTCGCCAGGGTGGCGGCGGCAGTGGCGGCGGTGGGGGGCAGATCCATCCTCATTCGTCGCTGTTACGCGGGGGGGCGGCGCGATCCCCCGCGAAATTGTTCCATGCGTGAAAACTGGCGCGCAGCACCCCGGCATGGCGGCGCGCGATCACCGCCGGGTCGGGGCCGTAACCGCCGCCCGGCGTCAGCGCCAGCGCCGCCCCGGCACGGCGGGCCAGCCGCGCCACCAGCGCCTCGCGCGCGGCCAGCCCGGCATCAGACAGCGCCAGCCGGCCAAGCCGGTCGCCCGCATGGGGGTCAACCCCGGCCTGATGCAGCACCAGCTGCGGCCGGTGACGGGCCAGCAGCGCCGCCAGCGCCGGCTCCAGCGCGGCGAGATAATCGGCGTCGCCGCTGCCATCGGGCAGCGCGATATCGTGGTGGGAATGCGCTTTCCTCGCCGGGAAATTCTTCTCGGCATGGATCGAAAGCGTGATGATGTCGCTGCGGCCGGCCATGATGCGGGCGGTGCCATCGCCCTGGTGCACATCGCAATCGACGATCAGGATGCAGCGTGCCCGGCCTTCGGCCACCAGCCGGTTGGCGCCAATGGCCAGGTCATTGGTGACGCAATAGCCCGCCCCGCCATCCGGCCCGGCGTGGTGGCTGCCGCCCGCGCCATTGGCCGCCCAGCCGTGGGCCAGCGCATGGCATGCCGCGCCGAACGTGCCGCCCGCCACCAGCTGCGTACGCTGCGCCACCAGCGGCGTGACGGCAAAGCCGATGCGGCGTTCGATGGCCGGCGGCACGGCGGCGGCCAGCACGGCATCGACATAGGCGGGATCGTGAACCGCGCGCAGCCAATCCGCCGGCATGGGTTCGGGCGTGTGAAGGTCAACGGCCTGCCCCATCGCCGCCAGTTCCGGCAGCAGCAATGCATATTTGGAGAAGCTGAAGCCCGGCGCCGGCGGCGGCGCATAATCGGGATGGTGGAACAGCGGCAGCGGCGGCGCGGCCGCTGTCACGCCAGCGCCCGCGAAACCATGTCGAGCACGTCGCGCGACATGCCGGCGGTGGCGGCGATGCGCTCCAGCTCGGCCCGCATCAGCAGGGAACGGCCGGCATCGAAGCGGCGCCAGCGGCCCAGCGGCACGGCCAGACGCGCGGCGCTCTGCGGGTTGATGCGGTCAACCGCGATCAGCTGGTCAGCCAGCAGGCGATAGCCGGCGCCATCGGCGGCGTGGAACCAGCGCTGGTTGGCGGCAAAGGCGCCGATCAGGCTGCGCAGCCGGTTGGGATTGGCCGGGTTGAAATCGGGATGAGCCGTCAGGCTGCGCACCGTGTCCAGCACGTCGGGCCGGTTGGCCAGCGCCTGCGCGGTGAACCATTTGTCGATCACGTCATTGTTGCCGGCAAAGCGGGCGTGGAAATCGGTCAGCACCGCCGCCCGGTGCGGGGATTCGCTGTTCAGCAGCGCCGTCATCGCCCCCATGCGGTCGGTCATCGTCGCCGCCGTGTCATATTGCTGGCGGGCGGCCGCGAATGCCGCGTCGGATCCCGCCGTCACCAGATAGCCCAGCGCGACATTGGCCAGGCGGCGGGCGCCCTTGGCCTCTGGCGTCAGCGCCGCCGGATCATCGGCCAGCGCCGCCCGCTGCGTTTCATAGGCGGCGAACCATTCGCGCTCCAGCTGCAGCGCGATGGCGGCGCGCGCGGCATCGCGGCGGCGGTTGATCGCCTCCACATCGACGATCGGCGCGGCATCACCGATGAAGCCTTCGGTCGGCAGCAGCACGGCCTCGCCCTTGAAGGCTGCATCGAGGTGCGGATCGGCCAGCGTGCCGCGCACAGCCGCCACCAGCGCGGCCGGATCATCGTCGGTGGCCAGCACCGACAGCGCCAGCTGCTGGAACGCCTCCCAGCGCGCGAACGGATCATCGTCGTGCGCGGCCAGGAAGGCCAGATCGGCGCGCGGCAGCGGCGCTGCCACGATCACTGGCGCCGAAAAGCCGCGATTGAGGCTGGGCAGCACGGGCTCGGCCACATCGTCGAAGGTGAGGTGGGTGACCGCCTCGCGCAGCTGCACCAATTGCGCATCGCCCACGCGCGCGCCGCTGGTCTTGCCGATCAAGGCCAGCCGGAACGGCATATGCATCATCAGCTTGTGCGGCTGGCCCGGCGTCGGCGGCACCTGCTGGCGCAGCGTCACCTCGACCCGCCGGCCCTCCTGCCGCAGATCGACCGTGATCGTCGGCGTGCCGGCCTGTTCATACCAGCGCCGGAACTGGCCAAGATCGACGCCATTGGCGTCCTCCATCGCCTTCACCCACTCCTCGCAGGTGACAGCCTGGCCATCGTGGCGATCAAAATAAAGATCGGTGCCGCGCCGGAAGCCGGCCTCCCCCAGCAGGGTGGCGAGCATGCGGATCACCTCGGCACCCTTGTTGTAGATGGTGGCGGTGTAGAAATTGGCGATCTCGGCATAATGATCGGGCCGGATCGGGTGGGCCAACGGGCCGGCATCTTCGGGGAACTGCACGGCGCGCAAGCCGCGCACATCATCGATGCGCTTGACGGCGGCGCTGCCCTGATCGGCACTGAACTGCTGGTCGCGATAGACGGTCAGGCCTTCCTTCAGGCTGAGCTGGAACCAGTCGCGGCAGGTGACGCGGTTGCCGGTCCAGTTGTGGAAATATTCGTGGGCGACAACGCCGGCCACCGCATCGAAATCCATGTCGGTGGCGGTATCGGTATCGGCCAGAATATATTTGGAGTTGAAGATGTTGAGGCCCTTGTTCTCCATCGCGCCGGCGTTGAAATCGGCCACCGCCACGATGTTGAATTCGTCCAGATCATATTCGCGGCCATAAACCGCCTCGTCCCACGCCATGCTGGCCTTCAGCGCCGCCATGGCATGAGCACAGCGCGGCACATCGGCCGCCGCCGTCCAGATGGCGAGGGCCACCTTGCGCCCGCCCATGGTGGTGAATTCGTCCCGCAGCGCGGCAAGATCACCGGCCACCAGCGCGAACAGATAGCAGGGCTTGGGCCAGGGATCGGTCCAGCTGATTTCGTGGCGGCCGCCGGGCAGATCCTGCGCCGCACCGCGATCGCCGTTGGACAGCAGCACCGGGAACAGCGCCTTGTCCGCCTCCAGCCGCACCGTGTAGCGCGACAGCACATCGGGCCGATCCGGGAACCAGGTGATGGAGCGGAAGCCTTCCGCCTCGCACTGCGTCACCAGCCGGCCCTCGCTGGCATAAAGGCCCATCAGCCGCGTGTTGCGCGATGGCAGGATGACGACATCGGTTTCGACAATGGCACTGTCGCCGCTGATCGGCAGGCGCAGCGTTTCGCCATTCGGCCAGATCGGCACCACCTCGCCATTGATGCGCACCTGCGTGGTTTCCAGCTCCACCCCGTCCAGCACCAGCGGCCGGTCATGATTGCCGTTGCGCACGACGTGCAGGCGCGCCTTCACCGTGGTGCGAACCGGATCAAGCCGGAAATCGAGCGCGATGTCCGGCACCAGCCAATCAGGCTCGCGGTAATCGGTCAGGCGGACTTCGGTGAGCGCGGGGGCGGTGCGGGCATCAAGCATGGCACCATGGTGCGCGAAATGCTGCCCCAACAAAAGGCCTTAAGTGACTGGCACCGGCGGCGGCAGCGACAACCCGGCCAGCACCGCCCACTCCGCTTCGGCCTCAGCCCGCAGCAGGGCCAGCGCCGCCGCGCCGCCCAGCTGGCCCAGCGCGGCGGCACGGGAATCGCGGCCATCGGCGGCAGCGCCGATCAGCGGGCGGGCAGCTTCGGCACAGGCCCGCTCGCGCGCCGGCCGGGCAGTGGCTTCGGCCGCCGCGATCATCAGGATCAGCGCCGAAGTGGCAGCCGTGCCCCCGGCATAATTGGCATCGGGCGCACCCGGCTGGCCGAGCAGCTGCAAGGCCGGTGCCACTTCGTTGGCCTGTGCAGCGGCCAGCGCGCCGAGCAGGGCGGGCAAGGGCAAGCTCATAGCGCCTCCAGGGCTTGCGCCAGCGTCAGGCTGTGGAAGCGGTAGGGGATGGTGGCGGCGAACATCAGCACCGGATCATGGCTGCGGCCGTCCAGCACTTCCCTGCCGGCGCTGATCCAGATCACCAGCCCCTGCACCTGTGCGAACAGCCGCCACCAGCGCCAGGCATCCGCGTTCAGCGTCAGGCCCGATGCGGCCTCCCACAGCGCGATCGCCTCGGCCAGCGGCACGGTGGCCGCAGGCCGGCCGGAGAAGTTGGACCACAAGGGATCGCAGGCCCAGGCCAGATCCTCGTGCGCATCGCCGGGGTGGACCATTTCCCAGTCCAGCACCGCCAGCAGCGTTCCCGCGCCATCGTGCAGGAAATTGCCGGAACGATAGTCGCCGTGGACGATGCTGATGCGCTCTGGCGGCGGCGGCAGATTGGCGGCAAGCCAGGTGAAGGCGGCGTCCAGCAAAGGCTCCGGGCGGAAGGCGTCGGCCGCAAAGGCGGCGCGCCAGTGCGCCAGCCGGGCGGCGGCGGCATCGCCGGGTGCCATCGCCGGCAGGCCGGCCCTGGCGGGATCGGTCGCGTGAATGCGGCCCAATGCGGTGAAGAACTGCCGCCCGATGGCGGCGGCGTGTTCGCCATAGGGTTCCGGTTCCAGCAGGCCGGCCGCAGCGCCGCCCGCCACTTCGCGCATCAGGAAACCGGGGGAGCCGAAACTGTCCGGGCCGCTGTCGCAGAACAGCGGTTCGGGCACCGGCACGTCGCTGCCGGCGAAACATTCGATGGCGCGATATTCGGCCAGCCGGTCCGTCTCGATCAGGCTCGACGGCGGATCGCGGCGCAGCACCAGCGCCTCACGCCGGCCCGACGCGCCGGTGGCATCAAAACGATAGGTCTGCCGCGCCGAACCGCCGTGGAAGCGCTTCAGGCCGGAAATGGCCACGGGTTCGCCCCAGCGCTGGCTGAGAAAGCGCGCGAGATGCTCAGCCGGCAAGGTCGAACAATCCCGTGAAGCCCGACGGCGCGTGCGGGCCGATGGCAAGCTGTTCGAACAGGCCGCGCCCCGTCACCGGCGCACCGCCGCCGATCACCATCGTCGCTTCCGCCAGGCCCTGGATGTGGGCATTGGCCGGGTTGGCGCGGTCCAGTCCGGCGGCATCGATCACCTCATGCGCCAGACTGTCCGCCCCCTGGAACATGCCGTGGCCCCGCGCCGGGTGGCCATAGCCAATCCCGCGCATGACGAAATCCGTGTCGGCAATGCGGAAATCGACACTGACCGGCCGGCCATCGGGCAGCCGCGCTTCCAGCCGGGCGGCAGCGGCGTGGCGGCTGCCGGGGCGGAAGGCCAGCGCCATGCGCGCATCATCCAGGGGAAAATGCGCGCCATCCTTCACCCGTACCAGCACGCCGGCGCGGTTCCACGGGCGGCCATGTTCGTCATCATTGCTGTGGAAGAACAGATGCCAGTCATCAAAGGCGGTCGGCGTCCACAGCCAGAAGAACTGCGGCGGTGCCGGCGGCTGCGGGCTCTGCGCGTCGGGCGCGCCGATGGGGCGCACGCCCCAGCTGCGGTCGCGGGTGCCGCGCCAGCCGGCCAGATCATGCGCCACCCCGGCCGCGGTGATGCGGCCGGCCCAGTCCCCGCCCTGGGTCATGCGGGTCACGTCCATCAGCGTGCGGGTGCCGATGCGGCGGGTGAAGCGCGGTTCCAGGATCGGCGCGCCGCCGCGGCCGGTGAACAGCATTTCGCCCGCGATGCCGGTGTCGTTAGGCGCGATGGCAAGGCGCAGGCGCTGCAACGGCTCGACCACCTCCAGCGTCACCGGGCCGATTGTCAGGTCCATGCGCTCGCCGTGCAGCACGCGGCTGGCGAACAGGCTGTGCTGCTGGCCGGCGTGCAGCACGGAAACCGCGCAATCGATGATGTTAAGATGCGGATAGACGCCCAGCGCCACACCCACCACGGCGCTGCCATCCGGGCTTTGCGCGCTGAAGAAATAGCGGTCGTAGAAATTGCGGTCCGTCCCCGACACCGCGATAGGCTCCGGCGTCTGGTGGATGGGATAATCGTCGGCACGGCTCAGCATGGCGGCAATGCTGCCACGCCGCCGGCCTGCGACAAGCTGGCCATAAGGCTGGGCATGCGGCGTTCAGCGGCTTATGACGGGGGCATGCATCTCCTCGTCCTCGGCCTTGGTTATTCGGCGTCGCGCATTGCCGATGCGGCGCGCGGTACCGGCTTTGCCATCACCGCCGTCCGCTCCCGCCCCGCGCCGGACGTGCTGACGCTGAACAGCCCGGATTTGCCCGATGCGATCGCCGGTGCCACCCACATCCTCTCCTCGGTGCCGCCGGCGGCCGATGGCAGCGATCCGGTGCTGGCCGCGCACGGTGGGCAGCTGGCGCAGGCCCGGGCCAAATGGATCGGCTATCTCTCCTCCACCGGCGTTTATGGGGACACCGGCGGCGCCTGGGTGGACGAAGGCGCGCCGCGCCAGGGCCGCCGCGCCGGGCGCAACCTTGCCGATGAGCAGTGGCAGGCGCTGCACGCGCAGGCGCGCGTGTTCCGCCTGCCCGGCATCTATGGCCCCGGCCGCTCCGCCATCGATCGCCTGCGCGCCGGGCCGGTGGCGCGCATCGATCTGCCGGGCCATGTGTTCAGCCGCATCCATGTTGATGATATTGCCGGCGCGGTGCTGGCCAGCATGGCGGGCGGCCCGGCCGGCATTTTCAACATCGCCGATGATCTGCCGGCGCCGGGCGAAGCCGTCACCGCGGCCGCGGCGCGGCTGATCGGGCAGGAACCCGCCCCGCTCATCCCGCTCGATCAGGCCCAGCTTTCACCCATGGGCCGCGCCTTTTATGCCGAATGCCGACGCGTGGCCAACGGCCGCATGAAAAGGCAGCTTGGCACTTGCCTGAAATACCCCGATTATCACGCCGGGCTTGCGGCCTGCCTTGAGGAGATTGCGCAATGAAGTTCGGCACCGGCCAATCGATCACCCGCGTCGAGGACGCACGCCTCTTGACCGGCCAGGGCCGCTACACCGACGATCTGTCGCGCCCCGGCATGCTCTATGGCGTCACGCTGCGCAGCCCGCACGCCCACGCCCGCATCACCGGCATCGACACGTCGGCAGCGCTGGAAATCCCCGGCGTCGTGGCCGTCTATACCCACAAGGATGTCGCCGGTTACGGCCCGATCCCCTGCCTGGTGCCACTGTCGGGCGAGGTGAAGACGCCGCGCGTGCTGCTCGCCGATGGCGTGGTGCGCTTCGTGGGTGACGGCGTGGCCTTCATCGTGGCCGACAGCCGCGAGGCCGCCCGCGCCGGCGCCGAAGCGGTGTGGGTGGATTATGAGGAACTGCCCGCCGTCGCCAGCATCGCCGCCGCCACCGCGCCGGGCGCTGCCGTGATCTGGGAAGCCGCCGGTTCCAACACGCTGTTCGATTGGCAGGTGGGTGACGGCGCTGCCGCCGAAGCCGCCTTGGCCGCTGCCGCGCATGTGACGCGCCTGCGCATCATCCAGAACCGGGTCGCCCCCACTTCGATGGAGGTGCGCGCCGCGCTCGGCGAATATGCCGATGGCGAAGGCTTCACGCTCACCACCGGCAGCCAGGGTGTCACCTCCATGCGCCGCGAGTTGGCCAAATCCATCCTCAACGTGCCGCCGGAACAGGTGCGCGTCGTCACCCACGATGTCGGCGGCGGCTTTGGCATGAAGAGTTTCCTCTACCCCGAATATGCGCTGGTGCTGCACGCCGCCCGCGATCTGGGCAAGCCGGTGAAATGGACCGGGGAGCGCGGTGACGCCTTCCAGACCGACACGCACGGCCGCGCCATGGAGAGCGAGGCAGCGCTGGCGCTGGACAAGGAGGGCCGGATCCTCGCCCTCAAGGTGGAAACCTGGTCGGATCTGGGCGCCTATCAGGCGCAGTTCGGCCCGGCGATCCAGACGATGGCCGGCGGCCGCATCATGGGCGGCGTCTATCGCATCCCGGCCATCCACAATCTGGTGCACGGCGTGATGACCAACACCACGCCCGTCGATGCCTATCGCGGCGCCGGCCGGCCCGAATCAGCCTATATCATGGAGCGGCTGATCGAAGCCGCCGCCCGCGAAATCGGCGTGCCGGTGGACGAGATGCGGGCAAAGAACCTGCTGCTGCCGGCCGAGCTGCCGCACGCCAACGGCTTGGGCCTCACCTTCGACATCGGCAATTTCCCGGCGGTGCTGGAACGTGCCAAGCAGGTGGCGGATTGGGCCGGCTTCGCTGCCCGCAAGGCCGATGCCGCGCGCCGTGGCAAGCGGCTGGGCCGCGGCATGGCCTATTATGTGGAAATCGCCGGCGGCGGCGGCACCGAGGAACATGCCCAGGTGCGCGTGTCGGCCGATGGCACCATTGAGATGTCGGTGGGCACCCAATCCAACGGCCAAGGCCACGAGACCGCCTATGCCCAGGTGGCGGCGGCAAAGCTGGGCGTGCCGATGGAGCAGATCCGCATCGTGCAGGGCGACACGTCGCGCATGGATGTGGGCGGCGGCACCGGCGGTTCGCGATCGATGGCCTTTGGCGGCGGCGCCGTGCTGGTGTGTGCCGACGACATGATCGCGCGCGGCACCGCGCTGGCCGCAGCCGATCTGGGCAGCGATGTCGATTATGCCGATGGCCTGTTCAAGGCGCGCAGCAGTAACGCGACACTGAGCTGGGCCGAGCTGGCCAGCCGCCACCCCGGCGCGCTCGACGGCCGCAGCCGCTACACCACGCCCGAGGCCAAGCCCGCGCCCACCTTCCCCAACGGTTGCCACATCGCCGAGGTGGAGCTGGATCCGGACACCGGCCGCATCGCCGTCACCCGCTACAGCCTCGTTGATGATTTCGGCGTGCTGGTGAACCCGATGCTGGTGGAAGGCCAGATCCACGGCGGCATCGCGCAGGGCCTGGGTCAGGCGGTGATCGAAGATATCGTCTATGATGATGCCGGCCAGCTGATCACCGGCAGCTTCATGGATTACGGCATCCCGCGCGCCGACGTGATGCCGCCGGCCGTGGCCTTCGAAACGCTGAACACCCCCTCCCCCACCAACCCGCTGGGCGTGAAGGGCTGCGGGGAGGCCGGCACCATCGGCGCCATGCCTTCGGTGGTGAATGCCATCATCGATGCGCTGGATGGGCATCAGGTGGAAATGCCGTGCACGCCGGAAAAATTGTGGCGGCTGGCGCAGCGCCTGCCGAAGGCGGCGTAAGGCCTCAGTGCGCGATCAGCAGGGGCAAAGGCGCGTCGGCCAGCAGGCTGCGCGTCACCCCGCCGAACAGCATCTGCCGGGCGCGGCTGTGGCCATAGGCACCCTGCACGATCAGGCTGGCACCGCGTTCGATGGCAACGCTGCGGATGATGTCGGCAATGGCCGCGCTGCCGCGTTCGCGTTCCAGCACATCGGCATGAACGCCGTGGCGTGACAGGAAGATGGCCGCCGCCTGCGCGGTGAACGGCGTGTCCTTTTCCGCCACCGTCAGCAGGGTGACGCTTTCGGCCAGCGCCAGCAGCGGCAGCGCCGCGCGCATCGCGGCAGCCGCCTCCTGCCCGCCATCCCAGCAGACGAGGGCGGGGCCGGCCACGGCAAGGCCGGCGTGAGGGCCGGAGCCATCGCCGGGCACGGCAAGCACCGGTGCCGGCGCACGCAGCACGACATCGCCGGTCAACCCCAATTGCAGCGCGGCCTGGTGCGGGAACGGCCCGGCGCTCATCACCACCACATCGGCCAGCCTGGCATAGTCCGCCAGCCGCTCGCTGGCGTCGCCATCGGCGCTGTGCCATTCCCAGCTCAGGCCTTCCGCGCGCAGCCGGGTTTCGGTGGCGCTGCGTTCGTCCCGCCGCCGTGCCTCGATGGCATCGATCAGCGTGGTCACCGGAAAGGCACCCATCGCGGGATCGCCCAGCGCATAGGCGGCATAGGGCAGCACGGCGAGGCAGACGAGATGGCCGCCGCAAGCCCGCGCCAGATCAAACGCCGCCTGCAGCCGCGCCTCCTGCCCGGAATCGCCTTCGATATGCACCAGAATCGTCTTCATGGCCCACCTCCTGCGCCATCATGGCAGGCCGGGGCGGCAGCGATATCAGGGCAGTTCCCTAATGGACTTTACGATTGTGCCGCCTTGGCCTTCAGCGCAATGCCAAGGCCCAGCAGCGCCAGCGCCAGGCCGGCAACCGCCGTCAGGCTCCACTGATAATTTTCCAGCAGGGTGGACAGCGCCATCGCCACCACCGGCACCACCACGCCGTTCCACGCCGCCTGCCCGGCGCCGACCGCGCGGATCAGGATGTAATAGAGGCTGAACGCCACCGCCGAGGCGGCAATGCCCAGATAGGCAAGGCCGGCAAGATAGGCCGGCGCGGTGGAGATCACCGGCGGGCCAGACGCGATCCAGGCTACGCCGCCGTCGATCAACGCGCCCCAGGCCATGGCCCAGGCCAGACCCGGCTCCAGCGGCATGGCGCGGCCGGCGGGCGTGGCCTGCAGCACATTGGCGATGCTGGCCGAAAGCACCCCGCCAAAGGCCAGCGCCAGGCCCAGGCCCATGTGGACACCGCCGGGTTTGGCCAGATCGGGCGCGAACAGCAGGGCGACCCCGGCCAGCCCGATGGCGCTGCCGACCATGAAGCGCGCGCTGACCCGCGTGCCCAGGAACAGCGCCGACAGGCCGGTGTTGGCGACCAGCAGGAAGGCAAAGGTGAGGCTGACAAGGCCGGAGGCCAGATATTGTTCGGAGCGATAGACGAGGTTGAAATTCAGCACGAACTGCGACACCGCCACCAGCAGCGCAAAACCGTGCTGCCGCGCCGTCAGCCGCAGCGATTTGCCCTTGAACAGGCACAAAGCGAACATCACCGCCGCGCCCAGCGTGAAGCGCCAGGTGACGGACCAGCTCGGCGGCACCGCTCCCAACTGGGTGCGGATGACAAACCAGGTGCTGCCCCAGATGGCGGTGCAGACGATGAAGGCGAACCAGGCCAGCGGGGTGAAGCCGGCGGCCTGCGGTGCTGCCGGCGTCGCCCGGGGTGCCGCCGTCGCCATCAGCCCTGCGCCAGCGCGCGCGCCAGCGCTTCGATCTGGGCCGGCGGCGTGTCCCAGCTCACCACCAGCCGCGCTTCGTTGGAGCCGGCGTCCCCCCAGTCATAGAACAGGAAGCCCTGCTGGCGCAGCCGCTCCGGCTCATCGGGGTTCAGCTGCACGAACACTTCATTGGCCTCCACCGGGTGGAGCAGGCGGGACGCGGCCGCTGCGGCCAGCGCCTGCGCGCCAGCGTTGGCGGCACGGGCATTGCGCAGCCACACGCCGTTTTCCACCATGGCGATGATCTGGGCGGCGTTGAAACGGCCCTTGGATGGCATCTGCCCGGCGCGCTTGCGGCGCCAGCGCAGCTGATCGGCCAGCGCCAGATCGAACAGCACCAGCGCCTCGGCGGTCATGCCGCCATTCTTGATGCAGCCAAAGCTGAGGGCATCAAGCCCGGCCACCATGTTGGCCGGCGCGCAGCCCAGCGCGGCCACGGCATTGGCGAAGCGCGCACCGTCCATGTGCAGTTTCCAGCCACGGGCGCTGGCGTGGGCGGCGAGCGCTGCCACCTCCGCCGCCGTGTAGACCGTGCCGCATTCGGTGGCCTGGGTGATCGACAGCGCGCCCAGCTGCACCTGGTGCACATCGCCGCGATGGCTGGCCAGCGCCTTGTCGATGCCGGCCGGGGTCAGCTTGCCGTGATCGCCCGGGCACAGCAGCAGCTTGGCACCGCCAGTGAAGAATTCCGGCGCGCCGCATTCATCGACATGGACATGGGCTTCACTGTGGCAGGCCACCGCGCCCCAGGCCGGCACCAGGCAGGCCAGCGCCAGTGCATTGGCCGCCGTGCCGGTGCTCACCGGCAGCGCCATGCAGTCGCGCCCAAACAGGCCGGCGAACAGCGCGTCCAGCCGCTTTGACCAGTCATCAGCGTCATAGCCGGCGTTCTGGGCCGGGGCGGCGGCGCTGATCGCGGCCACCACCTCCGGGCAGGGCGCGGCGGCGTTGTCGGACATGAAATTGGCAAGAGCGGTCATGCGGGTTCCGATAGGAAGGCCAAGGCCAGCCGGTCAATGGCATGCGGGCGGTGCCGCTGCGCCTCCCTTGTGTGGCAGGTCGTCACACAGAGGATGGCCCCACACGGAAACGGCGGCCCCTTGTGGGACCGCCGTTCCAGTTCAGCCCGGTGGGCGCCGCCCGGATCAGAAGGCGACGTTCAGGGTGGCGCGGGCGCCATGATCCTTGGTGCGGCTGCCATAGAGACCCGAATAGTCGATACCGAGGCGGATCTTGTCCGACAGGTTGACGCTGGCGCCGGCCTGCAGGTTCAGCGCGTTGCGATCGATCGGCACCGAACGGATCAGGCTCTGCTGGCCCACCGCCGCGATGCCGATCAGCGTCGCCGCTGCGGTATCGCCGGTGGTGCGCTGCCACGAGGCACTGCCGTGCAGGCCGATGTTGCCGGCCGTGGTGACGCCGCGCAGACCAAGGTTGGTCACGGTGATGTCATAGCTCTGCTTGCCGGCCGTGAGCGCGGCGACGGCGCCGGCTTCGGCCAGGGCATTGCTGTTGACCCGGACCTGGGCGAGGCGGGCGAAGGGTTCGACCTTGGTGTCGGCCGACTTCGCCAGATCCCAGCCCAGTTCGAAGAAGCCCTGGGCGCTGTTGCCCACCGTGGTGCCCGACAGCGTCTGCGCGAAGCTGGCCAGCGTGATGGCGCGGTTGCCGGTGTTGCGGGTGCCGGCAAGGCTGACGCCAGCATTGATCACCGGGCCGCTGTCACCGCGATAGCCGGCATAGATGCTGCCGCCAACGCTTTCGACCCGGCTGCTCCCACCCAGCACCGAGAAATCGATGTTGGTGGTGGTGTAGTGGAACATGCCGCCAACGGTGATCTTGTTCTGCGTCATGTCGATACCGGTGAGCAGGCCGGCCTGTTCGGTGCGGAAGCCGGTGGCGGCGCCGCCGCTCTGGGTCTTGCCCCACGAACCCGCACCGCGCAGCCAGAAGGTGAGTTGGCGGTCGCCGTCGCCGGTGCTGACCTGCTGGCCGGCCATCGAGGCCAGACCGAGGTTCAGGCGATCCAGCGCGGTTTCGCGGATGATGCGGTTGCCTTCCAGCACGACCCGGCGTTCGGTGGCGCGCTGTTCGCCCGACATCTGGCGCAGCGTGGTGGCCAGGGTGCCGCCCGCCGCGCTGGCATAGACGTTGAAGAACGCCTGCGGGTTGTAGCCGGCGGCCACCGCACGGTCGAAGGCGCGGGCCACTTCCAGCGGGTTGCCATCGATGCCGCCGAAGCGGTTGCCAAGCAGTTCGAGGCTCTGCGGCGCCAGGCGGATATTCACCAGCGTGGACGTGTAATCGACCACCGGGGCAAACGGGATGCCGAACTGATCGAGGCCGGTGACGGTGGCGAAGCTGCCGGTGCGGCTGGCACCGCTGGCCACGGTGAACGTCTGGTTGAACTGGCTGAAGACGCCAGTCGGCGCCACGGCCAGCGCGCCGCCCACGCTGAGCGCACCGCCAGCGGTGATGCGATCATTGGCATTGGGAACCACATGGGCCGTGTAGGTGCCGGCCAGCGACGCCGCGCCGGTGACAGTGAGGGTGGCGGTGCCGGTCGTACCCGGCACGCCCGGGCTGACCGCGCCGCCCGCCAGCACGCTGAGCGCGCCCACGGTTCCGGTGCCGGTGATCGCCGCACCCGAATTGACCGTGACGGCCGAGGTGAGGCTGCCGGTCACGTTCAGGGTGCCGGCCGCCACCGTGGTGGCCCCGGTGTAGCTGCTGGCACCGCTGACGGAGAGGAGGCCGCTGCCCTGCTTGGTGATGCCGCCGACGCCCGAA
The DNA here is from genome assembly GCA_037131365.1 of Sphingomonadales bacterium. Classification (GTDB taxonomy): domain Bacteria; phylum Pseudomonadota; class Alphaproteobacteria; order Sphingomonadales; family Sphingomonadaceae; genus Sandarakinorhabdus. The sequence goes on from JBAXRE010000008.1 coordinate 80,466, forward strand.
ATGACGCCCGACAGCGTGTAGGTGGCCGGGCTGGCGCCGCTGTTCACCGTGACGTCGCCGAGCAGCGCGATGGCATTGCCCGTCGTCAGGCCGGTGGTGCCGGCCACCAGGGTGGTGCCGCCGGTCATCGTCAGCGTGCCGGTGCCCAGCGCGGCATTGCTGCCAACCTGGAGCGTGCCGGCGGTGAGCGCGGTGCCGCCGCTGTGGCTGTTGCTGCCATTGACGACCAGCGTGCCGGTGCCGGCCTTGCTGATCGAACCGGCGCCGGAGATGACGCCGTTCAGCGTCAGCGTGTTGGCGGCGGTATCGACCGTGCCGATGCCGGCCGTGCTGATCGCGTTGGCCAGCACCAGGCCATCAGCGCCGGAAAGCAGCGTGGTGCCACCCGCCATGGCCAGCGCCCCGGTGCCCAGCGCGCTGTTGTTGCCCACCGCGATGGTGCCGGCATTCAGCGCCGTGCCGCCGGTGAAGCTGTTGGCCGCGTTCAGCGCGAGCGTGCCGCCGCCCAGCTTGGTCAGGCTGGAGCCGCTGAACACGCCGGTTGTGGTGAGCGTGGTGCCCGCGGCAACATCGACGCTGCCGCCGCCGGTGCCCAGCGTGACGCTGCGATCGGTGGCGAAGCTGGCCGTGGTGCGCAGGGTGCTGCCCACCAGGGTGATGCCGCCGGCATTGTTGCCAAGATTGGCATTCTGGCTGACCTGCACCGTGCTGCCGGTGACCAAAGTGCCGCCGGTATAGGTGTTCAAGCCGGTGAGGATGAGCGCATCGCCGGTCAGCGACTGGCTGTCGATCACCGCCAGCGGGCCGGTGCCGGAGATGACGCCGCCCAGGGTCAGAACCTGGCCATTCACGTCAACCGTGGCGCCGCCGGCCATGCCGATGGCGTTGCCAAGGCTGAGGTTGGCCGCGCCGGCCTGCAACACAGTGCCCGCCGCCATCGCCAGCGCGCCGGTGCCCAGCGCGTTGTTGGTGCCGACACGGATGGTGCCGGCATTCAGCGCGGTGCCACCGCTGTAGCTGTTGGCGCCGTTCAGGATCAGCGTGCCGCTGCCGGTCTTGGTCAGCTGGCCGGTGCCGCCGATCACGCCCGCAAGCGTGAAGTTGTTGGCGCCGGTGGCCACGGTGGCGTTGCCGATGCTGAAGGCGTTGGCCACGACCAGATTGTTGGCGTTGTTGGCCAGCGTGGTGCCGTTCGCCATGGTGACAAGGCCGGTGCCCAGCGCCGTGTTGGTGCCAACGGTGACAGTGCCGGCGGTGACCGCAGTGCCGCCGCTGTAACTGTTGGCGCCGTTCAGCACCAGGTTGCCGGCATCCTGCTTGCTGATGCCGCCGCTGCCGCTGATCGTGCCGGCAAGGGTGAACACACCCGCACCGCTGCCCACCGCTAGGTTCACCGCGTTGGACAGCAGCACGTTGTTGGCAATCACCAGGCCGCTGGTGCCAGCGGTCAGGCGGTTGCCCAGGCCATATTGGCCATCGGCTTCCAGCAGGCCGGTGCCCAGCGCATTGTTGTTGCCCACCGTGATGGTGCCGGCCGCGAGGTAGATGCGGTTGGTCGTGCTGTTGCTGCCGTTCAGCGTCAGCGTGTTCTGGCCCAGCTTGTAGAGCTGGCCCGCGCCGCTCACCACCCCGTTCAGCACGATGTCGTTGCCGGCAAGGCCGCCCACGATGCCCGGATCGCCCGACAGGACGATGGCATTGGCCAGCGTGCGGGTGGCGCCGCTGGCGTTCAGCAGGCCGGCAAAATCACCCAGCGTGATGGTGCCGGTGCCGGCCGCCGTGTTGGTGCCCACATAAAGCGCCGTCCGGGCGCCGAGCTGCGTGCCGCCCTGATAGAGGTTGTCGCCATTCAGGGTGAGCGTACCGAAGCTGGTGGTCACCAGACCGCCCGCGCCGCTGATGCTGCCGCCGATCGTCAGCGCCGCGCCGTTGGTCGAAACGGACGAGTCGACGACGTAGCTGAGCGTGCTGCCCTGCAGGTTGATGCTGGTGTTGCCAGCCCCCAGCACGATGGCATTGGCCAGCGTGACCGCCGTGTTGGCCCCGGTTGCGGTGCCAACGATCAGCGTGGTGCCGCCCGTGGTGGTGAGCGTGCCGGTTCCGATGCTGTTGCTGTTCGTCACCGTCAGGCCGCCGGCGGTGAGGTTGGTGCCGCCGCTGTAGCTGTTGCTGCCCGACAGGATCAGGTTGCCGCTGCCCACCTTGGTGAGCAGGCCGGTGCCGCCGACATTGCCCGACAGGGTGAAATTGTTGGCGCCGGTGTTCACCGTGACATTGCCGATGCTGAAGGCATTGGCGACGACCAGGTTGTTGGCATTGTTGGCCAGCGTGGTGCCGCCCGCCATGGTGACAAGGCCGGTGCCCAGCGCCGTGTTGTTGCCAACGGTAACGGTGCCGGCGTTGATCGCCGTGCCGCCGCCGTAGCTGGAAGCGCCGTTCAGCACCAGATTGCCGCTGTTCAGCTTGGCCAGCGCGCCAGCCCCGCTGATCGCGCCGTTCAGCGTGAACACGCCGGTGCCGCTGTCAATTTCCAGCGTGCCGCTGCTGATCGAAACGGCGTTGGCCAGCACCAGGCCGGACGTGCCGGCGGTCAGGCGGTTGCCAAGGCTATTGTTGCTGGAGGTCAACAGGCCGGTGCCCAGCGCGGTGTTGCTGCCAACGACGATGGTGCCGCCAGAAAGCTGCGTGCCGCCGCTGTAAAGGTTGGCGCCGTTCAGGGTGAGCGTGTCCGCGCCCAACTTGAACAGCTGGGTGCCGCTCACGACGCCGTTCAGCACGAGGTCGTTGCCAGCCGTGCCGCCGAAGAGACCGCCCGTACCGCTGATGCTGATACTGTTGGCCAGGGTGCGGGTGCCGCCGCTGCTGTTGAGCACGGCCGAGACGCCCTGCATCGTCACGGTGCCGGTGCCCAGCGCGGTATCGCTGCCGACATAGACGGTCGTCCCGTCTGCGAGGGTGGTGCCACCGCTGTAGCTATTGGCACCGTTCAGGAACAGCTTGCCAGCTCCGGTCAGCGACAAGGCGCCGGTGCCGCTGATCACGCCATTCAGCGTCAGCGTCGTGCCGTTGGTCGTCACGGACGAGTCGGGCAGGTAGCTTGCACCGCTGCCCTGCAGGTTGATGCCGGTGACGCCGGCGCCCAGCGCGATCGCATTGGCCAGCGTGACCGGCGCCGCGTTCGGGCCGATGCCGGCCTGCAGCGTGGTGCCGCCGCTGGTCGTCAGCGTGCCGGTGCCGATGCTGTTGTTGTTGGTCACCGTCAGGCGGCCGGCGGTGAGGCTGGTGCCGCCGCTGTAGCTGTTGCTGCCGGTCAGGATCAGGTTGCCGCTGCCCATCTTGCTGATGGTGCCGGCGCCGCTGATGACGCCGCCCAGCGTGAGGGTGAAGCCCTGCGTGTCAACCGTTTCGGTGCCGGCGTTGGTGCTGATCGTGTTGGCCAGCGTCAGCGTGTCAGCCCCTGCCCGCAGCGTGGTGCCGGCGCGCATGTTGAGGTTGCCGGTGCCCAGCGCGGTGTTGGTGCCCACCTGCACGGCGCCAGCCAGCAGATCAGTGCCGCCGCTGTAGCTGTTGTTGCCGCCCAGGATCAGCGTGCCGGTGCCGAACTTGGCAAAGGCGCCCGCCCCCGAAATGGTGCCATTCAGGGTCGTGGTGAAACCCTGCGTGTCCCACGGGTTGTTGAAGCTGTTGTTGGCACCCAGCGAAATGGCGTTGGCGATGACCAGGTTGTTGACACCCGAGATCACCCGCGTGCCCTGGCCGTTGTAGGCCAGCGTGCCGGTGCCCAGCGCCGTGTTGTTGCCAACAATGATGGTGCCCTGCTGCAGATCGATGCCGCCGGTGAAGCTGTTGGCACCGTTGAGGACGAGGTTGCCCAGCACCGTGGCATTGTTGCTGTTGGCGCCGCCGGTCTTCACCAGCGTGCCGCTGCCCGAGATGACGCCATTCAGGGTAAGCGTGCCATCGCCGGTGTTGATCGTGTCACGGCCGGTCAGCGCGACCGCGTTGCCAACCACCAGCCCGGAGACGCCAGACGACAGCGTGGTGCCATCGGCCATGGCCAGCGTGCCGGTGCCCAGTGCGCTGTTGGTGCCGATGATGATGGTGCCGGCGGTGAGCGCGGTGCCGCCGGTATAGGCGTTGGCGCCGTTCAGCACCAAAGTGCCGCTGCCGGCCTTGGTGAGTTGGCCCGCGCCGGCGATCGCGCCCGAAAGCGTGAAGCGGTTGGCGCCAGTGTCCACGGTGGCGTTGCCGATGCTGAAGGCGTTGGCCACGACCAGGTTGTTGGTGTTGTTGGCCAGCGTGGTGCCGTTTGCCATGGTGACAGTGCCGGTACCCAGCGCCGTGTTGCTGCCCACGGTGACGGTGCCGGCGGTGATCGCCGTGCCGCCGCCATAGAGATTGGCACCGTTCAGCACCAGATTGCCGCTGCCGATCTTGGACAGGCCGCCGACATTGGCGATCACGCCGTTCAGCGTGAAATTGCCGGTGCCGCTATCGATCTGCAGGGTCGGGCCGGTGAGATCGATGGCATTGGCCAGCACCAGGCCGCTGGTGCCCGCAGTCAGACGGTTGCCGAGGCCGCCGTCGATCGAGAACAGCGTGCCGGTGCCCAGCGCCGTGTTGGTGCCAACCGTGATGGTGCCGCCATAGAAAAGGGTGCCCAGCGCATAGCTGTTGTTGCCGTTCAGCGTGAGCGTATCGGTGCCCAGCTTGAACAGATTGCCCGGGCCGCTGATCGTGCCGTTGAGCACCAGATCATTGCCGGCGACACCGCCGAACAAAGCGCTGGCGTTCAGCACGATGCCGTTGGCCAGCGTGCGGGTGCTGCCGCTGATGTTCAGGATGCTGGCCGAGCTGGCCATCGTGATGGTGCCGGTGCCGAACGCCGTGTCGGTGCCGGCAAAGGCGGCCACCTGATTGCCCAGGCTGGTGCCGCCGCCGTAGCTGTTGGCGCCATTCAGGATGATCTTGCCCGCCCCGGTTACGGCCAGCGCACCGGCGCCGCTCACCGCGCCGTTCAGGGTCAACGTGGTACCGTTGGTGGTGACCGTGGTGTCGATGCCGTAGCTGGTGGCGTTGCCCTGCAGACCGAAGGTGCCGGTGCCGCTGCCCAGGGTGACGGCATTGCCCAGCGTGATCACCGCCGAACCGTTCGGGGTGGCGCCGGCCAGGACGGTGGTGCCGCCGGCCACGGCCAGCGTGCCGGTGCCGATGCTGTTGCTGTTCGTCACCGTCAGGCTGCCGGCGGTAAGGTTGGTGCCGCCGCTGTAGCTGTTGTTGCCCGACAGGATCAGGTTGCCACTGCCCACCTTGCTGAGCAGGCCGGCACCGCCGACATTGCCCGACAGGGTGAAATTGTTGGTGCCGGTATCAACCGTCGCATTGCCGATGCTGAAGGCGTTGCCCACCACCAGATTGTTGGCGCCCGCCGCCAGCGTGGTGGCGTTCGCCATGGTGACGAGGCCGCTGCCCAGGGCGCTGTTGTTGCCGACGGTGATGGTGCCGGCATTCAGCGCCGTGCCGCCCTGGTAGCTGTTGGCACCATTGAGCAGCAGATTGCCCGAACCGATCTTGGCGATCGAACCCGCGCCCGAAATCACGCCGCCCAATGTCAGGCTGTTGCTGCCGGTGTCGATGGTGCCGATGCCCAGCGTGGCGATGGCATTGCCGACGCTGAGGCCATTGCTGTTGGCCAGCAGCGTGGTGCCGCCAGCCATGGTGAGCGCGCCGGTGCCCAGCGCGCCGCCGTTGCCGATGCTGATGATGCCGGCATTGAGGGCGGTGCCGCCGGTGTAGCTGTTGGCGCTGTTCAGAACCAGCGTGCCGCTGCCCACCTTGGCGATCGAACCGGCACCGGTGATGCCGCCCGACAGGATGAGCGTGTTGGCGCCAGTGTCCACCGTGCCGACACCCTGCGTGGTGATGGCGTTGGCAAGGGTGAGGTTGTTCGCGCCGGCCGCCAGCGTCGTGCCGCCCGACATCACCAGACCGCCGGTGCTGAGCGCGGCGTTGTTGGTGACGGTGATGGTGCCTGCCGTCAGAGCGGTGCCGCCCTGGTAGCTGTTGACCCCGGAGAGGATCAGGTTGCCGCTGCCGGTCTTGCTCAGCGAGCCATTGCCGGCGATCACGCCCGACAGGGTCAGGCTGTTGGCGCCAGTGTCAATGGTGCCCACACCCGCGGTGGTGATGGCGTTGGCAACCGTCAGATTGTTGGCGCCGGCGGCCAGCGTCGTGCCGCCCGCCATGCCCAGCGCCCCGGTGCCCAGCGCCGAATTGGCGCCAACCGTGATGGTGCCGGCCGCCAGCGTGGTGCCGCCGGTGTAGCCATTGTTGCCATTCAGCACGAGGTTGCCGCTGCCGGTCTTGGTCAGCGCGCCCGAGCCCGAGATCACGCCCGACAGGGTGAAGCTCGCCACCTGGCTGTCCACCGTCAGCAGGCTGCTGCCCAGCAGGGCGATGCTGTTGCCCAGCGTGACGCCGTTGGTGCCGGCTGCCAGCGTTGTCGGCAGGAAGCTGTTCACCGACAGCGCGCCGGTGCCCAGCGCCGCATTGTTGCCGACGATGATGGTGCCGCCGTTGAACTGAACGCCGTTGCTGAAGCTGTTGGCACCATTCAGGGTGAGCGTGCTCGCCGTCGATTTGACCAGCTCACCATTGCCCGAAATCACGCCGTTCAGCACCAGATTGTCGGGGCCCAGCACGGTCAGCGTGGTGGCGATGCCGATATTGTTGGCCAGCGTGCGGGTGGCGCCACTGGCATTGCCCAGATAACCGGTGCCAACCGCGACCGCGCCCGTGCCCAGCGCCGTGTCGCTGCCGACATAGAGGGCGGCGAAGTTGACGTTGGTGCCGCCGCTGTAGCTGTTGTTGCCATTGAGCGTCAGGCGGCCGAGGCCCGACGCGGTGATTGAACCGGTGCCGCTCACGGCGCCGTTCAGCGTCAGATCATTGCCATTCAGCGTGAGCACACCCTGCGGGGTGACGCTGCCGGCATTGCCGTTCATGGCAATGGCGAGGTTGCCGGTCACCGCGACGGCGTTGCCCAGCGTGATCGGGCCCTGCCCGGCCGCGGTGCCAACGCGAAGCGTGGTGCCGTCGCTGGTCACCAGCGTGCCGGTGCCGAGTGCGTTGTTGTTGGTGATGGCGATGGTGCCGCCGGTCAGCAGCACATTGCCGCTGAGGCTGTTGTTGCCGCCCAGGATCAGCGTGCCGCTGCCCTGCTTCGACAGCGAACCGGTGCCGCCAATGCTGGTGTCGATGCGTGCCGTCAGGCCCGGATCCACCGCGATGAAGCTGCCGGTGGCGGCGTTGGTGTTCAGGCTGCCACTGCCGATCAGCACATAATTGTCAGCCTGGAAGCCGAGGCCGCCAAAGGTGAAATTGTCGGCCACGGTGATGGTGGCACCCAGGCCGCCGAAGATGCCGACGGCGTTGTTCTGCCAGGTGGCGTTGATCTCGCCCGGGGCCTGCCCGGTCCAGTTGGTGTTGGTGGCGTTCCACACGCCGCTGCCACCCTGGCCGAGCGGCTGGCCCGGCGGCACGATGCCGGTGTAATCGGTGCCATCCCAGTTCAGCACGACGCTGTTCGGGCCGGCGACCACCAGGTTCACCTGCTTGGCCAGGCTGTTGATCTGGACACTGCCGGTCAGGCCGTTGGCCAGGCTGTTCACATCCAGCCCGTTGTTGGTGAGCGTGTTGTAGCTGAACAGATTGTAGATGCCGAGCGTGAAGGCCGCGCCGCCGCCGCTGCTCTGGCTGACGTTCAGCAGACCATCGAGCACCAGATTGCCGTTGACGACCACGCGGTCGTTCAGCGGGCCGCCCAGCACGTTGGCCGCACCCAGATCGAAATTGACGAAGCTGCCGTTCGACAGGGTGAGGTTGCCCAGGGTGAACAGGCCATTGCCCGAACCGCCGACCTTCAGCGTGGCACCATCGGCCAGGGTGGCGGTGCCGGCGATGGTGCCGGTGCCATTCAGGGTGGCGCCGCTGTTGACGCCCAGCGCCAGGCTGGCGTTGCTCAGCGTGCCGTTGACGCTGAGCGTGCCGGTGGTGACGGTCGAAGCGCCGGTGATGCTGCTGTTGCCCGTCAGGATCAGCTCGCCGCTGCCCTGCTTGGTGAAGCCGCCATTGCCGCTGATCGGGCCGGACAGCGTGAACACGCCCGCCCCCGAATCGAGGTTGGCATTGTTCTGCATGAAGATGCTGTTGGCGACGGTCAGCCCGCTGGTGGCGGCGACCAGCGTGGTGCCGCCCGCCATCGTCAGCGTGCCGCTGCTCAGCGCTGTGTTGTTGCCCACGGCAATGGTGCCGCCAAACAGCGACGTGGCATCGCCATAGCTGTTGGCCGCGTTCAGGGTCAGCGTGTTGGGGCCGAACTTGGTGACACCGCCAGCCCCGCTCAGCGTGCCGTTCAGGGTGAGGTTGCTGCCGGTGGTGCCGCCGAAATAGGCCGCGCTGGTCAGCGTCAGATTGTTGGCCAGCGTGTGGATGGCGCCGCTGTTGTTGAAGATGCCGGCCGCCAGATTCAGGGTGACATTGCCGGTGCCGAACGCGCTGTCACTGCCCACGAAGGCCGTGCTGGCAAAACCCAGCGTGGTGCCGCCGCTGTAGCTGTTGGCGCCATTCAGGGCGATGTTGCCCAGGCCGGCGACGTTGAGCGCGCCAGCGCCGCTGACCACGCCGCCCAGGGTGAGCGTCGTGCCGGAGGTGGTGGTGGTGCCATCGGAATTATAGGTCTTGCCGTTGCCCAGCACGTCCACCGTGGTGGTGCCGGCGCCCAGCACGACCGCGTTGGCAAGGGCGATGACCGCGCCGTTGTTGGTGAGACCGGCCTGCAGCGTGGTGCCGCCGGTGGTCGTCAGCGTGCCCGTGCCGATGCTGTTGTTGTTGGTCACCGTCAGCGTGCCGGCGGTCAGCGCCGTGCCGCCTGTGTAACCATTGCTGCCCGACAGGATCAGATTGCCAGAACCGGTCTTGCTCAGCGAACCATTGCCCGAAATCACGCCGGACATGGTGAGGCTGTTGCTGCCGGTGGCGATGGTGTCGACGCCCGCGGTGGTGACCGCGTTGCCGATGTTGAGGTTGTTCGCGCCGGCGGCCAGCGTCGTGCCGCCGGCCATCGCCAGCGTGCCGGTGCCCAGCGCGCTGTTGTTGCCAACGGTGATGGTGCCGGCGTTCAGGTTGGTGCCGCCGGCGTAGCCATTGGCGCGGTTCAGCACCAGATTGCCGCTGTCGATCTTGGTCAGCGCACCGGCGCCGCCGATCACGCCGTTCAGCGTGAAGGTGCCGCTGCCGCTCGCAACTTCCAGCACATTGCTGCCGATGCTGATGGCGTTGCCCAGCGTCAGGCCGGTGGTGCCGGCGGTCAGGCGGTTGCCAAGGCCAGCCTCGACGCTGGCCAGCTGGCTGGTGCCCAGCGCGCTGTTGGTGCCCACCGTGATGTTGCCGCCATAGAGGGTGGTGGTGCCGGTGTAGCTGTTGGTGCCGTTCAGGGTCAGCGTGTCAGCGCCAAGCTTGTTGAGATTGCTGCCGCTGATCGTGCCATTGAGCGTGAGGTCGTTGCCGGCCGCGCCGCCGAACATCATGCCCGAACCGCTGATGTTGTTGGCCAGGGTGCGGGTCGCACCACTGGTGTTGAGGATGCCTGCAGACGCGCCCATGCTGATGGCGCCCGTACCAAAGGCGCTGTCCGTGCCGGGGTTGACCACGGTGAAAGGATCAATGGTGGTGCCGCCACTGTAGCTGTTGACGCCATTGAGCACGAGCACGCCCGGATCGACCCGCAGCGTGCCGCCACCGCTGATCACGCCGTTCAGCGTTAGGGTGGTGCCGTTGGAGATGACCTGCGCGTTGGTGGCATAGAGCAGCGAGGTGCCCTGCAGATCGATGGTGGTGGTGCCAGCGCCCAGCGAAATGGCATTGCCCAGGCTGATCGTCGCCGCGTTGGGGCCGATGCCGGCCTGCAGCGTGGTGCCGCCGGTGGTGGTCAGCGTGCCGGTGCCGATGCTGTTGTTGTTCGTCACCGTCAGGCGGCCGGCGGTGAGGTTGGTACCGCCGGTGAAGCTGTTGCTGCCCGACAGGATCAGGTTGCCGCTGCCGGTCTTGCGGATCGTGCCGGCCCCGCTGATGACGCCGCCAAGGGTGAAGCTGAAACCCTGGGTGTCGATGGTTTCGGTGCCGACGTTGGTCGCCACGGCGTTGGCCAGCGACAGATTTGCCGCGCCCGCCTTCAGCGTGGTGCCGGCACGCAGATTGACTCCGCCGGTGCCGAGCGCGCTGTTGCTGCCCACCTGCACGGTGCCGCCCAGCACATCGGTGCCGCCCTGATAGCTGTTGCTGCCGCCCAGGATCAGCGTGCCGCTGCCGAACTTGGCAAAGGCACCCGCGCCCGAAATCGTACCGTTCAGCGTGGTGGTGAAGCCCTGCACATCCCACGGGTTGTTCAGCGTGTTGTTGCTGCCCAGCGAGATGGCGTTGGCGATGACCAGATTGTCCACGCCCGAAATCACGCGGGTGCCCTGGCCGTTGTAGGCCAGCGTGCCGGTGCCCAGCGCGCTGCTGTTGCCGATGGTCAGCGTGCCCTGCTGGAAGTCGATGCCACCGGTGAAGCTGTTGGCACCGGTCAGGATCAGATTGCCGAGCGTCGTCGCGTTGGTGTTGCCGGCGCCGCCCCGCTTGACGATGCTGCCGCCGCCGGAGATGACGCCGCTGAGCGTCAGCGTGTTGTCGCCAGTGGCAATGGTGCCGGCCCCCTCGGTGACAATGGCATTGCCCAGCACGAGATTGTTCGCGCCCGCAGCCAGCGTGGTGCCGCCGGCCATGGTCAGCCCGCCGGTGCCCAGCGCGCCGTTGGTGCCGACCGTGATGGTGCCGGCATTGAGCGTCGTGCCACCCTGATAGAGGTTGGTGCCGGTCAGGATCAGATTGCCGCTGCCGGTCTTGCTGATCCCGCCGGTGTTGCCGATCGTGCCGGACAGGGTGAGGCCGTTGCTGCCGGTGGCGATGGTGACGCTGCCAAGCACATCGATGGCGTTGCCCACCGCCAGGCCATCCGCACCGGCCGCCAGCGTGGTGACGTTCGACATGGTGACAAGGCCGGTGCCGAGCGCGCCGTTGTTGCCAACGGTGAGGGTGCCAGCCAGCACGTCCGTGCCGCCCTGATAGAGGTTGGCGGCGTTCAGGATCAGGTTGCCGCTGTTGGTCTTGCGGATCGAACCTGCACCGGAAATCTGGCCGTTAAGCGTGAAGCTGCCGGTGCCGCTGTTCAGAAAGCCCAGGCCCTGGGTGATGACAGCGTTGCCAATCACGGTGTCGGTCTGGCCCGACGCCAGCACCGTGTTGCTGGCCATGGTGACGGTGCTGCCGCTCAGCGCCGCGTTGTTGCCGATGGCGATGGCACCCTGGTTCAGGGTGGTGGCCCCGCCATAGCTGTTGGCGCGGTTCAGGATCAGCGCGCCGGTGCCGGTCTTGACCAGTGTGCCGGGGCCGCTGATCTGGCCATTCAAGGTAAACACCAGGCCATTGCTGTCAAAATTGCTGCTGCCGGTGATGCTGATGTTGTTGCCCAGCGTGCGGTTGGCAAGCGCCGCCTTCAGGGTGGTGCCATCCTGCATCGTCAGCAGTCCGATGCCGAGCGCCTGGTTGTTGCCAACCAGGATCGTGCCGGCATTCAGCGCCGTGCCGCCGCCGAAATTGCCGCCCTGGTTGAGGGCGAGGGCGCCGCTGCCGATCTTGGTCAGGCGGCCGGCCCCGAAGATGCCGCTGGTCAGCGTCAACGCGTTGCCACCGGTATCGACCGTGAGATTGCTGCCCGGGTCCAGATTGACGACATTGGCGAGCGACAGATTGTCCGCGCCGGCAACAAGGCTGGTGGCAATCCCGGCGTTGGCAACGTTCAGGCTGTTGCTGCCCAGCGCCGTGCTGGTGCGCACATCGATGGTGCCGCCGGACAGATTGGTTTCGCCGCTGAAGCTGTTGGCACCGCCGAGGATGAGGATGCCATTGCCGCGCTTGTTGAGCGTGCCCGCGCCTGAGATCACGCCATTGAGGGCGATCGTGTCGTCGCCAACAACGCTGCCGTCGCCAAGCAGCGACACGGCGTTGCCCAGGGTGACGGTGCTGCCGCTGACATTGGCAAGAACGCCGCCGTTCAGCGTCACGGTGCCGGTGCCCAGCGCCGTGTTGCTGCCGACCACCAGTGCGGCGAGCGTCGCCGTGGTGCCGCCGCTGTAGCTGTTGTTGCCGTTGAGGAAGACGGCGCCAAAGCCGCCGACGGAGAGGCTGCCATTGCCGGAGATGGTGCCGCCCAGCGTCACATTGTTGCCATCGGCCACGATGGAGCCATCGGGCAGGAGGTTGCCGGTGGTGCCGTTCAGCGCCAGCGACAGGGCACCGTTCAGCACGATGTCATTGCCCAGCGTGAAATTGCCCTGCGACGGGGCGGTGCCGATCGACAGCGTGGTGCCGTTCGCCGCCGTCAGTGCGCCGGTGCCCAGCGCGCCATTGTTGCCGACAGCGAGGGTGCCCGCATTCAGCGCGGTGCCGCCGGTGTAGCTGTTGGCCGCATTGAGCAGGAGCGTGCCGGCGCCGGTCTTGGTCAGGCCGTTGCTGCCGCTGATGGCGACATTCACCGTGGTGGTGCCAGTGGCGGCATTGATGCTGCTGTTGTTGACGGCAAGGCCGCCGGCGCCGCCCAGGGTGTAGCCCCCGGTGGTGAAGTTCAGCGTGCCGAACGTGCGGGTGCCGACCACGTCGATCTGGCCGCCGGCCGCGCCGCCGAAATTGGCGACCGTGCCGGCGCTGTCCACCCAGGCGAGGTTGAACCTGCCGTCGCTGTTGGTCCAGTTGGTGCCGGCCGCATTCCAGGTGCCGGCGCCGCCGGTGATGCTGCCGTCGATGGCCGTGCCATTGCCATCCCAGTTGAACTGGCCGCCATAGCTGACGGTGAGGTTGACCTGGCCGGCCACCCCGGTGTTGACCGCATAGCTGACATCAGCCGGCGGGGCGAGCAGGATGCCGCCCAGCGCCAGGTTGCCAGAGAGCGTACCGCCGTAATTGAACAGGCGGAAATCGCCGGTGCCGATGCTCCAGCCCGCCAGCGGATTGACAGTGAGGGTGCCGCCCAGCGCCAGATCGCCGCCAACCACAACCAGATCGTTGCTGCCGCCGACGACACCAACCTGGCCAAGATCGAACACGGCGGTCGCGCCAGCGCCCATCTGCAGCGCCCCGAGGTTCAGGGTGCCGGCAGCGCCGGCGCTGCCGCCCGGCGACAGCGTGTCGTTCAGCGTCACCACGCCGGTGATCGTGCCGGTGCCGGCCAGCGTGCCGGCGGCGCCGGTCGAGACATCGGCCTGCAGACCGCCGCTGACGACGACGACGCCATCCGAGATCTGCAGACCGCCCGGCAGGTTGTTGACGGCATTGTTCAGCACCAGCGTGCCGGTGCCCAGCTTGTTGGCACCGCCACCCGACAGTGAGCCGTTGAGGTTGACCGTGTTGCCATTGGTATCAACGCCATAGCCGTTGCCGACGCCGTTGATATTGTTGGCAACCGTCATGTCGGCATCGAAGCGCAGCGTCTGCCCGGCACCGTTGATGGTGACGGCATCGGCGCCAAGCGCGCCGGCCGAGGAGACCGCCACGGTGCCGCCGTTGATCGACAGGCCGCCGGTAAAGCTGTTGGCGCCGCCCAGGATCAGCGTGCCGGTGCCGGTCTTGCTCAACCCGTTGCTGCCGCCCAGGTTGACGTCGATGGTCGCGGTGTTGGCACCGGTGACATCGATGGTGCCGGCCGTGCTGCCCAGTGTCGCGCCGACGGCCGGGTTCAGCACATAGCCATCCGCCGAGAAGGTCAGCTTGTTGAAGGTGAAATTGCCATCGACCAGCACGGTGCCGCCGGTGTTGGTGAAGATGGCATTGCGGCCGTTCACCCAGCTCGCGGTGGAGGAACCGGTGCTGTTGGTCCAGTTGGTGCCAGCCGCCGACCAGGTGCCGGAGCCGCCGTCAACAGCGTTGTTGCCGAACGGGCCGGTGCCATCCCAATAGCGGTCCTGCAGTGCGACGATGAGATCGACAACGCCGCCAGCGGTGGCCAGCGTGTAATCATACCCGCCCGGCAGCGCGCCGAGACTGGCGGAGCCGGCAAGCGCGCCGCCATAGGTCATCAGGCGGTAGCTGCCGTCGCCAAAGCCAGGCAGGATGTTGAAGTTGAAGGTGCCGCCCAGCGTGAGGTTGCCGGTGACGACCACCAGATCGTTGATCGGCGCCACGGTGTCGATGCTGGGCGCGCCCAGATCGAACAGGGTGCTGGCCGCACCGCCAAGCACGAGGTTGCTCAGCGTCAGCTTGCCGATGGCCGGCGACCCATCCAGCGCACTGCCCGGCGACAGCGTGGCCCCATCGGAAATGGTGACCGTGCCCAGATCATGGAAGCCGGTGCCGGCCAGGGTCGCCCCGGAGGAGACGGCGATGGCGTTGGCCATGCGGCCGGTGAGGTTCAGCGTGCCTTCGGTGACGAAGAAGCCGCCCGACGCGATGTTGCGCAGCAGCGGATCGGCCGAGGCATTGCCGGCCGTGAAGATGCCGCTGCCGGTCTTCACCACCGCCAGCGTGTTGCCGCCGGCGGTGTTGCCATCGCGGATGGCGCCGTTGAAGATGACATTGTTCGCGCCGGTGCCAAAGGTGACGCTGAGCGCGCCGCCGGCCAGCGTGGTGAGCTCGCTGGTGAGCACCATATTGTCGGCGAACAGGGCAATCGCCGTGTTGTTGGTTTCGACGCGGATGCCCTGGCTGCCGTTCACGGCGCCGGCAGCCCCGATGCCGAGCGTGCCGGCGCGCAGGCGCACGAAGCCCGAGATCGTGTTGTTGCCCGACAGCAGCACCGTGCCGCCGCCAGCGGCGTTCAGGTTGATATCAGGCCCGCCGTTGATGTTGCCGGACAGGGTCCACACCGTCCCGACGTTCGGGGTTTCCAGCTGCAGCGAGCTGTTGTTCAGCTGGAAATTGTTGGCCAGGGTGAGGTTCTGGTTGGGATTCGCCAGCGCGAAGAAGCTGGTCTGGGTCTGGGTGACGGTACCGGTGCCGAAGGCGCTGGCGTTGCCGATCTTGATGCGGCCGCCGGAAACGGTGGTGCCGCCCTGATAGGTGTTGGCGCCGTTGATCGTCACGTCGGTGCCGACGCCGGTGCGGGTCAACCGGCCGGTGCCGCTGATGACGCCATTCAGCGTCAGGCCGGTGTTCGACGCAACCGACAGGTTGAGGTTGTTGTTGCCCGACAGGACGATGTCGTTGACCAGCGAGACATTGCTGTTGGTGACGGCGCTGAGCGTCGGGCTGGCGCCGGCAACGGTGATGGTGCCCGAACCGAGCGCATTGTTGGAGCCGACACGCAGGTTGCCGGTTTCCAGCGAGATGGCGCCAGTGGTGTTGGTGGGGTTGGTGGCGGCGTTGACGTTGGTGATCGTCAGCGTGCCGGTGCCCCGCTTGACGAGGCCGACCTGGCCCTGCAGCGAGCCGGAATAGGTGGTCGCGGCGGTGTTGTTGACCGTCAGCGACGCCGGGCCGGTGGTGCTGGTCAGCACCGAATTGGCAGTGCCCACCAGCGACCGCACACTGTTGTTGAAACCGTTGAGATCCACCGTGGCCAGGGCGGCGGCGGGGGCCTGGATGTTCAGCGCCGAATTGGGGGAAAGCGCCGTGTTCGAACCGGCCACCAGGGTGCCGCCCGACACGACGGTGTTGCCGCTGTAGCTGTTGTTGCCCGACAGGGTGAGGGTGGTGTTGGCAGTGAGCTTGGTCAGCGCGAAGGTGCCGCCACTGTCATTCAGGTCACCGGCATAGGTGAACGACGATCCCGCCGCGAGGCTGACGCGCAGGGTGCCGAAGGTGATCACCGTCGGCACGACGCCGGACGATCCCGGCAGGTTCAGGAAGGTGCTGGTGGTCAGCGCCGCGCCACCCAGGTTCGCCGTCTGCGCATGGGCCGGGACAAGCGCGGTCCCCGCCAGCATCAGCGCCGCGACCCCGAGTCGCCGGGCGGAGGACACCCGCGAAACCGTGGACGCCAAACGCGACTGCGCGGACCAATTGCGAACCAACATGCTACCCCCGAGTGTGACATAAAGTGCCAGACTGGTCGTTTTGTAGCGTGTTTTTACGGTTTTGCAATCGGGTCGGATGATCCGAAATGCGAGGTATCTGTGAACAAACCTAGGGGTTTTTATCCATTTGCTGATCAGGATGCGCCGCTGTGGCCCAGTTTTCGCCCACGATGCGCGACCCGATCGCAACCAATATCGGTTGTTTTTCCAGCGGCACACCAAAGCGCCGGGCATTGTACAGTTGCGGGATCAGCACGAGGTCGGCGAGGGTCGGCGTGTCACCGTACAGACAGCGCCCGCCATGTTTTTCGGCAAAATCTTCGAGTGCGGCCAGGCCATCACCGATCCACTGCTGCAGCCAGACGGACACCGCCGCATCATCCTGGCCCATCTCGCGCCGCAGCCATTGCTGCACGCGCAGATTGCCCAGCGGATGGACATCGGCTGCCACGATCAGCGCCGCGGACCGCACCAGCGCCCGCGCCGCCGGCGTGGCCGGCAGCAGCGGCGGCTGCGGCTGGCGGTCTTCCAGATATTCGATGATGGCCAGGCTCTGCGTCAGCACCGCATCGCCATCGATCAGCACCGGCACCAGCCCTTGCGGGTTCAGCGCCAGATGCTCAGGGCTGCGCTGGGCGCCGGCCACCAGATTGACCGGCTGCTGCTCATACGCCAGACCCTTGTACGCCAGCGCCAGCCGCACCCGCCATGCCGCGGTCGAGCGCCAATAGCCCAGCAAGATCATGGTTCATCCCCTTCGCTGCGGCGGGGGATTGCCCCCGCTATTTCGTGTGGAACGGATTGCGGCCGCCGCGGAAGGTCAGCCGGATCGGCAGGCCGCCGAAATCCAGATCGCCCGACAGGCTGTTGGTGAGATAGCGGGTATAGCTGGCCGGCAGATTGTCGGTGCGGTTGCCGAACACCACGAAGGTGGGCGGCCGCGTCGCCACCTGCGTGACATAACGCAGCTTCACCCGCACCCCGCCCGGCGCCGGCGGCGGGTTGCGGCTGGTGGCGGCTTCGAACCAGCGGTTGAGCGCCGATGTCGGCACCCGGCGCGACCAGCGCTGCCGGGTGGTCAGCGCCACTTCGATCAGCGTGTCCAGCCCCTTGCCGGTGGCGCCCGAACAGGTGAGCAGCGGCACGCCTTTCACCTGGCTCAGGCCATCGTCCAGCGCCTTGCGCACCCCCTGGAACAGCCGGCTCTGATCGAGCGCCACGTCCCATTTGTTGAGCACGATGATCAGCGCCCGGCCTTCGGCAAGCACCTTGTCGGCAATGCGCAGATCCTGCGCTTCCAGCCCCAGCGTGGCATCGAGGAGCAGCACCACCACCTCGGCAAAATCGATGGCGAGCTTGGTGTCGGCGGCCGAGAGCTTCTCCAGCTTTTCGGTGACCTTGGCGCGCTTGCGGAGGCCGGCGGTGTCGATCAGGCGGACCGGGTGCACCAAGCCGTCGCGCGCCTGCCATTCCCAATCGATGGCGATCGAATCGCGGGTGATGCCGGCTTCCGGGCCGGTGACCAGCCGCTGTTCACCCAGCAGCCGGTTGATCAGGGTGGACTTGCCGGCATTGGGCCGGCCGACGATGGCAAGCTTCAGCGGGCCGGGCGGCGGTTCCGGCAGTTCCTCGGCCGCGTCCGGCGGCCCGTCCGCGTCGTCTTCGTCATCATCAGCGGCTGCCACCGGCGTCTGCAGATGCGGGGCCAGCGCCTGGTAGAGATCGGCCAGCCCCAGCCCATGTTCAGCTGACAGGCCGATGGGTTCGCCCAGGCCAAGCTCATGGCCTTCGTTGATGCCGGTTTCCGCCTGCAGCCCTTCGGCCTTGTTGGCGACCAGCACCAGCGGCACGCCGCGCCGGCGCAGCCAGCCGGCGAAATGGCGGTCGAGCGGCGTCACCCCGGCGCGGGCGTCATAGACCAGCAGGGCCACGGCGGCGCGGCCCACGGCGGCTTCGGTCTGCGCCCGCATGCGGCCCGACAGGCTGTCCTCGCTGCCATCTTCGAAACCGGCGGTATCGACAGCGACAAAGTTGAGATCGAACAGGCTGGCAGCGCCCTCGCGGCGGTCACGCGTCACGCCGGGCTGGTCGTCCACCAGCGCCAGCCGGCGGCCGACGAGGCGGTTGAACAGGGTCGACTTGCCAACATTGGGGCGGCCAACAATTGCCACGCGCGGCGCGTCGGCATCGAAATCAAGAATATGTCCAGCAGTCATCGCGCCGGCCTTACCAGCGCCTGACCATTCGCGATACCCCGTCAGCGATACGCGGTCAGGGTGCCGTCGTCGGTCAGGATGTACATGGTGCCGCCCGCGATCACCGGCGGCAGATAGGCCGGCGATTTCAGCTTGATGGTTGCCACCTTCTTGCCTTCATAGGCATCTAGCGCCACCAGCTCGCGGTTGGAGTTGACCAGCCACAGCCGCTCGCTGGCCAGCACCGGCCCGGCCCACTGGATCGGATCGATCTGCTTGCCCGGCACGCCCGGGGTGCGGCCGCGCCGCGGCTTGGCCTTGGTCACCTTGCGGAACTGGGCCAGGCGCTGCACCCAGCGCAGCTTGCCTTCGGTGCGGGTGATGCACAGCACCTCGCCTTCGACGGTGACGACATAGAGGAATTCGCCCGCCGCCCACGGCGTCCACACGCCGGCGAAATTGCGTTCCCACACGCGCTGGCCGGTGGCCAGTTCCAGGCTGACCATGCGGCCGCCGTGGCCGATGGCGAACACGCGGCCGCGGTCGATAACCGGCGAACCATCGATATCGGCCAGCGCCGCCATGGCGGTGGAGCGGCCGGTGCGGGCCAGCTGGTCCTGCCACACGGTGCGGCCGTTTTCGGCGCGCAGCGCGTTGAGTTCGCCGGAACAGAAGCCGGCAACCACGGTGTCGAGCGCGATGGCCGGTGCGCCGGTGCCCAGGATGCAGGCCGGTTCAACCGTGCCGGCCACCGTCCACTTCACCTCGCCGGTGGCACCGTCGATGGCGTGGAGCTGGTTGTCCTGGCTGAGGACGAACACGCGGCCACCGGCCACCGCCGGCGCACCGCGCAGCGGCTGCACCAGCGCGCGGGTCCACAATTGCTTGCCGGTGGCGGCATCATAGGCCAGCGCAACGCCATAGCCGGTGGTGACATAGACACGGCCATCGCCGGCCGCGACACCGCCGCCAAAGGCGGCATGGTTGTTCTTCTTGGGCAGATGATAGGTCTGGCGCCACAGCACCTGGCCCGATTTCGCATCAAAGGCACTGACCTGGCCAAGGATGTCCATGGTGAACAGCTTGCCATCGGCCACCACCGGCGCCGCGTTCAGGCGGGCGGTCTTGCTGCTGCCCTTGCCGATGCTGGCGCGCCACACCTGGCCGGGATTGGTGGCCAGCACCAAATGCCCGCCGATCTTGGCCGGCGATCCGCCCGGCTGCGCCCAATCGGCGTTGGTTTCCGGCGCCGGCAGCACGATCGCCGTGTCCTTCAGCTCGCTTTCGGCTTCGGCGCGGGTTTCGAACGACAGGATCGGGATGCGCTCCCCCAGCGTGGGGGTGCGGCTGCGATTGGCCTTCTTGATGGCGCCGCAGCTGGCCAGCGCCAGGCAGGCCATCAGCAGCAGGGCGGCGCGCGGGATATTGTTGGCCTTGATCACCCTTTGACCCTTCACTGCGCCGGCCGGGCTTCAAGGCCCAGCGTGCCGATATCCACCCCGGCCGCCAGCGCCAGCTGCGCCGCGCGGGCGCGCAGCGACGGGGCAAGCGTCTGGTCCTTCACCATGGCGATCAGGATCGGCTTGGCCGCTTCCGGCTTGCCATCCTTGAACCAGGCCACCGCCACCAGCTCGCCGGCAACGCCGAACCACGGATTGCCGGGCACCGCCAGCGGCTTCAACCGGGCGGCCACCTCGCCGGGGCGCATCTGGTCGAACCCGGTGCGCACCGCCTTGATCAGCGCCGCATCGCGCAGCGGCTGGGCCAGGGCGGCATCATTGGCCACCGCCTCGTACAGGCCGCGCGCCTTGGCACGGTCCCCGCCGGCCAGCGCGTCGTTGGCCAGCACCAGCCGGGCCAGGCCGGCATAGGAAACCGGGCCGTCACGGGTCATCGCTTCCAGCGCCGGGCGGGCGCGCGCGCCCTCCCCCACTTCCAGCTGCTCGGTGGCACGGATCAGCGCGGCACCGGCATCGCCGGCGGCCTTTTCCTGGCGGTCCTGCCAGAACAGCCAGCCGGCCAGGGCAGCAAGGCCCACCACCACCACGGTGACGACCAGCGCGCCATAGCGCCGCCAATAGCCGGCCAGCTGCGAACGGCGATATTCCTCGTCAACCTCGCGCAGGAAGGCATCGTCTTGAGAGGCAGGCGGCTGGGCCAAGGTCGTCAATCTCCTGTCGGCAGTGATGCGCTCGGCGTGACACCGCCATCATTGCCGGCGCGTGAATGCCCGACACCGCCCGAAAGGGCAAGCCTCAGCGCCAGAGTCAACGATACAGCTGGCCCTCGCCCGGAAAGCGCCGCTCGCGCACGGCGCCGGCATAGCGGGCGGCGGCATCGCTGATCCGGGCGGCCAGATCATCAAAGCGTTCCACGAAGCGCGGCACGCGTTCGAACATGCCCAGCATGTCGTCCACCACCAGCACCTGGCCATCACAGGCCGGCGACGCGCCGATGCCGATGGTGGGGCAGGCCACGGCTTCGGTGATGGCGCGGGCCAGCGGCTCAATCACGCCTTCCACCACCAGGGCAAAGCAGCCGGCTGCGGCCACGGCCTTGGCATCGGCAAGGATCTTGGCCTGTTCCGCCTCGCTGCGCCCGCGCGCGCCATAACCGCCCAGCGCGTTCACCGCCTGCGGGGTGAGGCCGACATGCGCCATCACCGGGATGCCGCGCTCGCTGAGGAACTTCACCGTGGGCGCCATCACCGCCCCGCCTTCCAGCTTCACTGCCGCCGCGCCGGTTTCCTGCATCACCCGGGCAGCGGTGCGGAAGGCGGCTTCTGGGCTTTCCTCGTAGGAACCGAACGGCAGATCGATGACGACGACGCTGCGGTAGGATCCGCGCACCACGGCGGCACCGTGGGCGATCATCATGTCGAGGCTCACCTTCACCGTGGTATCCAGCCCATAGATCACCTGCCCCAGCGAATCGCCAACCAGCAGCAGATCGCAATGCGGATCGAGCAATTGCGCCATGCGCGCCGTGTAGGCGGTGAGCATGACGATCGGATCGCCGCCCTTGCGCTTGGCAATGGCCGGCACTGTCAGCCGGCGCACCGGTTCCGGCACGGGATGCGCGCGGCTGGTGCTGGTATCAAGGGTGAAGGTGGTGCTCATGGCCCGGCCTTACGCCTGACGGTGCAGCTTCTCAACCGTCAGCGGCCCACGAACAGCGCCTTGGGCAGCACGACGTGGACGCCCTTGTTGCGGTCCACCAGTTCCGTCACCTCGATGTCGCCCGACACGCTGACCAGCATATAGGCGTCGTCGCGGCTCATGCCCTTGGTGGTGACGAGAAAATCGATCATGTTGCGCACCGCCTTGCGGGTGGCGTGGCCCAGATCATCGTCGAAACCCATGGCGATGTACGCGGTCGGCGTCTCCGCGCGCGGGTAGGGCGTCGCCAGCTTCTTGTGCAGGATGAACTCGAACGTGCCGATCAGCGAGGTTTCCAGCGCAGTGATCGTCACCTCGCCATTGCCTTGCGCGGCGTGGCCATCGCCGGCCTGGAACAGCGCGCCCGCCACGTGGACGGGCAGGAACAGGGTGGTGCCCGCCACCAGCGCCTTGTCGTCCATATTGCCGCCGTGGAGGCCGGGGGGCGCCGAATCGATCTTGCCGAAACCGGGCGGCGGCGCGACGCCCATGGAGCCGAAGAACGGCGCCAGCGGCACCTCGATGCCCGGCCCGAACTTGCCGACCATGCGCTGCCGGTCGAGCGGCACGATCTTGATCCTGGCGTAGGGGAAATCATCCTGCAGGAAGCCGGCACCATAGCGGAAGGCGTTGTAGCTGTAGGGGATGGCAAGATCGATCTTGCGGATCCGCACTTCCAGCGTGTCGCCGGGCTCCGCGCCTTCGATGGCGATCGGGCCGGTGAGGACATGGCCGCCGGGGCCGCGCGCCGAGGCCGGCACGCCTTCATACACCGCGCGCAATTCCGGCTCGATGTCGGCGGGCGCGACGCCGGCCTTTTCCAGCGTCGTCGGGTTGTTGGTGAGCAGCGTGTGCATCACCACCGTGTCGCCGGACCGAATCGTGAGCGCCGGCTTGTCGGCCGGATCATAATGGCCGAACGCCACCGTGGTGGGGGAGGGTTTCAGCTGGTGCGTGGCGGCCAGCGCCGGGGCGGCGAGGGCGACAGCGGCAATCAGGGCGGAAGCGGCAAGCAGGGAGGGGCGCATCAGGATCGTCCTTCAAGTTTCCGCAAGCCTTTGCCCGAACATCTGCTGCGCGCAAGTGATGTCAGCCGAGGATGTCCCCACATGTCAGGCAGCGCATCTTGCCGTCCTTGCCCTTGCGCCCGGCCGCGCTCTTGCAGGCCTTTTTCGGGCAGACGACCGCCTTCGATGCCGTGATCTGATATTCGGTGGCGGCAATGGACACGAAGCAATCGAAATTGGCTGTCAGCAGCGCGCTGGCCTCTTCCAGTTCGAACGCGGTCACCGATCCGTTGTCCATGAACTCGATCGTATCGGCGGTCTTGTCGAGCAGATTCCACTTGGACATGCTTTTGCCGTCGCGGTTGGCGACATAGAGCGGCCACCCCGCCGCGTGGCCGGAATGGAGATGGAAGAAATAGCTGTCGATCAGCTGCCAGTTTTCAACGCCAAGGATCTGCCCGCCATTGAGCGCCTTGAGAACCAGTGCATCCTGAGCCTTGAAGCGAAATTTGGGCACGGATTTCCCTCCCGAACGAGTGGACCCGACCCTGCTCCGCAATATCAGTTACGCTTGCACCGCTGGCAAGAGCCGACGATCAACGCGCCGCCAGTTCCATCACCACGTCCCACTCCGCGTCGGTGATCGGCACGACGGAGAGGCGGAACTGGCGGAACATCGCCATGCCGGCCAGGCGCGGCTCGGCCTTCATTTCGGCGAGCGTGACGGGACGCGGCATCGCCGCCTTGGGGCCGACCATGACGGCGGGGAAGCGGCCCTTGGGGTCGCTGGGATCGAGGAAATGTTCGCCCACCACTTGCGCGATGCCGACGACGGCGAGGCCCTCGTTCGAATGGTAAAAGAACAGCTCGTCACCCAGTTTCATGGAGCGCAGGTAGATGGCGGCCTGGTTGTTGCGCACACCGTCCCACGCCGTCTTGCCGTCCTTGTTCAGCTGCTCCCAGCTGTATTTGAACGGTTCGGATTTCACCAGCCAGCGGGCCATCAGAGCGCCCCCGCCCAGGCATCGGGCTTGAAGCCGATCAGGGCGACGCCCTCCCCTTCCACGATCGGCCGCTTGATCATGCTGGGGTTGGCCTGCATCAGCAGACAAGCCTTTTCGGCATCGATGCCCGCCTTGTCGGCATCGGGCAGCGCCTTGAACGTGGTGCCGGCGCGGTTCAGCACCGCCTCCCACCCCCAGCGTTCCACCCAGCGCGCCAGCGCGCCCGCGGGCACGCCGGCCTTCTTGTAATCGTGGAAGTCATGGGCCAGCCCACGCTCATTCAGGAACGTGCGCGCCTTCTTCACCGTGTCGCAGTTGGGAATGCCATACAGAATCATGGGCACGCCCTTATGGGCGCGGCGGCGCAAAGTCACGCAGCTCCGCCACCGTTGCGGCATCCAGCCGCTTGATCAGCGCCACCACCAGATCGACCATGCCATCGAAATCGGCGCGGTCGATGATGCCGTTGTGGGCGTGGGTGTAGCGGGCGGGGACGACCAGGTTCACGGTCGGCACGCCGCCGTTCGATTGCTGGATTTCGGCGCTGTCGTCGCCATAGCCTTGCACCAGATCCTTCTGCAGCGGCACCTTGATGGCCTGCGCCGTCTTCGCCACCAGCGCGGCGAGTTTGCGGTTGGGCTGGGCCGAGCTGTCATAGAGGAAGATGCCGGGGCCGCCGCCGAGCACGGCCTGCGTCTCGTCCGGGTTGAGGCCGGGTTGGTCCCCCGCCACGCCGCCTTCGATGGCGATGCCGATATCGGGCTTGATCACGTCGGCCGCGGTGTGGGCGCCGCGCAGGCCGGTTTCCTCCTGCGTGGTCGCCGCCACGAACAGCTGGTTGGGGTGGCCCTCGACGGCCAGGCGGCGCATCGCCTCGATCACCACGGCGATGCCCACCCGGTCGTCCCAGGCCTTGCCGAGCAGGCGGCCGCTGGCCAGCACGGTGAAGGGCGAATCCGGCACCACCGGATCACCGGGGCTGAGGCCGAGTGCGGCAACCTCGGCGGCGTTCCTCGCGCCGACATCAAGATAGATGGCGGTGCGCGGCACCATGCGGGTGCGCTCGTCCGCCGGGGTCACGTGCACATCGCGGATGGTTGTCACCGCCTTCACCGGGCCTTTCGCACCGATGATCACCCAGCGCTGGCCGACCAGCGCCTGATCGAGCCAGCCGCCCAGCATCTGCATGGTGACAAAGCCGGCGGGCGTGACCCGGCGGACCATGCCGCCAATCTCGTCCATATGCGCATCCAGCATGATGCGCGGGCCGGCGCTGCCGTGGCTGGCGATCACGCTGCCGAGGCCGTCATAACGCAGTGTCTGCGCCAGCGGCTTCAGTTCGCGCACCACGATGGCGCGCACCGGCTCCTCCAGCCCCGGCGGGCCGGGCGCATCGGCCAGTTCGCCGAGCAGCCTTTCGGTGCGGTCCCCCGGCGCTGCCGCAGCCGGGATGGCGATCAGGACGGCCGCCATCACACCCATGAATGGACCCACGCGCATCACCGACTCCCCCTGCAAACCGGCCCATGTTGTGGCACAGTCGGCGCGCCGCTGCCAATCGGGGATGGCAGGCGCTGGCGGCTGTGATAGCCTGTCGCACAGCAACCGGGGGGTGGCAGGCGATGAATCCGAACAAGGCATTGTGGGAAAAGGGCGATTTCACGCGCATCGCGGCGACGATGCGGGAAAGCGGGCGCGCGCTGGTGGCAAGCCTGGGCGTCGGCCCCGGCATGGACGTGCTCGATCTGGGTTGCGGCGACGGCACCACGGCGCTGCCGGCGGCCGAATTTGGGGCCAATGTCACCGGGATCGACATTGCCGAAAATCTGGTCGCCGCCGGCAATGCCCGCGCCGCAGCGGCGGGGCTGGCCAACCTGCACTTCCGGCAGGGCGATGCGTCCCATCTGGAAGGCGTCGCCGATGAGAGCTTCGATCTGGTGGTGAGCATCTTCGGCGCGATGTTCGCACCGCGCCCCGATGATGTGGCAAAGGAAATGGTGCGGGTGACGCGGCCGGGCGGGCGCATCGTGATGGGCAACTGGATCCCCGGCGATCCCACCCTGGTGGCACAGGTGCTGAAGATCAGCGCCGCCTACACGCCGCCGCCGCCGGAAGGCTTCATCAGCCCGGTCAGCTGGGGCGTGCCGGCCAATGTGCTGGCCCGCTTCGGCGGCGCCGGCATTCCGGCCGAGGCGATCAGCTGCGAGCCCACCATCTATGAATTCCGCCACGACGGCCCGCCAGCGGAACTGCTCGCCAATTTCCGCGACTATTACGGGCCGACGATGAACGCCTTTGCTGCCGCAGCCGCCGATGGCCGCGCCGATGCGCTGCAGGCGGAACTGGCAGCGCTGTTCGCCGCCCAGAACCGGGGCGGTGACAACCGCACGATCATCCCCGCCACCTATCTGAAAGTCACCGTCCGCAAGCCGTGAGGGCGGTCAGGCGGCCGGAATGCCGGCATCCGGCACCGTGCCTTCGTCGGCAATGCCGGCGCCGTAGGAGGCGCTGTCATCCTGCCCATCGGCGCGGTGCGCCTGCGGATCCTGCTGTCTGCCGGATTTGCGCGTGGCATACCAGGCCGCCGCCGCCAGGCCAGCCAGCAGCATCAGCCTGCCGCCACCGCGCGCACTGCGGCCATTGCGGCGCTTGGCGCCTCTGTCATCATTCTGCCGGTGCATGGCGGCCTCCCAGGTTGGCCAGGCGGATACGGTCCTCCTCGCGCTGGCGCTGGATGGCGGGATCGGGCACGGCCATCCGATCAGCATCGGCATCGCCAGCCGCAAGGCCGCGGCCATCGTCGCGGTTGCCCTTGGGCGTCATCAGCATGTCGATCAGCAGGGCGACGGGAAACGCCAGCACCAGCCACATCCACAACAAGATCCCCATCATGTCCTCCTCTCCCCTGCGTGGCTGACCAATCCGGCGCAGGCCGGTTTGTTCCTGCGACGATGGGTGCGGGGGCGGACGGTGGCGGCGGCGGTTACAGCGGGCGGGATGGAGATTGTCTGGTTCAAGCGTGACCTGCGCGTGCATGATCACGCCGCCCTGGCCGCCGCCTGCGCCAGTGGCCGGCCGGTGCTGCCGCTTTACATCGTCGAACCCGGCCTGTGGGCGCAGCCGGACATGAGCGCGCGCCAATACGGGTTTCTGGCCGAAAGTCTGACCGATCTCGGCCGCAGCCTTGCCGCGCGCGGCGCGCGGCTGGTGGTGCGGGTGGGAAACGCCGTGGACGTGCTGGCCGCCCTGCACCGCCGCCACGGCATCACCGCCATCCATGCCCATCAGGAAACCGGCACGCTGTGGACCTATGCCCGCGACCGCGCCGTGCGGCGCTGGGCGCGGCAGGCCGGCGTGCCGGTGATCGAGGCGCAGCAGCACGGCGTGTGGCGCGCCCAGCGCAGCCGCGACGGCTGGGCGGCGCGCTGGGAGCAGTTGATGCGCAGCCCGCGCGTGCCGGCGCCGGCCGCGATCCCCATGGCCGATGTCGCCGGGGAGGCGTTGCCCGATCCGGCAGCACTGGGCCTGGCCGCCGATCCCTGCGCGCGCCAGCCCGGTGGCCGCCGCGCCGGCCTGGCGCTGCTGAAAAGCTTCCTTGACCATCGCGGCCGCCCCTATCGCCGCGCCATGTCGGCACCGCAGAGCGCTGCCGACCATTGTTCCCGACTGTCCCCGCACCTGGCGCTGGGCACGATTTCGATGCGGGAGGCGGCGCAGGCTGCAGTCAACGCCCGCCAGCGCTGGAAGGACGCCGGCGACATCAGCTTCGTGCGCGCCATCGACAGCTTCATCAGCCGGCTGCACTGGCACTGCCACTTCATCCAGAAGCTGGAGGATGCGCCCTGGCTGGAGGCGCGCTGCCTGCACCCGGCCTATGACAGCCTGCCGGCGCATGACGACGCGCGGCTGGCGGCGTGGGCTGAGGGGCGCACCGGCTGGCCGTTCGTCGATGCCTGCATGCGCAGCCTTGCCGCCACCGGCTGGCTCAACTTCCGCATGCGGGCGATGGTGATGGCAGTGGCGTCCTATCATCTGCGGCTTGATTGGCGGCAATCGGGGGCCGTGCTTGCCCGGCTGTTCACCGATTATGAACCCGGCATCCACTGGGCCCAGGTGCAGATGCAATCGGGCACCACCGGCACCAACATCCCGCGCATCTACAACCCGGTGAAGCAGGGCCATGATCAGGATCCGGATGGCCATTTCATCCGGCGCTGGGTGCCGGAACTGGCCGCGCTGCCGACACCGTTCGTGCACGAGCCGTGGTTGGCCGGTGTCGCCCTGCCCTACCCCGCCCCGCTCGTCGATCACGAGCAGGCCGCACGGGAGGCGAAGGCGGCCATCACCGCCATCCGCCGCGATCCCGCCCACCTGGGCCCGGCACGGGCCATCGTGCAGCGCCACGGCAGCCGCCGCGCCGGCTTGCCAGACACGGCGCGCCGCCGCAAAAGCGGGGACGACGACAGCCAGGGACAGCTTGACCTTTGACAGACGGCAACCCGATCACGCCGGCCGGCATGGCCGCCTTGCGCGCCCGTTACGACCAGCTGATGCACACGGACCGGCCGGCAATTGTCGAGGTGGTGCGCTGGGCGGCGGGCAATGGCGACCGCAGCGAGAATGGCGATTATCTCTATGGCCGCAAGCGCCTGCGCGAGATTGACCGCGAGCTGGGCCATCTGGCCAAGCGCATGGCCGCCGCCCGGGTGATCGATCCCGCCCGTCAGACCGAGCGTGACCGGGCGCTGTTCGGCTGCACCGTCACCATCGCCGATGACGACGACAACGAACGCACGCTGACTTTGGTGGGTGACGACGAGCAGGACGTGGCCCAGGGCCACATCGGCTGGAGCGCGCCCATCGCCCGCGCCCTGCGCGGCGCGCGCGTGGGCGATGTGCGCGTGGTGCGCCTGCCGGGCGGGGAGAAGAATTGGGAAGTGGTGGCGATCCGCTGGCCTGCCTGATCAGGCGCGCCGGCGGGTCAGGGCGGCGGCCAGCAGCACCAGGCCCATGAAGCCGATGCTGGCCTGGAATTGCGGGGCCAGATCCGGCGTCAGCGCCATCGCCGCCAGCACGCCCAGCATGGCCGCCACCGCGACATGGCGGCCCCAGGCCAGCATGCCGCTGCCGATCTTCAGGCGGATGGCCGCCACCACCACCAGCATATAGACCAGCAGCATGGTGGCACCCGAGGCGTTGACGAGGAAGGCAAACACCACCGACGGCGACAGCACCGAAGCCGCGACGCAGGCAAAGCCCACCGCCGTGCAGGCCAGGATCGATCGTGCCGGCACGCCGCGGCCATCCACCGCCACGCTCCAGCGCGGGGCGTCGCCATTGGCCGCCAGGGTGAACAGCGCGCGGCTGGCGACATAGATGGCCGAATTCAGGCACGACAGCACCGCCACCAGCACCAGGGCGTTCATCACCAGCGCAGTGCCGGGCACGCCCACCACATCGAGCGCGGCAGCAAAGGGCGATTGGCCGGAGACGATGCTGCGCCACGGCACGATGCACACGATCAGGCCGATGGCACCGATGTAGAAGATGCTGATGCGCAGGATCAGCGTGCTCGCCATCCGCGCCACCAGCTGCGCCGAATCCTCGGCCTCGGCCGCAGCAACGGTGACGATCTCGGCACCGACAAGGGCGAAGATCACGGTCGTCACCCCGGCGATCACGGCGCCCCAGCCCATGGGCGCAAAGCCGCCATCGGCGGTGAGATTGGCCAGGTGCGCCGGCGATCCGAACAGGAAGGCGCCGCAGATGATCACGAACAGCGCGATGGCCACCACCTTGATGGTGGAAAACCAGAATTCAAATTCACCGAAACTGCGGGCCGAAAGCAGGTTGGATCCGGTCATCAGCAGCATCAGCGCGGTTCCGATCACCCATTCCGGCAGATTCACCCACTGGGCGATGATGCCGGCACCGGCAATGGCTTCGATCCCGATGACGACGGCCCAGAAATACCAGTAGAGCCAGCCGGCGGTGAAACCGGCCCAGCGGCCCAGCCCGGCGCGGGCGAATTCGGTGAAGCTGCCAACCTGCGGCATCGCCGCCGCCAGCGCCGCAATCACCCGCATCACCACCAGCACGATGGCGCCGGCCAGGGCATAGCTGATCACCGCCGCCGGGCCGATGCTGGCGATGGCGGCGCTGCTGCCGACGAACAGGCCGGCCCCGATCACCCCGCCCAGCGAGATCATCGTCACATGCCGGCGCCTCAACGTCCGCGCCAGAGCTGGCGCCGTACCCGTGCTGTTCATCATGCCCCCTGAAACTTCCTGCAAGGTGCATGCCGGCTGGCAGCCGGCCCGGCAAGCCCTCTAAAGCCGCGAACGCGCCTTGGAACGCAATGAAGGCGCGGACAGACAGCGCCTGACAGAAGCGCGGGCGTTTTCCACCCGACGAGGCAGCGATTGCCAACCGGTAACAGCAAGAAATCAAATCCGCATCAATCTCAGTCCCAATCGGCGCGGCCTTGCCGACCCGCTAGGCACAGTGCCAGATCAAAAACGGAATTTGACCGCTTCTTCAAAGGTCTAAGGGTAGAAAGTGCGCTGCATAGGCAGGTTGGCGGTCTTTTTCATAAAAGCGGAGCGCTATGTTCGCAATCCAATCCGAGCGAGCAAGCGTACCGGATGCCACGCCTTATAACTCCCAGAACTAACAGAGAAACTTTGAGGAAACCTATTGGCAAATATATCTTATATCCATTATATGAAATGAAAATAACCCTTATGCTTATTTTCACTAAATTGATATTTATTTGTTATATTTTCCAAACATTTTCCATTTCACGAAATTATCATAATAAAAACAGAAGTTATTTTGTTGACAGATTCTCAAATATTCTGAATATCAATATCGTGAATATCAGAATAACACTGGCAATCATCTTACTTACTGCTCTTACCGGATGTGGTGGCGGAGGTGGCAATGGCAGCATGACGGCCGAGAATGCGCCAAGCTCAATATCGGCAACAAGCTCTCCAGGCGCGGAACCGATAACAAATCTTTCCAATTCGACGCCGACTTGGCTTGGCGGAATAAGCCATCACTCCGCACTTTACTCAATGGGAACGGGACATTTTACCGCTGGCGGCATGCATGTGGTCATGGCCGGCTGGACAAGTGACGGCACCAATGACGACATCCCAGTAAAAATTTATCAAATCAATAATGATGGTACTGGTAGCGATGTAACGGTTGCGTTGCTGGGAAGCGAAGTAAACACAAGTGTCAATTACCCAGTTGTTGCAGATTTCAATGCCGACGGTGTAGACGACCTGCTGCTTGCCGGTTTTCATGACTTTCCGGTGACAGATTCTGCCAGTGTCATATATCTGAGCCGCCCGGGTCAGCCTCACAGGCGGGTAGAACTTGCCGGCTCTGCTTGGAATCATGGCGTATTTATTGCAGATATTGATAACAATGGTACGCCAGACATAGTCGACAACGAGGGCAAGTATTGGATGAATGATGGAAAAGGCACATTCACCTTCATAGATCATAATTATAATATCAATAATCCATACAATGAGTGGATGCATGGCTCAGGCGTTTGTGCTGGAGATTTTAATCACACAGGCCGGACACAGATAGTAATCACCGACCTCCAGATCAATAACGAATTGCCGATTTCTGATACTGTAATTTTTGAACTCGACTCAAATTTTCGTCCGATGTTAAGCCACACACTTCCGACGCCAATTTTTGACAAAAATAGCACCCAAATTGAATTGAGTCATGATATTTCATGTCGACCAGTAGATTTAAACAGCGACGGACTGATGGATTTGTTGGTGTTTAGTCGACCAAATCTACATGCTCGCAGCACATGGACCGACGAAGGGATCGTCCAAGTTCTCGTCAACCGAGGCAATTGGAAATTTGATGACATGACCAATACTGCAATGATGGGATATCCAACCAATGTTCTTGTAAGCTATACTCCAACTGTCACTGATTTAAACGGCGACGGAAAGCCTGATTTATGGCTTGGGCAGTTTGATGGCACCAGTGGCCGCGCCAACATGGCCTGGCTCAATGATGGCAACGGAAATTTTACGAGGTCCCTCGCCAACACAATTGATCAATTTGGCTCAAATGGACCAATGGTTCCGATAAAATTTCAAGATGGTTGGCGTTTTGTTTTTTCAAAAAATATAAATTATGGCGCATATGATGTGTTCAATACGAAGCAAATTTACAGCTTTCATTAAAATTGAGGATATGAATATTTCTTGATTATTTTTTGGGTTTTTTGAATATACATTTCTGCTTATCGTGAATACGAGATGGGCGAAGGCCTGCCAAGTCTTGCGACAGATGCCGACACTGATGATCTCGTGGAGAACGTCGACCTCCGCCTCGTGCAGCCTATCGCTGGCCTGGCCTTGGCGGAGTGACGGGACCTCTCGGCCGCTTCCCGATCCCAACGCCTTCGGCCTTGGACTGGCGATGGACCCGCGCTTCGGCGCCATGGCCATGAATTTTGCTCGCAGCATCGGCGAAGGGCGGCTGGGGCTGGTGATGGGCCTCGCCCGGCCTGCGCACGGCTGACGCCCTGGCGCTGCCGGCCTGGCCCCTCAGGCCGGCAGCGCCACCCGTCTGCCGCAATGCCGGCCGATATCACCAGACCTTCCGGACCAAACAGCCGCGCGCCAGCAGGCGCTGTTGCCGCCCCTGTTCGCTGTTACCCGCGCCCGGCCCGCCTTGGGCGAACTGCTGCCGCCCTGCGCCGACGGGATGACCGGCCCGACCGCCGGCGGCAGCCACCAGTCACCCAAGTTGCACGGCGGGGCGTGAGGCGTCACCCGCGCAAGGGGCTGAGCCCGCCGCACGCGCCCGCAGCACCGATCAGAAGCGGAACTTCACCCCCGCTTCAAAGGTCTGCTGGTAGAATTCGCGCTGGATCGGCCGGTTGGCGGTGTTTTCATAGAAGCGCAGCGGCGTGTTCAGCAGGTTCTTGGCGGTGAAATACAGGCTGGCCTGCCTGGTGAGATCGTAATTGGCGTAGAAATCCAGCGTGAAGCGCTGGTCCTGATAGACATCGGTCGCCGGGCTGCCGCCAATCCCGAACAGCGTCTTGGAGCCATATTCGCCGGCCACGCGCAGCTGCACCGGGCCCTTTTCATAGGCCAGCGCGGCGTTGCCGGTCCAGCGGAAGGTGCCCGGCAACAGGCGCGACGCCTCACCATTGCGCAGCGACACACCGGAATCGACATAGGCGATGTTCAGATCCATGCCCAAGCCATCAAACGGCGCCGGCAAACCCTTGAACTTGTTGACATAGCTTGCCTCAACCCCGCGGGCGAAAGCACCGCTGACATTCTGGAACGACTGGTAGGTGAAGATGGAATTCGAACCGCTGGGCGCATAGGGCGCGCGGAAGGTGCGGGCGACGATGTAGTTGCTGAATTCCTTGTCGAACACCCCGAAGGAGATGATGCCGTTGTCAGGCAGATAATATTCGACCGACAGGTCGAAACTGTTGCCATAGGTCGGCTTCAGATTGGGGTTGCCGGTTGTCACCGTCTGCGCGCCCAGATCAACCTGGCCGCGCTGGATGGTCTGCAGGAAGCCAGGGCGCGCAATGCCGGTCGAATAGGTGGCGCGCAGGATCAGGCTGTCGGTGGCGGCATAGCGCAACTGCAGCGTGGGGAACGCATTGGTATAGGCCGTGCGGATGTTGTTGAATTGCGTGTTGGTGTTGCCATTGGCAGCGACGACATCGACATAGCCGCCATAATAGGCCGTGGTGTGTTCAACCCGCAGGCCGGCCAGCACGCCCAGCTTTCCGAACGTCGCGCGATATTGGCCATAGCCGGCAATGATGTCTTCGCGATCATCAAAGCTGGTGTTGCCGGCGTTCATCTGCAGCGGCGGGATCGCCAGAGCCTGGCCGAACTGGGCGTAGATGGCGTTGCGGTCAATGAAGGGGCCAAGCGCATAAGTGTCATTGTAGAAGCGCATGGGATCGCCGGAGACGTAGAGGGAGAGCGGCTGGCCGGTGCCGTTCACCCGCGACGACCCGAGCAGCGAGAATTTCTCGCGCAGCCGCAGCTTGGCGCCGAATTTGAGCTCATCATTGTCGGCCAGGCCCGGCGAGACGGTCAGGTTGGCCGCAAAACTATGTTCAAGGTCGCGGTCATATTCGACCGAATTGGTCACGCGCTTGAGGGCATAGAGGCGCGGATCGGCAAGGTTGACACCCGGCGTCGCAAACACCGGCACGTTGGGATTGGTCGTGTTGTCATAGGTGATGCCGAAGGTGCCGGTCGGGCTGAAACCGCTATCCCCGGGGCCGGAGAAGCTGGCATTGCGGTCGAAATATTTCTGGTAGGTGGACCGCGACAAGCCGGCGAACCAATCAAGCTTCACGCCGCCGAACTTGTGCTCCCCGCCCAGCTGCAACAGCAGGTTGCGGTGCGCTTCTTCCTCGTCGCGCAGGGTCTTGACGGCGGAGGCATCCGGCACGGCAAAGCCCTTCGCATTGCCGGGCGCCGTGGTGATGATGCCGCTGCCATTGGAACCATCCAGCCCGTCGATTTCCAGGCGCTGGCGATTGACGCGTTCCGTATAGCCCGCAAGGCTGGCACGCAGGAAGAAGCGGTTGTCGGCGTTGGGGGTGATATCAAATTCGCTCGTCGCCCCGTAGCGGCGGCGATTGTAGACATAACGGCGCAACTCCAGCGCCGAAAACGCCTTGTCGGGAATGCCGGGCTGCTGATCGGAATAGCCGGCCTCAACATCGTCGATGCCGCGGCGGTCTTCGTGCTGGAACAGGTTGACGACAAGATGGAACAGCCGGTCGCCGTCAACATTGCGGCCGAAACCGCCACCCGCCGACGCATCGACCCGGTACAGCCCGGTTGACCGGAGCGGCTGGTAACCGCCGCCCAGCTGCAGATCTAGGAAGGGCTTGTCGCGCCCGATGGCGCTGCGCGGGGTCAATTCCACCTGTCCGCCCAGGCCTTCGGCGTCACGATCCGGCAGGCCGGTCTTGATCACCGTGATCTTGTCGATCGCGCCGATCGGCACCGTATCGAATTCCACCGCACGTCCGGCGGCGTTGAAATAGGTCCCTCCGGGCTGGGTGTTCAGCAGGACCATCCCGCCGAAGGTCGCACCGTTGAGATTGCCATCAAGGCCGCGGATGTTGACGAAGCGCCCTTCGCCGGTATCGATCGACAACGCCACGCCGGGAATGCGGCCAAGCGCTTCGGCGGCGTTGTAATCCGGATATTTGGCGATCGTTTCCGCTGGCTGGATGTTGATCAGATTGGGGGCCGCGAACTGCGATTCACGCGCGTTCTTTTCCGTCCGCTGCGCGGTCACGACAATTTCAGGAGCCCGGGCCGGTTCGGCCGAAACGCCCGCCGGTGCGGCAGACGACTGGGCCATGGCGCCCTGCGCCGTGCCCGCCAACAAAAACACCAGAATGCCCGAAATCTTGCGTGTCGACATACAACCCTCCTGCCCACGATAATTGGGCTAGTGAACAAATATGACACTTTAATTTATAACGAAATTGTAATTTGTCATAAAATCGTAATATTATCGGAAGTTACATCCTTCGTGCTGTTTATATCCCAGTGCATATATGAAGCATTATTTCCTATGTAATTGGAATTTATTTCTGTATTTCAATAAATAATTCTGAATTTAACTTCCCATACTCAGATCATTTCTTCTGTCTGCATCCCTTCCAGAGAAATTTGCAGCCGATATCCATTCGCCCGTGGCTCAGGGTTCTTTGAGATGAGGCGATGCTACTGGCCCGCCTCGTTCCATCGGCATGGCGAAGGACATTGGCATGGATCGAACAATGAAGGCTGCGGTTGTCAGGCGTCGCGGCGCCGCAGATTTCGAGATTGCGACGCAACCGGTTCCCGATCCGGGGCCGGGCCAGGTGCTGGTGCAGGTGCAGGTGCAGGCGGCATCGGTGAATTTTTCCGACGTGAAGCGGCGGCGGGGCGATCCCGACTGGCCGGAGCGGGTGATGTCGCACCAAGGCTGGTGGGCGGCGCGTGCCTATCTGTACGAACGGGCCGGCCAGACGGCAGAGGCCGTCACCTGCTGCTTCCAGGCCATCGAGCTGACATCAGACCCGCGCCTGATCGCCAGTTTCGAAGCCCGGATCGCGCGGCTGCGCAGCCTGCACTGATGCCGCGCCGGCGCGCCGCCGCTCAGAACCGCGTCGCCACGCCAAGATAGGCCACCAGCCCCGGTGTGGCCCG
Organism: Sphingomonadales bacterium; assembly: GCA_037131365.1. Classification (GTDB taxonomy): domain Bacteria; phylum Pseudomonadota; class Alphaproteobacteria; order Sphingomonadales; family Sphingomonadaceae; genus Sandarakinorhabdus. Next base: position 116,181 of record JBAXRE010000008.1, read on the forward strand.
GTCCAGACCGATGTTGGCGCCCACGTCCAGCTGCAGCCGCGGTGTCGCGAGCCAGGCGATGGCGACGTCGGCGCTGTGCTGACGGACGGTGCCGGCCGGATCCCAGTCGCGCCGCGCCCACAGCTCGCTGTACAGGGTGAACGCACCCAGCTGGCGGGCGACATTGATCAGCATGGTGGCCCCGCCGTGGTGGCCGTGGCCGCTGGCATCGGCAAGGATATCGATCTGCGGGCCGAGGGTGAGCGTCCAGCCGCCCGGCACCGCGATATTGACGGGCAGGGCCACGCCGCCTTCGACGCGCCGGTTGCCCAGCCCGCGCGGCGCCAGCGGCAGTTTCAGGAAGGGCAGCAGCGCCGCCGTCACGCTGGCGTCGGACGCGGTCAGCCGCTGTTTCAGGCGGACGGTGGCCTCGCTGATGCCGGTCTGGGTGACGACATCTGCCCCGCCGCGTTCGCGCCGGCTGACCAGCGGTGCCCAGGCGAGTTCAATGTCGGTCCGGCCGGACAGGCCATATTTGTAGGTGGCACTGGCCAGCGCCCATTGGTCGCTGCGGCTGTTGCCGGCGACATCGTTCTGCCACGCCAGCGCATCGGCTTCGATCTGCACCTGGCCCCTGGGCACGGTGCAGGCGAAATTGCTCTTGGTCGGCCGGTCGGTGCAGATCGGCGCATCGGCGTCGGACGAGGTTGGCACCACGCTCTGTGCCGCTGCCGGGCTGGCCGCCAGCAGCAGCGCCAGCAGCGCCGGCCTCAGCTCACTCCCACTCGATCGTGCCCGGCGGCTTCGAGGTATAGTCATAGACCACCCGGTTGATGCCCTTCACCTCGTTGACGATACGCGTTGCGGTGCGGGTCAGGAAGGCGGCATCGAAGGGATAGACATCGGCGGTCATGCCATCGACGCTGGTGACGGCGCGCAGGCCGCAGACCCGGTCATAGGTGCGGCCATCGCCCATCACGCCCACGGTGCGGACGGGGAGCAGCACGGCAAAGGCCTGCCAGATCTCGTCATACAGGCCGGCCTTGCGGATCTCGTCGAGATAGATGGCGTCGGCCTTGCGCAGCGTGTCGCAGGCCTCCTTGGTCACTTCGCCGGGGATGCGGATGGCCAGGCCCGGCCCGGGGAACGGGTGGCGGCCGACGAACGCCGGCGGCAGGCCAAGCTCGACGCCCAGCCGGCGGACCTCGTCCTTGAACAGCTCGCGCAGCGGCTCCACCAGCTTCATGTTCATGCGTTCCGGCAGGCCGCCGACATTGTGGTGGCTCTTGATCGTCACGCTGGGGCCGCCGGTGAAGGAGACGCTTTCGATGACATCGGGATAAAGCGTGCCCTGAGCGAGGAAATCGGCGCCGCCGATCTTCTTGGCCTCGGCCTCGAACACCTCGATGAAGGTCTTGCCGATGAACTTGCGCTTGGCTTCGGGATCGGTGACGCCGGCAAGGCCATTCAGGAACAGGGCTTCCGCCTCCACGTGGACCAGCGGGATATGGTAATGCTCGCGGAACAGGCTGACGACCTGCTCGGCCTCCTGCGCGCGCATCAGGCCGTGATCGACGAACACGCAGGTGAGCTGGTCGCCGATCGCCTCGTGGATCAGCACCGCCGCCACCGCCGAATCGACCCCGCCGGACAGGCCGCAGATCACCCTGGCATCGCCGACCTGGGCGCGGATCTCGGCGATCTTGGCGGAGCGGAAGCCGGCCATCGACCAGTTCGGGGTGACGCCGCACACGCCCACGACGAAATTCTTCAGCAGCGCCGCGCCATCCGGGGTGTGGACGACTTCCGGGTGGAACTGCACGCCGTAACGCCGCGCCTCGTCATTGGCGATGGCGGCAAAGGGCGCGCCGGGGCTGACGGCAACGGCCCGGAAGCCGGGCGGGATGGCATCGATGCGGTCGCCGTGGCTCATCCACACGGTCGGCTTGTCGCCCTTCTTCCACACGCCGGCAAAGAAGGCGCAATCATCGACGACGTCGATTTCGGCGCGGCCGAATTCGCGGTGGTCGGACGCGACGACGGCACCGCCCAGCTGCCAGCACAGCGACTGTTCGCCATAGCAGATGCCGAGCAGCGGCACGTCGGCAGCCAACACCGCGTCGGGGATGCGGGGGCCATTCTCGTCACTGATATTGGCCGGGCTGCCTGACAGGATGACGCCTTTGGGCGCCATGCGCGCAAAGGCTTCGGCGCCTTTGGCGAACGGCACGATCTCGCAATAGACGCCGGCTTCGCGGATGCGGCGCGCGATGAGCTGGGTCACCTGGCTGCCGAAATCGAGGATGAGGATCGAATCGTCTGGCGTGTGCATCGCGGGCGCTTAAGGCGTGTCGGGTTCCCTTGCAACCACCAGCGGTATCAAGGCGGCGCGCCATGCCGGCGGCAGCGCCATCGGCCGGCGGCTGTCGCGGTCAACATAGACGTGGACGAAATGCCCGGTGGCGGCCGGCGTGTCGTGGCCGGCGGTGAACAGGCCCACCTCCCAGCGCACGCTGCTGTTGCCCAGCTTCGCGATGCGGATGCCGGCCTCCACGGTTTCGGGAAAGGCGACGCTGCGGTGATATTGGCAGCCGGTTTCGACCACCAGGCCGATGGGATTGCCGCCATGGATGTCGAGCAGCCCGGTCTCGATCAGCCAGGCGTTCACCGCGGTATCGAACCAGCTGTAGTAAACCACGTTGTTGACGTGGCCATAGGCATCATTGTCCATCCAGCGGGTGGGGATCATCCGGTGGGCGGGGTAATCGGCGCGGGTGGTCATGGCGGCGCCTTGCCAGCGAATCGGCGCAAAACCAACAAAAAACCCGGCCATTGCTGACCGGGTTTTTGGAAGGTTGGTGGAGCCTAACGGGATCGAACCGTTGACCTCTACAATGCCATCGTAGCGCTCTCCCAGCTGAGCTAAGGCCCCTTACCAAACTTGCCGGAGCCGCGTTGGGTCACTGCGCCGGGAGCGGCCGGTTAGGCGAAACTTTCAGGGCATGCAAGCCCCAAATGCGCCGACCCGGCCGATATCTCTCAGTTTTCGTCCTGGCCGCCGTCCGACACCACGCCCAGATCGTCGTCGTCGCCCAGATCGACATCGCCATCGGCCTCGCCGGCTTCGACATCGGTATCCAGATCGATATCCTCATCGGCTGCGACCACGGCATCGACATCGGCTTCCAGCGGCGCCTTGGCGGCTTCGAACGGCGTCGTCTGCTTCGATTTCAGCACCGGTTCCGGCACCCAGGCGAAGCCGCACGAGATGCAGTTCACCGGATCTTCCTTGCCCAGATCGTAAAAGCGCGTGTTGCACTTCGGGCAGGCACGCTTGGTGCCCCATTCAGCTTTGACCATATCGACTCCGTGCAGACGCCGGTGTTCCGGCGCCCAAGCCAAAAAGCCGGCCGCCCTGGGGTCCGGCCGGGAAAGGCTGGCGCATTGCCACAGCCGGCAAGCCCTGTCAAAGCGCAGCAGCCATGATGACCGCAATGACGCAGCCGCAACCCCTCTCGCTGGCCTCCGCCGGGCCGCTCACTGGCGATGTCACCGTGCCGGGCGACAAGTCGATCAGCCACCGCGCGCTGATGCTGGGGGCGCTGGCGGTGGGCGAAACCCGGATTTCCGGCCTGCTGGAAGGGGAGGATGTGCTCGCCACCGCCGCCGCCATGCGGGCCATGGGTGCCAGCATCACGCGGGACGGCCCCGGCGCATGGCGGGTGAGCGGTGTGGGTGTCGGCGGGCTGCTGCAACCGGAATGCGCGCTCGACATGGGCAACAGCGGCACCTCCACCCGCCTGCTGATGGGCCTGGTGGCCAGCCATCCGATCACCGCAACGTTCGTGGGCGATGCCAGCCTTTCGGGCCGGCCGATGGGCCGTGTCATCACGCCGCTGGGCCTGATGGGCGCCGCGATCCATGCCACACCCGGGCCTGGTTCAGGAGGATCGGGCCGCCAGACCTTGCCGCTCACCATCACCGGCGCCTGCCCGGCGATCCCGCTGGAATATACGCTGCCCGTCGCCTCGGCGCAGGTGAAATCGGCCGTGATGCTGGCCGGGCTCAACACGCCGGGCCACACGGTGGTGATCGAACCGGTGCCGACGCGCGACCATTCGGAACGCATGCTGGCCGGCTTTGGCGCGAAGGTGACGGTGGACCACACGCCACAAGGCCGCATCATCACCGTCGCCGGCGAGGCGGAGCTGATGCCGCAGGACATCATCGTGCCGGGCGACCCGTCGTCGGCCGCTTTCCCGATGGTGGCGGCGCTGATCGTGCCGGGCAGCGACATCATCATCCGCAATGTCGGCATCAACCCCACCCGCGCCGGCCTGATCCGCGTGCTGCAGGCCATGGGCGGCCGCATCACCCTGCTGAACGAACGCAGCGTCGGCGGCGAGCCGGTGGCCGATCTCAATGTCCGCCATTCGGCCCTGACCGGCATCGACGTGCCGCCCGACGGCGCGCCCAGCATGATCGATGAATATCCCGTGCTGTTTGTCGCCGCCGCCTTCGCCCAGGGCCGCACGACCATGCGCGGCATCGAGGAGCTGCGCGTCAAGGAATCGGATCGCATCGCCGTGATGGCGGCCGGGCTGGCGGCGTGCGGCATCGCCTGCGAAGAGCTGGAAGACGGCCTGATCGTCGAAGGTCGCGGCGGCGATCCGGTGCCGGGTGGCGCCACCATCGCCGCGCGTCTTGATCACCGCATCGCCATGAGCTTTGCCGTCCTCGGCCTCAATGCCGCCCGGCCGGTCGTGATCGATGATGCCCGTCCGATCGCGACAAGCTTCCCGAACTTTGTGCCCATGTTGCAGGGCCTGGGCGCAGCAGTTCGCGGCTGATCGCGGCGGCCGCGCCGCCGGCGCCATAGGGGAAGGCCGGCTCTGCCATGGCATGGCGAGCCGAACCATCGGCCAGCAGCGCCCGCGCCGCGGCGGTGATGGCGGCCGGATCGCGCCCCACCAGCACGGCATTGCCGCTGGCCAGCGTCTCGCGGCGCTCGGTCGCCTCGCGCAGCACCAGGCAGGGCAGGCCGATGGCCGGTGCCTCTTCCTGCACCCCGCCCGAATCGGTGAGCGCCAGCGCCGCCCGGCCCATCAGCGCCACGAAACTGGCATAGGGCAGCGGCGGCAGCAGATGCACGCCCGCCACATCGCCCAGCACGGTGGCCATCGGCCCGGCCACCGCCGGGCTGGGGTGGACCGGGATGATGATCTCGGCATCGGCGGCCAGCGCCCCCAGCGCGCGCAGGATCGGCAGCAGCCTGTCGCCCTGGTTCTCGCGGCGGTGGACGGTGGCGACCACCCACGGCCGGCGCGGGCTGATGCCCCGGAATGGCGCCAGCGCCGCCGCCAGCAGCGTGCGGTCGGCCTCCAGCCGGGCCTGCATCATCAGCAGGGCATCGATGCCGCTGTTGCCGGTGACATGGATGCCCTCGCACACGCCTTCCCGGCGCAGCGCGGCGGCGGCGGCGGCCGTGGGCGCGAAATGCAGCTGTGCCATCTGCGCCACCAGCCTGCGGTGCATCTCTTCGGGATGGGGATCGTCGCCGCCGGTGCGCAGCCCCGCCTCGACGTGGGCCAGGCGCAGGCCGGCATAACGCGCGGCCATGGCACCGGCCAGGGTGGAACTTGTGTCCCCCTGCACCACCACCCAGCCGGGGCGCAGGGTGCGCAGCAGCCCGGCCAGCGGCGGCAGCAGCCGGCCGACCAGTTCGTCGGGCGTGGCGGCCATCACGCCCAGATCATGATCGGCATTCAGGCCGAAATCGCGCAGCGCATCGGCAAACAGATGGCGGTGCTGGCCGGTCGCCACCAGCAGCGGGCGCTGCCCGCGAGCGGCCAGATCATGCATGATCGGCGCCAGCTTCACCGCTTCGGGGCGGGTGCCGGCAATGAACAGGATCGGGCAATCAAAAGGGACAGCAGCCATGAACAGCCCCACAACGCAACTGACCCTGAAGTGAAGTGTTACCGATCATGACGGTTTTGACAACTGAGGTCTTTGCCTAATGCTCCCCTGCTCAGGCCAATGCTTGCCGCTTTGCAGTGCAGATCGTGGCGCCGGCCGTACAACATGGAAATCCTGTCATGCTTTGCCCGGTTTTATTTGACCTTTTTTGCAATTCGTGGTTCGGGAGGCAGCGCTGCTTGCCCCTGGCCCCGCATCCGGCTAACGCCGCGGCGTGAACAGCAGCCCGCCCCTCGTCATCGCCGTCGATGGCCCTGCCGCCAGCGGCAAGGGCACCATCGCCAAGGCCCTGGCCAAACATTATGGCCTGCCCTTCATGGACACCGGCAAGCTCTACCGCGCCTGCGGGCTGGCGGTGCGGCTGGCCGGGCATGATCCCTATGATGCCGATGCTGCGGCGGAGGCGGCGCGCCGGCTCGATCCGGCCCTGCTCGATGATCCCGATCTGATGAGCGCGCTGAACAGCGATTATGCCTCCATCGTCTCCAGCCATCCGCCGGTGCGCGCGGCCTTGTTCGACGTGCAGCGCAGCTTTGCCAGCCAACCCGGCGGCGCCGTGCTCGACGGGCGTGACATCGGCACGGTGATCGCGCCTGATGCCACGGCCAAGCTGTTCGTCACCGCCGCGCCCGACGTGCGCGCCGCCCGCCGCCATGCCGAACTGGCAGCGCGCGGCGCCGAACACACGCTGGCGGATGTGCTGGCCGATATCCACGCCCGGGATGCCCGCGATTCGGGGCGCTCTGCCGCGCCGCTGGTCAGGGCCGATGATGCCGCCTTGCTCGATACCAGCGATCTGGGTATAGCCGCCGCCGTCGCTGCTGCCATTGCCCTGGTTGAAAGGGCACGGGAACAGCGGCGCCGGTAAGGGTCTGTCGGCGTCCTGACGGGGGTTTTCCCCGGGCAGGCGCTTGGGCATTTTCCGGTTATCTCAGAGCGGCTGGCATGGTGCCACCGCGACGGCGATGAACAATGGGCATGGTGCCCGTTGATGGGTTTCGCAGGTTTCCCGTTGGGGAACATGGTGCCTGCGCCGGCCCAAACGAAGGTGTTTTGGAATATATGGCTACCTCTGCCCAGCCGACCCGCGATGATTTCGCGGCTCTGCTTGATGCCTCGCTCGGTCAGAACCAGAGCTTTGAAGGCCGTGTGGTCCGCGGTGTCGTCACCGCGCTGGAAAACGAATTTGTCGTCATTGATGTCGGCCTGAAGAGCGAGGGCCGCGTGCCCCTGCGCGAATTCGCCGGTTTCGATGGCAAGGCCGATCTGAAGGTCGGTGACGAGGTCGAAGTCTATGTCGACCGTGTCGAGAACGCCAATGGCGAAGCCATGCTTTCGCGTGATCGCGCCCGCCGCGAAGCCAGCTGGGATGCGCTGGAAACCAAGTTCGCCGCTGGCGAGCGCGTCGAAGGCGTCATCTTCGGCCGCGTCAAGGGCGGCTTCACTGTCGATCTGGGCGGCGCCGTGGCGTTCCTGCCGGGTTCGCAGGTCGATATCCGCCCGGTGCGCGATGTCACCCCGCTGATGAACCTGCCGCAGCCGTTCCAGGTGCTGAAGATGGACCGCAAGCGCGGCAACATCGTGGTGTCGCGCCGCTCGATCCTCGAAGAATCGCGCGCCGAAGCCCGCACTGGCCTGATCAGCAGCCTCGCCGAAGGCCAGATCGTTGACGGCACCGTGAAGAACATCACCGATTACGGTGCGTTCGTGGATCTGGGTGGCATCGACGGCCTGCTGCACGTGACGGACATGAGCTACAAGCGCGTCAACCACCCGTCGGAAGTGCTGAACATCGGCGACGTGCTGCGCGTGCAGATCGTCCGCATCAACCGCGACACCCAGCGCATCAGCCTGGGCATGAAGCAGTTGGAAGCCGATCCGTGGACCACGGCCGCTGCCAAGTATGCGGTGGAAACCAAGCACAAGGGCCGCGTGACCAACATCACCGAGTATGGCGCCTTCGTCGAGCTGGAGCCGGGCATCGAAGGCCTGGTGCACGTTTCGGAAATGTCGTGGGTGAAGAAGAACGTCCACCCCGGCAAGATCGTCTCGACCAGCCAGGAAGTCGAAGTCATCGTTCTCGAAGTGGACGAGGAAAAGCGCCGCATCAGCCTTGGCCTCAAGCAGGCCCAGCGCAACCCCTGGGAAGTGTTCGCCGAGAACCACCCGGTTGGCAGCGTCGTGGAAGGCGAAGTCAAGAACGCCACCGAGTTCGGCCTGTTCATCGGCCTGGACGGCGATGTGGACGGCATGGTCCACATGTCGGACATCGCCTGGGGCATGACCGGCGAAACTGCGCTGTCGCGTCACCACAAGGGTGAGCGCGTGTCGGCCCGCGTTCTCGAAGTCGACATCGAGAAGGAGCGCATCAGCCTCGGCATCAAGCAGATGGACGAAGCCGGCGGCCCGCAGCAGCAGCGCAACACCAGCGGCGGCGACTGGAAGAAGAACGACGTCGTGACGGTGACCGTGGTCGCCGCCCGCGATGGCGGCCTCGATGTCCAGATCGGCGACGAAGGCCCGGTGTGCTACATCAAGCGCGGCGACCTCAGCCGCGACCGCGACGAGCAGAAGGCCGAGCGTTTCCAGCCCGGCCAGAAGGTCGACGCGATGGTGATCGGCTTCGAAAAGGGCCGCAAGCCGATGCTCAGCATCAAGGCGCTGCAGATCACCGAAGAAAAGGAAGCCGTGGCCCAGTACGGCACCTCCGATTCGGGTGCCACGCTTGGCAACATCCTTGGCGCCGCCTTCAACAAGGCCCGCGAGGACGCCGACAAGGGCTGATCGCCTTTCGCATCATCTGACGAACAAAGCGCCCCGGCAGCCTGGCTGCCGGGGCGCATTTGTGTGCCGATTGTGGCACATGCCGTGCGGATTTTCACGCTGCGGCCGCCTTGACCGACTGTCACCGTGCTGTAAACTGGCTGAAATTTTCGGGGGGATGCGCCAGAGAGCGCACTGCGAGGGTGGTGATAATGATCCGGTCTGAACTGGTTGCCAGCGTCGCCGAACAAAATCCGCATCTGACCTTGAAGGATGTGGAACGGATCGTCGCGACCATCTTCGACGAAATCACCGATGCGCTGGCGCAGGGACGCCGGGTCGAGCTGCGCGGCTTTGGCGCTTTTTCGACCCGGGCCCGCGAACCGCGCACCGGCCGCAACCCGCGCACCGGCGCCGCCGTGAAGGTGGACGCCAAGAACGTGCCTTATTTCAAGCCGGGCAAGGAATTACGCGAGCGGCTGAACGGCTGATCGCAGCACGCCGGCCCGGTCCGCCCGGTGCGGCGGCTGTTCCACAGGCGGGCGTGGCGGAACCGGTAGACGCAGCGGACTTAAAATCCGCTTTCCCACGGAAGTGCGGGTTCGAGTCCCGCCGCCCGCACCAACAGCAGGATGATCCCGCGCTGCGGCCCGCGGGCGTTGCTTGACGCCGGCCAGCGTTGCTGGTGAGATGCCGGCAACAAGGCACGGGGGCCAACGATGACCAGATTGCGCATCCTGGCTGGTGCCGCCGCCATGCTGTTGGCCGCGTGCGGATCCGGGGAGTCGAAGATGCAACAGGCGGTGCTGTTTTCGGCCATCGACGGACAGGTGGTGAAGAGCGGCCAGCCGCTGGCCGGCGTCACCCTGAACCGCGAATGGAGCTTCACCGGCGACGGCAAGCGCGGCCACGACAGCGCCACCACCGATGCCAGCGGCCATTTTGCCTTCCCGGCGGTGATCGTGCCCTATCAGCCGGCGCGCCTGCTGGCCCAGCAGCCGGTGGTGACCCAGCTCATCACCCTTGCCGATGGTGGGGAGGAACGACGGGTCTGGGTGTCGTCCAAACGCGATCTGGCCGCCGGCAGCGAGGCGGCGTCGGAACCCGGCACCGGCAGCGCGGCGCCGCTCAGGGTCACCATCGATCTGGATGCGCCCCGGCAATTGCGCGGCGGCGTGGTTGGCAACAGCATCTTTGCAGGTTCGCCGTGAAGCTGCTGCCGCCCAAGCTCGCCGCGTCGCTGGCCGACACCGTCTATGCCATCAACGACAACCCGCTGCTGGAAACCGGCCGGCCGCGCAGTTCCATGGATGCGGCGCAGGATCGCGGGCTGTTGCTCGGCATTGGCGGCCAGTTCGCCATCCGGCCGCCGCAAAGCGGTGACGCCTATCCCTTCATGCGCGCCCAATCGGGCGGATCACCGCTGCCCGGCGGCAATTGGATGGCCAGCCAGCTTGATTCCCATGTCTTCACGCCGGTCAGGAGCGACTTTGGCTATATCGCCACGGGCGAAGGCGAATGGCAGCGCCACATGGTCATCGTCACCCGCGGCACCATGGGCCCGGAAACCAGCAAGATCTCCCCCGATTGGTTGACCAACTACAATATCGGCATGGATCGCGGCCCCGGCGGCCACAAGGTGCATGCCGGGTTCCACCGTGTGTGGGCGCAGTTCCGCGACTTCGTTGATGCGGCGGTGGCGACATATAAGCCCGAATTGATCCACTGTGTCGGCCACAGTCTGGGCGGCGCCCTGGCGACACTGAATGCCGTGCATGTCGCGCAGAGCACGGGCCGGCCGGTTGCGCTGTACACGTTCGGGGCGCCGCGGGTGGGTGCCCTGCCGTTTGCAACCGAAGCCTCGTGGCGGCTGAGCGGGCGGCTGAAACGCGTCTATCATCCGGCCGATCCGGTGCCGATGATCCCGCTGCTGCCCTTCCTGCACGCCCCGCTGTCCAGCGGCATCCGCCTGCCCAATGAGGACAAGGGCATCATGGATGGCAGCGCCCACAACATGACCAACAGCTATCGCCGCCTGGTGTCGCGCTTTGACGATTGGGGCGGGCTGGAAAATGCCAATGTCGTCGTCAATGATTTCCAGATCGAGCTGTGGCTGCGCATGGCGGCCAAGGGCGGCAACGGCGGTTTCCTGATGCGATCGACGGCCTTGCTGGAAACCATCGGCCATGCCCTGTCGCTGGTGGTGGCGCGGGCGGCCTTCTATGTGCTGGGATCGGGCATCAGCGCGGCGGCAACTTCGATGCTCACCTCGCTCGATTATCTGGCCTGGCTGCTGGAACGCGGCGCGGAAATGGTGGACACGCTGCGCGAACAGCTCACCGGTCTGGTCAACGCCATCTTCGGCTATCTGGGCCGCATCGCCAACAGCGCCGCCGATCTCAGCCGCAAGGCGCTGCGCTGGGTGCTGGACCTGCTGTTCAGCATGTTGGCCAGCGCCGCCCGTGTCGCCATCGACCGGCTGTGGTGACCGGGCCAGTGCTGCCCGGTTTGCCGCAACATCCGAACCGATTGCCGCACAGCCTTGCATAAATAGCCCGGAAAGCCGAATGTAGGCTTTGCTGCATGCCTCTGCCGGTGATTCCTGTTGTCCATCGGAACATCGCCCGGCGTGGCCTGTTGGCCGGTTCATGCCATCCCGTGATGGCCGAGGAGTGGTAATGTCCGACGGAAGTGGCTGGGTCGAGATTGTGTTGCTGGCCCTGCTCGCAGCGTTCATCGGCCTGCGTCTGGTGTCCGTTCTGGGCAAGCGCACCGGCCAGGAGCGCCCGATTGGTGACGCCTTCCGCCCCAGTGCCGAAATCACCGCGCCGCCGCGCCGCGAAACCATTGCGCCGCCGCGCGGCAAGCTGGTGCTGCCGCCCGGCACCGATCGCAGCCTGCTGCCCGCCCTGGAAGCCGTTGCCGATGCCGATCCCGGCTTTGCGCCTGACCGTTTCCTGAACGGTGCGCGCAGCGCCTATGGCATGATCCTGGAAGCCTTCTGGGCCGGGGACATGAACGGCCTGCACGGCCTGATGTCTGACGAAATCCACGACAACCTGGCCGCCGCCATTGATGCGCGCGGCGGTGCGCGCCTGGCCAACCGGCTGATCAGCGTGGCGGCCGCCACCATCCATGATGCCCAGGTCGTCAGCCAGATGGTGGAGGTGACGGTGCGTTTCGCCGCCCGCATCGCCACTGCCGAAGGCGAGATCGAGACGCGGGATCTGTGGACTTTCAGCCGGCTGGCCGGCAGTGCCGATCCGGCCTGGGTGCTGATCGCCACCGACAACGAGGACGACAGCGCCCAGATGCCGCCCGACCATCTGGGCGACGCCGATACCGCCAACTGATCCGGCGCCCGATGCGCCGGTGGCTTGCCCTGGCCAGCGCCCTGACGCTGGCCGCCTGTGCTGGAAAGCCCGAACGGCCGGGCAGCATCACGGTGCCGCCGGCCAAACCCGCCGCCGAAGCGCCTGCCATCACCCGCGCGGCCGATGCCCGGATCGCCCATGCCGATCTGGCGTCACTGCCCGAAGCCGCCGCCGCTCTGGCGGCGTTCCGCGCCTCCTGCCCCAGCCTGTTGAAGCGCGAGGATCTTTCGGGCCTGACCCGGCCGGCAGATTGGCAACCGGCCTGCACCGCCGCCGCCAGCGTGCTGCCGGGCGGTGAGGACGCCTTCTTCCGGGCCCAGTTCCGCGCCATTGCCATCAACGACGGTGCCGGTTTTGCCACCGGCTATTACGAGCCGGAGATTGCCGCCAGCCTGACCCGCCAGCCGGGCTATGAGGTGCCACTGTACAAGCGCCCGGCCGATCTGATCGACGTGCCGCTGGGCGAATTCGCGCCCAGCCTGAAGGGCCGCACCATCCGCGGCCGGGTGCAGGGCAACCGGCTGGTGCCCTATGCCACCCGCGCCGACATCGCCGCCGGCGCGCTGGTCGGCAAGCAATTGGAACTGGCCTGGGCTGCCGATCCTTACGAGGCCTTTTTTCTGGAAATCCAGGGCAGCGGCCGGCTGCGGCTGCCGGATGGCCGCATCCTGCGCATCGGCTATGACGGGCAGAACGGCCGCGATTATGTCGCCATCGGCCGCGTGCTGATCGCGCAGGGCAAGCTGGAACGCGGCAAGGCCGGCATGCGCGAGATCATCGACTGGCTGCGCGCCAACCCGGGCGAAGCGCCGGCGATCCTGAACGCCAACCCGTCGAAGATCTTCTTCCGCGAACTGAAAGGCGATGGCCCGATCGGCGCCATGGGCGTTGCTGTCACCCCCTTTGTCAGCGTTGCCGCCGATCCGGCCTTCCTGCCGCTGGGCGCGCCGATCCTGGTGGACACGATGCTCACCCGCGATGCCGCGCCTTTCACCCGGCTGATGGTGGCGCAGGACACTGGCGGCGCCATCAAGGGTGCCAACCGCATCGATCTCTTCCTCGGCCCGGGCGCGGAGGCCGCGGCCATCGCCGGCGCGCAATCATCGCCGGCCCGCATCCTGCTGCTGCTGCCGGCCGCCGCTGCCGACCGTCTGCCGCACTGACCCATGCGCCGCCTGTCCGCCCATGAACGCGCGCTGTGGGCCCGCGTCGCCACAAGCATCAAGCCGCTGCCCGGCAAGGTCGCGCCGGACGTGCCGGCGGCCGTGCCCGCGCCTGATCCGGTGCCGCCGCAAGCGCGGCCGGTGCTGGGCAGCCTGGCCAGGCAGCCCAAGCCGGTGAAACCGGCCGTGCCGCAGCCGCACCCCTTTGGCGCGACGCTGGACGGCACATGGGACCGCCGCATCAGCCGTGGCCGCCTCAGCCCCGATCGCATCATCGATCTGCACGGCCATACGGTGGCCGATGCCCACGCCATATTGTCGGCCGCCATCCGTGCCGATGATGGCACCCGCGTCATCCTGGTCGTCACCGGCAAGGGCCGGCCCGACCGGCCGGCGCGCATCCGGGCCGAGCTGATGCACTGGCTGGAGCGGCCCGATCTGCGCCCGCTCGTCGCCTCCTTGCGCGCCGCCCATCCGCGCCACGGCGGCGGCGGCGCCTTCTACATCATCCTGCGCCGCGGCAGCTGAGCCTATCGCCAATTGCAGGCGGTGAAGGGCTGGCGATGCACTAGACTTTGCCGCCACAAGGGAGGCCTGTCCATGTCAGAAGACGTCGTTCTCGTCAGCCGTGAAGGCAATGTGGCGATCGTCACCCTCAACCGCCCGCAGGCAATGAACGCGCTGTCGTCCGCGCTGCGCCGCGAACTGGCCCGTGCCTTCCGCGAACTGGAAGCCGACGACACGGTGCGTGCCATCGTGCTGACCGGTGCCGGCACCCGCGCCTTCACCGCCGGGCTGGACCTGAAGGAACTCGGCCAACAGGGCCTGGGCGCCGCCAACGCCACCACGCCGGACGACAACCCGGTGAAGGCCATCGAGCAGACCGGCAAGCCGGTGATCGGTGCCATCAACGGCGTCGCCATCACCGGCGGTTTTGAAGTGGCGCTGGCCTGCGACGTGCTGATCGCATCGGAAAACGCCCGCTTTGCCGACACCCATGCGCGGGTGGGCATCATGCCGGGCTGGGGCCTGTCCCAGAAACTCTCCCGCCTGATCGGGCCGTACCGGGCGCGCGAACTGTCGCTGACCGGCAATTTCCTTGATGCCGCCACAGCCGAGCGCTGGGGCCTGGTCAACCGCGTCGTGCCGGCGGACGATCTTGTCCGCACCGCCGCCCAGCTGGCGCACGACATGGCGACCATCGAACCGCGCTTTGCCCGCACTTACAAGCGTCTGATCAACGACGGCTATGCCCTGCCCTTCGGCGAGGCGATGGCGCTGGAGGAGGCGCGCTCCACGGCGGCCAACGCGCAGGTTTCGGCTGCCGACGTGGAAGCCGCGCGCGGTGCCGTGCAAGCGAGAGGACGCCAGCAATGACTGCCCACAACGACTCTGGGCCCTTCCCCGGCTTTTCCAGCGCCACGCTTGACGACACGCTGGTCAACCCCGCCGCCTATGCCGATGGCAGCATCCACGACGCCTACACGGCGCTGCGGCGCGACGACCCGGTGCATTGGACGCAGCCAACCGGCTTCCGCCCGTTCTGGTCAATCACCCGCCATGCCGACATCGTTGCCATCTCCAAGGCCAACGACCGCTTCATCAACCACGAGCGCACCTACATCAGCCCCATCGAGGCCGAGGAATGGGTGAAGCAGACCACCGGTGATACCCACTTGTTCCGCACGCTGGTCGACCTTGACGACCCGCTGCACATGAAATTGCGGCGCATCACCAACAGCTGGTTCATGCCGCAGAATTTGCGGGCGCTGGAACCGCGCATCGCCGGCATTGCCAGGGCGCATGTCGATCACATGGCCAGCCTTGGCGGCAGCTGCGATTTCGTGAACGAGGTGGCGCTGTGGTACCCGCTGCGGGTGATCATGATGATCCTGGGCCTGCCGGTTGCGGACGAGAACCGCATGTTGCAGATGACGCAGGAGATTTTCGGCCCGCAGGACCCCGATGTCGTCGCGCGCAGCCGCATCATCACGCAGGGCCTGAGCGGCCCGGAAGCCACCGGCAATCCGCAGGTCGATCTGTTCGCGCTGGTCCAGCAGTTCTTTGCCTATTTCGGCGAGGTGCTGAACGATCGCAGAGCCAATCCGCGCGACGATCTGGCCACCGTGATCGCGCAGGGCACGGTGGACGGCGAACCCATCGGCATGCTGGAGGCGATCAGCTATTTCGCCATCACCGTCACCGCCGGCCACGACACCACCAGCAGCAGCGCATCAGGCGGCCTGCTGGAACTGATCCGCAACCCGGCCGAACTGGCCAAGCTGAAAGCCGATCCGTCGCTGATCCCCGGCGCGGTTGAGGAGATGATCCGCTGGGTGACGCCGGTGAAGCATTTCATGCGCACCTGCACCGAGGATACCGAGATCGGCGGCAAGACCATCCGCAAGGGCGATGGCGTCGCGCTGTTCTACTGGTCGGGCAATCGCGACGAGGCGGTGTTCGACGCGCCGTTCGCCTTTCGTGTTGACCGGCCCAGCAACCCGCAGACGGCGTTCGGCAACGGCGTCCACCAGTGCCTGGGCCTCCACCTTGCCCGCATGGAAATCCGCGCTTTGTTTGCCGAGTTGCTGCCGCGCCTCGACGAGATCGCGCTGACCGGAGAGCCGAAGCTGTCAGTCGCCAACTTTGTTTCCGGCCTGAAGGCGATGCCGATCCGGTACCGCCTGTCATGAAGGCAGACGCGCGCCGACGTGATCCCGCCGCCTATCCGCTCAGCCTGACGCTGGAGACGCGGTTCGGCGACATGGATGTCAACGGCCATCTCAACAATGTCGCCTTCGCGCGGCTGTTCGAGGAAACCCGCGTGCGCTTTGGCCGGGTCGGGCCGGGGGCGCCGCTGGCCGATGCGCCCAAATCCAGCTTCGTCGTGGCGCACGTGGCCATCGATTATCTGGCGGAAGGCAATTACCCGGCGCCGGTGAGCATCGGTTATGCCGTCGCCCGGGTGGGCGGCAGCAGCTTCACCGTTGCCATGGCGGCCTTTCAGGACGGGCCCATGGGACCTCAGTGCATCGCGCTGTGCGACAGCGTGCTGGTCCACCGCGATCCCGCCAGCGGCCCGGCCCCCTTGCCGGCCCTGTGGCGGGAACGGCTTGAGGCACTGGCGCTAAGGGGCTAAGGCCCTGCCGTTCCCCCCAACGGAGACTGATCCATGGCCGACGCGCCCACCACCCTGACCCTCACTCTCGACAGCGGCGGCGATGTCGTCATCACGCTGCGCCCCGACGTGGCGCCCGGCCATGTCGAGCGTATCACCACGCTGGCGCGCCAGGGTTTCTATGATGGCATCCTGTTCCACCGCGTGATCCCCGGTTTCATGGCCCAGGGCGGCTGCCCCAAGGGCACCGGCACCGGCGGCAGCGACCTGCCCGACCTGAAGGCCGAATTCAACGATGTGCCGCACGTGCGCGGCGTCTGCTCCATGGCGCGCACCAGCGCGCCGCACAGCGCCAACAGCCAGTTCTTCATCTGCTTTGACGACGCCCGCTTCCTTGACCGCCAGTACACGGTGTGGGGCGAAGTGACGTCGGGCATGGAGCATGTCGACGCGCTGCCCAAGGGCGAGCCGCCGCGCACGCCCGGCAAGATCGTGAAGGCGACGGTGGCGTAAGCCTGACCCCCTGAGCCAACGAAAAGCCCCCGCCGGAGCGATCCGGCGGGGGTTTTTTCTTTTCATCGTCACCCCGGACTTGATCCGGGGCGACGAGCGATTTGGAAAGATCAGCGCCCGGCCGGCGAACGGCGCTGGCCGCCGTTGCGCGGGGCGCCGCCGGCGCGCTGGCCGCCGAAGCCGCCACCGGGGCGGCCCTGCGGACGGCCCTGCGGACGCGGACCGCGACCTTCGCCGCCACGACCTTCGCCGCCGCGCCCTTCACCGCCACGGCCACCGTCACTGCGGCCATCACTGCGCGGGCGGCCATCGGCACGCACCACGGCGCGCGGATCGCGGCCGCTGCGGCCGCCACGGTTGAACTCACGCTCCTCGCGCGGCGGTTCGGCGGCGACGGGGTTGGACTTGATCAGCTTGGCCGTCAGCCCGACAAGGTCGCGGAAGTTGGCCGGCAGCGGCTGCTGGTCCAGCGTCATGCGGATGGTGCGCTCGATATCCTTCAGGAACGGACGCTCGTCGCTGGCGCACAGCGCGATGGCACGGCCTTCCCGCCCGGCGCGCGCGGTGCGGCCGATGCGGTGGACATATTGTTCCGGCACGTTCGGCAGCTCGAAATTGAAGACATGGCTGACCTGCGGGATGTCGAGGCCGCGCGCCGCAATGTCGGTGGCGACCAGCACCTTCAGTTCGGCCGAGCGGAACGCCATCAGGGCGCGGGTGCGCTGGGCCTGGCTGCGGTTGCCGTGAATGGTTTCCGCCGTGATCTTGTGGGCGGCGAGCTGGCGCACGACACGATCGGCACCATGCTTGGTGCGGGTGAAGACGATGGCGCTGGCCACGTCCGGTTCGGCCAGCAGATGGGCCAGCAACGCCAGCTTTTCGGCCTGGTTGACGTGGATCACCGACTGCACAACCCGCTCCACCGTGGTCGCGGCCGGCTTCACCGCCACCTTGACCGGGTTCTTCAGGTAACGCTGCGACATGTCCTCGATGGCGACCGGCAGGGTGGCCGAGAACAGCATCGTCTGGCGCTGCTTGGGCAGCAGGCCGGTGATGCGCTTCAGATCGTGGATGAAGCCCAGATCGAGCATCTGGTCACATTCATCCAGCACCAGCATCTCGACATGGCCCAGATCGCAGGCACCCTTCATGACCAGATCGATGAGGCGGCCCGGCGTTGCCACCAGCACGTCCACGCCCGGAAACAGCGCGCGTTCCTGGCGGCCGATCGGCACGCCGCCGAACACGCAGGCCACGGAAATGCGCAGATATTTGCCATAGGCGCTGAAGCTGGCGGCAATCTGGGCGGCCAGTTCGCGCGTCGGTGCCAGCACCAGCACCCGCGCCGCCATCTTCAGGCGATGCTTCGGCTCGGCAGCGAGGCGGTTGAGGATGGGCAGCGCGAAGGCCGCCGTCTTGCCGGTGCCGGTTTGCGCCAGGCCCAGAATGTCGTTGCCGGCCAGCGCCGGCGGGATCGCCGCCTGCTGGATCGGGCTGGGGGTGTCATAACCCTTTTCGGCGATGGCGCGGGCAATCGGCTCGGCAAGGGCGAGATCGGAAAAATTCATCGGTTTCAGTTCCACATGTACAGCGGCCCCGCCGGCATCATGCCAACGGGGATGGGTCCAAAGACCCGGGGTTGACTGGCAACCCGCGTGACAAGGGAAGCAAGCTTGGGGGGTGGGGCCCAGGAGCAATCCGCTCCGATCACGCGCCCATCGACAGACTGCCCCATGGACTGAGCCGCGCCAAAAGTCAAACTGGCGCCGCGTGCCCCGTTCGGCCGCCCGGCACGGCGGGTGACGACCGGTCTGCTTTGGGGGATGTCAGGCCGGGTGAAACCGGCTAGGTTGCGCGCCTTCTTTGCATGCTGGCTGCTGAAGGAATCAACTGCTGATCCGGCCCCGAGATGATGGCGAGATGCCGGCGCGCCTGATGGCGGTGCTTGAGGCCGGCCTGTGGCTGCTGGCCGGGCTGGCGGCCGCCCGCGCGCTTTGGTTGGCGCTCACACCGGCCGGGCCGCTCGGCACGCCGCCGGTGCCGGCACTCACCGCGCCGACGCCGCTGGCGCTGGCCGGCATCGATCCCTTCTTCCCGCAGGGCGCGGCGGCGGCCGATGCCGTTTCCGGCCTCGATCTGGCGCTGCTTGGCACCCGGGTCGATGCCGCGTCAGGGCGGGGATCGGCGATCATCGCCACGCCCGATGGCCGGCAGACCAGCGTTGGCGTGGGGGACGAGATCATGCCCGGCGTGCGGCTGGCGGCGGTGGCGTTTGAATCGGTGACGCTTGATCGCGGCGGTGCGCGCGAAACCCTCTATATCGATCAATCGAGTGCACCGGCGCTCCGCCAGGATCCCAAATGACGTCGAGATGGCTTTCCCCCACAGGCGCGCTGGCCGCGCTGCTGCTGCTGGCAGCGCCCGCACTTGCCCAGCAGACTGTCAATCTGCGCGATGCCGATGTGCGCGCCTTCATCCAGGATGTGTCGCGCGCCACGGGGCGCACCTTCATCATCGATCCGCGCGTGCAGGGGAAGGTGACCGTGGTGTCCGACCGGCCGCTCGATCAGGCCGGCTATTTCGAACTGTTCCTCTCCACCCTGCGGGCCAATGGCCTGGTGGTGACCCCGGCGGCCGGCGGCGCCTTCCGCGTTGCCCCGGCCGAAGGCGCGGCCAGCCAGCCATCGGGCAGCATCGGCCGCGACCGCTTTGAAACCACGGTGCTGCGGCTGAACTTCATCGATGCCGCATCGGCGGTGGACAGCCTGCGCCCACTGGTCAGCCGTGAAGGGCAATTGACCGCCAACCGCACCGGCAACGCCGTGATCGTGGCCGATTATGCCGACAATGTCGGCCGCATCCGCGCGCTGGCCCGCCAGATCGATCAGGACCGCGCCGCCGTGCGGGTGATCCCGCTGAAAAACGCCGGCGCGCGCGAGATTGCCGCCTCGCTCACCCAGGTTGGGCAGGGCAGTGCGGACGGGCGCGGCTGGCAGGTCGCCGCTGTCGATGCCAGCAACTCGTTGGTGCTGCGCGGCGATCCCGCCACGCTGGCCAAGCTGGCCCGCACCGTCGCTGATCTGGATCAGGCGGCCGCGGCGGGCAGCGATGTGCGCGTGTTCTTCCTGAACCATGCCGATGCCGAAAAGCTGGTGCCGGTGCTGCAGCAATTGGTCGGCCAGGCGGTCAGCCCGGCCAGCCAGGCCGCGCCCGTCACCCAGCCGGCGCAAGGCGCGTTCGGCAATCCCGGCAATCCGGGCCAGGCCCAGCCGCAGGCTCAGCCGGCCGCCTCCGCGCCGCTGCCGCAGGTGGCAACCGGCGGCAATCTGGGCACCAGCGGCTTCGTGCCCGGCGCCAGCATCGGCCGCGGGCAGGCGGTGATCGCCCGCTATGAAGGCGCCAATGCCGTGGTGATCGCCGCGCCCGCCGACGTGCAGCGTCGGCTGGGCGAGGTGATCCGCCAGCTCGACGTGCGGCGGGAGCAAGTGCTGGTGGAAGCGGTGATCGTGGAGATCAGCGACATCGCCGCCCAGCGGCTGGGCGTGCAGTTCCTGCTGTCGGGTACCGGCGGGGCGAGCATTCCGTTCAGCGTCACCAACTACAGCAATGCCGCGCCCAATCTGCTGGCCGTGGCCGGCGCAATCGCTGCCGAAAAACGCTATGGGCAGGACAATGCCACCACCGTCGCCCTGCGCAATTCGGCGGTGAACAGCCTGCTGAATGCCAACGGCGGCCAGTTCGGCTTTGGCGGCAATCTGGGATCGAATGCGGTGTTCGGCTTTGTCGTCAACGCCGTGAAGGCGGACACCGCCTCCAACGTGCTGTCCACACCGTCGGTGGTGACGCTGGACAATGCGCAGGCGCACATCCTGGTGGGCCAGAATGTGCCGCTGGCCACCGGCCAGGCGCTGTCCAACAATTTCGACAACAGCTTCCGCACCGTGCAGCGGCAGGACATCGGCATCGCGCTGGATGTGCGGCCGCAGATCAATGCCGGCGGCACCATCAAGCTGACCTTGCGGCAGGAGGTGAGCAGCATCGCCACGTCGGTCGTCACCCAGAATGTGCCCGATCTCATCCTCAACAAGCGCGAGATCAACACCACGGTGACGGTGGACGACGGCCAGATCATCGCGCTGGGCGGCCTGATTGACGACAATGAGCGCCGCGCCATCGAGAAGGTGCCGCTGCTGGGCGATGTGCCGCTGCTGGGCAATCTGTTCCGATCGAAATCCAGAAACCGCACCAAGACCAACCTGATGGTGTTCATCCGCCCCACCATCATCCGCAGTGCCGAAGATGCCGCCGGCATGACGGCCGACCGCTATCAATATGTCCGCGCCGAACAGGCCCGGCGCGAAGGCACGGCCGATACCAGCCTCGACGCGCTGGTGCGCGATTATCTGAAGGCACCGATCCCCGGGGCGGCCCCGCCGCCCGCCCCGCCCAAACCATGAGCCAGCCGGCCCTGCCATATGCCTTTGCCAAGGCGCACGGGCTGATCGTCACCGGCGTGGACAAGGTGGCGCATGTCGCGCGCCGCGCCGGCGCCAATCCGGCCGCGCTGGCCGAGGTGCGCCGTGTCGCCGGCCGGCCGCTGCAGCTGACCGAAGTGAGCGATGCCCGTTTCGACAGCCTGTTGCAGGATCATTATGCCCGCGCCTACACCGGGGAGGCTGACGCGCTGGCCGAACTGGGCGATGCGCTGCCATCGGCCGAAGACCTGCTGGCCAGCGACGACGAAGCGCCGGCCATCCGCCTGATCAACGGGCTGATCGCCGAAGCCGCGCGCCTGAAGGCGTCAGACATCCATCTCGAACCGTTCGAAACCGCCCTGGTGGTGCGCATGCGCGCCGATGGCGAGCTGCGCGAGATGCACCGGCTGCCGCCCGGCGTGGCGCCGCTGCTTGCCAGCCGCATCAAGGTGATGGCCCGCCTTGACATTGCCGAGCGCCGGCTGCCGCAGGATGGCCGCATGGATCTGGCGCTGGGCGGCAAGCGGCTTGACGTGCGCGTGTCCACCCTGCCGGCCCGCGGCGGCGAGCGGGTCGTGCTGCGCCTGCTCGACAAGGAAAATGCCGGCATTGATCTGGCCGGCCTCGGCATGCCGCCGGCGGCCGAACGCGCCTTCCGCGCCGGCCTCGCGCAGGCCAACGGGCTGGTGCTGATCACCGGCCCCACCGGCAGCGGCAAGACCACCACCCTCTATGCCGGTCTGAAACTCTTGAACGACGGCCAGCGCAACATCCTGACGGTGGAAGACCCGGTCGAATATGCCGTCGATGGCATCGGGCAGACACAGGTGAACCCCAAGGTCGGCCTCAGCTTTGCCGCGGGCCTGCGCGCCATCCTGCGGCAAGACCCTGACGTGGTGATGGTCGGCGAAATCCGCGATGCCGAAACTGCCGGCATTGCTGTGCAGGCGGCGCTCACCGGCCACCTCGTGCTGTCATCCCTCCACACCAATGATGCCGCCAGCGCCATCACCCGCCTGCGCGATTTCGGGGTGGAGCCGTTCCTGCTGGCCGCCACGCTGCGCCTGGTGGTTGCCCAGCGGCTGGTGCGCCGGCTGTGCCCCGGCTGCCGCACCGCCCACCCGGCCGATACCGCCACCGCCGCCGCGCTGGGGTTGGCGGCGGGCACGCCGGTGTGGTCTGCCCCCGGCTGCACCGCCTGCCACCAGACCGGCTGGCAGGGCCGTGTCGGCCTGTATGACAGCATCCGTATGACCGACACGCTGGCGCAGGCGGTGCACGAAGGCGCCACAGCCGCCGCGCTGGCACAGGCCGCCGGCAGCGAAGGCCTGTCCGCGCTGGCCGCCCGCGCCGTCACCGACGGGCTGACCAGCCCGGCCGAGGCGCTGCGCGTCATGGGCCTCGCCGAAGCGGAGGCGGCGGATGGCTGAATTCCGCTATGAGGCGATCGATGTCGCCGGCCAGCCGCGCACCGGCACCATTTCGGCGGCCACGGCGCAGGCCGCTCGTGCCGAACTGCTGGCGCGCCGGCTGTTCGCCACCCGCATCGATGCCGCCGCGCAGGAAACGCCGCAGCGCCGGGGCCGGCTGAAGCCTGCCGCGCTCGGCCTGTTCACCCGGCAGTTGGCAACGCTCGCCGCCGTCACCCCGCTGGAGGACGCGCTGCGCACCATCGTGCGCCAGACCGAGGGCGAACCCGCCCACGCCGTGCTGGCCAATGTCCACGCCGCCGTCGTTGAAGGCCGCCGCCTGTCCGACGCGATGGCGCGCGAGCCGGCGAGTTTTCCGCCGCTGTTCCGCGCCATGGTGGCCGCCGGCGAAGGGGCCGGCACGCTGCCGCAGGTGCTGGAACGGCTGGCGGCCCTGCTCGACCGCCAGGCCGAGCTGCGGGGCCGGGTGCAGGCGGCGCTGGCCTATCCGGCGGCGCTCACTGTGGTGGCACTGCTGGCGGTGGCGGCGCTGATGATCTTCGTGGTGCCGCGCATCGCCGAACAGTTCGTCGATATCGGCCAGACCCTGCCGCTGCTCACCCGCATCGTGATGGGCCTGTCCCACGCGCTGGCCGGCTATTGGTGGGCGATCCTGATCGCCATCGCCGCCGCCGTGCTGCTCGCCCGCCGGGCGCTGGCCGAGGAGGACACCCGCCGCCGCTTCGATGCCTGGCTGCTCGGCCTGCCGATTGCCGGCCGGCTGCTGCGTGACTGGCAGGCGGCAAGGCTAGCCCGCACGCTGGCGATGATGGTGGCCAGCCGCCTGCCGCTGGTGGACGGGCTGCGCCTCACCCTGCCGACCATCGGCAACCGCGAGATCCGCGCCCGCGTCGCCCAGATGGCCGCCGACATTTCCGAAGGCGCCAGCCTCACCGCCGCCATGACCCGCACCGCCATCCTGCCGCCGCTGCTTGTCGCCATGGCCGCAGGCGGCGAAAGCGCCGGCCGTCTCGACACCATGCTGGAAAAGGCGGCAGAAGCGCTGGAACGCGAATATGATGCCCTCACCCGCGCTGCCCTTGCCCTGCTGGAACCGGCGATCATCCTGATCATGGGCGGTGCGGTCGCGGTGATCGTGCTGTCGATCCTGCTGCCGATCCTGCAACTGGAAAGCCTGGCCACTCCATGACCCGCCGCACCCGCCCGCAGCCCAACGGCTTCACCCTGATCGAGATGATGGTGGTGATCGTCATCATCGGCATCCTGACGACCGTCGTCGTGCTCAACGTGCTGCCCGATGTCGACAAGGCGGCGATCACCCGCGCGCGCGCCGATTTGGCGACGCTGGAAACCGCGCTCACCAGCTACAAGGCCGATACCATGGCCCTCCCCACCACCAGCGAGGGTCTGGCTGCGCTCAAGGCCGCGCCGGCCGATCTGGCCAGCCCCGAACGCTACCGCCCCGGCGGCTATGTGCAGCGCCTGCCCGCCGATCCCTGGGGCCATGCCTATCAATATGCCGCCCCCGGCAACCATGGCCCGTTTGACGTCTGGTCGATGGGCCCTGATGGCAAGACCGGTGCCGGCTTCGATGCCGACGACATCGGCAACTGGAATCTGTGACGCGGCGCGCGCGCCTTGCGGATGCCGGCTTCACGCTGGTCGAACTGGTGGTGGTGATGGCCATCATCGGCATCACCAGCGCCGCGCTGGTGCTCACCCTGCCCGGCAGCAACGCTCAGGTGCGCCGCGCCGCCGAAGGCCTGGCCGCGCAGGCGCTGGCGGCGCGCGACGAGGCGATCCTCACCGGCCGGCCGGCGAATTTCGCGCCCGCGCCGCCCGCCGGAATGACGCTGACCAGTGAGCCTGCCGGCCCGGTGGCCTTCGATCCGACCGGCCTTGCCTCTCCGGCGCGCCTCACGCTGGCCAGCGGCGACGCCTCCGCCACCGTCACCATCGACGCGGTGGGAGGCGTGCATGCGCAGTGAGGCCCCCAGCCCGCGCGCGGGCGGCTTCTCCCTGATCGAAGTCATGGTCGCGCTGGCCATCTTCGGCCTTGCCGCGGTCGCGCTGATCCGGCTGCAGGGTGTCGGCCTCGCCAGCGCCGCCACCCTGGCCGACCGCCAGCTCGCGGCCGTCGTGGCGCGCAACCAGGCGCTGGAGGCCAGCCTGTCGCCGGCCATTCCCACCGCCGCCGCTGGCCGCGAGCGGGCCGGCACCCGCGACTGGGCCTGGCGGCGCAGCATCGCCCCCGGCCCCGATGCTGCCACCCGCATCGTGCAGGTGGATGTGATCGGCTCCGGCGGCCAGGTGATCGTGCGCGACAGCCTGTTGTGGCGGCGGCCATGAAACAGGCGGGCTTCACCCTCATCGAGCTGCTGGTCGGCCTGTTCCTGTTCGGGCTGATGGCGGCGGCCGGCACCGCGCTGCTGGCCGGCGGCGTGCAGGCCGGCACCCAGGCCCAGGCCATTGTCGGCCACAGCGGCGATCTCGCCCGGATGGGGGCGCTGCTCACGGCGGATGCGGGCCAGTCCGCCGCCCGCCTGTGGCGTGACCGGGACGGCAAGGCCCACCCCGCCTTCAGCGCCAATGATGGCGCGCTGTTCACATTGGTGCGGCGCGGCTGGGCCAATCCGGCGGCCGCGCCGCGCGCCTCGGTCCAGCGGGTCAGCTGGGCGGTGGAGGGCGATGCGCTGGTGCGCCGCGCAGCGCCGATGGTCGATGGCACCGATGCCGGGATGCCCAGCGTCGTGCTGAAGGGCGTCACTTCGGTGCGGCTGCGCATCCTGGGCAGCGCCGGCTGGCAGGATGGCTGGCTGAGCCGCGATCCCACGGCGGTGCCGCGCGCCCTCGAACTCACCGTCGCCGGGCCGCAGATCGGCCAGTTGCGCCAGATCGTCGTGATGGGGCCGGCATGACGCGCCGCGTGCCCCGCCGCGAACAGGGTGCTGCCCTGATCAATGTGCTCGTGCTGGTCGGCGGGCTGGCGGCGCTGTCGTCGGCCATGCTCGATCGGCTGCGGCTGGCGCGTCACCTCGATGAAACGCGCACCACTGTCGCGGCGGCGCGGGGGGCGGCGCTGGCCGGGGAGATGTTGCTGCTCGCCCGCCTGCCGCAGCCGCGCCTGCCGGCCGCGCCGTTCATGCTGGCAACGCCGGCCGGGCCGGTGCGCATCAGCCTTCTGCCCGGCGGCAATTGCTTCAATCTCAACAGCGTCGCCATGGGCGCGCCGGGCCGCACCGTCACCCGGCCGCTGGGCGTCGAGCAACTGGCGCGCCTGCTCGCCCTGCTCGACGTGCCGGCGGCGGAGGCGGCGCGCATCGCGGCGGCCACTGCCGACTGGATCGATGTCGATCAGCAGCCCGGCAGCGGCGGTGCCGAGGATCCGGCCTATGCCCGCGCCGACATGCCCTATCGCACCGCCGGCACCTTGCTTGCGGAAGTGAGCGAATGGCGCGCCGTCGCCGGGGTGACGCCGGCCATCTTCGCCCGCGCCGCGCCCTATGTGTGCGCGCTGCCGGAAACCGCGCTGTCGCGTCCCAATGTCAACAGCCTCACCCCCGAAGCAGCGCCGGTGATCGCGGCCATCGGCAATGTGCCGCTGCCCACCGCGCGCGATGCCATCGCCGCCCGGCCGCCCGGCGGCTGGAGCGACGCCGCGCAATTCTGGGCGCAGCCTTTGCTCGCCGGCCGTGCCATCGGTGCCGACGCGCTGGGCCAGCCCGATGTGCGCGACCGCTGGGTGGCCTATCGCATGGCCGCGCCGGCGGCACCGCTGGTGGAAACCGGCCTGATCGACGCCGATCGCGCCCCGGCCCGGCTGGTCGTGCGCCGCTGGGGGGATGAGGCATGACGTTGCTGGTCACCCTGGCCCGCGCGCCGCGCTGGCAGCGCATCACCGCCGGCCGCGTGACGGCCAGCGGTGACGGTTGGCCCACCCAGGATGCAGACACGCCGCTGGTGCTGGCCGTGCCCGGAGAGGATGTGGCGCTGCACTGGCTGGACCTGCCGCCGCTGGGCCCGGTGCAGGCGGCCGCAGCGGCACGGGCGGCCCTGGCCGACATGCTGGCCGAAGCGGATGCCCATGTCGCGGTCGCGCCGGGCAGCGGCCTGCGGCCGGTCGCGGTTGTCAGCCCGGCCCTGCTGGCCGGCTGGCTGGCGCAGGCGGCGGCGGCCGGGATGCGTGCCGATGCGATTCTGCCCGACACGCTGCTGCTGCCGGCTCCGGCCGCCGGCTGGTCGGTGTGGCGCGATGGTGAGCGGGTGGTGGCGCGCAGCCGTGCCGCCGCCATGGCCGGCGAGGCCGATCTGGCCACCGCCATCATCGGAACTGCGCCAGCCAACCCGGCAACGCCGGCCCTGCCCGATCCGTTGCCGCTGAACCTGCTGGTCGGCGATTTCGCGCCGGTGGCGCGCTGGCAGCCGCAGCCGGGCCTGTTCCGGCATCTGGCCGGGCTGGCGGCAGCCGTGGCCCTGTTGTGGATCGGCGGCGACGTGGCCGCGCTGCTGCGCGCCCGCGCCGCCGAACGCGCCGCCGATGCCGAAACATCGGCCCTGGGCGGCGGCGGTGATGCGGCGATGGCCGCAGCGGCGCTGGCAGCGAAGGCGCGGGCCAGCGGTGCTGGCGGCGGGCTGGGCGCCGTGGCAGCGCCGCTGGTGCAGGCGCTGGCGCAGCAGCCGGGCGCCGGGCTGGCCAGCCTGGATTACAGCCCGGCCAGCGGCATCGTGGCGGGCGTGGCCGGCGGCGGCGACGCGCAGGCACTGGCCGCCGCCCTCTCCCGCGCCGGCCTCACCGCCCGCGTTGGCGCCACCCGCTCTGGCCCAGACAGCAGCATCACCGACGTGACGGTGCAGCGGCCATGATGGCACTGGTGTCGCCCTGGTGGACGCAGCGCACGGCGCGTGAGCGCTGGCTGATCGGCATCATGGCCGTGCTGCTGGCGGCCCTGTCCGCCTGGCTGCTGGTGGTGCGCCCGCTCGCCGCCGCGCGCGATGCGGCGCGGGCTGACGCCAGTGCCGCCAGTGCCCGGCTGGCGCAGGCCCGCGCGCTGCATGCGGCCATCGCCGCGCGCCCGGCGGCCAGCGCCGGCCCGGTGATCGACACGCTGAACCGCCGCCTCGCCGAAGCCGGCCTGCGCCCGGAGCGGCTGGACGCGCAGGGTTCCGGTCAGGCGCTGGTGGAGATTGCGGCCATCAATGGCCGGCTGCTGATCTTCTGGGCCGCCAGCCTGGAACAGCGCGACGGGCTGGTGATTGAGGAATTGCAGGCCAGCCGCAACCCCGACCAATCGGTGCGGGCGCGGCTGCTGGTGCGGTCTGCGGCATGAAGCGGGCGCTGTTCCTGGGCCTGGGCGCCCTGATCGGCGGGGTCGCGCTGGCACCGGCCGCACTGCTGCTGCCGGCACCGCCGCTGGCCGCTGCCAGGGTTTCGGGCAGCGTGTGGAACGCCGAACTGGCCGGCGCCAGCATCGGGCCGCTGCTGCTGGGCGATGTCAGCCTGGCGCTCGATCCCGGCGCGCTGCTGCACGGGCGGCTGGGCTGGCGCATCGGCGGCGGCATCACCGGGCAGATCTGGCGCGGCTTTGCGGCCGGCGGCGCTGCGGGGCTGAACGGCCGCCTTGCTGGCAGCCCGCTCGCCAGCCTGCCGCTGGCCGGGGTGACCCTGGGCGATGCCAGCGCCACGCTTGATGGCGCCGGGCGCTGCACGGCGGCCAGCGGCAATGTGGTGGCCGATCTGGCCGTGCCGTTGGCCGGGCAGCGCCAGCTCATGGGCGCGCCGCGCTGTGACGGCGATGCGCTGCTGCTGCCGCTGGCCAGCAGTGACGGCCGGGTGCGCGCGGAATTGACGACGACCCGCGGCCACTGGAGCGCGCGCATCGTCATTTCGGGCGCGGGCAGCGGCGAGGCTGCGGCGCTGATCGCCAGCGGCTTTCGCGGGCAGGCCGGCGCGCTGGTCAGGCAGGAGACAGGCTCATGGTGATCGCCGCGCTCATCGCCCTGCAACTGGCCGCACCGCTGGCCGAACTGCCGCCGCAGCCGGTGCCGCCCGGCCAGTGCGCGCTGTTCCTGTGGGATCGCGCCTCGGGCCGGCGCATTGCCATGCTGGGCCAGACGCCGCCGATCCTGCGGCTGATGCAGGATGGCAAGACCACCGACCTGCCGGCCGACAGCCGCGAGGGCGATGCCGTGCTGGGCTTTGGTCCCACCAGCCGCTTTCATGCCGGCCAGCGGCTGTTTGACCTGCGCCTGATCATCGCGCCCGCCACCGCCGGCGGCGCCCTGGTGCAGGGCGGCAGCCTGACCATCACGGAAGCCGACGGCGGCGCGGTGGTGATCCCGGTCGCCGGACTGGCCGGCTGCCCGCAGTGAGCCGCAACACGCCGAAGGAATGGGCGTTCGCCATCGGCGGCGGGCTGGGGTTCGCGGCGCTGCTGCTGTGGCTGCTGCGCCCGGCCGCGCCTGAGGGTGCAGACGCGCCGCCACCGGCCGTCACCACCGCGCCGGCACCCATCGCGCCGTTTCCGGCACCGGCTGCGGTGGCGGCACCATCGCCGCTTGCCCTCACCGGCCTGCGCGCCGGGCCGGATGGCGGCATGGCGATCGTGATGGCCGGCGGCCGGCAATTTCTGCTGCGCCCCGGCCGGCGGCTGCCGGGCGGCGAACGGCTGGTGCGGGTCGAACCCGGCCGCGCCGTGCTGGAAGGGCCGGCCGGCGAGATCGCGCTGGAATTTCCGCACAGCCACAGCATCGCCGCAACCCAGCCGCCGCCGGCCGCCGCCGCCGCGCCGGTGCCGTGGCAACAGGCGCTGTCGCCCGTGCAGGGGGACAATGGCATCATCGGCTGGCGGATCGAGAATGTGACGGCGCTGCCGATGCTGGCCATCGCGGGGCTGCAGACCGGGGACGTGCTGATCGCCGCCGACGATACGCCGCTCACCTCGTCGGATGCGATCACGTCGCTGCAATCCAGCTTCACCGCCACGGGCCTGGCCGAGCTGCGCTACCGCCGCGGCAACCAGCAACTGAAGGTGATGCTGGCCCAGTAGGGCCGGTCAGGCCAGCGCCAGGGCGAGCAGCGCCACGCCGGCCAGCAGCGCGCCCAGCGGCAGGCGGGTGGCGGCATCGACAGGGCGGCCACGCAGCCGATCGGCCAGTGCCAGCGCCAGCCCCAGCCCGGCCGCACCGGTGAGCAGGAACGGCAGCGGCCACGGCCCGAACAGCGCGCCCAGCCCGGCCATCAGCTTGGGATCGCCGCCGCCCATGCCGTCGCGTCCCCGCCAGGCGCGATAGCCAAGGCGCAGTGCGGTGAGCAGCGCGAACGCCGCCAGTGCCGCCAGCACCCGCTGTTGCCAGGCCGGGCCGGGCACGAGCAGCGCGAACGGGATGAACGGCAGGGTGAGGGCGTCGGGCAGCCACTGCTGCTCGACATCAAGGATGAGCAGCGCCAGCAGCCACCAGCCGGCAAGGGCGACGAGCAGGCCTTCGGGTGCGGGCGTGCGCCACAGCAGCACGGCGCCGATGATGCCGGCGGCCAGCTCGATGGCAAGGTGGCGCGGTGCGATGCGGCCGCCGCACGTGCGGCAACGGCCGCGCAGGGCGAGGAAGGAGAGGACGGGGACCAGCTCGAACGCGCGCAGCGTCGTCCCGCAGTGATCACAGCGCGAGCGGCCGGTGATCGCCTCGCCCAGCGGCCAGCGCAGCGTGACCAGCGCCAGAAAACTGCCGACGATGAGGCCGAGCAGGCCACCGAGGAGCGGCCACCAGCCGGCCGGCAGCAGCATCAGGGGATCAGGATCTGGCGGATCGCCTGCCCGCTGGCGAGCGCATCGAGCGCGGCGTTGATTTCCGCCATCGGGCGCACGCAGCTGAGCAGGCGGTGCACCGGCAGGCGTCCCGCGCGCCACAGCGCGATGTAGCGCGGGATGTCGCGGGCTGGCACGGCAGAGCCCATGTAGCTGCCGATCAGCGTCTTGGCCTCTGCCACCAGGCTGACGGCCGGGATGGTGAGCGGATCGGCCGGGTTGGGCAGGCCGACGGTGACGATGCGCCCGCCGCGCGCCGCGGTGCGATAGGCTTCGGCCAGCACCTTGCCCTTGCCGACGCTTTCGATGGCGACGCGGGGGCTGCCATGTTCGGCAAAGGCCGCCGCAGCATCTTCCGGCGCGACGGCAGCCCGCGCGCCCAGTTCAAGCGCGAGGGCGCGCTTTTCCGCCACCGGATCGATGGCGATCACCGGCTCCGCCCCCGCCGCCACTGCACCGATCAGCGCGGCGAGGCCCACGCCGCCGAGGCCCCAGATGGCGACGCTCTCTCCGGGGCGGACGACGGCGGAATTGAACACCGCGCCGACGCCGGTGAGCACGGCGCAGCCGAACAGGGCGGCAATCTCGGCGGGGATATCATCGTCGATCACCACGCAGCTGCGCTCGTCGATCACCGCGTGGGTGGCAAAGGCGGACAGGCCGAGGTGATGGTGGACGTGAGCGCCATCGCACGACAGGCGGAAGCCGCCGCCGAGCAGCTCCCCCTTGCCGTTGGCGGCCGCGCCATTGCTGCACAGCCAGGGCTCCCCGGCGTGGCAGGGCTGGCAATGGCCGCACGCCGGCAGGAAGGCCATCACCACGCGCTGGCCCGGCGTGAGCCGCGCGCCCGGCCCGGCGGCTTCGATGCGCGCCACCGCCTCGTGGCCCAGCGCCATCGGCATCGGACGCGGCCGATCGGCATTCACCACCGAAAGATCGCTGTGGCACAGGCCGGCGGCCTCGATGCGGACGAGCACTTCGCCGGGGCCGGGCGGGGCAAGATCGAGGCGCTGCAAGGTCAGCGGCTGGCTGTGCGCATAGGGCTGGGCCGCGCCCATGGCGGCAAGAACGGCGGCGGTGGTGCTGGTCATGGGTGGAGGCTAGCCGCCAATGTGGCGCGCGCCAAGGCGGCGGTCGAATCGATCAGCGGCACTGCGACATCGGCCTGGCCCAGCAGCAGCGGCACTTCGGTGCAGGCGGCGATCACGACATCGGCCCCCGCTGCCGCCAGCCGCGCCGCTTCGCCGGCCAGCGCGGCGCGCACGGCGTCGCTGCGGTCCCCGGCCTTGATGGCGTTAACCGCCGGCTGCACGACGCCAAGATCGCCGTTCAGCACCGGCACCGGGCTGGCCGTGCCATAGAGATCCAGTGCGAGCGTCGCGCCCACCGCGATCACACCGATGCGGCGCGGATTGTGTGCCATCGCCTCGGCAATGGCGGCATCGATCATCGAAACGAACGGCCCGGCGGTGATGTGCGCGGCCCAGCCGTGCGCGGCATTGCACGGCATCGCCAGCACCTCGGCGCCGCCGGCCACCAGCCGCGCCGCCATCTCGGCCAGCGCCGGGCCGGGCGAGGCCGCGCCGGTGAGCGCAGCCGCGTTGCGATCGGGCACCTGCGGGTTGGAATCGATCAGCACGCGCGGATGATCCGTGTCGGCAGCGGCTTCGGCAAACGCCACCAGCCGGGCCAGGAAATCGGCGGTGGCCGCCGGCCCCATGCCGCCGATCACGCCGATCGTGCGATAACGGCTCATCCGTTCAGCGCGGGATCGCGCAGATCGCCGGCAAAGGCCGAAAGCGACGGGGAGCCGCCGGTGTGCAGGAACAGCACGCGCTGGCCCTTGGCGAACGTGCCGCCGCGCACCAGCGCGATCAGGCCAGACATCGCCTTGCCGCTGTACACCGGATCAAGCAAAATGCCTTCCTGCCGGGCGAGCAGGCGCACCGCCTCCACCATCGCCGGGGTGGGCAGCGAGTAACCGGGGCCGACCCAATCGTCCAACGCCACAATATCTTCGGCAACCGGCGCCGGCGTGCCCAGCAGCGCCGCCGTGCCGATGGCGAGCTTCAGGACATTGGCCTCCTGCTCGGCGCGCGGGCGGCGGACGTTGATGCCCGTCACCGGGATGCCGGCATTCAGCGCGACCAGACCGGCCACCAGACCGGAATGGGTGCCGGCACTGCCGGACGCGACGACGATGCGATCAAAGGCCACGCCCTGATCAAACGCCTGGTCCATGATTTCCTGTGCACAGGCGGCATAACCGAGCGCACCCAGCGGCGACGAGCCGCCGCCGACGATGACATAGGGCTTGCCGCCCGCCGCCGTCACGGTCGCGGCCTCCGCCGCCAGTTCGGCGGCCAGATCGGTGCCGGCCTTGACCATGCGCACGCTGGCCGCGCCCATCAGATCAAACAGCAGATTGTTGCCCAGCGCGTCCGGGCTGTAACTGCCCGGCACCCGCTCCTCGATGACGAGGTGGCACTTCAGCCCTTCCTTCGCCGCCGCCGCCAGCGTGAGCCGGCAATGGTTGGATTGCGGCGCACCGACGGTGACCAGCGTGTCGGCACCCTGCGCCAGCGCATCGGCCACCAGAAATTCCAGCTTGCGGGTCTTGTTGCCGCCACCGGCCAGCCCGAGCAGATCGTCGCGCTTGATCCACAATTCGGCACCGCCCAGCAGCGCCGAAAGGCGCGGCATCGCCTCCAGCGGGGTGAAACCGGGGGTGTAGCGGCGGCGGGGGAAGCGGGCGAGGTTCATGGCCGCCCCGTCGCACGAAGTCGGCCGCCACGCAACCGGCTGCGGGGCACCAATATTGTCGCTGGCGATGCTGGCTGGAAATGGTGCCCGGGGGCGGATTTGAACCACCGACACGGGGATTTTCAATCCCCTGCTCTACCCCTGAGCTACCCGGGCCCACATCACGCGCGGCGGGGTATGCCGCGTGGGAGACGGGGCATTAGCCAGCCTGTTCGCCGTTGTCCAGCGGGGACGATGCAGAAAGTTCATCTTCGTCCGCGCCCGCAGGCAGGACATAACGATCCGACAGCCAGGCGTTGAGATCGCGCGACCGGCAGCCTTCGCTGCAGAACGGGCGGAAGGGCGCGGCGGCGGGCACCTTCCGGCAATAGGCGCAGTTTCGCGAATCAACCTTGCTGGACATGGCCCTGCCCTACACCTTCGGCCGCCACCAGCGCCACCCGGCCGCCGGTGCGCCGCCCCGTTTCCGCCAGCAGGCCAGGGCGGCCGACCAGCCAGTCGATGCTGCGCGGGCTGGCGGTGATCGTCACCGGCCCCAGCAGCCGCGCCGCGCGGCGCAGCAGTTCCAGCGCGGCAAAGCCCGGCAGGCGCACCTGTTCGAACAGGCTGAGGGCCCCACGCGGGCGGATGATCTGAACCAGGCCAAAGCCGTTGATGGCGGTCTTTTCAAACGGCGGCGGCAGCTCGGCGGCCAGGATCGCATCAACCGCGGCGCGCTGGGCCTTGCCCTGCAGCGAGGGAAAATCAACCACCAGCGGCCCGCCGATGCCGTGGCGGCGCACCATGGCGGCTACCGCGTGCGCGGCATTTTCGGCCAGACGGAGCAGATCACCATCGCCATCAACGTCGATCACCAGCATCGCCGGGGTGGGCGCCGCCAGCAGCCGGCCGCCGCGAAAATCGATGCGGCCGGTGATTGCTTCGTCCACCACCGCGTCCCAGCCGGCTTCGGCCAGCAGATCGGCACCGAAGGCCGGCACCGGCTGCAGGCTGTGCGCCGCCAGTCGTTCATTCAGGCTGGGCGCCGGCCGGGCGGGGCCGGGGTGCGCCGCCACCCGCGCCTGCTTGTCGCGCGATCCATCGGTGCGGGCGGGGCGGATCACCTCGACCAGGCGGGTCTGGCCTTCCGGCCAATCGGCCGGCACCGGATCGATCAGCGCCTCGTGGCCGGCCAGCGCCACGACGCCGCGCCCGCCGCTCCTGCTGGCCAGCCGGCCCGGCGCGACGAGTCCAGGGGCAAGCGGATCATCGGCGCGGGCGACATGCGCCTCCACCACGGCGCCATGATCCAGCACCAGCGCGCGGCTGGCGCCGGGCGCGTCCTCGATCAGCGCAATCATCGGCCGGCCGCGCCGAGCAGCAGCCGGGTTTCGTTCAACGGCAGGCCGACGACGCCCGAAAAACTGCCCGACAGCGCGCGGACATAGGCTTCGGCAGCGCCCTGAATGGCGTAGCCGCCGGCCTTGCCCTGCCAGTCACCACGGCCGATCAGCCAATCGACGTCGGCCGGCGTCAGACGCTGGAAAGTGACGATGGAGTCGCTCACCCGCTCCCGCAGCCGGCCATTGCTGTCAATCAGCGCCACGGCGGTGACGACACGGTGACGGCGGCCCGACAGCAGCGCGAGGCAGGCGCGCGCCGTCGCCTCGTCTTCGGCCTTGGGCAGGATGCGGCGGCCGGCGGCGACCACGGTGTCTGCCCCCAGCACCAGCGCACCGGGATGGCGCGCGGCGGTGGCCTCGGCCTTCTGCCGCGCCAGCCGTTCGGCATGGGCGCGCGGCAGCTCGCCGGGGGCGACGCTCTCGTCGATATCGGCGGGATCGACCGCGTCGGGCACGATGCCCAGCCGGGCGAGCAGATCAAGCCGGCGCGGGCTGGCGGAAGCAAGAACCAGCCGCACGCGCGATCAATCCTCCGGCGCGATGGTGACGGTCAGCCCGTCCAGCGCGGCGGTGAACGGAATCTGGCACGACAGGCGGCTGGCGGGGCGGTTGTGATCCGACGAATCGAGCAGATCGGCCTCGTCGGCATTCGCCGGGCCGGTGCGCGCCATGTCAGCTTCGGCCACGTGCACATGGCAGGTGGCGCAGGAACAGCAGCCGCCGCACAGGGCCAGCAGCTCGTCGATGCCGGCGTCCTTGATGATTTCCATCACGCTCATGCCCGGCGTGGCCGGCAGCGTGTGGCTTTGCCCGTTGCGGGTGATGACGGTGATGCTGGCCATGCCTGTCCTCTTTCCGATGCGAACCCGCCCTGTAGCGGTGCGCCGCAGTTCCGGCTAGGGGTTGGCAAAAGGGAGGACAAGATGCGCGTAGCCCACCAGTTTGCCCCGCCGATGTCGATGATGCTGGCCGGCCTGCCCGGCATCACCCACGCGCAGCACATCCCGGCGGAAAACCGCTGGGCGCTGCCCACCGATGTCGACGTGCTGTTCGTCCTGCACGGCGAAGGCGAGCACCGCGATGCCGCCAACCATGCGCCGCGCCCGGCAGGATGGCCGGGGGCCGTGAAGCTGGTGCAGCTGGCCAGCGCCGGTGCCGATGATTATCCGCCGTGGATCTGGGAGGCGCCCAAGGTGGCGAGCGCATCGGGCACCACCGCCATCCCGATCGCCGAATATGCGCTGGCCGTGATCCTGGCCCACGCCAAGCGGCTGGCCGACATCACGCTGAAACCCGGCCAGCCCTGGCCGGAGCGGGACGAATTCCTGAACAACCAGTTGGGCACGCTGCACGGCCGCACCTTGGGCCTGGTGGGCCTGGGCAATATCGCCCGGCAGGTTGGCAAATATGCCAACGCCTTCGGCATGGAGATCATCGCCAGCCGCGCCAGCGCCGCGCCGTCACCCGATCCGTGGATCAAGGTGGCACCGCTGGACGAGGTGGTGGCGCGCGCCGATCATCTGGTGCTGGCCGCGCCGATCACCGCCGACACCCAGCATCTGCTGAATGCCGAGCGGCTCGCGCGCATGAAGACCGGCGCCCATGTCGTCAATGTCGGTCGCGGCGGCCTGATTGATCAGGCGGCGCTGCTGGCGGAGCTTGACAAGGGCCGGCTGTGGGCCAGCCTGGACGTGACCGACCCGGAACCGCTGCCGGCCGATCACCCGTTGCTTTCCAACCCGCGCTGCCGGATCACGCCGCATGTGTCGTGGAGCAACCCGGACATCAACCGCCGCATCATGGAACGGCTGGTGGAAAATATCCGCCGCCTCACCGCCGGCGAACCGCTGCTGGGGGCGATTGACTGATCAGAAGGGCAGGATCTTGCCCTTCTTCGAAAACTTCATGTAGCCGGCGTTCAGGCCCAGCCGCCAGCCGACGCCCAGCTTGATCGGCACGATCACCACGTTCTTGCGCTGCAGATAATTGGCGGTGAAACCGCCGATCAGATAGGCCTTGCCTTCAGCGGCCGGGTAACGGTTGAACAGCTCTTCGGTGTCGTACAGATTGTAGACCAGCGCGAACACCTTGGAGCCATCGCCGCCGATGTCGAAGCCGACACTCGGCCCGGTCCAGTGGACTTTCCGTTCGCCTTCCACCTTGTGATAAAGCGTGCCGCTGCCATAGCGCAGGCCGACGATGAGGGCGCCGCCGGCTTCCTTGCCAACGATATAGGCATTGGGCTGGCCGCGATCCTTGAACGTCTTGCGCACGATTTCCGCCAGGCCCTCGGCCCCCTTGCCGAACACGCCTTCGGCCGCGCCCAGCACATCATTTTCGGCATAGGTGGCCTTTTCGGCCGGAAGCGGTGCCGGCTGCGCCGCCTGCGCCGCCAGCGGGGCCGCCGCCAGCATCGCCGCCATCACCGCCAGCATCATGCCCGCCTGGATCCCTGCCTGCCGCATCGTGCCATCCCTTGAATATGTCGTGCCATCCCGCATCACCCGCCGCGCCTGAACGACGGGTGAGCAGCGCCGCGCCACTCTAGCCCGCGAAAGCCTGTTGCCAAGCGGCATGGCGGGTGGCTATAGCCCGCGTCTCGCTCGGAGTCGTGGGTGAGTGGCTGAAACCAGTAGTTTGCTAAACTGCCGATCTGGGT
>JBAXRE010000009.1:0-142461 GCA_037131365.1 Sphingomonadales bacterium
GACGTGGCGGCGCACGCCCGGCTGGCCGAACTGTGGGGCGACGGCATCGGCGAACCGGCCCGCGCCCTGCCGCCGCCCGATGACCGCAGCACGCGCGAGCTGCCCGACGTGCGCGCCGCCCGGGCCGAGGCCGAGGCCCGGCGGCTGGCCGCCCGCGCCGCCAAGGCCGATCGCCTGCCGCGCCTTGATGCCCGCCTCACCGGATCGGCGTTCGATATCGCCAGTGGCTACCGCCCCGATTACGATGTGCGCGGCACACTCGGGCTGAGCGCGCGCTTTTCCACCGGCAGCGGCGAGGCGGCGCGGGTGGCCGAGCTTGCCGCCACCGCCCGCCGCGCCGAATTCGCCGCAGAGCGCATCAGCGCCCAGACCGAACGCGAACGCGCCGAGGCGGAGGCCGATCTTGCCGCCCGCGCCGCCGCCCTGCCGGCCCAGCGCCGCGCGCTCGACACCGCGCTCACCGCCCGCACCCTGTTCGGCGCGCGCTTTCAGGCGGCGCGCGGCACCTTGTTCGATCTGCTCACCGCCGAACGCGAGGCGCTCGACAGCGGCCTGGCGCTGGTGGACGCGGAAATCCGGCTCGATCTGGCGCGCTGGGTGGTGCTGGCCCGGCGCGGCACGCTGCTCGATGTGGTGGACGGCGGCGGCGCGCGGCCATGAGGGACCTGGCGCTCAAATATCTGCCGGCCTGGCTGGCCGATGCGCTGCTGGCCCAGCGCGGCCTTTACGGCCGGGCGGCGGTGGCGGCGCTGTTCACCAACATCTTCGCCCTCACCTCCTCCCTGTTCTCGATGGTGGTCTACAACCGCGTCGTGCCGTCGGGTGCCACCGCCTCGCTGGCGGCGCTGTCGATCGGGCTGGCGGTGGTGCTGGCCTTTGATTTCATCCTGCGCATCCTGCGCGGCTGGTTCGTCGATGTCGCCGGCCGCGAAGTGGATGCGGCCCTGGGCAACCAGATGTTCGCCCGCCTGCTGCAGATGCGTCTGGCCGACCGGCAGAACAGCGCCGGGGCCTTTGCCGGCCTGCTGCGCGAGTTGGAAACGCTGCGCGACACGCTGGCCTCCACCACCCTGATCGCGCTGGTGGACCTGCCCTTCACCCTGCTGTTCCTGGGCGTGATCGCGGTGCTGGGCGGCCCGCTGGTGCTGGTGCCGCTGCTGATGATCCCGGTGGTGGTGCTGTCCAGCCTCGCCGTGCAGCCGACGCTCGACCGGCTGGCGCGCGAAACGCTGGGCCAGGGCTTCACCAAGCAGGGCGTCGTCGTGGAGACGGTGGCCGGCCTCGAAACCGTGCAGGCCGGCCGCGCCGGGCCGATGCTGGAGGGGCGCTGGGCCCGCGCCATGGAGGACAATGCCGGCAGCGCGCTCTCGTCCCGCCTGTTGTCGGCGGTGGCGGTGAATGTCGCCAGCTCGGCGCAGACCATCGCCTATGTCGGCACGCTGATCCACGGGGTCATCCTGATCACCGCCGGCGAATTGTCGTCGGGTGCGCTGATCGCCGCCTCGCTGCTGGCCGGGCGGGTGGTGGCGCCGCTGGGCCAGGTCGCCGGCATCCTCACCCGCCTGTCGGCCAGCCGCGCCGCCATCGCCCGGCTTGATCAGTTCATGGCGGCCCCGCCCGCGCCCGGCACGGCGGCCAGCGTGCGCCGCACCCGGCTGGAGGGCGGGGTCGAACTGCGCAATGTCAGCCTGCGCTATCCCGGCACCGGCCGGGCGGTGCTGTCGGGCATCAACCTGCGCATCGCGCCGGGGGAGCGCGTTGCCATCATCGGCCGCGTCGGCTCCGGCAAATCCTCGATCGCGCGGATGGTGCTGGGCCTGTATCAGCCGACCGAAGGCCAGGTGCTGATCGACGGGGCCGATCTGCGCCAGCTCCACCCCGACGATCTGCACGCCAATATCGGCGCGGTGCTGCAGGATGTGACGCTGTTTTCCGGCTCCATCCGCGACAATATCCTCCTCACCGATCCGGCGCTGGATGATGCGGAACTGCTGCGGGTGGCAAAACTGTCGGGCACCCACGCGGTCGTCGGCGGACTCGAAAATGGCTTTGACCGCACGCTCGCCGATCGCGGCGAGGGGCTTTCCGGCGGGCAGAAGCAAGGCATCGCCATCGCCCGCGCGCTGGCCGGCCGGCCGCCGATCCTGGTGCTGGATGAGCCGACCAGCGCCATGGACAATCAGGCCGAAGCACAATTGGTGGCGCGGCTGCAGGAGGAACTGGCCGGCCGCACCGTCCTCATCGTCACCCACCGCCAGCCGGTGCTGCGGCTGGTCAGCCGGGTGATCGTCATCGCCGATGGCCGCATCGTGGCCGACGGGCCGCGCGACGCCGTGCTGGCATCGCTGGCCGGGGCACCGGCATGAGCCGGCTGACCGACACGGCGGCGCGCCTGGCCCGCCAGCGCGACGGCGCCGGCCTGCTGCTGTGGAGCATCACCGGCTTTTCGACACTGATGATCGCCTGGGCGGCGCTGGCCCGGCTGGAGGTGGTGATCGCGGCGCAAGGGCGCATCATTCCGGCATCGCAGCTGCAGATCCTGTCCAACCTGGAAGGCGGCACGCTGGCGCGCATCGCGGTGCGGCCGGGCCAGCAGGTGGCGAAAGGCCAGTTGCTGATGCAACTGGATCCGGTGCTGCGCCAATCCGAAGCCACGGCCGGCCAAGCCAGTGTCGATGCGCTGAAGGCCCGCGCCGCGCGTCTGGCGGCGGAAGCCGGCGGCCAGCGCGGGGTGGCGCTCACCGGTGTCGATCCGGCGCTGCTGGCCGGCGAACAGGCGCTGGCGCGCAGCGATGCCGCCACCGTGGCGGCCGAGCGCAGCATGGCGTTGGCCCGCGCCGAACAGGCGCAGCGCGGCGCGGCGGAGGCGGCGGCCAATCTGGCGCAGCGGCGCGAGGCGCTGGCGCTGGCGCGGCGCGAGGAGGCGGTGATCCGGCCGCTGGTCGAACAGGGGGCGGAGCCGGCACTGTCCCTCGACCGCGCGGTGAGCCAGCGCGCCCAGGCCGAAGCCGCGGTGCAAGCCGCCGAGCAAGCCGTGCGCCGGGCCGAAGCGGCGGTGGCGGAAGCGCAGCGCGGGGTGGCGGCCGTGGAAACCCGCTTTGCCAACCGCGCCGCCGAGGCGCTGGCCGCCACCCGGGCCGAACTCGCCAGCCGCAGCGGCCAGCAGCCGGCGCTGGCCGACCGGCTGGCGCGCACGCAGGTGCGCGCGCCAATGGCCGGCATCGTCAGCCGTCTGCGGGTGACGACACCGGGCGCGGCCGTGACACCGGGGGAACCGCTGGTCGAACTGGTGCCGGCGGGCGACAAATTGCTGGTGGAAGCCAAGGTGGCGCCGGCCGACATCGGCTTTGTCGCGGCCGGGCAAAAGGCGCGGGTGCGGATTTCGGCCTATGATTACAGCATCTATGGCGCGCTGGACGGCGTGGTGCAGAGCGTGGCGCCCGATGCCATCATCGATGAACGCACCGGCGCCGTGTCATTCCTGGTGCGCATCGCCCTGCCCGGCCGCTGTTTCCCGACGCAATCCGCCGGGTGCCTGCCGCTGGGGCCGGGGATGCTGGCCGATGTCAGCCTGCTGGGGCCGAAACGATCAGTGCTGTCCTATCTGCTGAGCCCGCTGACCCGGATGACCAGCAGCGCCTTCCGGGAGAAGTGATCGCGCGATGACCCGGATCAGGGTTCGGCACGAAATTCAAGCAGTTCGCCAACCGTGCAATCAAGTGCGATGCACAAGCGGTTGAGCACATCAAGATCAACCCGCTCCGCCTCGTCATGATAAAGGCGGGTCAAAGTCCCACGGCTGATCGACGTCTGCCGTGCCAATTCGGTGATCTTGATACGACGCTCGCCCAACCGGACCGACAACATCGAACGCACTGGCATTACAGCCCTCCCATACGGCTTTCGCCGGACATCAGATCCGTTGTTGAGGCAAAATCCACAAACAAAGCAAATTTTGCTTCTACACTGTAACAATAAGCACTTACACGCGTACATAAAGCCAAGAAGACAATCATTGAAGCCCTCAGTCTTTATGCAATCATAATCGGGGCTATGTCACAAACAGCCGTCGCTGACTATAGGCTCTCTGCTTATTCTGTGCGCAAAAGCTGCGTGCGGCCCCATAAACTTCGTCTCTGGATTGCCCGTTCTCCTGCCGTCGCCGAACGGGTGCACCCTCGGACCGGAGGATACAATCGGCCATTCAACCCAGCCATGCAATGACCCGACAGCAGAACGGCCGGCGCTGTGGCCGGCCGTTCGCATTTGTGGTTGCCGGCACCGGCCGGGCGGCGGTTCAGCTGGCCGGGCGGACCAGCGGCTTGAAGCCGGCCGCATCCAGCGCGGCATTGACGGTGGGCAGATCCGCCAGCGCCGCATCCAGCGCCGCCAGTTGCCGGGCCAGCTGCGCCGACAGATCGGCAAAGGTGGCGCGCGCGGCATCGGTGGGGGCGGCATCGGCGCTGTCCACCACCCCGATCAGGCCAGCGAGCTTGTCGTTGAGCTTGATCGGATAGTTGAGCGGGTCCTGCCGGCTCTGGTTCTGCACCTGGTACAACGCGGCCTCCACCGCCGCCAGCCGGCCCAGCAGGGCGGTGACCGCCGCTGGCAGCGCCCGCGCCTTGGCCTGCGCATCGGCCTGGCCGCGCAGGGCGCGGATCAGCGACACGGCGTTGTTGGCGGCGCTCACCTTCGCCGTCACCGCCTGCGCCAGATCAAAGCGCGCCTTCAGATCGGCATCGCTCACCCCGGCGACGCGGGGATCGCGGGTGATGGCAAAGCCCTGTTCCTGCATCTTGCCATCAACGATCAGCCGCGCCTTGTACGCGCCCGGCAGCGCCAGCACGCCGCGGTTGCGGCTGGTCCACAGGATCATCTTGTCGAATTCGGCAAAGCCCGGGTGGCGCATTTCCCAGGTGAAACGGTTCATGCCCGGCTTCATGGCGGCAGTCGGCGGGCCCTTGGACTTCACCGGGCCTTCGTCCTCGTCTTCCTCCTCGGCGGCGGGCGCGGCGGCCTGCTTGCGCTTTTCCGCTTCCTCGCGCTCGCGTTCCTTGTCTTCGGCCTTGCCGGCAAAACGCTGGATGATCTGGCCATCGGGGCCGACGATCTCGATGGCCAGCGACTTGGGCGATCCGGCGAGATAATAATCAACGGCCACCCCGCCATCGACACCGCGCACCGCGCCGGCCGGCGCGAACAGCCGCGTATCGGGCTTGGCCGCCGGGTCGATCTGGCGCAGCACGTCGATATTGTCCATGATCCAGAAGCTGCGGCCATGGGTGGCGATCACCAGATCATGATCGGTGACAGCCAGGTCCGCCACCTGCACGGCCGGCAGATTGGCCTGCAGCTTGTGCCAGGCGCTGCCGCCGTCAAAGCTGGTCCACACGCCGCGTTCGGTGCCCAGATAGAGCAGGCCCGGCCGCTTGATATCCTCGCGGATGGAGCGGACCATCTCGTCCCGCGGCAGGCCGGCGGTGATTTCGGTCCAGCTCTTGCCGTAATCGGTCGTCTTCCACGCGATCGGCGCGAAATCATCCAGCAGGAAGCGGTGGCC
The DNA here is from genome assembly GCA_037131365.1 of Sphingomonadales bacterium. Taxonomy (GTDB): domain Bacteria; phylum Pseudomonadota; class Alphaproteobacteria; order Sphingomonadales; family Sphingomonadaceae; genus Sandarakinorhabdus. The sequence goes on from JBAXRE010000009.1 coordinate 5,561, forward strand.
GACGACATAGGCGGTGCCGGGGCTGTGGGGGCTGTCCTCCACCGTGGTGATCTTGGTGTATTTGGACAGGGCCGGCGGCGTGATGTTGGCCCAAGTGGCCCCGCCATCGCGGGTGACATGGACAAGGCCATCGTCTGACCCGGCCCAGATCACGCCCTTTTCCAGCCGCGACGGCGCCAGCGCGAAGATGGTGGCATAGGTTTCCACGCCGGTCTGGTCGCGGGTGATCGGCCCGCCCGACGGGCCCAGCGTGGCCGGATCATGCAGCGTCAGATCGGGGCTGATCCGCTCCCAGCTCTGGCCTTCGTTGCGGCTGCGCCAGACATGCTGGGACGTGACATAGAGCGTGCCCGGTTCATGGGCATCGAACATGATCGGGAAGGTCCACTGGAAACGCTCGGCAATGTCGCTGGCGCTGTAGCCCATGGGGTTGTCGGGCAGCACGGTGATGGCGCGGCTCTGGCCGCTGCGCTGGTCATAACGGGTGAGCAGGCCGCCATAGCTGCCGGAATAATAAATGTCGGGATTGCGCGGATCGGGCGTGACATAGCCGCTCTCGCCGCCGCCGACCGCAATGCCATAGGGGCCGAGCGCATTCAGATGCCCCCAGCCGCGCGACGGCACGCAGATGGTCGAATTGTCCTGCTGGCCGCCACAGGCGAAATAGGGCTGATGGGCGGTGATGCCGACCCGGTAGATCTGCGCGGTGGGATAGGCCTGGCGGGTCCAGCTGGTGCCGCCGTTCACCGAGACATTGGCGCCGCCGTCGTTGGATTCGATCATGCGGTTGCTGTCGTCGGCAGCGATCCACAGGTCGTGATTGTCGCCGTGCGGCACGTTGATCGTCTTCGGGAAGGTCTTGCCGCCATCATCGGAGCGGGCGAAGTTCACGTTCGTCACATACACACGATCCTTGTTCTTCGGATCGGCGGTGATGCGCGTGTAGTAAAAGGCGCGCTGGCGCAGGTCGCGGCTGGCGTTGCGGCGCTCCCAGCTCTTGCCGGCATCATTGCTGGCATAAACGCCGCCCAGCGCCTCATGCTCGATCAGGGCATAAACGCGATTGGGATCGGCCGGGGAGACCGTCACCCCGATCTTGCCGATCAGCCCGTCTTTCGGCAGGCCGGGGGCGCGGGTGATCTCGGCCCAGCTGGTGCCGCCGTCCACGCTCTTGAACAGGCCGCTGCCCGGCCCGCCGGAGGACATGCCCCACGGCTTGCGCCACGCCTCCCACAGTGCGGCATAAACAACATCGGGGTTGGCCGGATCGATGCTGATGTCCACCGCGCCGGTCTTGGCATCGCGGTACAGCACTTTCGTCCAGCTCTTGCCGCCGTCGCGGGTGCGGAACACGCCGCGATCGGGATTGTCTGCCCCGTAATGGCCAAAGCCGCCCACGAAAACCGTGTCGCAATCTTTGGGGCTGATGCGCACGCGGCTGAAATTCTGCACCTCGGCCAGGCCGATCTTGCGCCAGCTCTTGCCGCCGTCCGCCGTCTTCCACACGCCATTGCCGGGCAGCACATTGCCGCGCAGCTGGCTTTCGCCGGTGGTGGCATAGACGATATCGGGATTGGCCGCGCACACCGCCACGCCGCCGAAGGCTGCGGTATCCACCTTGCCGTCGGTCATCGGCTGCCAGCTGGTGCCGCCGTCGGTCGTCTTCCACAGGCCGCCGCCGGTGGCCGCGAACCAATATTCGTTGGGGCGCTTCACGCTGCCGGCCGCCGCGATCGAACGGCCGCCCCGGTTGGGGCCGATGTTGCGCCATTTCAGGCCGGTGAAATAAGCGGCAACGCCGGATGGGGCCGGCTCCGCTGCGGCGGCCGCGCCGGCCCCCACCATCGCCGCGATGCTGACAGCGACCAACCACGATGCACGCATGTTCCGGACTCCCCTGATTTTTGCCGGTGTTGGCAGGCCTTGGCGCGGCCCGCAACCCATGTTCCCGCCAATCCCGTTCAGGACAGGGCACGCCACAGGCTGTAGAGGCTGGTGGCCAGCAGCAGCGCGCCCACCAGCAGCAGCAACTGCTTGGGCGGCACCCGCGCCGCGATGCGGGCACCCAGCGGCGCCGCCAGCAGGCCGCCGATCACCAGGCCGACCACGGCGATCGAGAAGGCTTCCAGCCCCAGCTGCGACAGGAAACTGGCCGAAATCGCGATCGTCACCAGAAATTCGGCGGTGTTGACCGTGCCGATCACCGTGCGCGGCGGTGCGCCCTGCAACAGCAGGTTCGACGTGACGATCGGCCCCCAGCCGCCGCCGCCGGCCGCATCCAGAAAACCGCCGGCCAGCCCCAGCGGTGCCACCAGCCGCGGCGGCTTCGCCGGCGGGCCATGATCGATCCGCCACGACCGCCAGATCAGATAGACGCCGATCGCCGCCAGATAGGCCATCACGAACGGCCGCGCCTGCCCGGCATCGATGTTCGACAGCATATAAGCGCCCAGCGCGCCGCCGATCATGCCCGGGATCGCCAGCCGCGCCAGCAGCCGCCAATCGACATTGCGCCACACGATGTGGCTGATCGCCGAAGCGGCGGTGGTGAAACATTCCACCACATGCACATTGGCCGACGCACGCGCCGGCGGCAGCCCCACCATCGCCACCAGCATCAGATTGGTGATCACGCCAAAGGCCATGCCCAACGCGCCATCGATCAGCTGGGCGACAAAGCCCACCAGCACGAACGGCAGCAGCGCCTGCACCAGATCAGGATCAAGTGGTGGCACGGGGGCTCAAGGGCAGGCGGGCACGGGCATCATTGCGGCCAGAGTGCATGAAGCAGCCGGCGCGCACAATCCCGGCGGCTGCGGCTTGCGACCATTTGGGCGCGGCCCGGCCCAATTGCCCGGTTGCGCCGGCCGCGCGGAGACGGCAACGAAGCGGCACAGAACGGTCCGTCACCGACCATGGGGGGAAGAAATCATGTCACGCTCCGCCTTGCGCATCGCCCTGCTGCTGGCGCTGGTGCCGCTGCCCGCGCTGGCCCAGCCCGCACTGGCCCAGCCCGCACTGGCCCAGCCCGCGCCCGATCCGGCCCGGCTGAAGGCCGATGTCGAAACTTTGGTGGGCTTTGGCACCCGCCACACGCTGTCTGATCCCGATCACCCGACGCGCGGCATCGGTGCGGCGCGGCGCTGGTATGCCGCCGAGATGGCGCGCATTGCCAAGGGCTGCGGCGGCTGCATCAGCGTTTCGACCATCGAACGCGTGTTCACCAATGATCGTGCGCCCCAGGGCGGCACTGTCGTTGACGTGCTGGCCGTGCAGCAGGGCCGTGATCCCAATCGCGTCATCATCGTGCAGGGCCATATCGACAGCCGGGTGACCGACGTGATGAACAGCACCGCCGACGCGCCGGGGGCCAACGACGATGCGTCGGGCGTGGCGCTGGTGATCGAGGCGGCGCGGCTGCTGTCAAAGCAGACATTCGATGCCACCATCATCTATGCCGCGCTGTCGGGGGAGGAGCAGGGCCTGCTTGGCGGGCAATTGCTGGCCGAAACCGCCAAGGAACGCGGCTGGGTGGTGAGCGCGGTGCTCAACAACGATATCGTCGGCAACACGGTGGGCCAGAACGGCACCCGCGTGGCGGACCGGGTGCGCGTCTTTTCCGAAGGCATACGCTATTCCGAAAGCGCCGCCGAACAGCTGGCGCGGCGCGGCAACGGCGGGGAGGATGACGGCCCCAGCCGGGCGCTGGCCAAGGCGATTGATCAGGTTGCGGGCGGCATCAAGGGCGGCATCGACGTGTTCGTGGATCGCCGGCCCGACCGTTTCGGCCGCGGCGGCGATCACGAGCCGTTCCTGCGGCTGGGCTTCCCGGCGGTGCGCTTTTCGGTGGGGATCGAAAATTACAACCAGCAGCACCAGGACCTGCGCACCGCGAACGGCATCGAATATGGCGACACCGTGGACAAGATGGATTTCCCCTATCTGGCCAAGGTGACGGCGATCAATGTCGCCGCCATCCGCCGCCTCGCCGCCGCGCCGGCCGCCCCGGCCACGGTGGCGCTGAACGGTGCCGTGGGCAGCGACACCAAGGTGACATGGGCCGCCGTGCCGGGCGCCGCCGGCTATCGCATCCACTGGCGCCGCAACGACGCGCAGGATTGGACGCAGCACAAGGATGTGCCGGCCGGGACCAGCGAACTGCTGCTGAAGGATCTGATCGTCGATGATCATTTCTTCGGCGTTTCGGCGCTGGCCGCCGACGGTTCGGAAAGCCTGGTCACCTTTGGCGGCAGCGCCCCGCGCCGGCGCTGACGCGGGCGGCGGGCGATCACGCCGTCTGGTGGATGCCGGCATCGCGCAGCAGGGCGGACAGCCTGTCGGCCAGATCCTTGCTGCGGAACGGCTTGGTCAGCTGCGGCAGATCGGCGGCGATGCCTTCGGCCCCGGTGTAGCCGGTGATCACCAGCACCGGGAAACCCGGCCGCCGCGCCCTGACGGCATAGACCAGATCCACTCCGCTCATGCCCGGCAGCAGATAGTCGCTGATCAGCACATCGGGCATGGCGCCATCGTGCAGCAGTTGCAGCGCATGCTCGCCGCTGTTGGCATCGACCACCTCATAGCCCAGATGGTCGAGGATCTGGCCGATCAGGAAGCGCACGTCGGTCTCGTCATCAACCAGCATCACCCTGAGCCTGCGGCCGCCGGGGCTGCCGGCCAAGGCAGAAGCCGGCGTGGGCACCAGGCTGACCGGCAGCCACATCTGGATGGTGGTGCCGCGCCCCGGCGCGCTCAGGATATGCAGGCCGCCACCCAGTTGGGCGCACAGGCCCTCCACCATCGACAGGCCCAGCCCGGTGCCATTGCCGATGGCCTTGGTGGTGAAGAAGGGATCGGCGGCGCGGGCGCGCGTGGCCTCGTCCATGCCGACACCGGTATCGGCCACCGTCAGGCAGACATAATCGCCCGGCGCGATTTCAGCCGGATGCGCGGCATCGACATGCTGGCGCACGGCGCGGATGGTCAGCGTGCCACCGGCCGGCATGGCATCACGGGCATTGACGCCAAGGTTGAGGATGGCCAGCTCCAGCTGGTTGGCATCGGCGTTGACCGACGGCAGATCGGGATCCAGTTCCACCGACACCGCGATGTTGCGCCCGACCGTGCTGCTGATCAGCTCGCCCATGCTGGTGAGCAGTTCGACCAGATCGACAGCCACGGCCTGCAGCGGTTGCTGGCGGGCAAAGGCGAGCAGGCGCTGCACCAGCGTCTTCGCCCGTTCCGCCGAGCGCAGCGCCGCCTCCACCAGCCGCTGTTCCAGTTCGCTGCCGATGCCGCGCATGTGCAGCGCATCCAGCGTGCCCATGATCGGGGTGAGCAGATTGTTGAAATCATGCGCCACCCCGCCGGTGAGCCGGCCGATCGCCTCCATCTTCTGGGCCTGGCGCAGAGCGGCCGCCGTCATCGTCAGCTCGCGGGTGCGTTCGGCCACCTTTTCCTCCAGCGTGGCATTCAGGTGGGTCAACTGGGCCAGCGTGTCATGCTCGCCGGTCACATCCTGGCCCTGCACGAAAATGCCGCTGGTCTGGCCGGTTTCGTCGGGGATCGGCTGGCAGGTGAAGGTCAGCCGCAGCCGCACCGGTTCGGCCAGCGGCGCGCGGCGCAGCGCCATCGGAATGGCATGCGCAACATAGGCGGTACCGGTGGCAAAGGTCTTGTCCAGCGCTTCGAACATGCCGGTGCCGGCCAGTTCGGGAAACGCCTCGCGCACGGTCTTGCCGACGAAATCGCGGTTGCCGGCCACGCGGGTGAAGGCCTCGTTGACATATTCGAAGCGATGTTCGGGTTCCCGCAGGATGGCGACAAAGCCTGGCACCTGTTCGAACAGCATCTTCTGGCGTTCCCGCTCGGCAATCAGCCGCTGTTCGCCCAGCACCCGCGCCGTGGTTTCGGTGGCGGCGCAGAACATGCCGGCGATGTTGCCGTCGTCATCCCGCAGCGGCGAATAGGAAAAGCTGAACCAGGCGCGTTCCGGATAATCGCCGCGTTCCAGCATGATCGGCATGTCTTCCCGCCAGCGCGATTCGCCGGCCAGCGCCGCCTCCACCAGCGGCGCCAGATCGTCCCACACGTCGGCCCACACCTCGCGGAACGGCTTGCCCAGCGCCCAGGGATGTTTCTTGCCATACACCGGCAGGCAGGCATCATTGTACAGAAAGCTGAGATTCGGCCCCCACGCGATGAACATCATATGTTTTGATGGTAAAATCATGCTCACCGCAGTCCTCAACGCCTGCGGCCAGCTTTCGGGCGGGCCGATGGCAGTTGTTGACCAGTCAAGCGACTGCAACAACGCTCCCGTCTTGCCGCCTTGCCGGAAAATCCGATCCATGTTGCTGGCCCCTCATGCCGCACCGGTCTGCCAGGGTATTTCCGCGCATCAAGCCGGTGACATCGCGGCCCGGCAAGTCGCAACAAATACCTATGAGGGGAGACGTGGTTCCGGCGGGATCAGCAGATGGTTCAGGACGCGGCCGGCACGATGCGCCAGATGATGTTGGCCAGATCGTCACACACGATCAGCGCCCCGCGCGGATCGACGGCCACTCCGGCCGGGCGGCCCAGCGTCTTGCCGCCGGCCTGGAAGCCGGTGACGATATCGATCGGCGCGCCCTGCGGCCGGCCACCGGCCATGGCCACGAACACCACCTTGTATCCGGCCGGCCGCGCCCGGTTCCAGCTGCCGTGCAGGCCGATGAACACGCCATCGGCCAGACGCGCACCCATCGCCGGGCCGGAAAAGGCCAGGCCCAGCGGCGCGACATGGCTGCCCAGCGCATAATCGGGGGCCACGGCGCGGGCCAGCATGTCGTTGCGGAACGGCTGCACGCGGGTATCGGGATGCTGGCCCCAATAGGCATAGGGCCAGCCATAGAAGGCGCCTTCGCGCACTGAGGTGAGATAATCCGGCACCAGATCAGGCCCCAGCTCGTCGCGCTCGTTGGCCACTGCGAACAGCTGGCCGCTGCCCGGCGCGATGGCCAGCGCGGTGGGGTTGCGGATGCCGGTGGCCCAGGGGCGCGCGCCGCCGGTGGCGGCATCCACCGCCCAGATCATGGCGCGGTTTTCCTCCACCGCCATGCCGCGTTCGGCGATGTTGCTGTTCGAACCGATGCCCACGAACAGGGTGCGGCCATCGGCGCTGGCGGTGAGCGACTTGGTCCAGTGATGGTTGATTTCGGCCGGCAGCCGGGTGACCAGCCGCGCCGGCGCGGCGGCCCGCGTCTGCCCCGGCGTATAGGCAAAGCTGACCAGCGCATCCTGATTGGCGACAAACAGCCTGCCGCCCGCCAGTGCCAGGCCATAGGGCGCGTTCAGCCCTTCGGCAAAAACGAAACGGCCTTCATAAACGCCATCGCCATCGGCATCGCGCAGCAGGGTCAGGCGGTTGCCGCCGGCCACGCTGCTGGTGCTGGCCTTCATCACCAGCTTGGCCACGAAATCCTTGGGCCGCAGCGCCGGTTCCTGGCCGCCGCCCTTGCCTTCGGCGATCAGCAGATCTCCGTTCGGCAGCACCAGCACCTGGCGCGGCACCTTCAGGCCGGTGGCGATGGCGGCAATGCGCCAGCCCGCCGGCACCGTGGGCCGGCTGTTGCCCCAGGCCCCGGGTTCGGCCACGGCCATTTCGGTGAACAGGCCGCGCTGCGGCGCCGGCAGCGGCGGGTTGGCGCCGGTCTGGCGGGCCGCGCCGCCATCCTGATCACAGCCGGCCAGCAGCAGCGCCGCCGCCAGCAAGCCTGGTCCCAGGCGGTTCATCGCACGTCTCCCGTCCGCAGCCGGGCGAGGCCGGCGATATTGGCCGCCACCGCCAGCCCGGCCAGCAGGCCCGACAGCAGCAGGCCATCCGGCAGCGTTGCCGCGCCATCCCTGGTGTGCACCAGCACATCCAGCACCGCCACCACCAGCAGCGCCACCAGCAGAACGCCGTAAACCGGCCGCCGGCCGCGCCGCCCGGCGATGGCCGCGCCCAGCACCCACAGCAGGGGCAGGATGGCGATCAGCGCCGTGCCGGTCGCCAGCCAGGCGGCAAAATTGCTCCACTGCATCTCGCCCGACACGTTATAGGCCCAATCGGCCAGCAGCGCCGCCGCCGCCAGCGGCCAGATCCCGGCCAGCAATGCGGCGTGGAGCGGGTGGATGGGGATGATATCGCGCTGCAAGAGCCGTCCTTTTCCGTTACCTGCCGCCGGCGTAACCAGCCGTGGCCCCGAAGGTTCACGCCCCGCTACCGCCTGCCGCAGACAAAGGCTATAAAGGCGGCAAAATACAACAAGGGGGATCATTGTCATGCGTCATGCCTTCACGCTTTCGGCGCTGCTGCTGCTGGCTTCGGCCGCCGGGGCACAGGCCGTGCCGGAACTGCGCTTCGATGCGGTCGATTTCCTGAAACCGCCGGCGGATCTGCACATGGGCGAAGTCGCCGGCATCGCGGTTGGCAAGGCGGGCCAGGTCTATGTCTTCCAGCGCGGCAACACCCAGGGGCCGGCCTATGCCGCCGCCGCCGCCCAGCTGCTGGAATTTGATGCCACCGGCCATCTGGTGCGGGAGATCGGCCACAATCTCTACGCCTGGTCCTACGCCCACGCCACGCGTGTTGATCGCGACGGCAATATCTGGGCGGCCGACAAGGGTTCGAACATGGTGATCAAGTTCGCGCCTTCGGGGCGCGTTGCCATGGTGTTCGGCCGCAAGCCCGAAGCCAGCGACGAAAACGCCCGCCCGCTGGAGCATCCCAAGCCGCCGCTGCCGGCCGTGGACGGCCAGTTCCGCGAAGTCACCGACATGGCGTGGGACAGCAAGGGCAACACCTATATCAGCGATGGCTACATCAACTCGCGCGTCGCCAAGGTGGGGCCGGACGGGCAGTGGATCGGATCCTGGGGCAGCTATGGCAGCGCGCCGGGGCAGTTCAACACGCTGCATTCGATCGCGGTGGATGCCGCCGATCAGGTCTATGTCGCCGATCGCGGCAACCGCCGCATCCAGGTGTTCGATACCGATGGCAATCTGCAGCGCATCATCCAGATCAACGTCCCCGCCCCGGCCGATGCGCCGGCCGCCATCGGCAACCGCCCGCAAATCCCCGCCGATGGCCCGGATGCGGCCCCGGTGAAGACGATGATGCCGGGCGCCCCCTGGGCCATCTGCATCACGCCGAAGAACGCCGCCGGCCAGCAGGCGCTGTTCGTCGCCGACGCCTGGCCCGGCCGCATCTACAAGCTGTCACTCGACGGCAAGGTGCAGGGCTGGTTCGGCGGCGCCGGCAAGCAGCCCAAGCAGTTCGGCTGGATCCACGAGGTCGCCTGCCCCAGCGAAACAACGCTGTTCGTGGGCGAGCTGCTGAACTGGCGGGTGCAGAAGCTGACGCTGAAACCCTGAGGCCCGCGCGCCGGCCGGTCAACGCCGGCGCGGCCCGCCCAGCCGGCAAGAGGCGTCGGCGTTGACCGGGTTGCAGCGCAGATCAGCGCCGCCCGGCAGGCGCACGACATAGGGCGTGCCATAGAGGTTGCCGGGCTTGTAGAAATCGGTCGAAACAATCTGGGCGCCGCTGGCAAAGGCCTGGCGGGCGCGGGCCGGATCATTGATCTTGGCTTCATAGGTTTCGATATCGGCGCGGGCCCGCACCAGATAGCCCTTGCGCACCAGCGCCGGGATTTCCTTGGCCCGCATCGTGGCATTGTCCATCAGCAGAAAAGCGGCCCAGCTTTGCCCCGGCGATGAGCGCAGGAATGCCGCCCGGCCTTCCAGATTGGGATGCCCCTGATGATAGGCGGCCAGCGCGGCCGGATCGGCGGCGGTGAGCAGCAGGAAGACGAACTTGCCGCGCGCCGCAGCCAGCGTTGGCCAATTGTGGGCCAGCACCGCGGCTTCAAGCGTGGGATGGTCGCCGCGCACATCATCGGGGGTGACCAGATGGTCGCGCCCGATCACCGAGACGATGTCGCGGTCCATGGCGTCAAACGCGGCCGCATCGAATTTCAGCGGCGTCGTCGATCCCGGAAACACCGGGATGGCATCGCTTTTCGCTTCGATCAGGATGAAGATCGGCGCATGGCCGCGATGCGCGTCAGACCAGGCGCGCAGCTGGCCAAGGCAGGTGGTGAACAGGTTGCAGCTGGATCGCTGATCAAGATCGGCGATGTGGAACACCTTGAAACCCGGCTTGTCCATGTCGCTGCCGTCGCGCGGCAGGAATTGCGCCGCGCTGACGCCCTTGGCCATCAGGGCGGCATAGCCGGCCGGATGTGCATAGCGGCCGCCATCGGGATCATTGTTGATGTCGATTTCCAGGCTGCGCACGCCGGCGTCCAGCTGGTCGGTCAGGCTGGTGTAGCTGTAGTTCAAACCCTGGCCAAGGCTGCCGGGATTGGGATGATATTCCATGAACGACGCCTTCGCCGCCGCCGGCATATGGGCCAGGAAGGCGGCCATCTGCGGGCCGATCACGGCATCGGCGGCATCACGCAGCAGCGGATCGACACCCTGCGAATAGCTGTTGTGCGTGCCCAGCACCTGGATCTGGTTGAGCCGCAGCGCGGCGGGCGGCTTGCCGGCCCCGGCCGGCGTGGCCGCCAGCGCCGCGGCAGCGAGTGCAAGGCCAAGAGCCAGTGTCTTCATGCAGCCAATCTTTCCCTATGTGCCCGGCCGGGGCCAGCGTGCCGCGCGGGGATGCCAGGCACCCCCGCGCGGTACGGCCTTCCGGTCAGCGCCCGTGTCAGAACTTGAAGCGGGCGTAGGCGCCCACCGTACGATAGGCGTTGGGCGAGGTGTAGTGGACAAGACCCAGCGCCCCATAGATCTGCCAGCCGGTGGAGAAATAGCTGTTGAACAGGTTGCGGGCATAGACGCCCACTTCCAGCGTGTCCTTCAGGGTGACAATGCTGACCCGGGTGTTGACGAGGCCGAAGGCCGGGATCAGCGAATAGCTGGCGTTCGGCGTCTTGGTGCCATCGGCATTGGTGACGGCCGGGGCCAGAATGTCGCCCAGCATCGCGCCGGTCACGGTTTGCGACGCGCTGCGATAGGCATAATCGACATGCGCCTTCAGCTTGGTGTCCGATGCGATATCGGTTTCATAATCGGCGTTGATCACGGCGGTCCAGCGCGGCGCGTTGGTCAGCCGGGTGCCGGTGTAGTTGGCGTTCGGGTTCGCCACATAATCGGTGAACTTGGCGTCGGTATAGGTCAGCGCGCCGCTCAGCGACAGGCTGCGCGCCGGCTTGAGGGCCAGCGTCGCTTCAAAACCGCGCGACGTCAGGCCCGGCGCGTTGCCGATGGCCGAAGCCAGGATGAAGCCGCCGATGCCGGTGCTGACCGGGGTGAGGATCGTCGCCTGGAAATTGGTGTATTTCGACGAATAGACATCGAAGTTCGCCCGCACCTTGTGATCCAGGAATTCCGATTTCACGCCGGCTTCCCAGCTGGTCACGGATTCGGCGTTGTAGGGATCATATTTGTTGCCGACGAAGGCCACGCCGCCGGGCTTGTAGCCCGTCGAGTAGGTGGCATAGAGCATGACATCGGGGCTGATGATGAACTGCGGCGCGATGCGGTAGGTGAAGCGCCCGCCGGTCTTCTGGCCGCTGCGGAAATCCGCCGTCGGCGCGTTGCTGGTGGCGACGAAGGCCGGATTATAGCCGGTGACCGGCACCGGATCGATGTTCAGATAGCCGATGGTCTGGCTGTTCCAGTCATAATTGTAGCGGCCGCCCAGCGTCACGCTGAACTGCGGCGACATGGTGTATTTCACCTGGCCGAACACCGCCGCCGTCTCGTTATGGGCATCGAACTGCACGGAGTTGCCGAGCAGGGCGTTCGTCACCGGATCCTTGCCGCCGGTCAGGGCATAAAGGGTCGGCGCGTAGACACCGGTGGCCGAGATCAGCGGCGCGCCCAGCGTCGCCCATTGCAGCTGCGTCTGCGAGGCGTTCAGCTTGTTGTAGAAGCCGCCGACGAGATATTCGAACGTCTGGCCGGTGGGCGAGGCGATGTGGATTTCCTCGCTGAACTTGTCGGTGCGCAGCCGGCCCGAGTTGAACGGGATATAGGAAAACACGGTGGCGGGCAGGAGATCGGCCGGCGTGTCGTTGCCGTACGTCGTCTCGCGATAGGCGGTGATGGAGGTGATGGTGTGGCCGCCCACCTCATAGCTGGCGTGCAGCGAGCCGCCCTTGTTGGTGACGGCGATCGCGCCCAGCGAACTGTCGGCCGTATCGACATTCTGCGGGCCGGGCGTGACACCGAAGGCCGTCTGCTGGGCCACCACGAAGGCCGACGGGGAGAAGGACGTGCCGGCCGGGCCGCCCACCGCCGTGCGGATCGACGTGTCATAATGGCGGGTCAGTTCGGCGGCGAGCACGAGCTCGAGCCGGTCGCTCGGCTTCAGCAGCAGCTTGGCGCGGATGCCATATTCCTCGACCCGGCCAAGGTTGCGGTTGAGCGTGACATAACGGCCCTTGCCATCCTGGCCCTGTTCGAAGGCCGAAATGCGCAGCGCGGCCGCGTCACCCAGCGGCAGGTTGAGCGTGGCGTTGAGGATGCGGTCGTTGCGCTCACCATAGCTGGCATAGGCATTGCCGCTGACCGAGCCGATCACCGGCTTGTTGGTGGTGATGGAAATCACCCCCGAGGTGGAGTTCTTGCCGAACAGCGTGCCCTGCGGGCCCATCAGCACGTCCACGCGCTGAATGTCGGACAGGCCGATCAGGCCGTTGTCGCGCTGCGCATCCATCACCACATCATCAACGACGACGTTGACCGACTTGGCGTTGGAGAAATCGAAGCTGGTGCTGCCCACACCGCGGATCTGGAACGCCGCACCCTGCGTCGGATCATATTGCACGCCCGGAACCAGATATTGCAGGTCGGTCAGCGCCGTGTAGCCGCTGCTCTGCAAGGTTTCGGCACTCACCGAGCGGATCGAGATCGGCACCATCTGCGCCCGTTCGGCGCGGCGCTGCGCCGTCACGACGATTTCAGCGAGGCCGCCGTCGCTGGCTTCGGCCACTGTCGCCGGCTTGGCGTCGCGGGTCTGCGCGAACGCTTGTTCAGCATTCAGCGCCAGCGCGAGAACGATGGCAGACCCCGCCATCAGGCGGTGAGAGACGGCAGCATTCATGGAAAATCCCCTGTTTTTGCCGACAAATCGGCCAGCCCAGGGATGGTATAGAAAGGGACTGTGACATTCCGATTACAGTTGTTCAGCTTTTGGCCGGCGCTGCATCATTGCCATCCGCCGGTGGCAGCGCCAGTGCCGATCCGGCCGCCACCCTGTCCACAATCCGCAGCGACAGCAGCATCAGCACCGCACCCGCCAGGCTGGGGACCAGCATCACCGGCGCAAACGCCCGTGCCGGTGCCGGCGCGGCGTTGGGATCGAAGCCGAACAGCCAGAAGCCCAGGAACAGCGCCCCGGCCGCCAGGGCCGCGCACAGGTTGAACGGCAGATGGAAGCCGGCGTAATGCGCCGCCGCCAGCGAATCGGTGCCGGCGCGGGCGCGGGCATCGATCCGCTCGCCCAGCAGCAGGCGCAGCGCCATGAAATCGGCCATCGAAAACAGCCCGGACAGGCCAGACCAGACCAGCAGCGCCGCCGGATCGCGCACCGGCACCGCCAGCAATGCCAATCCCAGCACCAGATTGGTCCACAGCACGAACCGCAGCAGGCCGGCCGCCGACAGCCGGCCGCCCAGCCGGACGACGAGCAGCATCCCGATCGCGGCACAGACCGATTGCACCAGCAGCCCGGTCGGCCCCCACCCCGGCAGGCCCAGCCCATGACGCACGACATATTGGTAGCAAGTGGCAGTCAACGCCGTGTGGGCGCCGTTCAGGGCGAACAGCGCGGCCAGCCGGCGATTGGGCGCATCCGCGATCAGCAGCCGCAACGGCTGCGCCAGCAATCCCGCCGACCAGCCGCCAGCCACCGGGCGGCGATCATCGACGATCGCGATCAGCAGCGCGTGCGTGACGCAGGCACCGATCGCCACCGGCAGCAGGATGGCGAGGAACGGCGACCGTGCCAAGCCCAAGGGGGCGGCGGCCAGCGCGGAAAATCCGATGCTGCCGGCAATACCGACCACCGATCGCCAGCCGAACACCCGGGCGCGCTGCACGGCATCACCGGTCGCCTCCAGCGCCCAGGCACCGTGGGTGACATTGCTCAGCGCCCAGCCCACCACCAGGGCGACCAGCGCCCCGCCCGTCACCAGCCCCGGCCAGGCGCTCCCCCGCGCTTCCAGCGCCATCACGCCGGCAGCCACCAGCAGCGTGCCCAGCACCATCCACTGGCGGCGACGCCCGAAGGCCTGCATGCCATGATCGCCGAAGGCGCCGGCCAGCAGCTCCGCCGGGATCGAAGCCAGGTTGACGATCAGGATCAGCCAGCCGACAGCATCGACCGACAGTTTCAGATCATCGGTGAGATAGACCGCAAGATAATTGCGCCGCGCCAGATCATAGCCGGCAAACACCAGGGTTGGCACCGCCAGGGCCACCATTTGCGGCACCGACAAGGTCGACCGCTTGATCATCCGATGCGCCACACAGCACGCGTCTTGCCGTGACAATGTGCAAGGATGATGACGCTGCCGAAATCAGCCACCGGCGCGCGCGCGCCGGCCGGCAAGGGCGGCAAATGGCTGTGCGCGCAACGGGTCTTGCGTGTCGCCGCGGGCCAGCGCGACCATGCGCATGCCGAACAGCGCGATCGACATGGTTTGCGCGGCGGCACGATCAAAGCCGGCGTCCACCGCCAGCCCAAAGCCGGCGGCATCGGCGGCGGTGATATTCTCCCCGCGCCGCCGGCGCATGTCCAGCGCGTCCGGCAGCAGCTGCGGTTCGCGGGCACCGGCCAGGGCGACCAGCGAGGTGGCCTTGACCAGATCGAGACCGCGCGCCGCCTCGTCATGCCGGGTGCCGCTGTCCTGCACCGGCGCCGCGCGCACCGCATGATATTGCCGGATCACCGAATGCAGGCCGGCGATCACCAGCGCGGCGCGCGCGCCGAAATGATAGACGATGGTGGAGGCGGGAACGCCGGCCGCATCGGCCACCGAGCGGTGGGTGACGGCGGCCGGCCCCTCCGACACGATGATCCGGGCGGCACAGGCTGCGATCCGCTGCCGCTTTTCATCCGCGCTGATCGCAGCGGGCGCGCCGGCCGGCCGCAGCGCCTCGATCAGCCCGGCAATCGCCGAAGACGGTGCCGCCCCATGGCCCGGCGACACACCGCCAACAAAGCGCTGCAGGCACAGCTGGCGCAGCAGCGCATAGGCCGGAACCGCCTCCGCTGCCAGTGCAAATCCCGCTTCATCAAGCACATAGCCAAGCGCCAGCGCGGCCGGGCCATCGGCACCGAACAGCATTTCGGCCCAGAAAGCGCCGGCATCGGCAAGCCAGCGGTCCAGCGCGGCATCAGGCCGGGTCAGCAGCGCCTGGCGGTGCACCATCTCGATCAGCAGGAAAGCCTGCCGGCGGCCGCCGTCCAGCCAGTCGCAAAAAACCATGTTGGCCAGCGCCGCGCGCGCCGCCGCATCCAGCGCCCCCAGCCCGGCCGCGAATGCGTGCCAGCGCGCGAAAAAGGCCCGATCGCGCGCATGGCCTTCGGCAACCACCCGTTCGACCAGATCGCCCTTGCTGCCGATCCGGCTGGAAATCACCGCCACACTCACCCCGGCGCGCTGCGCAAGCGGGCGCAAGGTCAGCTCGGCAAGGCCAAGGCTGGCAACAATGTCGAGCGCATGATCGACGATGAGATCACCCGACGCGCCATCACGTCCGGGCTGAGTGGAAAGACGCATCGGGCAACGCTATCCGATCGTTCCTGACAGGTCACGCCCCCTTCTCAGCGGCCCGGCAGCCCTGATGCCCCCCGCCCCAGCCGGCGCTGGCCGGTTCTGACCGTTGTGACAATATGGCGGAGCGGGCGGGATTCGAACCCCAAGGGCGCGCTTGCCGCGCCCGCCCGCCAACAGCCGAGGGTTCGACCGGAAGGGGAAAATGGCGGAGCGGGAGGGATTCGAACCCTCGATGAGCTTTTGACCCATACACACTTTCCAGGCGTGCGCCTTCGACCACTCGGCCACCGCTCCGCACCTGGGAAGTGGCGGCGATAGCAACTGGGGGCGGCGGCGGCAACCGCTGGCGACCCTGCGGCCAAAAAAAGAAAGCGGGGCGGTGCCGCCGTGGCACCGCCCCTTCCCGGCGCGCCCCCGGATCGGGGGAGCCGCGCCAGCCTTACTGCAGCAGCTGGGTGACCTGCTGGGCCGACTGGTTGGCCTTGGCCAGCATCGCCTGCGCCGCCTGGCCGAGCACCTGGTTCTTCGACAGGTTGGTCGATTCCTCGGCGAAGTTGGTGTCCTGGATGCGGCTGCGCGATTCCTGCAGGTTGGTGCTGTTCGACGACAGGTTGTTCACCGCCGCTTCCAGCCGGTTCTGCACCGCACCGATGCTGGCGCGGTCGAGGTTGACGCCGTTCAGCGCCTCGTCGATCGCATCCATCGCCGCGGTGGCACCTTCGGCGGTGGAGACATCGATATCGGCGATGCGCAGGCCACCGCGCGAGGCGCCATAGCTGTTTTCCTCAAAGCCCAGCGCCGTGAAGTTCGACGCCGTGCTGAAGGCCTGGCTGCCGGCGCGCACGTCGATCGACTTGGCCGATTCCAGCCGCACCGTGCCATAGGCGGTCTGCGCGCCGGCAGCGGTGGCGGCCACCGTGTAGGCCGTGCCCGAACCCTTCACCGTGGTGCCGCCCAGGCCCAGTTCGGCCGAGGTGGCCGTGCCGGTGTTGGCAACGGACAGGTTGCGGCCATCGCCAGCGGTGAGATCAAGGCCGCCCAGGCCATTGTCCTTGGCCGTCACGCCGGTCATGCCGGTGAAGTTGTTGATGGCGGCAGCCACCTTTTCGCGGCGGGCCTGGGCCGTGTCGGCGGTGTCGAGACCGCCGATGTCGATCGAGACACCGTTGATGTCGAGCTGGGCGGCACCGGTCAGGGTGGTCGCCGTGGTGCTGGCCGTCAGCGTCACCTCGTTGGTCTTGGCGGTCACGCCGGTCTTTTCCGACGCGGCGTTGATCGCGGCGGCAATGGCGATGGCGCTGGCCGATTTCGACGAGGAGGCGGCGACCGTCGAGGAGAACAGGTCATCGGCGGCGCTGGCGGCGCGGATGGCGACACCGTTGATCGCCAGATCGCCGTTGTTCAGCGTCTTGATGCTGGCGGCACCGGTGGCGACAGCGCGGGCATCGCTGTTCACCGTCGATACCCCGCGTTCAAAGGTGCCAGCGGCCAGGCCGGTGCGGCTGATGCGGGCACCGGCGCTGTTGGCGGCGCTGATCTCGATCGGCTTGCCGCTGACGCTTTCCAGGCTGAAATTGCCCGACTGCGCGCCGGCCTTGAGGCCGGTGGCGGCAGCGGTGAGCGTGCCGCCGGCATCGAATTCCACTTCGATGTTGCGGCCGTCATCGGCTTCCAGGCGGATGCCGCCATTGCTGTCGCCGGTGTCGACGGCGCGCACGCCGGTCTGGCCGGAAATGGCGTTGATGGCATCGCGCACCAGGCGGCGGCTTTCGGCACCGTCGGTGGTGGTGCTGACCGAGGCGGTGGAAACGCCGTTGATCAGCACGGCACCCGCCGTGGCCGCCGCCGTCATCGCCGAACCGGTCATCACCGTCTGGCCGACAACGGCGCGCACGCCGGTCTGGGCGGTGGCGCGGTTGATGGCAGCGGCCTTGGCCACCGCCGATGCGGCCTTGTTGGAGGAGGACAGGCTGTCGTCAGAGGCCAGCGACGAGCCGATGGTGGTGCCGTTGATGACAAGGTCACCGGCCTGCAGCGCCTGATTGGCACCGAGGTTGGCGGCGGTGGATTCAAACGCGCCGGTGGCGGTGAGCGCCGGGCTGGAGCCGAGGCCCAGATCGCGCGCGCGGATCGAACCGAGGCTGAACGACACGGTCTCGCCGGCGCGGCTGCCGGTCTGCAGCTTGACGCCCTTGGCCGAACCGTCGAGCAGCTTCTGGCCGTTGAAGTTGGTGCGCACGCCGATATTGTCGATTTCACCGACCAGCTGCTTCACTTCGGCCTGGATCGCCTTGCGATCAACGCCGGTCAGCGTGCCGTTGGCCGACTGCACGGCCAGTTCGCGCATGCGCTGCAGCATGTTGGTGACTTCGCCCATGGCACCTTCCGCCGTCTGCGCCATGCTGATGCCATCGTTGGCATTGCGCATGGCAACGGCCAGGCCGCGCACGTCGGCGGTCATCTTCTGGCTGATGGCCAGGCCGGCGGCGTCGTCCTTGGCGCTGTTGATGCGCTGGCCGGTCGACAGGCGCTGCATGGCGACGCCCATCATGTTATTGGCAGTGCGCTGCGCGTTCTGGGCGGTCAGCGCGTTGATGTTGGTATTGATCACAGTCATCAGGGTGTCTCCCGCTTCCCGCCACCGCAAGAAGGTGCGGGGCGCTGGAGCCAAGAACGGCACAGCGTTACCCATGCTTAAACCTTGTTCGAAAAAGGCCTGATTTGAACAGCTTGCCCTTCCCGTTCCCGATCCTGCTGGCCACGCGCGACATTGTCGTGATTGACAAGCCGGCGGGGCTGGCCGTGCATCCGGGGCCGAAGACGCCGCGCAGCCTTGAGGATCATCTGCCCGGCCTGGCCAGCGGCGGCTTCGTGCCGGTGGCGGCGCACCGGCTGGATCGCGACACCTCGGGGTGCCTCGCCGTCGCCCGCAGCCGGCGCGGCGCGAAATGGCTGGGCGCGGCCTTCGCCGGCGGCGGGGCGGAGAAAGTCTATTGGGCCATCCTCAGTGCCCTGCCGGCGGCGGACAGCGGCCATGTCGACGCGCCGCTGGCCAAGGTGTCGAGCGCGGCGGCGGGCTGGCGCATGGTCGTCGATCCCGCCGGCAAGCCGGCCCGCACCGGCTGGCGGGTGATCGACCGGGCGGCGCGGCTGGTGGAATTCCGGCCCGAAACCGGGCGCACCCACCAGATCCGCGTGCATGCCGCCAGCCTGGGCTGCCCGATCGCCGGCGATCCGGTTTATGGTGACGGGGCGGGCGACATGCGCCTGCATGCCCACAGCCTGGCCCTCACCCTGCCCGATGGCAGAAGGCTGGCGGTCAGCTGCGCTCCGCCGGCGGGCTGGCCGGGCGTGACCGGCCCTGAAAACCGATGATGTCGCTGTAGTTTTCGGCCAGCACGGCCAGGCGCTGGTGGACGATATCCGGCCCGATCTTCTGCACCACGCCGTCCACCAGCAGGTTCAGCAGCGAGGCCAGCGCCGAATTCATGTCCCAGAAATGGCCGAGCGCCACTTCGGCGGCGAGGATGTGCGGGGTGAGGTCGCGGGCCCACGGGCAATAGGGATCGGTGATCACCACCAGCGGACGGCCGGCGGCGGCGACTTTTTCCGCCAGCAGCCGGAACTGGCGCGAATAGCGGCGCACATCCACCGCGACGAACACATCGTCCGGCCCGGCATCGGTCAGCACGTCAAGGATGCCGGCCGCAACATCGATCGGCGCCACGTGCGGGCGCACATAGGAAAGGTGGCGGGCAAAGCCGGCGGCGAGCCCGGCCTCGGTCTGGAAGCCGGCGACATGGATGCGCGGCGCGCTGGCCAGCAGCGTCACCACCGCCGTCCATTCCGGCGTTTCGGCCAGGGCATAGACGCCGGCAATCGCATCGGTTTCGGCCTTCAGCCGGGCGTTGGCGGTGGGCGCCGGGCGGGTGAGCAGCCAGGGCGCATCGCGGGCATCGTCGCGCAGATCATCCTTCAGCGCGGCCAGATTGTCATAGCCCAGGCTTTTCACCAGGCGCGCCACCGTCATCGCGGAGACGCCGACACGCTGGCCGATGGAGGCGGCGGTTTCGAACGGCAACTGGCCCAGATTGTCGGCCAGCCAGCCGGCAATCATCCGTTCCGAAACGGTGAGCCGATCATAGCGTTCGGCAAGCCGCTGGGCGACGCGCGATGTCATGGGGGAGGGATAACAGGACGGCAGCGATGTGCAACCGGGCACTCAGCCCGGAAAGCGCACCGTTTTCCACTCCTCCCGCACGAACAGCGGCGACTGATCGGCATAATGTGGCGACGCGCGGCGGATGGTGGCGGCACCGAACTGGTGGACAGAGCGGGATTGCACCGGCTTGCCCTTGGGGAACTCCACCAGCATGATGAAGCCGTCGCCATTGTCGGCCACGCGGCGGCCATCGGTGCCGATATGGGCATAGATGGCGCGCAGCGTGTCAGGCCCGCCATAGACCGGCAGATCCTTGGGGCCATGGCGCAGGCGCTGGGCCTCCCCCAGCGGCACGTCGAGCCGGCCGAAGGTCGCCTGCATCCAGTCCACCACCTCGCGCAATTTGGGTTCGGCCGGCGGCAGCGGATCGCCGCGATAGACTTCCCGCCCGGCCGAGGCCATCACCGCCACCGCCAGCGTGTCGGCCGGGCCGCGGCCATCGGCCGTCCAGTCCCAGCGGCGCAGCAGGTCCTGCGCCTGGCGCAGATCGGGCTTGGCGCTGGTGTCGATCGCCATGATCCGCGCCATCCACTTGCCGGCCGGAGAGGCGTGGCTGTAGGCCTTGTCGAACTTGATGCGCAGCAGCGCCTCCCGGCTGATCGGACCGTTGATGGCGGCGAACTGTTCGGCATAGCGGTGCATGCGGTTGGTCTTGTAGGTTTCGATGCCCATTTCGGGGGCGAAATCCTCTGGCCGGGGATTGTCAGCCGGCGCGGTTGAAACCCACGGCACATTGTTGCTGTTGGCCACCCAGCCGGCCTTGGGATCGATGCTGTGCGGCGCGGCGCTGAACGGCAGATAGCTGGCCCACAACGTGGCCGAGGTGTCACCCGGCAGCACGCCCTTCCAATCGAAGCCGGGGCGGCGGGCCGGGAATTTGGCGTTGTAGAACATGCCGATATGCCCCGCCGCATCGGCATAGATATAGTTGGTGGCCGGCACGCCCTGCCGGGCCATGATCGCCTGCCATTCGGCGAAATCGCGCGCCTTGTTCAGGCGGTAATATTGCTCCACCGCACCCACCTCGCCAATGCCGGCGTGGCGGATGGCAAAGCCGCCCTTGTCGTTCAGGATCACCGCGCCGTGGCGGCTGCGATAGATGGTGCGCGGGATCGGCAGCACCAGCGGGCCGAACTTCACCCGCAGCCAGATGCGCTTGGCCTCCAGCGGCAGCCACTTGCCATCAAAGCGATACTGGGTGCGATCGGCGTTCAGCACCAGCTTGTACACATCGATCAGATCGGGCCGGTTGACGGTGTTGCCCCAGCCCAGCACCTTGTTGTGGCCCAGCAGCGGGAACGGCGCGCCGGGGAAATTGGCACCGGCAAAATCCCAGCCTTCATCGGAATGCACCACCAGTTCCCACCACGACACGCCGCCTTCCCACGGCTGGTGGCTGTTGATGATCAGGCGGGTGGTGGCATCATCGGACCGGGCGGCGGCGACGGCAAAGCCATTGCTGCCGCGCTCGTCCACCGGGCCGGCATCGCGCGGCGGCAGCTTGCCTTCGGCCAGCGGGCCCAGCACGCGTTCCATGCCGAAGAAGAAGGGCAGGCGCAGCACGAAGCCGGCCACCACGTCGCGCCCGGTCACCGGGAACAGGCCGCGCAGCCGCACCTCGTGGCTGTGGCTGGCGGCATAATCATTCAGGCCCTGGGCATAGGCTTCCACCACCGCCCGCGTGGCCGGCGACAATGATCCATAGCCGCGCGCCGCCACGCCCTGCGCATCAAACAGCTGGCCGGCGAAATCGATCTTGGCCCCCTCTTCGCCCAGCATCGCTCCGGCGCGGCCGCGCACGGCGGCCAGCACCTCCTCGATGTTGCGGAAATCATCCTCGGCATGGGCGATGGCGATGCCATAGGCGACATCGGCATCGGTGCGGCCGTGGATGTGCGGCACGCCCCAGCCATCGCGTTCGATGCGCACATGGCGCACGCGCACCGGATCGGCCGGCGGCGGCGAAGCGGTGAACGCGTCCCACGTCGAAAGCCCCACCGCCACGGCGGCGGCGGCGATGCTCGTCCAGAACAGGGCGGTGAACCAGCGCGGCATCAGCGGGCGGCCTTCATCAGCGTGCCGCCCAGCACCACCGCCTTGACATCGGTGAGCAGGGTGACATCGCGGGTTGGATCGCCGGCCACCGCAATGATGTCGGCAAAGCGGCCGGGCGCGATCTGGCCCACATCGCCGTCACGGCCCAGCACCTCGGCCGCGCGGATGGTGGCGGCGCGGATGGCATCGATCGGCGTCATCCCCCATTCCACCATCTTGGCGAACTGGCGGGCGTTGTCGCCATGCGGATAGACGCCGGCATCGGTGCCGAACACCATCTTCACACCGGCCTTCCACGCCGCCTGGAAGGTCTGGCGCTGCTTCAGGCCGATGGAGCGTTCCTTGGCCATGCTTTCTTCCGGCACGCCATTCTTGGCGCCTTCGGCCAGGATGTAATCATCATTGTAGATGTCCATCGAAAAGGCGGTGCCGCTGGCCTTGGCCAGCGCGAAGGCTTCGGCATCGGCCAGGCTGGCATGTTCGATCGAATCAGCATGGGCGCGGATCGCCGCCTTGATGCCATCGGCGCCGTGGGCGTGGACCGCCACCCTCATCCGTAGCCGGTGGGCTTCGTCCACCAGCGCGTCCATCTCTTCCTGAGTCAACTGCTGGCCATCAACCGTGTCGCGGGCGGAGAACACGCCGCCGGTGGCGCAGAACTTGATCACATCGGCACCGAATTTGTGCATTTCGCGCACCTTCTCGCGGAAGGCCTGCGGGCCGGAGGCGACGCCGCGGCGATCAACGTCGATGCCGGGCGGGAAGCGGTTGTCATCACAATGACCGCCGGTGGCGCCCAGCGCATAGCCGGCCGGCACGATGCGCGGGCCACGGATGATGCCTTCCTCGATCGCCTGCTTCAGGCCGACATCGGCAAAATCGGCGGAGCCGACATTGCGCACGGTGGTGAAGCCGGCATCCAGCGTCTTGCCGGCATTGGCGGTGCCCACCGCCGTCCAGAACGGGCGGACATGGCTGATATCGGCATAATAGCCCAGCGCCGGATCGCTGGTCAGATGCACATGCATGTCGATCAGGCCGGGCAGCAGGGTGAGATTGCCCAGATCAAGGCGGCGGGCCGCTTTCGGCGGTGCCGCCCCGCCATCGCCCTGGCGGCCGACGCTGGTGATGCGGCCATCAACCGCGACGATCAGCGGCTTTTCGATCATTGTGCCGCTGGCCACGTCGAGCATGCGCGCCGCCGTGATCACCACGGTTTCGGCCCGGGCCGGCAGCGCCGCGCCCGCCATCAGTGCCAGCATCATCAACGTCTTGCGCAGCATCGCCCATCTCTCCCCTGTATTGCGCATCGTTAGGGGGAGAGCGGCCGGGCCGCAAGCGGCTCAGGCGACTTGCGGCAACGGCGTGGCGGGGATGGCCGGCACCGGCTGGCCATCGCCGGTCACCAGCGCGGCAAGGAACTGGTCCACGCAGACATTCCAATCGTAACGCCGCCCTTGCGCCACGCAATCGGCCCGCCGCGCCTGCAGCGCCTGGTGCATCGCCGCCGACAGATCATGCGCCAGCGCGCCGATCCGGCCGGGGGCGCGGCCATCGGGGCCCCGGCCATCACGGCCGATCACATCAAGCGGGCCCGGCACCGGATAGCCGGCAACCGGCGTGCCGCTGGCCAGCGCCTCGACCATCACCAGCCCGAACGTATCGGTGCGGCTGGGGAAGGCCATGACATCGGCACCGGCATAGGCACTGGCCAGCGCCGGGCCATGCAGCGCGCCGACGAAATGCGCCTGCGGAAAGCGGCGCTGCAACTGGTCAAGCGCCGGGCCATCGCCCACCACCAGCTTGTCGCCGGGCCAGGATGCCGCCAGGAAGGCTTCGATATTCTTTTCCACCGCCACCCGGCCGACATGCAGCGCCACCGGCCGCTTCAACCCGGCATAGACCGGGTGCGGCTGGGCATCGGGGCGGAACTGATCGACATCGACCCCGCGTGACCACAGGCGGGTGTTGGTGAGGCCATGTTCGGCCAGCTCGGCGGCCAGCCGCGGGGTTGCCACCATCACGGCACTGGCCGACGCATGGAAGCGGCGCAGCACCCGCCACACGCGGTCCGGATTGATGCCGATGCGCGCTGCGACATAATCGGGGAAGCGGGTGTGGAAGCTGGTGGTGAAGGCCATGCCATTGTTCTTCGCCCAGCCGCGCGCCAGCCAGCCGAGCGGGCCTTCGGTGGCGATGTGCAGGGCATCGGGGGCAAAGGCGCGGATCATCTTGGCAACGCGCCGCCGCGTGGTGAGCGCCAGCCGGATTTCGGGATAATCGGGCATCGGCACCGACCAGAATTGATCGGGCGAGATCACCTGCACGCGCACGCCGCGTTCCTGCAGCAGGCGCACCGTGGTGGCCAGCGTGCGCACCACGCCATTGACCTGCGGTTCCCAGGCATCGGTGACGAGCGTGAGCTTGAACATGGGCGGATCCTTCACTCGGCCGCAGCGAACTGGGGCGCAGCGGCGGCAGCCACTGCCATCGGGGCCGGCTGCTGCGACCAGTCGACGATTTCGATGCGGCCGTCGTGATGTTCGACAAGGGCGGTGCAGCTTTCCACCCAATCGCCATCATTCATATAGGTGATGCCGCCAAAATCGCGGATTTCGGCGCAGTGGATATGGCCGCACACCACGCCATCCAGCCCGCGCATGCGCGCCGCTTCCGCCACCGCTTCCTCGAACCGGCCGATGAAGGCGACGGCGTTTTTCACCTTCTTCTTAATGTGCGCCGAAATCGACCAATAGGGCAGGCCGAACTGCTGGCGCACGATGTTGAAGTGGCGGTTCAGCTTGAGCAGCAGCTCGTAGCCGACGTCACCCGCCCAGGCCAGCCAGCGGTGATAGAGCACGACGCCATCAAATTCGTCGCCGTGGCAGACCAGCAGGCGGCGGCCGTCCACGGTGGTGTGGATGGCTTCCAGCGCGATTTCCACCCCGCCGAACGCCATGCCGGCATAGGGGCGCAGGAATTCGTCGTGATTGCCGGGGATGAAGATCACCCGTGTGCCCTTGGCCGCCAGCTTCAGCACGCGGCGCACCACGTCGTTGTGGCGCTGCGGCCAGTACCAGCCGCGCTTCAGCTTCCAGCCATCGATGATGTCGCCGACCAGATAGAGCGTATCGGGCTGGATGGCCTTGAGGAAATCGAGCAGCCGATCGGCATTGCAGCCGGGCGTGCCGAGATGGACATCGGAAATCCAGACGGCGCGGTGCTTCAGCTTGCCGCCGGGCGTGCGCTCATCCTCGTCATCCAGGAAGGCAGGCGCGAAGACGCGGTGCAGCGGCGGCGGAGACTGTGGCGACGGCGCGGGTGTGCGCAGCAGTGTTTCAACATGTCCCAGCGGCAAGGAGGCCATTGGTTTCCCCTGTGTGTCCTTGCCCGGACGCCTTAGCGACCGGTGGTGACAGGGGTGTTGCGGACAGGTTGCAGTGATGTGGCAGTCGCGCGCCGCCGGGCCGGCGACGATCAGCCGGCGGCCAGCCGTTTGCGCTCCCAGGCCAGGGCGTGGCCGACCATGGTTTGCAGATCATCGAAGCGCGGCTGCCAGCCGATCAGTTCGCGCGCCTGGCTGTGCGCCACCAGCACCGCCGGATCGCCGGCGCGGCGCGGGCCGTGCACGCGCGCGATGGCCTGGCCCGACACCGCCTCCAGCGCGTCCAGCACCTCCAGCACCGATGCGCCGCGGCCATAGCCCAGGTTGACGGCGTGATACTGGCCGGGATCGGCCAGACAGGCGCGCAGCAGCAGGATATGGGCTTCGGCCAGATCGGTGACATGCACATAATCGCGCACGCCGGTGCCATCGCGCGTCGGGTAATCATTGCCGAAGATGGTGAATGTGTCGCGCTGGCCGGTCAGCACATGGCAGGCCAGTTCGATCAGATGGTGCGGATGCTGGCTGGCCTGGCCGGAGCGCAGTTGCGGATCGGCGCCGGCGACGTTGAAATAGCGCGGGCAGGCCACCGAAAAATGCCGGTTGGCCGCCACCATGTCGGCCAGCGCGCGTTCGGCAAAGGCCTTGGACCAGCCATAGGGGTTGATCGGGGCCACCGGCGCGGTGACCGGCAGCGGCCGGCCATCGCCATCGCCATACACGGCCGCGGTGGAGGACAGCACGAACGCCCCCACCCCGCAGGCCAGCGCCGCCTGCGCGAGCCGCAGCGTCTCCCCGAAATTCTCTTCATAATAAAGCGCCGGCTGCGCCACGGATTCGGCCACCGAAATGCGCGCGGCAAAATGGAGGACGGCGCCGATGCCATGCTCGCGCAGCACCCGCTCCACCAGCGCCCGGTCTCCGGCGCGGCCTTCCACGAACAGCGCGCCTGCCGGCACCAGCCCCCGCGAGCCGGTGGACAGATCATCAAGCACGATGGTCTTCACGCCGCGATCAAGCAGCGCCAGCGCGGCGTTGGAGCCGATATAACCGGCCCCGCCGGTCACCAGCACAGGCGGAAGATCAGCTTCGGGGATCAGGGGGATGGGCATGCCAAAGCGGTAGCCTGCCGCAGCCGATGGCTCAATGCCGCAATAACCGAAATTGGGGGAAAGGTGCGGAGGCCCGGGAAGCCTCCGCTCGTTCATCCGCTGGTCGGGGCGAGAGGATTCGAACCTCCGGCCCCAAGCCGCCACAACAATAATGCAGGGGCTGGGGGTTCGTCGGGACCGAACCCCCCGTTACCGCTGGTCGGGGCGAGAGGATTCGAACCTCCGGCCCCTGCCTCCCGAAGACAGTGCTCTACCAGGCTGAGCTACGCCCCGAACCTCGCGGAAGCGCGGCTATAGCGGCGGGCCTGCGGTCGCGCAACCGTCTTTGATGGGCGGGATTGCGGAATCTTTGGCCATCGGCAGCGGTGGCCTGGCTCAGCCGCGCGGCAGCTCGACGACGATGCGGTTGATCATGC
Source organism: Sphingomonadales bacterium (assembly GCA_037131365.1). Taxonomy (GTDB): domain Bacteria; phylum Pseudomonadota; class Alphaproteobacteria; order Sphingomonadales; family Sphingomonadaceae; genus Sandarakinorhabdus. The sequence goes on from JBAXRE010000009.1 coordinate 32,569, forward strand.
CGGGCAGGCGCGGCGGCTGTTCGCGCACGAAGCGGCTGGCCAAGCGGCGGACGAGCGCGATGCCCAGCCCGCCTTCCGGCGCGGTGTCGAGCCGGTCGAGCGCCGGCGGGGCAGCGCGCGCCAGCGGATCGAACGGCGGGCCATCATCCTCGAACTCCAGGCGCACGCCATCGGGGCGGGCGGTGAGGGAGACGCTGAGCGACTGGCCGGAGCCGGGCGTGAAGCCGTGGCGGATGGGATTGCTGGCCAGTTCCTCGAACACCACCTCCAGCCGGTTGGCAAGGCGCGGCGGCAGTTCGGCATCGCGGGCGAAGCCCTGGACGCACGGCAGCGCTGCCGCCACCGCCCCGATGTCATTCGCCAGGCGCAGTTGCAACGCGCCGGCCGCCGTGCCGACAATTGCCACCGATGCCGCCGGATCAGCCATTGACCGCGGCGCGCGCCGCGTTTTCATCGGGCAGCAGCGGGATGATCTCGTCCAGACCCATGGTGGTGATGATATCGGTCACCGCCTCGCCGGCGCCATACATCACCAGCGCCGCCCCGCGCCGCGCCCGCGAACGCGCCGTGGTGATCAGCAGCCGCACGCCCAGCGAGGCGATGAAGTCCAGCCCGGTGAGATCGACCAGCACCGGCCGCGATTCCGGCACCACCCGCGCGGTGAAGGCCAGTTCGATGCGGCCGACGCCATCGGTGTCGAGCCGGCCGCTGAGCCGGGCCACGGCGACACTGCCGCCATCGTCTATTGCCAGTTCCATCTGTTGCTCCTTCAGGCCCGTCTGGGCGACGTCTCAGGTGAAATGCAGCGCCAGCAGGGTGAAATCATCGCCGAAGCGCCGCCCTGCCAGCTTCGATTGCATGATGGCATGATATTGTTGCGGCAATCGGGCAACCCGGCCGGGTTGCAGCAGGGGAACGAAATCGGCGAGCTGCCAGGCCTTGCCGTCGGCATCGACAATCTCGAACACGCCGTCGCTGAACAGGTAGAGCGTGGTGCCCGGCGGCACCAGGCAGCGGCCGGCGGTGAACGGCCGGTCGATGGGGGTGCCGATCATGCGGTTCTTCGTGCCGACGGCGGTGGGCGGGAAGCCGGGCAGGCACAGGAAGGCCGGGTGGTGGCCGGCGGCGGCAAAGCCCATCTCGCGCGTGGCCGGATCATAGACGCCATACCAGATGGTGAAATACATGTCGGCATGGTCTTCCATGCGGAACAGGCGGTTCAGCCGCGCCAGCACGGCGGCCGGATCGCCGGGATCGATGCCGGCCAGCGCCTGCGGGCGCAGCGCGTTCATCACGGCGACGGCGTGCATGGCAGCACCGGCGCCGTGGCCCGACACGTCGATCAGGTAACAGCAGAAGCGGCCATCGGGCAGCCAGGCCGCGCCAAAGGCATCGCCGCCCAGATCGGTGGAAGGCACATAATGCCAGTCGATCCCGATTGGTCCGCTGCTGGTCGGCACCGGCAGCTGCGCCTTCACATAGGCCAGCGCCGCCTCCAGCTCGCGCAGGCGCTCGTCCTCGCGCCGCAATTGCGCGTCGCTGAGCAGATCATGCTGGAAGATGTTCCCATCCAGCTGCAGCAGGCCGCCCACCGGCAGCAAGGTGCGGCCTTCGATGCGGCGGCCATCGATGCGGGTGCCGTTGGTGGAACCCATGTCGGTGACGAACAGCTGGCCGGCATCCGCCTCCACCCGGCAATGGCTGCGCGAGATGGCAGAATCGGGAATGACGATGTCCGCCGGCGCCACCCGGCCGATGGTAAGGCCACCGGGCGGCAGCGCCCAGCGCTGGCCGGGGGACGCGCCCTGCAGCATCACCAGCATATGCTGCCGATCGTCGCTGCGCGGTTGGGACACCGGCAGGCTGATGAACTTCGTGCGCTCTTCGCTCAAGCTTTGCCCCCAACGCCAGCCATTGCGGCGTGGCTTTGGGGTTATTGCAGCTTGATTGCAGAAAGATGACGGCTGCGGGCGGCGCGTCAGGTCACCGCCAGCATGGCGCGGACATTGACCAGCTTCTCGCGCGGCGCGCCGGGGCGGGCGCCGGCCACTTCGGCAGCATCGATGCGGTGCCAGCCGGCAAAATCGCTGGCGCGCGCCCCGCGTGCTGCCAGCAGCGCGTCCAGGCCCGCCGGGCCGGCCTTGCCGCTGGCAGCGACGCCATCGGCCACCATCGCTTCCACCACGCTGAACCCGTCCGGCCGGTTGGTGCCGATCGTGCCCGACGGCCCGCGCCGCGCCCAGCCGCTGGCATAAAGCGCGGGGCCGATGCGCCCGGCATCATCGGTGGGGAAGCGGCCCAGCTTTTCGGAATAATTCACGCCCGCAATGGCGGCGGTGCGATAGCCGATGCAGGCGATCACCAGCCCGCACGGAATGGCGTGCAGCTCGCCGGTGCCCACCGCCTGGCCGTTCTCCAGCCGCGTCGTCTCGACAATCAGGCGCTCGGCCTTGCCATGGCCTTCCACGGCGACGGGGCGGCGGAAGAATTCGAAATTGATCGTGCCCGGCTTGTCGCCGCGCTCTGCCGCCGCAAAGCCGCGCAGGTGGGTGACCATCTTGCGCTGGCCGGGATCCAGCGCCGCGTCCTCCGCCTCCGGCGGGAAATCGCCCGGCCGCACGATCGGATGCGCACGCACCAGATGGCCCAGCTCGCCGGCCTCCTTGGTGGTGAAGCTGGCCTGGTGCGGCCCGCGCCGGCCGATGATGTGGATGTCGCGCACACGGCTTGCCGAAAGCACCTGCAAGGCATGGCCGGCGATGTCGGTGGTGCTCAATTCCTCCACCGTCTTGGCCAGCACGCGGGCGCAATCGATCGCCACATTGCCATTGCCGATGATCGCCGCGCCGTGGTGCGACAGATCAACCGTCAGCCCGGCATGATCGGGATGGCCATTGTACCAGCCAACAAACGCCGCCGAACCGATCACGCCGGGCAGATCATCGCCCGGAATGCCGATCGGCTTGTCATGCGGCGCCCCCACCGAAAGCACGACCGCATCATACAGGCCCAGCAGCTCCTCGATCCCCACATCGCGGCCCAGTTCGACATTGCCCACCAGCCGCGTGCCGGGCGTCAGGTTGGTCGCCTCATAACGCTTGGTCACCGCCTTTATCGACTGGTGATCCGGCGCCACCCCGGCGCGGATCAGGCCGAACGGCGTCGGCAGGCGATCGATGATGTCGATGCGCACGCCCGCCCCCCACTGCTTCTGCGCGGCTTCGGCGGTGTAATAGCCGGCCGGGCCAGCACCAACGATGGCAATGGAAATCGTCAAGATCAGTCTCCGTGAAACGCTGCCGCTCCGCTATTGCCAGCCGCAACGCCGGTCAAGCAGCCTGCACATGGCTGCGGCAATGCCCATCTGCCGCGTTGCAACGCGGCGCGCGCCCGCTTATGCCGCTGCCATGGCCACGCCCCAAGACCGCATCCGCAATTTCTCGATCATCGCCCACATCGATCACGGGAAGTCCACCCTCGCCGACCGCCTGATCCAGACGACGGGCGGCCTCCAGCTGCGCGAAATGTCGGAGCAGGTGCTCGACAACATGGATATCGAGAAGGAACGCGGCATCACCATCAAGGCGCAAACCGTGCGCCTCGATTACAAGGCGTCCGACGGCAAGGATTATGTCCTCAACCTGATGGACACGCCCGGCCATGTGGACTTCGCCTACGAAGTCTCGCGCTCCCTCGCCGCCTGCGAAGGCGCGCTGCTGGTGGTGGACGCAGCACAAGGGGTGGAAGCGCAAACCCTCGCCAACGTCTATCAATCCATCGAGCATGATCACGAGATCGTGCCGGTCATCAACAAGATCGATCTGCCCTCCGCCGAACCGGAAAAGGTGCGCAAGGAGATTGAGGACATCATCGGCCTCGATGCGTCCGACGCGGTGCTGGCCTCGGCCAAATCCGGCATCGGCATCACCGAAATCCTGGAAGCCATCGTCAAGCGCATCCCACCGCCCAAGGGCGATCCCGATAAGCCGCTGAAGGCCATGCTGGTGGATTCCTGGTACGATCCCTATCTGGGCGTCGTCGTGCTGGTGCGCATCATCGATGGCACGATCAGGAAAGGCCAGCAGATCAAGTTCATGGCCGCCGATTCCACCCACCTGGTGGACCGTGTCGGCGCCTTCCGCCCCAAGATCGAACAATTCACCGAACTCGGGCCCGGCGAAGTCGGCTTCATCACCGCCCAGATCAAGGAAGTCGCCCAAGCCCGCGTGGGGGACACGATCACCGACGCCAAACGCCCGGCCAACGAAGCCCTGCCCGGCTTCAAGGAAGTGCAGCCGGTCGTCTTCTGCGGCCTGTTCCCCACCGACGCCGCCGATTTCGAAAAGCTGCGCGACAGCATCGCCAAACTGCGCCTGAACGACGCCAGCTTCTCCTTCGAAATGGAAACCAGCGCCGCCCTCGGCTTCGGCTTCCGCTGCGGCTTCCTGGGCCTGCTCCACCTCGAAATCATCCAGGAACGCCTGTCGCGCGAATATGATCTCGATCTGATCACCACCGCGCCCTCCGTCGTCTATCACATCATGATGCGCAACGGCGACAGTATCGAACTGCACAACCCGGCCGACATGCCCGACCCCTCATCGATCCTGCAAATCGATGAACCCTGGATCGAAGCCACCATCTACGTGCCCGATGATTATCTCGGCTCCATCCTGAAACTCTGCCAGGATCGGCGCGGCATCCAGAAAAACCTCACCTATGTCGGCGGACGCGCCCAGGTGGTGTACGAACTGCCGCTCAACGAAGTCGTCTTCGATTTCTACGACCGGCTGAAATCCATCAGCCGCGGCTACGCCAGCTTCGATTACCACCAGATCGGCCACCGCGAAGGCGACCTCGTGAAAATGTCGATCATGGTCAATAACGAACCCGTGGACGCCCTCTCCATGATCGTCCACCGCAGCGCCGCCGAAGCCCGCGGCCGCCACATGTGCGAACGGATGAAAGACCTCATCCCCCGCCACCTGTTCAAAATCCCCATCCAGGCCGCCATCGGCGGCAAAGTCATCGCCCGCGAAACCATCGCCGCCCTGCGCAAAGACGTCACCGCCAAATGCTACGGCGGCGACGCATCCCGCAAACGCAAGCTGCTGGACAAGCAAAAAGAAGGCAAAAAACGGATGCGCCAATACGGCAACGTGGACATCCCCCAGGAAGCCTTCATCGCCGCCCTGCGCATGGGGGATGACAACTGACGCCCCGATCCTCCCCCTCTGGGGAGAGTCGAAGACGGCGCGCAGCGCCAGCGGGCGCGCGCAGCGTGACGGGGGGGCGGCGCCCTTCGGCACCGAAAAAATGGAAGTGGCCACTCGTGCGCATGGACGCAGTGGGCACACGCACGCATTCTGAACAGGTCAAAAATTAAGTGGCCGCTAGCCTCTAGGCACCTTGCAGCGCCAAAAAGAGCCGTGCTAGCCTCCGCCTAGTAGGCTCAGTGGCACACGGCGTAAGACGTTATAGCCCATGCTTGATTGAAGGAAAATCGGCTGGCTTAATAATTACACGTCGTTGCGTTTTCCAGTAATAAGAACTGGACGATAGGCGAAAGGTTGAGCGGGGCAGCCGGGTGTCGGTCAGAAACGCCAAACAGAAAAAATCGATCAGAAAGCTCAGTGGACTGGCGCTGCTAACGCGCGTTTATGAAGAACTGTACGTTCAACTTGGAGAAACATACTCTGAGGCCCAAATTTTAAAAGCAGCTCAAACGCTTATTGATGCACTGGCTGAAGAATACAACATGTCTGAATATGACCGACCAGCCATTCACGACGGTTATTTTTCGGCCGAAACAGACAAGATGATTAGAAATCACCCCTGGCTAATCTATGAACGTGAATCCCGTCTCTACCCGGGGTTTGAGCGATAAATAGCTTGGCGCTCTAGAACCTAGGACATGAAAGCATGAATAACCCCCATTTCCAACCGGCACTAGCTATGAGAGAATACCTGTTGGGAGGTGGTCGCGTATCGTTGCTCGAAGCAATGTTGCTGTTCGGCGTTCAGAACCCAAACGCTGAATTTGCACGCCTAAAGAAGGATGGGTTTCTGATCGCCTCCTCTCGCGTTTCCATGGCAAAAATCGTAAGGCGAATTAATGAATTTACGCCCTGCCAGCCCCCATCTAGCCTACCTGTTCGCGAAATTATAATGTCGGAGTATTGGATCAAGAGATGAACCGACTTTTTGACTGGAGACAGAGGAAACTTTTACAGATCTTGGCCGGTAACATGTGTGTAATTTGCAAAATTCCACTTACGAAGAATTTTCATGCTGATCATGTTCACCCATACTCTAAGGGCGGGTGGACAGTTACTAAAAACGGTCAGGCACTTTGTGCCGCCTGCAACCTCTCGAAAGGAAACACGTGATGGCTGAAATTACGCTTCGCGGTTGGCAAACGCAGGCAGTAGCTAAGGCATTAAAATGGCTCGTCGATTCCGCAACTGATCGGCATTTTTTGATAAATGCGGCGCCTGGGGCGGGCAAGACAATCTGCGCCTCAGTTATAGCCAAACGGCTAATCGAGATGGGAAAAATCGACCGGGTAATCGTAATTGCTCCTCGTTCAGAAGTTGTTCGTCAATGGGGAGACGAATTCAAGTTTGTAACTGGTCGTCACATGACAAAGGTGACGGGCGCAGATGGCGATGTCTCTGATTTCGGTATCGATCTGTGCGCCACATGGGCAGCTATTCAATCTCTCCAAGACGCGTTTCAAGCCGTTTGCAATACCGCGCGAACGCTTGTCATTTGCGACGAACACCACCATGCAGCGGTGGCAGCTGCATGGGGAACTGACGCGAATAGCGCGTTTGCAGCTGCGAGCTATGTTCTTATTCTGACCGGAACGCCTATCAGGTCCGACGGCAAGGAAACAATATGGTTCGCCTACGACGATGAAGGCAAAATTGACCACCCCGAGGCAGGAACATTTACGCTAAGTTACGGCGAAGCCGTTGAACTTAATTATTGCCGACCTATCACGTTTCATCGTCATGAAGGCAGATTTTCCGTCAAGCTTTCCGATCATGACGACATTCCCATTTCTGGCACTACGGAAATCGACCTGAATCCAGAACTTAAACGCATCAAAGGTCTACAGCAGGCTCTTGATTATTACAGATTAGTTTGCACTCCCAAGTACGAAGCAGATGGCGTAACGCCCGATAAGAACTCGTACCAGGGATCGATGATCGAATGGGGCGTGGCCAAACTCGACGACATACGGGACACTTTGCCAACCGCAGGCGGATTAGTGATAGCGCCCAGCATCGGCGTTGCCGAGTATATGGCAAATTTGCTTGAGATAATAGATGGAGAACGACCTGTTCTTGTGCACAGCCAGATGCCGAATGCCGAAAGCCGGATAGCAGCTTTTAAAAATTCAGGCAAACGTTGGCTGGTTTCTGTAGCAATGATTTCTGAAGGAGTCGACATAAAGCGGCTGAGAATACTTCTTTATCTTCCAAATGCTAAGACTGAACTGGCTTTTCGACAAGCAATGGGTCGCGTTGTTCGCACATTAGGTGACGACGATTTTTCTCGAGCTTATGTGGTTATGCCCACTCTGAAGATCTTCGAGGAATACGCGCGAAGAGTGGAACGGGAGATGAGCGGTAGTGCCCGCACTGACACTCCGACCACAAAAAAGATATGCGGCGTTTGCGGGGCTGAAAACGAAAAGCAGGCTGTTGAATGCGTTTCTTGTGGCGCCCAGTTTCCACCAAGGTTAGCGAAATTCAAGCCGTGCGATGAGTGCGGTGGCTTGAACCCGATGTCGACCGCGAAATGCCAGCATTGCGGACACAGCTTTAAAATGGCTTTCGAGATTACTCTCAATGAGGCGCTTAGAATGGGCGCAATCGTTAGGGGTATGGATTTAGACGAGGAGGAGGTACGTGACGCTGAAAAACACAAGAAGCAAATAATAAATGACGTTCTTGGCACTGGGGATGATGTATTGATTAATATGTTAAAGCAATTGCCAGAAGAGGCGTTTGGTCGCCTTAAAAAGATCATGAATCCAAACGCGTAGTGTGCCGCCTAAAAATTTGTTTGACTTAAGGTTCTAGGCGCAATTTATCCGCCGGCCGCAAATGAAACGAACGGGTGCAGGGACTGCGTCCCTGCCCGCCGGAGGCCCCCTTCTCTCCCCCGCCGCAGAGCGCACAGCGGGAGGCTGTCCTACACGGCGCTGGCGGCGTTATACTTGGGGTCAGTTTCGCAAGGCGCTTTGCACGGTCCATCGCATCCAGGCGCGCGCCCGCGCATGAAGGGTTGTTTGTAAGCTTTGTAACCTACAGCCGCTGCCCGGGCGGCCCTGAAACACATGGGTGCAGGGACTGCGTCCCTGCCCGCCGGAGGCCCTTCTTACCTGGAACGTTCGTACACGACCTTCCCCCGGAACAGGGTCATGTCCGCCTTCATGTCTTTCACGGCGGCGGTGGGCACGGTGTAGGGGTCACGGTCCCACACGGCGATATCGGCGGCTTTGCCGGGTGCCAGAACGCCGGAGCCATCGGCGCGGATGAGGGGGGCGGCCCAGCGTGTGTAGCTGGTGAGGGCGGTGTGGATGTCCACGCTTTCGGCGGTGCCGAAGGGCGTTGCGCCCCACACGCCGCCTGAGGTTTCGCGGGCGGTGCTGGCCCAGAGGCCGAGGCGGGCGGGGAACGGGGTGACTCCGGTATCGGAGCCGCCGCCCCAGATGATGCCTTGTTTCAGGTAGGTGGCGTAGGGGTTGAGGCGCAGGGAGCGGGCGGGGCCGAGGTTGGCGGCGTAGATGTCCCCCAGCCACCAGGCGAAGGTGGGCTGGGTTTCGGGGTAGCCGCTGCCGTAGGTGGCTTGCAGCGCCTTCATGGCGGCGATGGCGTGGGGCGTGGGTGTGTTGGCGTGGATGATGGAGAGGCGCAGGTCTTGCGTGGGGTGGGCTTTCAGGGCGTCGGCATAGGCGTCCACCACCCAATCGATGGCCTTGTCGCCGATGGCGTGGGTGCCGATGCCGATATCGGCGTTCACGAACATGGTGACCATCTGGCGGTAGAGGCCGGGTTCGATCTGGGGGTAGCCGCTGTTGCCTTCGGCGATTTCGGTGCGGTGCCTGTTCCAGTTTTCGTACATCCAGGCGGTGGGGGCGGCGCCGCTGCCATCCATGAACAGCTTGACGCCGCAGACGGCGAGGGAGGCGGCGGGCACGGCGGCGATTTCGGTGCGGGCGCGGCGGATTTCGGCGAGGGCCTTGGTGGCCGTAGCCATGGCTCTGCCGCCGCCGAACAGCACGCAGGCGTTGATCGGGAACTGGCCGGCCTTGACGAGGGCGAGATAGGCCTCCCAATCGGCGCGGTCGATTGATGGGTCCTTGAAGCCGGTCATGCCTTCGGCGTGCAGGCGGCGGATCATGTGGGCAAGGGCGGCCTTGCGCTGCGCCAGCGTAGGTTCGGGGATCAGCCGTGTCACCATCGCCTGCGCGGTTTCCTTCATCACGCCGGCCGGGCTGCCATCGGCCAGCCGTTCGATGGTGCCGGCGGGCGGGGTGGCGGTGGCGGCGGTGACGCCGGCCATTTTCAGGGCGAGGCCGTTGGCGACGCCATAATGGCCGGTGGTGTTTTCCAGCCAGACCGGGTTGTCGGGGGCGACGGCATCAAGCTCGGCCGCGGTGGGGTAGCGGGAGGGGGTGAATTTGCCTTCGTCCCAGCCGACGCCCAGCACCCACTGGCCTTTCGGCGTGGTGGCGACGCGGGCCTTCACGGCGGCGATGACGTCGTCCACCGAGCGGGCGCCGCCGAGCGCGATCTGGTTCAGCTCGCCAAGGCCGGTGGAGAGGATGTGGGCGTGGGTATCGATCAGGCCGGGCGTGGCGGCGCGGCCTTTCAGGTCGATCAGCTTCGTCCTGGGGCCGACGAGCCTGGCGATGGCGGCATCGCTGCCCAGCGCGGTGATCTTGCCGCCGCTGATGGCCAGCGCCTGCACCACGCTGTCCTGCGCGTCGGCAGTGATGATGCGGCCGTGGAGGAGGACGGTATCGGCCGGGGCGGCCAGGGCGGTGGAGGCCGCCAGTGCTGCCGCCAGCGTGAGGAATGATCGGATCATCTGCGTGCCCCCCTGCCCGTTTGCGGGAACAGTCTGGCAGCGTGGCGGCACCCGTCAAGCGGGCGCTGGCCGGATCAGAGGTAGCGGCGCGAAATCGCGGTCAGATCGTCGGCCAGATCATAGACCATGGGCTGGCCGGTGGGGATTTCCTCGTGGACGATCGCATCGTCAGACAGGCCGGAAAGATGCTTGACGAGGGCGCGCAAGCTGTTGCCGTGGGCGGCGATGATGACACGCTTGCCGGCCTTGAGTTCCGGGGCAATGGCCTGTTCCCAATAGGGCAGGACGCGGGCGATCGTGTCCTTCAGGCTTTCGGTGGCGGGGATGGCGATGCCGGCATAGCGGCGATCGGCGGCGAGATCGAAATCGCTGCCGGCCTCCATCGGCGGCGGCGGCACATCGAAGCTGCGGCGCCAGATCTTCACCTGCTCCTCACCATATTTCGCCGCCGTGTCGGCCTTGTTGAGGCCGGTGAGGCCGCCATAGTGACGCTCGTTCAGCTGCCAATCCTTGGTGACCGGCAGCCACAGCCGGCCCATCGCCTCCAGCGCCAGGTTGAGCGTCTTGATCGCCCGGCTTTGCAGGGAGGTGAAGGCGCAATCAAAGTCCAGCCCGGCGGCGGCCATGCGGCGGCCGGCATCGGCGGCTTCGGCGACACCCTGTTCGGTGAGGCCGACATCCCACCAGCCGGTGAAGCGGTTTTCAAGGTTCCACTGGCTCTGGCCGTGGCGGAGGAGGACAAGGCTGGGCATGGCCGGGGGTTTAGCAGGCCGGGCGGGCGTTTCCAGCCCTTTTGGTCACAGCGCGACTTCGTCAACCTCGCCGGTGCGGATGCGGATGGCCTGTTCGATGGCGGCAACGAAGATCTTGCCGTCACCGGCGCTGCCGCTGTGGGCGGCCTGGGCGATGGCATCGACCACGCGGGCGGCGATATCGTCGTCAGCAACCACCTCGATCTTCAGCTTGGGCATCAGATTGCCGCCATATTCGGCACCGCGATAGGCTTCGGTGTGGGCATTGCCACGGCCGACGCCGCGCACTTCGGTGACAGTCATGCCCTGGACGCCGCTTTGCATCAGGGCCTCGCGGACCTGTTCGAGCTTGAATGGCTTGATGATCGCCGTGATCAGCCGCATGGCCAGACCGCGCCCCTTGTGGTTGGACGGTCACACTGCCGCAGCCTGATCCCTTGCGACATAAGGCGTTTGGCGCAGCGGTCTCAATCAAGCCCGGCGAGCACGCAGCGGGCGGCGGCGATGTCGCTGTCCACCACCATGACGCGGATGCCGGAGACGCCGGGGCCGATCAGGCTGGCGATGCCGCTGTCGAACAGCACGGCTTCGATGCCGGACGCGTCGAGCCGGGCGCGGATGATCTCGGCCTCGATCGGCGAGAACACGGTGGCAGCACAGGCCAGGGCCATCAGCCGCGCCCCATCAGGCGTAGGGCAGACGCGACGGCGGGGTGGCGGGCAGCCCGTCGATGGAGCGGTTGCGCTGCTGATATTTGGCCAGCCGCTCCGCCGGATCTTCATTGCGGTGATATTTGCGCAGGGTCTGGCGTTCTTCGACCAACTGCATCCGGGGCACTGCCCAGCCGCAGCTGGTCTGGGTGCTGCCGACTTCGATCACGAAGATCTGGCGCACGCCGCGCTCGATGCTGAAATGGGCGGCGAACCCATCCCAGTCCGCATCCTGCGGCAGCACCGCACGGCCATGGCCATAAATGCGATAGATCAGCGCCGGCTGATCAAAGGCGCAGAACATGATGGTGATGCGGCCATCGGCGGCGAGATGGGCGTGGGTTTCGTTGCCGCTGCCGCCGTAATCGAGCCAGGCGCAGCTGGTGGGGGAGAGCACGCGGAACGTGTCCATGCCCTTGGGGCTGAGGTTGATGCGGGCATCGGCCGCGGCGGTGGCGACGAAGAAGACCGGCTGGCGGGCAATGAAGGCGGCGTGATCCGGGGTGATATGATCGAAGAATTCCGACATGGCGTCCCCTCCGTGCGCGCCTCAGCCGCCGGTGCCGCCGACGGTGAGGCCATCGACCAGCAGCGTCGGCTGGCCAACACCGGCGGGCACGCCCTGCCCGGCCTTGCCGCACACGCCGACGCCTTCATCCAGCGCCATGTCGTTGCCCATGGCGCGCACCCGGGTCAGCACATCGGGGCCGTTGCCGATCAGGGTCGCCCCCTTCAGCGGGCGGCCGAGGCGGCCATTTTCGATCTCATAGGCTTCGGTGCAGGAAAACACGAACTTGCCGCTGGTGATGTCCACCTGGCCGCCGCCGAAGCTCTTGGCATAGATGCCCTTCTTCACGCTGGACAGGATATTGCCGGGATCTTCGCTGCCGCCCAGCATGAAGGTGTTGGTCATGCGCGGCATCGGGGCGTGGGCATAGGATTCGCGGCGGCCGTTGCCGGTGGGCGCCATGCCCATAAGCCGGGCGTTGAGCCGGTCCTGCATGTAACCCTTCAATATGCCATCCTCGATCAGCACGGTGCGGCCGGTGGGCGTGCCTTCATCATCGATGGTCAGGCTGCCGCGCCGCTGGTCAAGGCTGCCATCGTCCACCACGGTAACGCCGGGGGCCGCCACGCGCTCCCCGATGCGGCCGGAAAAGGCGCTGGTGCCCTTGCGGTTGAAATCGCCTTCCAGGCCGTGGCCAACAGCTTCGTGCAGCAGGATGCCGGGCCAGCCGGGGCCGAGCACGACTGTCATCTCGCCGGCCGGCGCGGCGACGCTGTCAAGGTTGGTCAGCGCCTGGGCCAGCGCGATGTCGATGGCGCGCTGCCAGGTCGCCTCCTCGAACAGGCTGTCGTAAAGATAGCGCCCGCCCAGCCCGTGCACGCCGACTTCGCGGCGGCCGTTCTTTTCGGTGACGATCTGGACGTTCAGGCGCACCAGCGGGCGGATGTCGCGGGCGCGGCTGCCATCGCCGCGCAGGATCTCGACGACGTTCCAGCTGCCGAGCAGGCTGGCCGAGACCTGCACCACGCTGGGATCGCGGGCGCGGGCCGCCGCATCGATCTGCTCCATCAACGCCACCTTGGCGGAAAAAGCGATCCCGGCGAGCGGATTGGCATCGGTGTAGCGGCGGGCGTTGGTGGGCAGCGCCGGCAGCGCCATGGTGCCGCCGTGGCCGTCGCGCACCACCTTGATGGTATCGGCAGCCCGCGCGATGGCGGCTTCGGACAGATCGTTGGCGTGGGCAAAGGCGGTCATCTCGCCGGCGACACCGCGCAGGCCAAAGCCCTTCACCGTATCGAAGCTGGCCGATTTCAGCCGGCCATCATCGAAGGCAAAGCTTTCGGACACGCCATATTGCAGGAACAATTCACCATCGTCGCAGCCGTTCAGCGCCTCGGCCACCTGGGCCGCCGTGCGGTCGGGATCAAGGCCCGTATCGGTGTAGAACAACTGGGTGGCATCAAGCGTGGTCATGCCGGGAGATATGGGCCAGCGGCGGCGAAAGGGAAAGGGGGGCGACGATGTTGCCGGTCGCGATGGTGGTGTTGTGGGTGCGCAAGGGCTGCGCCATCAGGCGAATTTGCAGGTCAACACCCAGCGTTCGCCGGCGCGATCAAAGCTGATGCGGCTGCAATCGCCCAGCACGTCGCGGCCGATCAAAATCCACGGGCCCCGGCCGCGCTTGCGCTTGCGGTCGGCAGCCACGGTGATGGTGTCGTCATCATCAGCCTCGGTCGAGGTGCCGCGGGCGGCGGCATCGATGCGGCGGGCTTCGGCTTCCGACACGCGCACGCCAAGCTGGCGCAGCGGCAGGCCGAGCAGGCTGGCGCCGGCGCGCGGTTCCAGCTTCTGCCACGGCAGCGCCACGCCCGGGAACGGCCGCCAGTAACCGACCGCATTGGCGCGACGGGCAAGGCCGGCGGCAACCACGGCGGCGCCGGCACGGGCGTTCATCACCGTTGTCGGGCTGTTCAGTTCCAGGCTGATGTCCACATCCTCGCCGCCCAGCCGGGCGGTGATGCCGGTCTCGCCGCTGCCCTTCTTGGCCAGGACGATGGTCTGGCTGCCGGGCGGCGTGTCGCGCAGCACGAAATCGATACGATCGGCCTTCAGCGCACCCACGGTCAGCACGCCATCGGCGTCACTGGCGACCGGGCGGCTCACCCAAACGGCCGGCACCTTCTTGTCGGCAAGGCCGGCCGGCCGGATCGTGGCGAGGTTGAAGCGGAAGGTCGCCTCCCCGCCCGGGATCATGGCGTTCTTGAACGTGCCCTTGCCGATGAACGGAAACGGCTTCAGGCCGGCGCGCTCGGCCGGGCCCTGGTTCAGGATCAGCGCGGTGTCGAAGCTCAGCGCGATGCGGATGTTGAGCGTGGCGTTCTTGACCAGCACCGGCAGATAGGGATTGCCGCTGTCGGCCACCTTCAGGGTGAACACCGCCGGCGTGGCCGGCCGCGCGGCCAGCGCCGGGGCGGCAGCCAGCAGCGCCGCCAGCGCCAGCAGCCTCACCTCTTGTCTGCCGGGCCGCCGGCCAGCACGAAACGGCGGTCGCAATAGCCGCAATCGGCAAAGCCCGGCGCCCCGATCTGGATCCACACCCGGGGGTGGCCGTCGCCGCCATTTTCATCACCGTCGCAGAACACGCGCGACGTGTCGGAGACATAGGTTTCGGGCGCCGGACGGGCCAGCGCCTGTGATTGCCGAAGGGCTTGCGGGGCGTGAGGAGCTTGCATGACACAAGGTCTACCAAGCCCGTGCGGCAAAGTCACCATGGCGAAACCGTCACGGTGCATCCTCTTGCCGGGCCATGCCACGCGGTCTATCCCGTGCTGATGAGCGACGCCGCAATCAGCCTGAAGGGCCTGACCAAGACCTATGCCGGCGGCAAGCAGGCGCTGAAAGGCATCGATCTCGAGATCCCGCGCGGCTCGATCTTCGGCCTGCTCGGCCCCAACGGCGCCGGCAAGTCGACGACGATCAACATCCTCGCCGGGCTGGTGAACAAGACGGCGGGCAGCGCCCGCATCTGGGGTTTCGACATCGACGAACATCCCCGCAACGCCAAGGCCAGCATCGGCATCGTGCCGCAGGAACTGGTGTTCGATGCCTTCTTCACCCCGTTCGAGACGCTGGAACTGCAGGCCGGCCTGTTCGGCGTTCCCAAGGCAAAGCGGCGGACGATGGAGCTGCTGAAGGCGGTGCGGCTGGATGACAAGGCGCATGTCTATTCGCGCACCCTGTCGGGCGGCATGAAGCGCCGGCTGCTGGTGGCCAAGGCGCTGGTCCACAACCCGCCGGTGCTGGTGCTCGACGAGCCGACGGCGGGCGTGGACATCGAACTGCGCCAGCTGTTGTGGGATTATGTGCGCGATCTGCACGCCCAGGGCACCACCATCGTGCTGACCACCCATTATCTGGAAGAGGCGGAAAGCCTGTGCGACCGCATCGCCATCATCAACCACGGCGAAGTGGTGGCCAATGACGAGACATCCAAGCTGCTCGGCACCACCGGTGACAAGCTGCTGGACGTGATCGTCGACCGCGATCTCGACGTGCCGCCGCCGCTGGCGGCGTGCAAATCGGTCGAGCTGAAGGACGTCCGCCGGCTGCTGATCAGCTTTGACAAGCGCACCACCAATGCCGGGGCCGTGCTGACGGCGCTGGGGGCGGCCGGGGTGGGCGTTGTTGACGTTTCCACCCGCGAGGCCGACCTGGAGGACGTGTTCCTGGAGTTGACCAGTGGGCCAAAGACCAACATTGCCGCCGCCTGAGGCGCATTTCGACGCCATCGTCATCGGATCAGGTGCCGCCGGGTTGACGGCGGCGCTCAACCTGGCCGCGCATGGCCGGGTGGCGGTGCTGGCCAAAGGCGATCTGGCCGATGGCTCCACGGCCTGGGCGCAGGGCGGCATCGCCGCCGTGCTGGATGCCGGCGACACGGTGGAGGCCCATGTTGAAGACACGATGGTCGCCGGGGCCGGGCTCAACCACCGCGCCACGGTGGAATATGTCGCGGCCGGCGCCTCGGCGGCGATCGACCGGCTGGCGGCGCTGGGGGTGCCGTTCAATGCCGGCGAGACCGTTTCGGAACGCTGGCACCTGACGCGGGAAGGCGGGCACAGCCACCGCCGCATCGTGCATGTTGATGATGCCACCGGCTGGGCGGTGAGCCAGGCCCTGATCCGCGCCGCGCGCGAACATCCCAACATCACGCTGGTGCCGCACATGGCGGCCCTGGACCTGATCACCCACCGCCATGTCGTCGGCACCCGCTTTCCGGAACGGCGCTGCCACGGTGTCTATGCGCTGGATGTGAAGAAGCGCCGCGTGATGCGCTTCGTGGCCCCGGCCACCGTGCTGGCCAGCGGCGGGGCCAGCCGTGTCTATCTTTATTCCACCAACCCGGACGGTGCGACCGGGGACGGCATCGCCATGGCGTGGCGCGCCGGTTGCCGGGTGTCGAACATGGAATTCAACCAGTTCCACCCGACCTGCCTCTACCACCCGAAGGTGCGCAATTTCCTGATCACCGAAGCGGCACGCGGCGAAGGCGGCCAGCTGAAACTGCCCGACGGCAGCCGCTTCATGCACCGTTACGACGAGCGGCTGGAACTGGCACCGCGCGACGTGGTGGCACGCGCCATCGATGCCGAAATGAAGCGGCTGGGCCTGGAGCATGTGTTGCTGGATCTCACCCATCTGGGTGCCGATTTCATCCGCGGCCATTTCCCGACCATCCATGCCCGGCTGCTGGAACTGGGGATCGATTGCACCACCATGCCGATCCCGGTGGTGCCGGCGGCGCATTATAGCTGCGGCGGCGTGATGGTGGACCTGCACGGCCGCACCGATCTGGCCGGCCTGTGGGCGGCCGGCGAGGTGACGCAGAGCGGCCTGCACGGTGCCAACCGCCTCGCCTCGAACAGCCTGCTGGAATGCCTGGTGTTCGGCCAGGCGGTGGCCGACGACATTGCCGCGCTGGGCCCGCCGCCGCCGCCGCCCGACGTGAGGCCGTGGGATGAAAGCCGGGTGACCGACAGCGACGAGGACGTGGTGATCGCCCACAATTGGGACGAGCTGCGGCGCACGATGTGGGATTATGTCGGCATCGTGCGCACCGACAAGCGGCTGGAACGCGCCGCCCACCGTGTGAAGAACCTGCGCAAGGAAGTGCAGGAATATTACGGCAATTTCCGCATCACCGCCGATCTGATCGAGTTGCGGAACCTGGTGACCGTGGCCGATCTGATCGTGCGGTCGGCGCGGCGGCGGCGCGAAAGCCGCGGGCTGCATTACAGCACCGATTATCCCGCCCTGCTGGCCGAGGCTGTCGACACGGTGCTGGACCCGGTCAGCCCGCGCGAGGGCTGACGGCGAGGGCGGCTCAGGCGGCGGCGCGCTGCCGTGCCGGCTGCGGCTGCGGCGGGCCGAACAGCGCCCCCTGCAACAGATCGCAGCCCATGCGCACCAGCTGCTGGCGCTGGGCTTCGGCCTCCACCCCTTCGGCCACCACCTGCTTGCCCATCGAATGGGCCAGATCGATGGCGGCGTGCACCACCTGCTGGTTGCCGGCCGAATCGATCAGCCGTGCCACGAAACTGGCATCGATCTTCACGATGTTGGCCGGCACATCGCGCATCTGGATCAGGCTGGCATGGCCGGTGCCGAAATGATCGAGCGCGACGCTGACGCCGGCATCGCGCAGACACTCAAGCCCCTCCACCAGCGCATCGCCAAGGCCGCCCATGGCCACGGATTCGGTGATTTCCACCACCAGCGCGTGCGGCGGCAGATCGTGGCGGGCCAGCTCTTCCAGGATGGCGACAGCGGCATCGGCGCCCTGCAACTGGCTGCCAACGAAATTGACCGCCATCACCAGATCCTCACCGCCCGCCCGCAGCAGCGCCGCCTGGGCCAGCGCCGATTGCAGCATGAAGGCCTGCAACGCCGGCTGCAGTGCCGGATCGCGCACCACGTCCAGGATATCGTCGGGCGCCAGCAGGCCCAGGCGCGGATGCTGCCAGCGCAGCAGCGCCTCGTGGCCGATCAGCCGGCCATCGCTGCGCACGATGGCAAGATAATGCGGCACGAACTGATCGTTGGCGAGGCCGAAGCGGGCTTCGGCGATCAGGCGGGCGCGGGCGTCGGCCGCGTCGGCCATGCCGGCATCATAGCTGCGCCAGCAGCCGCGCCCGGCGGCCTTGGCACGGTACAGCGCCATGTCGGCCTGCTTGTAGATGCGCGACAGTGTCGTGCTGCCATCATCGCAGCTGCTGTGGCCGGCGCACATCGAAATGGTGAGGCTGTGCCCGGCATGGCGCAGCGGCACGCCGGCGGACAGCGCGATCATCTGGCGCACCGCCGCCAGCTGGCCACGGGCGGCGCCGGTGAGCAGGATCACGAACTCGTCGCCGCCCACGCGGGCGATGGTCGCCTCCGGGCCGGCGGCCGCGGCCAGCCGCTCGGCGACAGCGATGATCAGCGCGTCGCCGGCATCATGGCCGGCCATGTCGTTCGTCTGCTTCAGGAAATCGATGTCGATGGCGATGACGTCGATACCCTCGGCCGCGGGCAGCGCCTTTTCCATCATGTTCTGGAACAGCGCGCGGTTGCCCAGCCCGGTGAGCGGATCGGTGGTGGCGACGCGGAACAGGGTTTCGCGCTCGGCATCGGCGGCGTCGGCATCACGGCGCAGCTGGCGGAAGCGATCGGCAATGGCCAGGCTGAGCAGCAGCGACTCCCAGCCCATGGCGGCAAAGCCCGCCAGATCCAGCAGGTCGGCCTGGGGCAGCAGGCCAAAGTTGCGCATGATGCGCAGGATCAGCACCGCCAGCGCCGGCAGCCAGCCGGCGATATAATACCAGACAGCGCGGCTGCCGCGCATGCCGGCATAGCCGCAGCCGATGAACAGCGTGGTGGTGACGGTGACGATGGCCATATTGAACAGGCGGTCGCCAAGTTCGGCCGGGAACAGCGTGTCGAAGGCGGCGAACACCGCGGTGAACGCCACCAGCATGGCCGAGGCCTGGCCAAAGGCCACCAGCCGCCGGGGCAGGTGATCGCGTTCGATCAGCGAGAAGAAGAAAGCCGCCCCCGATACCACCATCAGCCCCAGCAGCAGGAAGGCGGTGCGCACCGAGGCCGGGCCGGCCATGAACGGGAAGAAGCTGAGCAGCGCGCCCGTCCACACCAGCATGTAGAGCATGCAGCCGGCCAGCCAGACCACATACCAGCGCTGGAAGGCGGTGCGCAGCCAGGTGAGCAGGAAGACATTGTAGACGAATGCCGAAAACAGCACGCCGGTGACCAGCGTGACCTGCACCGACCAACGCAGCACATAACTGTCGTGGCCATCATCATCCATCGCCTTCACCGTGCGCATCAGCCCGGGCGAATCGAGATTGCGGTAGCCGATATCGATATGGGTGACATCACGGCCGGGCACCGGCACGGTGAAGCGCAGATTGTTGCCCAGCGTCCAGTTGTTGGCGAGTTCGAACTGGCCGCGCCGCAGCACAGCCACGCCGCCGCGGTGGGTGACACGCACCTCGATCACGGCAAAGCGGGTGTTGTCGATGACGAGGCTCCACCCGGCCGGCACGTTGGCGATGCCGACAGGATCGACATGGAACCAGGTCCAGCGCCCCTTGTCTGCCGGCGGCGCATCCGGCGAACGGCAATCGGGATTGTGGCAGGCCGGATCGACCCGGAACGGCAGTTGCACGAGATGGGCGCGCGCCGGCGGGGCCACTGCGGCCATCATCCCGATGGCAAGCAGCACCACAGCCCGGCTTCGGCCGGCATGGGCCAGCAACCGGCGCACAGACGCCAGCCATACTGTGCTGCAACGCGGCCAATTGCCCGCCATGTCCTACCCCTCAATGCCAGCGACACTAAGGTTACCCAGTTAATGAAAAATGAACTCCCGGCGCGTTTGTGGCCACATTTGGCGGGCGGGGCCGGTTGGCGCCATCAGCCCATCAATTGCCGCACATCGGTCAACCGGCCGGTCACCGCAGCGGCGGCGGCCATGGCCGGAGACACAAGATGCGTGCGCGCGCCCGGCCCCTGCCGGCCAACAAAATTGCGGTTCGACGTGCTGGCGCAGCGCTCACCGGCCGGCACCTGATCCGGGTTCATGCCCAGGCACATGGAACAGCCCGGTTCGCGCCATTCAAAGCCGGCGGCGGTGAAGATGCGGTCCAACCCCTCGGCTTCGGCCTGGCGCTTGACGAGGCCGGAGCCCGGCACCACCAGCGCCTGGCGCACATTGGCGGCAACGCGGCGGCCGGCGACGACCTGCGCTGCCACGCGCAGATCCTCGATGCGGCTGTTGGTGCAGCTGCCGATGAAGATATTCTCCACCGCCACGTCTTCCATGCGGGTGCCGGGCGTCAGGCCCATATAATCCAGGCTCTTGGCGGCGGCGCTGCGCTTGGCGGCATCGGCAAAGCTGGCGGGATCGGGCACGCTGCCGGTGATTTCCACCACGTCTTCCGGGCTGGTGCCCCAGGTGACGAGCGGCGCAAGGGCGCTGCCGTCAATGGTGATCACCTTGTCGTGGGTCGCGCCGGGATCGGTCTTCAGCGTCTGCCACCAGGCCAGCGCCGCATCCCAGGCGGCACCGGTGGGGGCGCGCGGGCGGCCACGCACATAATCGAAGGTCTTGCTGTCAGGCGCGATCAACCCGGCCCGCGCGCCGGCTTCGATGGCCATGTTGCACAGGGTCATGCGGCCTTCCATCGACAGCGCTTCGATCACCGGGCCGCTATATTCGATCACATAACCGGCACCGCCGCCGGACCCCAGCACGCCGCACACCGCCAGCGCCACATCCTTGGCGCTGACCGAAAAGCCGAGCTGCCCGGTCACCCGCACTTCCAGCGACTTCGACTGGCGCAGCAGCAGCGTCTGCGTCGCAAACACATGCTCCACTTCCGACGTGCCGATGCCGAAGGCCAGCGCCCCGAACGCCCCGTGCGTGGCGGTGTGGCTGTCGCCGCAGACCATGGTGACGCCGGGCAGGGTGAAGCCCTGTTCCGGGCCGATGACATGGACAATGCCCTGTTCCGGCGCATCGATGCTGTACAGCTCCACCCCGAATTCGGCGCAATTGGCCTCCAGCGCTTCCAGCTGCGCCTTCGACATCGGATCGAGGATGGGCAAACGGCGGTCGGTCGTCGGCACATTGTGATCGGGCACGGCCAGAGTCAGGTCAGGCCGGCGCAGGCGGCGGCCGGTCAGCCGCAGCGCCTCGAACGCCTGCGGGGTGGTCACCTCGTGGATCAGGTGGCGATCGATGAAGATCAGCGCGGTGCCGTCATCAAGTGTCCTGACGACATGATCGTCCCAGATCTTTTGGTAGAGGGTGCGGGGCTGGCTGGTCATGATCGCTGGCTGTGCCAAGCCGCGCGCGCAAAATCCAGCGGCAAATTGCCGGCTCAGGCTGCCGCGATGGCGCCCAGCGCGGCGATGAAGCCGTCCACCTCGTCCAGGCTGTTGTAATGGGTGAAGCCCACCCGCACCGCGCCGCGTTCCTTCAAGCCCAGCACGCCGGCCGGCTCCCAGGCGTAATAATAGCCGTTCCAGACGAAGATGTTGCGATCCGCCAAGCCTTGCGCGACCTCGGTGCTGGTCTTGCCGGCCAGTTCGAAAGTGAAGGTGGCGACACGCTCGTGCAGGCGGTTGGCATTGCCGATGCCGTGCAGGGTGACGCCGGGCACGGCGGCGATGCCGGCCAGGAAGCGCCGCATGATCTCCGTCTCGTGCGCCTGCGCGGCGGCAAGGCCCGCCTCCAGCCGCTGGCGCAGCGGCGCGTCGGCGCTCACCGTGCCGGCGGCTTCCCCCAGCCAGGCCATGTGCGCGATGGCAGCCGCAGTGCCGGCCATCGCCTCGAAACTCGGCGTGCCGGGCATCAGGCGGGTGGGCATCACGTCGGCCGACGGGCGGACTTTCAGGGGCCGGATCAGGCCCTGCAGCCGCTTCGACACATAGGCCAGCCCCAGGTGCGGGCCAAAGAATTTGTAGGCCGAAGCCGCCATCAGGTCGCAGCCGATCGCACCCACATCCAGCGCGATATGCGGGGCGGACTGCACGGCATCGACGATGCTCACCGCCCCCACCGCGCGGGCGGCGGCACAGACGGCGGCGACATCATTGATGGTGCCAAGGAAATTGCTGGCATGGCCCACCGCCACGGCGCGGGTGCGGCTGTCGATCAGCTGGTCCAGCGTTTCGAGGCGGAAGGCGAAGGTGGCGCGGTCCCATTCCAGGAAGCGCACGTCCACCCCGCGCGCCTCGGCGGCCTGCAGCCAGGGCGAGACATTGGCATCATGATCCATGCGGGTGAGCAGGATATTGTCCCCCGCCTGCCAATCGGCCGCGATCAGCGGCGCCAGCTGGAAGAAGAGGCTGGTGGTGTTCAGGCCGAAGATCACCTCGTCCTCGGCACAGTGGAACAGGGCGGCGGCGGCGGCGAGGGCATGATCGACGATGGCACCGGTGGCGACCGAGGTGCGGAACAGCCCGCCATCATTGGCACAGGCGCCGATCATCACATCCCGCATCGCATCGATCACCCGGCCCGCGACCTGGGTGCCGGCCGGCGCATCGAGGTAGAGGCGCGGCGCGCCCTCGTCGCGCAAGGCCAGCGCCGGGAAAGCGGCGCGCACTGTGTCGATGGGCAGCATCATTCGTCGTCGTCCAGAAGCGGGAGTTGCACCTGATTGGCCGGCGGCAGCAGGCCAAGATGTTTCCAGGCCGGACCGTTCAGCATCCGCCCGCGCGCGGTGCGGGCGATCAGGCCCTGCTGGATCAGGAAGGGTTCCACCACATCCTCGATCGTGTCGCGCGCTTCGGACAGGCCGGCGGCGAGGGTTTCGATGCCCACCGGCCCGCCGCGATAAAGATCGGCGATCATCATCAGGTAACGCCGGTCCATGGCGTCGAGGCCGAGCTTGTCCACCTCCAGCCGGCTCAGGGAGGCATCGGCCAGCTGCGCCGTCACCTCGCGCCCGCCGGCAAAATCGCGCACCCGGCGCAGCAGGCGGCCGGCGATGCGCGGGGTGCCACGGGCGCGGGCGGCGATCTCGCGCGCGCCTTCGGGCGTGATGGCCAGTTCGAGCAGCCGGGCGGCGCGGCTGACGACCTGTTCCAGCTCATCGACCGAATAGAAGTTGAGGCGCAGCGGAATGCCGAAACGGTCGCGCAAGGGGGTGGTGAGCAGCCCGGCGCGGGTGGTGGCCCCCACCAGCGTGAAGGCCGGCAGATCGATGCGCACGCTGCGCGCCGACGGGCCTTCCCCGATCATGATGTCGAGCACCCGGTCTTCCATCGCCGGGTAGAGGATTTCCTCCACGGCCGGCGCCAGACGGTGGATCTCGTCGATGAACAGCACGTCGTGCGGTTCAAGGTTGGTGAGGATGGCAGCCAGATCGCCGGCCTTGGCGATCACCGGCCCGGAGGTGGCGCGGAAGCCGACGCCGAGTTCGCGCGCGACGATCTGGGCCAGCGTCGTCTTGCCCAGGCCCGGCGGGCCGTGCAGCAGCACATGGTCCATCGCCTCCCCGCGCCCGCGCGCGGCGGCGACGAACACGGACAGATTCTCGCGCAGCTGCTGCTGGCCGATGAACTCGTCCAGCCCCTTCGGCCGCAGCGCGGCGTCGATATCGTCGGGGCGACGCTGGGGGGAAAGATCGGCGGTCATGCGCGTTCTGCCTTAACGCGCACTTTTCTTCAGCGCCACTCGCACCACATCATTCAGCCCGGCACCCTCGCCCAGTTCGGCCAGCGCCTCGGCGACGGCACGGCTGGCGTCCATCGGGCGGAAGCCCAGCGCCGCCAGCGCCGCCATGGCATCATCGTTCACCCGCGCGCCGGCCTGCACCGGCAGCGGCGCCCCGGCCGAGACGGCCACCGCGCCCATCTTGCCGCGCAGTTCGTTGGCGATGCGCGCCGCCAGCTTCGGCCCCACCCCGTTGGCGCGCGCCAGCGAGGCGGCATCGCCCGCCGCCACCGCGTGCGCCACCTGATCGGCAGTGAGCACGGACAGGATGTTCAGCGCCACCCGGCCGCCAACGCCCTGCACGGTGATCAGGGCACGGAAGGCGGCGAGTTCGCTCTCGCTCACGCAGCCGAACAGGGTGATCGCGTCCTCGCGCACCTGGGTCTCGATGTGCAGCACGACGCTCTGGCCCAGCGACAGCTGCGACAGCGTGCGGCTGGACGCCTGCACCAGATAGCCGACACCATTCACGTCCACGACCAGCGCATCGGCGGAAACGCTGTCCACCAGCCCCTTCAGGCGTGCGATCATATCAGGCCCCTCCCCCGGCTCGCCCCCAGATGCGCGTGGGCAATGGCAATGGCAAGCGCGTCGGCGGCATCGGCACCCACCACCTTCACGCCGGGCAGCAACCGCTCCACCATCGCCTGCACCTGAGCCTTTTCGGCCGCGCCGGTGCCGGTGAGCGATTTCTTCACCAGCCGGGTCGCATATTCGGCCACCGGCAGCCCGGCGCGGGCGGCGCACAGCAGCACCACCCCGCGCGCCTGGCCCAGCTTCAGCGTCGATTGCGGATTGGCGTTGACGAACATCTCCTCACACGCCGCTTCGGTGGCACCATGCGCGCTGATGATCGCCATCAACCCTTCGTGCAGCGCCAGCAGCCGATCGGCCATCGCCGCAGTGGCCGGCGTCCGCACCGTGCCGTGCGCGATATGGGCGATGCGATTGCCCTCAGCCCGGATCACCCCCCACCCGGTGGCGGCCAGACCGGGGTCGAGGCCGAGGATGATCCTCACCGCGCCTCGGCCGCCCCCAGCGTCACGAAGCTTTCGCTGCGCAGTTTCCAGCCCTTCGGCGTGGGCACCCACATGGCGAGATATTCGCCCTGCAAGCGGCCTTTGGTGCTGCCGCCCGACCAGTGGCCGCGCTCCATCGCGCGTTCGGCAGGCGAAGCGATGGTCACCACGTCCGGCGTGCGGACGAAGCCGAGGAAACCCGGCGTCTTGAAGGCGCGGGCGAAATAGTCGGCCATGGCATCGGGGCCGACAATCGCCTCCCCGGTGCTGCCGGCGATGCCGACATAGGCATCATCAAAGGCGGCGCGCACCCCGGCGACGTCGCGCGCGGCAATGGCGGCGTTGTAGGCGGCGCGGGCGGCGCGGATGTCGGCGGGCGCATCGGCGGCGGCGGGGGTGGCCAGGATCATCGCGAGCGCCGCCAGTCCCGGCTTCACAGCGCGGCCAGCACGTCTTCGGGCACGTCGTAATTGCCCCACACGCTGGCGACATCATCATCATCGTCCAGCTTGTCGATCAGCTGCATCAGCTGGGCCGCATCTTCCTGGCCCACCCGCACCATCAGGCCGGGCTTCCAGGCCAGCTTGATCGCCTCGGCCTCGCCCAGCACGGCTTCCAGCGCCTTGGCGGTTTCGTGCAGGCCGTCAATCGCGGTCCAGATCTCGTGGGAGTCCTCGCTTGATTGCACATCGTCGGCACCGGCTTCCAGCGCGGCTTCGAACACCGCGTCGGCGCTGCCGGCCTTGGTCGGATACACGATCAGGCCCAGCCGCTCGAACCCGTGGGAGACGCTGCCCGACGCGCCGAGGTTGCCGCCATTCTTGGCCATGATGGTGCGCACGTTGGTGGCGGTGCGGTTGCGGTTGTCGGTGAGCGTCTCGATGATCAGGCTGACACCGCCGGGGCCAAAGCCTTCATAACGCACCTCTTCATAGATGGCAGCGTCATTGCCCTGGCTCTTGTCGATGGCGCGCTGGATATTGTCCTTGGGCATGCCTTCGGCACGGGCGGCGAGCACGGCGGCACGCAGACGCGGGTTGTTGGCCGGATCGGGCATGCCCATCTTGGCCGCGACGGTGATTTCGCGGCTGAGTTTCGAGAACAGGGCGCTGCGCTTTTTGTCCTGCGCGCCCTTGCGGTGCATGATGTTCTTGAATTTGCTGTGGCCGGCCATGTTGGTTCGTTCGCTGCTGACTGTGTGGCAGCGGCCTTAGCAATGCGCCGCGCAAACGGCAATCAGCCGAGACCGGCCACCGCCTGCCGCAGCATCACCCCGCACAGATGGGCGCGATATTCGGCACTGGCGTGGATGTCGCTGTTGAGATCATCCGCCGCCATGGTGACAGCGCCGATATCAGCGCCGGCCGAAAGCGCGGCTTCGGCAGCGGCCCAGCGGAACACGCCCGGCCCGGCACCGGTGACGGCCACGCGCCAGCCCGCGGCATGGCGGGCGACATACACGCCGACAATGGCATAGCGCGAAGCCGGATGCCGGAACTTGGCATAGGCCGAAGCCTGCGGGATCGCGAAGCCGACGCGGGTGATCAGCTCGCCATCGGCCAGCGCGGTGGCAAACATGCCCTGGAAAAATTCGGCGGCGGCGTGGCTGGCACGGTCGGTTTCGATCACCGCATCCAGCGCCAGCGCCGCAGCCGGGTAATCGGCGGCCGGATCATTGTTGGCCAGGCTGCCGCCAATGGTGCCGCGGTTGCGCACCTGGGCGTCGCCGATCATGCCGGCAAGCCCGGCAAGCCCGGGGATGGCGGCGGCACCAGCGGCCACATCGGCATGGGTGGTCATCGCGCCGATCCACAACCGGCCATCGCTCTGGCTGATGCCCGACAGGCCCAGCCCGCCCAGATCGACCAGCGCATCCGGCATCCTGAGACGCGACTTCATCGCCGGCAGCAGCGTGTGGCCACCGGCCAGGAACGCCGCTTCACTGCCGGCGGCGGCACAGGCGGCAGCGGCATCGGCCACGCTGGCCGGGCGGTGCAGAGCGAAATCACGCATGAACCTTGCCCTCCATCGCGGCAGCGCCGGCCACGATTGCCTTCACGATGTTGATATAGCCGGTGCAGCGGCAGAGATTGCCTTCCAGCTCGTGCGTCACCAGTTCCGGTGTCAGCTTCGTGCCGTGCTTGCGCACCATTTCCATGCCGGCCATCACCATGCCCGGCGTGCAGAAGCCGCATTGCAGGCCGTGCGCCTCGCGGAAGGCCTGCTGCATCGGGTGCAGGGCTTCCGCCGTGCCCAGCCCTTCGATGGTGGTGACGGCGGTGCCTTCGGCCTGCGCCGCCAGCAGGGTGCAGGCCTTCACGGCGCGGCCGTCCACCAGCACATTGCAGGCCCCGCACTGGCTGGTGTCGCAGCCGATGTGGGTGCCGGTCAGGCCCAGCGTGTCGCGCAGCACCTCCACCAGCAAGGTGGCTGCCGGCACGTCCACGTCGTGCGTCTGGCCGTTGATCGCAAGCGTCATCTGCATCGGCAATATCCTCTTTTGCGGCCAGCCTATCGCGGCAAACCCGGATCGGCAATCAGGCCCGGCAATCAGGCCCGGCGGTCAGGCGTTGCGCGCCGCCAGCATCGCCTTCATGCCGGCCGCCTGTTCGGCCACCGCCTGTGCACCCAGTTCGCTGGCCTTGGCGCGGTCCCACCAGGCGGCAAGGCCGGGGCGGGCGGCCACCAGCGCCCGTGTCGGCATCGCACCATCAAGCGCGTCAAGGAAGAAGAACACCGGGATCATCGCCGCATCGGCCAGAGTGAAGCTGTCACCCCAGGCGAATTCATCTTCGGCGCGGCGGTAATGTTCGATGTGCGACAGCGCCTCGCCCATGCCGTTCAGGGCATCGGGCACGCCGGCCGGGTTGTCGCGGCCGCGGAACAGGCCGCCCAGATTGGGCACCATATAGGTATCAACCAGCCGCACCAGCAGGCGCACCCTGGCCGCCGCCTTCGCATCAGCCGGCACCAGCTTCGGCCCGGGCAGCGCCGCATCCAGATATTCGGCGATCACCTGGCTTTCCGGCAGGGCCAGATCGCCATCCACCAGCAGCGGCATCTTGCCCGTCGGGCACAGCGCCAGATAGGCCGGGCTCTTGATGCCGCCTTCGAACATGGCCGTGGCCACTTCGGCGCCCTTGGCGCGGCTGACAAGCAGCGGCCGCATGACGAAGGGTGAAAGCTTGCCGCCGTAAAGGATCATGGTGCTGCCCCCGCTCACAGGCCGATCGCCGCGCGATAGGTGTCCAGCAGCGCCTCGGCCTCCTGCCGTGCCGCCGTCTCCATCTTGCGCAGCCGCACCAGCGTCTTCATCGTCTTGATGTCGAACCCGGTCGCCTTGGCTTCGGCATAGACATCCTTGATGTCGTCGGCGATGCCCTTCTTTTCCTCTTCCAATGTCTCGATGCGCTCGATGAACAGGCGCAGCTGGGTGGCAGACACGCTTTCGCTGCCGGGGGTCTCGTCGCTCATGAATGTCCCTGTTGGTCGGATGGATGCCAGCCGCGGTTACCGGACGGCCTCGTTCTTCGCCAGCGATTCGGCCATGCGGTCCAGCTGTTCCTGGCTTGCGGGCAACTGGTGGCGCGCCTTCCAGTCGGCCTGGCTCATGCCATAGACATGGGTGCGGCCCTCGTCCTTCGACAGGGTGAGGCCGCGCTGTTCGGCCTCCTCGTGCAGCCAGTCGCCCAGGCAGTTGCGGCAGAAGCCGCCCCAGCCCATCAGATCGACATTCTGCACGTCCACGCGCTGCTGCAGATGCAGCATCAGGCGGCGAAAGGCAGCGGCTTCAAGCTGTTCCCGCACCGCATCATTTGTGAAGATCGACATGAAGGTGGCTTTCGGCTGTGGCCCTTTGCCGCAACCGCAGCTATCGTGCCGGCGCAGAACAAGGGCAGGTGATGAGCCGACATCTTCAACCACGAACGCGCCGGGTCAAGGTGTTGGCGACATTGGGGCCGGCATCGGCCACCGAAGCGATGATCGCGGCATTGCACGCCGCCGGCGCCGATGCCTTCCGGGTGAACATGAGCCACGGCAGCCACGACAGCCAGGGCGCGCTGATCGCCGCCGTGCGCGCGGTGGAAAAGTCCAGCGGCCGGCCGATCACCATCCTGGCCGACCTGCAGGGCCCCAAGCTGCGGGTTGGCCGCATTGCCGGCGGCAGCGCCGTGCTGGAAAAGGGCCAGGCCTTCCGCTTTGACCGGCGCGCCGCCGCCGGGGATGCGACCCGCGCCTGCCTGCCGCACAAGGAGATTTTCGCCGCGCTGCGCCCCGGCGCGCGCCTGCTGGTTGACGACGGCAAGATCGTGCTGCGCGCCGCCGCGGTGTCGAGCGAGGCGATCGATTGCGTGGTGGAGGTGCCGGGCACGATCAAGGACAACAAGGGTGTCAACGTGCCCGACGTGGTGGTGCCGCTGCCGGCGTTGACGGCGAAAGACCGCAGCGATCTGGCCTTCGCGCTGGAGTGCGGGGTGGACTGGATCGCGCTGTCGTTCGTGCAGCGGCCCGAAGACGTGGCCGAGGCGCGCACGCTGATCGGCGGGCGCGCCGCGCTGCTGGCCAAGATCGAGAAGCCGGCGGCGCTCGACCGGCTGGAGGAGATATTGGAAATCGCCGATGCGGTGATGGTGGCGCGCGGCGACCTGGGGGTGGAATTGCCGCCGCAGAACGTGCCGCCGGCGCAGAAACGCATCGTCGCCACGGCGCGCAGCCTGGGCAAGCCGGTGGTGGTCGCCACCCAGATGCTCGAATCGATGATCACCAGCCCCTCGCCCACCCGCGCCGAAGTGTCGGACGTGGCGACCGCCATCTACGACGGCGCCGATGCGGTGATGCTGTCAGCCGAAAGCGCCGCCGGCCAGTTCCCGGTGGAAGCCGTCGCCATGATGGACGCGATCGCCGCGCAGGTGGAAGCCGATCCCGGCTATCACGGCCGCGTGCACCATACCGAACTGGCCGCCGGCCGCTCCACGGCGGCAGCGATCACCGCGGCGGCGGCCGAGATCAGCCGCACCATCGGGGCCCGCGCCATCGCCTGCTTCACCATTTCCGGCTCCACCGCCGGCCGCGCCGCCCGCGAACGGCCATCCGTGCCGGTGCTGTGCCTGACACCCAGCCTGACAACGGCGCGGCGCATGGGCCTGGTGTGGGGCGTGCACGCCATCACCACCCGCGACGTTGCCAGTTTCGAGGAAATGGTGGCCAAATCCAAGCGCATGGCGCTGCGGTCGGGCCTGGCCAAGGGCGGCGATCCGCTGGTGCTGATCGCCGGTGTGCCCTTCGCCACGCCGGGGACGACGAACGTCGTGCACGTGGTGCGGCTGACGGGCAGCGAGCTCAAGGGCTATTGAGCAACCCCAGATCCGCCAGATGCGCCGCCAGCGCGGCGTGGCCGGTGAAATGATGGCCGATGAACCCGTTCGCCACCGCCCCGTCCACATTCTCCACCCGGTCATCGACGAACAGCGCCTCGCCCGGCCGCAGCCCGAACCGGCGCAGGGCGAGCTGATAGATCGCATCCCCCGGCTTGGTCAGCCGCTCCGCGCCCGAAACGATGATGTCGGCGAAATGATCGAACAGCGGCTGTTCGCGGCGGAACGGCGGCCAGAATTCGTGGCTGAAATTGGTGATGCCGAACAGCGGCACCCCGGCCGCCGCCAGCCGTTCGACGAGCGCCGGCATGCCCGGCACCGGGCCGGTGATGGTTTCGTTGAAGCGCGGGCCGAACAGGCGGATCAGATCGGCCTCGCCCGGATGCCGCGCGATCAGTTCGGCGCTGGTGTCGGCAAAATCCCGGCCGGCATCGTGCTGGAAATGCCAGTCCGGCGTCACCACCGTGGCGCAGAACCAGGCCAGCCGCTCAGGATCGGCGATGTGGCGGCGATAGAGGGCGGCGATGTCCCAGCCGAACAGCACATTGCCCACATCAAAGACGACGGCGCGCGGCATCATCACCCCCACAAACAGCAAAACCCCCGCCCGAAGGCAGGGGTCACGCAGATCAACGCCGGCATTGGCGCCGGCGGATCAGCCTCAGCCCTGGCGGGCCTTGAAGCGGCGGTTGGTCTTGTTGATCACATAGGTGCGGCCATGGCGGCGCACGACCTGGCAATCACGGTGACGGCCCTTGAGGCTCTTGAGGCTGTTGCGGATCTTCATGGCTCTGGTCCGAAGGTGAATCGGTTGCGGAAAGGTCGGACGGCGCTAGGGGACGGCGGCGGCTTTGTCAACCGGATGCCGGTGCCCCTGCCGCTTATCGGCGCTTGCGGGCGCCTGCCCAAAGTGCGACTACATTGTTATCCCATGCGCCCCCGCGAGTGAAGCCGATGATCCGCACATTGCTCCTGTCTGCCGCGCTGGCCCTGCTGCCGGTGGCGGCGGAAGCGGCCACCATCAAGGTGGAGGTGACCCGCTTCCACGTGCTTGGCCCCGCCAACAGCCTCGCCGGCAACAGCATCACCGTCGTGCCCGCCGATCCGGCGGCACAGACCGAGCTGCAGTTCGGCGCGCTGGCCGGCATCACCACCGCCGAACTGGCCAAGGCCGGCTTCAAACTGGCAACCGGCGCGGGTTCCGACCTTGTCGCCCGCGTCACCCTGTCGGGCAGCAGCCAGGTGGTGCAGAAGCGCGCGCCTTTCTCCATCGGCATCGGCGGCGCCACCGGCGGCTGGCGCGGCGGGGTGGGCGGCGGCCTCAGCTTTCCGCTGGGCGGCGGCACCCGCACGGTGACGTCGGCCGAAATGCTGCTGCAGATCCGGAAAGCCAGTGACGGCACGGCGCTGTGGGAAGGCCGTGCCAGCACCATCTCCCCCGGCGCCGATCCGATCAGCGCCGCGCCCGCCCTGTTGCAGGCGCTTCTGCAAGGCTTTCCCGGCCCCACCGGCCAGACCCAGAGCGTGAAGGTGAAGACCAACCCATGATCCGTATCGACAGCGCGTTCGACGCCGGCAATATCAAGCAAGAACGCGTTACCGGCCCGCACGACATCGTGCTGTCCATCAACAAGGACGCGCACAGCGATTTCTACCAGTGGTTCCACTTCCGCCTGTCGGGCGGCAAGGGCCAGCGCTGCATCATCCGCATCATCGATCTGAATTTCAGCGCCTATCCCGATGGCTGGCCGCACTATCGCGCCTGCGTTTCGGCCGATCGCCAGACGTGGCGGCGCGCCGCGACCCATTTCGACAAGGCCGCCGCCAACGGCACGCTGACCATCGAGGTGACGCCCGACACCGACCAGTTGTGGTTCGCCTATTTCGCGCCCTATTCGCTGGAGCGGCACCACGATCTCATCGCCCGCACCGCCGTGAAGCCGGGCGTTGCCGCCGACGTGCTGGGCCACAGCCTGGATGGCCGGCCGATCGACCGACTGGTGGTGGGCGACGGGCCGAAGACCGTGTGGCTCTATGCCCGCCAGCATCCCGGCGAGAGCATGGCCGAATGGTGGATGGAAGGCGCGCTCGACCGGCTGACCGATCCGCACGACCCTGTCGCCCGCAAGTTGCGCCAGATGGCCACCTTCCACATCGTGCCCAACATGAACCCGGACGGCAGTTTCCGCGGCCATCTGCGCACCAATGCCGCCGGCGTGAACCTCAACCGCGAATGGCACGCGCCGACCGCCGAAAAGTCCCCGGAAGTGCTGTGCGTGCGGAATGCCATGGACAAGACCGGCTGCACGCTGGCCATGGACGTGCATGGCGACGAGGCCATCCCGCAGGTGTTCATCGCCGGCTTCGAGGGCATCCCGTCGATCACCGAACGCCAGGTCACCGGCCTCAACGATTTCAAGGCGCGGCTGGCGCGGATCACGCCGGATTTCCAGACGCGCATCGGCTATCCCGTCGCCCGCCCCGGCACCGCCAATCTGACGATGAGCACCAACCAGCTTGCCGAGCGCTTCGGCTGCGTGGCGATGACGCTGGAAATGCCGTTCAAGGACAATGACGACCTGCCCAGCGCCGACTATGGCTGGTCACCCGAACGCTCCATGCAGCTCGGCCGCGATTGTCTGGCGGCCATAATGGAGACGCTGCCGCAGCTGTGAGCGCGATGATCGCCATCCCGGGCGGCCGCTTCCTGATGGGGGCGGACGACCAATATCCGGAAGAAGGCCCGGCGCATGTGGTGGAGATCGATGGCTTCCGCATCGATGTCCACCCGGTGACCAACCGCCAGTTCGCCGCGTTTGTCGCCGCAACCGGCCATGTGACGGTGGCGGAGCGCGTGCCGAAGCCGGAAGATTACCCCAACGCCGACCCGTCACTGCTGTTCGCCGGCAGCCTGGTGTTCACGCCCACCAAGGGCCCGGTGTCGCTGGATGATCCGTTCCAGTGGTGGCGCTGGGTGAAGGGCGCCTGCTGGCGGCAGCCGGAAGGGCCGGGCAGCAGCATCGCCGGCCGCGAAGATCATCCCGTGGTGCAGGTGGCGCATGAGGATGCCGCCGCCTATGCCGCCTGGGCCGGCAAGCGGCTGCCCACGGAAGCCGAGTGGGAATATGCGGCGCGGGGCGGGCTGGCGGGGCAGACCTATGCCTGGGGGCCGGTGTTCCGCCCCGGCGGCAAGCCACAAGCCAACATCTGGGAGGGCAAGTTCCCGTACCGGCGCAGCAGCCGCTGGCCGCGCACCTCACCGGTCGGCAGCTTCCCGGCCAATGGCTTTGGCCTGTTCGACATGATCGGCAACGTGTGGGAATGGACCGACGACTGGTACCAGCCGCGCCACACCAAAGGCCCCTGCTGTGTTGCGAAAAACCCGCGCGGGCCGGCGGCCGGCACCCTGGATCCGGCGGCACCGATCATGCAGAAAGTGCTGAAGGGCGGCAGCTATCTGTGCGCGCCCGATTATTGCCGGCGCTATCGCCCCGCCGCCCGCCACGCCGAATCGGTGGATTCGGCCACCAGCCACATCGGTTTCCGCTGCGCGGCCGACCGCGTGGCTGACCTTGCCTGATTGGTGGGGTGACGCCGCCGCCGCGCCCCCATAACAATCGCGGCAAAGGGAGGACGCCATGACCTACACCCACATATTGTTCGAAGAAGAAGCTGGCATCGCCACCATCACCATCAACCGCCCGCAGGCGCTGAACGCGCTGCATGTCGGCGTGATCGAGGAAATGATCGACGCGGTGGACCGGGTGCGCGACGAGGGCACGGCCCGCGTGCTGGTGCTCACCGGTACGGGGCGCGCCTTCTGCTCCGGCGCTGACCTTGCCGGCGGCGGCGCTGGCGGCGGCACCAGGCGCTCTGGCCCGCCTGATGCCGGTGCGGTGCTCGAATCGCACTTCAATCCGCTGCTGGAGCGGCTGTTCGCGCTGCCGGTGCCGTTCATCACGTCGGTCAACGGCCCGGCCGCCGGTGCCGGCTGCTCCTATGCGCTGGCCGGCGACATCGTGATCGCGGCGCGGTCAGCCTATTTCCTGCAGGCTTTCGTCAACATCGGTCTGGTGCCCGACGTCGGCTCCACCTGGCTGCTGCCGCGCCTCGCAGGCCGTGCCCGCGCGCAGGCGATGATGATGCTGGGCGAGAAGATCCCGGCCGAAACCGCAGCGGACTGGGGCATGTGCTACAAGGTGGTGGACGATGCTGAGCTCGCCGCCACCACCCGCGCCGTGGCCGAAAAACTGGCGAAGGGCCCGACGCGAGCCTATGCGCTGATCCGCCAGGGCATCCGCGATTGCCTCGACAAGCCGCTGAGCGAAGGCCTGATGGTCGAGCGCCGCAACCAGATGGTGGCCGGGCGCACCTCGGACTTCGTGGAGGGCGTGAGCGCGTTCCTGCAGAAGCGGCCGGCGGCGTTCACGGGGAAGTAAGGGGGCGCTTTTCCCACAATTCACTCGTCATCCTGAAACAAGTTGGGATGTATCCCCCTTGCATACGTAGAACGGACAGTGTATATAATGGGGCATGACGAAGCCCCTCACCACCCGCGAGTTCTTCAAGCAGTTCCCGGACGACGAGACCTGCCTGAACCACCTGTTTGAAGTTCGCTTTGGGCAGGGCCACACCTGCCCCAAGTGCGAGCGCCCCTCGAACTGGTATCGCATAAAGGCGGAGCGCGCCTATTCGTGCCAGTGGTGCGGCCATCACTTGCACCCCACCGTGGGGACCCCGTTCGAACAGACGCGCACCCCGTTGCAGCTGTGGTTCTATGCCATCCACCTGTTCACCACCACGCGCCACGGCGTGAGCGCCAAGGAACTGCAGCGCCAGCTTGGCGTGACCTACAAGACAGCGTGGCGCATCGGCCACGAAATCCGCCTGCATATGGCCGCTGTTGACGGAGATGAACCGATTGGCGGCGCTGGCACTGAGGTTGAGATTGACGAAACCTTGATAGGCGGCAGCGTCCAGGGCAAGGGCAGCGGCTACAAGGCCAACAAGACGCCAGTAGTGGGCATGGTGGAACGTGGCGGCAAGATTGTCGCCAAGGTTGTCGCCAGCCGCCGCACTGGCCCCATGCTGGCGCTGATCAATGAGAACGTCCTCCCCGGCACCACCATCAACACCGATGAGTTTGGCAGCTACCAGAAACTGGATGCTTGCGGCTTCAACCACATCACCGTGAACCATAAGGCCGGGCAGTATGTGGACGCCAAGACCGGCGCGACAGTAAACGGCATCGAGAACTTCTGGAGCCACCTCAAGCGTTCAATCGGCGGCACCCACACCAGCGTCAGCGGCAAGCACCTTGAGCGCTACGTCAAAGAGTTCGAGTTCCGCTTCAATCGCCGGAACGTGCCGGCTTCGATGTTCGCTTCACTGATTTCTGAGTTTCCGTCAGACGGCGAGTAAGGGCTTCGGCCTTGTCAGCATCGCCGGGCGCTTGGCCTTCCGCCTCGCGCTCTGCGATGAAGCGTTCAAGGTTGCCATCGGCAAGGGCCTTACGTAGCGTCGTCATATACCCTCTGCAGGTAATACAGGCTTGGCACGTATTCCCCTTCAGCATCCCGGATGCTTGTCACAAGAACATCAGCCTTAACCTGAGTTTGCGAAAACAATGGCTCGGGTTTGATGTCCGGCGCTAAGTGCAGCGGCTTCCGCTCCGGCGCAATGGCTTCAATGGTGGCAGCCCATGCCTTGTTTTTATCAAGATCATGAGCGCGGAACTGCACAATAACGCCTTCGGCTTCTTCGGTAATCGTCGGAGGCTCATATTGCGCAAGTTCGACATCTGAGGGGATAGCCGCAATGGCTTGCTCGGAAATGCTTGTTGTGCCTGAGTTGACCGCACGAGCGTTGTGCCGCTTCGCAGGGGCTAGCAACTCCGCCGCAGCCTTCATGATTGAGCGCTTGTGCTTGCCTAGAGTGTTCTCAACAGCCTCTTCCATATGATCTCGTGATACGGCGGCACGCGAAGCGGCGGCAATAAGCAGTCGCTCGCGTTCGGTAAGCAAAGCCGGCTCCTTCTTGCCAGGAAACAGCTTTACCCGAACCCAATCGATGCCCCAGATGGCAATTAGCAACACCAACACAGACACAATGCTGTCGTATCTGTCGGGCACGTCCACGCCAAAAAGGGTGTTCAGAATGTCTGGCACGTCTTGTCCAAGCTCCGTGGCGTAGGCCGCCACAACGAGCGCCTCCAAGTTGGTTCGAAGTGGGCTGTCTTGTGTGACGGATCGGACCGCCACACTGGTTCCCTCAAACGTAAGGTTGGGGAACAATTCCTCAAGAACGAGCAGCGCCTCGCGAACCAGCCGATCTTGCGCGAGCAGCACTTTAGCGACCTCGGACACCGACGCTCGCCCGTCAAAATCATAACTGACGGAATGAGGAATGGTAACGTCCACGGCAATCTCCCCGATTGATTACAGGAAGTTAAACCGCCGTCACGTTCGTTGTCAAAGGTGTTACGCCGTTCCACGGCGTGAGCCTAGCACATTACCTCAATCCGATTCACGTATGCGAAGGGGATAAACCCCAAACAAGTTCAGGATGACGAAGGCTTTACTGAGCAGCGAAGCCGGCCGCTAGCCCATCACCAGCACCGGCTTCACCGCCACCCCGCTGGCCATGTCCGCCACCGCCTCGTTGATCGCGCTCAGCGGATATTCGCGCACCAGCGGCGCATGATTGAACCGCCCGGCGCGGTGGCGATCGATCAGCCACGGGATGAAGGCCTGCGGATCGGCATCACCCTCCACCGCGCCGCGCAAGGAGCGGCCGCCGAGCAGCGTGTTGGGGTTGAAGCTGATTTCCGTGCCCGGCGCTGTCACCGCCAGCATCGCCAGCTCCCCGCGTGAGGCCAGCGCCTCCAGCCCGGCGCGGATGACGGGCGACGCGCCGGTGGTATCGACAATGCGGTCAATCCCCGTCGCCACGATGGCGCGCAGTGCAGCCATCACGTCGCGGCCATCGGCCAGCACGGTGTGCGTCGCGCCCAGTTGCTGCGCCAATGCCAACCGTTCCGGCACACGGTCCACCGCCACGATGGTGTGGCAGCCGCGATCGACTGCCGCCAGCAGCGCCGCCAGCCCCACCGACCCGGCCCCCATCACCGCAAAGCTCTGCTCCGCCTGCACGTTCAGCGTGTTGTAGGCCGTGCCGGCCCCGGTCTGCAGCCCGCAGCCGAACGGCGCGGCCAGCGCGAACGGCACGTCGTCTGGCAGCTTCACCGTGTTGCGGGCATAGGCGATGGCGTGATCGGCAAAGCTGGATTGGCCGAAGAAGCCGCCATAGACCGGCTGGCCGTGCTGGTGCATCGGCACGCGGCCATCGGGCAGCACGCCGGCATAGTTCAGCGCCATGAAGTTGGCGCAATATTGGGGATGATCATGGCTGCAGTTGGGGCAGGCGCCGCAGCTGGCATAGCTCAGCACCACCCGGTCGCCCGGCGCGACATGCGTCACGCCTTCGCCCACCGCAACCACCGTGCCGGCGCCTTCATGGCCCAGCACCTGCGGCAGCGGCGTGCCCTGCTCGTAATGCTGCACGCCAACATCGGTGAAGCAGATGCCGCACGCCGCCAGCCGGATCAGCAGCTGGCCCGGCCCCGGATCGGCCAGTTCCACGGTTTCGATACTGTAGGGCTGGCCGCGCTGGCGGAGGACGGCGGCAATGGTGGTGGTGGGCATGGTGCATTCCCCTTGGCTGGAGCGAGTGTGACCCGCTGCCGGCACCCCGCCCAGCCGGCTTTAGTGGCAGTGGCGACGCGCGCGCCGGCTTGACCCCGCGCCTGTCCCCGTCCAGATACGGCGCGATGGACACGCCCAATGCCCCCCAGCCCAGCTTCGAGGACGCGCTGCGCGAACTTGAAGACATCGTGCGCAAGCTGGAATCGGGTGATCTGAGCCTTGATGACAGCATCCAGCTCTATGAACGCGGCCAGACCCTCAAGAGCCTGTGCGAGGCCCGGCTGGCCGATGCCCGCGCCCGGATCGAGCTGATCCAGCAGAACGCCGCGGGTGACGCTGTCGCCACCCGTCCCTTTGACGCCCAACAAGGCTGAAAGATGGTTCCCGCTTCCTTGAGCCTCAAACCGGCCCTTGATGCTATCGGCAAGGCCATCGACCAGCGCTTCGACAAGCTGCTCGCCGTTCCCGACGACAGCCGCGCCCGCCTGTACGAGGCGATGCGTCACGCGGTGATCGGCGGCGGCAAGCGCATGCGCCCGCTGCTGGTGGTCGCCGCCTGCGACATTTTCCATGTCCCGCGTGAGCGGGCGCTGCGCGTCGCCCTCGCGATCGAGGCCATCCACTGCTACAGCCTGATCCACGACGATCTGCCGTGCATGGACGATGACGACATGCGCCGCGGCAAGCCGACGGTGCACAAGGCCTTCGATGAAGCCACCGCCGTGCTGGCCGGGGACTGTCTGCACGATCTGGCGTTCGAAATCCTTGCCGATCCGGCCACCCACGAGGATCCCCACGCCCGGCTGGAGCTGGTGACCGAACTTGCCGTCCAGTCCGGCCCGGCCGGCATGGCCGGCGGCCAGATGATGGATCTGGTGGCCGGCGATGTGACCTATGATCTGGCCGGCATCACCCGCCTGCAGCAGCTGAAGACCGGCGCGCTGATCCAGTGGTGCCTGGAAGCCGGTGCCATCATGGGCCGCGCCAACGACAGCGACAAGAAGGCCTTGCGCGCCTATGCCCGCGACCTTGGCCTTGCCTTCCAGATCGCCGACGACTTGCTTGATGTCGAAGGCGAATCCGCCAAGACCGGCAAGGCCGTGCAGAAGGATGCGGCGGCCGGCAAGGCGACCTTCGTGTCGCTGCTGGGCGTGGAACGGGCGCGGGGTCAGGCCAATGCGCTGATCGATCAGGCCATCGGCCATCTGGCGCATTTTGGCGACGAAGCCGATCTGCTGCGCGCCATCGCCCGTTTCGCCGTCGAACGCGACCGGTAAGGACAGCCCGCATGGCCCGCATCGGCGTCTATCCCGGCACCTTCGATCCGATGACGTTGGGGCATCTCGACATCATCCGGCGCGGGGCGCGGCTGGTGGACCGGCTGGTGATCGGTGTCGCCACCAACCCGTCGAAATCGCCGATGTTCTCGCTGGCCGAACGCAAGGCCCAGATCGTGCGCGAGACGGCCGACATTGCGCATGTCGAGGTGGTGGAATTCGACGAGCTGCTGATGGCGTTCGCCCAGCGTTTGGGGGCGACCGTGATCATCCGCGGCCTGCGCGGGGCCGGCGACTTTGAATATGAGTTCCAGATGACCGGCATGAACCGGGCGCTGAACGACGATATCGAACAGGTGTTCCTGATGGCCGATGTCGCGCTGCAGCCGATCGCTTCACGTCTGGTCAAGGAAATCGCTGTCTATGGTGGCGACATCCGCAAGTTCGTGCCGCCCGGCATCGCGGACGAGGTGATCGCCCGGGTGGCCGAAACCGGTTTGAAAGGCCAATGATGCGTTTGTCGCTGTTGATCGCTGTCATGCTGTCGCTGTGCGCGGGCCCGGCCCTGGCCCAGCAACAGCGCATCGATCCCAAGGATCTGAAGATCCCGGCCAAGCTGCCGGCCATGGCGGCGCCGTCGAACCTTGCCGGCCAGGTCACGCAGGTGAACGATGAAAATGTGCTGCTGCTCGACCTGTCGACAGGTGGCCGTGTCAAGATCGTCATGCGCCCGGATGTGGCGCCCAAGCATATCGAGCGCATCAAGACGCTGGTGCGCCAGGGCTTTTACGACGGCACCATCTTCCACCGCGTGATCGATGGCTTCATGGCGCAGGGCGGTGATCCAACCGGCACCGGCACCGGCGGTTCCAAGCTGGACAATCTGAAGGCCGAATTCAACGATCTGCCGCACGTGCGCGGCGCCGTCGCCATGGCCCGCGCCCAGAGCGACGACAGCGCCAACAGCCAATTCTATATCGTGCTGATGCCGGTGCTGAAGCTGGACCGCACCTATACGGTGTGGGGCCGCGTGGTGGACGGCATGACCTATGTGGATGCCATTGAAAAGGGTGAGCCGCCGGAAAACCCGACCCGCATCATCAAGGCCAGCATCGCGGCCGACAAGGTGCCGCCGCCCGATTTTGCCGCCGTGAAGGCCGCGGCCACGCCGATCCCGGCCGGGGCGCTGAACCTGCCGCCGCCGACATCGGGCCCGACTCCGCCATCGGGGCCGACCCCGCCGCGCTGAGGCCTTCCACCTTCCCCCTTCCCCCTTCCCCCTTCCCATTTCCACCAAAGGGCTGTTCCCCCGATGCTGGTTGACGATTTCGATTTTCACCTGCCCGAAGCGCGCATCGCGCTGCGCCCCGTTTCCCCCCGCGATTCGGCCCGCCTGCTCACCGTGCGCGGCCACGGCCAAGGCGATCTGGGCGATTTCCGCTTCACCGATCTGCCCGGCCAGCTGCGCGCCGGCGATGTGCTGGTGGTGAACGACACCCGTGTGATCCCGGCGCAATTGTTCGCGCAAAAGGGGGACGCCACCATCGGCGTGACGCTGCACAAGCGCGAGACCGCCAGCCGCTGGTGGAGTTTCGTCAAGAATGCCCGGCGGCTGAAGCCGGGCGACCGGGTCGATTTCAGCCGTGGCGACACGGCCTCGCTGGTTGGCGAGGTGATCGAAAAGGCTGACGAAGGCGGCGTGCTCTGGCAGTTCGAAACCGCGTGGGCGACGCTGGAAGATGCGCTGCACGCCGTCGGGCAGATGCCGCTGCCGCCCTATATCGCCCGCCGGCGCGGCATCGATGCCCAGGATTTCAGCGATTACCAGACGCTGCATGCCGCCAGAGATGGCGCTGTCGCCGCGCCCACCGCCGGCCTGCATTTCACCCCGCGCCTGTGGGAGGCGCTGTCACGCGCCGGCATCAGCCGCGAGACGGTCACGCTGCACGTGGGTGCCGGCACCTTCCTTCCGGTGAAGGCCGACAAGGTGGAGGACCATCAGATGCACGCCGAATGGGGCAGCATCGATGCCGCCACCGCCGCCCGCCTCAACACCGCCCGCGCCGCCGGCGGGCGCATCATTGCGGTGGGCACCACCAGCTTGCGCCTGCTCGAATCCGCCGCCAGCGACGACCGCGTCATAAAGCCGTTCACCGGCGACACTTCGATCTTCATCTATCCGGGCTATCGCTGGAAGGCGATCGACGGCCTGATCACCAACTTCCACCTGCCGCGATCAACCCTGTTCATGCTGGTCAGCGCGCTGATGGGGTTGGATGTGATGCGCGCGGCCTACGCCCATGCCATCGCGGCGGAATATCGCTTTTATTCCTATGGCGATGGCAGCCTGCTGTTGCCCTGATTTGTTGAAACGCCGCCACCGCGTCCCCATGTGGGCGGGATGAGTGTTGCGTTCACCAAGGAATCCGATCTTGAGGCGACGGCGGCCGATCTGCCCGACCGGCCGATCCCGGCGCATGCCAATCTGGTGACGGCGCGCGGCCTGGCCATGATCGATGCCGAACTGCAGGCCGCCCGCGCTGCCCATGCCGCCGCCCAGGCCGACGGGAGCATCAGCGCCGATCGCACCGCCATGGCCCGCGCCACACGTGATTTGCGTTACTGGTCGGCGCGGCGGGCTTCGGCCCAGCTGGTCGAAGCGCGACCGGAGGACGATACGGTGGCGTTCGGCAGCACCGTCACGCTGGAGCGCGCGGACGGCCGCACCCAGCGCTGGGCCATCGTCGGCGACGATGAGGCCGATCCGACCGCGGGCAGCGTGTCATACGTCTCGCCGCTCGCCCGCGCCGTCATCGGCAAATCCGTGGGAGACATGGTGAAGATCGCCGGGCAGAACGCGGAGATCATCGCCATCGCTTAGGCCGCCGCGTTCATCGCCCAATTGGCCAGCACCAGGAAGGCGCTGCCGCCGATCAGGGCGTGGGCGGCCAAGGCCGGCCCCAGCACATCCGGGCGCGGCTTGGCCATGATGCCGGCAAACAGGCCCGACATCACCGCCAGCCCCAGCAGCACCAGCGCGATGCGCGCGTTCTCCATCACCCCGGCATTGCCGCGGCTGGCGCTGGTCACCAGCATCACCACCTCCAGCCCGCCAAAGCCGGTGAGAAAGTGGATCGCCTGCACCGCCTTGGGCGGGCGTTTGGACGCGAGAAAATACCAGCCGAGCACCAAGCCCAGGGCCACGGTGGTGCCGTAGATGATGATCGGCAGCCAGATCTGCATGGATGCGCCTCCCCTCCCGCGCGCCGTTACATCAGCGCTGCGGCGTCCACCAGAGCCGGGCTTGGCGCGGACGGCGCGGAAGGTTACAGGATGGACATGCCATCCCCGCCCGATCTCGCCGGTCGCGACCGCGCCGCACTGGTGAAGCATCTGACCAGCTATTGGCAGATGGAGGCGGCCAATGTGCTGTTCGTGCCGGCAATGGCCTGGTTCCTGATCGCGCGGTTCGGCGATGCACCGGATCTGGCCTTCTGGCTGGGCGCGGCCGCCTGTTCCGGTCTGCTGGTCATCGGTGCGGCGGCATGGCGCTTTGCCCTGGCCGGCCTGCAGGGCAAGCCGGATCTTGCCGCGCGGCTGACGGCCTTCTGCGCCGCCGCCGAACTGCCGGGGCTGGTGCTGACCGGCGTGGCGACAATTGCAACGGCCGCCGCCGTCGTCGCCAATGGCTGGCCGCCGCGCACCATTGCAGCGGCCGTGCTGACGGCACTCGCCTGGGCGGAATATGTGAACTACTACCACTGGCAGCTGCAGAATTTCGACAGTCTGATCGATCTGAAACGGCTGGCGGCCGGGCGCGGCCTGCGGCGGGCGCACATGGGCCGCGCCGTGCGGGCGCACCGGCGCAAACGCGCCGCAGGCTGAGAGGCTGGCGCTGCCTTCAAAGCCGCGTATAACCGCCGGCGTGAACGACGAACTGCATCTTGATCCGCGCGACGACGATGCGCCGGACGCGCTGGAGGGCGGCCGGCTGAGCCGCGCCTTCGTAGCCGAGGTTGCCGCTGCCGTGGACGCCGGCGACGACGAGGGCGTGCGCGCGCTGGTCAGCCCGCTGCACCCGGCCGACGTCGCCGATCTGTTCGCCGCCATCAGCGTGGGCAGCCGCGCCCCCATGGCCGATGCGCTGGGCGATCTGCTGAACGCCGACGTCATCGCCGAGCTTGACGATTATGTGCGCGAGGACGTGCTGGAGGCGCTGTCACCGCGCGAGGTCGCCGAAGTCGTCACCCAGCTCGACACCGATGATGCCGTGGCGGTCATCGAGGATCTGGAGGCCGACGAGCAGCGCGAGGTGCTGCGCGCGCTGGCACCGGAAGACCGCGCCGATATCGAGGCAGCGCTGAACTACCCGGATGAATCCGCCGGCCGCCTGATGCAGCGCGACCTGGTGGCGGTGCCGGAAACCATGAGCGTGCAGGGCGTGATGGATCTGATCCGCGCCACCACCGATCCGGCGACGGATTTCTGGGAGATTTTCGTCGTCGATCCCGCCGGCGTGCCGGTGGGCACGATGCGGCTGAGCTGGCTGCTCACCGCGCCGCCCGACCTGATGGTGGGCGACGTGATGAAGCGGGAGCAGACGCTGATCCCGGTGACGATGGATCAGGAAGAGGTGGCGCTGATCTTCCAGAAATATGCGCTGATCTCGGCCGCCGTGGTCGATTCCACCGGCAAGCTGGTCGGCGTCATCACCGTCGACGACGTGGTGCACATCATTCAGGCCGAAGCCGGCGAGGATGCACTGAAACTGTCCGGCGCCGGCGATGGCGACATCAACGAGCCGGTGGCCGAAAGCTACAAGGCACGGGTGCGCTGGCTGGCGGCCAACCTGTTCACCTGCATGATCTCGTCCAGCATGATCGCCTTTTTCGAACCAACGATCGAAAAGCTGGTGACGCTGGCCGCCCTCACGCCGATCGTCGCCAGCATCGGCGGCAATGCCGGCACGCAGACCATGGCCGTGGCCGTGCGCGCCATCGCGACACAGCAGTTGACCGACAACAACACGCGGCGGACGATCTGGCGCGAGATCCGCATCGCCATGCTGAATGGCCTCACCATCGCCGCGCTGCTGGGCATGGGGGTCGCCGCCATCTTCCACGCGCCGATGCTGGGC
This sequence comes from Sphingomonadales bacterium, assembly GCA_037131365.1. GTDB lineage: Bacteria > Pseudomonadota > Alphaproteobacteria > Sphingomonadales > Sphingomonadaceae > Sandarakinorhabdus. The sequence goes on from JBAXRE010000009.1 coordinate 76,939, forward strand.
CTGGTGATTGCCTCCGCGGCGCTGTTCAACATTCTGGTGGCGGGTCTTGCCGGTGTGCTCGTGCCCCTCACCCTGCACCGTCTGCGCACCGATCCGGCCGTCGCCAGCAGCATCTTCGTCACCATGACGACCGACACGATGGGCTTTTTCCTGTTCCTCAGCCTGGCAACGCTGGTGGGCGTGTCCAACCTGTCCTGATCGCCATGCTGCACCTCACCAAGGTGGCCGTGGGCTGCCGCGATATCGAAACGCTGGCAGCCCGGCAGGCGCAGTGGTGGGGCGAGGGCAAGGCCGGTGCCCACACCCGCTTCATGCCGAAACGCGCCGAGGAATTGATTGGCGGATCGATCTTCTGGATCATCGCCCACCAGCTGGTGGCGCGGCAGACCATAATGTCGATCGCCATGGTGATGACCCCGTGGGGGGAGAAATGCGCCATCGCGCTTGAACCCGGCCCGGTGCGGGTGGAGGCCCGGCCTTGCCGCGCCCATCAGGGCTGGCGTTACCTGGCGGCCGCCGACGCGCCGCCCGATCTTGTCGCCGGCGGCGATCAGGGCGGCGATGCCTTGCCCGCCGGGCTGGTGCGCGAGTTGCAGAGCCTGTGGCTGCTTTAGGGATTTAACACAGCCTTGACCTTTGGCTGTGCTGGCAGCATAGAACAGTGCATGTTCACCGATGATCGCCCCATCTACCGCCAGATCCGCGACGTGATTGTCGATCGGATATTGACGCTGGGTGATGGTGCCATGCTGCCCTCCGTGCGGGCGCTGGCGGCCGAGGCCGGGGTGAACCCGCTCACCGTCGCCAAGGCCTATCAGGATCTGCAACTGGGCGGGCTGGTGCGCGCCCGCAAGGGCGTCGGCCTGTTTGCCGCCGATGGCGCCGTGACCGAACTTCTGGCCCAGGAACGCCGCAGCTTCCTCACCGAGGAATGGCCGCGCGTGCAGGCGCGGATTGCGCGGCTGGGGCTGGACATGAACGATCTGCTGGAGCGCGAGCGCGCCTGACCAACAGTGCGAGCCCCGGACGTGATCCGGGGCCCGCTCAGGCTTGTGGTGGGACTTCCCCCCTCACCATTCCTCTTCCGGCCACCACGGAAACACCTCAGCCGGCATGTGCTGGCTCACCGTGTCCGGATAGACGGGGGCGCGCTTTTCGAGGAAGCTCACCACCCCTTCCTTCGCATCGCCCGAGCGTCCGCGCATATAGACCATGCGCGAATCCAGCCGGTGCGCGTCCCACGGGCTGGCCGCGCCGGCCATGCGCCACAGCATCTGGCGGGTGAGCGCCACGCTGACCGGCGCGGTGTTCTCGGCAATCTCCAGCGCCAGCGCGCGGGCGGCGGGCAGCAGGTCCTCAGGCGCATGGGTGGAACGCACGAAGCCGCCCTTCAATGCCTCAGCGGCATCGAACACGCGGCCGGTCATGCACCATTCCAGCGCCTGCGGCAGGCCGACCAGCTTGGACAGGAACCAGCTGGACCCGGCTTCCGGCACGATGCCGCGCCGGGCAAAGACGAAGCCAAAGCGCGCCGTGTCGCTGGCCAGGCGCATGTCCATCGCGCATTGCATGGTGGCGCCGATGCCCACCGCCGGGCCGTTCACGGCGGCAATCACCGGCTTCAGGCTGCGGAAGATGCGCATCGTCAGCTGGCCGCCGCCATCGCGGGTGGCGGGGTGGCGCCAATCGATGCTGCCATCCTCCTGCACCGGGCTGGCGCTGCGGGCCCCGCCCAGCTTTTCATAATCGAAGGTGGCAGCGCCGGCTGACAGATCGGCCCCGGCGCAGAAGGCACGGCCGCGCCCGGTGACGATCACCACCTTCACCTGATCATTGGCGTCGGTCTCGTCAAAGGCGGCGATCATTTCGGCCATCATCACGCCGGTGAAGGCGTTCAGCTTGTCCGGCCGGTCGAGGGTGAGGGTGGCGATGGGGCCATCGATGTCGAGGGCGATCTGGGTGTAGCTGCCCATCTCAAAGCGCCTCGATGATCGTCACATTGGCCAGGCCGCCGCCTTCGCACATCGTCTGCAGGCCCCAGCGCTTGCCGCGGGCGTGTAGGGCGTGGACCAGCGTGGCCATCAGCTTCGTGCCCGACGCGCCGAGCGGGTGGCCGAGCGCAATCGCGCCGCCGTTGACGTTGAGGCGGGCGTGATCGGCCTCCAGCTGCTGCAACCAGGCCATCGGCACGGAGGCGAAGGCCTCGTTCACCTCGTAAAGGTCGATGTCGTTGATGTGCATGCCAGCGCGTTGCAGTGCCTTCTTCGTCGCGCCGATCGGCGCTTCCAGCATGATCACCGGATCTTCACCCACCACCGTCATGGTGTGGATGCGGGCCAGCGGCGCGACGCCCAGCGCCTTCAGGCCGCGTTCGTTGACGATGAGGACTCCGCTCGCGCCGTCGCAGATCTGGCTGCTGGTCGCCGCCGTCAGCCGGCCGCCGTCCGGGTTGATCAGCTTGACGCCCTTCACGCCTTCAAGGCTCACGTCAAAGCGGATGCCTTCATCCTGGGTGTGGACGTGGGGCTGGCCTTCGTGCGTCGTCACGTTGATCGGCACGATCTCGCGGTCGAACGCGCCATGCTTCGCCGCCTGGCCGGCACGGACCTGGCTTTCATAGCCATATTCGTCGAGCATGTCCTTGGTCAGGCCGTATTTGGCGGCGATCATCTCGGCGCCGGTGAACTGGCTGAACTGGATATTGGGGTAACGCTGCGCCATGCCTTCGCCATAGGGCATGCCGAGGCCGGCCTTGGCCGGCAGGCTGACCGGCGTGCCCATGGGAACCCGCGTCATCGATTCGACCCCGGCGGCGATCACCACGTCCATCTGGCCGCTCATCACCGTGGCGGCGGCGAAGTGCAGCGCCTGCTGCGAGGAACCGCACTGGCGGTCGACGCTGGTGCCCGGCACCGATTCGGGCAGGCTGGAGCTGAGCACGGCGTTGCGGGCGACGTTGGTTGATTGCTGGCCGGCCTGGCCAACGCAGCCCATGATCACATCTTCAATCAGCGCCGGATCGGCACCGGTTTCGGCGACCAGCGCATCCAGCACCTTGCCGGCCAGATCGGCGGGATGCCAATCGCGCAGCATGCCGCCGCGGCGGCCCCCGGCGGTGCGCTTGGCGGCAACGATATAGGCTTCGCTCATCTTTCGGGCTCCTGCATGACGGGATTCGACATCTCGCACTTTACGCCGCCCACCCCCACAGGCATTGACGGGCAAAATGATCAGGGAGAGGCAAATGCGCCGCCATTGGGGACTTGTCGCCGCCACCATCGCCATGCTGGCCCCGCCGCTGGCGGCCGCGCCGGCCAAACCGGCCGTGAAAGCGCCGGCGAATTCGGTTGCGAAGCCGATGCCAAAGCCCGTCGCCAAGCCCGCCGCACCGGCCGTGAAGACCCCGGCGCCGCTGCCCGACACGCCGGAAATCCAGGCCCTGCGCCGCGCCTTCCGCTTTGGCTTTGCCCCGTATGAAATGCTGCGCACCCGCCAGTTGCAGAGCCGCCGCGTCGCCGAAGCGGGCTTTGGCACCGGCATCAACGCCATGATCCCGCGCGTCACCCTGGCCGATGCCACCACGCGCGAGATCACCACGCCCAACAACGACACGCTCTACGGCTCGGCCTGGCTCGATCTCAGCCAGGGCCCGGTGTTCTTCACCATCCCGCCGCTCAAGCGCTATCATTCGGCCGCGCTGATGAGCATCACCAGCGATGTCGTCGCCGTGCTTGGCACGCGGAGCAATGGCGCTGGCGGCGGCCGCTATGCCATCGTCGGCCCGGGCTGGCGCGGCGATCTGCCGGCCGGTGTCGAGGTGGTGCGCTCCCCCTCCAACGACGCCTGGCTGCTGGTGCGGGTGATCGTCAATGGCGAGGATGATCTGCCGGCCGCCGCCGACGGGCTGACCCGCTTCACCATCTCCGCCCTGAACGCCGTGCCGCCGCTCGATCTGGCACCGCCCACCCTGCCGGATGGCAAGACCTTCCTCAGCGTGGTCAACGCCGCCATCGCCCGCTCGGGCGACGAACTGCTCAAGGCGCGCGCCGCCAGCTTCGCCGGCAGCGGCATCGGCCAGGATTGGGACCAGCTGACGCCTGAACAGCAGAAACTGTGGAACGACAGCCTGCCGGCCCTGATCGCCGAGCTGAAAGGCGGCCTGCTCAACGGCAAGGGCATCGACGGCTGGATCTATCCGCCGTTCAACATGGCGCTTTATGGCGAGGATGATGATCTGCGCAGCATGGTGGCGCTGGGCGGCCTGGCGGCGCTGCCGCGGGTGGAGGCGATGTATGTCTCGGCGCGCAGCGATGGCGACGGCAAGCCGCTCACCGGCGAGAAGAGCTGGCGGGTGAAGATCCCGGCGCGGCTGCCGGTGGGCGGCTTCTGGTCGCTGACCATGTACCAGGCCGAACCCGATGGCCGGCTGTTCTTCGTGCCCAATGCGCTCAACCGCTTTGCCGTGGGTGACCGGTCCGAACATCTGCGCCCGGAACGCGACGGCAGTATCGAACTGTTCGTGCAGCACGCCCAGCCGTCGGGCGAACGCGTCGTCAACTGGCTGCCGGCGCCAAAGGGCCCGTTCGTGCTGATGTTCCGCGCCTATCTGCCGGGCGCGCCGCTGCTGGATGGCAGTGTGCGGCTGCCGCCGGTGACCGAGGGCGAGCTGATCCCGTGACGATTGCCGGCAAGCATCTGTTCCTCGACATCCTCCATTCCGAAGGGGTGGAGGTGATCTTCGGCAACCCCGGCACCACCGAGCTGCCGCTGCTCGATGCCTTCGTGGTGGAAGACCGGCTGCGCTATGTCCTTGGCCTCAACGAGGTGGTGGTGATGGGCATGGCCGATGGCTGGGCGCAGGCGACGGGCAAGCTGGCGGTGTGCAACCTCCACGCCGCGCCGGGCCTCGGGAATGCCATGGGCATGCTTTACAACGCCGCCAAGGCCGGCGCGCCGGTGCTGGTGACCGCCGGCCAGCAGGACATGTCGATCCGCCTGACCGAACCGCTGCTGTGGGACGATCTGGCGACGATGGCGCGGCCGCTGTGCAAATGGTCGTTCGAAGTCAGCAGCATCGAAGAACTGCCCCGCGCCGTGCGCCGCGCCGCCAAGGTGGCGCTCACGGCCCCCACCGGCCCGGTGTTCCTCTCCATCCCCGGCGACGTGCTGACCGCCATGGCACCTGACGGCCTCGACATCGGTGCGCCGACCCGGATTGGCGCTGCCTTGCGCGGCGATGCGGCCGAGCTTGCAAAAGCCGCCGACCTGATCCGCGCCGCGCAGACGCCGGTGATCTTCGCCGGTGACTGCATCGCCAACCGCGACGCCTTTGCCGAGGCCGTCGCCTTTGCCGAGGCCGTGGGCGCGCCGGTGTACATGGAGGGCATGGCCAACCGCGCCGCCTTTCCGACCAACCACCCGCTGTTCGCCGGCACCGTGCCGCGCATGACGCCGGCGCTGCGCAGCGTGATGCAGACCCACGACCTGCTGATCAGCATTGGCGCTGATCTGCTGACGCAAAGCCAGGCCACCGGTGTGGAGGCGCTCGGCCCCGGCACGAAGCTCGTGCATCTCGATGACGAGCCATGGCAGATCGGCAAGAATTTCGCCGCCACCGCCGCCATCCAGGGCTGCCCGAAGGCGACGCTGCCGGAACTGACGGCGCTGGTGGCCGGCTGCGGTGCGGCCCGCCGTGCCGAGGTGGAGGCAAAGATTGCCGAAGCAAAGGCCGCGCTGCTGGCCAAGGCCGAGGCGGCGATGGCCGCGCAGCCGCTCGATCCCATGGCGGTGCTGAAGCGGCTGGGCGAGGTCATGCCGGATGACGCCATCATCATCGAGGAGCTGTTGTCCTCCGGCATGAACATGGTGCGCAGCCTGCTGCCCGCCACCCGGCCCGACAGCTGGTTCGGCATGCGCGGCGGCGGCATCGGTGTCGCCCTGCCGCAGGCTGCCGCCATCAAGCTGGCCAAACCCGACCGGCCGGTGGTGGCACTCTCCGGCGACGGCAGCCTGATGTATTCCGCCGCCGCGCTGTGGACATGCGCGCACTACCAGCTGCCGGTTGTCACCATCGTGTTCAACAACGCCTCCTACCGCATCCTCAAGCAACGCACCCGCGCCATCGGCGATCACAGCGCCCGCGAAGGCCGGTTCGTGGCGATGGACCTGCAGGAGCCGGCGATCGACTTCATGGCGCTGGCGGCCGCGCACGGCGTGACGGGCGTGCGGGTGGATTCCATTCCGGCGCTGATCGAAGCATTCCAGACCGCGCTGGCGAGCGATGCGCCGACCCTGATCGAAGTGCCGGTGGCGCGGGCGATCTAGCCTAACCGCGCCGCGTGCCACCTCAGATGGTCCGCCACGAAACTCTGCACGAACCAATAGCCATGATCATAGTCCGCATGCCGGCGCAGGGTGAGCGGGATGCCGGTGCGGGTGCAGGCGGCTTCCAGTCGCTCCGGCTGCAGTTGCGCGGCGAGGAACGCGTCGGCCTCACCCTGATCGACAAGCAGTTCCGGCACCCGCGCTCCGGCGTCGATCAGGGCGCAGGCATCATGCGCGGCCCACGCCTGCGGATCGTCACCCAGATAGAGCGGCAGCGCCTTCTGCCCCCACGGCACCTGGCTGGGCGCCACAATCGGCGCGAAGGCGGAGACGCTGCGGAAAACGCCCGGGTGCTTCAGCGCCAGCGTCAGCGCGCCATGGCCGCCCATGCTGTGGCCGGTGATGCCCTGCCGCGCCATGTCGGCAGGAAAATGCGCCGCGATCAGCGCCGGCAGCTCGTCGATCAGCCATGTGCGCATCCGGAAATGCGCGGCCCACGGCGCGTTCGTGGCATCGAGGTAGAAGCTGGCCGCCTGTCCCATGTCCCAGGCCGGATCATCGGCCACACCCTCCCCGCGCGGGCTGGTGTCAGGGGTCACCAGCATCAGGCCCAGTTCCGCCGCCAGCCGCTGCGCGCCGGCCTTGATCGCGAACGTCTCCTCGTTGCAGGTCAGGCCGGCGAGGCACCACAGCAGCGGAAACGGGCCATCCCCCGGCGGCACGAACAGGCCGAAGCGCATCGCGCCGTCGCAGGCTGCGCTGTCGTGGGCATGAAAGCTCTGCACCCCGCCGTGGCAGGCCGCGCGCGACAGCGTCTGCATCAATAGACCACCACGCTGCGGATGCTCTTGCCCGCATGCATCAGATCAAAGGCCTGGTTGATGTCTTCAAGGCTGAGGACGTGGGTGATCATCGGATCGATGGCGATCTTGCCGTTCATGTACCAATCGACGATCTTCGGCACATCGGTGCGGCCCTTGGCGCCGCCGAAGGCGCTGCCTTTCCAAACGCGGCCCGTCACCAGCTGGAACGGGCGGGTGGCGATTTCCTTGCCGGCCTCGGCGACGCCGATGATGATGCTCTCACCCCAGCCGCGATGGCTGGCCTCCAGCGCGGTGCGCATCACATCGGTGTTGCCGGTGCAATCGAAGGTGTAATCCGCCCCGCCATCGGTGAGCGCGACGAGGTGCGCGACCATGTCGCCAGCCACGTCCTTCGGGTTGACGAAGTGGGTCATGCCGAACTGGCGGCCCCAGGCTTCACGGTCGGGGTTGATGTCCACCCCGACAATCTGGTCCGCCCCCACCAGCTTCAGGCCCTGGATGACGTTGAGGCCGATGCCGCCCAGCCCGAAGACGATGCAGCGCGCGCCGGGCTCCACCTTCGCTGTCTTCACCACCGCGCCCACCCCGGTCGTCACCCCGCAGCCGATGTAGCAGGCCTTGTCGAACGGCGCGTCGGTGCGGATCTTGGCCACGGCGATCTCGGGCAGCACGGTGAAGTTCGAAAAGGTGGAGCAGCCCATGTAGTGGAAGATGGGCTGCCCCTTGTACGAAAAGCGCGTCGTGCCATCGGGCATCAGGCCCTTGCCCTGCGTGGCGCGGATGGCGGTGCACAGGTTGGTCTTGCCCGAAAGGCAGCTTTTGCACTGCCGGCATTCCGGCGTGTAGAGCGGGATGACATGATCGCCGGGCGCAACGCTGGTGACCCCAAGCCCCACCTCGCGCACGATGCCGGCGCCCTCATGGCCCAGGATCGACGGGAAAATGCCTTCGGAATCCTTGCCTTCCAGCGTGTAGGCATCGGTGTGGCAGATGCCGGTGGCCATGATCTCCACCAGCACTTCGCCGGCCCTGGGGCCGTCAAGATCCACTTCGACGATCTCCAGCGGCTGGTTGGCGGCGAAGGCGACGGCGGCGCGGGTCTTCATCGGGCGGTTCCTTGGCAATTTGCTGTGGGTGCAGGGCCACACTTGCCGTGGAAGCGGCCGGCTTGCCAAGGGGGAAGGCTTGCTTTTTCAGGCCATTCACGCCATGGGGCAGGCCGGCCACGGTGATGATCACGCCGGTGGCAGCTTTACCACAGGAAATTTATGCCCTTTGCCAGCGGACGTCAGGCCTAATCATGCCCAAAGAGGAAATCATCCGGATTGAAGGTGAAATCACCGAAATCCTGCCCGACGGGCGTTTCCGCGTGAAGCTGGAAAACGAGCATGAAATCATCGCCTACACCGCCGGCAAAATGCGCAAGAACCGCATCCGTTCGATCGTGGGTGACCGTGTGCATGTCGAGATGACGCCTTACGACCTCGACAAGGGCCGCATCGTGTTCCGCGAGAAGACGGCGCCGATGCCGATGAACCAGCGCCGCTTCTTCCGCCGCTGATCGGCTGCATCCGGCCGCTGCCATGGTGCAGCGAGACAGGGTGCCACTGCGGGAATGACGCCAGTTGCGTTGTGGACTCCACCCGATCATTGAGGTGGTTATGGCGCGATATACGGTAACATCCCTGAAGGCGGTTGAAACACCTGCCGGCCCGGTGCTGGAACGCATTTCCGGCCCCGGCTGGCTGGCAACGCCGCCGTCGCTGATCGACCTGATGGCCACCGGCGGCCACGAATTCCAGTTTGATGACGGGATCCATGCCCTGGCGCTGCGCAATGATGCGCAGGGCTATGAGCGTGTGGTGGTGGTCAACCGGTCGGGCGAGGAAGTGACCCCGTCAGACCTGCCGCACTGGACGATCGAGGTGCATCGCGGTTCGCAGGTCACGCGCCAGACCTGGTGGCAGAGGCTGCTCGATCCCGGCGCCCGCTGAGGTCAGACCGCGCCGCCTCCCGGATCGGCGCTGCTGTCAGCGCCGCACGCGGTCGCCCGGCTTCAGCCCGATGCGTTCGGCTTCCCCGGCGGCCAGTTCGATCACGTCACCCGCAGCGCCGGCCGATTCGAGCACTTCGCGCGAATAGGGCTCGCCGCGCTTGACATTGAGCACACGGCCCGACGGCGACACGAAGATGATATCCAGCGGCAGCGCGGTGTTTTCCATCCAGAAGCCGGTGGCGCGGGCCGGCACCATCGGGAAGGACATGCCGGTGTCACGGCCCATCTTGTCCCGGAACATCATCCCGCAGGCCTGCTGGTCCGCCGTTTGCGCCACTTCGATGCGATAGGTGAAACGCCCCTTGGCGGTTTCAAAGGCCACCCGCGTCTGCGTCAGGCCGACATTGGGGCAAGGGCTTGCCGCCCAGACCGGGCCAGCCGCGGCTGCCAGTGCGAACAGGAAAAGCGAATGGATACGGGCGGGTTTTGTCATCACTCCGGATTATTAGCCGGTTGTGCCGCAACAGCCAATGGGCCCTTGTGTCCCGGGGCCACCCGCACTTCCAGCAGTTGACCGGGCTGCACTTCGCCCAGTCCGGCGCGGCGCAGCGTTTCCATGTGGATGAAGATATCCTCCTCGCTGCCCGGGCGGATGACAAAGCCATAGCCCTTCAGCCGGTTGAACCACTTCACCGCAACCGGCTCGAACGGGCCGGCCGCCGCCAGCATGGCTGCGGGATTCACCCGGTCAGCCGCGCGCGCCGCCGCCGTTTCGGGATCAGGTCCGACCGCCGTGGACAGATCGAGATCGAGGATGCGCCGCGCCTGCCGCCCGCGATCACGGTCCACGACCGTGCAGGTGAGCGTGGCCCCTTCCGGCAACGAGCGCCGGCCCAGATCACGCACCAGGCTGAAATGGACGAGCACATCGCTGCCATCGCCGGCCACCGGCACCATGAAGCCATAGCCGCGCACCGGATCGAACCACTTCATCGTGCCGCGCACGATCACCTCGTCGGGCGCCAGCTCGCTCTTCACGTCGGCGGCATTCATGGTGACCCCCTTGACCCGCGCATTCAATTACCGAACCGTCAAACGTCAATCAATTATTAACGTATTGGCCTGCAGGCGCAATCGACAAATCGCCGGGTCAGTTGGCTTGCCATGCGCCTTGGCTTGGAACAGAACGGCGGGCAGAGGGTTCCCTTCAGCCGGAAGACAGGTTCATGGATCTTGCAGGATCAGTCGAAATTGCCGCCCCGCGTGATCGGCTGTGGGCCGCGCTCAACGATCCCGACGTGCTGGCGCGCTGCATCGACGGTGTCGAAAGCCTGACCCGCAGCGAAGGCGATGTGCCGACCTTCGATGGCCAGATGCAGGCCAAGGTCGGCCCGGTGCGGGCGCGCTTTGCCGGCACGGTGCGGCTTGAGGATATTGTCGCCCCCGAACGCTATCGGCTGGTGGGCGAAGGCAAGGGCGGCGTGGCCGGCTTTGCCAAGGGCAGCGCCGATGTCGTGCTCAGCGTGATCGGCCCGGACACGACCCGGCTGACCTACAACGTGAAGGCCCAGGTGGGCGGCAAGCTGGCGCAGCTGGGTGCGCGCCTCGTCGAAGGGGCGGCGCGGCAATATGCCGAAGGCTTTTTCGCCAAGCTGAAGGCCGAGGTGGAAGCACCGCCGGCAGCGGCAGCGGCGGCACCTGCGCCGGCCGAACCGGCCGCCGCCAGCGCGCCGGCCGCAGCAGCGGGTGGGGTTTCACCGCTGGTCTGGGGCGCCGGCCTGATCCTGATCACGCTGGCCTTTCTGGCATGGCAATGGCTGTGACCCCGGCCGGCGCCGGCCGCGACGAGGATCTGGCGACACTGGCCACGGCGCTGGCCTGGCAGCTGTCCGGGCACGGCGTCGCCATCGCCACGGTGATTTCCACATGGGGCTCGGCCCCGCGCCGCGAGGGCAGCCATCTGGCCGTGCGCGACGACGGCCTGTTCGCCGGCAGCGTGTCGGGTGGCTGCGTGGAAGCCGATGTCATCCTGGCCGCACAGGATCTGATCGCCGCCGAGGCCGGCCACGCCCAGCTGGATTATGGCGTTGCCGATACCGTGGCGTGGACGGCTGGCCTCGCCTGCGGCGGGCGCATCGCCATCCTGGTGCAGCGGCTGGCCGGCGATGCGCTGTCGCCGGAGACGGTGGCCGCCATCCTGTCCGGCACCGCCGCCGGCACCATGGTGGCCGTCAGCAGCGATCCGGCAACGGGACAGGCAGTGATCGGCGATGCCGGCCCGTTCGTGCGCCGCTATCCGCCGCCGCGCCAGCTGTTCATCATTGGCGCTGTCCATATCGCGCAGGCGCTGGTGCCGCTGGCCGAGGGCCTGGGCGTTGCCGCCACGGTGATTGATCCGCGTGGGCTGTTCGCCGCCGACGACCGCTTCGCCGGCCTGGCGCTCGACCGGCGCTGGCCCGACGAGGTGCTGCCCGGCCTGCTCAATGCGGCGTCGGCCGTGGTTGCCCTCACCCACGATCCCAAGATCGATGATGTCGCGCTCGCCGCCGCGCTGCGGTCGCCAGCGCATTATATCGCTGCACTGGGCAGCCGGAAGAACCACGCCGCCCGGCTGGAACGGCTGGCGGCGCAAGGCTTTGCCGCCGATGATCTGGCCCGCATCCACGGCCCGGCCGGCCTCGCCATCGGCGCGGTGGGCCCGGCCGAGATCGCGCTGTCGATCGCGGCGCAGATGACGGCGGCGTGGAGACACGCGCTCACCCCATGAAATTCGGGCCGGTTCCGCTGGCTGAGGCCCAGGGCGCGCTGCTGGCGCACGGCCAGCGCATCGGCGCGCGCCGGCTGCCCAAGGGCCATGTGCTGACCGCGCCAGACTTGGCCGAAGCGGCGGCAGCCGGCCTCACCGAACTGGTCGTCGCGCGGCTGTCGGCCGGCGATGTGGCGGAAGATGCGGCCGCGCAGCAGCTCGCCGCCGCCCTGGCCGGCACCGGCCTTGCCGCGCTGGCTCCGGTGCACGGCCGCGTCAATCTGGCCGCCACCGCCGACGGCCTGTTCCTGGCCCCGGGCGGCGTGGTCGCCGCCGTGAACGCTGTTGACGAGGCCATCACGCTGGCCACGCTGGCCAGCGGCATGCGGGTCAGCGCCGGCACCATCGTCGCCACCATCAAGACCATCCGCTATGCCGTCGCCGGGGCGGCGCTGGCCCGCGCCATCGCGGCCGCGCGGCCGTTGCAGCTGGCGGCGTTCCGGCCGCTGGCGGCCACGCTGATCGCCACCACCCTGCCCGGCACCACGCCCAAGGCACTGGCCAAGCTGGCGCAGGTGACGGCGGCGCGGCTGGCGGCACTGGGCGGCAGCCTGACGGCGCTGCCCCCCTGCCCCCACGATGGCGATGCGCTGGCTGCCGCGCTGGCGGGTGCCAGCGGCGATCTTGTGCTGATCGCCGGCGCATCGGCAACGGTTGATCGCGGCGATGTCATCCCGCAGGCGATCCTGAAGGCGGGCGGGCATGTCGAACGGCTGGGCATGCCGGTTGATCCCGGCAATCTGCTGGTGCTGGGCCGGCTTGGCGCGCGGCCGGTGATCGGCCTGCCCGGCTGCGCGCGCAGCCCCAAGCGCAATGGCCTTGATCTGGTATTGGAACAGCTGCACGCCGGCCTGCCGGTGACCAGCGCCAGCATTGCCGCCCTGGGCGACGGCGGCCTGCTGCCGGAGGCCGAGCGCCCGGAACCACGCGCCATCGCCAGCGCGCCGGGCCAGGTGGGCGCCGTCGTGCTGGCAGCCGGCCGCGCCAGCCGCATGGGCGGGCCGCACAAGCTGCTGGAACCTTGGCAGGGCCGGCCGATCATCGCCCACGTTGTCGATGCCATCGCGGCCGCCGGCTTGGGCGCGCCCGTCATCGTGCTGGGCCACGACGGCGAGGCGGTGCGGGCGGCGCTTGGTGGTCGGCCGGCGCGCTTCGTCACCGCGGCTGATTGGGCCGACGGCATGGGCCGCAGCCTTGCCGCCGGCATCGCCGCCGTGCCGTCCGATTGGGATGCGGCGCTGCTGTTTCTGGCCGACATGCCGCGCGTGGAGCCGGCACTGATCCGCGCGCTCGCCCTGACGCCCGGCCAGATCGTGTTGCCCAGTTGGGAGGGGCGGCGCGGCCACCCCGTGCGTTGGCCGCGTGCCGCCTTTCCCCGGCTGCTGGCGCTGGCCGGCGATGTGGGCGGCCGCGCCGTGATGGACGAATTTGCGGTCACGGCAGTGCCGGCGCCATCGGACGCGGTGCTGGACGATATCGACACGCCGGCAGCCCTCGCCGCCTTGCGGGCGCGCGATTGATTATCTGCAATTGCAGCTTATCCTGCCGGCATGAACCAAGCCCATGCCGAGTCGAAAGCCGCGCCCCCGCCTGGCCCCGGCGGCCTGTGCACCGCTGCCAAGGTGCGGCGCCTGTCGCGCCAGGTCAGCCAGATTTATGATGACGCGCTGGGCCGTCATGGCCTGACCATTGGCCAATATGGCCTGCTCGCCTGCCTGTCGCGGCGGCGGGGTCTGGCCATTGGCGCGCTGGCCGTGCAGCTGGCGGCGGATGCCTCCACCGTGTCGCGCCTGGTCAAGCCGCTGGTGGCTGACGGGCTGATCCGCATCCAGATCGATCCGGACGATCGCCGCGGCCGCCTGGTGTGGCTGACAGACGCGGGCCACGCGCGCCGCGGCGCTGCCCATGCCGGCTGGCTGGCGGCGCAGGACGTGGTCGAGGCCCGGCTGGGCAGCAGCCGCCTGGCCGCGCTGCGCTTCATGCTGGACGAGGCCCATGCCCGGCTGGAGACAGTGGAATGAGTGCAATTGCAGACAAGCCGGACGGGCTGGCCCAGATGCAGGTGCTGGTTGCCAGTGGCGGCAGCGGCGGCATGGGCGGCCTGATGAGCATGGAGAAGGCCGCATGACCGGCGCTGCTGTCATCATCGGGGCCGGCGATGCCACCGGCGGCGCGGCGGCGGCGGCCTTTGCCGGCATCGGGCTCACGGCTGTGCCGGTGCGGCGCTCTGGCGAGGCGTTGCAGCCGCTGGCCGCAGCCATAGCGGCGGCCGGGAACCGCTGCGTGCCCATCGGTGCCGACGCCCGCGATGAAGATGCGATGATCGCCCTGTTTGACCGGGTCGAGCGCGAGATCGGCCCGTTGGAGGTGCTGGTGTTCAACATCGGCGCCAATTCGCCGATGCCGATCCTGGATGAAACGGTGCGCCGTTACCGCAAGATCTGGGAAATGTGCGCGCTGGCCGGCTTCATCACCGGCCGCGAAGCCGCCCGCCGCATGGTGCCGCGCGGCCGGGGCACGATCATCTTCACCGGCGCCACAGCCTCGTTGCGCGGATCAGCAGGCTTTGCCGGCTTTTCCGGCGGCAAGTTCGCGCTGCGCAGCCTTGCCCAGGCGATGGCGCGCGAACTGGGGCCGAAGGGCATCCATGTGATCCACAGCATCATCGATGGCGCCATCGACACCGATTTCATCCGCAGCAACTTCCCTGAGCGTTATGCCCTGAAGGACACCGATGGCATCCTGAACCCCGATGCCATTGCCGCCGAATATGTGCGCCTCCACCAGCAGCCGCGCAGCGCCTGGACGCACGAGCTTGACCTGAGACCCTGGATCGAACGCTGGTAAGGAAACACGCATGCCACAGACCATCGAATTCCTTTTCGACGTGGGTTCGCCCACCGCCTATCTCGCCTGGCACCGGCTGAAGGGTGTGGCAGCGCGCACCGGTGCCGCGCTGGTGCCGGTGCCGATCCTGCTGGGCGGCGTGTTCAAGGCCACGGGCGGCGCCCCTCCCGGCCAGGTCGCCGCCAAGGGGCGCTGGATGGGCGAGGACATGGCGCGCTTTGCCGCCCGCGATGGCATCGCACTCGCGATGAACCCCTATTTCCCCATCAACACGCTGGTGATGATGCGCATCCTCGCCGGCCTGCAAGGCGATGCGCGCTTTGATGCCGTGGCCGACACGCTGTTTGCCGGCATGTGGCAGCAGCAGCGCAACATGGCCGAGGTGGAACAAGTGGCCGAGATGCTCAGCGCCGGCGGTCATGACGCGGCGGCGCTGCTGGCGCTGGCGCAGGAGGCCGAGGTGAAGGCGAGGCTGATCGCCAACACGGAGGCCGCCGTGGCGCGCGGCGTGTTCGGCGCGCCGACCTGCTTTGTCGCCGGCCAGATGCATTTCGGGCAAGACCGGATCGACTGGGTGGAAGCGGCAGCGGCGGCCTGACCGTCCACGCCAGCACGAAAAAGGCCCGGCAGGTTTCCCCGCCGGGCCTTGTCATTTGACCGATTCTGCCCGCGATCAGTCGCGGTTGCCCATGAAGCTGAGCAGGAACTGGAACAGGTTGATGAAGTTCAGGTACAGGGTGAGCGCACCCAGCACCGCCGATTTGCCGGCGAAATCGGTGCCGGCCACCTGATAGTAGAGGTCGCGCAGGCGCTGCGTGTCATAGGCGGTCAGGCCGGCGAAGATGAACACGCCAAGGATGTTGATCGCCAGCTGCAGCCCGGTCGAGTGCATGAAGATGTTGACCACCGATGCCACCAGGATGCCGATCAGGCCCATGATGAAGAAGCGGCCCATCGCCGACAGGTAACGCTTGGTGGTGTAACCATAAAGGCTGAGACCGGCGAACGAGGCGGCCGTCACGAAGAAGGTCTGCGCGATCGACGCACCGGTGTAGCGGGCGAAGATCGTGCTCATCGACACGCCCATCAGCGCGGCAAACGCCCAGAACAGCGACTTCAGCGTGCCTTCGCTCATGCGCGCCAGGCCGAAGTTCATGCCCAGGATGATGCCCAGCGGGGAGAGCATGGCAGCCCAGCCAAGGATGGTCGGGCGACCGATCTCGTTGAAGAACACCGCAAACAGCGACGGCGTCGAATACACCAGCAGCGCGACGATGCCGGTGAGCAGCACGCCCGACGCCATATAATTGTAGATCGACAGCATATAGCTGCGCAGGCCGGCATCATAACCGGCATCGATCGCACCGGGGGCCCGGAAGGCACCAAGCCGGGGGTCCACGTTATTGGCCATTGAAAATTCCTCCTGTGACCGGCACCCGCCGAACACACACACAATATCGGGCATCCTGCCTGAATTTTCAATGACTGGATGGCAATGTTGTGGGGCGTCAATACTGTCGCAGCACGGTGGCCGGCCGGGCCGAGAGCGCCCGCCAGTTGCCGGCAAGGCCCAGCACCACCGTCACCACCCCGCCGATGCCGACGGTGAGCAGCACGCGCGGCCAATCCGGCGTCCAATCCAGCTTGAAGATCTGGGTGACGACGAACCAGCCGGCAAGGCTGCCCAGCACCAGCGCCAGCCCGGCGACGATGGCGGCGAGCAGGCCATATTCGGCCAGCGTCGCCCGCGCCACCTGGCCGCGCGTGGCACCCAGCAGCTTCAGCAGCACCGCATCATAGGTGCGCGCCCGCGCGCCCGCCGCCAGCGCCCCCACCAGCACGGCGATGCCGGCGGCAACCGTGACGCTGGCCGCAGCCCGGATCGCGGCAGACAGCTGGCCCAGCAGCGTCTGCACCTGGCCGATCACGTCTTTCACCCGCACCACCGATGCGGTGGGGAATTGCGCCGTCAACGCCCGCGCGATGGCGCGTTCCTTGTCGGTGGGCACCTGCACGGTCGCCATCCAGCCGTGCGGCGCCTGCTCCAGCGTGCCGGGCGCGAACAATATCGCAAAGTTGAAGCCCAGCGATTGCCAGTCGATCTTCCGCGTGTTGGCGATTTTGGCGGTGATCTCCACGCCCAGCACGGAGACGGTGAGGCTGTCGCCCACCTTCAGGCCGAGCGCCTGGGCCGCCTGATCATCCAGCGAGATCAGCGGCGGGCCGACATAATCGCGCGGCCACCATTTTCCCGAAACCAGCGTGTTGGCCGGCGGAAAATCGGCGGCATAGGACAGGCCGCGATCACCGCGCAGGATCCAGCCTTCCGCACCGGCCTTGATCTGTTCGGCCGGCACGCCGTTCACCGCCGTCACCGGCCCGCGCAAGCTGGGCACGATCACCGTCTGCGCGCCCGGCGCGATGCGCGCGACGAGGGCGGCAAAGGCCGGTTTCTGATCGTTGGGAATGTCGAGCACGAAGAAGCTCGGCGCCTTTTTGGGAATGGTGCGGTTGATCTGGCTGTCGAGATTGCCCTCGATCGTGGCCAGCGTCGCGAACAGGGTGAGGCCAAGGCCCAGCGCCACCACCAGATTGCGCGTCGGCGCGCCGGGGCGATGCAGGTTGGACAAGGCCAGCCGGGCCAGCGTGCCCTTCGGCCGGGGCGCGCGGGCGGCAAGCCATTTCACCGCCGCCGCCAGCGCCCACAGCACGGCGATCAGCCCCATGGCGCCGGCCAGGAAGCCCATGACGAACAGACGCTCATCGGCCAACCACACGACCAGCGCCAGCACCGAAACAGCGGCAGCAGTGATGATCGCCAGCGTTGCCGCATCCGGCCGGGCCCGCTGTTCGGTGAGGCTGCGCAGCAGCCGCGCCGCCGGCATCGCCGCGCCTTGCGCCAGCGGCCACAGCGCGAAGGCCAGCGCCACGGCAATGCCATACCAGGCCGCCTGCGCCAGCGCGCCCCACTGCAGGCCGGTGGCTGGCGGCACCGGCAGGGTGGCCGCCGCGACCCGCGCGACCAGGCCGGGAATGGCCGCCCCGATGACAAGGCCGATCAGCACCGCCCCGGCCGAAACCAGCGCCAGCTGCCACAGATAGACGGCGCGCACCGTGGCGCTGTCGGCCCCCAGCACTTTCAGCGTGGCGATGGTGCGGGTGCGCGCACCCAGATAGGCCGAAACGCCGCCGGCGACGCCGACGCCCGCCACCACCAGCGCGGTGAGGCCAACCAAGCTGAGAAACTGGCCGAGTTGGCTGACGAAATTGCGTGTGCCCGGCGCGCCATTGCTGCGATCGCGCACGCGGGCGCCGTCACTGGCCACAGCGTCCAGCCGCTCCCGCGCGGTGGCAAGCGCCACCCCCGGCTTCAGCTTCACGCGCAGTTCGCTGGTGTAGAGGCTGCCCAGCGTGATCAGCCCGGCACGATCCAGATCAGACTGGTCGACAACGATGCCGGGGCCGAAGCCGAACCCATCACCGGCGCGGTCAGGCTCCTCGTCCAGCGTGCCGACATAGGCCATCTCGGCCTCGCCAAGCCGGATGCGATCGCCCGGCTTCAGGCCCAGCCTGTCGGCCAGCGCCTGCTGCACGGCGGCGCGCCCCGGGCCGATGCGGCCGCCGCCCGACAGGATGACCTTGCCATAGAGCGGCCAGCTGGCATCGACGGCCTTGACCTCGGCCAGCACCGAATCCTCGCCGCCCGCCTTGCTGACCATGGCGCGCAGCTTGGTGACCTGGCCAACGGTGCCCAGCGCCTCGGCCGCGATGCGCTGTTGCGGTGTCGGCAGCCGGCCGGACACGCGCAGCGCCACATCGCCGCCCAGCAGAAACTGGCCGCGCTCGGCCAGCCCGGCGTTGATCGCGCTGGCGAGGCTGCCGACCCCGGCCAGCGCGGCGACGCCGAGCACCAGGCACACGGCCAGGATGCGCAGGCCGGCGAGCCCGCCGCGCAATTCCCGCAAGGCCAGGCGCAGCGCGAGGGTCAGAGCACTTCTGCCAGCAGGCCGGTCATCGCCGTCCACGAGCGGCGATCGGCATCCGGGTTGTACATGGCCGTGCCCGGCGCATTGGCATGTTCGTTGGTGAAGCTGTGATAGGTGCCGCCATAGGCATGGATCTGCCAATCGGCGCCGGCGGCGGTGAGTTCGGCGGCGAGCGCATGGTGATCCTGCGGCGGCGTGTAGGGATCGTTCCAGCCGTGCAGCACCATCACCTTGGCAGTGATCGGGGCCTGTTCCCCAATGTTCGGCGGCGTGTAGATGCCGTGGAAGCTCACCGCCGCCTTGATGCGCGGATCGCTGGCGCGCGCGACATCGAGCGCGCACAGGCCGCCGAAGCAATAGCCGATGATCGCCATGCGCCCCGCATCCACCTGCGACAGGCCGGCGGCGGCATCGACTGCGGCCATCAACCGGCGGCGCAGCGCGGCGCGATCCTGCACCCACGGGCCCATCAGGGCGCTGTTGTCACCGGCGGGATCGCCGCGGCGGCCCTTGCCATAAACATCGATGGCCATGGCGGCATAGCCCAGCGCGGCCAGCTTGTCGGCAACGCGGTTGTCCCACGGGGTCTGGCCCACCCAGTTCGGCGCGATCAGCACGCACGGATGCGGGCCGTCGCCGGCCGGCAGCGCCAGATAGGCCTCCAGCTCGTCGGTGCCATCGAAATAGCTGAAAACGGTCATGCTTTTTTCCCTGTCATTGCACGGTAGTCATTCGGCGGCTTGCGCCAGGTTCATCCGATCCTCGACGATACGACCGTCGCGCATGGTGATGATGCGGTCGCACAGCGGCGCCAGATCGGCGTCGTGGGTGATCAGCACAAGCGTCGCGCCGGTTTCGGCAAGGCGGCCGAACAGCAGAGCGATGATGGCAGCGCCGGTGGCGGCATCCAGATTGCCGGTCGGCTCATCGGCAAAGATCAGCGCCGGGCGGCCAACCAGAGCGCGGGCGATGGCGACACGCTGCTGCTCCCCGCCCGACAGCTGGGTGGGGTAGTGGTTGAGGCGATGGCCGAGGCCGACAGCCTCCAGCTCGGCACGGGCGCGGGCCTGCGGTTCGCTCTCGCCGGCCAGTTCCAGCGGCACCGCGACATTTTCCAGCGCCGTCATGGTGGGGATCAGGTGGAAGGCCTGCAGCACGATGCCGATGCGGCCACGGCGGGCGCGGGCGAGACCATCCTCGTCCATCCGGGTGAAATCAGCACCAGCAACGCGCACGCTGCCGCCACTGGCGCGCTCCATTCCCGACAGCACCGCCATCACTGAGGATTTGCCAGAGCCGGACGGCCCCAGAATGGCAAGGCGCTGGCCGGCCGGCACATCCAGCGACAGGCCGCGCAGCACATCAACTGCGGCATCGCCGCTGCCCAACCGCAGGGTGACATCGCGCGCTTCGATCACCATATGGCTGGTCATGGCCGGGAATGTCCGTGGAGGAGTTGAGTCATGCCCGAATTAGGCGGTGCAGCGCGTCTTTACCAGATGGCGGTGGCGCTGGGGGCGCTGTTCATGTCGCAGGCGGCGGTCGCCCGGCCGCTGACCGTGCTGGCCTATGGCGACAGCCTGACCGCCGGCTATCAGCTGCCGCCCGGCCAGGGCTTTGCGCCGCAGCTGGAAAAGGCGCTGAAGGCAAAGGGGCACGACGTGACGGTGGTGGGCGCCGGCGTGTCGGGCGACACCAGCACGCAGGGGCGGGCGCGGCTGAATTGGGTGCTGGGCGGCATGAAGGCCAGGCCCGATCTGGTGGTGCTGGAACTGGGTGCCAACGACATGCTGCGCGGCCAGCCGCCGAAGACGGCGCGCGAAAATATCGACGCGATGGTGAAGGCGTTCAAGGCGAGGGGCGCCCGGGTGCTGCTGGCCGGCATGCGGGCCAACCCGGCGCTGGGCAAGCCCTATGTCGCCGAATTCGAAGGCCTGTTCCCGGCCGTGGCCAAGGCCAATGGCGTGGCGCTTTACCCCTTCTTCCTTGATGGCGTGGCGGCGCAGCCCGGCGTGCGGCTGGCCGATGGCATGCACCCCAATGAAAAGGGCGTGGCCATCATCGTCAGCCGCATCCTGCCCTCGGTGGAACGCGAGCTGAAACTGGTGAAGTGATGCGCCTGTTCGTCGGCCTGGAACTGCCCGAACCGGTGAAGGCCGGCCTGCTGGCAGTGATGGGCGGCGTTGCCGGCGCGCGCTGGCAGACAGCGGCGCAATTGCACCTGACCTTGCGGTTCATCGGCGAGGTCGATCGCCACCAGGCGGCCGATATTGCCGCCGCGCTTGGCCGGGTGAATATGCGCCCGTTCACGGCGGAACTGGGCGATCCCGGCCTGTTCGAACATCGCGGCCGCATCGACACCTTGTGGGTGGGCGTGCGGCCGGCGGCAGCGGTCGCGGCGCTGGCCAAGGCCGTGAATGCGGCGCTGGCCGGGGTGGGCGTGCCGCCGGAGCCGCGGGCCTTTGTGCCCCACATCACCCTGGCGCGCAGCCGCGGCATGATCGCCGCCACGGCCTGGCCACCGGAACCCGTGCCGGCCCTGCCCTGGCTTGTGGACGGTTTTTCGTTGTTTGAGAGCAGCTTGGGCAAAGATGGCAGCCGCTACAGCGTCATCGCCCGCTGGTCATAATCGTCAACATCGCTAACGACTGATTGACCATTGTTTGCTTTTTATATCCGAAACGGCATGTTATTGCATTCATTAATGGATCTGAAAGCATTGATCCGAAACGAAAGCATTAAGGGGTCCTTCCATGTCGTTCCGCACTGCAGTGGCACTGATCGCCATCGCCAGCGCCACGTCTGCCAACGCCGTCGGCAAATTCACGGTCTCGCTCGAATCCGAAGTGGCCGGCGCCCAGAACAGCACGTCCGGCTTCAAGGCCGTGGGCGTGGAGACGTTCAATTCCCGCAGCGTCGGCACCGGCCAGAATTTCGTCACCGATTTCGGCGGATCGGCCTTCACCGGCAGCTACACCGGCGCACAGATCCTGAATGCGGATGAATATGGCGGCGCTGGCGGCACCGGCAAATATGCCGTCACCTTCAGCAATACCGGCTACAGCGTTGATCTGTCGACCACGAGGCCGGGCGGCGTGACCTATTTCGGGTTCTGGCTGTCGGCGCTGGATCGGGGCAACAATGTCACCTTCTACAGCAAGGGTGCCGAGCTGTTCACCTTCAGTGCCAGCGATGCGCGCAACTTCATCAACGGCCTGCCGGGGGCGAGCAATTATTATTGCAACCCGAACAGCAATTTCGCGAACCAGAACTGCGGCGAGCCCTATGCGTTCCTGAACTTCTATGCCCGCGGCGGCACCAAGTTCGATCGCATCGTCTTCGCCGAAAGTCCGCAGGTTGGCGGCTATGAAAGCGACAACCACACGGTCGGCCAGTGGGACCGTATCAGCGGCACCGTGATCCCGATTGCCGGCACCATCTCCGGCGTGCCGGAACCGGCAAGCTGGGCGATGCTGATCGCCGGCTTTGGCCTGGTGGGCACCAATCTGCGCCGGCGTCGCACCGTCGCCGCCTGATCATCCGGCACCATGATGGCAAAAGGGCCGGCGGGGCATCCCCGCCGGCCCTTTTCCTGTCCGCCGCACACCGGGAAAGGCAAGGCGGCCGCTCAGGCCGCCGCGCTGTCCCGATAGCCCAGCACCGGCTTGCGCGCCGCCTGGGTTTCATCAAGGCGGCGGCGCGGCGCGAAATGCGGGGCGCTGCGCCAGGCGTCAGGATCGGCCAGCATCTGCGTCGCGACATGGCGCATGGCACCGATCAGCTGATCAAGGCTGGCCTTGCTCTCGGTCTCGGTCGGCTCCACCAGCATCGCCCCGTGGACGACGAGCGGGAAATACATCGTCATCGGGTGGAAACCTTCGTCGATCAGCGCCTTGGCGAGATCGAGCGTGGTGAGCCCCGTGCCATCAAGGAAATCGTCCGAGAAAAGCGCTTCGTGCATGCACGGGCCGCTGGCCGCGAACGGCGCGGTGTAGATATCCTTAAGGCTGGCCAGCACATAGTTGGCGTTCAGCACCGCATCCTCGGCCACCTGGCGCAGGCCGTCGGCACCATGGCTCATCATGTAGCTGAGCGCGCGGACAAACATGCCCATCTGGCCGTGGAAGGCGACCATGCGGCCGAAGCTGTCAGCCGCCTGCGTGCCGGCGGTATCTTCTTCGACCAGCTCCAGGCCCTTGGCCGTTTTCCGCACGAACGGGATTGGCGCGAACGGGGCGAGGGCTTCCGACAGCACGACCGGGCCCGAACCCGGCCCGCCGCCGCCGTGGGGCGTGCTGAACGTCTTGTGCAGGTTGATGTGCATGGCATCGACGCCCAGATCGCCGGGGCGCACGCGGCCAACGATGGCGTTGAAATTGGCACCGTCACAATAGACATAACCACCCACCGCGTGCACCGCGTCCGAAATCGTCTTCAGATCCGGCTCGAACAGGCCGCAGGTGTTGGGGTTGGTGATCATCACCGCCGCCACGTCCGGCCCCAGCCGGGCCAGCATGGCATCAAGATCGACGCGGCCACGGGCGTTGGCCGGAATATTCTCCACGGTGAAGCCGCAGAAGGCCGCCGTGGCCGGGTTGGTGCCGTGGGCGGATTCGGGCACCAGCACGACGCGGCGGGCATCGCCCCGCGCATCCAGCGCGGCGCGGATGGCCAGCATGCCGCACAGCTCGCCGTGCGCGCCGGCCTTGGGGCTCATCGCGACGGCCGGCATGCCGGTCAGCTTCATCAGCCAGTCGGCCAGCACGTCGATCAGCTCCAGCGCGCCCTGCACGGTGGACTGCGGCTGCAGCGGGTGGATGTCGGCAAAGCCGGGGAGCCGAGCCATCTTCTCGTTGAGGCGCGGATTGTGCTTCATCGTGCACGAACCCAGCGGGAAGATGCCCAGATCGATGGCATAATTCTGACGGCTGAGGCGGGTGTAGTGGCGCACGGCCTCCGGCTCCGAAAAGCCGGGCAGGCCGATCACGGCATCGCGCGCCAGGCCGCCAAGGCGATCGGGAACCGGCGGCACCGGCGGCAGATCAACGCCGCTGGTATCCAGCGAACCGCGTTCGAACAGCAACGGCTCTTCCAGCATCAGGGCGCGGTTGCCGGTGAAGGTTTCCACGGCCGCGCCGGTGCCGGCGACCAGACGGGTGGGACGGCCCACATTGTTCATTTCGGTCGCCATTACGCCATCACCTCATCCAGCGCGTCCTCGAACGCGTCAAAATCCTCGTCGGTCGCGGTTTCGGTCACCGCCACGATCAGGCCATTTTCCAGGGCCTTCTGCCCCGGCCACAGCCGGCCCAGCGACACCCCGCCCAGCACGCCCTTTTCGGCCAGCTTGCGCACCACCGGGCGGGCCTCGCGGCCGAGATCGAGGGTGAATTCGTTGAAGAACGGCCCGTTCAGCAGCGTCACACCGGGCACACGGCCCAGCCGGTCCGCGAGCTGCACGGCGCGGGCGTGGTTGAGGGCAGCCAGATGGCGCAGGCCCTTCTCGCCCAGCAGCGTCAGGTGAGCGGAGAAAGCCAGCGCGATCAGGCCGGAGTTGGTGCAGATGTTGCTGGTCGCCTTCTCGCGGCGGATATGCTGTTCGCGGGTGGACAGCGTCAGCACGAAACCGCGTTTGCCGCTGGCGTCCACCGTCTCCCCGCACAGCCGGCCCGGCGCCTGGCGCACATGCTTTTCGCGGCAGGCGAAGAGGCCGAGATAGGGCCCGCCGAAGTTCAGGCCGGCGCCCAGCGACTGGCCTTCGCCCACCACGATATCGGCGCCCATTTCGCCGGGGCTCTTGATGGCGCCCAGCGCGACAATCTCGGTGACGACGACGATCAGCAGCGCACCGGCCTTGTGGCAGGCATCGGCCAGCGGCGTCAGATCGGCGATATGGCCGAACAGATTGGGGTTCTGCACGACAACACAGCTGGTATCGGCATCGATGGCGGCGATCAGCCCCGACAGGTCGTCGCCGGGCGCGCCTTGGGTGAGGCTGGGCGTGCCGGCCTCGACCTTGTCGCCGGTGAAGCGGGTCAGCGTCTTCAGCACCGACGTGTAGTGCGGGTGGACGCCGGCGGAGACCAGGCACTTGGATTTGCGGGTGATGCGGCGGGCCATGAACACGGCTTCCGTCATCGCGGTCGAACCGTCGTACATGGAGGCGTTGGCGACTTCCATGCCGGTCAGGCGGGCCACCTGGGTCTGAAATTCGAACAAGACCTGCAGCGTCCCCTGCGCGATTTCCGGCTGGTAGGGCGTGTAGGCGGTGAGGAATTCGCCGCGCTGGATCACCATGTCGACCGTCGCCGGCACATGATGCTTGTAGGCACCGCAGCCAACGAAGAAGGGCGTGGTGCTGGCGGTGGCGTTCTTGCCGGCCATCTTCACCAGGGCGCGTTCCACCGCCATTTCGCTGGCATGGCCCGGCAGGCCGGCAATCGGCCCGTCGAGCACGGCCGATGCCGGCACATCGGCGAACAGATCGTCGATGCTGGCGGCACCGATGGTGGCCAGCATGGCGCTGCGATCAGCGTCAGACAAAGGCAGATAGCGCAAGGGGCTTACTCCGGGAGATGGGCGGAAAAACGGATGCGGACATAATCGGCAGTCCAGCTGCCATCGGCGGCCTGCAACGCCGGGCGCAGCAGATCGACCGTTTCCGCTATGATTTGGTCCTTCTGCGCGTCGGGCACGCCGGCGGCATCGATGAAGCCGCCGCGGAAGGTCTGCAGCCAGCCGGCCATGCCGGTGGCCGGCAGCGGCGTCGGCCGCGGGATGATGGCGCAGTTTTCAACCACGAAACCGCCCTGTTCGAGCACGGCGCGGAAGGCCTGCGCCGTGGGGTAATAGCTGGTCTCGCTGCCGGCACCGGGGAAACCATGACGGGCCAGCACGGCGATCAGCGCGGTGCGGATGGCAGCGATATTGGCGTGGCCGCCGAATTCGCCGACATAGCGCCCGCCCGGCTTCAGCGCGCGCTTCACACCGGCAGTCACCACCTCAGGCTGGCCGACCCAGTGCAGTGCGGCGTTGGTGAAGACGGCATCGAACTCCTGGGCGAAATCGAGCGCGCGGGCATCGCCCAGCCGGGCATCAAGGCCCTTGGCCTGCGCCGCCGCGATCATCGCCGGATCGGCATCGACGCCGACCACGTTGCAGCCGGCAGCGACCAGCTTGTGCGTCAGCACGCCGTCGCCGCAGCCCAGATCAAGGATGCGCTCGCCCGGTTTGGGCGCCAGCAGATCCAGCACCGCCGCCCCCATCGCCGGCACGAAGGCGGCGTTGGCAGCGTACAGCCCCGGATCCCAGGTCGTGGCGGTGCCGCTGGTCACTTACAGGCCGGCGCAGAAGGCGTCGTAAGCGGCCTTGTCCATCAGCCCATCCAGTTCCGACGCATCGGACAGGGTGAGCTTGAAGAACCAGCCTTCCGCTTCCGGCGCGCTGTTCACCAGGCTCGGATCATCGGCGAGCGCCGGGTTCGATTCGGTGACCGTGCCGGACACCGGGGCATAGACATCCGACGCCGCCTTCACCGATTCGACGACTGCGGCTTCCCCGCCCTTGGTCACGGCGCGGCCGGCATCGGGCAGATCGACGAACACCACGTCGCCAAGCTGGCCCTGCGCATAATCGGTGATGCCCACGGTGGCTTCACCGCCGGCGACATCGATCCATTCATGATCCTGGGTGTAAAGACGGCTCATGCTTTTGCTCCCTCCCGAACATAATTTTTCTGCTTGAACGGCATCGGCACCACGGTGGCGGCGATGCGCTTGCCCCGCACCTCGATGTCCAGCGCGGTGCCGTCAGCGGCGTGGGCCGTGGCGACATAGGCCATGGCGATCGGCGCATTCAGGCTGGGCGCGAAGCCGCCGGACGTCAGCACGCCGACCTGCGTGTCCCCCGCCCATACGGTCGCGCCTTCACGCGCCGGCATGCGGCCATCGACCGCCAGACCCACGCGCTTGCGCGGCGCACCGTTGAACAGCTGATCAAGGATGCACGCCGCACCGGGGAAGCCGCCTTCCAGCTTGCGCCGCTTGGAAATGGCGAAGCTGAGGTCGGCCTCCACCGGCGTCGTGGCGGGATCAAGATCATGGCCATAGAGCGGCAGACCCGCCTCCAGCCGCAGCGAATCGCGCGCGCCAAGGCCGATGGGCTTCACCTCGGCATGGGCCAGCAGCGCTTCGGCCAGGGCTTCGGCGTGGGCATTGGGCACCGAAATCTCATAGCCATCCTCGCCGGTGTAGCCGGAACGGGTGATGCCGATCAGCACGCCCTGCCAGTGCCAGCGCGCGCCGGCCATGAACTTCAGATCGGCAAAGCCCGGCTGGTCTTCATGTTCGGGGGTGAGATCGAACCGGTTCATCACCGTCACTGCCTGCGGCCCCTGCAGGGCGAGCAGCGCATGGTCTTCCATGTGGTGCAGGCTGATGCCGGCCGGCAGGCGCGCCCGCATATGGGCGATGTCGTCATGCTTGGTGGCACCGTTGACCACCAGATAGAAACCGCGGCCGGTGTTGGTGACCATCAGGTCGTCCAGGATGCCGCCTTCGTCGTTCAGCAGCAGCGAATAACGCACGCGGTGCGGCGGCAAGGCCTTGAAGTCGCCGGGCGCGATGCTTTCCAGCCATTCGGCGGCGCCAGCACCTTCCACCAGCAACTGGCCCATGTGCGACACGTCGAACAGGCCGGCCTTCTCACGCGTCCACAGATGTTCGGCGATGATGCCTTCATACTGGATCGGCATGGCATAGCCGGCAAACGGCACCAGCCGCGCGCCCAAACGGCGGTGCAGGGCCTCCAGGGCCAAGGATTTCAGATCAGCGGCGTCAGCCATGGGTCCCCGGCAACAGTTCGCGGTTCAGCCTTGTGCCGAACCTGGATCCCCCACTGTCACCAGACCTGAGAGCTTTGACCCGGGACCAGATCCCGGGCTTACCCCTTCGGTGGGGTGAAGGCCTGAACCCTCACCCGCTTTCCAGAGCGTCGCTGATACACCGGCGCGGTCCTTTTGCCTGAGAGATTCCGGGGGCGGCTTGCTCCTTCGGCGGCGATGCCGGGGGTTTCCCCACCCGCACTGCACTCTCCCGCGCGCGGCGCCGGTGTTGCCACCGACGACGCCCGCCGATTGGGCGAAGCGGCCGCCCGAGTCAACTGCCCGAATGACCCACAAGACGCCGAATCGCGGCCAGTGGAGATAAAGCCGCAGCCCGCGCGGCCGTCGATACCGGCATGACGCGACATCACCTGCCCCTTGCCATGCTGCTGGTCGGATTGTGCCTTGCGGTCGGCGTCCACCGGGTGAAGGCGCAAGCCCCGGTGACGGCGCCGGCGCGCGCCTATTTGGCGACGTTGTAGGCCAGCGCCCGGTCGTCGAGCTGGAAGCCCAGCACCACTTCAAAGCTGGCGGCACGCAGCGCAGAGCGGACTTCCGGATCGGCCATCGGATCGACGGCCGCATCGAAATCACCGGCGCGGCGCTTGCGGTTCACCTTGTCGAGCACCGCCTGCGGCACGGCCGCGGCCGCGCGCGAGACCGAGGCTTCGGCGGTGCCGCGGCCGACGGCGCGATCCTGGCCGGCGGCGAAATTCACCGTCACATTGGCGATCTGCTTGGCATTGATGATGTTGCCGGCCTGCACCACGGCGGCAAACACTGGCAGCACCAGCTGGCGCGCCGCGCTCTTGTCGGTGCGGCGGGCCACGACATCATAAGTGATGCGCGCGGCGAAGCGGTCAGCCGTTTCGGTGCATTCGTCGCGGACATTGGTGATGGTCGCCATCGCATCGACATTGGCGGCATCGGGGGCTGCGCCGGGGGTGAACAGCGTCACGTCGCCGGCATAGGTGGCCACCGCAACCGCCGGACAGGACGAACGTTTGACGACGAGCGGGTTGCGATCGCAGCCGGCCAGCATCAGCAGCGGAACGGCCAGCAGCGTGAAGGACAGGGGGCGGCGGAGGGCAGAGCGCGTCATGGCCAATCTCCTATGGGGCAAACGGCCTCACGGCAAGCTGGAAGCGTGGGCGCGGCATGTTGGAGAGCCCGGTTCGGGGGGGTTCCGTTCCCAGGGCCAATCGCGTATCAGCCGGGTCATGATCAATGCCGCTGCCACCACCGCTGATGCTCCCGCCGCCAAGCCGGCCCTCAATGTGCTTGTGGCCGCGCCGCGCGGCTTTTGCGCCGGCGTTGATCGCGCCATCCACATTGTCGAGCTGGCGCTGGAGCGCTGGGGCGCACCGGTCTATGTCCGCCACGAGATCGTCCACAACAAATTCGTGGTGGACAGCCTGAAGGCCAAGGGTGCCCTCTTCGTCGAGGAACTGGACGAAGTGCCTGATGGCGTGCCGGTGGTGTTTTCCGCCCACGGCGTGCCCAAGGCGGTACCGGCCAAGGCTGAAGAGCGCGGGCTGACCTATGTCGATGCCACCTGCCCGCTGGTCTCCAAGGTCCACCGCCAGGCCGAACGGCTGGTCGCGGCTGGCCGCCACATCTTGTTCATCGGCCACGAAGGCCATCCGGAAGTGATCGGCACCTTCGGCCAGGTGCCCGATGGCGCGATGACGCTGATCGAAACGGTGGAGGACGCCCAGCGCATCCAGCCGGAAAATCCCGACAATCTGGGTTTCCTCACCCAGACGACGCTGAGCGTGGACGACACTGCCGACATGGTGGCCGAGCTCAAGCGCCGCTTCCCCGCCATCGAAGGCCCGCGCGGCGACGACATCTGCTATGCGACGTCGAACCGTCAGGCGGCGGTCAAGGCGATGGCGCCGCGCTGCGACCTGGTGCTGGTGATCGGTGCCGCCAACAGCAGCAACAGCCAGCGCCTGCGCGAAGTGGCCGAGCGTGAGGGTGCGCGCAGCTGGCTGATCCAGCGCGCTGCCGAGATTGACTGGTCGTGGTTCGACGGCATCGACACGGTGGGCGTCACCGCCGGCGCTTCGGCACCGGAAGTGCTGGTGCAGGAAGTGCTGGCTGCGATGGCACAGCGCTTCGCGGTCACCTCGCAGAACATCACCACCGCTGTTGAAGAAGTCGTCTTCAAGCTGCCGCGCGCGCTGACCGCCTGAGCCGCCGCCGATGGCCGTCTACACGCCGGTGAGCGCGGCCGATCTCGCCGGCTTTCTGGCGCGTTACGACGTCGGCGAGGCCGTCAGCTTCAAGGGCATCGCCGAGGGCGTCGAGAACAGCAATTTCTTGGCTGAAACCACCCGCGCCCGCTTCATCCTGACGCTGTATGAAAAGCGGGTCGATGAAGGCGATCTGCCGTGGTTCCTGGCGCTGATGGGCCATCTTGCCCACAAGGGGCTGAAGGTGCCGGGCCCGATTGCCGACCGCCAGGGCCAGGTGCTGCAGCGGCTGAACGGCCGCCCGGCCTGCCTGATCGAATTCCTGCCGGGCGTCAGCGTCACCGAAGCCAATCCGCAGGCCGCGCAGGCGGTGGGCGCGGCGCTGGGGCAGATGCACGCCGCCCTGATCGATTTCACCGCGATGCGGCCCAATGCCCTCGGCCCGGCGAGCTGGCCGCCGCTGGCGGCGCGCTGCGATGGCCGGCTGGGCGAGATCGACGCCGCTTTGCCCGATGCGGTTGTGCGCGGGCTGGCGGCCTGTGCCGACTGGCCGGCCGGCCTGCCGCAATCGACCATCCATGCCGATCTCTTCCCTGACAATGTGCTGATGCTGGATGGCCGTGTCACCGGCCTGATCGATTTCTATTTCGCCTGCACCGATGCCCGCGCCTATGATGTCGCCGTCACCCACGCCGCCTGGTGTTTCTCGGCCGATGGGAGGCAGTTCTTCCCCGAACGCTCGGCCGCGCTGATGGCGGGCTATCTGGGCGCGATCGATCTGACGCCGGCCGAACGCGCCGCCCTGCCGCGGCTGGCGGCCGGCGCGGCCCTGCGTTTCACCCTCACCCGCGCTTTTGACTGGCTCAACACGCCGGCAGATGCACTGGTGACCCGCAAGGATCCGATGGCCTTTGCCCGGCGGCTGAGCTGGTATCTGGGCGCCACGCCCGAGACGATGCATGCCCGCTGATCTGCCGCGCGTGGCGATCTTCACCGATGGCGCCTGCAAGGGCAATCCCGGCCCCGGCGGCTGGGGTGCCATCCTGCGCTTTGGCGGGCAGGAGAAGGAATTGATGGGCGCGGAGCCTGTCACCACCAACAACCGCATGGAATTGCAGGCGGCCATCGCAGGCCTCGCCGCGCTCACCCGGCCGTGCAGCGTCGATCTCACCACCGACAGCGTCTATGTGCGCGACGGCATCACCAAGTGGATTCACGGCTGGCAGAAGAACGGCTGGAAGACGGCCGACAAGAAGCCGGTGAAGAATGCCGATCTGTGGCAGGCGCTGCTCGCCGCCGCGCAGCCGCATCAGGTGCGCTGGCATTGGGTGAAGGGCCATGCCGGCCATGCCGAGAACGAGCGTGCCGATGCGCTGGCCAACGCCGCCATCGCGGCCATGCGGGCCGAAGCGGCCGGCTGAGAGCGCCAGCGGCCAAACTGGCCATTGCCATTCGCCGCGCAATCGGCTTTGGAGCCAGCATGGCTTCTGAACCCCCCGCTGCTGCCGCCCCGCGCGGTATCAATGCCAAGATGCTCAAGGTCTGGATGACCTGGGGCAGCAAGTTCCTGCCCTTTGCCGACGTCGCCAACGACAGCGTGCCCTTGAGCCAGCTGCTGCGCCTGTCGCTGATCCAGGTCAGCGTCGGCATGAGTCTTGTCCTGCTGGTCGGCACGCTGAACCGCGTCATGATCGTCGAGCTGGGCGTGCCGGCCACGCTGGTTGGCATCATGCTGGCGCTGCCGCTGCTGGCCGCCCCCTTCCGCGCCCTGATCGGTCACAAGTCTGATACCCACAAGTCGGCGCTGGGCTGGCGGCGCGTGCCCTATATCTATCTGGGCACCATGATCCAGTTCGGCGGCCTGGCCATCATGCCGTTCGCGCTGCTGGTGCTGGCCGGCGCGCAGGAAGCCTATGACGAGCGCATCTGGCTGGGCCAGCCGGCGGCGGCGCTGGCCTTCCTGCTGGTTGGCATCGGCATCCACACCACGCAGACCGTTGGCCTGGCGCTGGCCACCGACCTGACCAAGGAAGAGCAGCAGCCCAACGTTGTCGGCCTGATGTACGTGATGCTGCTGATCGGCTCGATCATCGCCTCGCTGTTCTTTGGCTGGGCGCTGAAGGATTTCAACCAGGGCCGGCTGATCCAGGTCATCCAGGGCAGCGCCGTCATCACCATCCTGCTGAATTTCTCCGCCCTGTGGAAACAGGAAACCCGCGTGCCGCATTACATGCGCACCGAACCCGTGCAGGCTGACCCAAGCTTCAAGGAAAGCTGGGACCTGTTCATCGGCAAGGACAAGACGGTGCTGCGCCTGCTGGCCGTTGGCCTGGGCACGCTGGCATTTTCCATGTCGGACATCGTGCTGGAGCCTTATGGCGGCGAGGTGCTGCACCTTGGCGTCGGCACCACCACCCTGCTCACCGCCATCATGTCGTTCGGCAGCCTGCTGGGTTTTGCCTATGCCTCCTACATCCTGTCGCTCGGCTCCGATCCCTTCAAGATGGCCAGCCTGGGCGCGTTCATCGGCCTGCCGGCCTATGGCCTGATCATCATGGCCGCCGGGTCCGACACGCCAGAGCTGTTCACGCTGGGCGTGCTGCTTGCCGGGATCGGAACCGGGTTGTTCGGCCACGGCACGCTCACCGCCACCATGCGGCTTGCCCCGGCCAATCAGGTCGGCATCGCCATGGGGGCGTGGGGCGCCGTGCAGGCGACGAGCCAGGGCCTGGGCGCCACCGTGGGCGGCGTGATCCGCGACCTGGCGGCAGCGGCCAACATCGGTCTTGATCTGGCGCCCAAGGCGGGCGGCTATGTCATGATCTTTGCGCTGGAACTGGCGCTGATGGCGGCAACGCTGGCCGCGATGTGGCCGCTGATGAGCCGCGACGAGCGCGCCTGATCACCACAACGGCGGGCTTGCTGAGCGTCCGCCCATTGGACCAAACGCCCCCATCTCCCCGTGCTTGAGACGGGCCTTGGCCTTTCTGTCCGGGGAAACAACCCCGACCTCGTGTCAGGCCCCGGGGCCAACACAAAGAAAAGCCGGCGCCCCCAAAGGGAGCGCCGGCTCATTCCATCCAACCCGGCAGAGCCGGGCTATGACTTACTTGGCTTCGGTGGCCGGAGCAGCCGGGGCGTCAGCAGCCGGAGCGGCGGCTTCAGCGGCCGGAGCAGCAGCCGGAGCCGCTTCCGTGGCCGGCGCAGCGGCGACGGTGGCAGCGCCACCCTGCCAGAAGGCGGCGAACCACGTGGTGTTCATGAGGACCGAAGCGTGCACGAGCAGCGCAACGGCGGCCATGGCGACAAAGAACACCGGCAGACCGATGTTCGGGCTGAGATAGAGCCAGATACGACCTTCATTCATGATCCAGACTCCCCTGAATTAGTGCAGCCACGGCGTAAGAGCATACGCCAGGATGTGTGCGAGGATAGCGATGGCGCCGAAAATGCGAGTGCCCCACTTCAGGCCTTCGTTGATTTCGACGGCTTCCTTCTCGGTCAGACCCGTCGGGTAGACCTTGGTATCTTCAGCCATTGTTAAACTCCTCTCCCATTCGGAAAAGTCGTCCGCCCGGAACATTATGGGCAGCGTCTCCCCCACCTGTTTGCCGGAACGGAGGACACCAAATGCGACCCGGTTCCTTGCCTTGATCACCGACTGACCTGGCCGGTCGCGTCAGTTGGTCGCAGCAGAATCACCCCTTAACCAACTTGTCGCATGTGTCAATTTGCCACCCCTGAAAACTACGCAGTTCGGGCACGCGGCAGCGTTTTACCGTGGAGGGGCGGTGTTGCGGAAGATTGCCGGGCAGGCAGTGTCAGGCGCGCTGGAAGCGGTCGACTCCGCTGGAATCGCGCAGACGCCGCACCCGGCCGCGTTCTTCCAGCCAGTGGAGGTGGGCCACGGTCTCCCCGGTGGCGAGGCCATAGTCCGCCTCCCCGATCGGCCGGCGGAACAGCGCAGCGAAACAATCGACGGCGGTGCGCGGCGTGGCGCAGAAGGCTTCCAGCTTTTCCAGCTTGCCGGCGTGATCGGCGGCAAGCTGGTCAAGCCGTGTGTGCAGGCCGAAAAACGGCTCGTTGTGCGCCGGCAGCACCAGCACATCGGCCGGAATGGCGCGCAGCCGCTCGATCGATTCGAGCCAGTCACCCAGCGGATCGGCATAAGGTTCGGTGGGATAGACCGACACGTTCGACGTGATGCGCGGCAGCACCTGATCGCCGGAGATCATCACCCCGTCACTCACCAGGCAGGCATGCTCGGGCGCATGGCCGCGGCCGACGACCACCTGCCACTGCCGCGCCCCGATGCGCAGCACGTCACCATCGCGCAGCCGCTTGAAGCCGGCCGGCATCTTGGAAATGATCTTGCCGAAATTGCCCCAGGCCTTGGCCTTCATCGCCGCCACCTGTTCCTCGCTCCAGCCGGCGCGCACCGAAAAGGCCACCGCCTCATCCGGCGGGGCATCGCGCACATCGAGGATCAGGGTGCGCGCCAGCAGATATTCGGTGCGGGTGATTTCCAGCGGCACGTCATATTTGCGGCACAGCCAGCCAGCCATGCCCAGGTGATCGGGGTGATAATGGGTAACGATCACGCGTGTGACGGGCTTGGCCGCGAACGGCCCGGCCAGCAGCGCTTCCCAAGCCGCCTTGCTGGCCGGCAGGCCGACGCCGGTATCGACGATGGCCCAGCCATCGCCCGCATCCAGCACCCACAGGTTGATGTGATCCAGCCCGAACGGCAGGCCCATGCGCACCCAGAAGATGCCGGGCATAATCTCGTGGGTCTCGCCGCTGCCGGGCACCCAGCGGCCGCAGGGATAATCGAGGCCCTTGATGCTGTCGGGCACGCGCGCCGCCGTGCTGGGCGCGAATTCGGGCACGGCGTTGAGAGGGGGCGGCTCCATCATCCCCTGTTAGGTTGACGTAAACGTCACGTCGACTCCCGCTGCTGATAGGCTATGGGCGGGGCGTGCATCCCAACGCTGCCTTCCGCCACGACGATGATGCGCTCGCCTTCGTGGCGGCGCAGGCGTTTGCGCATATCTTTGCCGCGACGCCGCACGGCCCGCGCGTCGCCCATGCGCCGGTGGTGGTGAGCGCGACCGGCAGCCTGATGTTCCATCTGGCAAAATATAATGATCTGGCGCAGCAGCTTGATGGCGCGGTGGCGCTGGCCAGCGTCGGCGGGCCGGGCAATTATGTCTCCCCCAACTGGTATGCGGCGCCGGCGGGCAATGTGCCGACCTGGAATTACCACGCGGTGGAGGTGGAAGGCCGTGTGCGGGCGATGAACGAAGCGGAGCTGGAGGACTTGCTGAACAGCGCGTCGGCCACTTTTGAGCACCGCGTCGGCGAGAACTGGACGATGGCCAAGATGGAACGCCCGCGTGCCGAGGCGATGATGCGCGGCATCATCGGCTATGAACTCATCCCCAGCGCCATCCGCACCACGCTGAAAGCCAACCAGAACCGCAGCGCGGCCGATGCCGCCGGCGTGGTCGCCGCGCTGGAGCGGCTGGGGGACGCGGCGGGCGCGGCGCTGATCCGGAAGGCACGCCAATGAAACTCGCCGTGTTCGATTGCGACGGAACGTTGATCGACAGCCAGATCAATATCATCCGCGCCATGGAGAGCAGCTTTGCGCGCCACCGCCTGCCCGCGCCCCATCCCCACGCCACGCGGCGGATTGTCGGCCTGAGCCTGGTGGAGGCGATGCAGGCGCTGCTGCCCGATGCCGAGCACGATCTGCACCTGAGCCTGGCCGACGATTACAAATCCGCCTTCCAGCGGCTGCGTGCCGACAAGGCACTGGATGCGGAGCCGCTCTATCCGGGCATTGCCGCCCTGCTCGACACGCTCAGCGCGCAAGGCTGGCTGCTGGCGGTGGCCACCGGCAAGTCCGATCGCGGGCTGAAGCTGGCGCTGGAGCATCACGGCATCCACCAGCTGTTCATCAGCTTGCAGACGGCCGATCGCCATCCGTCGAAGCCGCACCCGTCCATGCTGCGCGCCGCGCTTGCCGATGCCGGGGTCGAGGCCGGACAGGCGGTGATGATCGGCGATACCGTGTTCGATATCGCCATGGGCCAGGCGGCCGGCGTGCGCAGCATCGGGGTCGATTGGGGCTATCACGACGCGCATGAGCTGATCGATGCCGGCGCCGTGGGCGTGGCCGTGGACACCGACCAGCTGCTCGGGCTGCTGCATGGCTGAACCGCCGCTGGTGGCGCGGCTGCGGCGGCTGGGGCGCGGGCTGGGGCTGCTGTCGTTGCTGCTGGGCGCCGTGTTCATCGTGCTGGCCCGGCGCAGCGGCGATGTGGGCGGCGATGTCGCACGCTGGCTGTTTGCCGGCGCGGCCCTGCTGCAATTCGCCCTGGCCTGGCTGTTGCTGCGCACGGGTTCGCGGCGGTAAAGACAGCGCATGTCGCAAGCCCCCCTTCCCCCCGCCGAAGCCCGGCGGAAATATCTGATCTTCCTTGCCGTGCGCCTGGCCGGCCTGGCCATCATGTTTGCCGGCGTGTGGATGATCCGCAGCCTTGGCCAGGTGCCGGGGCTGGCGGCGGTGCTGGTGGGCGGCGCATCCCTGTTCATCCGTCCGCGCCACCTGGGGCTGACCGGCAAGTGAAGCGTTTCTATGCCGCGGCCAGCGTGACGGGCGACGGGCCGCACGGCATCGCGCTCGACGGGCGGCCGCTGCGCACGCCGGCCCGCGCCACATTGCAGCTGCCGACCCGGGCCCTGGCCGATGCGATCGCCGCCGAATGGGCCGCCCAGGGCGAGACCATCAACCCGCGCGCCATGCCGCTGACCGGCCTTGCCAACGCCGCCATCGACCGGGTGGCAGCCGATCCCGCCGGCTTTGTCAGCCGTCTGGCCGCCTATGCCGGCAGCGACGTGATCGTCTATCGCGCCGAAGGGCCGGCATCGCTGCTGGCGGCCCAGGCGGCGGCGTGGGACCCGTGGTTGGATTGGCTGGCCCGCCGCTATAATGCGGCGCTCATCCTTGCCACCGGCATCGTCCACGTTCCGCAGCCGCCGGCCACGTTGGCGCGCATCGCCCAGGCCTTTGCCGCGCTGACACCGTTTGAACTGGTGGCCATGGATCCGATTGTCACCATCACCGGATCGGCGGTGCTGGCACTGGCGGTGGCGGAAGGCGAACTGGATGCCGATGCCGCCTATGATGCGGCGCATGTCGATGCGCGCTGGCAGGAAGAACAATGGGGCCGCGATCCGCTGGCCGAGGCGGCCGAGGCGACGCGCCGGCACGATCTGGCGGCCGCCGTGCGCTTCCTGCGGCATCTGGCGGGGTGAGCAAACGCTCTTGCCCGCTGCAAAGCACATGCTAGGGGCTTGAGCCTCGAGGGAGCACGCCTTTGCCATGTTGAAGCAACTGGAAGAACTGGAACGCCGCCGCACTGCTGCCCGCCAGGGCGGCGGAGAGAAGCGCATTGCCGCCCAGCACGCCAAGGGCCGGCTGACCGCGCGTGAGCGGCTCGACATCCTGCTCGATCCCGGCAGCTTCGAAGAGCTGGACATGTATGTCGAGCACAACTGCACCGATTTCGGCATGGCCGAGACGGTGATTCCCGGCGACGGCGTGGTGACCGGCAGCGGCACCATCAATGGCCGGCTGGTGTTCGTGTTTTCCCAGGATTTCACCGTGTTCGGCGGCTCGCTGTCGGAACGCCATGCCCAGAAAATCTGCAAGATCATGGACATGGCGATGAAGGTCGGCGCGCCGGTGATCGGCCTGAACGATTCGGGCGGCGCCCGCATCCAGGAAGGCGTCGCATCGCTGGGCGGCTATGCCGAAGTGTTCCAAAGGAATGTGCTGGCATCGGGCGTGGTGCCGCAGATCAGCCTGATCATGGGCCCCTGTGCCGGCGGCGCCGTGTACAGCCCGGCAATGACCGACTTCATCTTCATGGTGAAGGATTCAAGCTACATGTTCGTCACCGGCCCGGATGTGGTGAAGACGGTGACCAACGAGGTGGTGACCCAGGAGGAACTGGGCGGTGCCATCACCCACAGCACCAAGAGCGGCGTCGCCGATCTGGCGCTGGAAGATGATATCGATGCGCTGCTGCGCACCCGGATGTTCTTCGATTTCCTGCCGCTGAACAACCGCGAGAAGGCACCGTTCCGCCCCAGCGCCGACGATCCGCTGCGCATCGACAACAGCCTCGACACGCTTATCCCGGCCAGCGCCACCAAGCCCTATGACATGCACGAGCTGATCGCCAAGGTGGCCGACGACGGCGAATTCTTCGAATTGCAGCCCGGCCATGCCGGCAACATCATCATCGGCCTTGCCCGCATCGAAGGCCACACGGTGGGCATCGTCGCCAACCAGCCGATGGTGCTGGCCGGCTGCCTGGACATCAACGCGTCCAAGAAGGCCGGGCGCTTCGTGCGCTTCTGCGATGCCTTCAACATCCCGATCGTCACCTTCGTCGATGTGCCCGGCTTCCTGCCCGGCGTGGCGCAGGAATATGGCGGCATCATCAAGCATGGTGCCAAGCTGCTGTTCGCCTATGCCGAAGCGACGGTGCCGAAAATCACCGTGATCACCCGCAAGGCCTATGGCGGCGCTTACGACGTGATGGCTTCAAAGCATCTGCGCGGCGATCTGAACTATGCCTGGCCGACCGCCGAAATCGCGGTGATGGGTGCCAAGGGCGCGGTGGAGATCATCTTCCGCCAGGATATCGGCGACAAGGAGAAGATTGCCGCCCGCACCGCCGAATATGAGGCGCGCTTTGCCAACCCGTTCGTGGCGGCATCAAAGGGCTTCATCGACGAAGTGATCATGCCGCATTCGACGCGCAAGCGGATTGCACTGGGGCTGCGCAAGCTGCGGACCAAGGCGCTCGAAAATCCGTGGAAGAAGCACGACAACATCCCCTTGTAAGGGCGTGTCGTGCTGGCCTTCGCCAGGATGAAGTATTGGTGTCGTGACAAGCGCGCCGGCCGCGCCTAAACCCCGCCAATGCCCGACACCTATCTGGTCTGGAAATTCCTGCATCTCACGGGCGTGGTGATGCTGATGGGCAACATCACCGTCACCGCCATCTGGAAATTCTTCGCCGATCGCGACGGGCGCGCGCCGGTGCTGGCCTTTGCGCAAAAGCTGATCACCTACACCGACTGGTCGATGACCGTGTGGGGCGTCGTGCTGCTGATGCTGGGCGGTTACGGCATGGCGATCGCCGGCGAATTTGATCTCACGCAGCGCTGGCTGCTGTGGTCGCAGCTGTGTTTCGTGGCATCGGGCCTGATCTGGATGGGGCTGATCGTGCCGATCCAGATCCGATCGAGCCGGCTGGCGCGCGAATTCACCGGCAGCGACCACGCGGTGCCCGATGCCTATCGGGCGCTGTCAAGGCGTTGGATTTTCTGGGGTTTGGTGTCCACC
This sequence comes from Sphingomonadales bacterium, assembly GCA_037131365.1. Lineage (GTDB taxonomy): Bacteria > Pseudomonadota > Alphaproteobacteria > Sphingomonadales > Sphingomonadaceae > Sandarakinorhabdus. Next base: position 116,228 of record JBAXRE010000009.1, read on the forward strand.
GTGCCACTGGTGACCGCGCTGTGGCTGATGATCGCGCGGCCAACATGACGCCGATGTGACGTTAAAATGACGTATCAATGACATTTTGATGACATTGTTGTTGCAATGATGTGACGAACGTCGCATCCTCCCCTTGTCGAACCAATCAAGGGAGTGGGTGCAATGCGTGCGATGATGATAATGGTGGCAGCGATGCTGGCAGCGCCGGCGATGGCCGCCGAACCGACCCAGGTCCGCGTGACCACGGTGGGCCTTGATCTCTCAACCGCCAGCGGCCAGCGCGCGCTCAATCACCGCGTCGCCTCTGCCATCGTCAAGCTGTGCGGCATGCCGTCGAGCTACACCGCCGAGGAAAGCGCCGCCATCGGTGCCTGCCAGACCGAAGCGATGAGCAGCGCCGCGCCGCAGATCGATGCCGCCCACGGCCGCCGCGCCATGACGGTCGCCTCCATCCGCTGATTGCTGACGTGGCGGGGCACACCCGCCTGAACCCGAAAGGCCGGTGCAGCAATCGCTGTGCCGGCCTTTTGCATGGAGCCGTGACGGCAGCGCGCCCGCCCTGAAAACGGGTGGCCGGCGCTGCCCGGGGGCGAACAGCGCCGGCCGGTCGCCAGGGCCTCCGGGAGGAAGGCCCTGACTGTCGGGCGATGACTGCAAGCGATCCCTGGCCGGATCGCTGGATGTGAGGGGCGTCATCACCGCGTTTCGTTACGCCCCGTCGGCCGGATGGTTGCCCAAAAAAGATACGCAGCCTTTCTGTCGCGGTCATCGGCACAATCGATCTATTGCGCGTGGCGGCTGCGCCGTTATGGAACTGTCACGGGGCTGGGGCGGACACGCGCCCAGCGCAGACGGGAGGCCGCCACCTGTGTTCACGAAAATCCTGATCGCCAACCGCGGCGAAATTGCCTGCCGCGTCATCCGCACCGCGCGGGCGATGGGCATCAAGACGGTGGCTGTCTATTCCGATGCCGATGCGCAGAGCCTGCATGTGCGCGAGGCCGATGAGGCTGTGCATATCGGTGCCTCCCCCGCCGCCGAATCCTATTTGGTTGCCGACAAGATCATCGCCGCCTGCCAGGCCACCGGCGCCGAGGCCGTGCATCCCGGTTACGGCTTCCTGTCAGAACGCGCCGGTTTCGTGGAAGCGCTGTCGGCAGCCGGCATCGCCTTCATCGGCCCGCCGGCCGGTGCCATCGCCGCGATGGGCGACAAGATTGAGAGCAAGCGCCGCGCCAAGGCCGCCGGGGTGAGCGTCGTTCCCGGCTTCGTGGGGGAGATCAACGGCACCGAACACGCGGTCGAGATTGCCAGCGGCATCGGCTATCCGGTGATGATGAAGGCCTCGGCCGGCGGCGGCGGCAAGGGCATGCGCCTGGCCTGGAGCGAGGCTGACGTGCGCGAGGGCTTCGACAGCGTCCGCCGCGAGGCGCTGGCCAGCTTCGGCGACGACCGCGTGTTCATCGAAAAGTTCGTCGAACAGCCGCGCCACATCGAAATCCAGCTGATCGGCGATCAACAGGGCAACATCATCTATCTGAACGAACGCGACTGCTCGATCCAGCGCCGCCACCAGAAGGTGGTGGAGGAAGCCCCCTCCCCCTTCGTCACGCCCGAAATGCGCAAGGCGATGGGCGAGCAGGCCGTCGCGCTGGCCCGCAACGTCGGCTATTTCAGCGCCGGCACGGTGGAGTTCATCGCCGGGGCGGACCGCAGCTTCTACTTCCTCGAAATGAACACCCGCCTGCAGGTGGAGCACCCGGTGACCGAGTGCATCACCGGCCTTGATCTGGTCGAACTGATGATCCGCGTTGCCGCCGGGGAGGCGCTGCCGCTGACGCAGGATCAGGTGCAGCTCAATGGCCATGCCATCGAAACCCGCATTTACGCCGAAGATCCCTATCGCGGTTTCCTGCCCTCGATCGGCCGCCTGTCGCGCTGCCAGCCGCCGGAAGCGGGCCATGACGAAGAGGGCCGTCTGATCCGCATCGATACCGGTGTGGTGGAAGGCGCGGAAATCTCGATGTTCTATGATCCGATGATCGCCAAGCTGATCACCTGGGGGCCGGACCGTGCGGCGGCCATCGCGGCGCAGGCCGATGCGCTCGATCGCTATCTGATCAAGGGCATCAACCACAACATCGATTTCCTCTCGGCGATCATGCAGCACGGCCGCTTCCAGGCCGGCAGCAACGTCACCACCGGCTTCATCGCCGAGGAGTATCCGGACGGCTTCCACGGCGCCCCAGTCAGCGCCGAAACCCGTGATGCGCTGATCGCGGCCGCCGCCATCATCCACTGCGAGACGGTGGCGCGCGAACAGTTGATCGACGGGCAATTGTCTGGCGATGGCGCGGTCTATGGCATCCACTGGGTTGTCGATCTCGACGGCGAACAGGTGGCGGTGGAGGTGACCGGCGAGGCTGGCAGCCACGAAGTGCTGGTGGATGGCCGCGATCTGGTCGTGCAATCGGGCTGGCGGGTCGGCGATGCGCTGTTCACCGGCAGCATCAACGGCAACCCGGTCGCCATCGGCGTGGCGAAGAAGGGCAGCTTCCTCCACCTCACCACGCGCGGCGCCGCCCACAAATGCCGCGTCCTCACCCCGCGCGCCGCCGAATTGTCGCGGCACATGATCGCCAAGGTGCCGCCGGACATGAGCAGATATCTGCTCTGCCCGATGCCTGGCCTGATCGTTTCCATCGCCGTGGCCGAAGGCGACAAGGTGGAAGCCGGCCAGCCGCTGGCCACCGTCGAAGCCATGAAGATGGAAAATATCCTGCGTGCCGAAAAGGCCGGCACGGTGTCGAAACTGCTGGCCAAGCCGGGTGACAGTCTGGCGGTCGACGCGGTGATCATGGAATTCGCCTGACGTCCAAGCCGCCGCTCCTTTTGTAGCGGCTGCCTACTTCGGCTTTTCCGCCACCGGCTCCTCCTTCGGCGGGCCGGCCTCATAGGCCTTCACATAGGCAGCGGCGTCGCCGGTCAGCGCCGCGTCGCGCAGGGCGCCGGCAAAGCGGGTGAAGGCGCCGTGGTCATGCGGATCAAAGGCGGCCGGCTCCAGAATGCGGGCCGCTTCGGCCATGCGGTTCTTGCGCACCAGCACCGTGGCATAATCGATCACGATGCCCGAGACCTGCGGCGCCAGCGTCCAGGTGAATTCGACGACGTTGAACAGATTGTCGTTCACCGGGCCATGCAGGATGTCGTCGGTATGATAGTGCAGGTGCAGCGTCCGCCAGTCGCGGGGATCAAGCTTCGCCGCGCGCACCAGCAGCCGGCGGGCCTCCGCCCGGTTGGCCGCGCTGTCCATGGCGAGCAGCGTCTCCGCCTTCAGCCGCAGCAGTTCGGCATCTTCGGCTGATGTGGCCAGCAGGCCGTCGAGCAGGGTGAGCGCCTTGGCCTTGTCGCCCCAGTGGCGTTCCGCCATCGCCAGGGTGCGCCGGGCCAACGCGTCATCAGGGTGGCGGGCGGCGGCGGCCTGCACCCGGGCCAGCGCGGCCTTGGGATCCTTCGCCTGGCCGCCGCGATTGTCGAGCCAGGCATAGAACATGATGAGATCGTCGGCCGCGGCCGGCAGATCGGTGATGGTCACTGCCGCCGGCACCGGCGGCTTTCGGGTCAGCCTGCTGAAAGTCATCTTGCGGATATAGGCCTGCAGCACGCTGTCCAGCCGGCGCGGATCGTCCAGCACATGGGTCTTGAAGGCCGCCAGCGGATCGCCGCCGGTGGCGACCGCGTGCAGGTAGAGGCGCAGCTTGTCGTTCATGCCCGGCGCCCGGAACAGATAATGGGTGAGCAGCCAGCTTTGCGAATAGAAGAGATAGATGTCATCGCCGCGCAGCCGGCCCGGCGTGCGGGCAATCAGCCGGTTCCAGTCCATCCAGGGCAACGACAGCACCGAAGCGCGGTTCTCGTCATAGCCGCCGAAATCCACCCGCGCCGGCGAGAATTCGGCGGTCATGAAATATTCGGCAAAGCCTTCGACATACCAGGCCGGATAGCTCTGCCCGGTCGCGGCATACATATGGTGGTGGGCATATTCGTGCAGCAGCACCTTGCGGCCGAAATCGCCCTTGGTGCCGAAGGCGGCAATGCCGGTATCTGTGGCGAGATAATAGCCGGCGGCATCGCCGCCGATGCTGCCGAACGGCACCGCACTGTCCAGATCATCGACAATGTAGATCTTCAGCTTGGGCGCATCATCCGCCACCTTGGCCGTGGTGAAGCGGCCCAGCATGTCGCGATAATCTTCCAGCAACTCCACCCGCCGCCGCAGCATGTCGGCCGACATGGTGGAATAAACCTGGAAATGCGCCGATTCCGCCATGCGCCATGTGGCCATTGCCGGAACGGCATTGAGGAGCGCCAGAAATACGCAGGCAAATAGGATACGCATGTCTTCAGATTTGCATATCTTGTCTTGCGGTCAAGATGGCGATCCGGGGCAGAGGTTCCTGTTCTACAGGATTGCACCTTCATGCCGCAGCAGCCACGCCTTGCGCTCCACGCCGCCGGCATAGCCGGTCAGCGCGCCGCCGGCGCCGATGACACGGTGGCAGGGCACAACGATGCCGATCGGGTTGGCGCCATTGGCCAGGCCGACGGCGCGGCTGGCGGAGGGCTGGCCGATGGCGGCGGCGAGCTGGCCATAGCTGCTTGTCTCCCCGGCCGGGATGGCGCGCAGGGCGGCCCACACACGGCGCTGGAAGTCGCTGCCGATGGCGGCGACGGCCAGGCTGTCGAGCGCGGTGGGCCGGCCGCCGAAATAGGCGGCGAACGCGGCGGCCAGCGCAGCCGGGGCGGCACCGCAGGCCAGCGCCGCGCCGGGGTGGTGGCGGGCGAACAACTGCTGCATCCGCGTTTCGAAATCGGCGAAATCAAGCGCATGCAGCGTGTCGCCGTGGCTGACGGCAAGCAGGTCGCCCAGCGGCGAGGCGATGCGGGACAGGGTGAACATGGCCCGTTCTAGCGCGCCCCGGCCGCCGGTGGCACGCGCAAATCGGCCATCACGACCGGCAGGACAGGCCGCCCATTGTGTTGACCCCGCATTCCGCCCGCTGTTCGCCCAGCGCAAAGCGCACCACCAGCGCGCCGCCGCCGGCAAGGCGGGAGACGTCGGCCACGCTCTTCACCGGCTGGCCGCCGACGGTTTCGATCAGCGCGCCGGGGCGCAGGAAGCGCGCGGCCGGGGCATTGCCATCGATGGCGACGACGACCACGCCCTGTTCGGGCAGCCCGGCGCCGAGTTCCTGGGCATAGGCCGGCGACAGATTGGCAATGGTGACACCGGTGAGGATGGAGCGGCCGGCCAGGCGGGTGAGGTTGCGCGGCGGGCTTTCCGGAGGCGCGGCCAGGGTCACCGGCACCTGCGCGGAGGTGCGATCACGCCACAATTGCACCTTCAGCGTCTTGCCGACGCCTTCGGTGGCAAGGCTGTAGCGCAGCTGGCCACCATCGGCGACTTCCTTGCCATCGATGTTGCGGATCACATCGCCCGGCTTGATGCCGGCGCTGGCGCCGGGGCTGCCGGGCACGACGGCGGTGACCAGCAGGCCGCCCGGGCGATCAAGGCCAAGCTGCCGCGCCGTATCGGCCGTCAGCGGTTCGCCTTCCACCCCGATCCAGCCCGAAACCAGCTTGCCCTTGTCGGCGGCATTCAGGAACACCCGCACCATCTTGGACGGGATGGCAAAGCCGATGCCGTTGGAGCCGCCGCTGCGGCTGTAGATGGCGGTGGGCACGCCGATCAGCCGCCCCTGCGCATCCAGCAGCGCGCCGCCGGAATTGCCGGGATTGATGGCGGCATCGGTCTGGATGAAGAATTGCCAGTCAGACACGCCGATGCCGGTGCGGGCGACGGCGGAAACGATGCCGGTCGTCACCGTCTGGCCAACGCCGAACGGGTTGCCGATCGCCACCGTCACATCGCCCACCTCCACGCGGTCGCTGTCGGCCATGCGGATCACCGGCAGGGTGGCGCCTTCGGTATCCACCTTCAGCAGCGCCAGATCGAGGCGCGGATCGGCGAACAGCACCCGGGCCTTGAACTCGCGCCGGTCGGCCAGCGCCACCAGGATCTGGTCCGCCCCTTCGACGACATGATTGTTGGTGACGATCAGGCCATCGGCGCCGACGATGACACCCGATCCCAGCGACTGCGACACGCGCGGCTGCACCGGGGCGCCGCCGAAGAAGCGCTGCAGAAACTCCTCGTTGATGTTGCGCGGCCCCTTGTCCACCGTTGCGGTGTAGATGTTGACGACCGCCGGCGCGGCGGCCTTCACCACGGGGGCAAAGCTCATCGCCACCTGGCCCGCGGCGGGCACGGCGCGCGGCAGATCGCTGCTGTCCATCGGCGGGATCTGCGCCGCCACCCGGCCGGTATCGGAAAACTGGGCAACGCCCACCGCCATGCCGATCCCGGCGGCCAACCCCAGCGCCACGCCGCCCACCAGTTTCGCCCGATCCAACATTGCGCCCAGCATCCTGTTCATGTTCGCCGTCATTGCCCGGCGAAGTTTAAGCCGCCATGAATATGGGAACGATGGCGGGTTTGCGAAGGGGCAGCACATGATGAAACTCTGGCACTGCAAGGATGCGCGCAGCTTCCGCGTGCTGTGGGCGCTGGAGGAGCTGGGCCTGCCGTATGCGCTGGAACTGCTGCCCTTCCCGCCGCGCTGGATGCAGCCCGAGTATCTGGAGATCAACCCGCTCGGCACCATTCCCTTCTTCACCGATGGCGCGGTGCGGATGACGGAAAGCGCCGCCATCTGCCAATATCTCGCCGACAAGGTGGGCCGCCTGCGGATCACGGCTGATGATCCGCGCTATGGCGATTATCTCAACTTCCTCCACCAGTCCGACGCGACGCTGACCTTTCCGCAGACGCTGGTGTTCCGCTACCTGCACCTGGAAAAGCCCGAGAACCGCAACCCCAAGGTGGCCAGCGATTACCGCCGCTGGTTCCTGGCCCGCACCGCCTGGGCGGAGGCGGCGCTGGCCGATGGCCGGCCATGGCTGTGCGGCGCGGATTTCACCATGGCCGATATCGCCGTGGCCTATGCGCTGCTGTTTGCCGGCAATCTGGGGCATCTGGGCGAGGTGGGGCCGCACCTGCTGGCATTCTGGGACCGGTGCCAGGCCCGCGACGGCTTCCAGCGGGCGAAGGCGGCGCAGGCTTAACGCCCCCCTTCTTGCGAAGCAGGGGGGGGAAGCGGCAGTCAGGCCGCGCTCACTTCGACAACCTCATACAGCCGCAGCGGGCGATAGAGATGCGGAAACAGCTGCCCGCCCCGGCTCTCTTCCCACTTCAGATCGGCGGCCAGCGCTTCGGCGTCCACCGTCAGCGCCATCACCCCCGCCTCGCCGGCGAACCATTTCGCCCGTGTCATCGGCGCCTGTTCCGGCGTCGAAAGATGGATATAGCCATCGCGCAGATCATCGGCCGATCCGGCGAACACGCCATCCGCCTGAAACACCGCCCATTCGGCGGCACGCAGCAGCTTGATGATCGGGGTCACGGCACTTCCCGCACTGGCACCTTCAGCGTGCACAGATCGGCCGCGCCGGCGGGGCGGACGAAAAAGCCCGTCCGGTTGGCGCGCGCCTGCACCACGGCGGCGAAGCTCGGGCTGGCGGTGTCCATCATCTGCCAGCGCGGGAAACCGGGGATCTGGCTGGCCAGCCGCACTTGCCTGATCTTCACCCGCTGCGCCTCGTCCTTGTAGAAGCCCAGCGCTTCGGTGCCGCGCGGCAGGGCGGCGTGCGGCTCGATCCCGGCCAGCACGCGGCCGACATTGGCGATGTTGCGATCAAGATGGCGGGGCCCGTGGCCGATCACGGCATAAAGCTCCGCGCCGTCGCCGGTGTCGGGCGGCATGTCGCGGCCAACGCCCACCGTGCCATAGCAATGCGCCAGCCAGGCGGTGCCGGTCTGCCGGTCGCGCGCCGCCTGCCAGCCTGACACCCAGCCGGCTTCGGCATAGCTGTCCTTGAAGGGGGAGGGCGTGAAGCTGAGGCCCCTGGCGCTGCGTTCATATTCCGGCGGCAGCGGCGCGGGGCGCACGCGCTGTTCGCGCACATCGGGCGGCTGGCTGACAATCGCCTTGCCGTCCAGCGGCTTGGCCGCCCACTGCACGACATAATTGTCCTGCACCCGCACGATGCGGCCATCATCGAAGCGGCCGGCCTTCACCAGCGCCTTGATCGCCGCCACATGCGCCGGGGCGAAATCGGGGGCGAGCTGCACGACCATGCGGCCGGCGGCCGTGTCCATCACCATGATGTCATCAGGGTTGATGGCGATCCAGTGCGCGGCCGGCGCCCGGGCGATGGCCTCGTCAGCGGTGAGCGCGGCCGGCGGTGCCGGCGCCTGCGCCATCAGCAGCGGCGCGGCGAGCAGGGCGAGCCGCTTCATTCGCCGTCTGCCACGAAACTGAGGGCAAGGCCGTTGATGCAGTGGCGCAGGCCGGTCGGCGGCGGCCCATCGGGGAAAACATGGCCCAGGTGGCCTTCGCAAGCAGCGCAATGGACTTCGGTGCGCACCATGCCGTGGCTGGTGTCCACCGTGGTCGCCACCGCCCCCTCCTCGGCGGCCCAGAAGCTCGGCCAGCCGGAACCGGAATTATACTTGGCGGCCGAGGTGTAGAGCAGTGCGCCGCAGCCGGCGCAATGATAGTCGCCAGCGCGCTTTTCATCGTTCAGCGGCGAAGTGAAGGGCCGTTCGGTGGCATGATCGTACAGAACGGCGCGGGCCTGGGGGGAAAGGCAGCTCATTGGGGTCTCCAGCGGCAAAGGGCATCGATCGCGCCCTGCAGGATATAGCTGGCCGCGAGCCTGTCCACCCGTTCGGCGCGGCGGGCGCGGGACAGATCCTCGGCGATCATGGCCCGCTCGACAGCGGCGGTGGACCAGCGTTCGTCCCACAGCAGCAGCGGCAGGCCGAGCACGGCGACATTGCGGGCAAAGGCGCGGACAGACTGGGTGCGCGGGGAATCGCTGCCATCCATGTTGAGCGGCAGGCCGACAATCAGGCCGGCGAGCCGTTCCTTGCCTGCCCAGTCCTTCAACTGCGCCAGATCGGCGGCGAATTTCGTGCGGGCGATGGTGTGGGCCGGGCTGGCGAACGACCAGCCGGCATCACAGGTGGCCAGACCGATCGTCTTGGTGCCGACATCCAGCCCGCCGAGCCGGCCGGCATCGGGCAGCGCGGCGGCAAAATCCGGCGCGGCGGCGGTGATCAGCGCGCTTGCCACGCCGCTGACCACGCCGCCGCCCGCGCCGCCACGTCCTGCCGCACCGCCGCCCAGAACAGCGGATAATCGAACACGTGGAAATTGTTGCCCGGCAGGACAAACGCCGGATAGCCCGACGGCGCCCCGCCGATCAGCAGCACGCCGCGGGCATCGCAGCGCGCCGGCACGCCGGGCGAAACAATCTCGCCCGCCGTCAGCGCGGCGTTGGGCACCAGGCTGCCGGGATTGGCGCTGGCCGGCGCCGCACCGCCGGCCGCGCCGGTGAGGGGGTTGGTGCACAGCATCGCCGTGCCGGCACGCGGCGCGCCGGTGTAGCCGGCATCGCGGTACATCACGCTGAAAATGGTGCTGGCGTCGGCCGGTTCGGCAAAGCTCTGCCACGACAGGATGCAGCCCGCCTCGTCCCGCCGTGTGCAGGCCGGCAGGCCCAGCGCCGGCAGATCGGCGGCAACCGAAACCGGCCAGCCGACGGCATAGACCGCGACGATGCGGCGGCTGAGCGGCGTGCCGGCCACCTGTTCGTGCAGCAGGCGCAGCAGGTGCAGCGCGCCCTGGCTGTGGCCCGCCAGCACGATCGGCGCATCCTTCGGCTGTGCAGCCAGAAAGGCGGCAAAGGCGGCCTTCACGTCGGCATAGGCCAGTTCCCGGGCCTGCATGGCATTGGCCCGGTCCGCCGGGGTTTCGGCCAGGAAACTGCCAAGCACGGCCTGGCGGTAATGCGGCGCCCACAGCGGGCCGGCGTCGGCCAGCGCGCTGGCTTCGGTGCGCAGGAACCCGGCCAGCCGCTGCGCCGTCGTGGCATCTGTGCTGCGGCCGTTCCAATGGCTGGTGTCGAACGCGGCGGTGGGCGGCACGAAAAACACCGCCGCCGCGCCCTTGGCCCGTGCCGGCGCACCGGCGGGCCGCCAGTCGGCAGGATTGTCTGCCTGCCCGGGCCGCGCCGCCCAGCTTTGCGGCTGGCGATAATCGAAGGCCGGGCCAGCGGCGGCGGCATCGAAACCGCCCTTGGGCAGCAGGGCGGCCGACAACAGCCGGTCGCCGGCCAACCGCCACGCAAAAGCGAAAGCGATGACGATGACGATGGCGATGGCCACGACCCACAGGAAACGACGTGCTAACATCGCCTGCGCATAGCAGCCGCCGCAAAAGCGTGCGAAGAAAAACGCACGCCTGTCTGTTTTGCAGCACTTGAGTTTTGTCACATGAGAGGCATAAAGTCGCAGCCATGATCAGCATCTTGTGCATCGAAGACGACGTGGCGGTGGCCGAACACATTGCCCAGGGCCTGCGCGGTGCGGGCTACCATGTCGATGTGGCCGGCACCGGCACGCAGGGGCTGGAACTGGCACAGGCCGGAACTTATGCCGCGCTCGTGCTTGATCGCATGCTGCCCGAACTTGATGGGCTGACGCTGCTGACCAGGTTGCGCGATGCCGGCAATCAGGTGCCGGTGGTGATGCTGTCGGCGCTGGCCAGCCTGGATGAACGGGTGAAGGGCCTGCGCGCCGGGTCAGACGACTATCTCACCAAGCCGTTCGAGATTTCCGAACTGCTGGCCCGGCTGGAAGCCGTGCAGCGCCGTGCCGCGCCGTCGGGCGAAGTCACCAAGCTGGTCGAAGGCGATCTGGAACTGGATCTGCTCGCCCGCCGCGTCACCTATGCCGGCCGCCGGATCGAGTTGCAGCCGCGCGAATTCCGCCTGCTGGAATATCTCGTCCGTCACCGCGGCCAGGTCGTCACCCGTTCGATGCTGCTGGAAGGCGTGTGGGATTATCATTTCGATCCGGGCACCAACGTCATCGATGTCCATGTCAGCCGGCTGCGCAAGAAGCTGGATGAAGGCGGCGCCGGCGCCATCGTGCAGACAGTGCGCGGCACCGGCTATCGCGTCGGCTCCGAATCGATCCCGGCCTGATCGATGCCCCGGGCGGGGCTCTCTGTCTGGCGGCCGCGCGGCATCGTCCAGCGCCTGGCCGGCCTGACACCGCGCACCACCACATCCCGCATCAGCCTGGTTGTCTTCATCATGTTGCTGTCGGGATCGGCCCTGCTGCTGATCCTGCTGGAACGCGCCACCTACACGCTGATCGACCGCGAGGCGCAGGCCCGGGTGCAGGCGATCGTCGATATCGCCGACACCGCGTGGCGCCGCGAGGGGATCGAAGCCGCCGTCACCATCCTTGATGGCGAGTTGCAGGTGCCGGGCCCGCTTGTCATCCACCTCGCCAACCGGGATGGCACGCTGCTGCTCGGCAATGTGAAGCGCTGGCCGGCCAACGTGCCGGTGGACGGCAGCTTCTACAGGGTGCGGGCCATGCAGGCCGAGCATAATGATCCCGTGCCCTATCTGGTGATGGCCCGCACCATGCCCGCTGGCTATCGCCTGCTGGTCGGGCGCAGCCTGTCGGCCGAGATCAAGCTGCAGGATGCCCTGAACCGCATGCTGATCGCCGCCCTGCCGCTGGCGGCGATCCTGGCCTTCCTGTCCAGCCGGCTGATCACCGCGATCATTGCCGACCGCGCCCGCGGCATCGCCGACGTGGTGGGGGAGGTGACCGCCGGCAAGCTTGATGCCCGGGTGCAGTTGCCGCCCGGCCCGCCCGCCGACGCGTTCGACGGCATGGGCCAGGCCTTCAACACCATGCTCGCCCGGGTGGAGGCGCTGATCGACGAACTGCGCACCATAACCGATGGCCTGGCCCATGATCTGCGCTCCCCCCTCACCCGGCTGAAGGCCCGCACCGATCGGCTGGGCCTGGGCCATGTCGTCGATGCCGCCGATCTGGCGGCAGTCTCGGCCGAGGCGGCCGCCCTGCTCGGCATGCTCGACAACAGCCTGGAAATCAGCCGCGCCGAAGCCGGCATCGGGCGGGACAGTTTCGCCAGTGTCGACCTGTCGGCGATGGTCGTCGATCTGGCCGAAATGTACGAACCGCTGGCCGAGGATGCCGGTGTCGAACTGCGGGTGAAGCCCAATCTGTCGCGCATCACCGCCATGGCGCACCGCCAGCTTTTGGGCCGCGCCATCGCCAATCTGATCGACAATGCCCTGCGCTATGGCGGCAGCGGCAAGGTGATCGAACTGTCGGCCGAAAAGACCCGCGATGGCACCAGGTTGACCGTTGGCGACCATGGCCCCGGCATCCCCGCCGGCCAGCGGCGCGAGGCGCTGCGCCGTTTCGGCCGGCTGGATGCGGCGCGCGGCCGGCAGGGCAAGGCGCAGGGTGCTGGCCTTGGCCTGTCGCTGGCCGCCGCCGTCGCCCGCCTGCACGGCGGCAGCATCACCCTGGCCGACAATCAGCCCGGCCTGAAGGTGATCATGGACCTGCCGGCCGTCCCCGCCGCCGAATAGGCCTCAGCCCGGAACGATCATCCCGTGCCGCTTCTTGCCGGCACTCACCTTCTGCCCCGGTGCCACCTGCGCGCTGTCGCTGGCGGCGGCCTCGCCATCGATGCGGGCCCCGCCCTGCGCCACCAGCTTGCGCGCCTCGTTCTTCGATGCGGCAAAGCCCAGCCCGATCAGCGCCTCCACGATGGAAACCGGCGCGCTGACGGCAAAGCTCGGCAGCTCCTCGCCAGCGCCGCCTTCGGCGAAGGTGGAGCGTGCGGTGGCCGCTGCCGCCTCGGCCGCCTCCCGGCCCCGGCACAGCGCCGTCGCCTCGGTGGCCAGCACATCCTTCGCCGTGTTGATCTCGGCCCCCTCCAGCGCCTCCAGCCGGGCAATCTCGTCCAGCGGCAGATCGGTGAACAGCCGCAGGAACTTGCCGACATCGGCATCATGGGTGTTGCGCCAGAATTGCCTGTAATCGAAATGCGGCAGCTGATCCTCGTGCAGCCACACCGCGCCCTTGGCGGTCTTGCCCATCTTGGCGCCATCGGCGCGGGTGATCAGCGGCGTTGTCAGGCCAAAGGCGTCCTTCGCATCGATGCGGCGGATCAGATCGGTGCCATTGACGATATTGCCCCACTGGTCGCTGCCGCCCATCTGCAACGTGCAGCCATAGCGGCGGTTCAGCTCCAGATAATCATAGGCCTGGAAGATCATGTAATTGAACTCAAGGAAGCTCAGCGGCTGCTCGCGGTCCAGCCGCAGCTTCACCGAATCAAAGCTGAGCATCCGGTTGATCGAGAAATGCCGGCCGACATCGCGCAGGAACGGGATATACATCAGCTGCGACAGCCAATCATCGTTGTTGACCATCACGGCATCGGTCGGCCCGTCACCGAACACCAGGAACCGCTCGAAGATGCGGCGGATGCTGGCCATATTGGCGCGGATCTGCTCGTCGGTGAGCAATTGCCGCGCCTCGTCCTTGCCGGAAGGGTCGCCGATCTTGGTGGTGCCGCCGCCCATCACCACGATCGGCCGGTGCCCGGCCTGCTGCAAATGGCGCAGCATCATGATCGAAACCAGATTGCCGATGTGCAGGGACGGCGCGGTGCAGTCGAACCCCACATAGGCGGTGATCGGCGGGCCCTTGGCCGCCGCCGCGTCCAGCGCGCCCGGATCGGTCACCTGATGGATGAAACCGCGCGTGTCGAGACGGCGGAGAAAATCGCTGCTGTAGGTCATGGCGGGCATGGCTTTACGGTGTGCCGGCGCGCTTGTCATGCCCCTGCCGTGCCGCCCGCCGCCCGGATCGCCGCCGCCAGACGTGACAGAGGTGACGCATCTGCCGGGTGGGCGACGCGATTTCCGGCCAAACGGCCATCATCCAGCCGCTTCAGCGCCGCCACCAGCAGCCGCGCATCACAGGGCCGCCGCCGCACCTCCACCACCCGGCCGTCGCGCACGATCTCCACCGCTTCGCCGGTGATGATGCGGTCCAGCGCCAACTCCTCGATCTGCCGGCCGGCCACCGCCAGCGCCAGATCCCAGGCCCGGGCGAAATCACCGGCATCCGGATGCCGGCGCAGGCGATAGGCCGATTGCCGGCTCATCCCCGCCGCAGCCGCAGCCGCGGCCACGCTGCCGCTGTCGGCAAGCGCATCCAGAAAGCACTGCTGTCGCTGCGGCGTCCAGCCATTGTGCTGCTGCCGGCGGGTTTGTGCGGGTTCTGCCATGATCGTCAGTGTAACCCGCAGGCGGCGCTGTAGGACAGATGGGGAATGGCGGCAGGTCAGGCCTTCCGCCCCGGACCAAGCAAGGGGTGACGGTGGCGGGCAAGGCACCAGAAAACGAAAGTGGGTGCAGGGGCTCAGCCCCTGCCCGCCGGAGGCATGACGTCATCCGTCCCCCAAAGCCCGGCTTGAACCCCGCAAGCCGCCGCGCCCTTGCATCCTGCGCCCATATCCCCCATCGGGCGCGGCAATGACCTTCTTCTATCTGCTGCTCGCCATGGGCCTGGCCGTTGGCCTCAATCACCCCGGGCGGGTGTGGCGGGTGGTGACGCAGCTGGGCGCGGTGGCGGCGCTGGGCATGATGGTCTGGTCAATCTGGCTGGCCAATGCGGATGGCACGTTCGCGGCGCGGGCCGGGGATGTGCGGCCTTTGCTGCTCAATCTGATGGCTTGGGTGGCCGGGCTGGTGATGCTGCTGCTGCTGGCATTGCTGCCGGCGCAGGCCCTGCGCCAGGCGGGCCCGGTGCCGGACTGGAACCAGCGCCAGCGCTGGGGCACGATTTCGCGCCTGCTGCACTGGACGAGCGCAGTGCTGATGCTGGCGGCGCTGCCGATGGGCCTGTTCGTGGCGGTGCTGACGCCGTCGCCGGTGCGGGCGGAATTTGCCGGCGGCCATGGCGGGATCGGCATTGCGGTGTTTGTGCTGCTGTTGCTGCGGCTGGCGGTGCAGGGCGTCTCCCCCGGCCCGGCCAGCCCCAATGGCGCGGCGCGGCTGAACAAATTGGCGCTGTATCTGCTGCTGCTGGCGCTGCCGCTGTCGGGCGTGGCGCTGGCCGCCGCCACCGGCTGGCCCGTGCTGGGCTGGCAGCTGCCGGAGGCGGTGGCACTGGGGCCGGCGCGGGCGCTGCATCAGGCGCTTTCGGGGCTGTTCGCGCTGGCCTTTGCCGCCCATGCCGGCGCGGTGGTGTGGCGGCATTTTGCCCTGCGCGATCGGCAATTGGTGCGGCGGATGCTGCGCTGAGCGGGTTCGCCGCACTGGAACAAAGCACGCACGCGGCCCATAGTGGCGGCATGGCCGTCCAGATTCGCACCAACCTTGCCGAAACCGAACTGGCAGAGTTCACCCCGCACCGGCCGGCGCGCCCCGAAAAATCGGAAGGCGGGCGGCCGTTCGTGATGAAGACGGAATATACCCCGTCGGGCGACCAGCCCGCCGCCATTGCCGAACTGGTGGCGCAGGCCGAGGCTGGCGAGCGGGACCAGGTGCTGCTGGGCGTCACCGGTTCGGGCAAGACCTTCACCATGGCCAAGGTGATCGAGGCGGTGCAGCGCCCGGCGCTGATCCTGGCGCCGAACAAGATATTGGCGGCGCAATTGTACGGGGAATTCAAGAGCTTCTTCCCCGACAATGCGGTCGAATATTTCGTCTCTTATTACGACTACTACCAGCCTGAAGCCTATGTGCCGCGCTCCGACACCTATATCGAAAAGGAGTCGAGCGTGAACGAGGCCATCGACCGGATGCGCCACTCCGCCACCCGCGCGCTGCTGGAGCGGGACGATGTGATCATCGTGGCATCGGTGTCGTGCCTGTACGGCATCGGCTCGGTTGAGACCTATTCGGCGATGACGTTCAGCCTGAAGAAGGGCGGCAGCGCGGACAGACAAGAAGTGGTGCGCAAGCTCGTCGCCATGCAGTACAAGCGCGGCGACCTCAGCTTTGCGCGCGGCAATTTCCGGGTGCGCGGCGACAGTCTGGAGATATTCCCCTCGCACTATGAGGACAGCGCCTGGCGCATCAGCTTCTTCGGCGACGAGATCGAGCAGATTTCCGAATTTGATCCGCTGACCGGCGAGACGGTGGCCAAGCTGGATCACATCAAGATCTACGCCAACAGCCATTATGTGACGCCCGGCCCCACCCTGAAGCAGGCGGCCGAGGCCATCCGCCACGAGCTGACTGAGCGGCTGAAGGAGCTGAACGCCGAAGGCAAGTTGCTGGAGGCGCAGCGGCTGGAGCAGCGCACCAATTTCGATCTGGAGATGATTGCCGCCACTGGCAGTTGTGCGGGCATCGAGAATTACAGCCGCTTCCTCACCGGACGCCTGCCCGGCGAGCCGCCGCCCACCCTGTTCGAATATCTGCCCGAAAACGCCGTGCTGTTCATCGATGAAAGCCATGTGACGGTGCCGCAGATCGGCGCGATGTCAAAAGGCGATCACCGCCGCAAGGTGACGTTGGCCGAATATGGCTTCCGCCTGCCGAGCTGCATCGACAACCGCCCGCTGCGCTTTGCCGAGTGGGACGCGATGCGGCCGCAGACATTGTTTGTTTCCGCCACCCCCGGCCCGTGGGAGATCGACCGCACCGGCGGCGTGTTCGTGGAGCAGGTGATCCGCCCCACTGGCCTCATCGATCCGCCGGTGCTGATCCGCCCGGTGGAAGACCAGGTGGAGGACCTGATCCAGGAGGCACGCAAGGTGGCCGCCGCCGGTTACCGCACGCTGGTGACGACGCTGACCAAGCGCATGGCCGAGGATCTGACCGAATTCCTGCACGAAGCCGGCCTGCGCGTGCGCTACATGCACAGCGATGTGGAGACGCTGGAGCGCATCGAGCTGATCCGCGATCTGCGGCTGGGCGTGTATGACGTGCTGGTGGGCATCAACCTGCTGCGCGAAGGCCTGGACATTCCCGAATGCGGGCTGGTGGCGATCCTGGATGCGGACAAGGAGGGTTTCCTGCGCTCCGAAACGTCGCTGATCCAGACCATCGGCCGCGCCGCGCGCAATGTCGATGGCCGGGTGATCCTTTATGCCGACCGCATCACCGGCAGCATGGAACGCGCCATGGCGGAAACCGACCGCCGCCGCGCCCGCCAGCAGGAATATAACCAGCTGCACGGCATCACGCCGACCACCATCAAGCGCAACATCGGCGACGTGATGGCCGATGTGTCGATGAAGGACGGGCTGGTGGTGGACACCGGCGACGCGGAGACGCCGCACCTCGTCGGCCACAATCTCAAGGCCTATATCGCCGACCTTGAGGAGCAGATGAAGAAGGCCGCGGCCGACCTGGAGTTCGAAACCGCCGCCGCCATCCGCGACCAGATCCGCCGGCTGGAAATGGACGAGCTGGGCGTGCCGGTGGACGAACGCACCGCGCCGGTGAAGGGCCGCGCCACCGGCGGCCAGGCCGGCACGCGCACCACGCGCTTTTCCAAGATGCAGAAGAAGGGTTTCAGCGCGAAACGCGGCAGCGCCGGGCGCTAGAAGGCGCAGCCCAGTCCGGCGCGCAGGAATTCCGCCACCAGGCCGGGGTCCTTCTCGTCGGTCAGCTTGCCCGCGATCTGGCGGATCGACATGCGCTGCAGCTTTTCCATGCGGATGCTGGTGAGTTCCTGCAGGCGCAGCAATTGCCCGACTGACAGGCGCTGGCCAAGGCGGGTGCCCATGCACTGGGCCTGGGCGTGCGGCACACCCAGATCGCTGAGGTTGCGGGTGATGCGCTGGGCCGGGGTGGCGCAGGCCGACAGGGCCAGCGGCAGGGCGATCATCAGGGGCAGGCAGGCGCGTGGCGACATGGTGGCTCCGGCAAATGGGGGGGTGCGGCAACACCCCTAGTGATCAGGGCGAACTTGCTGGCTATAGCATCAATCCATGCTTGAATATCTCGCTTCGCTGTCCACCCGCTACCCCGCGCTCGCCGATGTGACCTGGTGGGAAGGCATCCTCATCGCCTTGCTGGTGGTGGCGATCATGGAGGTGGTGGCCATCCTCTCCCACAAATATGTGATGCACGGCTTTCTGTGGGTGCTGCACAAGTCGCACCACGAACCGCGCACCGGCAAGTTTGAGCGCAACGACTGGTTCGGCGTGGCCGGGGCCATCCCGTCGATGATCCTGCTGATGATCGGCACCCATTATGGCCTGCACATGATCACCGCGATCGGCGCGGGCATCACCATGTATGGCGCCATCTATTTCTTCCTGCACGACATTCTGGTGCACCGCCGGGTGAAGCACCGCTGGAACCCGCAATGGGGTTACATGAAGCGCGTGGTGCAGGCGCACCGGCTGCATCATGTGGTGGAAACCAAGGAGGGCACGGTGAGCTTTGGCTTCATCTGGGCCCCGCCGATCCGCCAGCTGAAGGCGCAGCTGGAGGCGGATGGGCGCGGCCGGATTCGCGCTTCGGCCAAGATGAAGGCGGAGATGGGGATGATCGACAACGCGGAGCATTGGGCGCGGTAAAACCTACCCTCGCCGGGGTGGCGCCTGCCCTATTCCGGCATCGTCCACAGACCGTCGCGGCTTGGCCCCGGCATCGGCCAGCGTTGCTTGCGCACCAGCATCTCGGCAAAGGCGGCGGCGACGGCGCGGGCCTTCTCCGCCTTGGTGGTGGAAACGCGGTTTTCCAGCCCGGCCTCTTCCAGCGCGCGCACCTTGCGGCCGATGCCGCCATAGATGCGCGCCGCCGCCAGCACCGCCCAGGCGGCGCGGTTGCCCAGCGCCGAGGTGCCGTAGCGGGCCGATTCCTCATATTCCTCGGCCTTGAACACCAGCCGGGCGACGAGGCGGGAGAGTTGGCGGCGGTTGCGCGCGAAGGCGAAGCTGTCACCGTCCAGCCGCACGCTGGCCAGCCAGTCATCGGGGATGTAGCGGCGGCCGTTCATCGCGTCCTCCACCACGTCGCGGGCGATGTTGTTGAGCTGGAAGCTCATGCCCAGATCGCAGGCGCGGTCCAGCACCGGGCGGTTGTCGGGCGACACGCCCATCACGATCGCCATCATCACGCCCACGCAGCCGGCGACGTGGTAGCAATAGGTCAGCGTGTCATCGAAGGTCAGGAACGGCCGGGCTTCCATGTCGATGCGGAAGCCGTGGATCAGATCACGCGGATAGCGCGCCGGCATGCCGGTCTGCTCCACCACCAGCGCCAGCGCCTCGTACGGCGTGCCGGGCGTGGGGTTGCCGCTCAAGGCGCGCTCGGTTTCCCAGTGGACTTCGGCCAGGCGTTCGGCCGGCGGGCGGCGATCATTGTTGCGCCCTTCCCCCAGCACCTGGCCATCGATCACATCATCGGTGTGGCGGCACCAGGCATAGAGCAGCATGGCGCGGTCGCGCGTGGGCGCGTCGAACAGGCGGCTGGCCAGTGCGAAGCTTTTGGAACCACGCGCAATCGCATCGCGGGCATTGGCAAGAACGTCGGACACCGGGGCTGAATGCCCTTATGCAGGGCGGGGCGCAAGCGGGGTGAATGGCGAACCCACCCACCCCGCGCACATCAGGCCGCCTTCTTCGCCAGCAGATCGTCGATCATCAGCTTGCCGGTGGCCTTGGCGCTGCCGACAACGCCGGGGATGCCGGCGCCCGGATGGGTGCCCGCGCCGACGAAATACAGGTTCGACAGCACATCATCGCGGTTGTGGGTGCGGAAATAGGCGCTCTGCCACAGCACCGGCTCCAGGCTGAAGGCGCTGCCGTGATGGGCGCCCAGCACGGTTTCGAAATCCTTCGGCGTCCAGGTGCGCATCGTCACCAGATCGCGGCGCAGATTGGGGATGGCGCGGCGTTCCAGCGCGTCGAGGATCGAATCGGCGTAGCGCGGCGCTTCCTTTTCCCAATCGATGTCCAGCTTGCCGAGGTGCGGCACCGGCGACAGCACATAGAAGGCGCTGTGGCCTGCCGGTGCCATGGCCGGATCGGTCGCGGTCGGGTGGTGCAGATAGAGCGAGAAATCCTCGGCCAGCTTGTCACCCTTGTAGATCTCGTCGAGCAGGCCCTTGTAGCGGTGGCCGAACAGGATGGTGTGGTGCTTCACATCCGGGCGTTCGCCCTTCAGGCCGAAATAGGTGACGAACAGCGACGGCGAGAAGCTGCGCCGCATCATCTTGGTGGCCATTTCCTGGCCGCGCGGATGGGCGCCCAGCAGTTCCTTGTAGGTGGTCACCACGTCGCCGTTGGACACCACGGCATCAAAGCGGCCCGACCAGCCATCGGCGCAGCGCACGCCGGTCACCTTGCCGCTGTCGGCCATGATGGCTTCGACCTTGGAACCCATGCGCACGGTGCCGCCCAGATCCTCGAACAGCTTCACCAGCCCGCGCACCAGTGCGTGGGTGCCGCCGCGCGGGAACCACACGCCCCACTTCTTCTCCAGCGCGTGGATGAGGGCATAGACCGACGAGGTCTTGAACGGGTTGCCGCCCACCAGCAGCGTGTGGAAGCTGAAGGCCTGGCGCAGGCGGTCATCCTTGATGTGGCGGGCGACCATCGAATAGACCGAGCGGAACGCTTCATAGCGCATCAGCTGCGGCGCGGCCTTCAGCATCGACTTGAAGTCCAAAAAGGCTTCATGGCCCAGCTTCTGATAGCCTTCGCGGAACACATTGTCCGAAAATTCCAGGAACTTGCGGTAGCCGGCGACATCATCCTTGTTGAAGGCTTCGATCTGCTGGAACAGCTCATCCTCGTTGTTCGAATAATCGAACACCGAACCATCTTCCCACAGCAGCCGGTAGAAGGGCGCGACCGAGATCAGCTCGACATAGTCCGACAGCTTGCGGCCCGACAGGGCGAACAATTCTTCAAGGCAGGTCGGATCGGTGATGACGGTGGGGCCGGCATCGAACTTGAAGCCATCGTCTTCAAACACATAGGCGCGGCCACCCGGCTTGTCGCGGGCTTCGATCAGGGTGGTCTGGATGCCGGCCGATTGCAGGCGGATGGCGAGCGCCAGGCCGCCAAAACCGCTTCCGATCACTGCTGCTGTCGTCATGTCATTCCCAATCCGTATTTCACCAAGGTCCCCAGCGCCCGCAGCGGCGGGATGGGCGGCCGGCCGGAAAACACCTGCGGCCAATCGGTCCAGCGATTGTCGGCCGCGTACAGCCGGCCGACCAGATCGTCGGGGTGTTCGTAAAAGCGTTCCAGGATGGTACGCCGTTCCTCGTCCTGCGCGGCCAGGAACAGCATCCTGTTCAGCACGCGATACATGCCGCGGCTGTTCCAGACACGCATCGCATGGTCGCGGCAAGCGCGGTGGATGGTCGCGGCGTCGAAGTTGGGCAGCGCCGCCACCATGTCGGCCATGCGCACGGCATCGGGGAAGCTGTAGCCGGTCACCGGATGGAAAAGGCCGGCGGCCAGGCCAACGCGGGCGACGCCGGGCACGCCTTCATCCAGAAAGGCGGCGATGTCCCCGCCGATGGCCAGCGGCAGGATGCCGGCCTCCTCCCTCGTGATGGCGGTGATCTGCCAGCCCTGGCTGGCGGCATAATCGGCGATGTGGCGGCGCAGCAGATCGGGCGCCAGATCGCGGCCGTCGGAAAAATACGTGTCTTCGATCAGCAGATGGCGGGGGCCGAACGGCAGCGTGTAGACAAAGCGGTAGCCATCGGCCTGCGGCACGGTGGCGTCCATGATGATCGGGCCGGCAAGGCCGTGCGGTTCGGCCAGCTCCACTTCCTGCCCGAGGAATTTCTGCCACCTGAGATCCAGGCTGCCGGTCTTGTTCTGGCCGCGCCCGTCGATCACGCCCCGGGCGGTCAGCACCCGCTGGTCAGCCAGCGTCACGCTGGTCGGCGTCAGCGCGACGACGGGGACACCGGTGAAGATATGGCCGGGCGGCAGCGCCTTGGCCACTTCTGCGGCCAGCTTCTCGCTGTTGCTGCTGCCATAGCCGACGTTCAGGGTGCGCGAATGGCGCGGGAAGCGCACCGAATAGCAATCCCAGCGGTGGGCAAAGAGATCGTGCGTCCAGCGGCGCTGTTCGGCGTTGATGTCGAGCCCGAAGCTGGACCAGGTGTGATCGCCGCCGATGCGCGGGCCGGCTTCCACGATGGCGACGCGCAGATCGGGGCGCAACTGCGCCAGCCGCAGCGCGATCAGGCCGTTGGCAAGGCCGCCGCCGGCCAGAACGAGATCGAAATCGGTCGTCACCGGCCTGCTGTTAGCCGGCGGGCGGCCGGGGGGAAAGGGGAATGAATGTCGCTTTGGTTGTGCCCTGCCGCACCGCCAGCGTGTCGCAATTGCGCCGGCTGGCGATTATGCGTATCCAAACTCCGCACCAGCAAGGATTTTCGCGATGAATGCACCTGTCGCCAAAAGCGAATTCATTCCCGACGATCTGCCCGAACCGTCCTATGCGGAACTGCAGCATATCCCCGGCATGGCGCCCACGCGCTTCAAGCTGCTGCGCACGCTGAAATTCCTGGCCAACCCGCTGGGCCGCAGCCGCGAACTGTTCGAACAGCATGGCCGCATCGTGCGCCGCCAGGATTTCGGCGGCTGGGGCGTTTCGATGATCGGTCCCGAAGCCAACGAGATGATCCTGTTCAACAAGGACAAGATCTTCTCCAGCGAGCTGGGCTGGAACCCGGTGCTGGAACTGCTGTTCCCGCGCGGCCTGATGCTGATGGACTTCGAAGAGCATCGCATCCACCGCAAGACGCTTTCGGTCGCCTTCAAGACCGAGCCGATGCAGCATTATTTCACCCAGCTGGACGAGGGCATCACCCGCGGGCTGACGGCGTGGCAACGCGGCCGCAGCTTCAAATTCTACCCCGCCATCAAGGCGCTGACCCTGGATCTGGCCGCCACCAGCTTCCTGGGCGTGCCGTGGGGCGGGGAGGCCGACAAGATCAACAAGGCCTTCTGCGACATGGTGGCGGCATCGGTGGGCGTCGTGCGGCGGCCGCTGCCGTTCACCGCCATGAAGCGCGGCGTGGAAGGGCGGGCCTTCATGAGCCAGTATTTCGCCCGCGAAATCCCCAAGCGCCGCGGGGTGGAGGCCAACGACATCTTCACCCAGGTCTGCAACGCCCGCGACGAGAATGACCAGCTGCTGGGCGAACAGGACATCATCGATCACATGAACTTCCTGATGATGGCCGCGCACGACACCACCACCTCGTCGATCAGCTCGATCGTCTGGTGCCTGGCCAAATATCCGGAATGGCAGGACAAGCTGCGCGCCGAGATCAAGGGCATAAGGGAGCGCCACGGCCGCCTCACCTACCAGACGCTGGGCGAGATGGAGGTGACCGACATGGTGTTCAAGGAAGCGCTGCGCCTGATCCCGCCGGTGCCCTCCATGCCGCGCCGGGCGGTGAAGAGCTTCACCTTCCAGAACCATGTCGTCCCGGCCGGCGCCCATATCGGCGTGAACCAGATGATCAGCCACCGCCTGCCCGACATCTGGCCCAACCCCGAACATTTCGATCCCACCCGCTTCACGCCCGAAAACAGCCGCGGCCGGCACAAATATGCCTGGGTGCCGTTCGGCGGCGGTGCCCACATGTGCCTGGGCCAGCATTTCGCCTATATGCAGGTGAAGATGTTCTTCTTCGCCCTGCTGGAAGGCCATCGCATCGTGGCCGACAAGCCGCTGGGCGACGTGGAGAGCGATTTCCGCATGTTCCCCATCCCCAAACCCAAGGACGGCCTGCCCGTCCGCATCGAGGCGATCTGATGGCACGCAAATCGCGCAAGCTCTGGCGCGGCCTGGGCTATGGCCTTGTCGGCCTCGTCGCCATCATCGGCGTGCTGTGGGCGGTGTTCGCCACGCCCGACATCCCGGTTGCCACCCTGCGCGCCAAATATGCCAATGGTGCCAGCCAGTTCGTCGAACTCGCCCCCGGCACCATCATCCACATGCGTGACGAAGGCCCGAAGGGTGGTTTCCCGGTGGTGCTGGTGCACGGCTCCAACGCCTCGCTCCACACCTGGGAACCGTGGACGGCGCGGCTGACGGCCAGGGGCTACCGCGTCGTCTCGCTCGACCTGCCGGCGCACGGCCTGTCCGGCCCGACGCCGGAAGGGATCTACACCAGCGCCGCCTATGTCGGCATTGTCGAGAAATTGGTCGACAAGCTGGCCCTCAGCCGTTTCGTGCTGGGCGGCAACTCGATGGGCGGCGGCGTCGCCTGGCGCTATGCGGTGGCGCATCCTGACCGGCTGGCCGGGCTGGTGCTGGTCGATGCCAGCGGCCAGCCGATGCCGCAGGGCTCCTCCCCGCCGATTGGCTTCCGCCTCGCCCGCGTGCCGATCGCGCGCGACATTCTGGCCACCGTCACCCCGCGCAGCCTGATCGAAACCAGCTTCAAGCAGTCCATCGGCAACCAGGCCATCGCCACCCCGGCGATGATCGACCGTTATTGGGAATTGCTGCTCTATCCCGGCAACCGCCGCGCCACGGTGCAGCGTTTTGGCCAATATCAGGGCGATGACGGCATGGCCGCGAAGCTGAAGGGCCTCGCCGTCCCGACGCTGATCCTGTGGGGACGCGAGGACAGACTGATCCCGGTGTCGGTTGCCGGCTGGTTCAACCAGCAGATCCCGAACAGCCGGGTCACCATCCTCGACAATATCGGCCATATCCCGATGGAGGAAGCGCCGGACCGCAGCCTGGCGCCGGTGCTGGAGCTGCTGACCCGCGTCAGCGCAGCGCAAAAGCCGCAGCAAAGCGCCTGAGCCAGGCCGTCACCGCAGCAAAGGCCTCATCCGAAAGGGTGATGAACACCCGGCGGGCGTCGGCCGGATCGGTGCGGCGCACGAAGATGCCGGCCTCCCCCAGGCTGCGCACCCAGCGCAGCGCGGTCGTTGTCGGCACCGCGGCGGCGACGCAAAGGCTGGAAACCGCCACGTCGGCCGCTTCCATGCGCGCCGCCGCCAGATCGAGCAGCATGTCCCACGCCGGATCGGCGAACAGATCGGCGGGGAAGTGCCGGTCACGGTCGCGGCGCAGGCGGATGATGCGGCGCACCAGCGCCGGCGAAATCGCCGTGTCGTCCAGCCGGTCGCTGTCCTGGGCCAGCCGGGCCAGCGCCGCACAGTTGACCGCAACAAAGGCCTGGCCCCGGCGCGGCGAGGCGGCGTGGACAAGCCGGGCCAGCCCTTCCTTGCCGGTGCCGGTGGCGCCTTCGATCAGCACGCTGGCCGGGCTGGCCCCCACCCGCGCCGCCAGCGCCAGCAGCGCCTGCGACGCCGGATCGGCCGCCGCCGGGCGCTCCGGATCGGCAAAGGCGGCGGCCAGCGCCAGCGCCCAATCCGCATCATCGGGGGCCACGGCGATGTGCAGCGTGTCGCCATCGCGGCGGGCGCTGCCGCTGCCGGCCTGGTGCAGCACCAGCAGCCGCCGGCGCGATTCAAGTGTTTCGCCCTCGTACCGTTTGTCACCGATGACGATGTCGATCCGGCGGCGGTCGATGCCGGCAAGGCCGGGCAACCAGGGCAGGGCAGGCAGGGCGGGTGCGGCTGTGCTCATGCCCACAACAAAGCAAGGCGCGTGCCAGTTTGCCTGTCTGAACGCCCTCCCCGCAGCAGCAGGGTTAACAGAAAGTTAGATGTCAACGCCTTGACGCAAAAGGCGTCAACGGCCCGTCGCGGCGCGCGTCAGCCGGTTGACGCTGTCAATCGGCCGACAGGGTTTCGATCATGGTGCCGCCGGCCACCAGCCGGTCGCCGACATAGGCGACAGCGGCCTGGCCGGGGGCCACGCCATATTGCGGTTCGGCAAAGCGCAAAAGGTCGCCATCGATCCGCGCCGGTGCCAGCGGGGCCATCGAACGCACCTTCACCATCAGTTCGCCGCCGGTCGGCCCCAGCACATTGGCGCCGCCCAGCCGCACCGCCGCCACCGCCAGCGCCCGGCGCGGGCCGGCGATGACCCGGTTGGCGGCGGCATCAATGCCGACGACATACAGCGGTTCGGCCTGGCCGCCGAGTTCAAGGCCGCGGCGCTGGCCGACGGTGAAGCGGTGGATGCCGGCGTGGCGGCCAAGCGGCCGGCCGGCCTGATCGACGATGTCACCGGGCGTCGCCAGTTCGGGCCGCAGCCGTTCGACAACGGCGGCATAATCGCCGCCGGGCACGAAGCAGATATCCTGGCTGTCGGGCTTGGCCGCCACC
>JBAXRE010000010.1:0-89488 GCA_037131365.1 Sphingomonadales bacterium
CGGAGTCGTGGGTGAGTGGCTGAAACCAGTAGTTTGCTAAACTGCCGATCTGGGTAACCGGATCCGAGGGTTCGAATCCCTCCGACTCCGCCATTTACGAGAGAGACATCAGTGATTGCTGGTGATGTCGCGGCCGATGCCGGCCTGTTCGCCAGCGCGATGCTCGCCGGATCGATCTTGCCGGCGCAATCCGAAGTGGTGCTGGCGGCGCTGATCCTTGCGGCACGCCAGCCGGTCTGGCTGCTGGTCAGCGTCGCCACTGTGGGCAATGTCGCCGGCGCGATCATCAACTATATGCTGGGCCGCTCCGCCGAGCGGTTCCGCCACCGCCGCTGGTTTCCCCTGTCCGATGCCGGCTGGCAGCGCAGCGCCGCCTGGTTCAACCGCTTCGGGGTGTGGAGCCTGCTGGGCAGCTGGCTGCCCATCGTTGGCGATGGCTTCACCGTGCTGGCCGGTGCCGCGCGCACGCCGTTCGCGCTGTTCCTCGCCCTCGTCACCCTGGCCAAGGCCGGGCGCTACATCGCGCTGGCGGCGCTGCTGTCACCCTGAGCCCAGCGGCGGAGCTGGCTGCCGCTGTCAGCCAGCACATCGGCGGCGCGGCCCTGTTCGACGATGCGGCCAGCCACGATGAAGGCGCAAGCATCGGCAATGCCGGCGGCTTCGGCCAGATCGTGGGTGACGATGATCATCGGCGCGTGAGAGCGCCGGCGGACCGCGGCCACCAGCGCCACCAGCGCCCGGCGCACCGGCGGATCGACGGCGGCAAACGGCTCGTCGAGCAGCAGCACGGCCGGATCGCGCGCCAGTGCGCGGGCCAGCGCGGCCCGCATCTGCTCCCCGCCCGAAAGCTGCGCCGGGCGGCGGTGGACGACATCGCCCGTCATCTGCATCGCCGCCAGCAGCGCCAGCGCCGCCGCCCGGTCGGGCGCGCCTTGCGCGATCATCACATTGCCCAGCGCATCGAGATGCGGGAACAGGCCGCCGCCTTGCAGCACCAGGCCGCAGCGGCGCTGCCAGGCCGGCACGCGCGTCCAGTCGGCCCCGTCAACCGCCACCCGCCCCTGCGCCGGCACCAGCCCGGCAATGGCCTTCAGCAGCGTCGATTTGCCGGCCCCCGATGGCCCGACCAGCGCCAAAGTCTGCCCCGGCGGCACCACGAGTTCGGCGCTCACCGCCAGCGGCCCGGCGCGGATGAGCGCGACTGTGAGCCCCTCAACCACGCCGCCGCCCCAGCAGGAACAGCAAGGCGATGGCCACCAGGCTGATGACCAGCAGCACCAGCGCCAGCCGTGCCGCGCCGGCCATGTCGAACGCCTGCACCCGGTCGTAGATGGCAAGGCTGAGCGTCGCCGTGCGCCCCGGAATCGCCCCGCCCACCATCAGCACCACACCGAATTCGCCCAGCGTATGGGCAAAGCTGAGCACGGCGCCAGTGGCCAGGCCCGGCCATGCCAGCGGCAGCGCCACCCGGGCGAAGGCCCGCGCCGGCGACAGGCCGCAGCTGGCCGCCGCCGCGCGCAGATCATCGCCAACCGCTTCGAACGCCCGCTGCGCCGGCTGCACCATCAACGGCAGGTTGACGAGCACGGAGGCGAGCAGGATGCCGGCAAAGCTGAACACCAGCCGGCCACCGGTGAGCGCCGCCCAGGCGCTGCCGATGGCGCTGCCCGGCCCCATGCCGACCAGCAGGGCCAGGCCCACCACCGTGGGCGGCAGCAGCAGCGGCAGGATGATCAGCGCTTCAGCCAGCGCCCGCCCGCGCCAGCGGGTGACCGCCAGCCAATGGCCCAGCGCCGTGCCCAATGGCAGCAGCACCGCCACTGTCGCCGCCGCCAGCGCCAGCGACAATTGCAGGGCCGTCAGATCCGCTGGCGTCATGGCGGCAAGGTCATGGCAGGCCGAAACCGGCGGCGTGCAGCGCGCGGCGGCCGCTGGCGCCGGTCAGCCGGTCGGCCAGGGCGTTTGCCGCCGGCCCGGCGTTCGGCAGCAGCACCAGCGTCTGCACCAGCGGCCGATGCAGCGCCGGCGACAGCGGCACGATGCGCAGCCCCGGCGCGCCGGCACGGGCCAGCGGCAGGGCGACGATTCCGGCCTCCGCCGCACCGCTGGTCACGAAGCTGAGCGCCTGGGCGACATTGTCCCCCAGCACCAGCGCCGCGCTGTCGGCCAGGCCCAGCCCGGCCAGCACGGCGCGCGCGGCCTGGCCATAGGGCGCATGTTCGGGGTTGGCGATAGCCAGGTGGCGCACGCGCCCGGCGGCAATCGCGGCCTTCAGGCTGGCAAGATCGCTGACGCCGCTGCCCGGCCGCGCCACCAGCGCCAGCCGCCCCAGGGCATAGGGGCGGCGCACGCAGCCCGGCACGGCGGCGGCCAGCCGGTCGGCGTAGGCCGAATCGGCAAGCAGCAGCAGTTCGAACGGCGCGCCGGCCAGCGCCTGCTGCACCATCTGGCCAGACGAGCCGAAACTGACGGTGAGCACCGGCGCGCCGCCGTCGCCCTGATGCGCCCTGACCAGCGGCGGCAACACCAGCCGCAGATCGGCGGCAGCACCCACCAGCGCCGGCGGCGCGGCGCGCGCCGGCAGGGCCAGGCCCAGGATCAGGATCAGGATCAGGCGGAGCATCGGCCGCCGTTGTGGCAGCGGCGGCGCGCCTGCGCAACGCAGCAGGTGCAGCGCCGCCCAAAAGCCGCTATCGCGCCTGCCCATGCACCCGCCCCGTCCCGATCCTGTCGAACCCTTTCATGCCATCGCGCTGTCGCGGCTGGCGCGCCAGCTGAAGGCCGAAGGGCGCGACATCATCCACATGGAGTTCGGCCAGCCGAGCACCGGCGCGCCCGCCGCCGCCATCGCCCGCGCCCACGCGGTGCTGGACGGCGAACCCGGCAGCTATTGGGAATCGGAACCGCTGAAAGCCCGCATCGCGCAGCTTTATGCCGATCGGCACGGGGTGGCGGTGGCGCCGGAACGCATCATCCTCACCTGCGGCGCGTCGCCGGCGCTGGTGCTGGCCCTCACCGCCGCCTTTCGGCCGGGTGACGTGATCGCCTGCGCCCGCCCCGGCTATGTCGCCTATCGCAACAATATCCGCGCGCTGGGCATGGTGGTTCAGGAAGTCGCCTGCGGCCCGGAAAGCCGCTACCAGATCACCGCAGCGCAGCTGGCCGCGCTGGATCCGGCACCGGCCGGCGTGATCATCGCCAGCCCGGCCAATCCCACCGGCACCATCATCCCGGCTGCCGAGATGGCCGCCATCGCCCGTGTCTGCGCGGCACGCGGCATCCGCATCATCTCCGACGAGATCTACCACGGCCTTTCGTTTGTCGGCCCGGTGCCCAGCGCGCTGGAACATGCGCCCGATGCCATCATCGTCAACAGCTTCTCCAAATATTTCTCGATGGTCGGATGGCGGCTGGGCTGGCTGGTGGCGCCCGAGGATCTGGTGGTCGCGGCGCGGGCGCGGATGGGCAATCTGTTCCTCACCGCCCCCAGCCTGTCACAGCACGCCGGCCTGGCCGCCATGGACTGCACCGACGAACTGGAAGGCCATATCGCCCGCTATGCCGCCAACCGGCAGCTGTTGCTGGAGGCGCTGCCGGCGATGGGGTTGACGACGATCGCGCCGCCCGACGGCGCCTTCTACATCTGGGCCGATGTCGCCCACCTGACCGACGATGCCATGGCGCTGGCTGAACAATTGCTGCGCGACACCGGGGTGGCGACCGCGCCCGGCATCGATTTCGATCCGGTGGCGGGCCATCATTTCCTGCGCTTCAGCTTTGCGGCGGACACGCCGCTGATCCGCGCGGCCATCGCGCGGATGACTCCCTGGTTCCAGCAGCGCGGCTAGGTCGTCACCCGCCGGCCGGCGTGGGCGCGGAAGAACATCACCGCCGTCACGCCGACGAAGAACAGCGACACCACGAACGGCGCACCGGGCGCATAGATCGGCGCGTCGGGCGCGGAAAAGCGCGCGAACACCGTCGTCATCAGCGGCGGGCCGACAATCGACGACAGGCTCTGGATCGAGGCGACCGCCCCCTGCAATTCGCCCTGTTCGTTGGGGCCGACTTCGGCCGACATCAGGCCCTGCAGGCAGGGGAACACCAATCCCTGGCAGGCCGACACGGCAATGCCCAGATAGACCATCCAGCCGGCATCAGCCATCGCATAGGTGGAATAGCCGGCAACGGCCGACAGCAGGCCGACGATGATGATGTTGCGCTGGCCGAACCGCGGGATCAGCTTGCGGCCCAGGAAGCCCTGCACGATGGCACCGGTGACGCCGACGGCGGCCAGGCTCCAGCCCACCTGTTCCGGCGTCCAGCCGTAACGCTGCTGCCCGTGGTAGGACCAGATCGAATAGAGCGACTGGTACGAAAGCGTCCACACGAACACGGTGGCGGCCAGCATCAGCACCACAGGATGCGCCGATTTCAGCCGGATGAGCGCGCCCACCGGATTGGCGCGGCGCCATTCGAACGGGCGGCGGCGTTCGGGCGGCAGCGATTCCGGCAGCACGAACATGCCATAGATGAAGTTGGTGAGCGCCAGACCGGCCGAGACCAGGAACGGCACCTGGTGGCCGAACTGCGCGACAAAGCCGCCAAGCGCCGGCCCGATGATGAAGCCGAAGCCGAATGCCATGCCGATCACGCCGAAATTGGCGCCGCGCTTTTCGGGCGGGGTGACATCGGCGATATAGGCATAGGCGGTGGGGAAAGTGGCGCCGGTGATGCCGGCAACGCAGCGCGCCGCCACCAGCCACCACAAGGTCGGCGCGAAGGCCATCACCAGATAATCGGCCGAAAACGCCGCCAGGCTGGCCAGCAGCACGGGGCGACGGCCAAACCGGTCAGACAGGCCGCCGATCACCGGCCCCATCGTGAACTGGATGCTGGCATAGAGGAAGGCGATCCAGCCCGACACTTCGGCGGCATGGGCCAGCGTGCGCCCGGTGAGCTGCATGATCAGCTGCGGAAACACCGGGATGACGACGCCAAAGCCGATCGCATCGATCAGCACGGTGACGAAGATGAAGGCCAGGGCGCGGTTCACGCCCGCCGGCCGGGTGAAGCCACGATCATGGATCGGGGGTTAGCGGCTTTTTCACCCTCTGCCTATTGCGAAGCTTACCGGGGTTGCGTGGGTGCGGCAAAATGTGTTTTGGATGACCCAAAGGATGTTGCCGCCGTGTCTGTCTTGAAAACGATCTTCACCTGGTGGAACGGGCCCGGCCTGGGCACCCGCATCACCACGGCGCGCACCGGCACCGAAGTGGGCCGGGATGAGCAGGGCAATGTCTATTACCGATCGGGTGCCGGCCGCAGCGAACGGCGCTGGGTGATCTACAATGGCGAACCCGAAGCCACCCGCATCCCGCCGGAATGGCATCTGTGGATGCACAAGACGGTGGACGAGCCGCCATCGGCCAAGCCGCTGGTGACCCGCGTGTGGGAACGGGACTGGACGCCCAACGCCACCGGCACCGCCCTCGCCCACAGCCCGCGCGGCGCCCTGATCGCCGGCGGTCAGCGCGCGGCCACCACCGGCGATTACCGCGCCTGGACGCCGGACGCCTGATCACCAGCCATGGGCAGCACCCTGAAAGACAATCTGGCCGAAGCCCTGATCGGCCTGCTGGTGGTCGTGCTCGCCGCCGGCTTCGTTGCCTTTGCCTGGGTGCGCACCGGCGGCAGTGACGGTGGCGGCACCAGCCTGGTGGCGCGCTTCCCCAACATCGGCGGGGTGACGCTGGGCACCGACGTGAAGGTGGCCGGCGTGAAGGTCGGCAAGGTGAGCGGGCTGGAGCTTGATCCCACCTCCTATCAGGCGGTGCTCAAGCTGTCGGTGGACCGGGGGCTGAAGCTGCCGATCGATTCGTCGGCGGCCATCACGTCGGAAGGCCTGCTGGGCGGCAATTATATCGCGCTCACCCCCGGCGCTGATCCGGCGATGCTGAAGGATGGCGGGGAGATTGCCGAAACCTCGGGCGCGCCCGACCTGATGAGCCTGATCGGCAGCGTGGTGAACCGCTCCGGCGGTGACGCGCCGGCCGCTGCGAAACCCGATGCGCCACCCCAATAAGGTACTGGCGCTGCTGCTGGCAGGCAGCGCCGCCGCCTTCGCCCAGCCCGCCGACACGCCGCCCGCTGCACCGCCTGCCGCCGCGCCAAAGCCGCCGGCCGCGCCGCGCGTCACCACCGTCACGCCGGTGGGCGAGCGGGTGCTGGTGATCGGCGCGCTGGCCAAGCGCACCGGGGAGACGCGCTTCCTGACGCTGAAGCCCGGCCAATACATCGATTTCGCCGGCATCCGCATCACCGCCCGCACCTGCGAGACCACGCCGCCATGGGAATGGCCCAAGCTGCAGGGCGCCTTCCTGCAGGTGGACGAGCGGCTGGCCGGACATGTACGCCGTGTCTTCTCAGGCTGGCTCTATGCCGAAAGCCCCAGCCTCAACGTCATGGAGCACCCGCGCTACGACGTCTGGCTCAAAAGCTGCACGATGCGCTTCCCGGACGGGCCGAAACCGGCGGACACGCCGGCCTCCCCGCCGGCATCGACGGCGAAGATGTCGGCCGCCAGCGCCGCCGCGTCGGAAAGCAAGCCGCGATAGATTTTCGCCGGGATCTCCACCGTGCCGAAATTGGCCAGATGCGCGGTGAGGAACTGGGTGTCGAGCAGCCGGAAGCCGCCCGCGCGCAGCCGCACCACCAGCGCGGCCAGACAGCATTTGCTGGCATCGGTGCGCCGCGTGAACATCGATTCGCCAAAGAAGGCCGCACCCAGCCGCACGCCGTAAAGCCCGCCGGCCAGCGCGCCATCCTGCGTCCACGCCTCGATCGAATGGGCATGGCCGCGCGCGTGGAGGGCCAGATAGGCCTCGGCAATCAGCGGGTTGATCCAGGTCTCGCTGCGCCCCGGCGCCGCTTCGGCACAGCCGGCCAGCACGTCGGCAAACGCCAGATCGATGCTGAAGCGGAATTTTTCCTGTTTCAGCGTCTTGGCCAGGCTTTTCGGCAGGTGGAAGCCATCCAGTGGCAGCACCCCGCGGCGACGCGGTTCCACCCAGAACACGTCCGGGCTGTCGGCGCGCTCGGCCATCGGAAAGATGCCGCTGGCATAGGCGCGCAGCAGCATGTCGGGATCAAGCCGATGGGTCAGCGGGCGGGACACGCCGGCATCATCACTTGGAATGCGCCAGCCGAAAAGCCGGTTATTGCCCCACCGCCGCGTCGGCGGCAGCCTGGGCCTTGGCGGCAAGCCAGCGTTCCAGCCACTTGATCGAATAATCGCCGTTCTGGAACTCCGGATCCTCGATCAGCGCCTGGTGCAGCGGGATGGTCGTCTTCGGCCCGTGGATGACGAACTCTTCCAGCGCCCGGCGCAGGCGCATCAGGCATTCGTCGCGGGTGGCGCCATAAACGATCAGCTTGGCGATCAGCGAATCATAGTAGGGCGGGATGCGATAGCCATCATACAGCGCCGAATCGACCCGCACGTGCAGGCCGCCGGGCTGGTGGAAATCGGTGACACGGCCGGGCGACGGCGTGAACAGCGCCGGATCCTCGGCATTGATCCGGCATTCGATGGCATGGCCTTCGAAATGGATCTGCTCCTGCGTGACGCTCAGCGGCAGGCCGGCAGCAACGCGGATCTGCTCGCGCACCAGATCAAGGCCGGTGATGGCTTCGGTGACCGGATGCTCCACCTGCAGGCGGGTGTTCATCTCGATGAAGAAGAACTCGCCATTTTCCCACAGGAACTCGATGGTGCCGGCCCCGCGATATTTCAGCTTGGAAATCGCCTGGCGCACCACTTCGCCCATGCGGGCGCGTTCGGACGCGCTCAGCGCCGGCGACGGGGCTTCTTCCAGCACCTTCTGGTGGCGGCGCTGCAGCGAACAGTCGCGCTCCCCCAAATGAATGGCGCCGCCATGGCCGTCGCCAAACACCTGGAATTCGATGTGGCGCGGTTCCGACAGATATTTTTCGATGTAAACCGTGTCGTCGCCAAAGGCGGCCTTGGCTTCCGATTTGGCCTGGCTCACCAGCGACGGCAGGCTGGCGGCATCCGGGATCACCTTCATGCCGCGGCCGCCGCCGCCGGATGCGGCCTTCACCAGCACCGGGTAACCGATGCGTTCGGCCACTTCCAGCGCCTCTTCCATGCTGTTGATCGGCCCGTCGGAGCCCGGCACCAGCGGCAGGCCAAGGGCGGCGGCGGTGCGCTTGGCCTCCACCTTGTCGCCCATCTTGCGGATATGTTCCGGATCCGGCCCGATCCAGGTGATGCGGTGCTTCTGCACGATCTCGGCGAACTTGGCATTCTCGCTGAGGAAGCCATAGCCGGGGTGGATGGCATCGGCCTGGGCAATCTCGGCCGCCGAGATGATCGCCGGGATGTTGAGATAGGAATCGGTCGCCGAGGGCGGGCCGATGCAGATCGCCTCGTCGGCCAGCCGCACGTGCATGGCATCGGCATCGGCGGTGGAGTGCACCGCCACGGTACGGATGCCCATTTCGCGGCAGGCGCGGTGAACGCGCAGCGCGATTTCGCCCCGGTTGGCGATCAGAACCTTCTTGAACATCGGCCCCGCCAATTACTCGATCACCACGAGCGGCTGGTCATATTCGACCGGCTGCTCGCTGTTGACGAGAATGGCCTTGACCACGCCGCCCTTCGGCGCGGCAATCGGGTTCATCACCTTCATGGCTTCGATGATCAGCAGCGTGTCACCCTGCTTCACCGTGGCGCCTTCCGAAATGAACGGCGCCGCACCCGGCTCCGGGGTCAGATAGGCGGTGCCGACGATCGGGGATTTCACCACGCCCGGGTGGGTCTTCAGATCATCACCGCCAGCCGGTGCGGCAACAGCCGGTGCAGCGGCAGCAGGCGGCGGTGCGGGCCAGCCCCCGGCCGGCGGCGCCGGCGCGTAGGACGGCGCAGCCGCCATGGTGACAGCGGCGGCCGCGCGCGCCACGCGGATGACGCGTTCGCCATCCTTCACCTCGATTTCGGTCAGATTGCTGGCATCCAGCAGCTCGGCCAGCTCGCGCACCAGGCCGGTATCGACCACAATTCCAGTCTTGTCAGGCATGATGATCCCGCTCTTGCCCCCATGAAAGCCCGGCTTACTGCCGCAAAGCGGCCGCCGCGTCCAGCGCCAGCGCGTAAGAGCGCGCGCCAAAGCCCGAAATCGTGCCCTTTGCCGCTTGTCCGACGAAGCTTGTGTGGCGGAATGCCTCACGCGCATGCGGGTTCGAAAGATGCACCTCGATCACCGGCACGGCGATACCCTTGATGGCATCGTGGATGGCGATGGACGTGTGGGTGAGCGCGCCGGCGTTCAGCAGCACCGCCAGCGCGCCGCGCGCCCCGGCCTCGTGCAGCCAATCGACCAGATGGCCTTCGTGGTTGGACTGGCGGATGTCCACATCAAGGCCCAGGCCCTGCGCCTGCGCTTCCAGCGCGGCGGCAATGTCATCCAGCGTCTGGCTGCCATAGATGTGCGGCTCGCGGCTGCCGAGCAGGTTGAGGTTGGGGCCGTTCAGCACCATCACGAGGGGATTGTCGCTCATGGCCCCGTGCAAAGCATGATCGCTGCGGCGTGGCAAGCCGCGCGCACAGCCGGCCCCCGCTCTCCCGCTTGCTTGCCGTTCCCGGCCAATTGGGCGATGGTGGCGCCATGACGGGCAAACAGGTCACCCCATGAAGATCATCATCGGCAATCGCACCTATTCCAGCTGGTCGCTGCGCGGCTGGCTCGCCGCCAAGCAGAGCCTGCTGCCGTTCGAAACCGAATTGCGCGTGATGGACTCGCCGGAATGGATCAGCGGCGAGGCCAAGACCGACATGCCATCCGGCAAGGTGCCGGTGCTGTGGGATCATGGCGAGGCGGTGTGGGACAGTTTCGCCATCCTGCTCCATCTTGCCGACAAGGCCGGCCACGACCGCTTCTGGCCGCGTGACAGCCACGCCCGCGCCCTCGCCTATGCCATGTGCGCCGAAATGCATTCCGGGTTCGCGCCCTTGCGTGCCGGCTGCCCGATGGACCTGCAGCACCACGCACCGCACTTTGCACCGACGCCCGAGATCATGGCCGATGTGCGCCGCATCGAGGCCTTGTGGGCCGAAGCCCGCCGCCGCTTTGGCGAGGACACCGGCGAGCCCTGGCTGTTCGGCCGCTTCGGCGCTGCCGACATCATGTTTGCCCCCGTCTGCACCCGCATCGACACCTATCATCTGCCGGTGAGCGACGCGGCGCGCGCCTATGTCGATCAGGTGCTGGCGCATCCGTTCATGATCGAATGGCGCGACGAAGCCATGCGGGAGGATTTCACCTTCACCCGCTATGGCATCCCCGGTCTGGAGAAACGCCGATGAACCCCGCCAACATTGCCCGCGCCACGCTGGTCGCAGCCTTGCTGATGGTGCTGGCCGGGCCGCTGCACCGTTTCGGCGTGATCGGCTGGCAGGCCTCGCTCGGCCTGTTCGTCGGCGCGGCCCTGCTGGCCGGTCTGGGTGCGGCCTGGTGCCTGTACCAGCTGCTGCGCCGCAAGGGCGGCACCATCACCGTGATCGCGGCGGCGGCCGGCTTTGCCGCAGCGGCCGTGCCGGTGGCCGTGGTGATGAACGCCAGCGACAAGCCGCCGATCAACGATATTTCCACCGACACCGCCAGTCCGCCGGCATTCGTCGCCATCGATGCCGCCCTGCGCGGCGCCGATGCCTCGCCCATCGATTACAACCCGGCCTTTGCCGCGCAGCAGGCGCGGGCCTATCCGCAGGTGCGCCCGCTCGATCTGCCGGTGACGCCCGACAAGGCGTTCGACATCGCGCTGGCCGCCGCCGATCCGGGCTGGCAGATCATCCTGGCCGATCGCCCCAAAGGCCGCATCGAGGCAGTGGAGCGCAGCCTGTGGTGGGGCTATCGCGACGATATCGTCGTGCGGCTGACCGCAACCGCCACCGGCACCCGCATCGACGTGCGATCAAAGTCGCGGGTGGGCGAAAGCGATCTGGGTGCCAATGCGCGGCGGATCACCGCCTATCTTGACCGGGTGGCCGCCGGGATGCGCAAAGACGGGTGATGACTGTCGATCCCATCACCCTCACAAGGTCGCTGATTGCCTGCCCCAGTGTCACCCCCGTTGATGCGGGCGCGCTGGATGTGCTGGAAGCCGCGCTGACCGGGCTGGGCTTTGCCTGCACCCGCCTGCCCTTCGGCCATCCGCCCGACGGGCCGGTGGACAATCTGTTCGCCACGCTGGCCGGAGCGCCCGGCCCGCATTTCGCCTTTGCCGGCCACAGCGACGTGGTGCCGGTGGGCGATGCCGCCAGCTGGAGCGAGGATCCGTTCGCCGCGCGCGTGCGCGATGGCTTTGTGGTGGGGCGCGGCGCTGCCGACATGAAGGGCGCGCTGGCCGCCATGGTCGCCGCCACCGCGCGCCACCTCGCGGCCGGGCCGCTCAAGGGGCGCATCAGTTTCATCATCACCGGAGACGAGGAAGGCCCGGCGATTTTCGGCACCACGAAGATGCTGGACTGGATGGAGGAACAGGGCCTGGTGCCCGATCTCTGCCTGGTTGGCGAACCCACCTCGCAGGCGGCGCTGGGCGACATGGTGAAGATCGGCCGGCGCGGCAGCCTGAATGCCTGGATCACGGTGAACGGCGCACAGGGCCATGTCGCCTATCCCGACCGGGCCGACAATCCGATCACCCGGCTGGTCGCCATCCTCGCCGATCTGAAGGCGCGCAAGCTGGATGCGGGCAATGCCTGGTTCCAGCCTTCAAACCTTGAGATCACCGATGTGACGGTTGGCAATCCGGCCACCAACCTGATCCCGGCGCAGGCGCAGGCCCGCATCAACATCCGGTTCAACACCGATCATTCCGGCGCGTCACTTTCGGACTGGATCCGCAGCATTGTCGCCGCCCATGCGCCGTCGGCCAGCGTTGACATCCGCGTGTCGGGCGAAGCCTTCCTCACCGAGCCCGGCGCCCTGTCAGCCCTGGTCAGCGCCGCCATCCACGATGTCACCGGCCGCAGCCCGGATCTCTCCACCACCGGCGGCACCTCGGATGCCCGCTTCATCCGGCGGCTGTGCCCGGTTGTCGAATTCGGCCTGCCCGGCCAGTCGATGCACAAGGTGGATGAACATGCCGCCATCAGCGACATCGAAGGGCTGACGGCGATCTATCAGGCCGTGCTGGCGCGCGCCCTGGCCTGAGGGCGTCCGGCTTTGCCTGCCGGCCCGGTCAGGCCGGCGTGCGCGGCGGCTTTGGCGGCGTCTTGGGGCTGGCGTCCGGCGTCGGCCGCCCGGCGGCGCACATGCCGCGCAGGGCCTGCCATTCGGCCGGGCTGAGGGCCGGTGTCACCGCGCCCACCGCCGCCGCCTTGAACCGGCGTGAGCGGCTGCCATTGTCGGGGTGGGACGAGGTGAAATCCGCCAGCTTGGCCAGCTGCTTGCTCACCGCGTCCGCAGCCTCGCCCTTGTCCGGCCTCGCCTTGGCGGCCGCATCTTCCCGCTCCTGCCGGTCGAAGAAATCGGCGGTGGGTGCGGTGGCGACATGGGCGGCGTGCAGCATGCCAATGGCGCCATCATCGGCTGCCGCCTCCACCTCGCGCGAGTGGGACAGCAGCAGCAGCGTATCGGCACCGCTGGCGATGTTGCCGCCCAGCGATTGCAGCGCCAGCGACAGGCCAAGCTGGCGCACCACGGCGCGTTCGGCATCGCGCGAGGCGATGTGCGACAGCTCGTGCGCCAGCACGCCGGCCAGTTCATCCGGGCTGCGCGCCTCGCTGATCAGCTGATCGAACACCACCACCTGCCCGCCGGGCAGCGCCATGGCGTTGACGATGGGCGCATCGATGATGGTCAACGTCACCGGCTCGTCGGCGGCCCGGTTCGCGCCCAGCCGGCGCAGCAGCGCGGCGGTGGCGGCATTGCCGCCCGGGCTGGTGCAGGCGCGGCCCAATGTGGTGACGATGCCGCTGCCGATCGGTGCCATCACCGAACGCGGCAGCCGCGCCGCCGCCGCGCCCACAATGGCGTTGCCGCCAAACCACAGCGCCAGCGCCAGCGCGGCAATCCCGGCCACCGCCATGCCGACCCGGCGGCGATCATCGCTGGTCACCGCGCCTTCGATGGCGATGGACTGCCGCCAATCGTCCGGCAGCGGCGCATCAAGGCGCAGCCGCCAATCCGGGCGTTCGCGATCGCCGATGGTGAGGCCATCGCGGCTGCGGGTGAGCTGGGGCCAGATCAGCACCGCGTCAACCGCATCGCCCACCACGCGCAGGCCGCCGGGCACACGCGCCACCACCACGGCATGCGGGCGCGCCGTCTGCCCGTCGAACAGGCGGGCGGAGCGGGCGTCGGTCACGGGTCAGATGGCTCCCACGTCAAGCGCGTCGGCCAGGCCTTCGCCGAACAAGGGCGCATCGATGCGGGTCTGGCGCAGCCGGTCAACATCCAGCGCGCCTTCGGCTTCGAGATGCTTGGCCATGAAGCCCCAGTGCCGCCAGCGCAGCATCAGCCCGCCAATGCCCAGCGTGAAGACCACCAGCGCCGCATTGCCCAGCCAATAGCGCACCCAGTCGCCGGCGGAGGCCGTGAAGCGGAAGCGCAGGCCATCAAGGCTGAGCCCGCCGATCTGCGCCCGCCACATGGCTGCGAAATAGCGCAGCATGATCAGCCCCACAAACAGCAGCCAGGCGAGATTGAGCGCAAAGGCCTTGCCGACGACGCTTGGCGGGATCTTGGCCTTCACCGCCGCGCTGGCAAACAGATAGTCGCCAAGCAGCGACCATTCGATGCCCGCCACCACCGCCAGCACGGCGAGGCCGAACGCCCAGCTGCGGAAATAGAGACGTTGCAGCGGCCGCCAGTCGCCCTCGGCCCGGAACGGGATATTGCCCAGCCGCGCATCAGACCAGCGGGCGTTGAACGTGCGCATGCTGGCATAGGGTGAGGCAAAGCCCAGGGTGATGATCTGCAGGCCCAGCATCTTCATCGCCAGCAGCGCATAGGCCGCGGCCGATCCCGCCATGGCGCCGCGGATGCCGCTCCAGCGGGTGCGGCTGAGGCGATAGCGCAGCGCCCGCCAGATCGCGAACTGCACCAGCCACAGCAGGATCGCCGACGATGCCAGCTGCAGCACCACCGCCACCCAATCCAGCCCATAGCCGCGCGCCGCCGCGCCGACGAGACCCACCACGACCAGCGGCAGCACCAGCAGGAAAAACGCCAGGATGGCGCCGATCAGCAGTTCGCGGCCCAGCCCGGTATATTCCAGCGCCTCGCCGCCGAAATGGGTGGACGACCACAGCAACCGGCGCTCGCGGGTGCGCGCCCAGAAGCGATAGATGCCGAAGGTGATGATGGTAAGAAGGATGTTGACGATTGCAAGGCCGAACCAGCCGGTCCATTTGCTTTCGAACGTCACGCGGTGTTCGCCCGTGACAGCAATATCCCCCGGCATCATCTGTCTCCCTGCACTATACGCCATTTGTTGCAGGCGGTTGTTGTTTGGGCAAGAACGAAAAGGATCGAAATTTTACTTCGGGCCGGGAATCAACTGTCGCGGCCATCACCATAGCGCGCTTCCAGGAACTTGCCCTGGATGCGCAGGCCGTCGCGATCCTGTTCCGCCAGCTGGGCCGAGGCGCGGGCCAGTTCGGCCTCCACCGTCTTCAGCCCGTCGATCACCGTCAATTCCGGGGTGCGGCCATCCTGTTCGACGATTCTGGTGCGCTGCAGCGGCGGGATGCGGGTGTAGCGGTCAACCAGTTCGGGCAGGTGGCTGGCCAGCAGCCGGCCGACATCCTGCGCCACCGGGTGATCGGGCGGCACACGCGCCAGCTGGATTTCCAGCGCGGCCAGTTGCACGGCGATGCCATCCAGCTGCGGCGCTGCCAGCCGGGGCAGCAGCTTGCGCCTACGTTCCAGCAGCGCCTCGGTGATCGCCGGCAGTTCGGCCGGGGCGGCCTTGTCGATGGCGTCAATGTCGGGGCCGCCAACCGGCAGCATCAGGGCGGCGATCGTCGCCATCGGCACCGCCAGCAGGGCCAGCAGGAACAGGCCCAGCCCCATGCCGCCAACCATCCAGCCATAAACGGTGAAGGCGGCGATGATCGCGAAAAAGGCGATCATGCCGCGCGTCACCCGCGTCTTCATCGCTTCTTTGCGCCGTTCCCAGCGCCGGCTGCGGGCCAGTTGCATGGCCTCGGCCCGCGCCAGGCGGCGGCGGCGCGCGTCCGCCTCGTTGAAGGGCGCCTCTGTCGCCATCTCAGGTCAGCGCGGTCAGGCTGCTCTGCGGCCCGGCGATCTGCGCTTCGGCCTGGCCCTGCGCGCGCGCCACATAGGCGCGGCTCTTCTCGACCTCCACCGACAGCGTGTCCACCGTCGTCTTCATCGCTTCCAGCGACTTCAGCTTGAACGTGTCGATGGCGTCCATCGTCTGATAGACATTCTGGAAGGCGCGCTGCAGCGTTTCCACCGGAATGGTGCTGGCCGCCGCCTGTTCGTGAATGGTGGCGGTGTTGCTCTTCAGCAGCTCGCCGGTCGAATCGATGATGCCGGCGGTGGTGGTGTTGAGCTGGGTGATCTGTTCCAGCACCAGCTTCTGGTTGGTCATGGCTTCCGCCACGGTCACCGCCGTGCGCAGCGCCGCCACCGTGGTGGTGCTGGCGCGGTCCACACCCTTCATCAGCTCGACATTGTTCTTCTTGACCAGATCCAGCGCCAGATAGCCCTGCACGGACACCGCCAGCTGGGTCAGCAGATCCTGCGTGCGCTGGCGCACATAGAAGAGCGCATTCTCGCGGATGGCCTTGGCCTTGGCCGGATCGCTGATGTCGAGCTCGGCGGCACGCTCCTCCAGCTTCTCGTCGAGCACCTTGGACATGTGGACCATCTGTTCCAGCTTGCCCATCGCGTCCCACAGCTTGGCGCGCTCGTCCTCGATGCTGATATTGTCCTTCAGCAGCTCGTCCTTGCCGCTTTTCAGCGCGCCCAGGATGGCGTTGATATTGGTCTGCGCGCTCTTGTAGCTGTCGAAGTAGGAACGCAGCTTGCCGCCGCCCACCGGGATCAGGCCAAATAATTTCTTGCGCTCGGTCAGCTTGCCGGATTTGCCGGGATCAAGATCCTCGACGATCTTGCGCAGCTGGATGAGATCGGCGCCGATGCCGGCTTCCTTGTTCAGCGCGCGCGTCGGGCGATCAAGGAAGCGGTTGGATTGGGCGGCAGCGCGGGCAATTTCGGTGGCGCCCAGGTTGGCGAGCGCATCGACCTTCTTGCCGAATTCCGGGCTGGCGGCATCGGTGGCGATCAGCTCGTCGATGAAGCTTTCGACCTTGGCCTCCAGCTGGGCCTTTTCCTGATCCTTCAGCGGCACCAGGCCGGCAGCACGCTGCGGGGCAATGGCACTCACGGCCACCGGCGGTTCCAGCTTGATCGCGACTTCTTCCGACATGCGTATCCTCCTGCCGCGTGCAGCTTAACAGCGCCGATGCGGCCTGCCTACTGTGTTAGGATTGCGACACGCTTTTGCAAGGGGTGGCGGCCGACAATATCGCGGTCACACGCCGATCAGCGCCTGCAACACGTCATGGTGGGTGCCAATCCCCTGCTCCAGCCCGCCGATCAGCACATGATCGACCGCGCCCGACATCAGCCCTTCCTGGCCCAGCGCGGCGGCGCGGAAATCCTCGGCACCGAACACGCCGCCATCCAGCAGCGCCCAGCTTTTCGCCCAGTGCCGCTCCGCCTTCTCGGTTTGCGGGGCTTCCGGGATCAGCATGAAATCCTCGACCCACGTCTCCTGCTCGGATCGCGGCATGATGCACATGATGTTGATGTAATCGGGGCTGGCGACGATCACCGTGCCGGGGGTGAGCGTGTAGGTGAAGGTCATCGTGCGCCGCAGATCGCGCATGTCGTCAATGTCCACGCCGTCCAGCGCCGCCAACCGGGCCACGGCCGAGCGGCTGTGCGGCCCGATGCGATCGCCGGTGGTCACGCCATCCTGGAAGAAGGGCGCAATGGTGTTCGCGTGCAGGCGCAGCACGTGATAACTCTCGGAAAAGGCGTCGATGATCAGCTTCCAGTTGGCCGCCACCTTGTGGGTGCGCCGCGCATAGAGAAACTGGTCGGCAAAGCCGATGGCATCGAAATCGGCGGCGAGCGGCCCGGCCGCGAGGCTGAAATCAGGCGGGTTTGCGCGATCAAGCCCCACCCAGATCAGCCCGCCCGCTTCTAGGGCAGGCATCTCGACCAGACCCCGCGTGCTCTTGTCCAGCCCGGCGAAGCTTTCGGGCCGCGGCAGGCCTTTCAGGCAGCCATCGGTGCCATAGGACCAGGCGTGATAGGGGCAGACGAGCGCCGGCGCCTTCACCACCTCGCCGCCTTCCACCAGCCGCGTGCCGCGATGCCGGCAGACATTCATGAAGACGCGGACGACACCCTTGCCATCGCGCGAGATCAGCAGCGGCAGGCCCAGGCCATCATGCGGCACCGCCATGTTCGGCTGCGGCAGCAGCGCCGACGGCGCGATCACGACGGGCATGCGCTGGAACACGGCTGCCCACTCCGCCGCGAAATGATCGGGGCTGGTGTACACGCTGGCCGGAATCTCGCGCATCATGCCGCTGGCCGGCTTTTGTGCCGCCGCCGGAATCCCCGCCGCCAGCGCGCGCTGGCCGGGGGTGGGCGTGGGGTGTTTGAAGGCAATGTCCATCGGTTGCAAATGCTACGCCAAACGCACGGCCTTGCAAGTGCGCGCAGGTGACAGGGAAAGCTGCCGCATCACTTGCCCCGACAGTAAAATGCATATACATCATGTATATGCACTCTGATCGCTCTCCGGTTGACCTGCCGTGCGCGTGCACCACCGTCCGCAAGGCGGCGAGGGCCATCAGCCGTATCTATGACGATGCGCTGGCGGGGGCCGGCATGAACGTCGGCCAGCTGGCCATCCTGCGCGCCATCGGCCGCGCCGATCCTGCCGGCGTGGCGCTGGGGTCGCTGGCGGCCACGCTGGTGATGGACAACACCTCGCTGTATCGCGCGCTGGCGCCGCTTGAGCGCGCCGGCTGGGTGGAGATCACCCCGTCCGGAACGGGGCGCGCCAAGCGGGTGCGGCATACCGATGCCGGCCGCGCAGCCACCGATGCTGCCGCCGCGGCGTGGCAGGCCGTGCAATCGCGCATCGTCACCGCGTTCGGTGTGGCGCGCTGGGCCGATGTGCAGGCGGCCATTGCCGATCTCACCGCCATCGGGGTGCAATTGGGTGCCGGAGGACACAGGCATGACACTTGATCCGCAGGATTGGCCCGCCGTGCGCGCCACCGGACACCGCATGATCGACGACATGCTGGATTGGCAGGCCAGCATCCGCGACCGCCCACCCTGGCAGCCGGTGCCCGACGATGTGAAGCGTCGCATTGCCGCGCCGGTGCCCCACGCCGGCGAACCGCTCGATCAGGTGTACGACGCGTTTGTGCGCGATGTCCTGCCCTATCCCACCGGCAATGGTCACCCGCGCTT
This sequence comes from Sphingomonadales bacterium, assembly GCA_037131365.1. Classification (GTDB taxonomy): domain Bacteria; phylum Pseudomonadota; class Alphaproteobacteria; order Sphingomonadales; family Sphingomonadaceae; genus Sandarakinorhabdus. The sequence continues at coordinate 18,558 of JBAXRE010000010.1, forward strand.
CTGGGGTTGGGTGATGGGCACGGGTTCGCCCACCGGCATGTTGGCGGAAATGCTGGCGGCCGGCATGAACTGCCATCTGGCCGGCTATGATCAATCCGCCGCGCTGATCGAAAAGACCGTGATCGCCTGGCTGAAAGAGCTGATGGGCTTTCCCGCCAGCGCCAGCGGCCTGCTGGTCAGCGGCGGCACGGCTGCCAATCTGAACGGCCTGCTCGCTGCGCGGGTGGCCAAGGCCGGCTGGGACATCCGCGCGGACGGCCTGAACGCCGGGCCGCCGCTGGTTGTCTATGGCAGCCGCGAAACCCACAGCTGGGCCGGCAAGGCCTGCGAGACGATGGGCATGGGCCGCAAGGCCTTCCACGCGGTTGCAGCAGACAGCGATTATCGGCTGGACATCGCTGCCTGCCGCGCCGCCATCCTGGCCGATATCGCCGCCGGCCGCCGGCCATTTGCCATCATTGGCAACGTCGGCACGGTCAACACGGCGGCGGTTGATGATCTGCACGCCATCCGCGCGCTGGCTGATGACTTCGGCCTGTGGTTCCACATTGATGGTGCCTTTGGATCGATGGCCGCCTGGTCAGCCAGCCGTGATCTGGTCGCCGGGCAGGAGCTGGCCGATTCCATCGCCTTCGATCTGCACAAATGGGGCTATATGCCCTACGAGGTCGGCGTGGTGCTCACCCGCGATGCTGATGCGCAGTTGGCCGCTTTCCAGCCCGCCGGCACCGCCGCCTATCTGGCCTCGTCACAGAAGGGCATCTCGGCCGACACCACCTATTTTGCCGATCGCGGCCTGCAACTGTCCCGCGGCTTTCGCGCCCTGAAAGTGTGGATGGCGATGAAGGAACAAGGGGTGGATCGCATCGGTGCGGCCATCCAGGCCAATATCGATCAGGCCCATTACCTGGCAGGGCGGGTGAAAACGACCCCCGGGCTGGAACTGCTCGCGCCGGTAGCGATGAACATCGTGTGCTTCCGCTACGCACCTGACGGTTTCGATGCCGCCCGGCTCAACCCGCTCAACCAGGCCATCCTCACCGAACTGCAGCTGCGCGGCATTGCCGTGCCGTCGCAGACCGTCCTCGATGGCCGCTTTGCCATCCGCGTGTGCATCACCAACCACCGGTCGGAATTGTCCGATTTCGATATGCTGATCGATGCCGTGCTGGCCATCGGCGCCGAGCTGGCGGCAGGGGCCTGACTGGGGCGGCGCTTACTTCGCCGCCCCGGCCTTCTCGTAATCAATGCCCAACTGCTCCAGGTACGACTTGTACTTCTTCGAATCGAAGTAGAATTTTTCCATCTGCGGGCGCAACTTGGCCATGATGTCGGTGTTCAGGTGGATGGCCGGCTGGTCATCCGGGCCGAGCAGCGGGGCGTATGTCTCGGTCTTGAACTGCACCTCCTGCTGCCAGCGCTTGGCGTTCGCCACCAGCTCCGGCGTCGTCATCATGTCCAGCACCGTCATCGCTGCCACCTTGGCGCCGGCCACCGCGCCCTTGTGGGCGATCGGCGTGGCCATCGCGGCGGCGGCCATGATGTTGTGGTAGGAAATGTTCGGCACGTTCGACGGATAGGCGATGGTGATCGTCGGCACCGTCCACATGATGTCGCCGATATCGTCAGACCCGGCATTTTTTTCCGGGTTGGGATTTTCCGGGGACCACAGGTGCGGGCCGTCACTGGCCAGCGCCATCACCTTGCGGTTGAAGCCCGTTTGCACGGCGCGGGCGAAATTCTGGTCGGCCTCGCTCCACTTCGGCAGGCCGACGATCTTCATATTCTCATAGGCGGCTTCGGCGATCGGCCGGTTGCCATAGTTGGTGGCGGCATGGCCCAGCACGCGGCGGGTGACGCTGGTATCCGTCATCATCGCCGCGCCTTCGGCGATGCGGTTGCCGGCATCATACATGGCCTTCACCGCCGGCAATGACGTGTCGCGGAAATAATACCACACGCTGGCCTTGTCGGGCACGATGTTGGGCTGGTTGCCGCCGCCGGTGATCACATAATGGCTGCGCTGGCTGGGCGGCAGATGCTCGCGCTTGAAGTTCCAGCCGGCGTCCATCAGTTCGACCGCGTCCAGCGCGCTCTTGCCGTCCCACGGGTTGCCGGCGGCGTGGGCGGTGAGGCCCTTGAACGTGTATTCAACGCTCAGCGAAGCCGTGTAGGCCAGCGGCCCCCAGGTGGTTTCCAGCTTGTCGCCCACATGCGCAAACAGATTGGCATCCACATCCTTGAACAGCCCCGCCCGCACATAATAGGCCTTGGTTGCCACCAGTTCCTCGGCCACGCCCGGCCAGATCATGATGCGGCCCTTGATGCCGTTCTTCTGCATCACATCCTTGGCGGCCAGCGCCGCCACGATCATCATCGGCAGGCCGCTGTTGTGGCCCTCGCCGTGGCCCGGCGCCCCGGCGACCAGCGGCTTGGCCGACGGCACGCCCGGCGTCTGGCTGAGGCCGAGCAGACCATCGATATCACTGCCCAGCGCGATCAACGGCCCGCCTTCGCCCCAGGTGGCGGTGAAGGCGGTGGGGATGCCGGCCACGCCGCGCTCCACCTTGAAGCCGTTCTTTTCCAGAATGCCGCTCAGATAGGCGCTGGTGCGCACCTCCTGAAAGCCCGGTTCGGCAAAGCTGAACACCTGATCGATCATGGTGGCCAGTTCGCCGGCCTTGGCATCGACGATGGCGGCCGCAGCAGCCTTCAGCGGTGCCGGCGCGGCGGCAAGGGCCGGTGCGGCCGAAGCCAGCAGGGCAGCGGTGAGCAGTGTGCGGATCATGTCAGTCCCCCCGAAACCATGCGGGCGAGGCTATAGGCCCCGCCCGCCACCGTAAAGATCAAGCCGCCTTCTTGGCCTTGATCCAGTCGTCCACCCGGCGCTCCAGGATCGACAGCGGCTGCGATCCCGATGCGATCACCAGATCGTGGAAGCCGCGGATGTCGAACTTCGGCCCCAGTTCCTTTTCGGCCTTGGCGCGCACTTCCATGATCTTCAGCATGCCGATCTTGTAGCCCGTGGCCTGGCCGGGCAGCGTGATGTAACGGCGCACTTCCGAACGCGCCATTTCCGGCGGCGCGCGGCCCTTGTCGTGCAGATAGGCCACCGCCTGCTCCTCGGTCCAGCCCTTGGCGTGGATGCCGGTGTCGGTCACCAGGCGGGCGGCGCGGAACAATTCCCCTTCCAGCCGCTGGAAATCGGCGGCGATATCCGGGAACACGCCCATTTCGGCGCACATATGTTCGGCATACAGGCCCCAGCCTTCGCCGAAGGCGACATAGCCGGTCACGCCGCGGAACTTGGGCCCGCCCTTCTGGCGCACCTGGATGTCGCCCTGCATGTTGTGGCCGGGCACCGATTCATGACACATCAGCGTGTACATGTCGGCCGGGTCCTTCTGCATGCCGACAAGGTGCACGAAGGTGCGCGCCGGGCGCTTGCCATCCGGGCTGGGGGCGCTGGCGTGAGCGGCGCCGCCGGGCACTTCGCTGAACGCCGGTTCGCGCACCACCTCGATGCCATAGGCCGGCACTTCGCCGAACCAGGGCCCGAGCTTGCTGCGCACATAGGCGACGAAGCGGTTGGCTTCCTTCAGATAGGCCTCGCGCGCGGCATCATCATACGGCTTGCGCGGGAACATGCGTTCGCGCATCGCATAAAATTCGTTGCGGTCCTTCACGCCGGCCTTGCGGGCCAGCGCATCCTGCTCAGCCTCGATGCGGGCGACTTCCTTCAGGCCGATGGCGTGGATCTGGTCGGCCGTCAGGTCGGTCGTGGTGTTGAGCTTCAGCTCGTTGGCATAATAGGCCAGGCCGTTCGGCAGGGTGACAGCGCCCACCTTGCCCGACGGCGCGGTGGCCAGATCGCCCTTGGCCCATTCAATCACCCGGCCATAGGCGGGCTTCAGATCCAGAATGGCCGCCTTGGCATCAGCCAGCAGCGCATCGGCGTCGGCGCGCGGCAGCGTGCCGGCGGCGACGAGCTTTTCGGTCTTAGCCTTCACGTCAGCCCACAGCGCCGCATCCGGCCCATCGCCGAATGGCGCGCCGCTGGTCAGCTGGGTGGAGCTGGCGATGATGGTTTCGATCTGGAACTTCGGCACGCGGATGCCGGCGGCCTCGCTCGCCCTGGTGCGGGCCAGCGCCACGTCGAGCACGGCGGGGATGCCGCGCACACGGGCGATATAATTCTTCAGGTCGGTCACATCCGAAACGGTGTGGGTGTTGATCAGGAAATCCGGCAGCTGGCTGTGCACCGAATAGAGGCGCGAATAGAAGGGCGGGCGATAGATGCGGTTGGCATCCGACAGGGCGGCGCGCTCACCTTCCATCGCATAGATGTCGTAATTCACCTGGCCTTCGGGCGACAGCTTCGAACGGTCGAACATCGCCTTCATCTTGGCGACGCTGGCCAGCCGCCAGGCCAGCTGCGCCTTGGCGGCGGCGTCGCTGATGTCGTTCCACTTGTCGCCATCCAGCTTCAGGCCGATGCGGGTGGCAAGCTGCGGGTTGCTCTTCACCAGTTCCATGAATTCGCTGTCGAGGAAGGCGGTGAGCCGCGCATCCTCGCTTTGGGCAGTGGCAGTGGCAGCGGCGGCGGCGGCGGCGGCCGTTTGCGCCACGACCGGCAGCACCGGCAGGGCCAGCGCGGCGATCAGGGCAGCGACGCGGGTGGTGAAATTCATTGGGGGTTCCCTCCTTGCAACGCTGACGTTTCTAGGGGGCGGCGCCGGCCGGGTGAAGAGCCAATGTTGACAGGATGGGCGGCGGCCGCGCCCGGATGCGGCCGCCATGGCCCGCAAACCCGTCCTGCCCGCCGCCGACGCGCTGACCAGCGTGCGCAGGGAGACCGGGCGCGACAAGCGTGTGCAGGTGCCGGCGAATTGCGCCGCCCGGTTGACAGGCCGCCCGGCCGCGCCAAGGTGCCGGCCATGACCGCAAACCGATCGCTGGCCGCTGCCATCAAACCCTATTTCGAAGCCGGGCCGCTGGGCGCGCTGGCGCTGGGCATGGCATCGGGCACCCCCTTCACCATGATCGCCGCCACGCTGACAACCCGTCTGGCCGAAAGCGGGATCGAGAAGAAATCGGTGACCGCCTTCGGCTTTGCCCTGCTGGTCTACAGTTTCAAGCCGCTGTGGGCGCCGCTGGTGGATCGGGTGCGGCTGCCGCTGCTGGCCGATTGGCTGGGCCAGCGCCGCGCCTGGCTGCTGGTGGCGATCCTGCTGGCCAGCGCCGCCATCGTCTGGCTGGGCGCGCTCGATCCCCGGGCCGATCTGGCGCTGTTCGCGGCAGCCGCCGTGGCGGTGGGCTTTGCCGGTGCCACGCTCGACATCGTCATCGATGCCATCCGCATCGAATGGTTGCGCGAAGACCAGATGGGCGCGGGCAGCGGCATGACGCAATATGGCTGGCGGCTGGGTGCCTATCTGGTCGGCGCCGGCGCGCTGGTGATCGCCACCACTTCGGGCTGGGCGCTGGCCTATGCGGCAGCGCCGATCCTGTTCGTGCCGGCGCTGGTGGCTGCGGCCTGGCTGGGGGAACCGCAGCGGCCGCCGGCACCGCACTCCGGCCGCGGCCTGATGGCGGCGGCGCGCGACACGATTCTGGCGCCGCTCGCCGATTTCCTCGGCCGGCCGGGGGCGTGGATCGTGCTGGCCTTCGTGCTGGTCCACAAGATCGGTGATACCGTCTGCCAGCTTTCGGTTCGGCTGTTCTACAACGATCTGGGCTTCACCAAGGCAGAAGTGGCGACCTACGATGTCTCCCTCGGCCTGTTCGGGATGCTGGCCGGCATCTTTGTCGGCGGTTTTCTCTACAAGCGGCTGGGGCTGGCGGGCTCGGTGCTGCTCAGCCTGGTGCTGATGGCGGCCACCAACGCCGGCTATGCGCTGCTGGCGGTGATCGGGCACGATGTGCTGGCGCTGGCCGCCGTGCAGGGGTTCGAAAATTTTGCCAGCGGCATCGGCGGTGTCACCATCGGTGCCTGGCTGGCGCTGCTGTGCGACCGGCGCTTCACCGCCACCCAATTTGCCCTGCTGTCGTCGGCCGCCGCCATCCTGGGCCGCGCCTTTTCCTCCGGCACCGCCGGCGCGCTGATCGAACGCCTGGGCTATGGGAATTTCTATTGGCTGACGACCTTGCTGGCGCTGCCCGGCATCCTGATTTTCCTGTGGCTGTGGCGGGCCGGGCTGGTGGTGGCCGACGACACGGTTGCAACACCGGCGTAACAGCGGCGCAACATCTCCGTAATGCTTTGGCCATGCCGCTGTCATGCTGGCGCGTTATCGCCAGTGAAACCAGTGGAGCAACTTGATGTCCGCCGCTTTCGCCCGCGCCACCGAACTGCCCGCCGCCCTGCTGGCCCACGCGGCGCCGATTCACCGCGCTGGCTTGCTGGAAGTGCGGCTGGCCGCCAGTGATGCCGAAATCGCCGCGGCCCAGGCGCTGCGCTATGCCATCTTCTACGACGAAATGGGCGCTCGGCCGACGGCTGCCATGGCCCGCGAACGCCGCGATATCGACGGGTTCGATTATGTTTGTGATCACCTGCTGGTGATCGATCATGCCGATGCCGCCCGCCCGCGCGTCGTCGGCACCTACCGCCTGCTGCGTCAGGATGTGGCGCTGGCCAATGGCGGTTTCTATTCCGCCGGCGAATATGATCTGTCGGCCCTGATCGCGCAGAGCCAGCCGGGCCGCCAGCTGCTGGAACTGGGCCGCAGCTGCGTTGCGCCGGAATGGCGGACGAGCGCCACCATTTCCCTGCTGTGGCGCGGCATCGCCACCTATCTGGCCCAGCATGGCATCGGCCATCTGTTCGGCTGCGCGTCCCTGCACGGCGCTGATCCGCTGCTGCACGCGGCAGAGCTGTCCTATCTTTATCACCATCATCTCGCGCCGCCGGAACTGCGCGCCACCGCGCTGCTGCCGCACCGGGCCGAAATGAACCGGCTTGATCCGGCCGCCATCGATACCCGCGCCGCCGCCCGGGCGCTGCCGCCACTGCTGAAGGGCTATCTGCGGGTGGGCGCCTGTGTGGGCGACGGCGGTTTTGTCGATCACCAGTTCAACACGGTGGACGTGTTCGTGGTGATGCCGGTGGATCGCATCACCAGCCGCTATCTCGATCGCTTCGGCGCCGCCAACGATTGACAGTTTCGCCGCGCGCTGCCCTGGCGTAACCATGGCGGCATGATCCGCCGCGTCACCATCGCACTGCTTGCCGCCGTTGCCGCCATCGCTGCGGCCGATCCCGCCACGCCGCCGCCGGAAGCCGCGATCCCGGCCGGGCATGACGGCGATGCGATAAGGCGCGGGCTGGACATCATCACCAACACGCGCACCGCCGTGCCGCAATTTGCCGGCAATGATCTGCGCTGCGCCAACTGCCACCTGGATGCCGGCCGCACGCCGGGTGCCGCCCCGCTGTGGGCGGCGTGGGGCAATTTCCCGGCGTGGCGCGACAAGAACCAGCGCATCAACAGCTTCGAAAAGCGCGTGCAGGATTGCTTCATCTACTCGATCAACGGCGCGCCGCCGCCGCTGGGCGGCGACGTGCTGGTGGCGGTCTCCGCCTATGCCGCCTGGCTGGCGCAGGGTCAGCGCATCGGCGTGTCGCCGCCGGGGCGCGGCTTTCCGGCGCTCGCGGCACCGGCGCTGCCACCCGATGACGGGCGCGGCAAGGCGCTGTTCGCCGAAAAATGCGCCAGCTGCCACGGTGAAGGCGGCCAGGGCCTGAAGGACGATGACACGGTGGTGAACCCGCCGCTGTGGGGGCCGCGCAGCTTCAACTGGGGGGCGGGCATGGCGCAGGTGGACCGCGCCGCCGCCTTCATCCGGGCCAACATGCCATTGGGCAACGGCGGCACGCTCAGCGCCCAGCAGGCGTGGGACATCGCCTGGTTTATCGACGGCCAGCCGCGCCCGCAGGACCCGCGCTTTGCCGGCGATCTGGCCGCCACGAGAGCCGCACATCACAACCGCCCGTGGAGCCGCTATGCGACGCGCGTTGCCGGGCGTATCCTTGGCGACCCCGCCACCACGCCGCCGCACCACACCCCGCCCGGCCATGATTTCTGAGGAGGCCCCATGACCAATCCCGCTCATGCCGAGCCTGTCGAGGCACGCACCCCGCTCCGCATCGATTTCGTCTCCGATGTCGTCTGCCCCTGGTGCGTGATCGGGCTGAAATCCCTGGAACAGGCGCTGGCCGAACTGGCTGGCGAGGTCGCGCCCGAATTCCACTTCCACCCGTTCGAATTGAACCCGCAGATGCCGCCGGAGGGCGAGAACAGCGCCGCGCATATCGCCCGCAAATATGGCCGTTCTCCCGAAGAGGGCGCGCAGGCGCGCGGCCATATCAAGCAGATGGGCGCGCAGCTGGGCTTCACCTTCCAGGGCGGGCCGGAGGCGATGATCTGGAACACGTTCGATTGCCACCGGCTGCTGCACTGGGCGGAAAAGGCCGGCAAGGCGCGTGACGTGAAGATGGCGCTGTTCACCGCCCACTTCACCAATGGCGAACCGCTGAACGATCCCGAAACCCTGGTCCGCGCCGCCGCTGCTGCCGGCCTCGATACGGCCGCCGCCCGCGAGGTGCTGGACAGCGGCCGCTATGCCGACGAAGTGCGCGCCACCGAAGCCTGGTGGCGCGACGAGCAGGACATCACGGCCGTGCCCGCCATCATCTTCAACGGCAAATATGCCATCATGGGCGGCCAGCCGCCGGCGACGTTCGCGAAGGTGATCCGGCGGATCGTGGCGGGCGAGGTGTGAGCCTGACGCCCTACTGCGCGCTGCGCACCTCCACCGGCAGGCCCAGCGCCTTCAGTTGCGGCTCCACCTTGGCGCGGTCGCCCACCACCACCCACAGCAGGCGATCGCTGTCGAACAGCTTCACCGCCTTGTTCAAATCGGCCGTGGTCAGCGCGCCGATGCGGCGGGCGGCGGTGACATAATAATCATCCGGCCGGCCGAGCAGCTGGTTGCTTTCCATCGCGCCCAGGAAGGCGGTGCCGCGTTCGAACTCGCCGGGCAGGGCGAGGACGCTGTTGGCCACAGTGCGGCCGCGCTCGTCGTCGCTGATCGGCTTTGGCCCGCGGATATCGGCGATGTCGGCGATGATGGCCTTGATGCTGTCACCGGTGCGATCGGTCTGCACCGGCGCATAGACCAGGCTGGCCAGCGGGCCCTTGGCCTGGCCCAGCCCGGCATAGGCGCCATAGGCCCAGTTCTTCGTCTCGCGGATGTCCATGTTGATGCGGCTGGTCGAAAGCCCGCCCAGCACGTCGATCGCGCCGCGTTCGGCGGTCAGATCCTGCTTGCCGGTGATCGGCAGCACAGTGCCGGCGAGGATCAGGCTCTGCGGGCTGCCCGGCCGGTCAACCAGGATGATGCGGGACGCCTGCGGCGCGGCCGGGGCCGGCACCTCGCCCACCGGGCCGGCAGCGACGGCGGGATCGGGCCGCCAATTGCCGAAGCTGGCTTCCAGCTGCGGGCGCAGTTCGGCGGCGGTGATGTCACCCACCACGAACAAGGTGCCGCGATCCGGGCGGATCCAACGCTTGTGCCAGGCCACCAGCGCATCGCGGGTGATGGCCTTCACGCTGTCGGCCGTGCCCAGGCCGCTGGGCGGCGCGCCATAGGGGTGATCAGGCCCGAACAGCGCCGGCGACAGGATGCGCCGCGCGATGCCCACCGGGTTGCTGGCTTCCTGCTGCAGGGCGGTCAGCTGCTGGCCGCGCACGCGTTCGATTTCGGCCACCGGGAAATCCGGGCGCTGCACGATGTCGGCAAACAGCGCCAGCGACGGCGCGAGGTTGGATTTCAGCGCGTCCAGCGTCAGCCGGGTGCGATCAAGGCTGGCCGATGCGCCGATGCCGGCGCCCAGCCGCTCGCGCAACTCGGCAATCTCCGGCCCGGTCTTGCCGGCAGCGCTTTCGTCCATCAGGTTCAGCGCCAGGCTCTGGATGCCCAGCTGGCTGCGCTCGTCGGCGATCATGCCGCCGTCAAGGCTCAGCAGCATGCGCACCAGCGGCACCGTGGTGCGCCGGGCCAGCTCCACCTTCAGGCCGTTGGACAGGGTAAAGCGTTCAATCGCCGGCCACGCCAGCAGCGGCGGCTGGCCAACCGGCGGCTCCGCCATGCGCGCGGGGCCCTTGGGCGGCGGCGCGGCGGCCGCGATCTTCGGCGGCGGCGGTACGTCCTCGGCGGCCGGGCGGGCGCCGGGCTGCACCGTCTGCACATAGGCGGGGCGGCCCAGCCATTCGCGCGCCGCAGCCTGCACGTCAGCCGGCGCGGCGTTGGCATACCAGCCCAGTTCAACGCGGTACTGATCGGGGTTGCCGGCATAGACCAGCCCCTCCGCCAGCGCGACCGCCTTGCCGCCAAAGCCGCCCACGGCTTCCAGGCCGCGGATAGTGCCGGCGACATTGCGGGTGGCCACGCGGCTCACCTCGTCAGCAGTCGGCCCGTTGGCGATGAAATCAGCCAGCGCCTGCTTGATGGCGGCCTCCACCTCCTCCGGCTTGGCGCCGGGGGCCAGCGTCGCCTCGATCTCGGCCATGCTGACCTTTTCAAAGCTCTGCACGCCGCCGCCCACGGCGACGGCGAGTTTCCGCTTGCGCACCAGTTCGTTGTACAGGCGCGACGACGGGCCACCGGCCAGCACGGTCAGCGCCACGTCGGTCAACGCCGAAGCGCGGTCGAGCCGGCCCGGCACCGGCCAGTGCAGGCCGACACGCGGGGTCGGCACCTTGTCATACAGCGTGTCGCGGCGTTCCTTGTCCCAGCGCGGCACCGGCGCGTCGATGCGCTTCACCTCCGGCCCGCGCGGGATGGCACCGAAATAGCGTTCCACCTTGGCGCGCGCCGTGGCGGCATCGATGTCGCCGGCCAGCACCAGCACGGCATTATTGGGGCCATAGTTGGCGCGGAACCAGGTCTGCACATCGCCCAGGCTGGCGTTGTTCAGATCGGTCATCGAACCGATGGTGTCGTGGGCATAGGGGTGGCCGGCGGGGAACAGCGCCTGCAGCTTGGCATAATCGGTCAGGCCGAAGGGTTCATTGTCGCCCTGGCGCTTCTCGTTCTGGACGACGCCGCGCTGGGCATCGAGCTTGGCCTGGCTGACAGCGCCCAGCAGCCAACCCATGCGATCCGATTCGAGGAACAGCGCCAGATCGAGCGCCTGGGTCGGCACATTTTCGAAATAGTTGGTGCGATCGAACCAGGTGGTGCCGTTGGCATCGGTGGCACCAACATCCTCCAGCTTCTTGAAGAACACCGCGTCGTTGTTCTCGCTGCCATAGAACATCAGATGTTCGAACAGATGGGCAAAGCCGGTCTTGCCGGCCGGTTCGTCCTTCGATCCGATATGATACCAGATGCTCACCGCCACGATCGGCGCCTTGCGATCGGTGTGGACGATCACCTTCAGGCCGTTGGGCAGGGTGAATTGTTCATAGGGCAGGTTCACCTGCTCGACCAGGCGGGCGATGCTGGCCGGGGCGGGGGCGGCCGGTGCCTGGGCGAGGGCCGGGCTGGAAAGCAGGGCAAGGGCAGCCAATCCGGCCAGAATTTTTGACATGTTTACGCCTTTTCACGCACGATTCTTCCAATTTGCATCGTGTTAGCCTGCCTGATATGCCGCGCCAATGAACAAACGCGCTATTGTGGCCATCGCCACCCTGCCCCTGATTGTCGCAGCCGCGCCGGCGCCGAAACCCGATCCGCTGGCCGCCTCGTTCCGTGCCCATGTCGCGTTCCTGGCTGACGATCTGCTGGAAGGCCGTGGCCTTGGCACCCGCGGCCACGAGATCGCCGCCAATTATGTCGCGCAGCATTTCGCCCGGCTGGGCCTGCAGCCGGCCGGCGATAACGGTACATGGTTCCAGCGCGTCGCCTTCGCGCAGAGCCGCTTCGCCAGCGAGCGCGAGACGGCGACACTCGATCTGGGCGGCCAGAGCCTCACGCTGGAAAACGGGGTCGGCATGGCGCTGTCGCCGGGGCCGGAAACCGGCGTGGAGGAAATTGCCGGCGACATGGTGTTCGCCGGCTATGGCCTGGTTGATCCGTCGCTGGGCATCGATGATTTCGCCGGGCTCGACCTGAAGGGCAAATATGCCGTGGTGCTGGCCGGCGCGCCCGACACGCTGAACAGCGAAGTCGCCGCCCATCTGGCCCGCACATCAAAGGCGATCGCCGCGCAGAAGGCCGGTGCCATCGGCCTGATCACCGTGCGCACCAGCCGCGAGGCCGCGCGCCTGCCATGGGCCAAGGCGGTGGCGGCCGCGCGCAGCCCGCGCCGCCTGCTGCTCGGCCGCGATGGCAAGCCGCTGGGGGACGGTGCCGGCCTGAAAGTGCGCGCCAACATCAGTGACGAGGCGGCGACCGCGCTGTTCGCCGCCGCGCCGATGAATTTCGCCGCCGTACAGGCCGCCGCCGCCAAGGGCCTGGTGAAGGGCTTCCCGCTCGCCGGCCGGTTGACGGTGCGCCGCGCCACGGCGGTGGAGCGCATCACCAGCCCGAACGTCATCGCGTTGCTGCCCGGCACCGATCCGGTGCTGGCGAACGAGATCGTGGTGATTTCCGGCCATCTCGACCATGTCGGCATCAAGGCCAATGCCAAGCCGGGTGAGGACGCCATCTTCAACGGCGCCATGGACAATGCCTCGGGCAGTGCCACGCTGCTGGAAGCGGCCACCGCGCTGGCCAAGGCGCCGCCCAAGCGCAGCGTGCTGTTCCTTTCGACCACGGCGGAGGAATCCGGCCTGCTGGGTGCCGATTATTTCGCCCGCCAGCCGACGGTGGACATCAAGCGCATCATTGCCGACGTCAACATCGACATGCCGATCCTGACCTGCGATTTCGGCGATGTGGTGGCCTTTGGCGGCGACCGTTCGACGCTGGGTGACGCCGTGGCGGCGGCCGCGAAGGCGGAAAAGCTGACCGTGTCGCCCGACCCACAGCCGGAAGAGGCGATCTTCACCCGGTCTGACCATTATCCCTTCGTCCGCCGCGGCGTGCCATCGGTGTTCCTGAAGACCGGCTGGCGCGACGTGAAGGGCGGCCAGGCCTGCAAGGAGGCCGAGCGCAGCTTCCGCCTGAACAATTATCACGACGTGTCGGACCAATTGAGCCTGCCGTTCGATTGGGACGTGGCAGCGAAGTGGACGCGCCTGAACATCGCCATCATCCGCCAGATCGCCAGCGGCAAGACCGCGCCGCGCTGGTATGAGGGCGATTATTTCGGCACGGCGTTCGCGCCGGATGCGCCGAAGGCGAAGCGGGCGAAGTAATTTCGGGAAGTGTCACGCCGGCGAGCGCCGGGGTCAGCGCTTACGTCCCCAGCCGCGTCACATGGCCCATCTTGCGGCCGGGCCGGGCCTCGCCCTTGCCGTACAGATGCACCCGAGCTTCGGGATCGGCCATCAGCTGCGGCCACGTGGCGGCATCATCGCCGATCAGATTGGTCATCTCGATGCGGCTGGCGGTGAGCGTCGTCGGGCGCAGCGGCAGGCCGACAACGGCGCGGACATGGTTTTCGAACTGGCTGGCGGCGCTGCCCTCGATCGTCCAGTGGCCGCTGTTGTGCACGCGCGGTGCCATCTCGTTGAAGCGCGGGCCATCCTTGCAGGCGAAGAATTCGCAGGTCAGCACGCCGACATGGCCCAGCTTTTCGGCAATCTTGCGGGCCAGCCCGACCGCTTCATCGGCCTGGGCGCGCACCAGCGCCGGGGCCGGCAGCGACGAGGTGGCAAGGATGCCGCCCTTGTGGAGATTGACCGGCACCGGCCAGTCCACCATCGCGCCATCCTGCCCGCGGCACAGGATCACGCTATATTCATGGGCAAAGCTCACCAGGCCTTCCAGGATCGCCGGCTGGCGGCCGATCGCATCCCACGCCGCATCGCTGTCGGCAGCGGTCGTGATCCGGGCCTGGCCCTTGCCATCATAGCCGAAGCGCCGCGTCTTCAGGATCGCCGGCAGGCCAACGGCGGCGATGGCGGCATCCAGCCCGTCCCGGCTGTCCACTGCCGCCCATGTGGCCGTGCGCCCGCCCAGCCATTCCACGAACTGCTTTTCGGCCATGCGGTCCTGCGCGACCTCAAGGCTGTGGGCGCCGGGGTGAACCGGCACCAGCCCGGCCAGCCGCCGCACCGCCTCGCAGGGCACATTTTCCCACTCCAGCGTGGCGACATCGATCTGCGCGGCAAATTCGGCCAGCGCGGCGGCATCGGCATAATCGGCGCGGGTGACGGCCGCCGCCACATCGGCCGCCGGCGTATCGGCTTCGGGCGCGAAGATGTGGCAGCGATAGCCCAGTTCGGCCGCGGCCAGCGCCAGCATGCGGCCCAGCTGGCCGCCGCCCAGGATGCCGATCGTCGAACCGGGGGCCAGCATCATCTCAGGCCGGCTCGTCCGTGGGGGTGATGGCGACACTGTCGGTCTGTGCCTGCCGCCAGGCCGCCAGCCGGCCGGCCAGCGCCGGATCGTTCAGGGCCAGGATGGCCGCCGCCTGCAGGCCGGCATTGATGGCGCCGGCCTTGCCGATGGCAAAGGTGCCCACCGGCACGCCGCCCGGCATCTGAACGATGGACAGCAGGCTGTCGATGCCCTTCAGCGCCTTGGATTCCACCGGCACGCCCAGCACCGGCAGCGCCGTCATCGCCGCCGCCATGCCCGGCAGATGCGCCGCGCCGCCGGCACCGGCAATGATGATCTTCAGGCCGCGCGCGGCCGCGCCTTTGGCATAATCAAACAGGCGTTCGGGCGTGCGGTGGGCGGAAACGATGCGGGCTTCGAAGGCCACGCCCAGCGCCGCCAGCGTGTCGGCGGCGTGGCGCATGGTCGGCCAATCGGATTGGCTGCCCATGATGATGCCCACCAACGGTGTCTCACCCGATGTCATCGCCGTCTTCGCCTTTTCGGTGCCCCGGAAAGCCAGACGCCTTAGCCAGAGGGCGGGGCCGGCGCAAAGAAAATCGGCTCAGGCTTTCGCGGCGAGCAGGGCCTCGACAGCGGTGGCGATCACGGCGGCCGCTTCGGCATGGGGCAGGCGCTGGCGGTCGCGCAGGCGGCCATAGGCTTCCAGGCTGAGCCACAGATCAAGCTGTTCCAGCCAGATATGGTCGCCGCGCACCGCCTCGGGCACGATGGCATCGATGCGGGCGCGCAGCAGCTGGTTCAGCGCATCCAGCCCGTGATCGAGCAGCGGCGAACGCTGGCGGTGGGCATCGGCAGCGCGGCGATAGGGCAGCACCGTCTGGTACATTTCCATGCGCCGCGCGATCGCCTCGCGCACCTGGCCCGGCCAGTCGCTGGCGGTGTAGGGCCGGGTGAGATGGACATAGCGGCCACCGATGCGATCGATGACGGCGACATAGAGCCCGTCCATGTCGCCGAAATGGCGGAACACCGAACGCAGGCCGACACGGGCGCGCGCCGCAATGGCCTCCGCACCGGGTATCCCCTGATCTTCATCGACCAGCGCGATGACGGCGTTGATGATGCGGTCGCGGCTGGCGACCGATCGCAGTCGCCGGCCATCGATTTCGGGCGAATCCGGCACAATGTCCCCCTGGTTGGCCCACAATGTTCAACAGATGCGTTAAAACTTAGTTCCACCAGTATATATAAGCATCCTTCGGGCCGGGCTTGGTGCCAAGCGGCCGGTCGAGCGGAATTGGCGACCGGATGAGTGATGGCCACGCCGGCGGCTGCTGCTGCGCATCGTGCGCGGCCAGCAGCGCCTGCAATGCGGCCACGCGCGCCGGCTCGGCCTTGGCCAGATCGGTCTGCTCCGTCGGATCGGCGGTGACGTTGTACAGCCGCAGATCGGCAGCCTGACCCGGCACCGTGATGCTGTGCAGCTTCCAGCCATCGTTGAGCACGGCGCGATAGCCGCCCGACCGCCAGAACAGGGTGCGGTGCGGCGCGCCGCTGCTGGCACCGGTGGCAAAGGGCAGCAGATCAACCCCATCGATGGCGCGATCGGTTGGCAGCGCAGCGCCGGCGGCGGCGCTGGCGGTGGCATAGATGTCGAAATGCGACACCGCGCCGGCCAGCCTGACGCCGGGCTTCAGCCTGGCGGGCCAACGCATCAGGAACGGCACGTGGGTGCCGCCTTCATAGAAGGTCGCCTTCCAGCCGCGATAGGGGCGGTTGATGTCCTTCAGGCCGATATAATGCGCGCCGCCATTGTCGGACGTGAAGATCACCAGCGTGTTGTCATCCAGGCCCTGGCGCTTCAGTTCGGCCAGCACCGTGCCGACCCCGCGATCAACGCCGCGCACCATGGCGGCATAGACGCGGGTGCGATGATCCTTGATACCCGACAGCGCGTCATAATCGCTCTTCAGCGCCTGCAGCGGCGTGTGCGGGGCGTTGTAGGCCAGATACATGAAGAAAGGCCGGTTGCGGTTGGCCTTGATCGCCGTCACCGCTTCGGCGGTCAGATAATCGGTCATATATTGGTTGGGCGCAAAGCGCGGCCCGCCATTATATTGCACCGAATAGGGCAGGTTGGCCCACAGGAAGCGGTCGATCGGATCGAAATCCTGCCGGGAATTGACGACGTTCGGATCTTCATCCGGCAGGAATTTCTGGGCGCCGATCATGAAGCCCAGGCTCTCATCAAAGCCCTGTTGTTCGGGGCGCATGCCCTTGCCTTCGCCAAGGTGCCACTTGCCCAGATGCAGGGTGTGATAGCCGCGCGCCTTCAGCTGTTCGGCGATGGTGATTTCCGACGCCGGCATGCCCTTGTCGCCGGGCGGCGGCAGATGCTTCGCCGCTTCCTCGTCGAACACCGTCTTCACCGACCAGTCGGATTTGAAGCTGGCGATGTTGCGGGCGAACATCGCATCGGGGCGGAACAGGCCGGTGGGGAACCAGGCCGGGATCTTCACATCGGTGGGCGTGAATTCATAGCCGAAGCGCGTGGCATAGCGGCCGGTCATCAGCGCCGCGCGGCTGGGCGCGCAGGTGGCATTGCCGGCATAGCCATTGGCGAACACCACGCCTTCATGGCCGATGGCATCGATATTGGGTGTGGGCGTGCCGGCGACACCCTGACCGGTGAGGCTGATGTCGTTATAGCCCAGATCATCCGCCACGATCAGCACGATGTTGGGCGGGCGCTGCCCCGGCGGCGGCGCGGCGGGGCCGGCGGCCCAGATCACCGGCCGGTTCGGCTGGGTCGGTTCGGCCAGCCAATGGTTGATGTTCAGCTTGATATAGTCTGCCGACAGCGCCAGCCCGCCGCCGACAACGGCGACTGTGCCCAGCAGGATCTTCGCCCAGCGCTTCATGCCCGCTCCCCAAAGCTGTTGCGTGCCAATGCCAGCACGATGATCATCACCGCTTCAGCACCCATCGGCGGGAAGGCCGTCGCCTGCGTGCCATCGGCCACCAGCGACACCACGCGGCCGGTGATGGCCAGCGCCAGCAGCAACAGCGGCACCAGCAGGGCGCGGCCGTCCCGTTGCACCGCGCCGATCAGTGCGAAGGTGCCGCCGGTGATGAAGAAGCCCGGGAAATCCGCCCGCAGGGTCGCCATGCCCTGCGCCCCATCGGGGATGACGAAGAATTGTGCGCCCAGCCCGGCCGGATTGAACAGGAAACCCAATCCGATCAGGATGTTGAAGAGCGCGATGGCCCCCACCACGATGCGAAAGACCATGCTCACTCCCCCTTGGTTTGTGGCACAGCCTATGCCGGCTTTTGCGATAATGCACCCCTCTCATTGTCAGCGGGCGCACGAACGCCTAGCGTTGCCACATGAGGGGACGGACGATCATCGGGGCAGCAGTGCTGGCGGCGCTGGCGGCCGGCCTGTGGTGGCAGCAGGCCCCGGTGGGCCGCTTCGTCTATGGCCAGATTGCCGAACGCCGGGCGGGCCGCAATGCGCTGGCGGCCGAGGGTGATGGCCTCACCCTTGTCTTCTGCGGCACCGGCACCCCCCTGCCCGATCCCGACCGCGCCGAATCCTGCCTGTTGGTGAAAGCCGGTGACACGCTGCTGCTGATTGATGGCGGTGACGGCGGGGTGAGGAAGCTGGCCGGCTGGGGCGTGCGGCTGGGCGGGCTGAACGGCGTGCTGCTCAGCCATCTGCACAGCGATCATATCGAAGGCCTGGCGCCCGCCCTGCTGCTGCGCTGGACGGGCAGTGCCGCGCACACCCCGCTGCCGCTGATCGGCCCGCCCGGCACCGCGCAGGTTGCCGCCGGCTACAATCTGATGCTGGCCGCCGACGCGCGTTATCGCACCGCCCATCATGGCGAGGCGATCGCGCCGACCGGTGGCGGTGCCTTTGCCGGCACTGATGCCGCGCCCGGCGTGGTGTGGAACGCTGCCGGCCTGATCATCACCGCCTTCACCGTGGACCACGGGCCAGTGGCACCGGCCTGGGGCTATCGCATCCAGTACAAGGGCCGCACCGTGGTGGTGAGCGGCGACACGGCCGCCACGCCTGCAATTGCCGAAGCCGCGAAGGGCGCTGATCTGCTGATCCACGAGGCGCTGCAACCCACGCTGGTGGACGGCATCACCCGCGGCCTGATGGCATCGAACCAGCCGCGCACCGCCCAGATCACGCGCGACATCCAGAATTACCACACCACGCCCGAACAGGTGGCCGACATCGCCCGCACGGCCGGTGTGCGCGAACTGGTGCTCACCCACATCGCGCCGCCGATCCCGTACCGCCTGTTCGCCGCCGCATTTCTGGGCGATGCGCCGCAGCGCTTCACCGGCCCGATCCGCATTGCCAACGATGGCCTGGTGCTGCACCTGCCCGCCGGCGCCACCGGAATCGAGGATCGCCACCTGTGACGCGCCGCTTTCGCGCCCTGCTGCTGGCCGGCTTCGTCAGTGCTGCCGCCGCCGCCACTGCCGCCCCATCCACCGCCGCTGTCGCCGCCCCCAAACCCAATATCGTGCTGATCATCGCGGACGACTGGGGCTATTCCGACCCGGGCACCTATGGCAGCGAGATCGCCACCCCCACCATCGATGCGCTCGCCCGCAGCGGCACCCGCTTTGCCAGCTTCCATGTGGCCGGCAGTTGCTCCCCCACCCGCGCCATGCTGCTGACCGGGGTGAACAGCCACAAGGCCGGCCTTGGCAACATGCCGGAGACGATCCCGCCCGAACATCAGGGCAAGCCGGGCTACAACGCCGTGCTCGCGCCCGGCGTCACCACGCTGGCGCAGCGGCTGAAGGCCGCCGGCTACACCACGCTTTATGCCGGCAAATGGCATCTGGGCCACGACGCCGGCGACCTGCCGACCGCGCGCGGCTGGGACCGGGCGCTGGCGCTGTCGCAATCGGGCGCGGACAATTGGGAGGACAAGCCCAACCGCCTGCTTTATGAGCGCGCCGACTGGACGCGCGACGGCAAGACCGCCCGGCTGCCGCGCCATTTCTATTCCTCCACGCTGATCGTGGACGAGGCGATCGCGCAGATCGACAGCGCCGGGCCAAAGCCCTTCTTCGCCACGCTGGGCTTCCTTGCCAACCATATCCCCATTCAGGCCAGCGCTGCCGACATCGCGCGCTATCGCGGCCGCTATGATGGCGGCTGGAGCGTGCTGCGAGCCTCACGCGCTGCCGGCGTCGCCAAGGCCGGGCTGTTGCCGCAAGTCGATCCGGTGACAATGGACTCCACCCGCGACTGGCAGACGCTGGATGCCGGCGAACGCTTCCGCTGGGCCCGCGCCATGGAGGCTTATGGCGGCATGGCCACCGCCATGGACCGCGAGCTGGGCCGGCTGATCGCGCACCTCAAGGCGCGCGGCCTGTACGACAACACGATGTTCGTCTTCGTGTCCGACAATGGCGCGGAAGCGACCAATCCGGACGCCACCGGCTTCACCCGCTTCAACGTGCGCCTGAATTACGACATCGCGCCGGAAAAGCAGGGCCAGCCCTGCAGCTTCACCTGGCTCGGCGCGTCGTGGGCCAGCGCGGCGGCGAGCCCGCTGAAAGGCTATAAGTTCAGCGCCTGGGAAGGCGGGGTGCGGGTGCCGCTGATCGTCAGCCTGCCGCCGGCGATGGCGCAGCAGCGCGGCAGCATCGCCCGCGCGCCGGCCCATGCCATTGATCTGGCACCGACCTTGCTCGATATGGCCGGCGTTGCCGCGCGCGACGGGCTGGAAGGCCGCTCCCTGTTGCCGGCGCTGACCGATCCCGCCGCCGCCGTGCACGACGAGGCGGAGGCCATCGGTTACGAGCTGTCAGGCAATGCCGTGCTCTATCAGGGCCGCTGGAAGCTGGTGACGAATCTGCCGCCCTATGGCGACGGCCACTGGCATCTGTTCGACATCGCGGCCGATCCCGGTGAGACGCACGACCTTGCCGGCAGCGATCCGGCGCGCCTTGCCGCCATGCGGGCGGCCTGGCAGCGCTGGGCCGATGCCAACAAGGTGCTGCCGATGCCGGCCGGCTACAGCGCGCCGCAGCAGATCCAGGACAATGCGCTGCGCAACCTGCTGCCCGGCCGCATCGCCCCGATGCTGGCGGCGCTGTGGCTGCTGGGCCTTGGCATCTGGACGGGCCGGCGCTGGCGCCGCTGAGGGCGCTTCAGCGCGCCTGCAGCCCCTTCTGCCGGAGCCGCCAGACCAGCTGGTCGAACCGGTCCTGCCCGAAGAAGGGCTCCCCATCCACGGCCATCAGCGGCACGCCATAATGGCCGGCGGCGCGCTGCCCGTCCTGATTGGCCTCGATCCGGGCGCGGTAATGATCGGGATCGGCCGCGATGGCGGCATCCAGCGCGGCCAGATCGCAGCCAGCACGGGCGGCAGCCTCGGCGAGATGGTCGCCCTCGTGCCAATTGTCCACCGTGCCGCTCCAGATGGTGTGGGAGACTTCGCTGATGAATTCCAGCCCGCGCCCGGCATCGGTGGCGGCGATACCCAGCATCGACAGGCGGTGGATGTGCGGCTGCTCCTTCGGATAGAGCCGCGTCGCCGGATCCATGTACACCGGATCAGGCATCGGCCAGCGATAGGGCATGCCCAGATATTGCGCTTCGCGGTAGGTGTCCTTCATCAGGTAGAACATCCACAGCGGATCGACCCTCTGGAAGAAATCCGCCTGCCGCACCGCGATCGGATAGACGATCCGCACATTGCACGTGACGTCGTGGCTGGCGACCAGATCAACGACGCGCGGCATCAGCAGATAGGAATAGGGCGAACGGAACGACCAGAACAGGTCGAAAGACAGGCTCATGCGTCAGCCTTGGTGCGGATGTTGAGCTGGCCGGTGAGCCCGGCATAACGGTGGATCTCGATCGCCTGATATTCCGGCATCGCCACCATCTGCAGCATCGCCTGCGTGCTGGGATAATAGGCCAGCGCCACCGCATCCCACGGCTCCTCGACATCACCGAGCAGCATCCCCGTCACCGGGCCGGAATAGATGACATGGCCGCCCACCGCCTTCAGGCAGCCGACCACCCCCTCGCCATAGCGGTTGTAGGCATCGCGCCCCGAAAGCTCGGGATCACGGCCGTCGGGATAGGTCGCCTTGTCCTTGAACTTCAGCAGATTGACCATGACCATCGGGCCATGATCGTCGCCGAAAAATGTGCCGATCACCTCCGGCCGCGGTGACGTCTCGTTCTTGACTTGCATCTGCTTATCCCCGGTTGATGTGATCGATGATGATGCGCACGATTTCGTCGGGCGCGTCTTCCTGCAGGAAATGGCCGCCCCCGGCCACGATCGTGTGCGGCTGGCCTTTGGCGCCGGGCACACGTTCGATGAAGATTTTCTCGCCGCCGTGGGTGACGGCATCCTTGTCCGAAAAACAGGTGACGACCGGCTTGTCGAAGCGGCCCAGCACCTCCCACGCCGCCTTGTTCTCGGCCACGCTGGCATGTTCGGGCGTGATCGGCACCAGCGTGGGGAACTGGCGCGCGCCTTCCTTGAAGCTTTCGTCCGGGAAGGGCGCATCATAGGCGGCGACCTCTTCCGGGCTCAGGTCGCGCGTGCAACCGCCGTTGACGATGAAGCCGACCGGGAAGGTTTCAACCTTCTGGCTGAAATCCAGCCAGGCCTTGAAGCCCTGGCTCCAGCCGGTGCCGATCGGCAGGCCGGTGTTGGCGATGACCAGCCGGGCAAAGCGGTCCGGAAAGGCGGTGACCAGGCGCAGGCCGATCAGCCCGCCCCAATCCTGGCAGAACAGGGTGATGCCGGTGAGATCGAGCGCTTCCAGCCATTCGCTCATCCATTCGACATGGCGTTCATAGGTGTAGTCATTGCGGTCGGCCGGCTTGTCGGATTTGCCGAAGCCGATCAGATCGGGGGCGATCACGCGGTGGCCGGCGGCGGTGAGCGGGCCGACAAACTTGCGATAGAGGTAGGACCAGCTCGGCTCGCCATGCATCAGCAGCACCGGCGCCGCTTCGCGCGGGCCTTCATCGATATAATGCAGGCGCATCGGCGTGCCGGTCGCCTTGTCAGTGATCGTCAGATAATGCGGGGCGAACGGATAATCCGTCAGCCCGGCAAAGGCCTCATCGGGCGTGCGCAACACTTGCATCAAGCAATTCCTTTTCCTGGGTTTCGCGGCCCAGCGCCCGCGCGCCGAGCCAGAACAAGAGCGCCGGGGCAAGACCCGCCCAGGCAGCAAAATAGAGCACGATGCGCACACTGTCGGCACCGTAATCGGCCTTCAGCCATTGCGAGAGCATGCCGAACAGCAGCGGACCCAGGCCCAGCCCGATCAGATTCTGGCCGAACACCATCCACGCCGCCGCCATCGCCCGCGTGTCGGGCCGGGCCAGCACCTGCGCCGCGCCATAGGCCGGGCCATAATAGGCGGAATTGGCCACGGTGGGCAGCACCAGCAGTGCGATCGCCAGCCGCCAGTCGTCAACATAATAGCCGGAAAACAGCAAGGGCGCTGCCGCCACCATCGCCCACGCCGGCAGGGTGAGCATGTGGCGGCGCTCCTTGGCGCCGAACCGGTCTGCCGCCCAGCCGCCGGCCCATGTGCCCACGATGCCGGCGACGCCCAGCACCAGCCCGACCCAGATCGCCGTCTGCCCCACCGACAGGCCGTGGGTGCGCTGGAAATAGATCAGCACCCAGACGCCCTTGCCATAAGACAGGAAGGCGACGAGCGAAGCGCCGGCGAGGATCAGGCAATAGGCCGGCGAGGTGGCAAGCGATTTCAGGCTGGCCAGCATCGGCAGGCGCGGCGGCGCATCTTCATTGGCGGTGCGGGCGCGCGGATCCTTCAGGAACAGCAGCACGAACAGCGCCAGCGCGATGCCGGGCAGGCCGACGACAACGAAAGCCTGCCGCCAGCCGAGATAATGCGCCATGCCGCCGCCGATCAACGTGCCGAGCAGGCCGCCGATCGGGATGCCCAGCCCGAAGAAGGCGATGCCGCCGGCACGCTTTTCGGGCGGCAGGCTGTCGGCAATCAGCGCGTGGGCGGTGGGGGTGCAGCCGGCCTCGCCAACGCCGACACCGATGCGCGCCAGCAGCAATTGCGTGTAATTCTGCGCCATGCCGCACAGCGCCGTCATGCCCGACCAGACGATCAGGCACAGCGCGATCAGGCCGGGGCGGCTGGTCTGCGGCTTGTCCGCCCACCGCGCGATGGGCACGCCGAGCGTGGCATAGAAGAGCGCGAAGGCAAGGCCGGTCATCAGCCCGATCTGGCTGTCGCTCAACTGCAGGTCGCGCGCGATCGGTTCGGCCAGGATCGAAACGATCTGCCGATCGATGAAGTTGAAGATATAGACGACCAGCAGCGTCCACAGCAGCAGCCGCGGATGCGCGGTGGTGCGCCCTTCCATCCTGTCCTCCCCAACGGCCGGTGCGCCCGGCTCGCCCGCAGCCTGCTCGCCTGGCCCTGGGCTGGCAAGCCGCTTCCTATGAACAGGTCAGCCGGCGAAAAGGTGGGGCGCGCAGCCGGTGGCACCGCCGGCATCCAGCTCGAACAGGGCGCCGGCCAGCGGATCATGGGGCCGGCCATCGGCGGCCGAGGTGGCGAACAGCCGGTCAAGCCCCGGCCCGGCAAAGCAGACGTTGGTGATCTGCGGTGTCGGCAGATCGATCTGGCGCAGCAGCGTGCCATCGGGGGCAAAGCAGCGCACGCAGGCACCGCCATAAAAGGCGATCCAGACATTGCCGATCGCATCGCAGCACATGCCGTCAGGCGCGCCGCCGGCATCGAACTGGGCGAAGACGCGCTGGCCCGACAGGCTGCCATCAGCGGCCAGATCAAAGCACCACACGGTGCCGGCCCGGCTGTCGGTATGATAAAGACGCTGGCCGCTCGGGCAGATGGCGGGCCCGTTGGCGATGGTGATATCCTGCTGCCAGCGGGTGAGCGTGCCATCGGGGTCCAGCCGCCACAGGCCGCCGCTGGGCCCTTCGCAATCGGCCGGCATGGTGCCGAACCACAGCCGGCCGGCAGCATCGCATTTCGCGTCGTTGAGGCGGTTGTGCGGCAGCTGCGGTTCGGGATCGACGATGCGGTCAAGCGTGACGGGATCGAGCGCGAGGCGGTGCACCCCGGTTTGCAGCCCGGCGAGCAGGCCGCCGCCGCGCCTTGCCACCACCCAGCCGATCGTTTCCGGCTTGGGCCAGTGGCGGATGGCCCCGCTGGCCAGATCAAGCCGCCACAGCCGCTGTTCGATGATGTCCGTCCAGTAGAGCGCGCCTTCCCCGGCGTGCCAGAACAGGCCTTCGCCCAGCGTGTCGCGCGCCGTGCGCTCGATCACCCGCCATTCGCTCATAGCGTCCCCCCTGCCAGCATCGCCGTGCCCAGGGCCAGCGGCTGGGTGTCGATATCGCTCTGCCGCTCCGCCAACAGACGCGCGAAGTCGGCATAGACGCCGTCATACTCGCTTGCCGGCGCCAGCCTCAGTTCCGCCCCATCCAGCCACAGCCGCGCGCCGCCGTCGCGCAGCGCCAAATGGCCGCCATCGGCGAGATCGACATCAATGTCCCAGCGGTCGTCGGGCGAATCCCAGTTGAAATGCACATCGGCCGCGATGCCGCCGCAGGTGAGGGCCGCATCGACGCGTTCCGGTGCGGCGCGGCCGGCGCTGATCAGCAGATCGGCATGGCGCACCCGCCAATCCCCCGGCCATATGGCAGTGAGGATCGACAGCGCGTTGATGCCGGGATCGACCACGCCAAAGCCATCGGCGCGCCAGATCCAGTCCTGCCCCGGGTGCCAGCGCTCCACATCCTCGATCCAGTGAATGGCAAAGCGCGCCGCCCCGCGTGCCGTCAGCATCGCCCGCGCGGTCGCCACGCCGGCGGCATGCCGGCTGTGCCAGGCGGCATAACCGATGCGGCCCGGCGGCGGCACCAGAAGCGCGGCGGCGGCCATGTCGGCAGCCGGCGGCTTCTCCAGCAGCACGTCATATCCGGCCGCCCAGGCGGCCTGCGCCAATGCGGCGCGCGGGCCTGGCGGCGTGCAGATGGCAACGGCATCGATGGCAAGGCCGGCAGCCAGCAGCGCCGGCAGATCGGCAAGATGCGGCGTGCCGGCGATGCCATCGGGCCCGCCAGCGGTGGCCACCAGGGCAAATCCGCCATGGCGTGCCATCGCCGGCACATGCTGGTCGCGGGCAATCTTGCCGGGGCCGATGATGGCGATGTTGACCATCTCCCCACAACGCCACAGCCGATCTGCCGGCGCAAGGCTTGCGGAACGCCGATGCGACTGGCAGGGCAGGAAACATGACTGATGCCGAACTCGCCCGCCAGCTCGCCAGCGCGGCCGGCCACCTGCTGATGGACCTGCGCGGCACCGGCCCCGCCGACGGCAAGGCGCTGGGTGCCGCCGGCGACCGGCTGAGCAACGATTATCTGGTCGCCGAACTGCGCCGCCACCGCCCCGACGATGCCATCCTGTCGGAAGAGGAAGCGCCTGATCTGGCCCGGCTTTCGGCCCGGCGGGTGTGGATCGTCGATCCGCTGGACGGCACCCGCGAATATGGCGAGCGCCGCCATGACTGGGCGGTGCATGTCGCGCTCAGCATCGATGGCCGCATCGCCGATGGCGCCGTGTCGCAGCCGGCACTGGGCCAATGTTTCTGCACCGCCCATCCGCCGGCACTCACCGCAGAGGCCGATCCCCTGCGCATCGTCGTCAGCCGCAGCCGGCCGGCGGCGAGCGCCGAGGCGCTGGCCGGGCGCATCGGCGCCGTGCTGGTGCCGATGGGCAGCGCCGGCGCCAAGACCCTGGCCGTGCTGCGCGGGGAGGCTGATGCCTATCTGCACGAAGGCGACATGCACGAATGGGACAGCGGCGCCCCGGCCGCTGTCGCCCAGGCCGCTGGCCTGTGGGTGTCGCGCACCGATGGCAGCGCCCTGCAGTTCAACCAGCCGCGCCCGCTGACGCCCGATATATTGATCTGCCACCGCGCCCGCGCGGACCAGCTGCTGGCGGCGCTGGCGGCCTGCAAATGAGCGCCGGCCCCCTCACTTCGCGCACGGCCGCGCCGGTCGCCGTCTTGCCGCCGGTCGTCAAATTGCCATATTGCAGCCCTATGCCCTGCCCCAAGGACGCAACACTTGGCCACAAACATCTACTCCAGCGACGTCAGCGTTGCCCCCGCAGCCCTGGCCCCCGATCCGTTGCCGGCCTTGCCGCGCACTGATCGCGGCTGGGCGTGGTGGCTGGGCACGGCGATCACCCTCGCCGTGCTGGGGGCGGCCCTGTATCAGCTGGCGCAGCTCGATCTGACGCGCGTGGCGGCCGTGGTGCCCACCTCGGTCGCCTTCTGGGTGGTGTATGCCCTGTCCTATTTCGCCGGGCCGCTGGGGGATTATGTCATCTTCCGCCGCCTGTGGCAGATCCCGCGCGACGGCTTCTTCGCCTTGTTGAGAAAGCTGATCGGCAACGAACTGATCACCGGTTATGTTGGCGATCTTTATTTCTACACCTGGGCGCGGCAGCGCACGGCCATGACCTCGGCGCCGTTCGGCGCGGTCAAGGATGTCGCCATCCTGTCGGCGATGGCGGCCAACGCCGTCACCCTGATCCTGATGATCCTGTCCTACCCGCTGCTCGGCACGCTGAAGCTGGGCATCGACAGCAATGCCTTTTTCGGGTCGGTGGCGCTGATGCTGGTGATCTCGTCGGGCGTGCTGTTCTTCCGCAAGAAATTGTTCAGCCTGCCGGCGCGTGATCTGTGGTTCGTCACCATCGTGCAGTCGCTGCGCGTGGTGGCGACGCTGGTGCTGACCGGCCTGTGCTGGCACCTGGCGCTGCCGGCGCAATCGGCCGAGCTGTGGGTGCTGCTGTCGGCCATGCGCATGCTGCTGTCGCGGCTGCCGTTCCTGCCCAACAAGGATATCGTGTTCGCGGCGCTGGCCGTGTTCATGATCGGCCAGGATGCCGAAGTCGGCGCGCTGATGGCGATGATGGCCAGCCTGCTGCTGGTCACCCACCTCGGCCTTGGCGTGCTGCTGTCGGCCGGCGAAGCACTGGGGTGGCGCAAGAAATGATCCGCATGGGACTGGCCGTGGTGTTGGTGCTGGCCCCGGCCGCTGCCATCGCGCAAATCGAATCGAGCCCGGCGCTGGGCCGCGCCGAAGGCCAGTGCCGGCCGGGCGAAACCGGGCCGGCGGTGCTGATCACCGTCGAAGGGCTGAAGGATCGCCGCGGCCATCTGCGCGCCGAACTCTATCCCGACAATGACGAGGATTTCCTGGAAGACGACAATGTCCTCGTCAACGCCGGCAAGACCTTCCGCCGGGTGGAAGTGGAAGTGCCGCAGGCCGGCGCCGTGATCGTCTGCATCCGCACGCCCGGCCCCGGCGTCTACACAATGTCCCTGCTCCATGACCGCGATGGCAACCGCAAATTCGGCCTGTCCACCGATGGCGTCGGCTTTCCGGGCAATCCAAAGCTGGGCTTTTCCAAGCCGAAGGCCGCCGCCGTGCGCTTCCGCGCCGGCCCGGGCCTCACCACGATCTCCATCCGCATGAACTATCGCCGCGGCCTGCTGAGTTTCGGCCCCTTGCGCGAAGGGACTTGACCGGCGGCGGCCGGCATTGGATTCATTGTTCGGGCGGATCAGGCAGGGTTCCGTCCGCAGGGGCCACCACCGCGATGCATATTGTCGATGTTTCGGCACTCTATTCCCCGCAAGGTGGCGGCATCCGCACCTATACCGAACGCAAGCTGGAAGTGGCGCAGCGCTATGGCGTCCGGCTGACCGTGGTGGTGCCGGGGGAGGATGACAGTGTCCGCCAGTTTGGCCAGGCCCGGCTGATCAACATCCGCAGCCCGCATTTCCCGCTCGACCGCAATTATTTCTATTTCGCCTCCGACCGCATCATCCACACCGCGCTCGACACGCTGCAGCCGGATTTCGTCGAATGCTCCTCGCCGTGGGGCAGTGCCGCCGCCGTGGCCGATTGGCCCGGGGACGCGCCGCGCAGCCTGTTCATGCACGCCGAGCCGCTGTCGGCCTGGGTCTATCGCTATCTCGACGGCTTCCTCACCCGCCAGACCATCGATCGCGGCTTTGATTGGTTCTGGCGCTATCTGCGCCGGCTCGACCAGCGTTATGATCAGGTGATTTCGGCCTCGCCCAGCGTTTCCAAGCGGCTGCGCGATGGCGGCCTCGGCCATGTTGTCGACAATGCGCTGGGCGTGGATCCGGGGGTGTTCTCGCCCGCCAACCGCGACGAGGCGCTGCGCGCCCGCCTGCTCGCCAAGTGCGGCCTGCCCGCCAGTGCCACGCTGCTGATCGGCGTTGGCCGCCACAGCCCGGAAAAACAATGGCCGATGGTGATCGCCGGAGTGACGGCGGCGAGCTATGGCCGGCCGTTGGGCCTGATCATCCTGGGCGACGGCCATGCCCGTGCCTCGGTGGTGCGGGCGGTGGGCGAAAACCCCCACATCCAGTTGATCGCCCCGGTGCGCGACCGCTGCGAATTCGCCCGCATCCTGGCCAGCGCCGACATGATGGTGCACGGTGCGCCGGCCGAAACCTTCGGCATCGCCTGTGCCGAAGCGCGGGCCAGCGGCGTGCCGCTGATCGTGCCCGATCAGGGCGCCGCTTACGACCAGCTCGCCCCCGGTATCGGCCTGGCCTTCACATCGCTGGATGCCGCCAGCCTGGCCGCCACCATCGCCGAAGCCATTCCGCACCTGCCGGCGATGCGGGCCAATGCCGCGGCTGCCGCCGGGGCGGCGCGGACCATCGACAGCCATTTCGAACAATTGTTCGCCGGCTATGCCGCCCTGCTGGAACAGCGGCGCAGCGATTACCGGGTCAGCGCATAATAGACGACATAAAGCCACGACAGGATGCCGTGGATGATCGCCCACAGCAGCGAGTGATTCTGGCTCCAACTGATGGCGATGGCCAGCGCGGAGCCGAAGCTGATCCCGGTCCGCACCACTTCCCCGCTGCGCAGCCGCTGTTCGGCCATGATCCCCCTCCTCGCTCGACTGGTGGCGGATGCTGCCTTATGCTGGCAACACGGGCAAGGGGTGACAGGCCTGGCGCGGGCGCTGGCCGCGCTCAGCGCCGGGTCAGCAGCGCGCCCAGCCGCTGGGCACCGGCGTCGAGCACCGCGTCGGACTTGGCGAAGCACAGGCGCACATATGGCGTCTGCACCGCTTCCGGCATGAAGGCGGACAGCGGGATGGCGGCGACACCGGGATCGACCACCGCCGCCTCGCAGAAATCGCGGTCGCCCATGGCAAGTCCGGACGCGGCCAGATCGGCCATGACGAAATAGCTGCCATGGGTGGGCAGCAGCGCCCAGCCGCCGGCGGTGAGCGCGCCCGCCAGCCGGTCGCGCGCCACCCCAAAGCGGGCGCGGGCCGCATCATACCAGGCGTCCGGCAGCGCCAGCCCGGCCGCCACCGCCACCTGCAACGGCGGCGGCGTGGTGAAGGTGAGGAACTGGTGGACCTGCGCCACACGCTCGGCCAGCGCCGCTTCGGCCACCACCCAGCCGACCTTCCAACCGGTCAGCGCCAGCAATTTGCCGGCCGATCCGATCTTGATCGTGCGTTCGGGCGCCAGCGTGAGCGGGGAGACATGGGGCTGGCTGCCGGTCACCACCTCCTCCCACACCTCGTCGCTGATGATGGTGAGGTCGTGGGCGCGGGCCAGATCGGCAATCGCCGCCAGCATCGCCGGCCCGGCCATGGCGCCGGTGGGGTTGTGCGGCGTGTTGAACAGGATGGCGCGGGTGCGCGGGCCGATGGCGGCGGCAATCGCCGCGCGGCTGGCCTGCCAGTCCGGCGGCTGCAACGCCACCCACACCGGCGTCGCCCCGGCGCGGCGGATCAGCGGCGCATAGGCATCATAGGCCGGCGCGAACAGGATGACCTCGTCGCCCGGCGCGGCCACTGCCATGATGCTCGCCGCCAGCGCCTCGGTCGCGCCCGACGTCACGATCACCTGCGCCGGATCGAGGGCCAGGCCCTGCCGGCGGGCATAGAAAGCCGCGACGGCTTCGCGCAGTTCGGGCAGGCCGCGCATCGGCGGATATTGGTTGTAACCTGTCGTGATCGCCTCGGCCCCGGCGGCCAGCACCGCCTCAGGCCAGCCGAAATCGGGGAAGCCCTGGCCCAAATTCACCGCGCCATGAGCGCGGGCAAGGCCCGACATATGCTCGAAAATCGTGGTTCCGGCTTGCATATCGAAACCCTATCCTGTCACTTGCCGGGATTGAAGCCCGAAGCACCAGGTGCCAGCCAAGGCCCATATCTGCGGGGAGGATTGTCCATGAAGACACGCATCACCGAATTGTTCGGCATCGAGCATCCGGTCATCCAGGGCGGCATGCACTATGTCGGCTTTGCCGAGATGGCAGCCGCCGTCTCCAACGCCGGCGGGCTGGGCATCATCACCGGCCTCACCCAGGGCACATCGGAAAAGCTGGCGGCCGAAATCGCCCGCTGCCGCGAAATGACCGACAAGCCGTTCGGCGTGAACCTGACCTTCCTGCCCAGCGTGACGCCGCCGGATTATCCCGGCCTGATCAAGGCGATCATCGCAGGCGGCGTGAAGGTGGTGGAAACCGCCGGCAACAACCCGGCCAAATATCTGCCGGCCCTGAAGGAGCATGGCATCAAGGTCATCCACAAATGCACCAGCGTGCGCCACAGCCTGAAGGCCGAAGCCATCGGCTGTGACGCGGTGAGCGTGGACGGCTTCGAATGCGGCGGCCACCCCGGCGAGGATGATGTCGGCAACTGGGTGCTGCTGCCGCGCGCCGCCGAGGAGCTGAAGATCCCGTTCGTCGCCAGTGGCGGCGTCGCCAACGGCAAGCAGCTGGCGGCGGCGTTGTGCATGGGGGCTGACGGCGTCAACATGGGCACGCGCTTCATCGCCACGGTGGAAGCGCCCGTGCACCCGAATGTGAAGGAGGCGCTGGTGGCCGCCACCGAGCTTGACACCCGCCTGATCATGCGGCCGCTGCGCAACACCGAGCGCGTGCTGAACAACGCCGCTGTCGAACGGCTGCTGGAGAAGGAGCGCGCCAAGGGCGCGGACCTGAAGTTCGAGGACATCATCGCGGAAGTCGCCGGCGTCTATCCGCGCATCATGAAGAATGGCGAGATGGACGCGGGCGGCTGGTCGTGCGGGCAGGTTGTCGGCCTGATCCACGACGTGCCGACCTGCAAGGAGCTGATCGAAGGGATGGTGCGCGAGGCCGAAGAGATCATCCGGGGCCGCCTGCAGCGGCTGGTCGCATGAGCGACATCCTCTATGATCTGGCGGGCGGGGTGGCGACGATCACCCTCAACCGGCCCGACAAGCTGAACGCGCTCACCCCGCAGATGCTGAGCGATTTCTTCGCCGCCGTGGCGCGCGCCGGGGCCGATCCGGAGGCGAAGGTGATCGTCGTCACCGGCGCGGGCCGCAGCTTCTGCGCCGGGCTTGATCTGTCGATCATCGGCACCGGGGCCGGCGGCCGGGTGGAGACGCACCCGGAAGCGGCGCCGCAGTGGGGCGATGATGTTGGCCCGGCGCTGGCGCCTTGTTACAGCGGCGGCTGGCCGGCGCTGATCACCTGCCGCAAGCCGACGATCGCGGCGGTGAACGGCCCGGCCTTCGGCTGGGGCTTCATCCTGGCGCTGCACTGCGACATCCGCTTCGCCGGCACCGCCGCCCTGTTCAACGCCACTTTCGCCCGCATCGGCGTGCCCGGGGAGAAAGGCTCGGCCTGGCTGCTCACCCGCCACATCGGCCAGGCCAGGGCGCTGGACCTGCTCTACACCGCCCGGCGCTTCGACGGGGCGGAGGCGAAGGCGCTGGGGCTGGTGAACGACGTGCTGGCTGACGATGCGCTGCTGGCGCATGTGCAGGATTATGCAAGGACCATCGCCACCTTCAGCGCGCCGCGCAGCCTTGCCGCCATGAAGGCGCAGGTGTGGACGGCGCTGGACGAGGATTACAGCACCGCCTTTGCCGCCGCCGATGCGGAGCAGGACAAGGCCACGCAGACCGACGACTTCCGCGAGGCCTTTGCCAGCTACCGCGAAAAGCGTATCCCGCAGTTTCGCGGCCGCTGACCGGCCATTCGGAGTAATTCATGCGCACATCGATCCTGCTGGCCGCCATGCTTGCCGCCCCGGCCATGGCCGCCCCGCAATTTTCGGCCGAAGCCTTCAAGGCGCATGTCGGCTTCCTGGCCGATGATCTGCTGGCCGGGCGCGACACCGGCAGCCCGGGCCACGAGATCGCCACCCGCTATGTCGTGGCGCAATTCGCCGCTGCCGGCCTGGCGCCGGCTGGCGTGGATGGCAGCTGGTATCAGCCGGTGGCGCTGCGGGAAGCGCGGGTGGTGCCGGGCAGCGCATCGGTAACCATCGGCGGCAAGACGCGCGCCTCTGGCGACGGCGTGCTGGTGGGCCCCAACATGGCGCAGGAAAGCCTGGCTCTGGAAGCGCCGGTGGTGTTCGCCGGCCATTGCCTGTTCGAACCGTCGCTGGGGATCGACGATTTCAAGGGCCTTGATCTGAAAGGCAAGTTCGTCGCCTGCCTGCCCGGTTTCCCCAAGGGCCTGCCATCCGAAGCCGCCGCCTTCCTGACCGACCAGCGCCCGCGTTTCGTGGCCGCACGCGGCGGCATCGGCATGCTGGCGCTGTGGACCAGGGGTGACGAGGCCCGCCGCCCGTTTGCCAAGTTGGTGCAGTCCAGCGACCAGCCGCGGATGCAGCGGCTGAACCCGGATGGCAGCGTGTTCGAATTCGCCCCCGGCCTGCGCGGCGGTGCCCTGCTGTCGGGCGACGTCGCCCGTGCGCTGTTCGCCAGCGCCGGGCGCAACTTCGACAAGATCGACGCGGACGGCGAAATCAAGTCGGTGCGCGGGTTCGACCTGCCGGTGCGCGTTGCCGTGGCCAGCCAGACCCGCTGGCGCACCATCACCAGCCACAATGTCGTCGGCATGGTGAAGGGCACCGATCCCGAACTGTCGAAGCAGGTGGTCGTGCTGGGCGGCCACTTGGACCATGTCGGCACCGGCGCCGAAGTGAAGGGCGACAGCATCTACAACGGCGCGCTCGACAACGCCGCCGGTGCCGCCACCCTGATGGAAGTGGCCAAGGCCACCGCCGCCAACCCGCCCAAGCGCAGCGTGCTGTTCGTCGCCGCCACCGCCGAGGAAAAGGGCCTGCTGGGGGCGGAGGCCTTTGCCGCCAATCCCACCGTCGACAAAGCGCGCATCGTCTCGATGATCGATCTCGACATGCCGATCCTCACCTATGATTTCATCGACGTGACGCCCTATGGCGCCGATCACAGCACAATCGGCGATGCCGTGAAGGCCGCCGCGGCCGACATGGGCGTGGCCGTGGCCCCCGATCCGATGCCGGAAGAAACGATCTTCGTGCGTTCCGACCATTATGCGTTCGTGCAGCAGGGCATCCCGGCGATCATGCTGAGCACCGGTTTCGGCGGCGAGGGC
Source organism: Sphingomonadales bacterium (assembly GCA_037131365.1). Classification (GTDB taxonomy): domain Bacteria; phylum Pseudomonadota; class Alphaproteobacteria; order Sphingomonadales; family Sphingomonadaceae; genus Sandarakinorhabdus. Next base: position 52,487 of record JBAXRE010000010.1, read on the forward strand.
AAGAAGGCCTGGGGCGATTTCTTCGCCAACAACTACCACCAGCCGTCGGACGACATGGCGCTGCCCATCCACTGGAACCAGGGCGCGCGCTTTGCCGAACTGAACTGGCGCATCATGGACCGACTGGCCAACGCAGCCACGCCGCCGCGCTGGTACAAGGCCGATTTCTTCGGTGACCGGTTTGCGCCCACCGCCGAAAAGGCGGCAAAGCCCTGAGGGCCGGGCCGCTGCGCGCGGCCCGGTGCCTCATATCACCAGCGGGCCGTGCTCCAGCTTTGGCAGCACATGGCGGCTGAACAGGTCGGCCTCGCTGGCGTGGGGGTAGCCTGACAGGATGAAGGCTTCCATGCCAGCGGCCTGGTAGGCCTGCAGCTTGGCGACGATCTGATCGGGATCGCCCACAAGCGCGGCGCCGCAGCCCGAACGGGCGCGGCCGATGCCGGTCCACAGATTGTCCTCGACATAGCCATCGCTGGCCTTGTCCCGGAGTTCGGCCTGGCGCAGCACGCCGACCGACTGGCTGTCGAGCGACTTGGCGCGGATGGCGTCCCCAGTGGCGGCATCCAGCTTGGAGAGCAGCCGGTCAGCCGCCGCGCGCGCCTCGGCTTCGGTTTCGCGCACCACGACATGGACGCGGTAGCCGAACTTCAGCGTGCGGCCGCGCTTCGCGGCGCGGGCGGTCATGTCGGCCACGACCTCCTTCACCTTGTCCATCGTGTCGGGCCACATCAGATAGACGTCGGCCGCTTCCGCCGCAGCCTCGCGCGCGTCTTCGGAAAGACCGCCAAAATAGAGCGGCGGGCATGTGCCGGACACGGTCTTCACGTTCGGCGGCGGCAACTGCAGCTTGTAATGTTCGCCCTGGTGATCGAGCGCCTTGCCGTTCAGCAGGGTTTTCAGGATCGTCATCACCTCGACCGTGCGCTGATAGCGGGGCCCCGAGGCCAGCACTTCGCCCGGCATGTCGGACGAGATGATGTTGACGGTGAGGCGGCCGCCAAGGATCTGATCGAGCGTGGCGATCTGGCGGGCGAGCTGCGGCGGCCAGGTTTCACCCACCCGGATCGCCATCAGCAGCCGGATGCGATGGGTGAGCGCGGCAATCGCGCCGGCAAACATCTGCGTGTCGATGCCGAGCTGATATCCCGACGGCAGCAGGATATTGTCAAACCCGCCCTTTTCGGCGGTCAGCACGATGTTGCGGCAATGCTCCCAGCTGGAACGCAGCGCCGCGTCGGGCACGCCCAGAAATTCATAATCATCGTCACACAGGGCTGAGAACCAGCTGATCTCGCAGCTCACGGCAGATTTTCCCCAAGCGATGCGACCAGGATGGCGTACCATTCGGTGCGTGTGAAACTCACCTTGAACGCGTCCGCCGCCTCGGCAATGCGGGCCGGGTTCTGCGATCCCACGATCGGCGTGATGCCGGCCGGATGCGCCAGCACCCAGGCATAGGCGGTGGCGGCGATGCCGACGCCATATCTCGCGCCATGCGCGGCCAGCGCCGCCTTCACCCGCAGCACCCGCTCATCCTCGGCCTTTTTGCGGCCCGGGCGCGGATCACCATCCCCCAGCCGGCCCTGCCCCAGCGGTGACCAGCCGAGCACGGCCAGACCATGCTTCATCGCCCAATCGAGCGTGCCGTCGAACAGCGGGCTGAGCGCCAGCGGCGAAAATTCGGGCTGGGTGGAGACCAAAGGCGCTTTCAGATGCTTCTTGAGCGCGCTCGACTGCGCCACGGTGAAGTTTGACACGCCCACCGCGCCGATCTTGCCGGCGGCCACCAGGCCATCGAGCGTGGCGGCGACATCGGCCCAGTGGGTGAGCATGTCGGGCCGGTGAATCTGCCAGAGATCGATACGCTCCCCCCCCAGCCGGGTGAGGGAGGCATCCACCGCCGCGACCAGATACTCGGGCGATGAATCATAGGGCACGCCCATGCGGATGCCGCCCTTGGAGGCCAGCACGATCCGGTCGCGCAGGCCGGGAGCGGCCTTGAAGACACGGCCGAGCAGCGCTTCCGCAGCGCCGAACGGCTCATCATTGTCGGGCCCGTAAATATCGGCGGTATCAAAGAAATTGATGCCGGCAGCCAGCGCCGCCTCGCAGCGGGCCTGGGCTGCGGCGACGTCATCGCCGGCAAAGCGCCACATGCCCCACGCAAGCGGGCTGACGAAAAATGGGGACTTGCCCAGCGGGCGCGGATTGGGGCTAAGGGGCGTCATGGTGGCCAGATAAACTGAAGGGCAGACGAATGGGAAGCGATACAATCCGCTGGGGTATCGTCGGCACCGGGATGATGGCGCTGGAACATGTCGCCAATATCCAGCTGCTTGGCGGCGGCACCATCGTGGCGATTGCGGACCCGGTTGAAAAATGTCTCGATCGCGCCGAACGGGCCATTGGCCATCAGGTCGCCCGCTTTCCCGATGCCGCCAGCCTTGCCGCCTCCGGCCTCGTCGATGCCGTTGTCGTCGCCTCCCCCAATTTCACCCACCGCGATGTGCTGGGCCCGCTGATGGACGCGCAGCTGCACATCCTGTGCGAAAAGCCGCTGGCCACCACGCTGGACGATGCCAAGGCCGTGGCAGCGGCCGTGAAAGGCTATGACCGGACGTTCTGGACCGCGATGGAATATCGCTTCATGCCGCCGGTCAGCGAATTCGTGTCCCTTGTCCATGGCGGCAAGATCGGCCGGCTGCAGATGCTGTCGATCCGCGAGCACCGCTTCCCCTTCCTGGTGAAAGTGGGCGACTGGAACCGCTTTTCGGCCAACACCGGCGGCACCATGGTGGAAAAATGCTGCCATTTCTTCGATCTGATGCGCCATGTCGTGCAGTCGGAACCGGTGCGCGTCTATTGTTCGGGCGCGATGGACGTGAACCACCGGGACGAACGCTACGACGGCCGCACGCCCGACATCATCGACAACAGCTATACCGTCGTCGATTTCGCCAATGGCGTGCGCGCCATGCTCGATCTGTGCATGTTCGCCGACGGGGCGGAACAGCAGGAGGAGATATTGGCGACCGGTGACCAGGCCCGGCTCGACGTGCTGATCCCCGCCGGAGACATCATCCATTCCCCGCGCGTGGGCTTCATGAATCCCAAGCAGGCGACGCGCTGGCATGTCGAAACCCCGGCCGACGCGCTGGCGGCCGGCCAGCACCATGGCTCCACCTTCTTCCAGCACCGCCACTTCGCCGCGGCCGTGCGCGGCCAGGGCCCGGTGATCGTGAGCGCCGATGATGGCATGCGCGCCGTCGCCATGGGTCTGGCGGCGGAAATCTCCGCGAAAGAGCATCGCGCCGTGACCATGGCCGAACTGGGCCTGTGACGCCGCCGCTGCGGTGTGACAGTTTTACTACAGCGCATCCCGAACCGCGCGCCTGCCCGTAGCCGGAATTGACGTTCCCCAAGAAAGCCTGTCTTGGCTGGCCAACACGCCTGCGTCATTTGGTTGGGGTCAATCCGCCGAATGCCCGGGCCAAACAAGGGGAGTAAGATGATCCGCACGTTCCTGATGAGCTCGGCCGCGCTGCTGGCCGTGGCCGCCGCGCCCGCCCTGGCCCAGACCGCCGCCGCTGCCGACGAGCCGTCCGAAATCGTGGTCACCGCGCAGAAGCGCACGGAAAAGCTGCAGGACATCCCGCTGGCCGTCACCGTGGTGGGCGGTGAGGCGCTGGCCCGTCAGGGCGGCGTCAACCTGGAAAGCGCCCAGTATCTCGTGCCGACCCTGAACTTCCGCAAGTCGGGCACCAGCATCAACCAGTCGCTCTATATCCGCGGCGTCGGCACCGCCACCTTCAGCATCGCCGGCGAACCGTCGATCTCGACCGTGCTCGACGGTGTCGTGCTGGCCCGCGCCGGCGAAGCCTTCAGCGACCTCGTCGATATCGAACGCATCGAAGTGCTGCGCGGCCCGCAGGGCACGCTGTTCGGCAAGAATGCGTCGGCCGGTGTGGTCAACATCGTGTCCAAGCGCCCGGGCGACACGCTGGGCGGCTATGCCGAAGGCGGCTTCTATTTCGGCAACGGCACCGAATATCGCGTGCGCGGCGGCATCGATCTGCCGATCAGCGGCACCATCCGCAGCCGCATCACCGGTTTCTACGGCACCTATGACGGCAACATCTACAATGATGCGCCGAACGTGCGGGACCGGGTGAACGGTTATGAGCGTTATGGCGTGCGCGCCATTGTCGAAGCCGATCTGTCGGACACGGTGAAGTTCACCGCCATCGCCGATTGGCGCAAGGCCAACGACAATTGCTGCGCCGAAGTGATCGGCACCGCGCCGACCGGCGTGGGCGCCCTGGCGCTGGCCGGCATCACCTTTGCCGGCGACAAGACCCGCACCATCCGCCAGAACCTGATCACCCGCACGCTGGAAGAAAGCTATGGCGTGTCGGGCCAGTTCGACATCGAAGTCGGCACCCACATGTTCACCTCCATCACCGCGTGGCGCAAGTACAACAACCGCGAAATCCGCGATGGTGACTGGGTGAGCGCCGCCTATGCCGGCCTGAACCAGCTGCATGATGACGGCCCGCAGACCGGCACGACGCTGACCCAGGAATTCCGCCTGACCTCGCCGGGGGACACGCCCTTCACCTATGTGCTGGGCGCCTATTTCAGCCGCGCCGTTTCGCAGCGCACCTTCACCCGCACGGTCGTGCGCTGCGGCGCGGCGCCGGATCCGGTGGCGCTGGTCACCTGCGGCACCGGCGGCACCACGCCGGAAACCGTTTCGGGCACCGCCACCTTCGGTTCGGCGTTCGACAACTATGCGCTGTTCGGCCAGGGCACCTACAAGCTGAACGATCGCCTGCGCGCCATCGTCGGCCTGCGCTTCACGGTGGACCAGCTGTCGGTCTTCCACAGCCGTGTGGCCACGCCGAACATCGCCGGCCTGCCGGGCATCAACCGCAACTTCGATCAGGGCGTGTACAACACCTCCCTGTTCGGCGCGAACAACGGTGATCCCACCGCCAGCAACGGCGTGCCGTTCCGCACCAGCACCGATGCCACCAACCTGTCGGGCAAGCTGGGCCTGCAGTATGACATCAGCGATGACGTGATGGCCTATGGCACCTATGCCCGCGGCTACAAGGGCCCGGCCTACAACGTCTTCTTCAACCTGAACCCGACCGGCACCAACGTCATCGCCGCCGAAACGTCGGACAGCTATGAAATCGGCCTGAAGAACACGCTGCTCGGCGGCAAGCTGACGCTGAACCTGGCCGCCTTCTATGCCAAGTACAAGAATTTCCAGGCCAACAACCCGGATCTGGTGGCCGGCGTCATCGTCACCCGCTTCACCAACGCCGGTGATGTTTCGACCCGCGGTGTCGAAGCCGATTTCGCCTATCGTCCGGTCAAGGATCTGAACATCGTGGGCGGCGTGTCCTACACCGATGCCCATGTCGATGCCTTCAACGCCCCCCCGGGCGCGGCCGTGATCCCGGCCGGCACCGCGCTGGCTTATGCGCCGCGCTGGAAGGCCAGCGTGGGCATGGACTATCGCTATCGCACCGGCGGCCCGATCGATCTGACCGTGGCCGGCAACGCCTCGACCCAGTCGAGCCAGCTCAGCCTGTTCGACGCCAACGACGCCGTGCGCGCGGCCGGCACGATCAAGCCGTACAGCCTGGTCGATCTGCAGCTCGGCGTGGTTCAGAAGAACGACAAGTTCCGCATCACCCTGCTGATCCGCAACCTGCTCGACACCAGCTTCCCGGCGGCGATCACCAACGGTGGCCCGGGCGGCAGCTATCGTTACCTGATCCCGCGTGAAGCGGATCGCTACTTCGGCCTCGTCGGCCGGGTGAACTTCTGATCGCAGTGCGGCGCGTGGCTAACGCAAAGCGTTAGCCACCGACTCGCACAAGATCGGCCAGCGACCAAAAAAGGGCGGCCCCAACAGGCCGCCCTTTCTTTGTGTCGTCTGACGGCGTGGCTCCGCCACGCCCCCTTCCTTTCTTCCTTCCTTCTGCCCGACTCTCCAGCGCACCCGGCGGCTCCGCCGCCGGCCGCCCCGGACGTGATCCGGGAGCCCATCCCGTCCAAGCCAGCTTCGGTATTTGTGGGTTGCCTCGACAGGCTCGGCATGAGCGGGGATGGCGCACACGGCCAGGGTCTTCAGCCACGGCATGCGCCTGTCCCGGACGCAGAAGAGAGCGCCCCCTACCCCTGCGCCGCGCTGCGCTCGATCGCGTCCATCGCCGCATCCGACAGCCCGAAATGATGCCCCACCTCGTGCACCAGCACATGGGTCACCAGATCTTCCAGCGTATCGCCGCTGTCGGCCCACAGATCCAGCAGCGGCCGGCGGTAGAGGAAGATCATGTCGGGCAGGGCACCGGAGGGCACATCGCCTTTCATCCCGACGTGGCGGCCCCAGTAGAGGCCGAGCAGATCCCACTCGCTCTCCAGATCCATCTCGGCCATCACGGTTTCGTCGGGAAAATCCTCGATCTTCAGCACGACGGACGCCAGATGCTGGCGGAACAGTTCGGGAAGACGCTCGACCGCGGCTTGTGCGAGGCGTTCGATGTCGGCAAGGGTCGGGGCCAGCAGCATGGCATCGACATAGGGCAAAAATCATGATCGAGAAACTGGATGACGCCGCCCGCGCCGCATTGGCCGACGAACTGCCGGGCTGGCGCATCGATGGCGAGCATCTGCGGCGCAGCTACCGCTTCCGCGATTTCAGCCAGGCCTGGGGTTTCATGACCCGCGTGGCGCTGCTGGCCGAAGCGCAGGATCACCACCCGGAGTGGTTCAATGTCTGGAACCGGGTCGACATCGCGCTGACGACCCATGATGCCGGTGGGCTTTCGGCGCGCGACGTGCGGCTGGCCAAGGCGATCGACGCGCTGGTGGGGTGACGCTGTCCTACACCGGTGTCGCATGGCATGATGTGCGGGCTGGGCGGGATGCCCGGCAGCGGCCGGGGAGGCGGCACCTGCACCTGCGAAATGCGTCACCTCTGTCACCTCTGGGCGCGGCGGGCGTGGGTGCGGCAGCGGCACGAAAAAGGGCAGCCCCGAGGGGCCGCCCTTTCCGTTCGCCGTCCGCTCTTGGGCGGGCTGGTGGACGGTGCTGCGCACCGTCCCCGCGCCGCTCAGCGCGGTGCCATGCGGATGCCGCCATCGAGGCGCACATCCTCGCCGTTGAAATAGGAATTGCGGCACATTTCGACCGCAAGGCTGGCATATTCCTCCGGGCCGCCGAGACGCTTGGGGAACAGCACGGTGGCCGCCAGCGCCGCCTTCACATTGTCCGGCGCGCCTTGCAGCAGCGGGGTGTTGAAGATGCCGGGCAGGATGGTGTTGACGCGGATGCCTTCCGACGACAGGTCGCGGGCGATCGGCAGGGTCATGCCGACCACGCCGCCCTTGGACGCCGAATAGGCGGCCTGACCGATCTGGCCGTCTTCGGCCGCGACCGAGGCGGTGTTGACGATGGCACCGCGCTCACCATTTTCCATCGGCGGCAGGGTCATCATGCCGGCGGCCGACTTGGCGATGCAGCGGAAGGTGCCGACAAGGTTGATCTGGATGATGCGATCAAAGGCATCCAGCGGGAAATGCTTGATGCTGCCATCTTCCTTGGAACGGCTGGCGGTCTTGATCGCATTGCCGGTGCCGGCGCAGTTGATCAGGATGCGTTCCTGGCCGATCTCACCGCGGGCCTTGGCAAAGCCGGCATCAACCGACGCTTCATCGGTGACGTTGACGTTGCAGAACACGCCGCCGATTTCAGCCGCGACCGCTTCGCCCTTTTCGGCGTTCATGTCGAAGATGGCGACCTTGACGCCGTGGCTGGCCAGCAGGCGCGCGGTCGCGGCACCCAGGCCCGATGCGCCGCCGGTAACGACCGCCGAACAACCTTGCAGATTCATGTGATCCTCCCGTTGAGAATTGACCCCGGGGTTATGCGGGGCAGATGACGGGCAAGCAACCTTGGCAAAGCGTCAGCCCTGCCGCCTGAGCTGGGCCTCGCGGATGGCAAGATAGATGGTGGAACCAAGGATCAGCGCCCCGCCGGCCAGGGTGAGGAGGTCGTAACGTTCATCGAACAGCAGCACGCCGGCGGCGGTGACCAGGCCGAAGCGCACGAAATCCAGCGGCAACACCGCCGAGGCTTCGGACAGCGAGAAAGCCTTGCTGAGGCTGAGTTGGCCGACTGCGGCCGCCGCACCAATGCCGACAAGCCAGAACCAGGCCGAAGCCGGCGGTGCCCGCCACACGAACAGCGCGACGGCAAGGCTGGGAATGGTGGTGAGAATGAAGGTCCAGGCTGCGACGGCGCGGCTGTCGTCCACACCGACCAGGCTGCGCATGGCGACGATGGAATAGCCGGTGGCGACGGCGGACAGGATGGCAGCGGCAATTCCGATGGTGAGCGGCAGATGACCGGGGCGCAGTACCAGCAGCATGCCGACAAAGCCGACCGCCAGCGCGGCGATGCGGCGGGCGCGGATGCGCTCGCCCAGCACCAGCACGGCCCCCACCGTGCCGAACAGCGGCGCCGTGTAGTTGATGGCCAGCGTGGTGGCCAGCGGCGCATTGGCGACCGCGTAGAAGGTGCCCATGGTGGCGAGGAAGCCCGACGTGGCACGCTTCAGGTGGAAGGGCAGACGGTCGCGCCGGATCAGACCGGGCGTCTTCAGCATCATCGGCAACAGGAAGATCAGGCCAAGGAAATTGCGGAAGAAGACGATCTCGAAACTGTGCAGATTGCGGGCGGCGTAGCGGATCATCACCCACATCGACGCAAAGGCGATGCAGGAGATGATGAACCAGAAGGGGCCGGAGCGGGACACGACATCCCGGTTACGCCCGGATGAGCGGCGGGGGAAGAGGCTCAGCCGTCCAGCAGGCGGGTGAGCGTCGCGACATCGCTGTCAATCTCGCGGTCGTCGGCGCGCAGCTGTTCGACGCGCTTGACGGCATGCATCACCGTCGTGTGGTCACGCTTGCCAAAGCGGCGGCCGATTTCGGGCAGCGACCGCGGCGTCATCTTCTTGGCCAGATACATGGCGATCTGGCGCGGACGGGCCACTTCGCGGGCGCGGCGTTCCGACAGCAGGTCGGCAACCTTCAGCCCGTAATAATCGGCAACCTTGCGCTGGATCTCGTCGATCGTCAGCTTCTTCTCGTGGGCGCGCAGCAGGTCGGCCAGCGTTTCGCGGGTGAACTCCAGGCTGACCGGCTTGCCGACCAGCATGGCAAAGGCGGTGACGCGGTTCAGGGCGCCTTCCAGCTCGCGCACATTGGCGGTGATCTTGCGGGCGAGGAACTCGATCACATCATCAGGCACCGAGACCCGGGCACCCAGCGCCGCCACCTTGGCGTGCAGGATGTTCAGCCGCAGCTCGTAATCGGCCGGGTTGATATCGGCCACCAGGCCCCAGGCCATGCGCGACAGGATGCGATCCTGGATGCCTTCGAGGTTCTGCGGGCTGCGATCGGCGGTGATCACCAGGCGCTTTCCGGCGCCGATGATCTCGTTCATCGTGTGGAAAAATTCTTCCTGGGTCGATTCCTTGCCGGCGATGAACTGCACATCGTCGATCATCAGGAGATCAACCGAGCGCAGCCGCTGCTTGAAGCTGATGGTGTCCTTGGCGCGCAGGGCGGCCATGAACTCCACCATGAATTTTTCGGCCGACAGATAGGCGACGCGGCCCTGCGGATGATGGGCCAGATAGGCGTTGCCGATGGCGTGCATCAGGTGGGTCTTGCCCAGCCCGGTGGTGCCATGGAGGAACAGCGGGTTGAAGCCCGGCATGCCGGGTTCGGCCATCGACAGCGCGGCGTTGTAGGCCAGCTCGTTGGCCTTGCCGACGATGAAATTGTCGAAATTGTAGCGGGCATCGACCGGCAGCGGCTGGCTGACGGCAGCCGGCACGGCCACCTTGCCGACCAGCGAAGCAGCCGGAGCCGCACTGCCGGTCTGCACCGAAACCCGGCGGATCGCCGGCTGATGCGCAGCCCAGTGGCGGCGCAGCAGATCACCAAAATGGCTGGAGACCCAATCGGCGGCAAAGGCCGAAGGCGCGGCCAGGCGCACGGTATCGCCATCGCAGCCCACCAGCACCAGCGGCGCCAGCCACGCGTCATAGCTGTGATCGCCGGCGTCAGCCTTCAGGGCCGATCGCACGCGGAACCAGGTGTCGCGGTCCACGGTCGATTCGATCGACCCGACCGCCGCCAACGCCGCATGACCGGAAGGCAGCACCGATGCAGCAGCTGTCGACACGCACCCTTCCTTTCTGCCGCCCCCGGCATTGTCCCCGCCGCAGCGAAGTGTTGACATTCAGCGACACAGGGCCACCGGCCAGAACGGCCTCTGGGGGCCGCAACTGTCCGTCTGAGCTTCGACCAGAAGCCCAGGACGCCATGCATCATCTGCGATTGGAGCCTTGGCGCTCATCACGCCGGCCGGCCCAAACCATGCTGCAAATAAGCAGCGCAAAGCGGTGCCTGCAAGCCGCCAAATTCCATTCGCGGCCAAATAAACCTGTTGACAGCCTGTCAGCCGCCTTCCCTTCGTAAGGCGTCCAAGCATTTGATTAAAATAGGCAATTTCGCACCATCCCCGCCGAATCGGCCCGGCGGCAAACGGCTAACTGCTTGGATTTTTTGTGTCAAAGCTCCGACACTTTTGTGACAGGTGCGGCCCACAAGTCTTGGCCAAAATGAATGCAAATTGTTCCGATTCAGAACGCACCCCTGGCCCGATGCACCTATATAGGTACATGGCCCCAGGGTCTGGCGGCCCGAATCGGCACGCGGCCCTGCGAATCACCATCCCGGCTGGCCGATTCGGGCAGACTGCCCCGACATCGGGCGCCAACAACAAAACGGGGCACTGCCTTGCGGCAGAACCCCGTTTCGAAAGCGCCAGTCAAACGCGGCCGCAGGCGGCCGGCGCCGGCAATCAGGCGGTCGCCAGGCCCTTCACGCGGGCGGCGAGGCGGCTGATCTTGCGCGACACCGTGTTCTTGTGGAGCACGCCCTTGGCGACACCGCGCATCATTTCCGGCTGGGCGGCCTTCAGCGCTTCGGCAGCGGCGGCAGCATCACCGGCGGCGAGGCTCGATTCGACCTTCTTGACAAAGGTGCGGATGCGGCTGACGCGCGCCTTGTTGATCGCGGCGCGACGGTCGTTGCGGCGAATGCGCTTTTCAGCCTGGGGCGTGTTGGCCATGAGTTCCTGCAATCACTGAGTTGATCTTTGAACCGCCCGTCTTGCGCGACAGCACAGGCCGAGCAGGTGCATGCCCACAGGGCCGGCACCGGAAGGTGAGCGCCTTAAGCGAGGCCGCCCCTGCGGTCAAGCCTTTCGCGCGTCCCGGGGCCACTTCTGGCACGATGGGCAGAAGAAGCTCGACCGGCCCGACTGCACGATGCGTGTCACGTCCGCGCCGCACGCCGTGCAGGCCGCCCCCTCGCGGCCATAGACGGCAAAATCCTTCTGGAAATAGCCGAGCGTGCCATCGGGCGCCGCATGATCGCGCAGGGTCGAGCCGCCGGCGGCAATGGCTTCCTCCAGCACCGCCGGGATGGCCGGCACCAACGCCTCCAGCTGGCGGCGGGTCACCGCGCCGCCCGGCGTTTCGGGGTGGATGCGGGCCCGGAACAGCGCCTCGCAGACATAGATGTTGCCAAGGCCCGCGATCAGCCGCTGGTCGAGCAGGATCGCCTTGGCCGGGGCCAGCCGGTCGGCAAAGATGCGGGTGAGCAGCGGCAGGCCGAATTCGGGGCCAAGCGGTTCCGGCCCGATCCCGGCGAGCAGCGGGTGCGCGGCGGCAGCGGCCGTGGCCACCAGATCAAGACTGCCGAAGCGCCGGGCATCGTTGAAGGCCACCACCCGGCCATTGCCGGTTTCGAACACCACATGATCATGCTTTTCATGACTGTCGGGATCGACGCGCATGCGCCCCGACATGCCGAGATGGATGATCAGCGTGTCGCCGCGATCGGTTTCGACCAGCCCATATTTCGCCCGCCGGCCCAAGCGCACCACCGTCGCCCCGGTCAGGCGCTGGCCCAGCCCTTCCGGCAGCGGGCGCCTGAGGTCGGGCCGGTTGGCAACGACACGGGTGAAGCGCTGGCCCTCCCACACCGGGGCCAGGCCACGCATCACGGTTTCGACTTCGGGAAGTTCGGGCATGCGCCGCGACATAGGCGGCGTTTGCATGGCCGCCAAGCCTCGGCTAAGCCGCGCCTCACGAAAAGGACGCAAGATGAGCGACACCGTCAGCTTCGGCTATGAAGAGGTTACCGCTGAGGAGAAGACGCGCCGGGTGGGCGACGTGTTCCGATCGGTTGCCAAGCGCTACGACATCATGAACGACCTGATGTCGGCCGGGATGCACCGGGTGTGGAAGGATGATTTCGTCCGCCTGGTGAACCCGCGCGCCGGCGAGGATATTCTCGACATGGCCGGCGGCACGGGGGACATCGCCTTCCGGCTGGAAAAATCCGGCGCCAATGTGACGGTGGCCGACATCAACCCGGCCATGCTGGAAGTGGGAATGGAGCGCGCCGCCGAACGCGGGCTGACCAGCCTGATCTGGCGCGAGGAAAATGCCGAGACGCTGTCGTTCCCGGACCAGAGCTTCGATGCCTACACGATCGCCTTCGGCATCCGGAACGTCACCGACATTCCGGCTGCCCTGCGCGAAGCGCACCGCGTGCTGCGCTATGGCGGGCGGTTCTTCTGCCTTGAATTCTCGACGACCGAATGGCCGGGCTTTGCCGAAATCTACGACATCTATTCCGAAAAGCTGGTGCCGCGGATTGGCGAGATGGTGGCCAAGGATGCCGATTCCTATCGCTATCTGATCGAATCCATCCGCCGCTTCCCCAAGATGCCGGAATTTGCCGCCATGATCGGTGAAGCCGGCTTCACCCAGGTGCGCCACCGCCCGATCCTGGGCGGCGCGGTGGCCATCCATTCGGGCTGGAAGGTCTGAATTGACCGCACTTGTCCATCTGTGGCGGCTGTTCGTGTGGGGGCGCCGCATGGCGCGCCATGGCGTGCTGCGCCCGTTCGAAAGCCAGCGCCTGCCCGTCGCCATCAGGCTGGTGGCAAAGATCGCCCGCTTCGGTGCCGGTGCCCCCCTCACGCCGGATTTTGCCGGCGGTCTCGCTGCCGTTGGCCCGGCTGCCATCAAGCTGGGTCAGGCGCTGGCCACGCGCCCCGATCTGATCGGCATCGCGGCGGCCACCGATCTGGCCCGCTTGCAGGATCAGGTGCCGCCCGTGCCGTTCGCTGCGGTCGAGCCGATCCTCAATTCCCAGTGTGGCGGCGACTGGAAGACGCGCTTTCAGGAGATTGAACCCGAAGCTGTTGGCGCCGCCTCCATCGCGCAGGTCCACCGCGCCCTCACCAGCGATGGCCGCCGCGTTGCCATCAAGCTGCTGCGCCCCGGCATCGAAGCCGACATCGCTTCGGCGCTGAAGACCTATGAATGGGGCGCCGGCCATATCGAGACGTTGGGCGGCGAGTTCGCCCGGCTGCGCCCGCGCGCCGTGATCGCCACCTTCAAGAGCTGGATCGAAGCCGAGCTCGATCTGCGCCGGGAGGCCGCCAACGCCTCGGAACTGGGCGAAATCCTGGCTGGGGAGCCCGATTTTGTCGTGCCCGCCGTCGATTGGCAGCGTTCCACCAAGCGCATGCTGGTGATCGACTGGATCGACGGGGTGAAAGTGTCGGACCGCACCGGGCTTGATGCGCTCGATCTCGACCGGCCGCGGCTGGCGCGGGTGCTGGTCAACGGCTTTCTGGCCCAGGCGATTGCCAAGGGCTTTTTCCACGCCGATCTGCACCAGGGCAATCTGTTCGTGATCCCGGCGGACGCGGCCTGCGACCATGCCCGCATCGGGGTCATCGATTTCGGCATCATGGGCCGCATCAACCGCCGCGCCCGCCTCTATCTCGCGGAAATCCTGCACGGCCTGGTGACCGGCAATTATGCCCGCGTCGCCGAAATCCATTTCGAAGCCGGCTATGTGCCGCCGCATCACAACCCGGCGGCCTTTGCCACCGCGCTGCGGGCCGTGGGGGAACCGATCCGCGGCCGCCAGGCCAAGGATATCGCCATCACCGATCTGCTCGAAGGCCTGTTCTCCATCACCCGCAGCTTCGACATGCCGGTGCAGCCCCACCTGCTGCTGCTGCAAAAGACCATGGTGATGGTGGAAGGCGTCGCGCTGACCATCGATCCGCACGTGAACATGTGGGAAGTGGCCGAACCCTATGTGCGCGACTGGGTGCGCGACGAGATGGGCCCGGAAGCGGTGATCGCCGACAGTCTGGTGCTCAATGTCCGCGCGCTGCGCCAACTGCCGCGCATCCTGCGCCAGTGGGTGGCCGAACATCCGATGCCGGGCGCCGCCCCGCCGCAGCCACCGCTGCCGCCGCTGCCGGAACAGACGGCAGAAGGCTGGTCGACGCCGTGGCTGCTGCTGGCGGCGGGCGTGGGTGCGGCAGTGATGGCACTGCTGGGCTGACACGCATCGCCGCAGCGGGTTCGTGCGTGATCGGGAAAAGCATGGCGGGGACGTTTTGCCACCCGCGCGCTTGCACCTTCCCCGCGTTCGGCCTATGGCCGCGCCCATGAAAGTCACCGTCACCGTCACCCTAAAAAATGGCGTGCTCGACCCGCAGGGCCGGGCCATCGAATCGGCGCTGAAAGGCCTGGGCTTTGATGGCGTTCAGGGCGTGCGCGCCGGCAAGATCATCGAGCTGGACGTTGCCGAGGGCACGGCCCGCGAGACGGTCGAAGCCATGGCCCGCCAGCTGCTGGCCAACACGGTGATCGAGAATTTCCGGATCGAGATGCCGTGAAGGCAGCGGTCATCGTCTTCCCCGGTTCCAATTGCGACCGGGATCTGGCCGACGCCATCACCAAGGTGACCGGCCACGCCCCAGCCATGGTGTGGCACGCCGAAACCAGCCTGCCGGACGGCCTTGATTTCATCGGCGTGCCCGGCGGCTTTTCCTATGGCGATTATCTGCGGTCGGGCGCGATGGCCGCACAGTCGCCGGTGATGCGCGCCGTGGTCCAGGCGGCGGGCGAAGGCCGCGCCGTGCTGGGCATCTGCAACGGCTTCCAGGTGCTCACCGAAGCTGGCCTGCTGCCCGGCGCACTGATGCGCAATGCCGGCCTCAACTTCGTCTGCCGCCACGTGGCGCTGGAAGTCGGCAACAGCCAGTCGATCTTCACCAGCCGCTATGCTGCCGGCGAAACGCTCACCATCCCGGTCGCTCACCACGACGGCAATTATTTCGCTGATGCGGCCACGCTCGACCGGCTGGAAGGCGAAGGCCGCGTTGCCTTCCGCTATGCCGAGGATGTCAACGGCTCGGCCCGCAACATTGCCGGGATCCTGAACGATGCCGGCAATGTGCTGGGCATGATGCCCCACCCCGAACGGCTGATCGAAGCCGAACAGGGCGGCACCGATGGCCGCCGCATGTTCGAAGCCGTGCAGGCCGCCCTGGGCTGACCGCGCGGGCCGCGGCTTGCTTGACAAGCCCGACCCGGCTTCGCCAAGTTCGCCCCAACCAGGCAACAGGGGCGCGGCGCGTGTACAGTTTCCGCGAGATCGAAACGGCGGATCTGCCAGCCGTGGCGGCGCTGCTGACCGAAGGCTTCCCGCGCCGCAGCCCCGATTTCTGGGACGACCGGCTGCAGCGCCTGCGCACCCGCACGGCGGCGCCAGGCACGCCGCAATTCGGCTATGGCATCGAAACGGCCGACGGCCTGCAAGGCGTGGCGCTGGCGCTGGGCTCCGTCCACGCGGCCGACGACGGCGCGATGACCATCGTCAACATCTCGAGCTGGACCGTCCGCCCTGCCCTGCGCGGCAAGCCGGCCAAGGAACTTTATGGCCATGCCTCGCGGCTGCCGGGCCTGACCTACAGCAATCTTTCGGCCGCGCTGCACACACAGAAGGCGATCAAGGCCTTTGGCTTTGCCGAACGCACGGCCGGCCAGTTCATCGGCATCGGCACACGCCGCAGCCGGGCCCGCGTTGCCGTGCTGCCGCGCCGCGATGCCGAACGCCATGGCCTGAACGATGCGATGGCCGAAATGCTGGCCCATCATGAGCAGCGCGGCTGCATCGCCCTGTGCCTTGATCTGCCCGATCGCCTGGCGCCGCTGCTGTTTCTGCCGCGCCGGGTGAAGCCGGGCCTGCCCATCGCCCAGCTGATCTATTGCCAGCGCGAATCCGATCTGATCGACCATGGCGCGACGATCAGTGCCGCCCTGCTGAAACGCGGTTTCCTCGCCCTGCTTGTCGATGCCTCAGCACCGGTGCCGGGCATGCTGGGCCGCTATGTGCCGGGCCGCGCCGCCAAATATTACAAGGGGCCGTTCCCCGGCCTGTTCGTCGATCACAGCTATTCGGAAATGATCTACATCGGCTTCTGAAGCGCCCGGTCAGCGCCAGCGCTTGACCAGGCTGATGAGGTCGCGCCTCAGCTGCCGGGCCAGGCAGCGGCCGGCGGCCAGATCGATCAAGCTCCGCTCCGTCCAGTCGGTGGTGAAACTGTTGCGCGCCTGGTGGCGGGCACCGGCGCGGGCCAGGCCACCATCGCTGTTGTAGAGGATCGTGTAGCGGCCAAGCCGGCCAAGCACGCGGCGGTCGTAACGTCCGAACGGGATCGCGACCATGTCGATCGGCCGGCCGACAGCGGCTTCGATGCGCACGTGGGCGTCGTCAATCTCCTGCGCCAGCACGGCATCATCGGCTGTACGCCAGTTGATATGGCTCCAGCCATGGCTGCCGAAGCGCATGCCGACGGCCAGCATCTCGGCAATCTGGCTTGTGCCCAGATAGTGCGGCGCGCCAATCCGGCCGGCGCAGATGAAGAATTCGGCAGACAGGCCGCGATCGGCCAGCATCGGCAGCGCGATGGCATGATCGCTGGCATTGCCATCGTCGAAGGTGATGCGCACCGGCAGGCCGTGATCGCGTTCCACCGTCGCAATCGAATCGAGGATGGCACCAAACCGGCCAGGATCGGTGCACCAGACCCGCGCCTCCCCGCTGTCGACATGGTCGGGCATGGCCCCCAAGCCATGGAAATTGACCACCAACACGGTCGATCCAGCAGCCAGCGTTGCCATCACCATCATCCCCCGACGAGCATGCGGAGTTCACACAACCACCAACGCAAGGCAAGCGGACGGACAGCGTATGTCGGCCATCGGCCGGGCGGCGCGGCCGTGACCCTGTCAGCGCGCCCTGTCAGCATGGCTTGTCAGCATGGGCGCGAGACGTCACCGTGCTGGCGGGAGGTCTTGCCATGCACACGCGCCGACAGCTTCTGGCCCTGGCGGGGGCGGCCGCGCTGGTGCCGCCGCGCCTGGCAGCACAGGCCCTGCCCGATCAGATCGTGCTGCTTGGCACCGGTGGCGGGCCAACACCCAAGGCGCTGCGCGCGGCGCCGTCGATGGCCCTCATGATCGGCGGCCAGTTGCATGTCGTGGATGCCGGCAACGGCGTGGCGCGGCAGGCGGCGCTGGCGGGCCTGCCGCTGAAGGCATTGTCGCATGTGTGGATCACCCATCTGCACAGCGATCATGTCGCCGACGCCTTCACCCTGCCCTGGCTGGCGTGGAGCGGCGCCTTGACGACGCCGGTGACGGTGCATGGACCGCGCGGCATGGCGCAAATGGCGCGCGACTGGCTGCGCTTTGCCCATGTCGACATCGAAACCCGCATGGCCGACGAGGGCCGGCCCGACCTGCGCAAGCTGATCCGGGTGGCCGAGGTGCAGCCCGGTGCGCAGTTGGATGCCGGCGGCCTGAAGGTGACGGCAGTGCGCGTTGAGCATCCGCCGCTCACCGACAGTTTCGCCTATCGCTTCGATTGGGCCGGCAAGTCCGTCGCCTGGTCTGGGGACACGCGGCCGTGCCAGGCCCTGATCGATCTGGCCCGCGGCGCCGACGTGCTGGTGCAGGAAGTGCTGTATCTGCCCGCCATGGAGCGGCTGATCGCCAGCGAGAGCAACGCGCCCACCCTGCGCGCCCACCTGCTCGCCAGTCACACGCCGGTGGAAGAGGCCGGCAGGCTGGCGGCGGCGGCTGGCGTGAAGACGCTGGTGCTGAGCCACTTCGTCCCCGGCGGCGACGCCAGCGTGACCGAGGAGGACTGGCGGGCCGGAGCGGCGCAGCATTTCGATGGCCGCATCGTGGTCGGCCGCGATCTGCTGCGGATCCCGCTTTAAACCCGCGTCTTGAAGGGCGTGAAATTGGTGCCGGTGTCGTAGACGTCGAGGCCCTCGACGCGCTTGAACCAGGCGACAACGGCGTAGGTGACGGGGGTGAGGACGACTTCCCACAGCACTTTCAGCACATAGTTGGTGCCGGCGATCAGGAAGACGCGCTCCACCGGCCAGTCCGGCTGGCCGAGGAAGGCGAGCGGGTAGAAGATCAGGCTGTCGACACCCTGACCGACCACGGTCGAGCCAATGGTGCGCGTCCACAGATGCTTGCCTTTCGTCAGCAACTTCATCCGGGCCAGCACGAAGCTGTTGGCGAATTCGCCGGCCCAGAAGGCCAGGATCGAGGCGATGAAGATGCGCGGCGTCTGGCCAAACACGGCAGCCAGCGTTTCCTGGCCGGTCCAGCCCGGCGCCGGCGGCATGGCGACGACGACAGCACACATGAAGGCGGTGAAGGCAGAAGCCGCAAAGCCGACCCACACCACGCGGCGGGCGCGGGCATAGCCATAGACTTCGGTGAGGACGTCGCCCAGCACATAGCCCAGCGGGAAGAACAGGATGCCGGCGCCGAAGATCAGCGGGCTGTCGCTCCACGGCACCGAAATCGCCGCCTGCTTGCCGGCACCGATCAGGTTGGAGCAGATCAGGATGACGGCGAAGGCCGCCATGCAGAAATCATAATAGCGCAGCTGACGCCCGGCGAGCGCATCGGCAGCGACGGCGCGGATGCCGGCCGGCTCGTCGGCGGCGGCGGCGGCGAGGATGGACTGGTCTTCGGGCGTCTGGGTCATGGATATGAACCATACAGGCCCGTGTTCCCTTGGGAAGGTGCCGGATGACGCAGTCCACATGTTCACTTTATGTTCCGATTGTGCGATACTGCCGCCATGGCCGAGTCGCTGCCTCTCCGCTGGCTCTATCTCGATCTCAACAGCTATTTTGCCAGCGTTGAGCAGCAGCTGAACCCGGCCCTGCGCGGCCGGCCGGTGGTTGTGGCGCCGGTGATGACTGACAGCACCAGCGCGATTGCCGCGAGTTACGAGGCCAAGGCCTGCGGCATCCGCACCGGCACCAAGATCTGGCAGGCCAAGGCCATGTGCCGCGACGTGGTGATCGTGCCGGGCCGCCATGACGAATATGTCCGCTTCCACCACAAGGTGATCGCCGAGGTGGCGCGCCATGTGCCGGTGACTGCCGTCTGCTCGATCGACGAGGTCGCCTGCCGGCTGCTGGACAACGAGAACAGCCCCGCCCTGGTCGCCGACCTCGCAAGGCGGATCAAGGCGGGGCTGGCCGCCAATGTCGGCCTATGCCTGACGGCCTCCATCGGCGCGGCGCAGAACCGGCTGCTGGCCAAGATGGCGGCCGACATGGAGAAGCCCGATGGGCTGACCATCCTGACCGATGAGGTGCGCCGGGCGCGACTGTCGCGGCTGAAACTGTCGGACATCCCGGGCGTCGGCCGCAGCATGGAACGGCGGCTGGCGGCGGCCGGGCTGGTGTCGATGGCGCAATTGTTTGCCCTGTCGCCGGCGCAGGCGCGCGCGGCGTGGGGCAATGTCTGGGGGGAACGGCTGCACTGGCTGCTCAACGGCCACGAGGTGGCAGACGTGCCAACCGCGCGCAAATCGATCGGGCACAGCCACGTGCTGGGGCCGGAACGGCGGCCCTTGCCGGTGGCGCGCCTGGTGGCCCGGCGGCTGGTGATGAAGGCCGGCACCCGCCTGCGCCGCGCCGAGCTGCGCGCCGGCTGGCTGGGCCTGCTCGTGAAGGGCGAGACGCGCGGCAGCAAATGGAAAGCGGGCACCAAGCTGCCGCGGGTGCAGGATTCGATCAGCCTTGTGGACGCGATGGAGCGTCTGTGGGGGCAGATGGCCGCCGAATTTCCGCACCGGCGGCTGTTGCAGGTGGGCGTGGTGCTGGCCGATCTGACCGAGGCCCGCGCCGCCCAGGCCGACCTGTTCGACGATACGGCGCTGCTGTGCGCCGCGACTGACCAGCGCCGGCTGGCGCTGAGCCAGGCGATGGACCGCATGAACGCGCGCTTCGGCCGCGATGCGGTGACGTTGGGCCACGATGCCCACGGCGCCGGCCGTTCGCGCGGGCCGGCCATCGCCTTCACGCGCATTCCGGAGCTGGCCGAATTCCACGAGTGACCCCGCTGCGGCACGCTGTCGCAGGCCATTGTTAACTTTAGTTCATGTTAATACGCATCCGAAACGGAAGGGAATGTTCCGTTCCGCTGTCCATCAGTTGCGTACCGGGGGTTTATCAATGTCGTATCGTCGTGTCGCGCTGGCCGTGTTGGCTGCCAGCATGCCGGTTGTCGCGGCCGCGCAGGAGCATATTCACACCGCCACCTGCGGCCACCAGTTCATCGAAGATCAGGGCGTGCTGCAAGTCGCGCAAACGCTGGCCGGCGTCGCCGGTGCCGGTCAGGCCGCCAGCGTGAACAATGCCGCAGCAGCGCCGCGGATGCAGTTCGTCCTGAATAATCTCGGCGGTGTCGGCCAAGGCACCCAGGCCCGCGCCGGGTTCGAAAAGGCCGCGGCGATGTGGGCCGGCGTGCTGAAGGATCCGATCACCATCAAGCTGGACGTGCAGTTCGCGGCGCTGGGTGCCGGCATCCTGGGTTCGACCGGTTCCACCACCAACACCATCACCTATGCCGGCCTGCGCACCCTGCTGGCCGCCGACGCCACCACCTATTGGGACAAGCGCGCGGCCGGCGTGCTGAAGACCGGTCCGCTGTCGTTTGTCACCAACGAGCCGCCCACCAGCGGCGCCATCGATTCGCGCCGGCGTTTTCTCGATTCGAACAACAGCACCGACAATAATTTCATCCAGATCAACACGGCGCAGGTGAAGGCTCTGGGCCTCAACCCGATCTATGCCGGCAACAACCCCGGCCAGCGCGACGGATCGGTGTCGTTCAGCACCCTGTTCTCGTGGGATTTTGATCCCAGCGATGGGATCAGCCCGGGCACCATCGATTTCGTTGGCGTTGCCGCCCACGAAATTGGCCACGCGCTCGGCTTCCGTTCCGGCGTTGACCTTGCCGATATCAACGCGCTGCCCGGCGTGGCGCTGCCGGGCCGCCGCGGTCTCAACAATCTTGCCTGGGGCACGGTCCACGATCTGCAGCGCTATGGCATTTTCGGCGGCAGCCCGACGCTGGACTGGTCGATCGGCGGCACCCCGTGCTTCTCCATCAACGCCGGCAAGAACTGCCTCGCGCCGCTGTCGACTGGAGCGCTCAACGGTGACCGTCGTCAGGCCAGCCACTGGAAGGACGATGCGCTGACCAACAAGCTGATCGGCATCATGGACCCCACCGCCACCGGCCCGAACAACACCCGCCCGCTGATGAAGATCACCCGGATGGACCTGATCGCCTTCGACACCATGGGTTACGACATCGGCGTGCCCGAACCGGCAAGCTGGGCCATGCTGATTGCCGGCTTCGGCCTGACCGGCGCGGTCATGCGCCGGCGCCGGCGCGCGCTGGCGGCCTGAGCCTGAACGCATGCACGGGGCGCGGCGGCCGGAACACCGGCAGCCGCGCCTTTCCTTTCCCGTCAGTGCAGCTTCAGCTTGGGCCGCACCACCTGGTTTACATGGCCGACCAGGATCAGGAACAGGCCCTTGAACCAACCGTGGATGGCAATCAGGTGCATGCGGTAGAGCGAGGTGTAGACAAAGCGCGCCAGCCGGCCCTCGATCGCCATCTTGCCGCCCACCAGATTGCCCATCAGGCTGCCGACGGTGGAAAAGCGGGCGAGGCTGACGAGCGAACCCTTGTCCTGATAGACGAAGGGACTGAGCGGCTTGCCGGCCAGTTGTGCCTTGATGTTGCGGAACACGGTGTCGGCCATCTGGTGCGCGGCCTGGGCGCGCGGCGGGATCGGCCGCGTGTGCGCCGGCGGCGTGTAGCTGGCGCAATCACCGATGGCATAGATGCTGTCGTCAAGCGTCGTCTGCAGCGTGTCGCGCACCAGCAGCTGGTTGTTGCGCGTTGTCTCCAGCCCGCCGATGCCGCTCAGGAAATCGGCGCCCTTCACGCCGGCCGCCCACACGCGAATATCGGCGGGGATCACCGTGCCGTCCTTCACATGGATGGCATCTTCGGTGGCGGATACGACCTGGGTTTGCGGCAGCACCGTCACGCCCAGATTCTCCAGCTCCCCATGCGCTGCGGCCGCCAGCTTGTCGGGCAATTGCGGCAGGATGCGCGGGCCGGCTTCCAGCAGCGTCACCTTCAGGCGGTTGCGGTCAAACACCTCCAGCCCATAGAAGCCGAGCGCGTCTGCCGCCGAATAAAGTTCGGCCGCCAGTTCCACGCCGGTCGCGCCGCCGCCAACGATCACCACCTTCACGGTGGCATCGCTGGCAGGGTTGGCCATCATCTGGCGGGAAACGCGCAGGCACTGGTTGAGCAATTTGCGCCGGAAGCGATCGGCATCGACGCGGGTTTCCAGCGCCAGGCAATGGTCCTTCACGCCCGGGATGCCGAAATCGTTGGAGACGCTCCCCACCGCGATCACGAGGTAATCGTACCGGATGCGGTGGCGGCCGATCACCTCGCTGCCGTCCTCGTCGCGGATGGGGGCGATGATGATCTGCTTGGCCTCGCGGTCGATGCTCTCCAGCGCGCCATCGAAATAGCGATAGCCCCAGCGGTAGGCGTGGCCGCGATAGCCGACCTCGTCCAGATTGGCATCAAGGCTGCCGGCGGCCACCTCGTGCAGCAGCGGCTTCCAGATGTGGGTGGGGTTGCGGTCCACCAGGATGATGTCGAAATCGGCGCGCGAAAAATGCGCGCCCAGCCGGGTCACCAGTTCCAACCCGCCGGCGCCGCCGCCCACGACGACGATCTGCGTCTTTTTTCCGTCTGCGCGCGTGCGTGGCATGGCCGGCCCTGTCGTTGTTGCATCGCGTCATAACCGCGCGGCGGCCAGAGGGAAAGCCGGCATGGCCGTTGGCAACATCCTGATTGACGTCAGGCAACCCCAACTGTATTATATAAACAATACAGTTGGGAGTGACAGGCGTGGCCGACAAGCAATTGCTGGGCGTTGCAATCGGGATCATCATTGTGCTGGTGCTGAATTTTCTGCCCAGCATGATCGCCTATGCCCGCCGGCACCCGGAACGAACGCTGCTGGCCAGGCTGAACATCCTGTCGTTGCTGTCGCTGCTGTTGTGGCTTGGGTTGATGGGCTGGGCCATTGGCGGTGCCCGCAACGACGCGTTGATCAACCGCTTCGTGCACAATCGGGCACTGCGCCCGCTGCTGGTTGGTCTGCTGCTGTTGCTGGTGGGGGGCGGCCTCTTCATCACCACGCAGAGCCTGCGCCATATGAGCCTGCCCGGCTGAGGCGGCAGCGGCGGCGCAACGGGCCGCATGACAAAGCGACGCGGCCCGGCTATGGGGCGCGCCATGAGCCAGATCACGCCCGAAATCGTTGCCACCCACGGCTTCACGCCGGAGGAATATGACCGCGTGCTCAGCGCGATGGGGCGGGAGCCGAACCTGCTGGAACTCGGCATTTTTTCGGTGATGTGGTCGGAACATTGCAGCTACAAGTCCAGCCGCATCCACCTCGCCAAGCTGCCGACGAAGGCCCCGTGGGTGATCTGCGGCCCCGGCGAGAATGCCGGCGTGATCGACATCGGCGATGGCGACGCCGCCATCTTCAAGATGGAGAGCCACAACCACCCCAGCTATATCGAGCCCTATCAGGGCGCGGCCACCGGCGTGGGCGGCATCCTGCGCGACGTGTTCACCATGGGCGCGCGGCCCGTCGCCAACATGAACGCGCTGCGCTTTGGCGACATCAACGCGCCCAAGATGCGCCATCTGGTGAAGGGCGTTGTCGCCGGCATCGGCGGTTATGGCAATTGCGTCGGCGTGCCGACCGTTGGCGGGGAAACGATCTTCCACCCCAGCTACAACGGCAACATCATCGTCAACGCCATGACCGTGGGCTTGGCGAAGGCTGACAAGATCTTCTATTCGGCCGCCGCCGGGGTGGGCAATCCGGTCGTCTATGTCGGTTCCAAGACCGGCCGGGACGGCATCCACGGCGCCACCATGGCATCGGCCGAGTTCGACGAATCGTCCGAGGAAAAGCGCCCGACCGTGCAGGTGGGCGACCCGTTCACCGAAAAGCTGCTGATCGAGGCCTGCCTCGAGCTGATGGCGTCGGACGCGATTGTCGCCATTCAGGACATGGGCGCGGCCGGCCTGACCAGCAGCAGCGTGGAAATGGCGTCGAAGGGCGGCGTCGGCATCCGCCTCGATCTCGACAGGGTGCCGTGCCGCGAAACCGGCATGACGCCTTACGAAATGATGCTGTCGGAAAGCCAGGAGCGCATGCTCATGGTGCTGAAGCCCGGCCGCGAAGCCTTTGCCGAGGCCATTTTCCGCAAGTGGGAGCTGGATTTCGCCGTGATCGGCGAGGTCGTGGACGGCGGCGACCTGACGATGACCTTCCACGGCGAGGTGGTGGGCCGCATCCCGCTTGATCCGCTGGCCGATGCCGCGCCGAAATATGACCGGCCGCACGTGCCGACGCCGAAGCGCGAAGCCCTGACGGACGTGCCGACGAGCAGCAACATCGTAGCCGATCTGAAGACGCTGATGGGCAGCGCCGACCTTTGCTCGCGCCGCTGGATCTGGGAGCAATATGACAACCAGGTCGGCGCCGACACGCTGCAGCGGCCGGGTGGCGATGCCGCCGTGGTGCGCGTGCACGGCACGAGGAAAGCGCTGGCCATCGCCACCGATTGCACCCCGCGTTACTGCTTTGCCGATCCGCACGAAGGCGGCAAGCAGGCCGTGGCGGAGACGTGGCGCAACATCATCGCTGTCGGCGGCAAGCCGCTGGCCATCACCAACTGCCTGAACTTCGCGTCCCCGCAGAACCCGGTGATCATGGGGCAATTGGTCGGCTGCATCGAAGGCATGGCCGAAGCCTGCCGCGCGCTGGATTACCCGGTCGTGTCGGGCAACGTCAGCCTTTACAACGAGAGCAAGGCGACGGGCGGCGGCAACGCCATCCTGCCGACCCCGGCCATCGGCGGGGTGGGCGTGCTGACCGATTATGCCGGGCAGATGGACCTGGCCTTCAAGGCCGCGGGCGACGCGATCTGGCTGATCGGCGGCACGGGCACGCATCTTGGCCAGTCGCTGTGGCTGCGCGAATGCCATGGCCGCGAGGATGGCCCGCCGCCCGTGGTCGACCTGGCCCATGAACGCGCCAATGGCGATGCTGTGGCGGCGCTGATCGCGGCGCGCAGTGTGACGGCCGTGCATGATCTTTCGGATGGCGGCCTTGCCACCGCGATTGCCGACATGGCGCTGGCCAGCGGGCTGGGCGCCGTGATCGATGTCACGCTGGATGCGGCGACGGCCTTCGGTGAAGACCAGGGCCGCTATCTCGTCACTGCGCCGGCCGGCGTTGCCATTGCCGGGGCGGCCCGCATCGGCACGGTTGGCGGTGATGCGCTGGTGATCAATGGTGAGCGGCTGCCACTGGCCGAATTGAAGGCCATCCACGAACGCGCGCTGCCGGCGATGATCGCGGGGGCGTAGAAGCCCGCCCCTTGAATGGCGATCCGCCGGGGCCAGATCCGCAGCATGGCCCTTGCGATCCCCCTCCCCGCCACCGACGCAATTGCCGCCCGCGCACGTGTCGAGCGGCTTGAGCAATTGCTGGAAGGCCTGTTCCACGTGCCGGTGCTGGGCCGTGTCGGCCTCGATGCCCTTGTCGGCCTGATCCCCGGCGTCGGCGATGCCACGACCGCGCTGATGGGGCTTTACCTGGTGTGGGAGGCGCGCAATCTCAGCGCGTCGCGCACGCTGCTGGCGCGCATGGTCGGCAATGTCGCCATCGACGCGGTGATCGGCAGCGTGCCGATAGCCGGCGATCTGCTCGACGTCGTCTTCCGTTCCAACACGCGCAACCTCAAGCTGCTGCGCCGGCACCTCAATCGCGGGGCAGCCTGAAGCGCAGCAGGATGGTGGCGGCGATGGCGAGCAGCAGGATGGCCGAGGCTTCGAAGATGATCGATTGCGGCGCCATTTCCTTGCCCTGCAGCACGATCAGCCGGGCGAGCGCGGTGATGGCAATGAAGATCGGATAGACCACCGGCGCCTGGGCGTTGGCGTAGAAGGCGGCGATCATGCCGATCACCTCGGTATAGAGGAACATCAGCAGGATATCGGCAAGGTTGACGTTCTGGGCCTGCCAGACGCGGAGCAACTCCAGCGCCACCGCACCCAGCGTGAGCAACGCGATCAGGAACAGCAGCCCGCGCTCGATCAGGCTGAACGTCACCAGCGCGCGGGCGCGATCGGTGGCGTTGAGGCCGCCGCCGACATGGGTGTCAGGATTGGCACTGGGTTCCGGGGTCATGGCCGCAGCATAGCAGCCCCGCCGGCCTCGCACCACTCAGGCGAAATCCAGCCCGATGTCTGCCGCCGGCGCGCTCTGGGTGATGCGGCCGACGCTGATGTAGGTGACACCGGTTTCGGCAATGGCGCGGATCGTGTCGAGGCGCACGCCGCCCGACGCCTCGGTCGGCACGCGGCCGGCGATCAGCGCGACGGCGGCGCGCAAGGTCGGCACATCCATGTTGTCGAGCAGCAGCCGGTCGGCGCCGGCCGCGAGCGCGGGCGCGATCTGGTCGATGCGATCGACCTCAACGACAATGCCGCTCAGCCCCGCCGCCTTGGCGGCGCGCACGGCCGGTTCGACACCGCCAGCCACCGCAATGTGATTGTCCTTGATCATCACGCCATCATCCAGCCGCAGCCGGTGGTTGGTCGCCCCGCCCATGCGCGTGGCATATTTTTCCAGTGCGCGCAGGCCGGGCAGGGTCTTGCGGGTGTCGAGCAGCACCGCGCCGGTGCCGGCGATGGCATCGACATAGGCGCGCGTCATCGTGGCGATGCCGGTCAGATGCTGGACGGTGTTGAGGGCGGAGCGTTCCGCGGCAAGCAGCGCGCAGGCCTTGCCGGCGATACGCATCACCGCACTGCCCGGCGCGACCCGGTCCCCATCTTGGGCCAGGGCCGTGATGGCGCAATCGGGATCAAGCGCGCGGAAAAAGGCTTCGGCCAATGGCAGGCCGGCAATCACCCCATCATCGCGGCTGGCCATCACTGCCGACAGCCGGGCATCGGCAGGGATGACAGCGGCCGACGTGATATCGCCGCCCAGCCCCATGTCCTCGGCCAGCGTGGCGGCGACGAAAGCCGCGACATCGAAATCCGTGATCACAGGCAGGCCTGCGCTGCCATCGCCTGTGCCCGCCGCGGGTCTGTCGCCAGGGTGAGCAGCAGCGCCGCCCTCACCGCGACATCTCCAGCATCCGGTCAAGGCTGCGCTTGGCCGCCACTCTTACATCTTCGGGCACATCGATCACCGGTGTCAGATCACGCAGGCACAGGTGCAGTTTTTCCAGCGTGTTCAGCGCCATATAGGGGCACATGTTGCAGCCACAATTGCCGTCGGCACCGGGTGCGCCGATGAACAATTTGTCGGGCGCAGCTTTCTGCATCTGGTGGATGATGTGCGGTTCGGTGGCGACCAGCATCACCGGATCGGGCCGTGCGCTGGCTTGCGCCAGGATGCCGCTGGTGGCGCCGACATAATCGGCAAGCTGCAGGATCGGCGCCGGGCATTCCGGGTGGGCCAGCACCGGCGCGTCCGGGTATTGCGCCTTCAGCTTCAGCAGCTCCGTCACCGAAAAACGCTCGTGCACGATGCACGAACCGTCCCACAGCAGCATC
The DNA here is from genome assembly GCA_037131365.1 of Sphingomonadales bacterium. Classification (GTDB taxonomy): domain Bacteria; phylum Pseudomonadota; class Alphaproteobacteria; order Sphingomonadales; family Sphingomonadaceae; genus Sandarakinorhabdus. Next base: position 80,547 of record JBAXRE010000010.1, read on the forward strand.
TCGCGGCCGGTCTTGCGCGCCAGCCAGGCGCCCAGATGCTTGTCAGGCGCGAACAATATCTTCTGCTCGGGCGGGATCTGGCTGATGATGCGCTCGGCGGAGGAGGAGGTGACGATGATGTCGCTCTCCGCCTTCACCGCCGCCGAACAGTTGATGTAGGTGAGCGCCAGATGATCGGGATGGGCGCGGCGGAAGCGGGCGAAATCGGCCGGCGGCGCCGAATCCTCCAGGCTGCAGCCGGCCTTCAGATCGGGCAGGATCACGGTCTTTTCCGGCGAGAGGATCTTCGCCACCTCTGCCATGAACTTGACGCCGCAAAAGGCGATGACGTCGGCATCGGTGGCCGCCGCCTTGCGCGACAGATCAAGGCTGTCGCCAACGAAATCGGCGATGTCCTGAATTTCGGGCGCCTGATAAAAATGCGCCAGGATGACGGCGTTGCGCTCGCGCTTCAGGCGCTGGATTTCGGCCTTCACGTCAAGGGCGGGGCCGCCGCCGAGCAGGTTGAGGCGCGCGTCCATCAGGCGAGACTCCAAATGTCGCCGGCGCGGGCCACTTTTCCGCGCCGTTCCAGATCGATGAGATGGGCCAGAACGCTGCGCCCGGCGGCGGGGTGCAGGCGCTTGTCCACCATGGCATACATCGCCGCCACCATCTGCGGGATGGTGGTGAGCCCTTCCCCGATGGCACGCAGCACCTGGCCCTCGCGCTGGCGGCGGTGGCCGAGCAGATGCTTCACGAAACGCTGCGGATCGGTCACCGCTTCGCCGTGGGTGGGGTGATAGATGGCATCATCGCGCCCCATCAGCTTTTCCAGGCTGGCCATGTAATCGGCCATGTCGCCATCGGGCGGGGCGACGACCGTCGTGCTCCAGCCCATCACATGGTCGCCGGTGAACAACGCCTTCTCCTCCGCCAGGGCGAAGCAGAGATGGTTGCTGGTGTGGCCCGGCGTGTGGACGGCGGTGAGCGTCCAGCCGGGGCCACTGATACTGTCCCCATCGGCCATCACCGCATCGGGCGCATAGGTCGCATCGAAGCCGGCATCGGCGCGCGGGCCATCGTCGCTGAGCACCAGCGGCGCACAGCCGACGATCCGCGCGCCGGTGGCCGCCTTCAGGGCCGGCGCGGCCGGCGAATGGTCCATATGGGTGTGGGTGATGACGATGTGGCTCACCGTCTCGCCAGCCAGCGCGCCGATCAGGGCGGCGATGTGCGCGGGATCATCGGGGCCGGGATCGATCACGGCCACGGTGCCGCGCCCCACCACGAACGTGCCGGTGCCGGTGAAGGTGAACGGCGACGGATTGTGCGCCAGCAGCCGGCGCACCAGCGGCGACCGGGCGGCAAGCATGCCATAGGCCTGGGCATCGGGATGGCTGGCAAGATCCATGCGCCCCATGTGGCAGCGCGCAACCCTGATGTGAAGGGCACAAAGCCAACAAGCCGGCTTGGCAAGGCCGCGCCCTTGTCGCATGCCGGCAGGAAAGGGGAGGCAATCCATGCAGTTCGATGTGGTGATCGTGGGCGGCGGCCATGGCGGCGCGGCACAGGCGGCGCAGCTCAGGCAGCGCGGCTTTGCCGGGAGCATCGCCATCCTGACCGCCGAGCCGGAGTTGCCGTACGAGCGCCCGCCGCTGTCGAAGGAATATCTGGCCGGCGAAAAGAGCTTTGAGCGCATGCTGCTGCGCCCGCCGGCCTTCTGGGCCGAACGATATGTAGACGTGCTCACCGAGACGCGCGTGACGGCAGTGGATACGGCCGAGCACCGGCTGGAAACCAGCAAGGGCCCAATCGGATATGGCACTTTGGTGTGGGCCGGCGGCGGCGATGCGAGGCTGCTCAGCTGCCCGGGCCATGATCTGCCCGGCATCCACGCCATCCGCACCCGCGCCGATGTGGAAGCGCTGAAGGCCGATCTCGCCGAACCGTCACGCGTGCTGATCGTCGGCGGCGGCTATGTCGGCCTCGAATCAGCCGCCGTGCTGGCCAAGCTCGGCCACAGCGTGACGGTGATCGAAGCGATGGACCGGGTGCTGGCCCGTGTCGCCGGCACGCAGCTTTCGGCCTTTTACGAGGCCGAGCATGCCGCCCACGGCGTGACCATCGCCACCGATGCACTGCTGACGTCACTTGCCCCCGCCGGGGGCCGCGCCAAGCTGGCAACGCTGGCCGACGGCCGCCACCTGATTGCCGATGTGGTGATTGTGGGCATTGGCATCGTGCCGTCGGTGCAGCCACTGCTGGCCGCCGGCGCCAGGGGCGGAAATGGGGTTTGGGTAGACGATCATTGCCGCACCACCCTGCCCGACATCTATGCCATCGGCGATTGCGCGCTCCACGCCAACGCCTTTGCCGGCGGCGCCGAAATCCGCCTCGAATCGGTACAGAACGCGGCGGACATGGCCGCCACCGTCGCCCGTGCCATAACCGGCGATCCGGCACCCTATCATGCCGTGCCCTGGTTCTGGTCGAACCAATATGACCTCAGGCTGCAGACGATGGGCCTGAGCCTGGGCCACGACCAGACCGTGCTGCGCGGCGATCCCGCCACCCGCAGCTTCAGCCTGATCTATCTGAAACAGGGCCGGGTGATCGCGCTGGATTGCGTCAACGCCGCGCGCGACTATGTTCAGGGCAAGGCGCTGGTGGAGCAGGGGGTGATGGTACCGCCCGCGGCGCTGGCCGACACCGAAACGCCGCTGAAGGCCCACCATCCGGCCTGAACCAACCCGCAGCCGCAGGACAGAACAAGGGGAGTGCCATGGCCAGCAAGGTCATTCTTACCGTCATCGGATCCGACCGGCCGGGCCTGACCGCGGCGCTGGCCGATGCGGTGCTCACCTCCGGCGGCAATTGGCTGGAATCGCATCTGGCGCGTCTGGCTGGCCGTTATGTCGGCAGCGTTCTGGTGGAAATCGCCCCCGACCGGCTGGCGGCACTGCACAAGGCGGTGGCCGGCGTTGATGCCGATGGCCTGAACGTCACGCTGGTCGATGCCGGTGAGGATGCAGCCACGGCGGGCGCCTGCCTGACCTTGCAGCTGACGGCGCAGGATCGCCCCGGCATCGTCAACGAGCTGGCGCAGGCGCTGCGGCCGCTGAAGGTCAATATCGAATCGCTGGAAACCACGGTCGAGGATGGCGCCTGGTCGGGCGCGCGGCTGTTCCGTGCCGAAGTGGTGGCCAGCCTGCCGGACGGCGTGTCGGAAGCCGATGTGCAGGCGGCGCTGGAGGGTGTTTCGGCAGAGATCATGGTCGATCTGGCCTGATCGCCCTCTGGCGAACGTCCTCCCCATCCTGCCGGTTTGCGTGCACCGCCCAAGCGGTCTAGCCTGCTGGAAAATCTATGGGGATTATCGCCATGAGCGAACATGACTTCATCATCGTCGGGGCCGGTTCGGCCGGCTGTGCGCTCGCCAACCGGCTGTCGGCCGATCCGGCAACGCGCGTGCTGCTGTTGGAAGCCGGCGGCAACGACAATTCGATGCTGATCCAGATGCCGGCTGGCATCGCGCAGATCATCCCGCCCGACAAGGCCAGCCCGTTCGACTGGTCATTCTGGACCGAACCGCAGGCGCACCTGGGCAATCGCCACCTCTACTGGCCGCGGGGGCGCGCACTTGGCGGCTCGTCGTCGATCAACGGCATGGTCTATATCCGCGGCCATGCCAGCGACTACAACCGCTGGGCGCAGCTCGGCCTTACCGGCTGGGGCTGGGACGATGTGCTGCCCTATTTCCGCAAGGCCGAGGATTCGGAACGCGGCGCCGACGAATTTCACGGCGCCGGCGGGCCACTGCACACCAGCCGCAAGGGCGCCCTGCCCCATATCCTCAATGCCGCTTTCGCCGAGGCCGCAGTGCAAGCCGGCCACCGCCGCACCGACGATTTCAACGGGCCGCAATTTGAAGGCGTTGGCCAATATGATGCGACCATCAAGGATGGTGAGCGCTTCTCGGCCGCCAAGGCCTATCTGACGCCTGAGGTGCGCAAACGGCCCAATCTGCAGATCCTCACCGGCGTGCAGGCCCGGCGCGTGCTGTTCGATGGCAAGCGCGCCACCGGGGTGGAATTCACCCGCGGCAACCAGGTTCAGACGGCATCCGCGCGCGAGATCCTGCTGTGCGGCGGCGCGGTCAACAGCCCGCAATTGCTGATGCTGTCGGGCATTGGCCCGAAGGCGCATCTGGCGCAGTTCGGCATCGACGTTCTGGTCGACGCGCCGGATGTCGGCGGCAATCTGCAGGACCATCTTGATGTGATCGTGCAGTGGCGCTGTTCGCAGGCCATCACGCTCAACAGCAATTCCAAGTTCATCAACAAGATGAAGGCGCTGGGGCTGTGGACCTTCCGCCGCACCGGTAATGGCGCCCATATGCCGACGCCGATGGGCGCCTTCCTGTCGACACGCGAAGGCCTTGCCGCGCCGGATATCCAGATGCACTTCATGCCGGTGCGCGGCAATCCGCATGGCGCCGGCCAGATGGACTCCAGTCATGGTTACCAGCTGCACGTGTGCCAGTTGCGGCCCGAAAGCCGCGGCACCGTGCGCCTGAAGGCGGCCGACCCGCTGGCACCGCCGGCGATCGACCCCAATTATCTGAGTGCGCCCGAGGATGTGGACACGTTGCTGCGCGGCGTGGAAATGGCCCGCGTGATCGGCGGCCAGCCGGCGCTGGCGCCTTACAATGCCGGCGAATCCTGGCCGGGGCCGGACGTGACGACACGCGAGGCGCTGCTGGAAAAGATGCGCGGCTGGGCCGAAACCATCTATCACCCGGTCGGCACCTGCCGGATGGGGGTTGACGATCAGGCGGTGGTTGATGGCCAGCTGCGTGTCAACAGTGTCGAGGGGCTGCGCGTGATCGACGCCAGCGTCATGCCCTATCTGGTTTCGGGCAACACCAACGCGCCCACCATCATGATTGCCGAAAAGGCGGCCGACATCATCGCCAGCCGCGTCAAGCTTGACCGCAAGCTAGGGATCGCGGCGTGACAGCGGCTCCGTTCACGCTTCCGGTCGCCGAAGACGAGGTGGCCTGGATCCGTGAGCGCGTTGCCGCCTATCGCTGGTTCGAGGAGCCGCCGGCCGCCGGTTGGCGCCATGGTGCCAACCGCGATTACATGCAGCGGTTGCAGCAGTATTGGCTGACGACGTTCGACTGGACCGCGGCAGTGGCGAATCTCAACCGGCTTCCGCATGTGCGGGTGGCTGTGGGGGAGGATGGCGGCAAGCCCTTCCATCTGCACTGCGTGCATCTGCGCTCAAGCCGGCCCGACGCACGCCCGCTGCTGATTGCCCACGGCTGGCCGGGATCGATCCTCGAATTCGATGGGATCATCGAACGCCTGGCCGAACCGGAAGATCCCGCGCTGCCGGCGTTCCATGTCGTGGCGCCGTCGCTGCCGGGTTATGCCTGGTCTGACCGGCCATCGGCACCGATCGGCCCGCGCGAAGTTGCGCGCCGCTATGACGCACTGATGGGGGCGCTTGGCTATGAGCGTTATCTTTACCAGGGCGGCGATTGGGGCTGCGTGATCGGCGGCTGGATCGGCCTCGATTCGGCGCGGGTGGAAGCCATCCACCTCAATGGCTTTGGCTTGCGCCCGGCGAACATGGCGCCCTCCTCGCCGGAAGAAGGCGCGTGGCTGCAAAAGGCTGTGGCGATCCGGGATGTCGAAACGGCCTATCTCCAGTTGCAGGGCACCAAGCCGCAGAGCCTGGGCTTTGCCATGATGGATTCGCCAATGGGCGTCGCCGCCTGGTTTTCGGAGAAATTCGTCGGCTGGTCGGATGTGGCCGGCGATTATACCGATCCGCCGTTCACGATGGACCAGATGCTCACCAACATCATGATCTATCTGACAACGCGCAGCTTCCTCACGGCGACATGGCTCTATCGCGGCATGTTCATTGAAGGCGGCTTTGCCATGCCGGCCGATCGCCGTGTTGCAGTGCCGGTGGGCGTTGCCGCCTTCCCGCGCGACCTGCTCGCGTTTCCGCCGCGACCAATGGTGGAGCGCGGCTACAACGTCACCCACTGGACGACAATGCCGCGCGGCGGCCATTTCGCCAGCCTGGAGGAGCCCGAGCTGCTGCTGGCCGATCTCAGGGCATTTGCCGCGACGCTGTGACGATGGCTGCGCCGCTTTGGGAGGTGTCGCCGGGGCTGACCCGCTATCCCGACGCGCTGGCGCGCATGCAGGCCATCGCGGCGGGGATTCGCGCCGGGACCGATTCGGAACGCATCTGGCTGGTTGAGCATCCGCCGCTCTATACGGCCGGTACCAGCGCCAATCGGGCCGAACTGGTCGATCCCGAGCGTTATCCGGTGTTCGAAGCCGGCCGCGGCGGGCGCTATACCTATCATGGACCAGGACAACGCGTGGCCTATGTCATGCTCGATCTGGCGGCACGCGGCCGCGATGTGCGTGCCTATGTTGCCGGATTGGAACAATGGCTGATCGAAACGCTGGCAGATTTCGATATCGCCGGCCGCATCATCGCCGGCAAGGTGGGCGTGTGGGTCGATACGCCGGCCGGCGCGGCCAAGATCGCCGCCATCGGCGTTCGCGTGCAGCGCTGGGTGACATTTCACGGCGTGTCGCTGAACGTTGCGCCCGACCTCAATGATTTCAGCGGGATCATCCCGTGCGGCCTGAACGAACCGGTGACCAGCCTGGCCGCGCTGGGACGCCATGCCAGCCTTGCCGAGGTCGATTCGGCGCTGGCGCGCCACCTGCCTGGCTTGCTGGCACGCCTTGTCGCACGGTGAACGAAGGGGCAAACGACCCGCTTGCACGAGTTCGCAGGCATCGCTAATGTCTACCGCAGTTGGGGGATTAAGGCCGAGCCGACCCAACTCGTCCTGGGTTCAGGCGAATCGACCTATAGGAGATTGAACATGACCGTCATCGAAAAGCTGAAGACCGCCTCGATCATCGCTGGCGCCGCCCTGCTCGTCGTCGCTTGCGGCGAAAAGAAGGCTGAAGAAGCTCCGGCCGCCGAAGCTCCGGCCGCTGAAGCCGCTCCGGCTCCGGAAGCCGCTCCGGCTGCCGACGCCATGGCTCCGGCTGCTGACGCCGCTGCCCCGGCTGCTGACGCCGCTGCTCCGGCCGCTCCGGCTGCCGACGCCGCTGCTGCTCCGGCTGCTCCGGCTGCCAAGTAATTTCGACTTTTCGTCGAATTGCTTTAGGAAGGGCCGTCCCGCTTGGGGCGGCCCTTTTTTCTTGGGGAAGGAAGCGTAAATGAGCCTCGCAGAGATCACCGAAACCATGACGCAGCGCATCGGCGCTGGTGGTCAGTTCAAGAAGTCGGTGAAGTTCGATTTCGGTGCCGACGGTATGGTGCGTATCGATGACACCGTCTCGCCGGTTGTGGTGAGCAACGAAGACGGCCCGACGGCCTGCACCATCAAGGTGAACATGGCCGATTTCATGGACATCGCCACCGGCAAGCAGAATGCCCAGATGGCGTTCATGATGGGCAAGCTGAAGATTGATGGCGATATGTCCGTCGCCCTTTCGCTGGGCAGCATCCTCGGCTAAGTCTGACTCTGGTTCACCGGGCCGGCTCTTGCGGCTCGCCCGGTGGCCCTTCCTTGGGGGGACTGGTCATTCGCATGGGATGTTGAAATGCGTCTGCTGTTGTCCGTTGCCCTGCTTGCCATTTTTGCTTCGCACTCCGCCGATGCCGCGCCAACCAAGGGCAAGCGGCGCCCGGCGCTCCGCCACGCTGCAAAAGCCGCTGCCAAGCCGGCGGCCCTGCCCGCGCCGGCCACACCGACAACCCCCGGAATCATGGTCCCCCGCGCGGTCGACCTCATCAAGCCGACAGCTGCGGAAGCGCGCGCCCATGCCGTGTGGACGCTGCGCGCGGCACTGAACGTTGCGGCGCTTGCCTGCCAATATTCGCCGTTCCTGCGCACGGTTGACAATTACAACCAGATGCTGCGCAAGCATGGCGCGGAACTGACGGTGGCCCAGAGCATCATGCAAGGCCACTTCCGGCGCATGCAGAAGGCCGCCGGCGCCGCTGCCTTCGATCGCTACAACACGCGCAGCTACAACAGTTTTTCGACGCTCGATGCGCAGTATAATTTCTGCTGGAACGCCGCCCAGGCGGGCCTCGCCCTGCGGGTTGGCGATGTCGGCGCCATGGCGCGGCTGGCGGAAACGACCGTGCCGCAGCTGCGCGCTGCCCTGGCCTATGTGCCGGCAGCTGCCGGCCTTGCGGTTCCGCCCATGGCGCCGCTTCCCAACGTGGCTGTCGAACCGATCGACGCGCTGACTGCCGACAGCCCGGGCTGATCCACCTGCATCATCGCAGCTTTCTGGCGGCAGGCTGTGGTCTGTCGGGACGTGACGGATCTGCGCCTGGCTGTGCCGCTGGCAAAGAAAAAGGGGGAGTGGCCGAAGCCACTCCCCCCAATTCGTAGAGCCTGTCTGCCGCTTACTGCGGCTGGCAGGGGCCCGTCGGCGTCGGAGCCGGGGCGCCACTGAAGGTGATTTCCACGCGGCGGTTCTGCGGCTCGCGCACACCATCGGCGGTTTCCACCAGCGGACGACCTTCACCGAAGGCTTCCGTGCCCATTGCATCGGCCGGAACGCCCTTGCCGGCCAGATAGGCCTTCACGGCGTCAGCGCGGCGCTGCGACAGCTTCAGGTTGTAGGCGTCCTTGCCCGACTTGTCGGCGTGGCCGGCAAGCGCAACGCGGGTCTGGCCCGTCGCGGCGTATTGCTCGGCAGCGCGGTCCAGGATCGCGGCAGCTTCAGCCGTGATGGCCGACTTGTCCCAATCGAAGAAGACCAGGAACGGACCCGGGGTCGCAACCGCAACCGGGCACGGCGGCAGCGGCGGCGGCGGCGGGGGCGGCGGAGGCGGAGGGGGCGGCGGCGGCGGCGGGGGGGGGGGGGGGGGGGCGGGTTCGGGAAGGTGGT
>JBAXRE010000011.1:0-88106 GCA_037131365.1 Sphingomonadales bacterium
GTGGGCGTGCTGATGCTGCGCTCCTATGTGCTGGGCAAGGATGCCAATCATTATGACGGCGTCATCCGTGCCCTGCAGTCACGCGGGCTGAACGTGATCCCGGCCTTTGCCGGCGGGCTCGACCAGCGTCCGGCGATCGAAACGCTGATGATGAAGGACGGAAAGGCGACGGTGGATGCCGTCATCAACCTGACCGGCTTCTCCCTTGTCGGCGGCCCGGCCTATTCGGATGCCAAGGCGGCCGAGGAAATCCTCACCAAGCTGGATCGCCCCTACATCGCCGCCCACCCGGTGGAATTCCAGACGCTGCAGCAGTGGGGTGCCAACCGCCAGGGCCTGCTGCCGCTGGAAGCGACCATCATGATCGCCATTCCGGAACTGGATGGCGGCACCCAGCCGATGGTGTTCGGCGGCCGCAGCGATGCGGGCGGCGAAGCCTGCACCGGCTGCGATCGCAAGTGCAGCTGGGCGCCGTCTGACGGCGTGCGCGCCATGCAGTCGTGCCCGGAACGCGCCGAAGCGCTGGCCGACAAGATGCTGAAGCTGGTGCAGCTGCGCCGCGCCGCCAACAAGGATCGCAAGCTTGCGGTCGTGCTGTTCAACTTCCCGCCCAACGGCGGTGCCGCCGGCACGGCGCAGTTCCTCGCCGTGTTCGATTCGCTGCACCGCACGCTCGTCCGCCTGAAGGCCGAAGGCTATGATGTCGAGGTGCCGGAAGATGGCGAGGCGGTGCGCAAGCGCGTCATCGATGGCAATGCCATGCAGTACGGGCAGGAGGCGAATGTCCACGCCTTCGTGCCGGCCGATCGCATCGTCGCCACCGAGCCGTATCTGAAGGAAATCGAGCAGGAATGGGGCCCGGCACCGGGCAAGTTCCAGTCTGACGGCCGCAACGTGCTGATCACCGGCGCACAGTTCGGCAACGTGTTTGTCGGCATCCAGCCGGCCAACGGCTACGAGAGCGACCCGATGCGGCTGCTGTTTGATGGCCGTTTCGCGCCGACCCACGCCTTCATGGCCTTCTATCGCTGGATCCGGAATGATTTCGGCGCCCATGCCGTCGTCCACTGGGGCACGCACGGCAGCCTGGAATTCATGCCCGGCAAGCAGACCGGCATGACCATGAGCTGCTGGCCGGAACGCATCATCCAGGATCTGCCCAACATCTATCTCTATGCCGCCAACAACCCGTCGGAAGGCGTGCTGGCCAAGCGGCGGTCGGGTGCGACTTTGGTCTCCTACCTCACTCCGGCGCTGACCAATTCGGGCCTGTACAAGGGGCTTTCGGACATCAAGGCCAGTGTTGACCGCTGGCGTTCGACCGAGCCGGGCAGCCCGGAACTCGCCGGGCTGGAAGAGATCATCCGCGAGCAGGCCGAGGCGATGGACCTTGATGGCAGCGACGTGTCGAAGCTGGCCGCCAAGCTGTACGAGATCGAGCAGGAGCTGATCCCGCAGGGCCTGCACGTGTTCGGCGATGCCGAAAGCGAGGAGGCCCGCATCGACATGCTGGCCGCCAGCGCCCAGGCGCGTAGTCAGGATTTGGGCGAGATCGTTGACCGCGAGACCATCAAAAAGCTGATCCACGGCCGCATCGCGCCCAACACGCCCATCTTGCGCGAACTCGCCAACCTCAACACCGCGCTGTCGACCAACCACGAGATGGCCGGCCTGCTGCGCGCCCTCGACGGCCGTTATGTGCCGCCGGTGGCCGGTGGTGACATATTGCGCGATCCGGAAATCCTGCCGACCGGCCGCAACATCCACGGCTTCGATCCGTTCCGCCTGCCGTCGGCCTATGCCTGCAAGGATGGCGCGGCGCAGGCCCAGCGCATCCTCGACCGCGCCCTGGAAGACGCCGGCAAGCTGCCGGAAACCGTCGCCATGGTGCTGTGGGGAACGGATAACCTGAAGAGCGAAGGCGCGCAGGTGGCGCAGGCGATGGCGCTGATGGGCGCCAAGCCGCGCTTTGACAGTTATAACCGTCTCGCCGGTGCCGAACTCATCCCGCTGGAACAGCTGGGCCGCCCGCGTGTGGACGTGCTGGTGACGCTGTCAGGCGTGTTCCGCGACCTGCTGCCGCTGCAGACCAAGATGCTGGCCGAAGCCGCGCTGCTCGCCTCCGAAGCCGACGAGCCGCTGGAGCTGAACTTCATCCGCAAGCACAGCCTCGCCTATCTTGAGGAGCATGGCTGCGACATGGCCACCGCGTCCTTGCGGGTCTATTCCAATGCCGAAGGCAGCTATGGCGCCAACGTCAACCTGCTGATCGACAGCGGCGGCTGGAGCGATCCCAACGAACTGGCCGACACTTACGAGAAGCAGAAGGGCTATGCCTATGGCGTCGATGGCAAGCCCAAGCGCCAGCCCGGCCTGCTCGCCAGCGCGCTGAAGACGGTGGATTGCGCTTACCAGAATCTGGAAAGCGTCGAACTCGGCATCACCACGATCGACCAATATGTCGATACGCTGGGCGGCATCAGCCGCGCCGTCACCCGCGCCAAGGGCGGCGAGACCGCGCCGGTCTATATCGGTGACCAGACGCAAGGCAGCGGCAAGGTCCGCTCCCTGCAGGAACAGGTGGCGCTGGAAACCCGCACCCGCACCCTCAACCCGGTGTGGATCGAGGCGCAGCTGAAGTTTGGTTACGAAGGCGTGCGCCAGGTCGAAGCCGCGGTGACCACCACCACCGGCTGGTCGGCCACCACCGGCCAGGTCGATCCCTGGGTGTACCAGCGCATCACCGAGACTTATGTTCTCGACGAAGCGATGCGCCAGCGCATTGCCGAAATGAACCCGCGCGCGGCGGCCAAGATCGCCAACCGCCTGATTGAAGCTGCCGACCGCCAGTTCTGGCAGCCGGATGCGGAAACGTTGGCCGCGCTCTACGCCGCGACCGACGCCATCGAAGACCAGCTGGAAGGGGTCGCACCCGCCGGCTCCATGGCTGCTTAAGGGAGGATTCCCATGACCCTCATCATCGACAAGACCAAGACGCCCGGGCCCGGCGACGGCGAAGGCAGCGTTCAGGTCAGGCTCGACCCGAGCCAGAAGATCGAGGGGGCCAAGGTGTTTGCCGTCTATGGCAAGGGCGGCATCGGCAAATCGACGACCTCGTCAAACCTGTCGGCGGCCTTCTCGCTGCTCGGCAAGCGCGTGTTGCAGATCGGCTGCGATCCCAAGCACGACAGCACCTTCACGCTGACCAAGAAGCTGATGCCGACGGTGATCGACGTGCTGGAACAGCATGAATTCCATCACGAGGAGCTGCGGCCCGAGGACTATATGTTCGAAGGCTATAACGGCGTCATGTGCGTGGAAGCGGGCGGCCCGCCGGCCGGCACCGGCTGCGGCGGCTATGTCGTTGGCCAGACGGTGAAACTGCTGAAGCAGCACCATCTGCTGGAAGACACCGACGTGGTGATCTTCGACGTGCTGGGCGACGTGGTGTGCGGCGGTTTCGCAGCGCCCCTGCAGCATGCCGAACGCGCAATCGTGGTGACGGCCAATGATTTCGACTCCATCTTCGCGATGAACCGCATCATGGCCGCCATCCAGGCCAAATCGAAGAATTATGAGGTGCGGCTGGCCGGCTGCATCGCCAACCGGTCGTCGAACACCGACGAGATCGACCGCTTCTGCGACGCCACCGGCATCGAGCGGCTGGCGCATCTGCCCGATCTCGACGCCATTCGCCGCAGCCGCTTGAAGAAGTGCACGATTTTCGAGATGGACGAGACGCCCGAGATCGTCGCCGCCCAGAATGAATACAAGCGCCTTGCCGCGCTGCTGTGGGCCGGGGTCGATCCGTGCAACGCGAACCCGATGAAGGATCGCGACATCTTCGATTTCCTGGGGTTTGAATGAACGCGCACGCTCCGAAGAAGCCGCACGCACCGGGTTGGGACGCCAAGCGCGCCAAGCTGGAAACCTATTTCGACCGCACGGCGCTGGATGCCTGGGCGGCGATGACCAGCGATGCGCCGGTCTCCAAGATCCGCGCCACGGTGCGCGCCGGGCGTGAGGAGATGCGCAATACGTTGCTCAGCTGGCTGCCGCAGGATCTGACCGGTCGGCGCATCCTGGATGCCGGTTGCGGCACCGGGATGCTGGCCATCGAAGCCGCGCGGCGCGGCGCCGAGGTGGTGGGCATCGATGTGTCGCCGCAGCTGATCGAGATCGGCAAGGAGCGACTGCCCGACGACGTGAAGGCCCGCATTGCGCTGCACGCCGGCGACATGCTGGATGCCAGCTTCGGCGATTTTGATCATATCGTCTCGATGGATGTGCTGATCCATTATGAAAGCGACCAGATCGCGGCGGCCACCGCCCGGCTGGCCGAACGTACCCGTCATTCGATGCTGTTCACCTTCGCCCCCGGCACGCCGCTGCTGAAGACGGCCCGCGCCATTGGCCAGTTCTTTCCGAAGAGCGACCGCTCGCCCAGCATCATTCCGGTCGAGCATGGGCTGCTGAAATCGCGGCTGTCGCGCAGCGTGCCGCACGCCAAACTCGGCCGCGACAAAAGGATCAGTCGCGGCTTTTACACCAGCCACGCTCAGGAAGTGTTGCTGGGATGATGGCGCGCCGCGCTTTTGGCAGGCAAGCTGCACAAAAGATTGCGCACACGTCATCTTGTGGGCTACCCACCGCCGTCGACGCCGTGATATGGCGGCAGACGCTTGGCGGTGGCCAATCAGGGATTCGCTCTGCATCTCGCTGGCGCGACGGGGGCAGGGTTTGGGGTTTCACGCCGCCCGGCCGGGGTATGAACACACTCCGGCAGCAGATTATTGAGGGGAGACGCCTCGCATGACCAATGTGCACCTCGTGGGTGGGCTGGATATCGCCGAACTCACCTTCTTCGCCTTCTTCCTCTTCTTCCTCGGGCTGGTCTGGTACCTGCGCGGTGAAGACCGCCGCGAAGGCTATCCGGTGGAAGACGATCTGACCGGCGCCGCCCATGGCGGCACCGAACCCCTGTTCTTCAAGCCGCCGAAAAGCTTCACCCTGCCGCACGGCCTGGGTGAGATCACCACGCCGACCGCCAATGCCCGCGACGAAGTTCCGACCAACGTGCTGCCGCGCCATTGGGCCGGTGAGCCGCTGGACGTGGTTGGCGACAAGCTGACCTCGGGCCTCGGCCCGGCGTCGATCGCCCAGCGCGCCGACCGCCCGGATCTCGACATGCACGGCGAACCGCGCATCGTCCCGACCCGTCTGGTCGCCCACCCGGTCAGCGTCCATGCCAACGACGTCGATCCGCGCGGTCTGCCGGTCTATGGCCTCGACGGCGTTGCTGCCGGCACGGTGAAGGAACTGTGGATGGACCGCGCCGAATCGTGCCTGCGCTATCTGGAAGTCGATCTGGCCGGCGGCGCCGGCAGCATCCTGATGCCGATCACCATGGCCGAAGTGTCGCGCCGCGGCGTGATGACCGATGCCATCACCGGCGCGCAGTTTGCCAATGTGCCGCGCACCAAGTCGCTTGATCAGGTGACCCTGCTCGAAGAAGAGAAGATCACCGCCTACTTCGGCGCCGGTTACCTGTGGGCGACGCCGGAACGCGCCGAACCGCTGATCTGATCCGAACGCCGGCCTGTCTTTCGGGCCGGGCCGGCACCAGGATGGAGTGACGTTTCGTGTCGATGGAATATGAAAACGAACCGATTCCCGGCCTGCCCGGGCGGTTGCCGCCGGGTGAGACGATCATCTGGCAGGGCACGCCCGATTGGCGCGGGGTCGCGCGCGGGGTGTTCCACACCCGCGCCGTCACCATCTGGTTCGTGTTCGTGGCCAGCATGGCGTTCGTCGCTGGCGGCACCGGCCTCACCGGCGCGCTGGTGACGATGGCGGTGGCGCTGCTCGGCCTCGCCGTGCTTGCCCTGCTGGCCTGGCTGCAGGCACGTTCCACCATCTACACGCTCACCAACAAGCGTGTCGTGCTGCGCTTTGGTGTGGCGCTGCCCAAGTGCGTGAACGTACCGCTGGCGCTGGTTGGCACTGCTGACGCCAAGCCGGCCGGCACGGGCATGGTGGACGTCTCCCTCACCCCCACCGTGCGTTTCCCGCTGGCGTACCTGCAGATGTGGCCGCACGTGCGGCCGTGGAAGTTTGGATCGCCGCAGCCGATGCTGCGCGCCGTGCCGGAGTCGCTGCTGCCGATGCTGGCCGATGCGCTGGCCAAGTCCGATCCCGCACGCAAGGCGGCGGCTGATGCCGTGCCGGCGCCGGCCCTGGTCGGGGCAGCGGCATGAGCGATTTTACCACCGAGCGGTTTCCCAGGTCGGCCCTCTATGCGGCCGGCGCGCTGATCGGCGTGTCGATCCTGACCGTGGGCAGCATCCGCCTGGGCCTGCTGCCGGCTCCGGAGACCGCACCGCAAGCGCGCGAACGCCGCCATGCCGTGCCCACTGTGGCGCGCGATTTCCGCTTTGAAGACCGCGCTGATGGTGCCCTGCTCGTCACCGATGTGAACGCCAACAAGCTGGTCTTCATCTTCATGCCGGGCAGCAACACCGGCTTCATCCGCGGCGTGATGCGCGGCCTGATGCGCGAACGCCGCCTGCACGAAGTGCCGCGCACCGGCGCCGTCACCGTGGCGCAATGGTCGGATGGCGCGCTGACGCTGGAAGACAAGACGACGGGTCGCATCCTCGAACTCGGCAGCTTTGGTCACACCAACCGCGCCGCCTTCGCGCAGCTGCTGGTGCCCTATGCGCCCGGCGGCGTCGGCGTGCCGGACAAGCCGATCGTGCCGGTGATGCCGGCAGCGAACAACGGCGGCTTCTTCGGGGCCGGCGGCTGATGGGCCTGTTCACCCGCACCCGGCTCGACACGCAGTGCACGATCGAGATCGAGCACACGTTCGACAATCTGCACGCCCATGTCGAGCTGGATGGCGACATTCCGCTCGGCCCGGGTGACCAGGTGAAGGTGCATGGTGACGCCGTGAAACTGCCCTTTGGCGAGCGTCTGGTGCTGCGCCGGCCGGTGACGGTCTGGAAGGCCACGCCGCTCGAACGCGTCTGGACCAAGTTCAAGGCGCAACTGGAACTGACCGAATTGTACGAAATCACCTTCAGCTCGGAGAAGCCGTGATGAACGCCGTGACCCCGATTGCCCCCGGCGGCGCCGTGGAGATCACCAAGGAAGACGCGATGGCCATCGCGCGCCAGGAAACGGTGCTCTCTCCGCGCTTCTACACCACCGATTATGCCGCGATGGACAGGATCGACGTGTCCCGCGTGCGCGCCGAGTGGGACAGTTTGATCGCGGAAATGACCGCCGATCCCAACAAGAAGCATTTCAAGCGCACGCCCGAATTCGACGGTGTGATCCAGGCGATGGACCCGGAGCTGAAGCCGGAATTCATCGATTTCCTCGTCTCGTCGATGACCTCGGAATTCTCCGGCTGCATCCTGTATGCCGAGATCACCAAGCGCATGAAGAACCCGGATTCCAAGGCGCTGTTCAAGCTGATGGCGCGCGATGAGAGCCGCCATGCCGGCTTCATCAACGACAGCCTGAAGGACGCCGGCATCGGCATCGATCTGGGCTTCCTGACCAAGACCAAGAAATACACTTTTTTCCGGCCGAAGTTCATTTTCTACGCGACCTATCTGTCGGAAAAGATTGGCTACGCCCGCTATATCACCATCCACCGCCATCTTGAGAAGCACCCCGAAAAGCGCTTCCACCCGATCTTCAAGTGGTTCCAGGAATGGTGCAACGACGAGTTCCGTCATGGTGAGGCGTTCGCGCTGCTGATGCGGTCGGACCCCAAGCTGACCTCCGGCCTCAACGTGTTGTGGATCCGCTTCTTCCTGAACGCGGTCTATGCCACCATGTATGTGCGCGATCACAAGCGGCCGGTGCTGTACAAGCACTTCGGCATCGATCCGACCGATTTTGGCTTCCGCGTGTTCCGCATCACCACCGACATCACCCGCCAGGTGTTCCCGATTGGCCTGCAGACCGATGCGCCGAGCTATCGCGCACTGCTGGAAACCATGCGCACCACCAGCGACGCCATCGACGCCGCGGTGGCGCAGGGCGGCGTGATGGGCCGCATCAAGCGCGTCGGCCTGTCGCTGAAGGCGGCCGTCACCTTCGCGCGCCTCTATCTGCACCCGGTGGACAAGATGGACGTGACGCCCAACGTCCGCATGGCCCCCGTCTGGTAACGCCCGAGCGCGGCGCGTGACCGAATTCACCCTGCCTCTGCTGTTCGCGACCGTCTTGTGGTTTGTCGCGACCGGGTTCGTGCTGTGGCTGGACAAGCTGCCCAGCCACACCTGGCCGGTGAGCATCACCATGGCGACGGTCGCTTCGGGCTTTGCCATGGGCGGCATCATTGCCACGGCCGAGGAAACCAGCCCGTGGGCGGCCTATGCGGCCTTTGCCTGTGCGCTGGTGCTGTGGGGCTGGCACGAATTGTCGTTCCTGATGGGCTTCGTCACGGGGCCGAACCGCAACCCGTGCCCGCCCGATGCGCGCGGCTGGCAGCGGTTCCGCCTGGCCGCCGGCACGCTGATCTATCACGAAGTGGCGATGTTCCTGTGCCTGCTGGTGATGGCCGCCTCCACCTGGGACAAGCCGAACCAGACCGCGACGCTCACCTTCATGCTGCTGTTCGTCATGCGGCTTTCGGCCAAGTTCAACATCTTCGCCGGTGTGCCGCATCTCTCCACCGAGATGATGCCGGATCACATGCGCTATCTCGCCAGCTACTTCCGCATCGCCCCGCCGCGCTGGTTCTTCGCGCTTTCGGTGTCGGGCATCGCGGCGCTGGCGGCGTGGCTGGCGGACAAGGCGCTCTCCAGCCAGGGCGGCATCGCCACCAGCTATGCGCTGGCCTTCGCGCTGGTGGCTCTCGCCTTCATTGAACATGGCTTCCTGGTGGTGCCGTGGCAGGATACGGCGATGTTCCGCTGGGCCATGCCGCAGCGCGTGCCGCGTGAACCGGGTGGCGCGATGGCCACAGCGGGCGGCGAAAGCCCCGCCACACAGGTGAAAACCCCTACAAATCCGCTTGCGGTGCGTCAAAACGCCGTGCAATGAACGCGGCCGGGAGATGAAGAATGGATTATGAATCGCACTTCCGGGCGGCGCTGGACGGCCTGAAAGAACGCGGGAATTATCGCGTTTTCGCCGAACTGCAGCGTCGGCGGGGCGATTATCCGCATGCCACGCGCTACCTGCCGGATGGCAGCACTCAGGATGTGACCGTCTGGTGCTCCAACGACTATCTGGGCATGGGCCAGCATCCGGACGTGCTGACCGCCATGCATGAGGAGCTGGAACGCTCCGGCGCCGGCGCCGGCGGCACCCGCAACATTTCCGGCACCATGCACGTGCATTGCCTGCTGGAAGACGAGCTGGCCGATCTGCACGGCAAGGAAGACGCGCTGCTGTTCAACTCCGGCTACATGTCGAACTGGGCGGCGCTTTCCACCCTGGCCAGCAAGATCCCGGGCTGCGTGGTGTTTTCCGATGCGCTGAACCATGCCTCCATGATCGAAGGCATCCGCCACAGCCGCGCCAAGTTCCACGTGTTCAAGCACAACGACGTCGAAGATCTGGACCGCCTGCTCGCCCAATATGGCCCCGAAGTGCCGAAGCTGGTGGCGTTCGAAAGCGTCTATTCGATGGATGGCGACATCGCCCCCATCAAGGAGATCTGCGACGTCGCCGACAAGCATGGCGCGATGACGTATATCGATGAAGTGCACGCCGTTGGCATGTACGGCCCGCGCGGCGGCGGCGTTGCCGAACGCGAAGGCCTGATGGACCGGCTGACCGTGATCGAAGGCACGCTGGCCAAGGCCTATGGCGTTGTCGGCGGCTATATCGCCGCCTCGAAGGCGCTGTGCGATTTCGTCCGCAGCTTTGCCTCGGGCTTCATCTTCTCAACCGCGCTGCCGCCGGCCATTGCCGCCGGTGCCCTCGCTTCGGTCAAGCACCTGAAAGAGAGCCCGTTTGAGCGCAAGCGCCAGCAGGAGCGCGTGGCCAAGGTGCGCGCCGCGCTGCGTGCCACCGGCATCCCGCAGCTGGAAAACCCCAGCCACATCATCCCGGTGATGGTGGGCGACGCCAAGAAGGCCAAGATGATCAGCGACTGGCTGATGGAACATCACGGCATCTATGTGCAGCCGATCAACTATCCCACCGTGCCGGTTGGCACCGAACGCCTGCGCATCACGCCCGGCCCGGTGCACAGCGACGATGATATCGACCGGCTGGTGAAGGCCCTTTCCGACATCTGGGGCCAGTGCGCCCTGCACCGGGTTGAAGCCGCGGCATAATCGCGCGCCACCCGCAAAACCGAAGGCCCGGCAGCCCGTGCTGCCGGGCCTTCGTGCGTCTGCACACTGGTAAGCCGGCAACGTCAAATAACTGACGTAATTCTGAAATCAGAAGGTCAAACAAATCGCATCGCCCTGCAACAAACCGCTGCCAACCGGAGCGCGCAACCAAACAGGGACGACACACATGCGCCTCACCATCCAGCGTTTTGCTCTTCTTGCATCTGCCGCCATCGCCATGCCGGCGCTGGCCCAGCCTGCCACCCTCGTCGCCGACGCCGCCGATGCCGCCGGCACCGCCGACGCCGAAATCGTCGTTTACGGCAAGGGCGAAGTCCGCCAGGTCACCGAGATCAAGGCTGAAGACATCCGCCTGACCGTGGCCGGCGCCAGCCCGTTCATCGCCATCCAGAAGCTGCCGGGCGTCAACTTCCAATCGGCCGATCCGTTCGGCGTCTATGAATGGTCCACCCGCATCACCCTGCGCGGTTTCAACCAGAACCAGCTGGGCTTCACGCTCGATGGCGTGCCGCTGGGTGACATGAGCTACGGCAACACCAACGGCCTGCACATCAGCCGCGCCATCATCGCCGACAATATCGGCAGCACCCGCGTCAGCCAGGGTGCCGGCGCGCTCGGCACCGCCTCCACCTCCAACCTGGGCGGCACCATCGAATTCACCAGCCGCGATCCGCAGAAGGAACTGGGTGTTGCCGGCAACGCCACCTATGGCAGCAACAACACCTATCGCCTGTTCGGCACGCTCGACACCGGCG
The DNA here is from genome assembly GCA_037131365.1 of Sphingomonadales bacterium. Taxonomy (GTDB): domain Bacteria; phylum Pseudomonadota; class Alphaproteobacteria; order Sphingomonadales; family Sphingomonadaceae; genus Sandarakinorhabdus. The sequence continues at coordinate 11,084 of JBAXRE010000011.1, forward strand.
ATCTGGGCGGCGTGCGCGCCTACATCAGCGGCGCGCACCTCAGTGCGGACAAGTGGAAGGGCTATGGCGTTCAGCGTTCGACCCAGATCAACGCCAAGGCCGTCGCCGATCTGGGCGCTGATACGACCCTGACCGCCTTCGTCAACTTCAGCGACCGCAAGGAAAACGACTATCAGGATCTCAGCCAGGAGCAGATCCGCCGCCTGGGCTACAATTGGGACAATATCTCCAACGACTGGCCGCTGGCCCTGCGCATCGCCACCATCGCCGCCAACCGCGGCGAAACCTCGGTTGCTGTCGGCGCCAACACGCTGGGCACCACCTATCCGGGCAACATCACCAGCGTTGACGATGCCTATTACGACGCCGGCGGCCTGCGCCGCGACTGGCTGACCGGTGCGCGTCTGGCCGGCAGCCTGGCCAGCAATGTGAAGGCCGGCATCCAGGCCTATTATCACAGCAACAAGGGCCAGGGTTCGTGGATCACGCCCTATGTCGGCAGCCCCGGCGGCGTGCCGGAGAGCTTCCGCACCACCGAATACAGCATCTCGCGCTGGGGCGTGCTGGGCGACATCACCGCCGATCTGGGCGATCACGTCGTGCGCGCCAATATCTGGTATGAAAACAATGATTTCACCCAGGCCCGCCGCTTCTACACGATGGGCAGCAGCACGACCGCGCCGTCCACGAACGCGCTGACCTACCAGTCGAACCCGTTCTACACCCAGTGGAACAACACCTACAACACCAAGACCTTCCAGTTCGCGCTGCAGGATCAGTGGACCGTGACCGACGCGCTGAGCTTCAGCTTCGGCTTCAAGGGCCAGAGCGTGAAGCTGTCGGCTACGCCGCTGAACCCGATCCCCGGCCCGCTTGCGACCGGCAAGATCAACTCCGAAGACCTGTTCCTGCCGCAGGCCGGCGTGCTCTACAAGCTGGGCGGCGGCACCGAGCTGTTTGCCAGCTTCACCCAGAACCAGCGCGCCTTCACCGCTGCGGCCACCAGCGGCCCGTTCGCCACCTCGGCGGCCGGCTTTGCCGTGATCAGCAGCAGCCTGAAGCCGGAAAAGACCAACACCTATGAAGGCGGCATCCGCTTCGGGAACGGCGCGCTGCGCGGTGTGGCGGCGATCTACCTCGTCGATTTCTCCAACCGCATCCTCGCCATCCCGCAGGGCCCGGGCATCGTCGGCAACGCCGCGCTGCTCTCCAACGTCGGCAAGGTGCAGTCGGTCGGTGCGGAACTCGGCCTGCAGTGGCAGCCGGTGAAGCATGTCACCGTCACCGCCTCGTACGCCTATAACGAGACCACCTATCGCAACGACGTCGTCAACGGCGTTGGCACGGTGATCCAGGCGATCAAGGGCAAGACCGTGCCCGACGCGCCGAGCAGCATTGCCAACCTGGAACTCGCCTACGACAACGGCGGCTTCTATGCCCGCGGCAACGCCAACGCCATGTCGAAGCGCTACTTCACCTACTCGAACGACCGCTTCGTCGATGGCCGCGTGCTGGTTGACGCCAAGATCGGCTATCGTTTCCGCAGCGACAATCGCTGGCTGAACGGCCTGGCCATCGAAGCTTCGGCCACCAACCTGTTCGACAAGGGCTATGTTGCCACCATCGGTTCGAACGGCTTCGGCTTTGCCGGTGACAACCAGACGCTGCTGACCGGCGCGCCGCGCCAGTTCTTCGCCACCGTGCGCAAGGACTTCTGAGCATAACGACGGCGCGGCCCAACCGCCACTTGCCAAGGGGCCGCGCCGCCGCAATGCTGCGGACATGAACGACATCACCATTGATCGCCGCCGTTTCGGGGCCGCCGCGCTTGGCCTTGCCGGGCTGGCGGCCTTTCCGGCACTCGCCGCAACCATCGACACCAGCGACCTGACGCCGATCACCGGCGGCATCAAGCCGATCGACGCGGCCGAACGCGCCGCCCGCATTGCCCGCGCCCAAGCGCTGATGGCCACGGCCGGGATCGCGGCGCTGATTATCGAACCCGGCGCCTCCCTCGACTATTTCACCGGTGTCAAATGGTGGCGCAGCGAGCGGGTGACCGCCGCCATCATCCCGGCCAGTGGCCAGCCGACCATCGTCACGCCCTTTTTCGAGGCGCCCAGCGTGCGCCAGAGCCTGTCCGTCCCGGCCGATGTGCGCGTCTGGCAGGAGGATGAGGACCCGCTGGCCCTGATCGCCGACGTGCTGACGGGGGCCGGGGCCGCCGCCGCCCGCATCGGCACGGAAGAGACCGTGCGCTTCTTCATCAGCGATGGCATCGCCCAGCGCCTGCCCGCTGCCCGCGTCGTGTCGGCCAATCCGGTGATCCGCGCCTGCCGCTTGGTGAAGACCCCGGCCGAGATCGCGCTGCTGCAGGCCGCCAACGACGTGACTGCAGCCGCCCTGAAATGGACCTGGCCGCGGGTGCGCGCCGGCATGACGCCGGCTGACATCGCCGCCATGGTTGATGCCGCCACTGCGGCGCTGGGCGGCAAGCCGGGCGGCGCGCTGGTACTGCTGGGCGAGGCTTCGGCCTATCCGCACGGTTCCAGCAAGCCGCAATTTGTGCGCGAGGGCGAGGTGGTGCTGCTCGATTGCGGGTGCAGCGTGGGCGGCTACAGTTCCGACATCTCGCGCAGCTTCGTGTTCGGCAAGGCGCCCGATGCGGTGCGCCGTGTGTGGGATGTGGTGGCCGAAGGCCAGCAGCGCGCGCTGGCCGCCGCAACGCCCGGCACGCCGGCCGGTGTTGTGGATGATACGGTGCGCCGCTTCTATGAAAGCCGGGGCTATGGCCCGCGCTACCAGCTGCCCGGCCTGTCGCACCGCACCGGCCACGGCATCGGCATGGATGGGCATGAACCGGTCAACCTCGTCCACGGTGAGGCGACGCCGCTCGCCCCCGGCATGTGCTTTTCCAACGAACCCGGCCTCTATCTGCCGGGCCAGTTCGGCGTGCGGCTGGAAGACTGTTTCCACATGACCGAAGCCGGCCCGAAATGGTTCACCGTGCCGCCGCGTTCGATTGACGCGCCCTTCGGCTGACGGCTCTGCTTGCAGCGATGCGGTGGCTTGCCTAAGGCAGCGGCCATGGCAACACCCGCACGCATTCCCTTTCCGTTCACTGCCATCGTCGGCCAGGCCGAGATGAAGCAGGCGCTGCTGCTCGCCGCCGTCGAACCCCGGCTGGGCGGCGTGATGGTGTTCGGCGATCGCGGCACCGGCAAGTCCACTGCCGTGCGTGCCCTGGCCGGCCTGCTGCCGCCGATGAAGGTGGTGCCCGGCTGCCGCTATTTCTGCGCTCCCGACGACCGCTCGCCCTGTATCGAAGGCTGCCGGGACAAGGCCGGCAAGCGCGTGGAAGAGGCCAATGTGCCCTTCGTCGATCTGCCGCTGGGTGCCACCGAAGACCGTGTTGTCGGCAGCCTTGATCTGGAACGGGCGCTCGCCACCGGCGAAAAGCGTTTCGAACCTGGCCTGCTGGCCAAGGCCAATCGCGGTTTCCTCTACATCGACGAAATCAACCTGCTGGAAGATCATCTGGTCGATCTGCTGCTCGACGTCGCGGTTTCGGGCACCAATGTCGTCGAGCGTGAGGGCCTGTCCATCCGCCACCCGGCGCGGTTCATCCTGGTCGGCTCCGGCAACCCGGAGGAGGGCGAGCTGCGCCCGCAGCTGCTCGACCGCTTCGGCCTGTCGGTGGATGTGCGCACGCCGACCGACATGGGCGACCGCATCGAGATCGTGAAGCGCTGCGACCGGTTCGATCGCGATCCCGCCGCCTTTGCCGCCGAGTTCGAGGGCAGTGAACAGGCTACGCTGGAGGCCATCGCCAAGGCCCGCAAGCTGCTGCCCAAGGTGCAGGTGGCCGACGAGATGCTTGGCCTTGGCGCGCAGCTCTGCTCGGCGGTGGGGGCCGACGGCCTGCGCGGCGAGTTGACCCTGCTGCGTGCCGCCCGCGCCCAGGCGGCGCTGGCCGGCAAGAAGGAGGTGAAGCCCCATCATGTCGCCGAAGTCGCGACGATGGCGCTGCGCCACCGCCTGCGCCGCAACGTGCTTGACGACACCGGATCGACCAGCCGCATCACCCGTGCCATCGCCGAGCTGATCCCGGCATGACCCCATCCGGGGTGGATGACGATTCGAACGACCGCTGGGCGCTGGCGCTCAGCGCCATCGACGTGCTGGCCATTGCCGGCAACCGCATCGGCGGCGTGCTGCTGCGCGCGCGCCCCGGCCCGGTGCGCGATGCCTGGGTGGATGCGCTGCAACTGGTGCTGCCCACCCGCCGCCTGCCGGCCAATGCCGATGCCGAAGCGCTGGACGGCGGCCTGGATCTGACCGCGACCCTGGCCAGCGGCCGGCTGGTGCAGCGCGCCGGCATTCTGGCCGATGCGGCGGGCAAGATCCTGCTGGTGCCGATGGCCGAACGGCTGAACGCCGCCCTGGCCGCCCGCCTGGCCGGCGCCATCGATGACGGCGCGCCGCCGCTGGTGCTGTTCGACGAGGGCGACCCGGAAGACGCGGAGCGTGAGCGCGTGCCGCAGGGCCTTGCCGAACGACTTGCCATCCATATCGATCTGAACAGCGTGCGGCTGCCGATGGCGGCGCTGGTGGCCGGCGAAGCGCCGCCGCCGCCGCTGGCAATGCTTGCCGAACCGGGGGCCGTGGCGAAAGACCCCGAAACGGCGCTGGCCGTCGCTGCCGCATCGCTGGGCATAGCCTCCATCCGGGCGCCGGTGCTGGCGGTGCGTGTCGCCCGCGCCCACGCCCGTGCCGATGAGCGCCCTGACGCCATCGACCAGCTGCGCGAAGCCGACATGGCGGCAGCGGCTGCGCTGGTGCTGGGCCCGCGCGCCACCCGGGTGCCGCCGCCGCCGGAGGAGGAGCCGCCGCCCCCGCCCGAAGAGCAGGAACAGCCCGACGAGCCGCCGCCGGAGGAACCGCCGCCACCGCCATCAGACGACAATCCCGGTGACGACCAGGAACAGCCCGAACCGCCGCCGATCGATCCCACCGACATGATCCTGGATGCAGCGCAGACGGCGCTGCCGCAGGGCCTGCTTGATGCGCTGGCGGCGGGCACGATGAGCAAGGCGCCCAAGGCCAGCGGCGCGTCGGGTGCCAAGCAGAAGAGCATCACCAGCGGCCGCCCCGCCGGCGTGCGCCCCGGCATGCCGGGCAGGGGGGCGCGGCTGGCGCTGATTGAAACCATCAAGACCGCCGCGCCCTGGCAGAAACTGCGCCCCAAGCGCGAGGATGGCCGGCTGGCCATCCGCACCGATGATCTGCGCATCCGCCGCTTTGTGGCGCAAACCCAATCGACGACGATCTTCGCCGTCGATGCCAGTGGCTCTGCGGCGTTCGCCCGGCTGGCGGAAGCCAAGGGCGCTGTCGAATTGCTGCTGGCCGAGGCCTATGTGAAGCGCGCTGAAGTGGCGCTGATCGCCTTTCGCGGCACCGAGGCGGCGCTGGCGCTGCCGCCGACCCGCAGCCTGCCGCGCGCCAAGAAAGAGCTGGCCGGGCTGGCCGGTGGTGGCGGCACGCCGATTGCTTCGGGCCTCGATCTGGCGCTGAAGGTGGCGGAAAGCGAACGCAGCCGTGGGCGCACGCCGCTGGTGGTGGTGCTCACCGATGGCCGGGCGAACGTGGGCGGCAGTGCGACCGTCTCCCCGCAGGAGGCGGCGCTGGCCTCGGCCCGCGCCTTCCGGGTAAGCGGCATCGCGGCCGTGTTCATCGATTGCAGCCCGCGCCCGCGGCCGCAGGGGGCGGAACTGGCGCAGGCCATGGGCGCCCGGCTGGTGACACTGCCGCGCGTTGATGCCAAATCGGTGGTGGCGGCGGTGAAATCCGCCAGCGGAGGGGCGATCTGATGCGCTGGGACGTCGAAGGTCGCCATGTTCCCAATCGGGCGTGGAGCCGTTTCGTTACCGCCGGTGGCCTGAAATGGCATGTGCAGGAGGCTGGCCCTGCGGATGCGCCGGTGCTGCTGCTGATCCATGGCACCGGGGCGACCACCCACAGCTTCGGTGATCTGGCGCCGCTGCTCACCCCGCATTTCCGCGTCATCATTCCCGATCTGCCTGGCCACGGTTTCACCCAGAAACTGAACGATTCCGATCCGGACAATGTGGCCAAGGCGCTGGCGGCGCTGCTGGCGGTGCTGGAGGTGAAGCCTGCGCTCATCGTCGGCCACAGTGTCGGCGCGGCGATTGCGTTCATGTTGGTGGCGCGCGGGCTGGCGCAGCCGCAGGGCATCGTCGCGCTGGGCGGGGCGCTGCTGCAATTCGAAGGCGTCGGCAAGGTCTATCCGGGGCTGGCCAAGGCGCTGTTCGTCAACCCGTTCATGCCCGCCTTTTTCAGCTTCACCACCCGCTTCCAGTCCGTCCCCGATCTGCTCAAGCGCTGGACGGGATCGCATTTGGCGCGCGAACAGGTGGCCTATTACGAGAAACTGTTCCGCAACCCCGGCCACACCGGCGGCGCGCTGGCGCTGATGGCGCACTGGGATCTGGACACGATCGAACAAACCATCGCGCAGGTGAAATGCCCGGTGCTGCTGCTGCACGGCGATCGCGACAAGACAGTGCCGCCCGCCACCAGCCGCACCGTGGCGCAGCGGCTGTCAGCGCGCGGCGTCGATGTCGAACATCACGGCCTGCCCGGCCTCGGCCACCTGGCGCACGAGGAAGCCCCGCAGCGCCATGCCGATGCCATCCTCGCTTTCGCCCGGAGGCTCGGCATCGCCTGAGCCTCAGCTCTTCGGCACCTTGGTGCTGATCAGCACCAGCCGGCCTTCCACACTGGGAATCCAGTGTGCGACCCCGGCCGGCACCACCACCATGTCACCCGCCGCCAGCCGCCGGCTGGTGCCGCCGCTGATGCCGGTGCCGCTGTCGTTGGCGGCATCGACGGCCCTGGCCCCGTCCAGCGTGCCGCCGGTGACCATCTGGCCGGCCCCATCGACGACATGGAAAATCTCGGCCTGGTCCTTGTGCAGAGAGGCCGGTGCGCCCGCCTGGCGATATTCCAGCATGGCGCGGCTGTTGCCGAACGTCAGGATCGGCAGTGCCACCAGCGGTTGACCCGGCGTGATGGTGGCGGCGGCCTTTTCGGTCAGCGTCGCGATGTCGGTGGCGCTGGCCGCGGGCAGAGTGGTTTGCGCGGCCAGCGGCGCGGCGATCAGCGCCAGCAGGCCAAGCATGCGGGTGGTCATGCGTCTCTCTCCTCAGCGGCCGCGGAACACCGGCGCCCGCTTTTCGACGAAGGCGCGGGCGGCGTCCTTGTGATCTTCGGTCAGCCCGCAATGCACGTGGTGCGTGGCCTCCAGATCCAGGCAATCGTCCATGTCCCCGCCGGCAAAGGCGCGGTTCAGATTTTCCTTCATGTAGCGGTAGGCGACGCGCGGCCCGGCGGCCAGCCGCGCCGCCAGCGCCTGCGCTTCGGCCAGCACGGTATCGGCCGGCACCACGCGATTGGTCAGCCCCAGCCGCAGCGCCTCGGCCGCGTCGATCCGATCTGAAAGGAGATACATCTCCCGCGCCTTGGCGGCCCCCACCAGCGCGGTGAGGAAATAGGTGCCGCCATAGTCACCGGAAAACCCGACCTTGGCGAAGGCGGTGGTCATGAAGGCGGTATCGGCCATCACGCGCAGATCGCAGGCCAGGGCGATGGACAGGCCGGCACCGGCGGCAGCGCCGGGGATGGCGGCGATCGTCGGCTTGGGCATGGCGTGCAGCCGCCCGGCCGTCTCGCGCTGGTTGCGGCGCTGGCGGGCGATGGCGATGTCGATGGGTTCGGGCTCCCCGCTGTCGTTGCGGGCGGCCATGCCCTTCACGTCGCCGCCGGCGCAGAACGCCCCGCCGGCACCGGTGATGACGATGGCGCCGATGTCCGGATCGGCCTCCGCCTCACCCAGCAGCCGCGCCAGCCCGTCGAGCATGGCGCGCGACAGCGCATTGCGCGCGGCCGGGCGGTTGAGGGTGAGGGTGAGCACGCCCTCATCAACGCTGGCCAGCAGTTCGTCGGTGCCCGTGTCGTAACTCATCTGTCAGTCTCCGGCAGGAAATCGAGCCCGCAGCTGCGGGCCGGCGCGGCAAGCCCGCGCACATGGATGGCATCAAGGCCTTCGCCCCGCGGCCCGTTGGCGAGAAAATCGAGCGCGCCATTGTCCAGCGCGATGCGCCAGCCGCTGCCGTGGCTGGTTGGCGCGCGATCAAGGATGCGGCCCCACAGCGCCGCCGTGGCAGCCGGATCAGCGCAGCGCATCACCGCGCCGCTGATGGCAAGATCGCGGTTGGCAGCGCCGTGCCAGGCGGCCCCCGCCCACATGTAACTGCCCATCAGGCCGGCATCCGGGCCATGGGTGTCGATGGAAAGCAGGCAGCCGCCAGTGTCACGCGGGTGGAGGTGGAGCGCGGTGGCATGGAGCGCGGCATCGCCCACAGACAGATCCTCCACCAGCCGCACGCCCAGCGCCGCCAGCCGCTCGCGCACGGCGCCAAGATCGTCGGTGTCGAGGATGACCATGTAACCCGTCGCGCCGCCGCGCCGCGCGATGTAACGGCCGGCGGTGGTGCCCTCCTGCACCGGGGCCAGCGCTTCCAGGAAGGTGCCGCCCAGCGCCCACAGTGCGTTGTGCAGGCCATATTTGCCCACACCGGGATCGCGGTAGCAGACGGGGGCATGGACGATGCCGTCCACCTCCGCCTCCACCGGCGCAAGATCGGGCGCAACCATGGCGATCTGGCGCAGCCTCAGCATTCGTCCTCCCCACAGCGGTCGTTGCCGCTTGCGGCAACCTGGGGCGGCATGGCCCCGCTGCCTGCTGGCGATGATGGCGCAAGATGGCCTGACTGTCAGCAGCGAAGCCGGCGGGACGATCATCACTTTGAACAGGCCGCTGGCGCCGGGAGCCGCTGCCGCCTGGCCCGCCGTGGCGGCGATTGACGCGGCCAACACAGGCTGCCAACTTTGGGCATCGTAACATGTTGGGGGATTTTCCGTGATGAACAGGCAGCGCTTTTTGGGCGTGGGGATGATTGCGCTCGGTCTGGCGACAGCGGCGCAGGCTGCCAGCCCGCCCGGTTCGCCCCAGCGCCTGCTGCAATCGCCGGTGATGAGCGCCACGCACCTGGCCTTCGTGTCGGGCGGCGACATCTGGGTGGCCCCCCGCGCCGGCGGCAAGGCCACGCGGCTGACGACGGGCATCGGCATCGAACAGACGCCGTTTTTCTCCCCCGATGGCCAGACCATCGCCTTCACCGGCGAATATGATGGCAACACCGATGTGTTCACCGTGCCGGTGGCCGGCGGCGTGCCCAAGCGGCTGACCTTCCACCCGGCCGGCGATGTTGCCACCGGCTGGAGCCCGGATGGTGCCAGGGTCATCTTCCGCAGCAATCGCGATGCCGCCAGCCGCTACACCCGCCTGTGGCAGGTAAGCGCCACGGGCGGCGCCGCCACGGCGCTGCCGCTGCCGATGGCTTCGGCCGGCGCGATGTCGCCGGATGGCAAGGCCATCGCCTACACCCCGCAGGAACAGGGTTTTTCATTCAACCACACCCGCTACACCGCCTGGGGAAATTATCGCGGCGGCCTGGCCGGCGCGGTGTGGATCACCCAGCTTGACGGGCTGAAGACCACCAAGGTGCCGCAGGACGGCGGCGCCGATTTCTCGCCGGTATGGCTGGGCGGCCAGGTCTATTTCCTGTCGGGCCGCAAGGGGCCGATCAGCGTCTATCGCTATGATCCGGCCAGCGGTGCCACCAGCCTTGTCTGGCAGAACCGCGGTTCCGACATCCGCAGCCTGTCCACCGATGGCAAGAGCCTGGTGTTCGACCGGCTCGGCACCATCTACACGTTGACGCCCGGCGAAGAGCCCAAGGCCGTCGCCATCGATCTGGATGGCGACATGCCGGATGTGCGGCCGCGTGTTGCCAATGTGGCCGGCGAGGTGCGCGCCGTCGCGGTGTCCCCCACCGGCCTGCGCGCCGCGGTCGAGGCCCATGGCGAGATCCTCACCCTGCCGCTGAAGGACGGCGTGATCCGCACCATCACCGGCACCCCCGGCGCCATGGAGCGCACGCCGGCGTGGAGCCCGGATGGCCAGTCCATCGCCTATTTCAGCGATGAAGGCGGCGGCAATTACCAGCTGCACGTCGCCGCCCAGCAGGGCGCGGCCAAATCGGTGCGCAAATATGCCTTGGCGCCGGAAGCGGCCTATTATTTCAACCCGCTGTGGTCACCCGACGGCAAGCGCATCGCCTTTCAGGACAACCGCCTCAACAGCTGGATCCTGGAACTGGCCACCGGCAAGCTGGTCGCCGCCGGCCCGCCCGATGAATATGGCGGCTTCGCGCTGCCGGCCCGCGGCATGAGCTGGTCACCCGATGGCCAGTGGTTCGTCTATTCCCGGGTGTCGGGCAACCATTTCCCGGTGCTGATGCTGCACGACGTCGCCACCGGCAAGGCCACCCAGATCACCGACGCGATGGCGATGGCGCTGGATCCGACCTTCGATCGCGACGGCAAATATCTCTATTTCCTGAGCACCAACAATGCCGGTGCCACCATCCATCCGCTCGACATGTCGTCGGATCTGTACAACCCCACCTACAGCGTCTGGGCGCTGGCGCTGAACGCCGGCACACCGTCACCGCTGGCACCCGAGCTGGGTGACGAGAAGGCGCCGCCGCCGCCCGCACCGCCGGTTGATCCCAAGAAGCCCGCCGCTGCCGCCCCGGCCAAGCCCGTCACGCCGGCGGTGAAGATCGATCTCACCGGGCTGACGCTGGATCAGATCGCCCGCCGCATGGTGGCGATGCCGCTGCCCGCCGGCGATTATCGCAACCTCGTCGCCGGCAAGGGCGGCGTGCTGTGGGTGCTGCGCGGCAACGAACCGGCCGATCTGGATGCCGAGGAAGCGCCCGGTGCCACGCTGCTGCGCTGGCAGACCGAAGGCAAGAAGACCGACACGCTGTTCGATCGTGCCGCCGAATTCAGCCTGTCCGCCGATGGCAACAAGCTGCTGGTGCGCACCCCGCCCGGCGGCAACGGCCAGTCGGCCTGGCTGGTGGCCGATGCGTCCAAGCCGTTCAAGGCCAGCGACCCCGATGTGCGGCTGAAGTTCGACAGCCTCAGCGTGAAGATCGATCCGCCGGCCGAATGGGCGCAGATGTACCGCGAAATCTGGCGGGTGCAGCGCGCCTATTTCTATGATCCCAATTTCCACGGCTATGATGTGGCCGGTGCCGAAAAGGCGCTGGCCGCCTGGCTGCCCGGCATCCAGTCCCGCGGGGATCTGAACTATCTGTTCCACGAAGCCCTCACCGGCTTTTCCATCGGCCACCTGCGCGGCGGCGGCGGCAGCATCCCTTCGGCGAAGCGCGTGTCCGGCGGGCTGCTCGGCGCCGATTACGAGATCAAGGACGGCCGCTGGTGCATCGCCCGCATCCACGACGGCGGCACCTGGACGCCCGACATCAAGGCCCCGCTTGCCCGCCCCGGCCTCGACGTGAAGGTGGGGGACTGCATCACCGCCATCAACGGCAACATGGTGACGGGTGATGAGGATATCCAGCGCCACCTGGAAGGCACCGCCGATCAGGCCGTGATCCTGACAATCGCCCGCGCCGGAGCGCCGCCGCGCGAAGTCACCGTGGTGCCGATCGCCAGCGAGGCCCGGCTGCGCAACCTTACCTGGATCGAGGACAATCGCCGCCGGGTGGACAGGCTGTCGGGTGGCAAGCTTGGCTATGTCTATCTGCCCAACACCGGCGGCGGCGGCTTCACGAGCTTCAACCGCTATTATTTCGCCCAGAACGACCGCCAGGGCATGGTGATCGACGATCGCTGGAACGGTGGCGGCCAGGCGGCGGATTATTTCATCGAGGTGCTGAACCGCCGCCTGATCAACTGGTGGAGTGCGCGGTACGGCAACATCGGCCGCACCCCGGCGGCCAGCGTGCTCGGCCCCAAGGTGATGCTGATCAACGAAGGTTCGGCCAGCGGTGGAGACATGCTGCCGTGGATGTTCCGCGATTTCAAACTCGGGCCGCTGGTGGGCAAGCGCACCTGGGGCGGGCTTGTCGGCATCGGCGGCATCCCGCCACTGATGGACGGCGGCCAGCTCACCAGCCCGTCGGTCGGTTTCTTCTCGCCGCGCAGTGAGTGGTCGGTGGAGAATATCGGTGTGCCGCCCGATGTGGAGGTGGACCAGGATCCGGCAGCGATGATGGCCGGCGGCGATCCGCAGCTGGAAAAGGCCGTCGCCCTGGCCCTGGAGGCGCTGGCGAAGAACCCGGTGCCCACGCCGAAGCGCCCGCCCTATCCGCTCTATGGGCCGGATGGCCCGATCCGCCGGTAACGTGGAGATTTCGCCCGAATATTACGGCCTGATCGAAGGCGGGGTCAGCCTGTTCGCTGTCCTCGCCTTCGCCGGCTGGCAGCTGTGGAGCCTGCGGGACAAGCCGGGCGAGGCTGACGGCCCGGACGAAGCCAGACACGACGGGGAGGGCGGCGCCTGAGCCTCCCCGCCCGCCTGTTTCCGGCCGTGGTCGACAACCGCTATCGCGGCCACCCACTGGCGCTGTGGCTGCTGTGGCCGGCGATCATCGCCGCGTTGTGGCGCAGCCAGCACCATATGCTGGCACCAGACGGCGGCGCCCAATCCATCGCCACCATGCCGCTCGATCTCTACCCGCCCGGCGCCCGCGCCAACATCATCGCGCTGTTCGGCCAATGGGGCCTCTCCCAACTGCTGCTGGCCCTGCTCATGCTCCTCGTCGCGCTGCGCTGGCGCGCCCTGGTGCCGCTGATGTGGCTCCTGATCGTCCTCGAGGCCGGCGGCCGTCAGCTGGTCGGCTGGGCGAAGCCTGTTGTCACCCTCCACACCGCGCCGGGCGCGGCGGGCAATCTGCCGCTGCTGCTGGTGGCGCTGGTGATGCTGGCACTGTCGCTGCGACCGTCCCGCTCGCCGGATGGCCGCGCGGACTGACCGCTTCGGGGTCAGGCGCGCCGGAACACGGCCAGCATGACGGCCTCGAGCTCGGCACCGTTGAACGGCTTGTTGATGCGGGCGGCCTGATCCAGGATCGGATCGTCCAGCGCCAGCCCGCCATAGCCGGTGGCCAGCACGAACGGCACGCCCGCTGTGGCCAGCGCCTGCGCCACCGGAGCGCTGCTCTTGCCGTGGAGATTGGCATCAAGCAGGGCGCCATCGATCGGCTGCGTCTGCACGGCGGTGATGGCCTCTGCCACATCGGCGAACGGCCCGACGACCGTGCAGCCGAAGCGTTCGAGCAGAAAGCACAGCAGTTCCGCCACCATGTATTCGTCCTCGACGACGAGCAAGCGCAGGCCTGCCAGCGAGGCGTTCGGCTCATTTGCCATTGCTGGTTCCGCTGCCGCGCGCGGGCGGGGCGTTCTTGGGCATGACGGCGGTGGCAGCGGGGAAGCGCAGGGTCGCCTGCAGGCCGTTGGGATCGAACGTCATGCTGGCCTTGCCCTTCAGCTCATAGGCAATGCTGCGCTCGATGAAGCGGGTGCCCTGGCCGCGCGTTGCAGGCGGCGTCACCGGCGGCCCGTCATGCTCCTGCCAGGCGATGGTGATGCCCTGGTCCTTGCCCGGCGGATCGATCTGCCACTGCACCGCGATGCAGCCGCCGGGCACCGACAGGGCCCCATATTTGACAGCGTTGGTGGTCAGTTCGTGCAGGATCATGGCCAGGGCGAGGCAGGCCTGGGGGCGCAGATCAATCACCGGCCCGTCGCCAAGCAGGACGCGTCCGTCCATCGCGAACGGCTTGATGGCGCGCTGGATGATGTGCCGCAGGGTGACGCCCTTCCAGCTGCCATCGACGATGGCATCATTGGCCCGGGCCAATGCCTGCAGGCGGCCGTTGAACGCCTCGGCAAAGGCATCGAGCGAGCTGCTGTGCTGCAGCGTCTGGGCCGCGATGGACTGCACCACCGCCAGCGTGTTCTTCACCCGGTGACTGAGCTCGCCGACCAGCAGGTCCTGGTGGCGCGCCGCCTCGATGCGTTCGGTCACGTCCTCCATCGCCAGCAGCACCACGGTGTCGTGCGTCTGATGATCAAGGATGCAGCGCGCGTTGATCAGCAGGATGCGCGATCCCAGGCGCGGCACGTCCAGGGTGAGCTCGTAATCGTCGATCTGGCGCCGTTCGGGCACCAGCCTTTCCAGCAGATCGCGCAGCGACGGGATGTTCCACTGGCCGTCGCCCAGATCATAGATGAGCTTGCCGATCGTATCGGCGGAAGCGATGTCGAACATGGCATGGAAGGCGGTATTGGCCGTGCGCACGCGCAGATCGCCTGACAGCGCCAGCAGCGGGTCGCGCACCGTCTCCACAATCGCTTCGGCAAAATTGCGCGCTTCCGTGATCGCCAGCTGGCGGGACACAAGGTCACTGATGTCGATGAAGGTGGCCACTGCGCCGGCGATGCGATTGTCCTGCGTGCGGTAGGGCAACACGCGCAGCAACAGGTGGCGGCCATCGTCGGCCGTCACCTCCTCCTCGAAGGTCGTCAGTTCGGCGATGGCAGCGCGGGCGCGCTGGGGCAGATCGCCAAAGGCGAACTTGCGGGTGAAGTTGCTGATGGGGCGGCCGACATCGGTATCGATGACGTCGAACAGGGTGCGGATGGCCGGGCTGAACCACTTGATACGCAGTTCGGTGTCAAGGAAGAGGGTGGCAACATCGTTGCCTTTCAGCAGGTTGCGCAGATCGTCGCTGGCACCGGCCAGTTCAGAGATCTTGCGGTCAAGCTGGGCGTTGATGGTGCTCAGCTCCTCGTTCAGCGATTGCAGCTCCTCTTTGGAGGATTCCAGCTCCTCGTTGGTGGCCTGCAATTCCTCGTTGACGCTGGTCACCTCCTCGTTGGCGGCGGTCAGTTCCTCGTTGGTCGTCTCATATTGTTCGACAGTGAGGCGCATTTCCTCGCGGGCGGCCTTCAGCTCCTCCTCGATCTGGCGATCCGGGGCCGGCATGAATTCGGCGTCGTTGCGCGGTGCGCCGCCAGTGCCGGCCTCCAGCGCGAAACTCACCAGCACCAGCGCGGCAGCATCGCGGGCAACTGGCACCGGGCTCGCGCTGACCAGCACGGCGGGCTGTTCCGCAGTCTTGAACACGGTGCGCAGGGTCACCGGCTCTGCCCGCTCGATGGCCTTGCGCACGGCGTTGCGGACGGTCAGGCGCAGGCCTTCGCGCGCCAGGGCGAGCAGGTCGATCGTCGGCGCGCCGGGCGGCTGGGTCAGGAAGGCCTCGGTGGCCCCGTGGAAGTGCAGCACCTGGAAATTGGCGTCGATCAGCACCGATGCCGGCGCAAAGCGGTCAGCCAGCGCCTTCAGCGCGATGTCGGCCAATCGCGGCTGGGCATCGGCCGTCCGCCCTGCGCCTTCGCGCACCGGCCATTGCGCGAACGGCAGCATCGGGGAGCGGCCGGAACCGACGCGGCGATAGATGCGCCAGCGTTTCGACACGCATTCGAACAGATGGTCGCGCTGGCCCACCGTCTCGGCATTTCCCAGGAACAGATAGCCGCCTTCGCGCAGGGCGAAATGCGCCAGCGACAGCACTTTTTCCTGCGCGGCGGGCGCGAGGTAGATCAGCAGGTTGCGGCAGCTGACCAGATCCATGCGCGAATAGGGCGGATCCTTCAGCACATTCTGCGGCGCAAACAGCACGCGTTCGCGCACGGCGGGCTTGATGCGGTAATAATTGTCGTCAAGCCGGTCAAAGAAGCGCTCGATCCGGTCGGTCGGCAGGCTTTCGACCATGCTGCCGGGGAACGTTGCCTTGCGCGCTTCGGTCAGGTGATGCTCGGCGGTGTCGGTGCCGAAGATCTTGATGGCGATGTCCTTGCCGGCCGCCTCGCAGCGTTCGATCAGGATCATGGCGATGGTGTAGACTTCCTCGCCGGTTGAGCAGGCCGGCACCCACACCCGGATGGCCTGGCCGGTCTGGGCATTGGCGACGATGGGGGCGATCACCTGGCTGTCCAGCGCCTCCCAGGCTTCCGGATCGCGGAAGAAGGCAGTGACGTGGATCAGCATGTCCTTCACCAGCGCCGCGGCCTCCTCGGGGTCGCGGGCCAGCAGATCGAGATAGTCACCCAGCTTTTCCAGCTTGGTGATGCCCATGCGGCGGTGGACGCGGCGTGACAGCGTGTTGGGCTTGTATTGGCTGAAATCATGGCCGCCGCGCGCGTGCAGCAGCGCCAACACATCGTCGAGGCCGGCCGCTGATGGGGCTTCGCCAGGCGGCACCAGCATCTCCGGCTGGCGGGCGTGGACATAGCTGTGGTGGATATAACCCAGCAGCGCTGCCGGCATGGCGTCCGGTGCCAGCACCATGTCGACGAAATCGGAGGCGATGGCATGGCGCGGCATGCTGTCGAAGCGAGCGGTCAGCGGATCCTGCGCGATGCACATGCCGCCGGCCTGCTTGATGTCGGCCAGGCCGGCGGTGCCGTTGCTGCCGGCGCCGGACAGCACGATGGCGATGGCCTGGGCCTTCTGGTCCTGCGCCAGCGCGCTGAAGAAACTGTCGATGGGATGGCGGTGGCCGCGCGGCGCCGATGGTTCGACAAGCTGCAATATGCCATCGGCGATCAGCACCGTCTTGGCCGGCACGATGACATGGACGCGGTTGGGCTCCACCCGCATGCCATCCTCGATCTGGACGACCGCCATGGTGGTTTCACGGCGCAGCAGATCGGCCAGCAGGCTTTCGCGGGTGGGATCGAGATGCTGGACGATGACAAAGCCCATGCCGCTGTCGGCCGGCATGGCATTCAGCAGTGTGGTGACCGCCTCCAGCCCGCCCGCCGACATGCCGATGCCGACGATGGGGAAGGCACCGCCAAGCCCTTCGGCCGCATCGCTGCCTTCCGAATGCGGTGCCGTCTTGCGGCCGGGAGGATCGTCACCTTTGGCCACTGCCGTGGATAGTCCTGTCGCCGCCCGGACGCCATTATCCAGCTTTGCAATTTACCCCTATAGCAAAGTCGCCGTGGCACCTAATGCCAATAAGCCGGCCCATGCTGACCGGCAGGCACGAACGCGTGTGATCACACCTTCCGCGGCATCCGCCACGGCAGCATCCACTGCACCGCGCCGGTATCGAAACGCCGCATGTTGAGCGATTCGTGCACGGCCACCACGTCCTCCCCCCACAGTCGGGTGGCGAGCGCGGTGCGGCTGTAGAACGGCGTGTCTTCCCAGGTGGCGCGCAGCCTCGCGGTGTAGCCGGCGTCGGCGCGGGTGCTGCGGTCGAGGCGCCAGGCGGTCTTGGGCAGCACCACGGGGGCGGGCATTTCCATCACTTCGGCCTGGCTATCGGGCGTGATGCGCAGGGCCATGCCGAAATCGGTGCCGTCCTTCAGCTGGCCTTCGTACATCACGGCGGTGGAACCGTCCTTGAGATGGGCACGGCTCCACTGCCAGTCGGCAAAGCCGTCCTCCAGCGATTCACTGCCGTGGTTGGCGTCCAGATAACCGGTGCCCGACCAGCGGATCGCCGGATCGGTGAAATCGGCCTCCACCCGTGCGCACGGGCCCAGCGGTTCCCACATGTGGCGGCCGCCGGGATCAAGGCGGAAGCGGCGCTGGCCGAACACTTTGGGCGTGACGCGCACCTGGCCGCGGGCGTTCAGCGGGAAGACGGCGCCCGCCTCCTCGATATCGATCACCAGCGTCTCGCCATCCCAGCGCAACTGGCTGGGGCCGATCCTGA
The DNA here is from genome assembly GCA_037131365.1 of Sphingomonadales bacterium. GTDB lineage: Bacteria > Pseudomonadota > Alphaproteobacteria > Sphingomonadales > Sphingomonadaceae > Sandarakinorhabdus. The sequence goes on from JBAXRE010000011.1 coordinate 28,840, forward strand.
GCGTTGCCGCATCGCGCCACAGGGCACCGCGGCCGCGTTCCGTCATCGTCCAGCGCCGGCCGCGCGGGCCATAGAGGGCGACGTTCAGCGAGACATGATTTTCCGGATCCCCCCGCCCGGCCGCCTTGTAATAGGGCGAGAAGACCGAGCCGATGAAGGCGATGATCGTCAGGCCGAAGGTGCCGCAGTCGCTTTCGGCGTCGACATACCACCAGCGGTAGCCACCGGGTGCAACGTCCTGATCGAAGCGCGGTCCGCGAGAATCGCTGCGCTCGCCAAGCGGCCGGACAAGGCCGCCATCGGCACGCCCGCCCCCGGATGCGCCGAACCACTGGCGACCCAGAGTCCGGGCAGTTTCGTCTTGCTGCCAGGCCGGCGGAAGCTGGCCTGCCACCCGTGCGAGGCCCGACCATAAAGGGCCCCACCGCTCGAAGGGAAAAGCGCCTCGAACATCGCCGGCCCCACCGGCACCATCGCTGTTGGCGTCAGCGTCAGGCCGCACCGCGCCAGAACGGCCAGGGTTGCTGTCTGACATTGGGCCATCTCCTCGTCGGTTGGGGGGACGCCGTCGCCCGAAGGCGGGGCGTTGACGATCAACTGGAAGCGCTCAGGCCCCGCCCCAGTCGCCGCGATGCCACGATCCTGCGCGCAGATATAGATGCTGGGCTCGGTCGGCAACTTGTTCTGGGCAAAGATGTGGCGGAACTCCGCCGCGTAATCGGTGGAAAAGAAGACATTGTGACGGTCAAGCGCGAAGCCGGAGGCGTGCGCCGTCATCATGGTGACAAGGGCGGAGAGCGAGCGTTCGTGGGGCTTGACGCCGGTGACGGCCCCGGCGGCGGCGGGGCCGAAGCGGCCATCGGCAATCGCCGAAATGTCGCTGTTGGATAGCACGTCGCGGGCGGGGATCTCCTCGCCGGATGCCAGTTTCACCCCGGCGGCCCGGCCGTTCTTCACCATGATCTCGGCGACATGGGCGTTGTAATGGAAACGCGCGCCCAGGCGCTGCGCCAGCGCCGCCATCTGGCGCGCCACTTCGTGCATGCCGCCGTCCACCAGCCAGACGCCGCGCGCTTCCAGATGGGCGATCAGCATCAGCGTGGCAGTGGCCTGGAAGGGATCGGCACCGGTGTAGGTGGCATAGCGGCCATAAAGCTGGCGCAGGCGCGGATCGCGGAAATATTTGCCCAATGTGTTCCACAGCGTCGCGAACGGGTTGATCGCGAACATCTCGTGCAGGTGGAAGGGGGCGTATTTCAGCGACAGGCCAATGGGGCCCATCGCCGGGCTTTCCATGAAACGGGTTTCCAGCGCGTTCCAGATGCGCGCGGCTTCGGCCTGAAAGCGGGTCCAGCCTTCGGCCTCCTGAGGGCCAGCGAACGCGGCGACGGCATCGCGGCTGCGGGCATGATCGGCCCACAGATCAAGGCTGCTGCCATCCTGCCAGGCGTGGCGGGCCAGCCGGTCGGATTTCACCAGGGTGAGATGATCGTCCAGCCGGGCGCCGGCATCGGCGAAGATGCGTTCGAACACCGGCCGGTGGGTGAAGACGGTGGGCCCGGCATCCACCGCAACGCCGCCAACATCGACGGTGCGCAGCTTGCCGCCGGGTGCCGCCATGCGCTCCACCACAGTGACGGGAATGCCGCGTGCCGCCAGCAGCACGGCGGCCGAAAGCCCGCCCATGCCGGCACCGATGATGACAACAGTTTCCTGGCCTGCCAAAGCGCGTATCCGAATCACGAGTTCTTAAGGTCTGGGGTCTATACCCGACCAGAGCGGTCATGATTGACGTTTGTGCCGCGCCTGTCCAGACCTGATGAGCGAGCAACCACGGGACGTCATGGCCGGCAACACTGCGAACGGATGGAAACTGCGCTGGTTGAACGGCCGCAACCGCGTGCTGGCCAACCCGGCGTTCCAGCGCTTTGCCATGCGCAATCCGTTCATGCGGCGCACGGCGCGTTACCACGCCAACAGCATGTTCGCGGTGATCACCGGCTTTGTGCAGACCAAGGCGCTCACCGCCGCGGTGGACGCCGGCATCATCCGCCGCCTGAGCGAAGGCCCGGCGATGACGGGGGAGCTGGCGCAGAACGCCGGCCTGTCCCTCGAGGCGATGCAGCGGCTGCTGGGCGCGGCCAAGGCGATTGATCTGGTGGAGTTGGCGGCGCCCGACCTGTGGGTGCTGGGCCAGCGCGGCGCGGCGCTTTCGACCAACCAGGGCGCGCTGGCGATGATCGAGCATCACAAGTTGTTCTATGATGATCTGGCCGATCCGCTGGCCATGCTGCGGGGCGGGCGCGGCCAGGGCAAGCTGGCGGCGTTCTGGACCTATGCACCCGCCGCCGGGCAGGGCAAGCCGGCGGCCGAGGACGCGGCGAGCTGGCAGGGGGCGGGCGACGGTGCGGTGGCGCCCTATTCGGCGCTGATGGCCGCCAGCCAGCCGATGGTCGCCGAACAGGTGCTGGATGCCTATGATTTCAACCGCCACCAGTGCCTGATGGATGTGGGCGGCGGCCACGGTGCCTTCCTGGCCGAAGTGGCGGCGCGCCATCCGCGGCTGAGCCTGAAATTGTTCGATCTGCCGGCGGTGGTGGCCGGCGCGAAGGCGAAGCTGGCGAGCCGGGGCCTGTCCCACGTCGCGCTGCACGGCGGCAGCTTCCGCGATGATCCGCTGCCGCAGGGGGCCGACGTGATCAGCCTGGTTCGCATCTGCCATGATCATGATGACGAGGTGGTGCGCGGCCTGCTGCGCAAGGCGTGGGCGGCGCTGCCCCCCGGCGGCCGGCTGCTGATCGCCGAACCCATGGCCGGCACGCCCGGTGCCGAGGTGATGGGCGACGCCTATTTCGGCCTTTATCTGTGGGCGATGGGATCAGGCCGGCCGCGCACCGTGGCCGATTATCTGACGCTGCTGGCCGGCGCCGGATTCGCCAGCGCGCGCGAGGTGGGAACAGCGTTGCCCATGGTCACGCGGCTGATTGTGGCAGAGCGCTGAGGCCAGACTCAAGCGGCCGGCCAGCGAGAACGGCTTTCCCGGTTTCGTCAAGCCGAAAGACGACCGTGAAGGTCGCATTTTTGGACTTCCCCAAAACATCAGGCCGCATTACAGCGCGAGACGAAGTGGCTATATTGCCGCAGGTTAAGGAGCTGTCGGGCGGGGCAAGGCCAGGCGGTTCACTTGAGGGGTTTGTTGATGGAAACATTGGCCGTTGTGGTGGAGGAGCCGGAGCGCGTTGCCATGCGCCGCCTTGCTCTCACGCCGCCGGGTGCCGATGATGTGGTGGTCGCGATCGATTGGTCGGGCATCTCCATGGGCACGGAAAAGCTGATGTATAACGGCTCCATGCCGATGTTCCCGGGCATGGGCTATCCGTTGGTTCCCGGATATGAAGCGGTCGGCACCGTCGTGGACGCCGGCGACAACCAGAAGGCCATGATCGGCCGATCGGTGTTCGTGCCCGGATCGTCGAAATTCGAAGGCGCGCGCGGGCTGTTCGGCGGCCAGGCGAAGACGCTGATCACCGGCGCAGCCCGCGTGATTCCGCTGCCGGCCGACCTGCACGAGAAAGCCGTGCTGATGAGCCTGGCGGCCACCGCCCAGCATGCGGTGGTTGGCGGCGCGATGCCGGATCTGATCATCGGCCACGGCGTGCTCGGCCGCCTGCTGGCGCGCCTGGCGCTGGCCGCGGGTGTCGAGCCGACGGTGTGGGAAATCAACGACGCCCGCATGAGCGGGGCGGAAGGATATCGGGTGGTCAGGCCCGAGACCGACGAGCGGCGGGATTACCGTTCGGTCTATGACGCCAGCGGTGACCACCGCGTGATCGACCAGACCGTCATGCACATGGCGCGTGGGGGCGAGATCGTGCTGGCCGGCTTCTACAGCGATCCGCTGTCGTTCAACTTCGCGCCGGCGTTCCGGCGTGAACTTCGCATCCGCATCGCCACTGAGTTCCAGCCTGACGATCTGGCGACATGTCTCGCCATGGTGGGCGCTGGTTCGCTGTCACTCGAGGGCCTTGTGACGCACAAGGTGCCGGCCACGGAGGCGCCGACCGCTTATGGTCAGGCCTTCTCGGACCCCAATTGTCTCAAGATGGTCTTCGACTGGAGAGATATCGCATGAGCATCAATCAACTCCTCGATCAGGTCGCTGCTCTTCGTGAAGAGGCCGCCATCGAGCCTGACCCCGTTCACACCGGTGAAGTGACCAAGGAAACCCAGATCATCGCCATCTATGGCAAGGGCGGTTCGGGCAAGAGCTTTGCGCTCGCCAACCTGTCCTACATGATGGCGCAGCAGGGCAAGCGCGTGCTGCTGATCGGCTGCGACCCGAAGAGCGACACCACCAGCCTGCTGTTCGGCGGCAAGGCGACGCCGACCATCATCGAGACCAGCTCCAAGAAGAAGCTGACCGGCGAGGAACTGACCATCGAGGACGTCTGCTTCCAGCGCGACGGCGTGTTCGCCATGGAACTGGGCGGGCCGGAAGTGGGCCGTGGCTGCGGCGGCCGCGGCATCATCCATGGTTTCGAGACCATCGAAAAGCTGGGCTTCCACGATTGGGGCTTCGATTATGTGCTGCTCGATTTCCTGGGCGACGTGGTGTGCGGCGGCTTCGGCCTGCCGATCGCACGTGACATGTGCCAGAAGGTGATCGTCGTCGGCTCGAACGACCTGCAGTCGCTCTATGTCGCCAACAATGTCTGCAAAGCGGTGGAATATTTCCGCAAGATGGGCGGCAATGTCGGCGTCGCCGGCATCCTGATCAACAAGGATGATGGTTCGGGCGAAGCCCAGGCCTTTGCCAAGGCGGTCGGCATTCCGGTGCTGGTCAGCATCCCGGCGCACGAGGATATCCGCAAGAAATCGGCCAACTACCAGATCATTGGCACGCCCGATGGTCCGTGGGGCCCGCTGTTTGCCGAACTGGCGCAGGCAGTCGAAACCGCGCCGCCGGTGCGCCCGACCCCGCTCGACCAGGATGGTCTGCTCGGCCTGTTCAAGCCGGAAGACACCGGCGGCAACTTCGTGCTGAAGCCGGCCACCCAGGCCGATCTGCGCGGGGGCGTCTATGAGACGAAGCCGAGCCTGGAAGTGGTGTACGACAATGTCTGAGGACCTCGCGGTTCCTCCGGCCGAAGGGGCCGGCTGCCACGCCGGCGCCGACACTCTGCGCGATGCCGCCGCCAAGGCCGGCAAGTCGGACGTGCTGGCGCGCTATGCCGCCGATTATCCCAAGGGCCCGCACGACCAGCCGCAATCGATGTGCCCGGCGTTCGGCAGCTTGCGTGTCGGCCTGCGCATGCGCCGCACCGCGACGATCCTCTCCGGCTCGGCCTGCTGCGTCTATGGCCTCACCTTCACGTCGCACTTCTATGGCGCCCGCCGCACTGTCGGCTATGTTCCGTTCAATTCGGAAACGCTCGTCACCGGCAAGCTGTTCGAGGATATCCGCGATGCCGTGCACGACATGGCCGATCCGGAGAAGTACGACACGATCGTGGTGACCAATCTGTGCGTGCCCACCGCGTCGGGCGTGCCGCTGCAGCTGCTGCCTGATTCGATCAACGGCGTGCGCATCATCGGCATCGACGTGCCGGGCTTTGGCGTGCCCACCCATGCCGAGGCCAAGGACGTGCTGGCCGGCGCGATGCTGAAATATGCGCGTGAAGAAATCATGGCCGGCCCGGTGGCGGCGCCCGCCGTGATGCCCGACAAGCCGACCGTGACGCTGCTGGGCGAGATGTTCCCGGCTGACCCGGTTGGCATCTCCATGCTGCTGGAACCGATGGGCCTGACGACGGGCCCGGTGGTGCCGACGAGAGAATGGCGGGAGCTTTATGCCGCGCTGGCCTCCCCGGTCGTGGCCGCCATCCACCCCTTCTACACTGCCGCAGTGCGCGAATTCGAAGCCGCCGGCCGCACCATCGTGGGTTCGGCCCCGGTGGGCCGCGATGGCACCGCCGCCTGGCTCGCCGCGATTGGTGACGCCTTCGGCCTTTCGGCCGACAAGGTGGCTGCCGCGCAGAACAAGTGGCTGCCGGCCATTGCCGGCGCGCTGGCCGCCAAGCCGATCAAGGGCCGCATCACCGTGTCGGGCTATGAAGGCTCCGAACTGCTGGTGGCCCGCCTGCTGATCGAATCGGGCGCCGAAGTGCCGTATGTGGGCACCGCCTGCCCGCGCACGCGCTGGTCTGATCCGGATCGCGAGTGGCTGGAAGCCCGGGGGACCAAGATCCAGTACCGCGCCAGCCTGGAGCAGGACATCCACGCCGTGGACGCGTTTGAACCCGATCTGGCCATCGGCACCACGCCGGTTGTCCAGCACGCCAAGACGCGCGCCATCCCCGGCCTTTACTTCACCAACCTCATCTCGGCGCGGCCGCTGATGGGGCCGGCGGGGGCGGGCAGCCTGGCGCAGGTCATCAACGGTGCCCTTGGCAACAAGGGCCGGTTCGACATGATGAAGGACTTCTTCGGCGGCGTTGGCGAAGGCCATGCCGCCGGCATCTGGGAAGATGTTCCGAAGGACCGTCCGGAGTTCAAGAAGAAGTTCGCTGCCAAGATGATCGCCGCCGCCAAGGCGGAAGAAGCGGTGGGGAACTGAGATGCTCGTTCTCGATCATGATCGGGCCGGCGGTTACTGGGGCGCTGTGTACAGCTTCACCTCAGTGAAGGGCCTGCAGGTTGTCATCGACGGCCCGGTGGGCTGCGAGAATCTGCCGGTCACCTCGGTGCTGCACTATACCGATGGCCTGCCGCCGCACGAGCTGCCCATCGTCGTCACCGGCCTGGGCGAGGAAGAACTGGGCAAGACCGGCACCGAAGGCGCCATGAAGCGCGCCTGGAAGACGCTCGATCCGGCGCTGCCGTCGGTCGTCGTCACCGGCTCCATCGCCGAAATGATCGGCGGCGGCGTGACGCCGGAAGGCACCAGCATCGCCCGCTTTTTGCCGCGCACCATCGATGAGGACCAGTGGCAGTCCGCCGACCGCGCGCTGACCTGGCTGTGGAAGGAATTCGGGCCGAAGAAGATGCCGGCGCCGAAGGTGCGGAAAGAGGGTGAGAAGCCGCTCGTCAACATCATCGGGCCGCAGTATGGCACCTTCAACATGCCGTCTGATCTGGCGGAAATCCGCCGCCTGATCGAAGGCATCGGCTGCGAAGTGAACATGGTGTTCCCGCTGGGGACGCACCTTGCCGACATCCGCCGCCTTGCCGATGCCTCGGTCAACGTGTGCATGTACCGCGAATGGGGCCGCAACCTGTGCGAGACGCTGGAGCGCCCCTACCTGCAGGCGCCGATCGGCCTGGCCAGCACCACCGCCTTCCTGCACAAGCTCGGCGAGCTCACCGGTGTTGATCCGGAGCCGTTCATCGAGAAGGAAAAGCACACCACGATCAAGCCGCTGTGGGATCTGTGGCGTTCGGTGACGCAGGATTTCTTCGCCACCGCCAGCTTCGGCATCGTGGCCACCGAAACCTACACCCGCGGCATGCGCGTGTTCCTGGAAGAGGACATGGGCATGCCCTGCGCCTTCGCCTTCCAGCGCAATGCCGGCGTGAAGCCCGACAACGAGGCGGTGAAGCAGGCGATCGCCACCACCAGCCCGCTGATCGTGTTCGGCAGCTATAACGAGCGGCTGTACATGGCCGAAACCGGCAGCCGCTCCATCTACATCAATGCCAGCTTCCCCGGCGCCGCCATCCGGCGCCACACCGGCACGCCGTTCATGGGCTATGCCGGCTGCACCTGGCTGATGCAGGAAGTGTGCAACGCGCTGTTCGATGCGCTGTTCTTCATCCTGCCGCTGTCCACCATGATGGACAAGGCCGATGCCACCCCGTCGCGCCTGCTGGAGCCGGTGACCTGGGAAGATGACGCCCGTTCCGAGCTTGATCGCATGGTCGACAAGGAACCGGTGCTGGTGCGCATCTCGGCAGCCAAGCGGCTGCGTGACGCCGCCGAACGCGCGGCCCGCGATGCGGGCGAAAAGATCGTGACCATCGAGCGGCTGCGGGCAGCGGCGCGCCTTTACGAAGCACAGGCGGCGTGATGACTGCAATCAGCCCCTTTTCAAAGTGTTACAAACTTGCCATGACAGGCAAGGAAAAGCATTGGACGGCGGGGTGAATTCCCTTATCGTTCTCAGTCTCTTTGCGGTGGAATCATCCTACGCCGCGAAGCCGCCGGTCGGGCGAGGTCATTTTGACCACGTGCGGCGGAACCATCGGAGGAAAAGGCATGAGTGACAACAAGATTGGTCCGGGTACGTACCTGACCGACGCTGAAGCGAAGGAGTTCCACCGGGGCTTCGTCGTCTCGATGGCGTTCTTCGTGATTGTGGCCGTGATTGCTCACTGGCTGGTTTGGGTGTGGCGCCCGTGGTTCGGCACCAAGCGTGCGTATGCGGCCACCGAAATCCACCAGGTTCAGCAGGCGAGCGCCAACGCCGCTGCTGCGCCGCTGGCTTAAGGAGCGACGACAATGTGGAAGATCTGGCAGACTTTCAACCCGCAGCGCATCCTGACCGCCCTGGCGGTCTTCCTGTTCACGCTGGCCGTCCTGATCCACTTCATCCTGCTCAGCACCGACCGGTACAACTGGTTGGATGGTGCCGAGCCGAAGGCGACTGCGGCCATCACGGAAGCCACCCCGGCCGTCTGACATCCGTCAGGCTGCCCGGAGCTATCCGGTCTAGCGCGCGATGGGCGGGATGGCAAAACCGCCCGCCCATCCGCACACAGCAACTGGCCCGGTCGGGCGCCCGTTGACGGGCGACTGATCCATGGGGGAGGTGCGCCATGGCAGTGTTGAGTTTTGAACGAAAATATCGCGTTCGTGGGGGCACGCTCATTGGCGGCGACCTCTTCGACTTCTGGATTGGTCCTTTTTACGTCGGGTTCTTCGGGGTCACGACGCTGTTCTTTGCTGCCCTTGGCACCGCACTGATCCTGTGGGGGGCCGCCATCGGGCCGACGTGGAACCCGTGGCTTATCAATATCGCTCCGCCTGACATCAAGTACGGGCTGAGCCTGGCACCGCTGCGCGAAGGCGGTCTGTGGCAGATCATCACGATCTGCGCGATCGGGGCCTTTGTCAGCTGGGCGCTGCGCGAAGTGGAAATCTGCCGCAAGCTCGGCATCGGTTACCACGTGCCGGCCGCATTCGGCATGGCCATCTTCGCCTATGTCACCCTGGTCGTGTTCCGCCCGCTGCTGATGGGCGCCTGGGGCTATGGTTTCCCCTACGGCATCTTCCCGCACCTCGATTGGGTGTCGAACACCGGCTACCAATATCTGCACTTCCACTACAACCCGGCGCACATGCTGGCGGTGAGCTTCTTCTTCACCACCACCCTGGCGCTCGGCCTGCACGGCGCGCTCGTCCTGTCGGCCGTGAACCCGGCCCCGGGTGAGACGGTGAAGTCGCCGGAGTATGAAGACACGTTCTTCCGCGATCTGATCGGTTATTCGGTCGGCACGCTGGGTATCCACCGCGTGGGCCTGCTGCTGGCGATGAATGCCGGCTTCTGGAGTGCGGTGTGTATCATCATCTCGGGTCCGTTCTGGTCGCGTGGCTGGCCGGAATGGTGGACCTGGTGGCTCAACCTGCCGATCTGGCGTTGAGGACGGACAAGCACCATGGCTTATCAGAACATCTTCACGCAGGTTCAGCTCCGCGGTGAGCTGGAACCTGGCGTGCCGCTGGGTCCCAACAACGATGCCCGCTTCGGGCCGTTCGGCACCTCGTGGCTCATGGGCAAGCTCGGCGGCGCCCAGATCGGCCCGGTCTATCTGGGCAAGCTGGGCCTCGCCTCGCTCATCTCCGGCTTCATCGCCATCGAGATCATCGGCCTTAACATGGCGGCCTCGGTGAACTGGAATCCGATCCAGTTCGTCCGCCAGTTCTTCTGGCTGGCGCTCGAGCCGCCGCCGGCCAAATATGGCTTCACCATCGGCGTGCCGCTGAATGAAGGTGGCTGGTGGATTGCCGCCGGCTTCTTCCTCACCGCGGCCATCCTGCTGTGGTGGGCCCGCACCTATGTCCGCGCCAAGGAACTGGGCATGGGCACGCACGTCGCCTGGGCCTTCGCCTCGGCGATCTGGCTGTACCTGGTGCTCGGCTTCATCCGTCCGATGATGATGGGCAGCTGGGCGGAAGCCGTGCCGTTCGGCATCTTCCCCCACCTCGATTGGACGGCGGCCTTCTCGATCCGCTACGGCAACCTGTTCTACAACCCGTTCCACGCGCTCAGCATTGTGTTCCTTTACGGTTCGACCCTGCTGTTCGCCATGCACGGCGCGACCATCCTTGCCGTCGGCCGCTATGGCGGTGAACGCGAAATCGAACAGATCACCGATCGTGGCACTGCGTCAGAACGCGCTGCGCTGTTCTGGCGCTGGACGATGGGCTGGAACGCCACCATGGAATCGATCCACCGCTGGGCCTGGTGGTTTGCGGTGCTGACGACGCTGACCGGCGGCATCGGCATCCTGCTCACCGGCACTGTCGTCGACAACTGGTACCTCTGGGCCGTGCAGCACGGTTTCGCGCTGCAGTATCCGGAAACCGGTGTCGTTGATCCCGCCTCGCTTCCGGGAGCTCCGCAATGAACGCGCTGAACAAGCTTGTTATCATCGCTCTGCCGGCCCTGCTGCTGGCTGGCTGCGAACTGGGCAAGAAAGACCAGCAGCAGGTTGGCCCGCGCGGCACGGCAATGGTGCAGATCAGCGATCCGGACAGCCACGCCAAGGTGGGTGACATTCCGCCGCCGCCTTACGAGCTGACCCCGGAAATGCTGACCAGCCAGAAGGCGAGCACGGCCTATGAGAACGTCCAGGTGCTGGGCGATGTCTCGGTGGACCAGTTCAACTATCTGATGCAGGCCATGGTGACCTGGGTGGCGCCGGACGACAAGGTGAAGGATGGTGGCTGCACCTACTGCCACAATCCGGAAAACATGGCGTCTGACGAGAAGTACACCAAGGTCGTCGCCCGCAAGATGTTGCAGATGACCCGCAACATCAACGCCAGCTGGCGCCCGCACTTCGCCAACAACTATGGCGAGACGGCGGGCCAGGAAAATGCCGGCGTGACCTGCTGGACCTGCCACCGCGGCAACCCGGTGCCGGTGAACAACTGGTCGACCGCCATGCCCAACCCGTCCACCATCACGGGCAACAAGCGCGGCGGCAACACCCCGGCGCAGAGCGTGGCCTATGCCAGCCTGAACTATGATCCGTTCACGGATTATCTGTTGGGCAAGGAAAGCATCCGTGTCGGCGGCAAGGCCCACCCGACGCCGACCAGCCATGCCGCCATCCAGCAGACCGAGAAGACCTATGGCCTCATGATGCACATGAGCCAGGGCCTCGGCGTGAACTGCAGCTTCTGCCACAACTCGAACAATTTCGCGAAGTGGTCGGACAGCCGGGCCCAGCGTGTGAACGCCTGGTACGGCATCCGCATGGTGCGGGACATCAACAACAACTACATCAGCGCGCTCGACGCGGTGTGGCCGGCCAATGGCAAGGGCCTTTATGGCAACCGCCGTGGCCCGCATGGTGATCCGCTGAAGGTGAACTGCGCCACCTGCCACCAGGGCATCAATCGTCCGCTGGGCGGTTACAAGATGCTGAAGGACTATCCGGCGCTGAAGGGCGAAACCGCCCCGGCGGTTCCGGTGGTCGCGGCGACCCAGGCTCCGGCCGAGACCGCTGCCGCTCCGGCCCCGGCCAAGCCGGCCGCCTGAGCCAGACCAGCTGAAAACAGGGCAGGGGCCCGGTGCCGCAAGGCGCCGGGCCCTTCGCTTTTCGTCACACCCATTATTCCGAGCTTCACCCCCGCCCGCCGCGTGATAGCCTGACACAAAATCCCCGCACAGGGGAACGGACACTGGGGAGGGTGTGATGGCCGATCGTCTGGACGTGCTGATCGTCGGGGCCGGATTTTCCGGCATGTACATGCTCCTGAAGGCGCGGGAACAGGGGCTGTCGGCGCAGGTGATCGAGGCCGGCAGCGGCGTTGGCGGCACCTGGTACTGGAACCGCTACCCAGGCGCGCGGGTGGACATCCAGAGCCTGGAGTACAGCTTCGGCTTTGACGAAAAGCTGGAACAGGAATGGCGCTGGAGCGAGCGTTACGCGCCGCAGCCGGAACTGCTGGCCTATGCCAACCATGTCGCCGACCGCTTCGATTTGCGCGGCGACATCCGCTTCAACACCCGCGTCACCGCTGCCCACTGGGATGCGGCGGCCGAGGGCTGGAACGTCACGCTCGACAGTGGGGAGGTGCTGAAGGCACGCTTCGTGGTGATGGCCACGGGCTGCCTCTCCGTCCCCACTGATGTCACTTTCGCCGGGATCGAAGACTATCAGGGCACCATCTACCGCACCTCGCGCTGGCCGCATGACGGCGTCGATTTCACCGGCCAGCGTGTCGGAATCATCGGCACCGGTTCGTCGGCCATCCAGTCGATCCCGATCATCGCCGAGACCGCCGCGCACCTCACCGTCTTCCAGCGCACGCCCAACTATTCGATGCCGGCGCACAACGGTCCGATTCCGGAGGGCGACTGGCAGGAATGGCTGACCGACCCGCGCGCCTACCGCGCCCGCAGCCGCGCCACCGTCGGCGGTTTCTGGAACGAGGCACGCGAGAACGCCATCGCCACCCAGACCCCACCCGACGAGATCATGGCCGAACTTGAGCGGCGCTGGGCGTGGGGCGGTTTCCGCATCCTCTCTGCCTTCACCGATCAGGGCATTGATCCGGCCGCCAACAAGATCATCGCCGATTTCGTTGCCGCCAAGATCCGCGAGCAGGTGAAAGATCCGAAGGTCGCCGAGCTGCTGACGCCCAAGGACCACCCGTTCGGCACCAAGCGCCCGTGCGTCGATACCGGCTATTACGCCACCTACAATCGCGACAATGTCAGCCTTGTCGACCTGCGCGCCGACCCGCTCGACCGTTTCACCGCGACGGGCATCAAGACGGCGCACAATGAATTCGCCTTCGATGCGGTGGTGCTGGCCACCGGCTTTGACGCCATGACCGGCGCCATTGAACGCATCGATATCCGGGGCGTGGGCGGGGAGACCATCCAGGAACATTGGGCCGCCGGCCCCGAAACCTATCTCGGCCTGATGGTCGCCGGTTTCCCCAATCTGTTCCTGATCACCGGGCCGGGCTCGCCTTCCGTGCTGACCAACATGATCCACAGCATCGAACAGCATGTGGAATATGTGGCCTCCATCATCGCGTCGCTGAACGCCAACCAGGCCGGCCGCATCGAGGCCAGCCGCGAGGCCGAACAGGCGTGGACCGACCATGTCGACCAGACCGCAGCGATGACGTTGCTGCCGCAGGCCAACAGCTGGTACATGGGCGCCAACGTGCCCGGCAAGCCGCGCCGCTTCCTGGCCTATGCCGGCGGCCTGCACAGCTATACCGACATCTGCAACATGGTGCGCGACAAGGGCTGGCAGGGCTTCGTGGTGGCGCGCGGCGACCAGCTGCTGAGCGAAAGCCGCGTGTTCGACAGCCTGCCGCCGCCGCCGGAGGACATGGCGCCCCACCTGATGGAAATGGCGATGGGCCGCGTGATGGCGTGGATGCAGGAGCATGGGCGGGTCTAGGAGGAACTGAGTGGGCCTCCGGCGGCCAGGGCCTGAGGCCCTCGACCCACTTTTGTTGGGGCGGCGCGTCCGATGGCGAATGCGCGCATAACAACAAACCTACGTCACCCCGGACTTGATTCGGGGCGGAGGCTTTTCTTCTTTCTGTTTAAACGCGAGCGCTGCCGGCTTCGGCCCACAGCCGGGCAATCACCCCGCCCAGCGTCTTGTGGTTGCCGCCGTGATAGGCGCTGCCCTGAGGCAGGCCGGCCACCAGGCGGCGGTGGGCTTCGGGCAGGGCGTGATAGGGCAGGCCGGGCAGCAGATGGTGCAGCGCGTGGTAACGCAGGCCCACCGGTGCCCACAGTTCCGGGAGCCACGCCGGCGGCGGCACGTTCACGCTGTCCAGATACTGGGCGGTGATGCTCATCTGGCTGCCGTCATTCTCCCAAAGGTGGGCGGCGAGCGTGCGGATCTGGTTCAGCACCATGGAGGCTGACAGCACTGCCAGCCACAGGCCGAAGGCGCGCAGGGGGATCAGGCCGGCGGCGACGCCCGCCAGCACCGCGATGGCAAACAGCGAGGTCGCCGCCTCCATCACGTCCCAGCGCCGCCGGGCAGCGCCGGTCACCGGCTCGCGGTGGAAATCGGGGTTGATCGACAGGGCCGAGAACCGCGCCCGCACAAAGCGGCGCACCGGCGGGATCAGCGACAGCGGCGCCAGCACCGCCCAGCGGATCAGCAGGCCGACGGGGCCAAGCGCTGCCACCACCACGAACAGCGGCACGCTGAACTTGGGCTTCAGCGCGAGGGCCATATATTCGGGATCGCGCGCCGTGCCGTAACGGTTCTTCGCATGGTGCAGTGTGTGCACCCCTTCGTACATGAAGCTGGGGATCATCAACGGGATGCCGGCCATGATGTTCCAGCCCAGCCGGTAGCCCGGCACGCTGGCCTCCTTCATGTGGGTGATCTCGTGGATGAAGCTGCCCAGGCGATAGAGCGCCAGCACCGCGACCAGCGCGAGTGCGGCGGATGCGGCCAGCGGCAAGCCGGGAAGCAGGATCAACGCGGTGAGCGCGCCCCAGCCCACCACGGCGCTGGCAATGGTGTCGACCCAATAGATGGCCGGCCGGTACGCCGCCAGTTCCCGCCCGATGCCGGCGGCGAGCGTGATCATCGCCATATCCTCCCCGGCCATGCCGGCAGGCTTGGCGGCGGCAGGGGCGGGCTCGGCAGCGTGCAGGGCGGTTGCAATCACGGTCATGATGTGGGTCTTATGCCAGCGAATTGCGACCCCTTAAGGGCAGAAGCGGGGCAGGGCCGAGTCCGTAAGATGCCGCACGCGGTGGCGCTGGCATATGCGCCCGCGTGACGTCGAACGGGCCTCGGGCAAGCCTCTGCGCCGGCAAAGTCGCCGCGCCGGCTTGCCCGATCCCGCCGCCTGCACCTCAAATGGTGCGCGCCACCACCAGCTTCATGATCTCGCTCGTCCCGCCATAAATCCGCTGCACGCGGGCATCGCGCCACAGGCGGGCGATCGGATATTCGTTCATGTAACCGGCGCCGCCGTGCAGCTGCAGCGCTTCATCGCACACGCGGCCCTGCAGTTCGGTGTGCCACAGCTTGGCGGCGCTGGCTTCGGCGGCGGTCAGCGTGCCTTCGATCAGCTTTTGCAGCCCCCAGTCGATATGGGCCCAGCCCACCTGCAGCTCGGTCTTCAGGCCGGCCAGCACGAACTGGGTGTTCTGGAAATCCCACACCGTCTTGCCGAAGGCCTTGCGCTCCTTCACGAATTTCACCGCTTCGTCAAACGCCCGCTGCGCCCCGGCCTGGGCGGAGATGGCGATGGACAGGCGCTCCTGCGGCAGCTGGCTCATCAGATAGATGAAGCCCTTGTTCTCCTCGCCCAGGCAGTTGGTCATCGGCACGCGCACGTCGTTGAAGAACAGCTCCGACGTGTCGGCGCTGTTCTGGCCGATCTTGTCGAGGTTGCGGCCACGGCTGAAGCCCTCGCGATCAGCCTCCACCAGGATCAGGCTGGTGCCCTTGGCGCCGGCCTCCGGATCGGTCTTGGCGACGACGATGATCAGATCGGCGTTCTGGCCGTTGGTGATATAGGTCTTGGAACCGTTGATGACATAGTGGTTGCCATCCTTCTTCGCCGTGGTGCGCACGCCCTGCAAATCGCTGCCGGCGCCGGGTTCGGTCATGGCGATGGCGGTGATCAGCTCGCCGCTGATCATCTTGGGCAGATATTTCTGCTTCTGCTCCTCGCTGCCATAGGCGACCAGATAGTCGGCAATGATGTCGGACTGCAGCGTGATGCCTGCCGAGGAGCCAGCATAGCTCAGCTCCTCGTCAACGATGGCGTTGTAGCGGAAATCAAGGCCAAGGCCGCCATAGGCTTCGGGCACGGTCGGGCACAGCAGGCCGGCTTCGCCGCAGGCGCGCCAGAATTTGCGGTCAACAAGGCCCTCTTCCTCATAGCGGTCGAGATTGGGGATCAGTTCCTTGTCGAAGACTTTTCGCACCGTGTCGCGAAACGCCTGTTCATCCGGGCCGTACACGCGGCGGTCACTGGCTTCGAGCATTGCTGTCCCTTTCGCAAAAACCTGTTGGTCTTCTCTCCCCACATTTGGCGGGGCCGTCACCTGTCTGGCAAGAGAGGGCGGCAGGCTGCCACAGCATCCCCTTGGCGCGGGCCGGGATTGGGCGTAGCATTTGCCCAGTTCAAACGGGGGAGAGTTGAACCATGCGCATGATGCTGATTGCCGCTGCCCTGCTGGCAGCCGCGCCCGCCACCGCCAAGACCGCCGATCCGGCCGCGCCGGTGCGCGCTGCCATCGATACTGCGATTGCCGCCTTCAACGCCGGCGATGCGGCCGGTTTCAAGGCCGCCCATGTCGCCAGCCCGACCATCATCGACGAGCCGCCGCCCTATTTGTGGAGCGGCAAGGACGCGTTCGACACCTGGCTGGCCGATCTGGGCAAGGAGAGCAAGGCCGCCGGCAAGACCGAGGAGAAGGTGACGCTGGGCCGCACCCTGCGCGCCGAAATGAGCGGCAGCGCGGCCTATGTGATTGTGCAGGCCACCTACAGTTTCGTGCAGGGCGGCGTGGCCAAGGCCGAACCGTCGCGGATGACCTTCGTAATGAACAACAGCAAGGCCGGGTGGAAGATCGCCGCCTGGTCGTGGACCGGCCCGCGGCCGAGCATCGTCAAGGCCAAGGCCGGCGCGGCGACGCCTGCCGCCGCCGATACGCCGAAGTGACGGCACGCCCCCGCCATTTGGCGGCTTGAAGGCGCGCGGCGACCCGTGCAGTCTGCGGGCATGATCAAACATGCCCTGCTGCTGGCGGTCGCCGCCGCGTCCCTGTCCTCCACCGCCCTGGCGCAGGACGCCGGCCTGATGAAGCGCGCCGAGGCGGTGCTGAAGCGCCAGCCGATCATCGATGGCCACAATGATTGGCCGGGCGCGCTGCGCGGCAGCTTTGGCGAAGGCTGGTGGGCACAGGATCTGAAAGCCGACAGCCGCCAGTTCAAGCGCCCGCTGATGACCGATGTCGCCCGCCTGCACCAGGGCCATGTCGGCGGGCAGTTCTGGAGCGTCTATGTGCCGGCCACCGTCACCGGCCCGGCAGCGGTGAAGGCAACGCTGGAACAGATCGACATCGTGCGCGGCTTCGTGGCGAAATATCCGGCCGATTTCGAACTGGCCGGCACTGCCGCAGATATCCGGCGCATCCAGAAGGCCGGCAAGGTTGCCAGCCTGATGGGGGTGGAGGGCGGCAGCCAGATCGACAACAGCCTGCCCGTGCTGCGCATGTATCAGGCGCTGGGCGTGCGCTACATGACGCTGACCCACACCAGGCACAACGACTGGGCCGACAGCGCCAACGAGCCCGCCCGCGCCGCGCCGCTGACTGATTACGGCAAGGCCGTGGTTCACGAGATGAACCGCATCGGCATGCTGGTCGACCTGTCCCACGTGTCGCCGGGCACGATGAAGGCGGTGCTGGCCACAACCAAGGCGCCGGTGATCTTCAGCCATTCGTCGGCGCGCGGCATCGCTGATCATGTGCGCAATGTGCCCGATGATGTCCTGCCGCTGGTGGCGGCCAATGGCGGCGTGGTGATGGCCACCTTCGTGCCCGGCTTCATCAACGCCCGGCGCCAGGCGTGGGAGGCGGCGCGCAGCGGCGAACGTGCCCGGCTGGCGGCGCTGTACATCGCCCAGCCCGATCGCCAGGCGGCGGCCCTGCGCGACTGGGACGCGAAGAACCCGGAACCGCCGGTGGGCATTGGCGATGTTGCCGATCATATCGCCCATCTCGTCAAGCTGGCCGGCATCGATCATGTCGGCATCGGCGGTGATCTGGATGGCATCGAATCGACGCCGGCGGGGCTGGAAGGGGTGGAAACCTATCCGGCGCTGATCGCCGAACTGCTGAAACGCGGCTTCAGCGAGGCGGACTGCGAGAAGATCGCCGGCGGCAATCTGCTGCGGGTGATGGAGCAGGCGGAGAAGGTGGCGGCCGGGATGGCGGGTGAACTGCCGCCGGATGTGAAGCCGTAACGGCGTGAGCTTTGGGGGTGGGCGGGAACCGCTGGCCCCAATTTCGCTCATACTGGGCTTGTCGAGGCACGCAAGGACCGTGGTGCTGATCGCGGCCGGCGGCAAAGCCGCCGAGTCCGCTTCTGTCGCGATGAGAAAGAGCAGGATTGAAAGGGCGCGGCGGAGCCGCGCCGTCGGACGACCCACGAAAATGGCGGCCTGAGGTCCGCCATTTTTGGTCGCCGGCCGTGCTTGCGCCTGTCGGCGCGCGGGGCGCGCGCTCGCGGCGCTGCGCAACGCACGAATGGGAGCTGACGTTGCCGTCAGCCCCCACTGTGTCGTGCCCAGAGATTCGGTCGGCGCCTGCGCTCACGGCCTCGTCGGCTGGAGCTGCGGCGGCTGGCCTCCGCTCAATCACGGCACTTTCGCATCCGGCGTCATCTCCGCCCTCCCGGGCGTGCTTGCTGCCGGCGCTGGACCGGGTCGTTTCCCTCTCCCGGCCGCGCCTGCGGTTCACACCGCCGGTCTGGCCTGAAGGGCGGGTTTCCCGGCCCTGCGACTGTCTGCCTGCCCCTCACCCTCTGGCGCCCGGCTTTGCAAGCGGGTGCCTTCGGGCTGCGGGCTGGCCTTCCAGCCGCCAGACTGCTGCCTTGCCCGCTGGCCCGTTGCCTTCGGGGTTGCCCCTGATGGTCCGCTGCCTGTGCGTGCCGGCCTTTCAGCCTGTGGCTCCGGCCCGTTCTGGCGGGCCTTGCGCGCCTGGCTTGCACCAGCCTGCGCCATGCCCCCATTCGCGGTGCCGTGGCCGCACGTTTCGTCTTTTCAATTCCTACCAAAGGTTCGGAATATCCATCGCGATCCGTGGTAACGGGTTCATTTCGTTGGCATTTCTGCCGCCGTCAATTCCCGGCTACACAAGGATGGTCTCACCAACAGCCGAGTCGTCAAAGTGAAATATTGGCCACCAAGCCTGTGGATAACGGGGATATCGGGGATGGAATCCGCGCCCAATCTCAGGCCGCTGTCTCAGGCTGCCGTCCAGCCGCCATCCATGCTGATATTGGCCCCGGTGATCTGGCTGGCGGCGTCGCTGCACAGGAAGATGGCGGTGGCCGCCACCTGCTCAACCGTCACGAACTGGCGGGTCGGCTGCGCCTTCAGCAGCACATCCTCGATCACCTGTTCGCGCGTCAGGCCGCGCGCCGCCATCGTGTCGGGGATCTGCTTTTCCACCAGCGGCGTCCACACATAGCCGGGGCTGATGCAGTTCACCGTCACGCCGTTCGTCGCCACTTCCAGCGCAATCGCCTTGGTGAAGCCGGCGATGCCATGCTTGGCCGCGACATAGGCGGACTTGAAGGGGCTGGCGACCAGGCTGTGCGCTGATGCGGTGTTGATGATCCGCCCCCAGCCCTTCGCCTTCATGCCCGGCACGGCAGCGCGCGTGGTGTGGAAGGCGCTCGACAGGTTGATGGCGATAATGGCGTCCCACTTTTCCAGCGGGAAGTCCTCCACCGGGGAGACGAACTGGATGCCGGCATTGTTCACCAGGATGTCGATGCCGCCCAGCTGGTCCCCGGCCGCCGCCATCATCGCGGCGATCTCGGCCGGCTTGCTCATGTCCGCGCCGTGGTAGAGCGCGTCGCCGGCTTCGGCCCGCGCCGCCGCGATCTGGGCTTCGTCGCCAAAGCCATTGATCATCACCCGCGCGCCCTCCGCCGCCAGCGCCTTGGCAATGGCAAGCCCGATGCCGCTGGTGGCACCGGTGACGAGCGCGGTCTTGCCGGCCAGCGTCATCAGATCAGCTCCACCGCCATGGCGGTCGCCTCGCCGCCGCCGATGCACAGCGCGGCCACCCCGCGCCTGCCGCCGGTCAGTTCCAGCGCGGCGATCAGGGTGGCGAGGATGCGCGCGCCCGATGCGCCGATCGGGTGGCCCAGCGCGCAGGCACCGCCGTGGATGTTCAGTTTCTCGTGCGGGATGTTCAGATCCTGCATGGCAATCATGGCGACGGCCGCGAACGCCTCGTTCACCTCGAACAGATCAACGTCCGCCACGCTCCAGCCGGCCTTGGCCAGGCATTTGCGGATCGCCGGCACCGGCGCGGTGGTGAAGCGCGACGGCTCATGCGCATGGGCGGCATGGGCGACCACGCGCGCCTTCACGTTCAGCCCTTGCGCGTCCGCCACGCTGGCCCGTGTCATCACCAGCGCGGCGGCACCATCGCTGATCGAGGAGGCATTGGCCGCGGTGATGGTGCCATCCTTGGCAAAGGCCGGCTTCAGCGTGGGAATCTTGTCGATGCGCGCCTTGCCGGGCTGCTCGTCAATGTCCACCACCACATCGCCGCCGCGCCCGCTCACCGTCACCGGGACGATCTCGCCGGCAAAGGCACCGGCGGCGATGGCGGCTTGCGCGCGGGTGAGGCTGGCGATGGCGAAATCATCCTGCGCCTGCCGGCTGAACTGGTAATCGCGCGCCGCTTCCTCGGCAAAGCTGCCCATCAGGCGGCCGGGGTCATAGGCGTCTTCCAGCCCATCCAGATACATTGAATCCTTCACCGCATCATGGCCGATGCGCGCGCCGCCGCGATGCTTCAGCAGCAGATAGGGCGCGCCCGACATGCTCTCCATGCCGCCGGCCACGATCACATCCGCCGTGCCGGCCGCCAGCGCATCATGCGCCATGATCGCTGCCTGCATGCCGCTGCCGCACATCTTGTTGACCGTCGTTGCCTCCACATGCAGCGGCAGGCCCGCGCCCAGAGCCGCCTGACGCGCCGGCGCCTGGCCCAGCCCGGCCGGCAGCACGCAGCCCATGACGATCTGCTCCACCTTCTCCGGCGACACGCCGGCGCGCTCGACAGCCGCCTTCACCGCCGCCGCACCCAGATCGGTCGCCTTCACGCCGGCCAGCGCACCCTGAAAGCCGCCCATCGGCGTGCGGGCATAAGAGGCAATGACGACGGGATCGGACATGGGACGACTCCAGTTGCTGTGCGAGGCCTTCTATGCGCCCCGCGCCGCCCACGGAAGAGCAAAGCCGGCTGGTGTAGGTTACATAGGTTACGCTTCGCCCTCATGCGCGCGGAGGGTGTTCGCTTGTGGGGAGCTTGCTGGCCATGGCGACAAGGGGGGCGCTTCCACATGCGCCGAGTTTAGCGCACCGGGTGCATGTAGGACAGGTGAAGCAAGGGGCAGGGGCCTCCGGCGGGCAGGGTCGCAGACCCTGCACCCGTTCGTTTTCGGGTGTCCCAAAGAGGGGCGTGTCCGCTACCGCCCCATTGCAGATACCAAAGTCCATCGTCGCCCCGGACGTGATCCGGGGCCCCGCTTCCTTCACGTCCACGGTTCTTCAAGAAAAGCGGGACCCCGGATCAAGTCCGGGGTGACGATGGGGGATGATGATGAAGGGGGCAGGGACCGCATCCCTGCCCGCCGGAGGTCCGTCTTCCTCCTGCGCCGCGTCGGCGGCCACTGGAGCGCCGGGCTGTCGCAGTCCAATCCGGTCGGGTGCCAATTGCCGCGGCCATGTTCGAGCATGAGACAGGCAAAACTACCCATGCCGGGTGGGCATGCCCAGCTCCGCGTCACAAAAACATTTCCGATCAAAGCGTTGTACTGAAATTGGCGCGGCGCGGTCTGTGTTTGCACTGCGCGCGTCCGTAGATTCCGGCTCGTTCACGGCAGTGATGCTGCATTTATCTTCGTGGCTCTGATGACTTGCATCGGTGTTCGCACGGACACTGGCTGACATCAGATTCGCAACGCGACACTCACTGGCTGTCCTTTGCACAATAGCGCGGGGCGGCGTTACAATAGGGGTAAAGTCATCATGGCAATCAGGACGTTCATATTGGCGTTGTCGATATCGACAGCGTTCCTCGCGCCGGCGGCACAAGCCACAGTCATCAGGGTCAGTGCCGCCAATTTCGTGGCGGGATCGGGCAAGATCACCTTCAGCGAATATGCCATCGGCACCACCAATCCAAGCTACACGCCGGCCAATTATGGCGGTGGCGCCGGCTCGCCGAATGTCACCTTCGGCGGCTACTTCACCGGCCAGTCGCTCAGCGCCAATCCCGGCGTTGACTGCCCGGGCGCCGCGGCCACCGCGTGCGTTGTCGGCTCGCCAACCGGCCCGCTGTCGCTGGCAGGGGCGTCGCCTGCCACCTTCATCACCACCGATGGCGCCAATCCCACTTCGCCGGTCCTGTCCGGCTCGCCGCGCTTCAACGGCCCGATCGCGGTGTTGTTCGACAGCGACCAATATGGCGTCGGTTTTGATGGGGGCTATTTCGATGCGGTGGGCAGCACCGGCATCACGGCCTTCGATCGCGCCGGCAATCTGCTCGGAACCGTCACCAACACCGGTCTCGGGATCGAGTTCCTCGGCCTGGTGACCAGCAACAACACGCCGCAGATCGCCGGTGTGTTTCTTGATCTCGTCGGCAGCGAGCCGGCGGGCTTTGCGATTGACAATCTGCGCTTTGGCCTGCCCGGCGAAATCGTCGTCGGTGGTGGTGTGCCAGAACCGGCCAGCTGGGCGATGCTGATGGTCGGTTTCGGGCTGACCGGTGCCGCGATGCGCCGCCGCACTGCTGCCTCCGTGGCCGCCTGAACGGGCTTGTGATGCGCTGAAGGGGCGGCCAGCAATGGCTGCCCCTTTTTTCTTGCGGAACCGGGGCTGCTCAGGCCGCGCGCACGCCCTGCACGCCGCTGCCGACATGCAGCATCGTCTCCACGCCGTCCTTGATATGGAACACCGTGCCCTGCGGCGCGTCGGCGGCGACGGGGACGCCTTCCCACTCCTGGCCGCCGACCAGGATGCCGCGCAGCATGCGTGCCGTGATGCCGTGGCTGATCGCCAGCACCGGGCGCGACGGATCGAGGCCGGCCAGCCAGTCGGTCAGGCGGGCGGCGATGGCAGGGAACCATTCGCCGCCGGGGGGTAGCACGCGGAACAGGCGGCGATCGGGGCAGACGATATGTTCGCCCAGATCGGCCACGATATCGGCATAGTAGCGGCCTTCCCACTGGCCGACATCGATTTCCAGCAGGCGATTGTCCTGCCGCCAATCGAAGAAGGGGACGTTCAGATGCTCGGCCACGATGGCGGCGGTCTGCTGGGTGCGGCCAGACGGGCTCACCCAGAAATCGCGGTCGGGCTTTTCCCCCAGCGTTTCGCGCAGGGCGGCACCCATGGCTTCGGCCTGGGCGATGCCGGCGCGGGTGAGCGGCGTGTGCGCCATATGGCCCTGCATGCGGGCGGCGGCGTTGAACACGGTTTCGGCGTGGCGGGCGAGAATCAGATCCATCCCCGCACTTATGCCGGATTCGCCGCAGATCGCCACTACCACCCTGCGCGCGAATGGTTATAGTGCCGCCATTCTCACCGTTTCGTAACAGGGATCAGGATGAAGGCCACCGTCGAACGCGCAACCCTGCTGAAGTGCCTGGGCCATATCCAGTCGGTGGTTGAACGTCGCAACACCATTCCGATCCTGTCCAACGTGCTGATCGAGGCGCGGGCCGATGGCTTGCGGCTGATGGCGACCGATCTGGACTTGCAGGTGGTGGAAAATATCGCCGCCGCCATCGATGTGAACGGTGCCACCACGGCATCGGCCCACACGCTGTTCGACATCGTGCGCAAGCTGCCGGAAGGCAGCCAGGTGGAGCTGGCCGCCAGTGCCGACCGGATGACGGTGGTGGCCGGCCGCAGTCGCTTCGCGCTGGCGACGCTGAAGCGCGACGATTTCCCGGTGATTGCCGAAACCGATCTGCCGGTGCGCTTCACCCTGTCGGCCGCTGATCTGAAGGAGCTGATCGACGCGGTGCGCTTCGCCATCTCCACGGAAGAGACGCGCTATTATCTGAACGGCATCTATCTGCACGCCACCACCGGCCCGTCGCCCAAGCTGCGCGGCGTGGCGACCGATGGCCACCGCCTGGCCCGGATCGAGATGGACCTGCCGGCGGGTGCGGAGGACATGCCGGGCGTGATCGTGCCGCGCAAGTGCGTGAACGAGGTGCGCAAGCTGCTCGACGAGATGGCCGGTGACGCGCCGGTGGAAATCAGCCTGTCGGCGGCCAAGATCCGCTTCAAGTTCTCGGCGGACAGCACGCTGACCAGCAAGCTGATCGACGGCACCTTCCCCGATTACACCCGCGTGATCCCGACGGCGAATGACAAGCTGCTGAAGATCGACGCCAAGACGCTGGCCGAGGGCGTGGACCGCGTGGCGGCGATTGCCACCACCGAAAAGACCCGCGCCGTGAAGCTGGCGCTGGGCCGCGACAAGGTCACGCTGTCGGTCACCAGCCCGGAAAATGGCACCGCCGCCGAAGACGTGCCGGCCGATTATGCCGCCGCCGATATCGAGGTGGGCTTCAACTATCGCTATCTGCTCGACATTCTGGGCCAGGTCGGCAGCGATCTGGTGGACGTGCATCTGGCCGACGCCTCGGCACCGACGCTGATCCGCGAGAATGATGATGCGAAGGCGCTTTACGTGCTGATGCCGATGCGTGTGTGACGAGAGGCGGCTGCAAACAGCATATCTGTTTGCAGACTCGCCGAGCAAGCGGCCGGCGACCAAAAAGGGCGGCTTTCGAGCCGCCCTTTTCGTGTGTCGTCCGACCCCGCTCATGCCGAGCTTGTCGAGGCACGCGCCACAGTCCGCGCCTGCCTCCCTCGACAAGCTCGGGATGAGCGGAAATGGGCCCTTGTCTGGGGCCTCAATGCCCGCCCGTCCGCTCCGCCAAAATGTGCCGCACCGTTTCCTGCATCCGCGCATCATAGCGCGCCAGCACGGCGTGCGGCCCGGCGCTGCCGAAGTGGGTGACGAGATCACGCCCCGTCCACCAGTGCAGGGCAAAGCCGGGCGGTTCGGCGACGATCATGTCGCGGCCATCAGGGGCATCGCCGTCGATGGTGCGGAAATCCAGCGCCACTTGCGGCGCGGTTGACGGGCAGACGGCGAGCGTGGTGCCGTGCCAGCCGGTCACGATGGCGCGGTGCAGATGGCCGCTGACCATGCGGACGATGTGGGAATGGCGTGCCACCACGGCGGCCAGCCGCTGCACCCAGGGCGCGTCCGCAGCCTCCGTCATCCAGCCGTTGCCGCTTTCGATCGGCGGGTGGTGGAGGACAAGGATGGTCGGCCGCGCATCCTCCGCCAGCGCCTGATCGAGCCAGTGCGCCTGCGCCGCTGACAGCGCGCCGCCGTGCTGGCCGGGCGCCAGCGTGTCGAGCACGACGATGCGCAACGGCCCGTGGGTGACGGCATATTGGACATGGCCCGAAGCGCTGACCGGCACGTGCGGAAACACGGCGCGGAAATTGTCGCGATCATCGTGGTTGCCGATGGCGAACAGCACCGGGAAGGGCAGGGCGTCCGTCACCGTCTTCAGCGTTTCATAGGCAGCGATGGTTCCGGCCTCGGTCAGGTCCCCGGTCGCCAGCAGTAGGTCGGGCCGGGGCGTTAGCGCCAGCAGCGCGGCGAGCACGGCATCGAGGCGCTGGCGGTTCAGCTCCGCCGGATCGTCGGGCACGAAGCCGAGATGACAATCGGTGATCTGGGCGATCAGCATGGCCTGCCCTCCCGCATCAGGTGGCGGCCCCCCGCGGCGCGGCGGCGGCGATGCGGGGAACCAAGTGCCCGGCCGGGACAATGGCCGGCTGGTGATAGACATGGCAGGTGTCGCAACTGTCACCGGCCTTGGGCGCGCGGCTGAACAGCGCCTGTGCCGGCGCGCCGTGGCATAAGCGGCAGGTGGCGACGCCGGGGATCAGCAGGTCGGACGCGGACTTGGAGCGGGTCACACCGCTGTGGCAGGCCAGGCAGGCGGCCTGGCCGGTCTTGCCGTTGAAACTCAGATGCTTGCCGTGCGGGAAGGCGCTCTGGCGCAGATAATGATCGTTCAGCGTGACCGGCTGGATGACAAAGCGCCGGGTGATGTCGGCCGCGCCGGTGTCGGTGACGGCGTGGCAATCGGTGCACAGGCCCTTGGCGGTGAAGATGCGCACCACCGCCGCATCGGCGCGGGTGCGGGCATCGCCGCCGCTGCCGAACAGCAGGTCCGGCGTGCCCGGCCGGCGGCGATCGGGGGCGGTGATGGCGCGCGGCGCCAGCATCTGCGACAGGGTGAAATCGCGGATGATGCCGGCCACCTGCGCCGGCTTGCCGTGCGGCAGGGTGCGGATGGTGTCGCCATCGCGGGCAAAGGCGAGATCGTGGCAGGCACCGCAGTCGGCCGCCATGGCGATGGGCTTGAAGCGCAGCCTGTCGGCATCGGGCACATGGCACGACGCGCAGGGCAGCGCGCCATCCGGGCCGAGTGCGAGGCCCTGCTTCCGGGCCATGTTGGCGACAGCATTGGTGGCGGACTGGTGGAGATCGTGCGGGTAGATCAGCCCTGACCGTTCGCGCGCGCCAGCCAGCGCCGCGCGCGTGAACAGCGGCCGGGTGAGCGAGGGCGTTGCCACCAGCGTGGCGCGGAAATCCGGGTGTTTTGCCCAGTCGGGCACGTCGGCAACCGGCGTGTCGGGCAGGCGGCCCTTCAGCCCGGCGTGGCAATCGGTGCAGAAGCTGGTCGCCACCGTCATCACCGTCGCCGGCCCCTCATGCTCCTTGTGGCAGCTGGTGCAGCGGCCGGCGGGCAGGTGGAAGGCGGCGTGCGCGGCGCCGATGACGCCGCCTTCGGGCTGGCGGCCGGCAGCCAGCCGGGCCGGCGCGGCGTGATCAGGCAGCGCGGCCGGCGTGTGACAGGCCTTGCAGCTGCTGTCCGTCACCGACACGAAGGCCTGATTGTGGCAGGCCCCGCAATTGTTCGACAGGCTGGCATGGGCGTTGGAGAGGGGGCCGCTCGACCAGACTTCATCGGGCGCAAAGCCGGTGGGTGTGGCGCGCGGCTGCGGCACGCTCAAAGTGCCGGGCCCTGCTGGCCCGCGCGCCGCTTTGGCCACCATCGTCTCCGGCAAGTCCGCCCGCGTCTCGCCCAGAAAATGCAGCAGCGGCAGCAGGAACAGCCCCACCGCCACCACCAGCGCGCCCAGCCACGCCAGCCGGCGCTTCGACACCATCGCGCCGGTGAGCGAGAAGATATTGGCTTCCTGATCGGCGTCGGCGCTGTCGATCGCCGCGACCACCCGCTCGGCGGTGATGGCCACGGCGCCATCCGCAGCGGCGGACAGCGTCAGGCGGAACGGGCCGATGGCGATGGCACCGCCAGTGGCCAGCGCCACGTCGGCGCGGCTGGCAGGCGCGCCGTCCACCATCACCGCTGCGCCGCCCAGCGTCTCGATGCTCACCCGGCCGGGGCCGGTGATCAGCAGCCGGGCGTGGCGCAGCATCACGGCCAGATCGGCGAGCTGCAGGTCGCAATCACTGCCGCGGCCGATGCTGATCTCGGCCGCGTCGATCTCGCGGGTGCGGACGATCTCGCCCCCGTCGGCGCGTTTGGCGATCTGGCTGACGCGGAACGCCATTGCCGTCACCAGTAGAGGAACACGGAGACGATGTGGGCGCTGAGCGCGGCGAGCAGCGTCACCGTCGCCGGCACATGCACATAAAGCCACAGTTCGAGCAGCGCCTTCAGCCTGATGTGGCGGCGGGCCTGGGCCAGCGCCGCCTCCTTGCGCTCCAGCAGCAGGCGGATCGGCTGCAGTTGCGCATCGGACGGGCGGGCGCGGACCGCTGCCAGCGCCCGGGCATTGCCGTCGTCAGCGTGATTGCCGGTCAGCCGCTGGCGCAGGGAGCCGGCGATGCGGCACTGCTCCAGGCTCAGCCGCACCAGCGCCGCATCGCCGGCGGCCAACGGCTGGGCGGCGGCATCAAGCTGCCGGTCGAGCGCGCGGATCGCCTCCAGCATCTGCGCCTGGGTGAGCTCGCCGCGATTGGCGGAAAGCTTCTCCGGCAGTGTCGCATACAGCGCGATGCCCCACAGGCCGGAGAGGATCACCACCATCATCAGCACCCAGGCCAGAGTGTGGACGTTCCAGCCGAACTGGAAACCCGAATGCAGCGTGGCGATGACGATGAGGGAGAGGCCCAGCCAGACATGCGCGCTGGTCCAGCCCTTCAGGCTGAACGGCTTGGAACCGATGACGCGCTTCCGCACTCCCAGCAGGGACAGCCAGACGATCATCACCGCGCCGATGCTGCCGAGCGTGTAGCCCAGCCAGCTGCCGCCATTGGGGCGCGGGCTGGTGTCGATGAAGGCATAAGCGAGGATGGCCACGAGGCCGAGCGTCGCCGCCACCTTGGCCCAGCGGCCGCGCCGGTGGGTGAGGAAGCCTTCGTGGGCGACATCGCGGGCCGCGCGCGTCACCGCCTTGCCGGTCATGGCTTTGCGCGAGGGCGCGCTGCTGGCCATCAGTCCCCCCGCCCCATCAGCGCGACAGAGAGGAATTGTTCGGGCGACACACGGATGGCGGCGCCGGTCGGGCAGGCGCGCAGGCAGGCCGGGCCGCCTGCCTGCCCCGAACACATGTCGCATTTGATCGCCTGCTTGGGCCGATCGGCATAGGCGGGATCGGCCTTCTTCGCCCATTTGCGCGGCGGCTCGCCGGGGCCGGGGCCGCTGCCGAACAGCAACCAGCTCAGCAGCCAGGGTTTTTTCGGCGGCACCTTGTCCATGCGGATCACGCCATAGGGGCAGCCGCGCTGGCAGTTGCCGCAGCCGATGCAGGTCTCGTCGATATAGACTTCGCCGGTCGGGCCGCGGTGGATGGCGTTTGGCGGGCAATCGGCCATGCAGTGCGGATGCTCGCAGTGGCGGCAGCTGGTCGGCACGTGCAGATGGGCATAGGTGCGCCCGGCCTCGCGATCCAGCCGCGACAGGCCGTCGTGGGTGTCGGCACAGGCCTTCTCGCAATTGTCGCAACCGACGCACAATGTCTCGTCGATCAGCAGCACGTCGGTGGCCTCACCCACGCCCTGTTCCACCAGAAAGTTGGCGACGCCGGTGTACATGTCGACCACGCCGGAAAAACTGTCCTGCTTCGCTGCGATGAAGGCGTTCAGCTTGCTGCGGCTGGCCATTTCGGCGCGCAGCTTCGCCAGCAGTTCGGGTTTGGCGGCAAGCAGGGCCCGGAAGGGGGCGCCGGCGAGGCGGATGACGTCGCTCTTCACCGCCGCGCGCACGGTGGCGCTGCGCGGGCCGCCGTCGATCACGCCCATCTCGCCGACATAACTGCCGGCCGGCACATAGTTCAGGAACACGGCTTTGCCCCCGATGCGCTTTTCGACGACCATCGATCCCGATCGGATGATGAAGATATCGTCCCCGGTCTCGCCTTCGGTGATGATGGCCTGGCCGGCGCGCACCGTCTCCACCTTGGCCGCCGCGATCACGTCCACCAGATCGGCGGGCGACAGGCCGGACTTGAAGATCTGCAGCAGGCTGCGTTCGGTGGTGATGCGGGTGATCTCGCGCGCCGCCGATGGCACCTGGCTCATCAGCTTCAGGGCGGCGGTGCGGCTGATCTCGATCAGGATGCAGTCGCTGCCGGCGCGCACGGTCGCCCCGCGCCGCCGGCCGGAAATCAGCCCGACCTCGCCGACGATGCTGCCGGCGCCCACCGGCACGGTGACCGACGGGTCATTGGGGTTCACCTCCACCAGCAACTCGCCATCGGCAATGCCGAACAGGGAGGAGCCGGGGGCATTGCGTTCGAACACCACCTCCCCGGCGCGGTAAAGCCGCACGGCCGAATCGAGCATGAACTCGCGCATCTGCAAGGGCGACATGCCGGACAGGATGGCGACGTGGGTGCGCAGATACGCCAGCCATTCCGCCACGCTGCGCCCCCCCGGCAGGCCGGCGAAGCGCGCTTCCAGGATCGGCTCGTCGGCGGGCTTCAGATCGAGATTGCCGTTGCTGAACTCCACCACGTCGTGGCCCTGGTTCATGCAATGCTTGATCAGCGGATAGCCGGCGAGTGCGCCCACCACGTAGATGCCGGGCGCGGTCGATTCGAAGCTGGCGGACAATTTGGGGAAGGCCAGCCGGTCGTTGCTGGCAAACTCCACCCCGCACTGCTCCACGAAGGCGCGCGGCGGGGCGGAGCCCATGCGGGCGATCACCCGGTCGCAGCGCGCCCGCACCTCGCCATCGGCGGTGTCGAGCGTGATCCAGCCGGGTTCGATCCGCTTCGTCGTCGTCTGCGTCATGATGCTGATGCGCCCCGCATCGCGCGCGGCCAGCAGCGCCTTGACGTTGGCATCCTTGGCATTGGCGAAATCGGCCGAGCGGTTGACCAATGTCACCACATTGTTCTGCGCCGGGTCCGCACACAGGCCGAGCGCATTTTCGATCCCGGCATCGCCGCCGCCGATGACGGTGATATGCTCGTCGGCATGGGCGGTGGGGTCGCCCAGCTGATATTGCACATGGGGCAGGTCCGCACCGGGGCAGGTCATCAGATTGGGGTTGCCCTGGGTGCCGATGGCGAGGATGACGATCTCGGCGATGATGTCCTCACCGCTCGCCAGTGACAGACGATAGGGCGGGGCGCGGCGCTGGATGTCCGTCGTCGCGCTCGTCCCGTCGCGCTTTCGGGTTACGATCCGCATCACCGAACCGGGGATGGGATCGCCGGTGCCGGTGATGGCCGTCACGTCCGCATGGTAGCGCACGTTGATACCGGCCGCGGCGGCCTGTTCGTTCCATGTGGCCAATATCGCCTCACGCGGGCCGGCCGCGAAATCCAGCGGCGCGCGCAGGACAAGCTGTGACGGCGTCGCCATCACATGCTTGCCCTTCTGATATTTGAAGATCGTGTCCGACAGATGGTCGGTCTTTTCGAGCAGGATGTGGGACAGGCCGAGCCGCGCTGCATGCGCCGCGGCAGACAGGCCGGCCGGGCCCGATCCCACAATGGCGATGCGATACGTCGTCACGCTGGCTCTCGCCCCCCGCCCAAGCCTTGTTGTTGGTCCCCACAACCGGATAAATCCTAGCATCTTGATGTGCATCGGCTAGAGCAAGATTGTCGTGCCGGTGCGTCTTTGCCGGCTGGAGGACCGCATGCTTGCCGAAATCGGCCATTTCGCCCTGATCCTGGCGCTGCTGGTCGCCGCCGCACAGGCGGTGCTGCCGATGCTGGGCGCGGTGCGCGGTGATGCGGCGCTGATGGCGTTCGGGCGCAGCGCGGCCGGGCTGCAGGCGCTGCTGATTGCCTTGAGCTTCGCCTGCCTGATGATCCTGTTCGGCAAGGCCGATTTCTCGGTGGCGCTGGTCGCCAACCACAGCGCGCTGTCGCAGCCGTTGGCCTACCGGCTGGCCGCGACCTGGGGCAATCACGAAGGCTCCATGCTGCTGTGGGTGCTGGTGCTGTCCCTCTACGGCGCCGGCATCGCCCGCTTTGGCGACAATCTGCGCGAAACCTTGCAGGCGCGCGTGCTGAGCGTGCAGGCGATGATCTCGGTGGCGTTCCTCGCCTTCGCGCTGTTCACGTCGAACCCGTTTGCGCGGCTCATCCCGGCACCGCTGGACGGCGCGGAGCTGAACCCGCTGCTGCAGGATCCCGGCCTCGTCTTCCACCCGCCGCTGCTTTACCTCGGCTATGTCGGCTTTTCGGTCACCTTCAGCTTCGCGGTCGCCGCCCTGCTGGAAGGCCGCGCCGATCCGGCCTGGGCGCGCTGGATGCGGCCGTGGGTGCTGGCGGCGTGGGTGCCGCTCACCTGCGGCATCACGCTGGGCAGTTTCTGGGCCTATTATGAACTGGGCTGGGGCGGCTGGTGGTTCTGGGATCCGGTGGAAAACGCCAGCTTCATGCCGTGGCTGATCGGCACGGCGCTGCTGCATTCGGCGATCGTGACGGAAAAGCGCAGCAGTCTGGCGGGCTGGACGATCCTGCTCGCCATCCTCGCCTTCTCGCTGAGCCTCATCGGCACCTTCCTGGTGCGATCCGGCATCCTCACCTCCGTCCACGCCTTTGCGGTTGATCCCCGGCGCGGGGAGTTCATCCTGGCCATGATCATCGGCGCCACCGGCACCGCGCTCAGCCTGTTTGCGGCGCGGGCCCCGATGCTGAAATCGGGCGCGCTGTTCGGCACGGTCAGCCGCGAATCGGGGTTGACGCTCAACAATCTGCTGCTGATGGCGCTCACCGCCGTGGTGTTCCTCGGCACCTTCTACCCGGTGATCATGGAAGCGGTGGCACCCACCAACAAGATTTCGGTGGGCCCGCCTTATTATAATCTGGTGTTCGTGCCGCTGGCAGCGCCGCTGCTGGCGCTGGTCACCATTGGCCCGATGCTGGCGTGGAAGCGTGATGATCCGGGCGTGGTTGGCCGCAAGATCGCCGTTCCCGCCCTGATCGTCGCGGCCGTGCTGGCCGGGCTGCTGGCCTGGCTGGGGCTGGGCAGGGTGGCGGCGGCCGGCGGCCTGGCGCTTGGCCTGTGGCTGGTGCTGGGCGCGGTTCTGGTGCTGGCGCGGCGCTGGCGCGGCGCGGGCGGCTTCTCGTGGCGGCTGGTGCGCACCACGCCGGCGGCAACGCTGGGCCTGGCGCTGGCCCATGCCGGCCTTGGCTTCACCACCGCCGGCATTTCGGCGATGAGCAGCTTTGCCGCCGAAAAGATTCTGGTGATGCGCCCCGGCGATGTCGCGGTGGCCGGGCCGCTGTCTGTCACCATGCAGGGGGCGGAGGAGGTGCAGGGCGCCAATTACCGCGCGCTCAGGGCGCATTTCAGCGTCACCCAGAACGGCGCCAGCCATGCGCTGCAATCCGAACGCCGCGTCTACACCGTGTCGGGCAGCCAGACGACGGAGGCCGGCATCGGCGTCTCGCCGCTGGGCAACCAATATCTCGCCATCGGGGATGTGCAGCAGGATGCGCGCGGCCAGCAGGGGCTGGTGGTGCGCATCTACTGGCACCCGCTGGTGGGGTGGATCTGGTTCGGCGGCCTGCTGATGGCGATGGGCGGCGCGGCCAGCCTGGCCGACCGGCGCTTCCGCATCGGCGCGCCGCAGCTGCGTGTTCCCCTTGCGCCCGCCCTGGTTCCTGCCGAATAAGCCGCCCCATGAAGCGCCTGCTGTTCATCCTGCCGATCATCGCCTTTGCCGGGCTGGCCGCCTTCCTGGGCTATGGCCTGACGCAGGATCCCAAGGAACTGCCCAGCCAGCTGATCGACCGGCCGCTGCCCGAATTCGCCCTGCCCGGGATCGATCCGGGCGCGGGTCTGGCCAGCGCCAGCTTCCGCGGTGAACCGCGCCTGCTCAATGTCTGGGCCAGCTGGTGTTCGGCCTGCCCGCAGGAGCATCCGGTGCTCACCCAGATCGCGCGGGAGGGCTTTGTCGTCACCGGCATCGCCTGGAAGGACAAGCCGGAGGACAGCCGCGCCTTCCTCGCCCGCTTCGGCAACCCCTATCAGGCGCTGGGGTCTGACCTGTCGGGCCGCACCGCCATCGATCTGGGCGTCACCGGCGCGCCGGAGACGTTCATCATCGACAAGCAGGGCCGGGTGCGCTTCAAGGTCGTCGGCCCGATCAGCCCTGAGGCATGGGAAGGCCAGATCAAGCCGCTGATGCAGCAATTGCGGGCCGAAGCATGAGGCGGCTGCTGCTGGCATTGGCGCTGGTGCTGGCCAGCCCCGCAGCCGCCGTGCTGCCCGACGAGATGCTGCCCGATGCGCGCCAGGAAGCCCGCGCCCGCGCCATTTCCAAGGATCTGCGCTGCGTTGTCTGCCAGAACCAATCTATCGACGACAGCGATGCGCCGCTGGCGCGTGATCTGCGCCTGTTGGTGCGCGAACAGATCGCCAAGGGCAAAAGCGATGTCGAGGTGCGCGACTATGTGGTGGCACGTTATGGCAATTTCGTGCTGCTGAAACCGCCGGTCGAAACCGATACGCTGCTGTTGTGGGCCGGGCCGTTCGCGGTGCTGCTGCTGGGCGCGGCCGGCCTGATCCTGCGCGCCCGCCGCCGGCCCGCCGCCACGGCAGATGCCGCACCGCTTTCCGACGCCGAACGCGCCGCGCTTGACCGGCTGACCGGCCCTTCCGATTGAGACCCGCATGACGCTCTGGATCATCCTCACCGCGCTCACCGCGCTGGCCGCTGCCTGGCTGACCATTCCGCTCGTCCGCCGCCACGAAGCGCGGGTGGATGCGCGCGCCGCCACCATCGCCGTGCTGAAGGACCAGCTGGCCGATGTGGATGTGCAGCTCGCCGCCGGCAGCATCCAGCCGGGTGAGGCGGAAGGCCTGCGCAACGAGATCCGCCGCCGCCTGCTCGCCGCCGGGCATATCCCGGCCGATCAGGATCGCACCATGGGCCAGAAGGCGCTTTCTGGCCTGGCGCTGGGCCTTGCGGTGCTGGTGGCCGGCGCAGCGGCGGCGCTCTATGCGTCGATGGGCCAGCCCGATGTGGCGGGCAGCACACCGGCCCCGGCGGCAGCGGTAGCCCCAGCGCCGGCGGCCGAGCAGGGCGAGGTGGCGCAGCTCATCGCCGGGCTGGAACAGAAACTGCAGGCCAACCCGGGCGATCCGGAAGGCTGGCGCATGCTGGGCTGGAGCTATTTCCAGACCGGGCGCTATGCTGATGCGGCCAAGGCCTATGCCAAGGCGATTGCGCTGAAGCCGGATGGTGTCGGCTTCCAGTCCGCCTATGGCGAGGCGCTGGTGCAGGACGCCGGCGGCCAGGTGACGCCGGCTGCGGTCGCCGCCTTTGAAAAGGCCGCCGCGCAGGATGGCGGCGATGCCCGCGCCCGCTATTTCCTGGCCGTCCACAAATCGGAAAGCGGTGACCGCAAGGGCGCCATCGACGACATGCTGCGCCTGATCGCCGACAGCCCGGCCGACGCGCCGTGGCTGCCGCAGCTGCGCGCCGCCGCGCAGGAAACGGCGCAGGCGGCCGGCATCGACATCAGCGCGCGTCTGGCCGCTGCGAAGCCGGTCGGCAATGCCGCCGTGCCCGGCCTGCCGCCACAGGTCGCTGCGGCCGCTGCCGCCACCACCGCGCCCGCCCCAATGCCCTCTGGCGTGATGCCGGGCCCGAACAGCGAGCAGATGGCCGCCGCGCAGCAGATGAACCCGGCTGACCGGCAGGCGATGATCCAGTCGATGGTGCAGCGCCTGGCCGACAAGCTGAAGGCCAATCCGAAGGACGAGGCCGGCTGGCTGCGCTTGATGCGCGCCCGCCAGGTGCTGGGCGATGCCGCCGCCGCGAAAGCCGCGCGCGATCAGGCGCTGGCGGCATTTGCGGGGGACGCGGCGGCGCAAGCCCGGATCAAGGCGGCGGCGGCGGAGATGGGGCTGTAACCTTCACCTCTCCCCTTGCGGGAGAGGTCGGAATCGCGAAGCGAGCCGGGAGAGGGGTGGCGCACGTGGCAACCCCTCTCCCGGGCCGCGCCTGCGGCGCGTCTCTCGACCTCTCCCACACGGGGAGAGGTGATTACCCCTCCAGCAATTCCGCCAGCAGCGGGTTCGGGAAGCGCCGGCGCTGGGTGATGGCGTGGAATGCCTCGGTCAGGCCGGGGATGGTGAACAGCTCCACCAGCGTGCCGGCGGCCAGCTCGTCCTTCACCACGATCGGCGGCACCAGGGTGAGCGCTTCCGACGAGCGGGCAAGCAGGCGCAGCATCGCCATGTCGTCGACTTCGGCGAGGATGATCGGCTGGATGCCGGCGGCATCAAGCAGCTGATCAAAGGCGGTGCGGATGTCGAGGCCGCGCGCGGGCAGCAGCACCGGCAGCTTGGCCAGATCGTGCGGAAATGTCAGCGGGCGGTGGATAAGGCCGGGCGGGCCGACGAGGCCAACCGGCTGTTCGGCGATGCGGCGGCTGACGATGTCGGCGGCAACCGCGCCGCCCGGCAGGCGTGGCGGCTGGTTGGCCAGCACCACATCCAGTTCATGCGCCTCCAGCTGCGCCAGCAGATCGGGCAATGTGCCGGACAGCAGGATCAGCTCGACATCGCGGCGGCCGATCAGCGGCGCGATGAACTCCGCCTGGAAGTTGCGCGACAGCGTGGGCAGCGCGCCCACCCGCAGCACCTGCTGATCGAGCCGCACCCGGCCTGACAGCGTCTGTTGCAACGCGTCGCCGGCCGCGAACACGGTGTCGGCATAATCGAGCGCGATCTTGCCGGCTTCGGTGAGCAGCATCCGGCGCGGGCCGCGATCGAACAGCGCGTGGCCCAGCTGCGCCTCCAGCGCCTTCAACTGCACCGACAGGGCAGACTGCGACACATTGAGCTGGGCAGCAGCGCGGGTGAGACTGCCGGCGTGGGCCACGGCATGGAAATAGCGCAAGTGATTGTAATTCAGTGCCGGCACGCGTCAGTCTTTCATAAAAACGAACGATAACGTGCAATATATCTATTTTACGTGGGTGTCATCAGCGCATAGATGGCCGGTCGTTCCCCCTTGTTTCCGGAGCGACATGCAATGACGACCACCCCCCTGTTGTGGCTGACGATCGCCGGGCCGGCCGCGCTGATGGCGCTGGCCGCCGCGCCGGTGGCGGCCCCGATGCGCCTGGCCAGCCTGGCGCGCGCCGCCGCCCTCACCAGCTTTGGCACCGCCGCCGTCGCCGCGCTGCTGGTGGCGATGGACGGCCCGGCCGCCACGCCGGCGCTGCCCGGTGTCGGCATCCTGTTCGATGCGCTCACCGCCGTCATGTTCCTGCTGGTCAGCTTCGTCGGCAGCATCGTCGTGCATTTCTCGCGCAACTATATGGCCGGCGATCCCCGCCATGCCCGCTTCACCCGCCTGCTGTCGGGCACGCTGGCCAGCGTGCTGCTGCTGATCCTGTCCGGCAACATGGCGATGTTCCTTGCCGCCTGGGTGGCGACGTCGGTCGGCCTTGGCCAATTGCTCACCTTCTACAGCGACCGCCCGGCCGCGATCCTGGCGGCGCGCAAGAAGTTCATCGCCAGCCGCATTGGCGATCTCTGCCTGGCATTGGCCATCGGTGCCGTCTGGCAGGTGACCGGCACGCTGGAATTTTCGGCCGCCTTCACCGCCCTGAAGGGCATTGCCGCGTCCGGCGAGATCCCGGCCCCGCTCACCATCGCTGCCATCCTCATCGCGGTCGCGGCCCTGCTGAAGTCGGCGCAGTTCCCGATGCACGGCTGGCTCACCGAGGTGATGGAAACGCCGACGCCGGTCTCGGCCCTGCTGCACGCCGGCATCATCAACGCCGGCGGCTTCCTCGCCCTGCGCTTCTCCGATCTGCTGCAGTTGTCCACGCCGTCGCTCGATCTGCTGCTGGTGGTGGGCGGCTTCACGGCGCTGTTCGCCAGCGTTGTCATGCTCACCCAGAACGCCGTCAAGGTGGCGCTGGCCTGGTCCACCGTCGCCCAGATGGGCTTCATGATGCTGCAATGCGGCCTTGGCGCCTGGCCGGCGGCGCTGCTGCACATCGTCGCCCACTCGCTCTACAAGGCGCACGCCTTCCTCTCGTCGGGCAGCGTTGTCGATATCGCCCGCGCCAGCTGGTCGCCCAGCCCGGGCGGCGCCCCGCACCCGGCGCGCCTGGCGCTGGCGGTGGCCTTCATGCTGGCCGCCGTGGGTGTCGTCGGCTCGCTGTCGGGCCTCGAACTGGCCCGCGAGCCCGGCCTGTTCGCCCTCGGCGCCATCCTGCTGATGGGCCTCACCCACTATATCGCCCAGTCGATCGACACCCGCCCCACCGGCTTCGTGATCGCCCGCACCGCCATTGCCGCCATCGCTGTCGCCGCCGTGTGGTTCGCGCTGCAATCGGGCATGGCGGCGCTGATGGCCAGCACCCTGCCGGAAGGCGTGGACCGCACCGATCCGCTGGCGCTGGCGGCAATCATCGCGGTGGTGGGCGGCTTTGCGGCGCTCACCATCGGCCAGGCCAGCTTCATCACGGCCAAGGGCGGTTCGACGCCGGAATGGGCCAAGGCCTTCTATGTCCACGCCCACAACGGGCTTTACGTCAACGCCATCGCCAACCGGCTGGTGCTGAAGCTGTGGCCCACCGGCCTCGCGGCCAAGCGCTGATCCGTCCCTGTTTCGAAAGGCTGCCCCGATGACCACCATCACCGCCGAACCGACCGAAGCCGCCGTCGCCGCCCCCGCCCCGTCGGCGCTGGATACGGCCATTGCCACCGCCTGCCAGCGCATCGCGCCGCTGTGGCCGCTGAAGCACTTCGTTGCCGTGAACCCCTTCCTGGGCTTCTCCGGGCAAAGCTTCGCCGCCACCACCGCCACGCTGCGCCGCGTCGCCAAGGTGGACATGCTGATGCCGCGCGATTTCTACCGCACGGCGCTGGGCGATGGCATCATCAGCGATGCCGATATCGAAAAGGCGCTGCGCCGCGCGCCGGGCAATGCCGCGGTGCCGGCCGATGTCGCCGCCGCCCGCGCCGCGCTGGCCCGTGATCCGGGGGAGCGCGCCAAAGGCCCCGGCGTGGTTGCCACCATCGCCGAAGTGCTCGACCGGCTGTCGGCCGGGGATCGCCAGGCCAGCCGCACCGCCTTCATGGTCGATGAAATCTCCAAATGGTGCGCCGCCTATTTCGATGAAGGCCAGGCCAGCTGGCAGATGCCGGTGCGCGGCGCCTCGCCGTGGACAGCCTGGCGCGAGACGATGCGCCACGATCGCAGCGCCGAAGCGCTGGGCGTGAAGGATTTCCGCAAGATCATCGCCGCGCTGCCGGCCGATCCGGTCGCGGCCATCGGCCATATCGTCAGCGCCATCGGCATTCCGGAACGCGCCCAGGCCGATTATCTGCACCGCGCGCTGTTCGATATCGGCGGCTGGGCGGCCTATGTGCGCTATCTGGTGTGGGACAACAATCTCTATGGGCGGGACGACAACCGCCTTGTCGAGCTGCTCGCCATCCGCATGGCCTGGGGCTATGCGCTGTTCTGCCAGCGCACCGATGCCGAATTCCTTGCCGCCTGGGCCGCTGAAATGCGCCAGGCTGCCGAACTGCCCGATGATGCCGGGCTGTCGGCCGATCCGGAACTCGCCATCGATCTGCTGTTCCAGGATGCCTATGAAATCGCCTGGCAGCGCCAGCTGCTGGCCAAGCTGGCGCAGGGCGGCCAGTCCCGCGCCAAGCCGCAGGGCCGCCGGCCGTTGCAGGCCGCCTTCTGCATCGACGTGCGCTCCGAAGTCTATCGCCGCGCGCTGGAACTGGTGGTGCCGACCTGCCAGACCATCGGCTTCGCCGGCTTCTTCGGCTATCCGATCGAATATATCCCCATCGGCCGCGAAACCGGCGGTGCCCACTGCCCGGTGCTGCTCACCCCGGCCTTCACCATCAGCGAAATGGTTGGCGACGCCTCGGCGGAGGAGGAGACCGAGGTGCTGGGCCTGCGCCTGCTGCGCCGCCGCGCCGCCAAGGCGTGGAAGAGCTTCAAGCAGTCCGCCGTGTCCAGCTTCACCTATGTGGAGGCCATGGGCCTGGCCTTTGCGCCCAAGCTGGCCGGTGACGCGCTGGGCCTCACCCGCACCGTGTCTGACCCTAATACCGACGGGTTCGACAGCGATGTGATCGGCAAGCTCGGCCCCCGGCTGGAGCCGCGCATGGTCGGCGGCCGCATGACCGGCCTCAACGCCGATCAGCGCCTGGGCCAGGCCGAAGCCGTGCTGCGCGCCATGAGCCTGACGACGGACTTTGCCCGGCTCGTCCTGCTTGCCGGCCATGGCAGCACCACCGCCAACAACCCGCACGCCTCCGGCCTCGATTGCGGCGCCTGCGGCGGCCACACCGGGGAAGCCAACGCCCGCATCGCCGCCGACATCCTGAACGATCCGGCGGTGCGCGTCGGCCTGAAGGCCAAGGGCATCGCGATCCCGGATGACACCTGGTTCCTGGGCTCGCTGCACGACACCACCACCGACGAGATCACCATCTTCGACAGCTGCCGCGTGCCGGCCGCGTTCAAGGGCGATCTGGCCGAGCTGCAGAACTGGCTGGCCCGCGCCTCGGCCATCGCCCGGCGCGAACGCTCGGCGCTGCTGGCGCTCGACAAGCCGGAAGGCGACATCGATGCGCAGATCCACCACCGCAGCCGCGACTGGGCGCAGGTGCGCCCGGAATGGGGCCTGGCCGGCAACGGTGCCTTTATCGCCGCGCCGCGCGAACGCACCGCCGGCATCGATCTGGGCGGCCGCAGCTTCCTGCATGATTATGACTGGAAGCAGGATGACGGCTTTGGCGTGCTGACGCTGATCATGACGGCGCCGATGGTCGTCGCC
Organism: Sphingomonadales bacterium; assembly: GCA_037131365.1. Lineage (GTDB taxonomy): Bacteria > Pseudomonadota > Alphaproteobacteria > Sphingomonadales > Sphingomonadaceae > Sandarakinorhabdus. Next base: position 69,209 of record JBAXRE010000011.1, read on the forward strand.
AGCTGGATCAACCTGCAATATTACGGCTCCACCGTGAACAACAAGGTGTGGGGCGCCGGCAACAAGGTGCTGCACAATGTGGTCGGCACGCTGGGCGTGCTGGAAGGCAATGCCGGCGATCTGAAGACCGGCCTGGCCTGGCAATCGGTGCACGACGGCGAAAAGCTGATCCACGAACCGCTGCGCCTGAACGTCTTCATCGAAGCCCCGCTGGCGGCGATGAGCGAGATCATCCTGGCCGCGCCGATGGTGAAGGAGCTGGTGGACAACCAGTGGCTGCACCTGTGGGCGATGGACGATCAGGGCCGCGTTTCCCACCGCTACAGCCACGACGGCGAGTGGACGGCGCTGGCGGCCTGATCATCGCGCAACCGGCCCGGGCGGCGGCGCTGTTCCCGTGGGGCAGCGCCGCCGCTTGGCATTTGCAGCGCCCCTTTCCTTCCCGGCGCGCCGCCGCCATGATGCCGGCATGAGCGTGTCCCCTCCGCCCGAACCGCCGTTTGCACCGCCCACGGCCCCGCCCAGCGCGCCGCCGCTGCAGCCGGTGGATTCGGGCCCGTGGTTCCGGCGCAGCCTGGCGGTGATGGCCGGCATCGGGCTGGCCATCATGTTGTGGCAGTTGCAGCAATTGCTGCTGGTGCTGTTCGCCAGCGCGCTGGTGGGCCTGATGTTCAGCGATTTTGCCGCGCTGTTGCAGCGCCGCCTGCGGCTGCCGTTCGCGCTGGCGATCGCGGCGGCGGTGCTGATCCCCTTGACGGCGTTGCTGACGATCTTCGGCCTGTTCGGCAGCCTGATGATCGAACAATTCGCCATCCTGGCCGAGCGTTTCCCCGAGGCGCTGGCGCGGGTGGAGACGTGGGTGAAGGCGACGCCGATCGGCAGTGAGGCAATGTCCCACCTCAGCGATTTCGCGCCGAAGATGGAGCAGCTGGTGGGCTTTGCCCAGGCGACGCTGGCCAATGTCGGTTCGGCGCTCACCGGCCTTGCCATCGTGCTGGTGGCGGCGCTCTATCTGGCGGCACAGCCCCGGCTTTATGTCGATGGGCTGGTGGCGATGCTGCCGCCGGAACGGCGCGATCATGCGCTGGAACTGGTCAATGCCTCTCGCGCTTCGCTCACCGCCTGGCTGAAGGGGCAGGCGATCGGCATGGTGTTTGTGGCCATCGCCACGTCGATCGGGCTGTGGCTGGTGGGCCTGCCGTCACCGCTGGCCATCGGGCTGGTGGCCGGCCTGTGCGAATTCGTGCCCTATCTGGGCGTGGTCGTCGTCACCGTGCCCACGGTGATCCTGGGCTTTGGCCAGGGGGTGGATTCGGGCCTGTTCACCATCGCCGCGCTGGTGGTGGTGCAGCAGTTGCAGGGCAATGTGGTGATGCCGATCGCGCAGAAGACGTTTGGTGATCTGCCGCCGGTGCTCACCATCTTCAGCCTGATCGCCGCCGGCACGCTGATGGGCCCGCTGGGGGTCATTCTGGCGGTGCCGCTCACCGTGGTGGGCATGGCGCTGCTGAAGGTGCGGTTGGCGCGGTTGGGGCGGACTTCGCCGCTCACCGGCGGTTGATGCCTTGCACCCCCTGACGGGGCGTGTATCAGCGCCTTGCCAAGCCAGATCATGTCCCAGCCCCCACGCCTCCATCCCGCCCTGTTGCTGCTCGACCGTTCTGCCGTGCTGTTTGCCGGCGTGGCGGCGGGCATCGCCATCGGCATCGCCTTTGCGCCGCAGATCAGCGCGTGGCGGGGTGACGCACCGCCGCCGGTGCCGGCCGTTGCGGCGCCGGCCCAGCCGCTGGATGCGCAGGGCCTGCCCACGGCGGTCGCCGCCGCCACCGATGTGCCGCAGAGCTTGCAGCGCGCCGTGGCCGAAAAGCGCCCGTTCCGCATCGGCGTGTTCGGAGACAGTTTCGGCGATGGCCTGTGGTCCGCCCTCTACAACCAGCTGCCGCGGCGCGAGGCCTTCCAGGTGCTGCGCTATTCGGAACAGGCGACCGGCTTCACCCGCTATCGCCAGCTCAACCTGGAAGACCGGCTGGCGACCTATCTGGCCGAAGGCCCGGTTGATATCGCGGTGATCAGCTTTGGCGCCAACGATGTGCAGGGCATCTTCGTGAACGGCAAGGTGGCGCCGCTGCTCAGCCCGGCATGGCAGGCCGAAATTGGCGCGCGCATCACCCGTTATGTGAAAACGCTGCAGGCGCAGGGCGCGACCGTGATGTGGGTGGGCCTGCCGGTGATGCGCGATGCCGATTACGACGCGCAGGTGCAGGGCATGAACGCCTTTTATGCCCGGCTGCTGGCACCGCTGGGCGTGGCCTTCATCGATACGCGCGCGGCAGCGGCGGATGAAGATGGCCATTATGCCTCCCACCTGCCGGGCAAGGATGGCGTGCCGTGGCTGGTGCGCGCCGGTGACGGCGTGCACATGAGCATGAAGGGCTATCGCCTGCTCACCGATGCGCTGGCGGTGCGGCTGCGCGCCTGGGGCGAGGCGGCGCGGGCCGGCAAGCAGGTGACGGCCGAGATGGTGCCGCCGCCGATGGCGCTGCCGCCGCCGCCTGCGCCGCCGGCACATCCCGCGCCGGCGCCGGTGCCGGTGGTGAGCGAAACCGCGCCCGCAGCCCCGGCCGAAGCGCCGGCTGCGGCCGCCGATCCCGCTGCCGCCCCGCCAACCGATCTGTTGCCGCCGCCAGCGCCAACGCCCGCACCCGATCCGCACGCGGGCTGATGGCCGCGCTCGCCGCCCTGGCGCTGGCTGCCGCGCCCTGCCTGGCCGCGCTGTGCGGGGCCGATCTGCTGGCCGGCGTGCCGCTGACACGCGAACAATTGCCGGCCGACCGCCCGGTGCACATCGTCCAGATCGGCGATTCGCACACGGCGGGTGACGCCATCACCGGCGCGCTGCGCGATGCGCTGCAGGCGCGGATGGGCAATGGCGGGCGCGGGCTGATGCCGGCCGGCCGCCCGCACCCCGGCGTGCGGCTACGCGGGGTGAGCGTGACGACATCGGGTTACTGGAGCGCGCGCGGCCTGTTCGGCAGCGGTGCCGCCGAGCCCTGGCCGCCGCGCGGCATCACTGGCTATACCGTGTCAAGCAGCAGCCCCGGCGCGTCCCTGTCGCTCACCGCCGATGCCAGCTTCACCGCCTTTGGCGTGTGCGTTGCCGCCACGGCCACCGGCCCGCGCCTCGCGCTCACGCTGGGCACCGACACGCAGGAACTGGCCTTTTCCGGCGATGGCCCCGAATGCCGCCGCATCGTGCCGGCTGCCGCCACCGACAGCGCCCGGCTGGAACTGGTGGAGGGTGAGGCGATCATCACCGGCTGGTGGCTGGAGCGGCCGGCCGGCGTCATCGTCTCCAATCTGGGTGTGCCGGGCTCGCAGCTGCAATTCCTCGGCCGCGCTGACGAGGCGACGATGGCGGCGCAGTTCGCGGCGCTGCCGGCCGATCTGGTGATCCTGGCGTTCGGCACCAACGAAGGCTTTGCGCCGTCCTTCGATCCCGTCCGGCTGGAAAGCCAGATCCGCGAGCAGGTGGCACGGGTGCGGCGGCTGGCCGGGGCAAATGTGCCGATCCTGCTGATCGGGCCGCCCGATGCCGCCAGCCGCAACATCGAATTGCGCGGCAATGCCGCTGGCGAGGCGACAGACTGCAACCCCGCCATCCAGAAATCGCCGGCCCGCCTGCCGGTGGACGGCATCGACATCCCGCTTTGGAATGATGAGGGCGGCACGCTGGCCCCCGATCCGGTCAACTTCTCGGGCCTGGTGCCGCGTTATGTGCGGCGCGGCGCGCCCCTGTTCAACCCGCCGGCGCTGGCGGCGGCCAGCGCGGTCGAACGCCGGGTGGCGGGCGAACTGGGCCTGGCCTTCTGGGATTGGCGGGCGCGGCAGGGCGGGGCGTGTGCGGCGGTGCGCTGGATGCAGCAGGGCCTGATCGGTCCGGATTTCATCCATTATTCCGCCGCCGGCGGCGCGGAGGTGGCGCGGCTGCTGCTGGCCGATCTTGATGCGGCGCGGACCGCAGGCGCGCGCTGATGCTGTTCCCCACGCTGGATTTCGGACTGTTCTTCCTGGTGCTGCTGCCGCTGGTGTGGACGGTGGGGCAGGCGTCCAACGAATGGCGCAAGATCATCCTGCTGCTGGCCAGCTGGATTTTCTATGGCGCGTGGGATTGGCGCTTCGTGCTGCTGCTGATCGTGTCGGCGGCGATCAACTGGGGCTGTGCGCAGGCGATCCAGCGCCGGCTGGACGCGGGGGCCAGCGCGCAGCCATGGCTGGGCATCGGCGTGGCGGCCAATCTCGCCATATTGGGCTTCTTCAAATATTTCGGCTTTTTCATCGATCAGCTGGCGCCGCTGCTGGTCAAGGCCGGCTGGGGCCGCGACGTGCCGATGATCGAGGTGATCCTGCCCGTCGGCATCAGCTTCTTCACCTTCCAGGGCATGAGCTACCTGATCGACATCGCGCGCCGGAACACCGCGCCGGCGACGTTCCTCGACACCACGCTGCTGATGAGCTTCTTCCCCCATCTCGTCGCCGGGCCGATCGTGCGCGCCAGCCATCTGGTGCCGCAGTTCGCGGCCGCGCCGCGCATCAGCCGCGGCATGGTGGCGTCGGCGCTGATCCTGATCTGCTGGGGCCTGTTCAAGAAGACGGTGATCGCCAGCGAGCTGGCCACCGGGCTGGTGGACAAGGCCTTCTTTGATCCTTCGGCGCAGACCGGCCTTGATCTCTTGCTGGGTGCCTATGGCTATGCCGTGCAGATCTACTGCGATTTTTCCGCCTATTCCGACATGGCGGTGGGGCTGGCGGCGCTGCTTGGCTATCGCTTCCCGCGCAATTTTGATCAGCCCTACCGGTCGGCCTCGTTGCAGGAATTCTGGCGGCGCTGGCACATCTCGCTGTCGTCGTGGCTGCGCGACTATCTCTATATCAGCCTTGGCGGCAATCGCGGCGGCGTGTGGTTCATCTGCCGCAACCTGATGATCACCATGCTGCTCGGCGGCTTCTGGCACGGCGCCAAGTGGACCTTCCTGATCTGGGGCGCCCTGCACGGCGGCGTGCTGGCCATCGAGCGGTTGTGGCGCGAATGGCGGCCGCAGGGGTTCCCCGCGCTGCCCCGGCCGCTGGCCATATTGATCATCTTCCACATCGTGGTCGCCGGCTGGATTTTCTTCCGGGCCGACACGCTGGATGGCGCGCTGGCCTATTTCACCCAGTTGTGGGCGTTCCGGCCCGGCATCGCGCTGGCCAGCCCGCTGCTGTGCGGCCTGATCGGTTTCGGCCTCGCCATCCATTTCGTGCCGCCGCAGCTGCTGCCGGCCATGGCGCGGCGGCTGGCGGCGTGGCCGGCACCGGCACTGGGGCTGGCGGTGGGCCTGGCCATCCTGCTGGTCGACGCCATGCGCTTCGAAGGCGTCGCGGCCTTCATCTATTACCAGTTCTGACGGGGGCAGCGATGGCGGACAGGTTTGAATCCCCGGTCGATGTCGAGGCGGCGGGCGCTGGCCTGCCCGGCATCGCGCAGATGGCGGTGGCGGTGATCGTGGCGGTGGCGGTGCTGCTGCTGCTGAACGCCCATGCGCTTGCCGCCTGGGCCGACACGCTCACCCCCGGTGCCCGCAGTGCCCGCATCGGTGCGGCGGCGCACGCGGTTGCCGACGCGGCCCGCAGCCTCGATGGGCCGCGCGCCGCGCTGCATGAAGAATGGATCAGGCTGAAGGCCGCCCGCTGGCCGGGCCAATCCGCACCGGATCCGGCCCCGGCCGCTTAGTCCTCACCGATAGAAATCGTGATCTTCCAGCCGCGCCACCTTGGTGCGGCCCCGGAAAAAGCTGTTCGGCCGCGCCCAGTTGGCGTGGAAATAGAGCGCGCCCTTCGTCACGTCGCGCACGTCGCCGGTCATCACGGTGCGGGCGATGGCCACCGCTTCGGCCCAGCCCGCGCTCTTGCGGTTGGGGTTGTAGCGGCTCAGCCGGAAGAACTGGCCGGGCTGGTTGGCCACGTCGCAGACATTGCTGCCAAAGCCCTGCCGGACGCGGTTGAGCAGCACCTGGGCGACGGCGATCTTGCCTTCACGCGGCTGGTTGCCGGCTTCGTGGTGGACGACCTTGGCCATGCAGGTGACATGGCGCGGATTGATCTTGATCTGGGTGGTATCAGCAAGGCTCTGGCTGGGGGCCGGCCCGGCCGGCGCTGCCAGCCTGGGCGCATCCGGTTCCGTGGGCCGGGCGAAGCCAACATGGCTGATCGCCAGCGCTGCTGTCAGCGCGACGGCGGCACAGGCCGCCTGGATCTGTCGTCTGGGTGTGAAATTCACGCGTCATGCCGAACATGCGCATCTGCGGCGGTTGACGGTCTGAAACACCGCCGTCAACGCGACAAACACGACTTGCAGGCCCCCGTACCCATGGGAATTCCTGCCGTCAGGACCCGCGAATTTGCCGGTTCTTCAGCGACCGTCAATCAACTCGTCGCAAAATCCGCGACGAACCGCACGATGTTCCCGATGAGACGAGCCGTTGCGGCGGGCGGTGCCCGCCGGCGAATCAGCCGTCCAGCAGCGCCTTCAGCCGATCGTTGACGATGCCCGGCGCCGCCTTGCCGGCCATGGCGCGCATCACCTGGCCGACGAAGAAGCCGAACAATTTGTCCTTGCCGCCGCGATATTCGCTCACCTTGTCAGGATTGGCATCAAGCACGGCCTGGATGGCGGCATCGATGGCGCCGGTGTCCGAAACCTGCTTCAGGCCGCGCGTCTCGACGATGCTGGCGGCGCTTTCACCCGTCTCCAGCATGGCTTCGAACACCTGCTTCATCAGCGAGCCTGACAGCGTGCCATCAGCCGCCAGCGCCAGCAGTTCGGCCAGCGCCTCCGGCCCGACCGGGCTGTCCCCGATTCCCAAGCCCAGCTTCTTCAGCGCGCCGAACAGATCGGTGGAAACGAAATTGGCGACGCGCAGCGCCACCTCGGTCTCGGGCTTGGCCGTCTTGGCCGCCGTGGCCGCCAGCGCGGTTTCGAACCAGGCGGCGGTTTCCTTCTCGGCCGACAGCACGGCGGCGAGATAGGGGGACAGGCCCAGCGCCGTCTCGTACCGCGCGCGCTTGGCGGCGGGCAGTTCCGGCAGGGACGCGCGGCACGCGTCGATGAATTCATCATCGAACACCAGGGGCAGCAGATCGGGATCGGGGAAATAGCGGTAATCGTGCGCGTCTTCCTTGCCGCGCATCGAACGCGTCGTGCCGGTGCCGGGATCGAACAGGCGGGTCTCCTGGATCACGGTCCCGCCGCTCTCGATCAGATCGACCTGGCGGCGCGCCTCATATTCCACGGCCGCCATGATGAAGCGCACGCTGTTGACGTTCTTGGTTTCGGTGCGGGTGCCGAATTCCGCGCCGGGGCGGCGCACCGACACGTTGACGTCCGCCCGCATCGAGCCTTCGTCCATATTGCCATCGCAGCTGCCGACATAGCGCAGCAGCTGGCGCAGGGCCGCGACATAGGCCCCGGCTTCGGCCGGCGAGCGGATATCGGGGCGCGAGACGATCTCCATCAGCGCGCAGCCGCAGCGGTTGAGATCGACGTAGGACATCGACGGGTGCAGATCGTGCACCGATTTGCCGGCATCCTGTTCGAGGTGGATGCGCTCGATCCCGATGGTCTTGCGGGCGCCGTCCTCCAGCTCGATCTCCAGCCGGCCCTCGCCGACGATGGGGTGATAGAGCTGGCTGATCTGGTAGCCCTGCGGCAGATCGGGGTAGAAATAATTCTTGCGGTCAAAGCGCGACCATTTGTTGATCTGCGCATCGATGGCGAGGCCGGTGCGCACGGCCTGGCGCACGCACTCGCCGTTGATCACCGGCAGCATGCCCGGCATCGCGGCATCAACCATCGACACCTGCGCGTTCGGTTCGGCACCGAATTCGGTGCTGGCGCCGGAGAACAGCTTGGCATTGGCCGTCACCTGCGCGTGGACTTCCAGGCCAACGACGATTTCCCAATCACCGGTGGCACCCTTGACGATATAGGGGGCGGGGGCGTTCGACATGGCTGTTGCTCTGTCCAAAAGGGTCACGGCCGTGCCGTGAAGCCGGCTGCCCGCTCGATGGCGAGGCCGGCATCGAGGACGCCGGCTTCGTCCAGCGGCTTGCCGATGATCTGCAGGCCGAGCGGCAGGCCGCTGGCGGACAGGCCGGCCGGCACGCTCATCGCCGGCAGGCCGGCCAGGCTGGCGGGCACGGTGAAGACGTCGTTCAGATACATGGCCAGCGGATCGGCCTTGGCCCCGAAGGCGAAGGCGGGGCTGGGCGCGGTTGGCGTCAGCAGCACGTCGCATTTTTCAAAGGCCAGCTCGAAATCGCGCGCGATCAGCGCCCGCACCTTCTGCGCCTGCGTGTAATAGGCATCATAGAAGCCGGCTGACAGCACATAGGTGCCGATCATGATGCGGCGCTTCACTTCCTTGCCGAAGCCGGCGGCGCGGGTGGCGGCATACATGTCGTGGACGTTGCCGCCCGGCGGGGTCACGCGCTGGCCATAGCGCACGCCATCATAGCGGGCGAGGTTGGAGGAGGCTTCGGCCGGCGCGACGATATAATAGGTCGGCAGCGCATATTTGGTGTGCGGCAGGGAGACGGAGACGATCTCCGCGCCTTCCGCTTTCAGCCAGGCGATGCCCTGATCCCACAGCGCGGCAATCTCCGCGTCCATGCCATCAAGGCGATATTCGGCCGGGATGCCGACGCGCTTGCCCTTCATGCTGCCCGTCAGGCCGGCGGCCCAATCCGGCACCGGGATGTCGAGGCTGGTGGAATCGCGATTGTCGAAGCCGCACATGGACGTCAGCAGCAGCGCACAATCGGTGACCGTGCGCGCCATCGGCCCGGCCTGATCGAGGCTGGAAGCAAAGGCGATGGTGCCCCAGCGCGAGGCGCGGCCATAGGTGGGCTTGATGCCGGAAATGCCGACGAAGGCGGCGGGCTGGCGGATCGAGCCGCCGGTATCGGTGCCGGTCGCGCCGGCGCACAGCCGCGCCGAGACCGCCGCCGCCGAACCGCCCGAGGAGCCGCCGGGCACCAGTTCGGCGTCGCTGCCCTTGGCCTTCCACGGGCTGATGACGCGGCCGTAGGCGCTGGTCTCGTTCGAAGAGCCCATGGCGAACTCGTCCATGTTCAGCTTGCCGAGGAACACGGCGCCATCACGCAACAGGTTGGCGGTGACGCCCGATTCATAGCGCGGCACAAAGCCTTCCAGGATCTTGGAGCCCGCGGTCGTCTGCACGCCTTCGACTGCGAACAGATCCTTGATGCCAAGCGGGATGCCGGCCAGCGGCCCGCTGCGGGCGCCGTCGTCCACCGCCTTGGCCTGCGCCAGCGCCAGTTCCGGCGTTTCGACGATATAGGCGTTGAGGTGGCGGTTGGCGGCCATGGCATCGAGATGCGCCTGCGCCAGTTCAACCGCGCTGAACTGCTTCGCCGCCAGGCCGGCCTTCATCTCGGCCAGGGTGAGATCGGTGAGAACAGTCATCATTCGATCACCTTCGGCACCGCGAAGAAGCCGCTGGCGGCTTCCGGCGCGTTGGCCAGCACCTTGTCCTGAATGCCGCCATCGGTGACGACATCCTGTCGCCAGCGCAGGCTGCCCGGCATCACGCTGGCCATCGGTTCGACACCGCTGGTGTCAACCTCGCCCAGCTGCTCCACCCAGCCCAGGATGCCATTCAACTGCTCGGTCAGGCCGGGCACTTCGTCATCGGTCACGGCGATGCGCGCCAGGCGCGCGATCTTCCGCACGGTTTCGCTGTTCACAGACATGCGCCAGCCGCTAGCAGGCGGGGCGCGGCGCAACAAGGGGGCGAAAGGGCCTACGTCCCCCCTCAGCTCAACGATGCGCGCGCCTGTCCGGCAATATGGGCCAGCATCGCGGCGGTGGTGGTGCCGCTGGCCCGGGCCCGGGCGATGGCGGCGGCGATGCGCTGCACGCGGGCGGCATTGGCTTCCAGCCAACGGCCCAGCGTGGCCACCGGATCGCCGCCTTCCGGCACAATGGTGCGCAGCAGATCGATGCGGATCTGTTCGAAATCGCGCACCAGTGAGGCAGTGAGCAGCCGTTCCCACGGATCGGCCGGGTTCAGCGCCATCGCCGCGCCGCGCGCCCAGTCCAGCCCCGAAGCCTCGCCGATCAGCGTGTAGGCCTGCGCCGTCATGGCGACATCAAGCCCGCGCGCCGCCGCCAGCAGCGACACGCCGACAGCACCGTCCAGCGCCTCGATCCGCACGATCGCCGCTGCCAGTTCGGCGGGCGCGCCGGCGGCGGCAAGGGCGGCGGCCGAGCGGTCAAGCTGGCCGCGCACTTCGGATTTGACCAGCCTGTCGAGCGCGGTGCCCAGCGCCGCGAGGCCCGGCGCGGTTGCCGCCACCAGATCGCTGGCCGTGCGCCCGCCGCCCAGCCGCAGCAGATCGGCCACCTGCGCCCGCAGCACGGCGGCGGCCGCGCGGTGCAGCGCGGCGGCGACGCCGGCCGGCACGTCGGCGCTGTCGATCGCCTGCCACAGCGCCGAAAAGCCGAACAATTCGCGCGCCGCAACAAAGGCGCGGGCGACATCGGCGATGCCGGCGCCCAGTTCCTCGGCCAGTTCGAACGGGGCCGACAGGCCGGCGCGGTTGACCAGTTCGTTGGCCAGCTTGGTCGCCACCAGTTCGCGGCGCAGGCGGTGGTTCAGGATGGCATCGCGGTGCGCCGTCTGCATCGCGGCCGGGAAGGCGGCGATCAGATCGGCTGCCAGCAACGGATCATCGACCACATCGCTCACCACCAGCCCGTCATAGGCGGCCATCTTGGCATAGGCCATCACCACGGCCAGTTCGGGCCTTGTGAGGCCGGCGCCGGCCTGGGCGCGCTGGGCCAGCACCTCGTCGCTGGGCAGGCCTTCCACCTTGCGGTCCAGCTGGGCGCGGCCTTCCAGCACCTGGATCAGCCGCTGATACACCGGCACCGCTGCGGCCCCGCCGGTTTGCGCCAGGCTGATCGCCTGGGTCTGCAGCCGGTTGTCGCGCAGCACCAGATCGGCGACATCATCGGTCATCGCCTTCAGCAGCGCATCCCGGTCCGGGCGGGACAGGCGGCCGGCCGCCACCTCGCCGTTCAGGGCGATCTTGATGTTGACCTCGTGGTCCGAACAATCGACGCCGGCGGAATTGTCGATGAAATCGGTGTTCAGCCGGCCGCCGTGCAGCGCATATTCGATGCGCGCCGCCTGGGTGAGGCCCAGATTGGCGCCTTCACCGATCACCCGCGCCCGCACCGCGCCCGCATCGACGCGGATGGCATCATTGGCGCGGTCCCCGGCGTCGGCGGCGCTTTCGGTTGACGCCTTCACATAGGTGCCGATGCCGCCGAACCACAGCAGATCGACCGGCATCGCCAAGATGGCGCTCATCAGTTCGGCCGGAGTCATCGCCGGCGCGGTGACGCCCAGCATCATCTGCACCTGCGGAGACAGCGGGATGGATTTCAGGCTGCGCGGGAAGACGCCGCCGCCTTCGGAAAGCAGTGCCTTGTCATAATCGTCCCAGCTTGAGCGCGGCAGCGCGAACAGGCGCTGGCGCTCCCCGAACGCGGCGGCCACATCCGGCGCGGGATCAAGGAAGATATGGCGGTGATCAAAGGCGGCGACCAGCGCCACCGCCGGAGAGAGCAGCAGCCCGTTGCCGAACACGTCGCCCGACATGTCGCCCACGCCGGCAACGCGGGTGGGCTGCGTCTGCACGTCGATGCCGATCTCGCGGAAATGGCGCTGCACCGAAATCCACGCGCCCTTGGCGGTGATGGCCATCGCCTTGTGGTCATAGCCGTTGCCGCCGCCGCTGGCGAAGGCATCGCCCAGCCAGAAGCCCTGATCCTGTGCAATCGCATTGGCGGTGTCGGAAAAGGTGGCGGTGCCCTTGTCGGCGGCGACCACCAGATAGGGATCGGGCGCATCGTGGCACACCACGCCTTCGGGTGGGATCACGCTGCCATCCACCGCCAGATTGTCGGTGATCGACAGCAGAGCGCGGATATAGATGCGATAGGCTTCGGTGCCTTCCGCCAGCCAGGCGTCGCGGCTCGTTGGCGGCGGCAGCAGCTTCGGATAGAAACCGCCCTTGGCGCCGGTCGGCACGATCACCGTGTTCTTCACCTTCTGCGCCTTCACCAGGCCCAGCACTTCGGTGCGGAAATCGTCGCGCCGGTCAGACCAGCGCAGGCCGCCGCGCGCGATCGGGCCGGCGCGCAGGTGAATGCCCTCCACCCGCGGCGAGAACACCCAGATCTCGCGATAGGGGATGGGGTGGGGCAGGCCGGGCATGGCCGCCGAATCGATCTTGAAGGCCATGGCTTCCGGCCCGCCGGGCACGAAGACATTGGTGCGCAGCGTGGCCAGAATGGCCGATTGGTAGAGGCGGATGATGCGATCATCATCGATGCCCGCCACGGCGGCCAGCCCGGCCTCGATCCGGGCCTGCACCTGGCCTTGCGCCGCCGCGCGGTCGGCCACGTCGGGGGCGAAACGCGCGGCGAACAGCGCCACCAGATCGCGGGTGATCGCCGGATAGCGTTTCAGCGCGTCCACCGCCGTCATCACGCCGTAGGTGACACCGGTTTGCCGCAGATAGCGGAACCAGGCGCGAAGCAGTGCGGCATCGCGCGCCTCCAGCCCGCAATCGGGGATCAGCGCATTGAAGCCGTCATTTTCCTGCACGCCCAGCAGCACATCGGTCAGCGCCGGTTCCAGCCGGGCGGCCAGCGCGGCGAAATCGCCGAGCAGCGCCGGATCGGGCACCTCGCAGATGAAATCGTTGATGCGGCCCAGCCGGCCGTCGGCCAGATCGAAGGGATATTCCTCGATCACCTTCAGGCCGAAATTCTCCAGCACCGGCACCACCTGCGACAGCGGGATGATCGGCCCCAGGCTGTAGAGCTTCAGGCGCAGCTGCCCGGCCACCCGGGTCGGCTGGATGCGCACGGCGCGGCCGGCCGCGTCGTCCAGCGCGGCCAGCGCCATGATGTCGGCGGCGGCTTCGGCCGGATCATGCTGGGCGCGGTAGCTGGCGGAAAAGGCGCGGCCATGGCTGCGCGCCAGCCGCGCGGCGCGGGCCTGCGTGGTGATGTGGGCCAGCGCGGCCTCCAGATCCTCTTCCCAGCCGCGCACCAGCTGGCGCAGCCGGCGATCAAGGCCCGCAACGCGGTCGGCCGTGAAGCCGGCCGCATCGGCCACGTCGATCACATAATGGATGCGCGCCAGACCTTCTTCCCGCAGCTCCACCTCATAGCGGGCGACGCGGCCGTTCAGTTCCTGCGCCAGCATCTGGCCGGCGGCATCGCGCAGGCGGCTGGTGTAGAGATCGCGCGGCACATAGACGAGCACGGAGATGAAGCGCCCGAACGGATCGGGCCGGGCGAACAGCTTGGGCCGCGGCCGGTCGAGCAGCGACAGCAGGCCCAGCGCCATCGCCTTCAGCTCGTCCAGGCTGGCCTCGAACAGCTCCATGCGCGGGAAGCTTTCCAGCACGTGGACCAATGCCTTGGCAGTGTGGCCGCTGCTGCCGAAGCCGAGCGCGTCGATGATTTCGCCCACCTTCCTTCGCAGCAGCGGGATCTGGCGCGGCGAGGTGCCGAGCGCGGCCGAGGTGTAGAGGCCGAGGAAGCGGGTTTCGGAAACGACCCGGCCCTGCCGGTCGAACCCCTTCACCGCGATCAGATCGCCATTCACCCGGCGGTGGACGGTGACAACGGCACCGGCACGGGTGATCAGCAGCGGTTCCGGGCTGGCCAGCAGCGCGTTCAGGGCGCGCGGCGTGTCGGCACCGCCACGCACCCCGGTCCACACCGGATAATCGGGATCGCGCAGCAGCCCCAGGCCGACATCGCTGGTCACCGCCATCGCCGGATCATCAAGATCACCGTCGAGGCGATAGCGGCGGGCACCCAGCAGGGTGAAATTGTCGGCCGACAGCCATTCCAGGAAGGCCATCGCCTCGGCGGTGCGGTGCGGTGCCAGCGGCGGCGGATTGTCGGCCAGATCGCGGATGGCCGTGCGAAGCAGGCCCAGCATGTCGTGCCAGTCGGTCACCGCCGCCCGCACATCGGCCAGCACCTGGGCGATGCTGGCGGCCAGTGCGGTGCGGGCATCGTGGCCCACCGTCTCGATCTCCATGTAGATCATCGATTCGCGGGCAATGCCCGGGGCCGGGGTGACGGCCTGGCCGGCGCCAATCACCTCCACCAGGCGGCCATCGCCGTCGCGGCGCACATCGATGATGGGGTGGAGCAGGCGGTGAATGTCGATGCCGGCCGCCGTCACCGCCGCCGCCGTCGAATCGACCAGGAACGGCCGGTCGTCGCCGATCACCGCCAGCTGCAGCCGGCGCGCGCCGTCGCCGGCATGCGGATCGATGAGGATGACGGCAGCGCCCTCGGCACGGGTCAGCGCCGCGCCGGCCATGAAGCCGGCAATGGCCGCCCGCGCGCGCGCATCAAGGCCTTCGATTTCGCCGGGCAGGGCGCTGGCGAACAGGCATTGCGCCAGGCGTTCGGTGATCTGGGGGGTGGCCGTGGAGGGCGAAGCCGTGTGGCTGGCCCGGGTCGTTGCAGACACGTCGATCGCTCCCGAAGGGGTCAGGACGAAAGCTTATGCGCCCCTGCCGGCGGAAAGAAAAGTGTGATTGAACCCTCAACCGCTGGTTTTTGTGTGCAAAACCACAGGGGCCGGGCGCGCCGCCGGCCAGTCGTCGCTGCTGCGGCGCGGGAATGGCGATGCGGCCGGCGCCGGGCGCAGCGCCAGTTCGGCCAGGGCGCTGGCCAGTTCGGCGCGCAGCCGGCGGGCGGCGCTTTTCGACAGGATTTCGCGCCAGCTCAGCACCACCTGCACCAGGGCGGCGGGATCATCCGCCTCGGGCAGCGGCAGCGCCAGGCCACGCACCAGGATCTGCGCCCCCATCGGATCATTCACGCTGGCTTCGAACGGGATCGGCATCGGCTGCAGCGCGACCAGCTCGCAGGCGGCAACCAGTTCCTCCGACAGGCCGGGATCGCGCAGCAGCGGCAGCCCGGCGGCCAGGCCGAACCGCGCCGAAACCGGCCCGCCAACACTGTCGATGATGGCGCGGCCGGCCGGATCGCGCACGATGATGCTGTGATCGAAATAGGGCGACAGCGCAGCGGCGGTGCCGCCATCGGGCGCGGCCTGCCATGCTGCCAGTGCCCGTGCTGTCAGCCGCCGTTCCACCACCACGCTGCGCGGCAGCTGCCCGGCAAACGGCGTCGCCGCCCGGCCGCTGGCCGAAAGGGCGCTGCCATCGCCGCCACCGGGCGGCAGGGGAGCGGACAGCAGGGGGCCAGGCGAATCGGTCATGGCCGGGATAACGGCGGCGGCGGGCCGGCATTGAACCTGCGGCGCTGCCCGCCCACCGCACTGGCCTCTTGCCAGCACGCGCCCCCGCTGATAATCGCCCCTCACTCACCGAGGCGCCGCTTTAGCTCAGCCGGTAGAGCACCGCATTCGTAATGCGGGGGTCACGTGTTCGAGTCACGTAAGCGGCACCATCGTTACCTTCGCCAAGATGCGCGGAAGGTTGAAAAAACCAAGGAAATATGGCAGTTTAGACGCTGGAACGGTCGCCAGCGTCCGCCAGCATTCGCCGAAAATCGGCGCAATCTGGGGGCCTGTTTGGGGGCCTTTTCAAAAGCCCCCAAACAGGAGGCCCCCAAATGGCTCTGACTGATTCTGCAATCCGTGCCCTGAAGCCCCGCGCTGCCGCTTACAAAGTGGCAGACGAGAAGGGGCTTTATCTGATGGTGACACCTGCCGGCGGGAAGCTGTGGAAGCTGAAATTCCGCAATGGTGCCGGCATCGAGAAGAAGCTGTCTCTGGGGGCCTATCCCGATCTGGGGCTGAAGGATGACTTCCCGTTCAAACTGCGCAAAGCTGAGCAGGACATTGAGGGTGAGCCGGCCCATGCTCGTGGTCGTATTGAACGCCTGAGTCAGGCTCACGAACGAGGCGCCGGCCTTGTCTAGCACCTCGACGATCTTCGCAAAGTCCGCCAGGCTCCGGGTCAGCCGATCGACCTTGTAAACGACGATGGTGTCGACCTTGCCGGCGGCTACAAACTCGAGGCTTGGCGACGGGACTTCAACGAGACCCGACCCCACACGTCCCTAGGGTTCATGACGCCGGCCGAATTTGCTTCATCGGCCGGGGTTAACCCCTGCCGATGAAGGGTCAGACCTCTCATTCTGGCCGGATACAATCCCGGGACAGGGTTAACCCTACCCAAAACCTTTGGAAACTGCGGGGCTCATACCAGTGTCAGCCTGCATCAGGCTCTAGTTGTGGCATGTGAGGTATTACCAGCTGGCAACCAAAGAGAAGTGGGCGCGTCCTGCTTTAGGCCGTCCGGATGGTGCGTCGGTAATCTGCCCAGCATAGTCTAGGTTTGCGTTGAGATAGGGGCCGAGGTTAAATCTGATACCAATGCCCGTTGAGGCCAAGCCGACATCAGAGTGGATAGGGTCTATCATTCTCTTCGAGTATGTATGGCCAGCATCGATAAAGATGAGTGGCTGTATTCTTACAGAATTTGTGCCAATTTTGGCAATATTTATTGTCGGGAATCGTAGCTCCGTGCCGAAAATCCACCCTTCGTCGCCTAAAGCGGCAAACGTGTCAAAACCCCTTACAGAATTTGCTCCTCCCAAGCCGAGTTGCTCGGATGGCAGCAGAGGCCCCGACGCAATCTGCCCAGTACCACGGATAATCAATGCCCCGCCGCTTCCAAGTCGAAAATTTCGCTCGATTTGAAGTTGGGTATATGAATATCTAGACCGTGCACCTGGTCTCACTTTCTCGAATGAAGCTTGGGAGTTGGCTTGGTCAATCCCGCCTGGGCTCAGAACTCCAATTAGTGTAGCGGACGTGCTGCCCTTAGGGTCAGTCAGGGTGGCCGCATACTCCGTCACCAGTTGATGGATCTCTGTATAATTGGCACTAACATTGACTCCTCCAAAAGTTAGGTTGTTGTTGCTACGTTTGAAGTCATATCCAAATCGCAATTCCTGACCAAAGCTCTCCGTTCTGCGGAGCCGGTGGACATATCTTACAGAAATTTGACCGTTTATGCCCCTTTGCGTAAAGGGCGCCACAATTCGCGGATTTGACGTCGCATAAAGTGCGCTGAAGTCAATTCTATCGCGATTAAGAAGTGGCATTACGTACGACAGAGTGTGAACCGCAAGGCGAGGGCCAGGCCTTGGCGGTGTCAGGTTTTGATTATCATCAGATAGGAAATTTGTTGATGATAGGAATTGATAAGTAAATTGGTGGCCAGCTTGGAAAAGGTCACCGAATGATATTCCAGTAAATACTCGATTTACGCCGAGCGAGGGTACGCCAGCGTCGTCAATTCCTGCATATACTCTAACTGGACGCTTATCATATACATTGAGCGTAATGTCAGTTTTTTCCGGTTGCTGAGACCTGCTGTATATGGCTTCAACGGATCGAAACGGGTTTTCGTTTATGATCGCGAGATCCTCGGCGATTATAGACGATTTGATCTGCTGATTCGGCTTCGTCCGAAATGCTGATTTTATCGCACTGGTGGAAAACCAACGATTTCCAGTTACGTTTAACTCGCCGGCCTTGAACTCCACCACGGCGAATTTGATGATGCCATCACTGACGTCTTGCTCAATCGGGATTGCGTCAACAAGTGGCCGGTCCGCCCGGCGATATGCGCGAGCCACCTCTTGCGAGATAGAAGCGATTTGGCTTGTAATAAGGGGGTGATCCAAATATTTGACCATTTCCTTTCTGAATTGATCATCAAGCGGATCAAGTCCCGGATCAACTGTAATCCCTGTTCGATCGCTCTTTGTTGAATTTGCTACGTTATCCGGCTGTAAAAAAACCAGAGCGCGAAGCTGTTTTGTTATGAGTGTTGGCGCACCTGCTGGTTCGATCGGTTTGCTATGCGCTTGCGCGCGAAATGGCTGTGAAGTTCCGACCTTCTGACGATACAGATCTGGCACCACATCGCGTATGTTCTGAGCCAGTGCCGCTGAAGGAGGCAGCAATAGCGTCACAGAGGCAAGGGCGTATATGCGCGCTTTGTTGTCCAAGGCTCGAATTGCCCTCATCAGGAATGTCACTGTCTTCTACTCCTGCGGTTCTTTAGTGGTTTTCACTTGTCGGTTGGCTGGGGCCGGGTGGACATCGACGCAATGCTGTTGGGTGGGCAACACAACCGAGGATTGCTGGGTCAGTAGAATCTCACTGCCGGCGGGCTGAGGATGGCTACTGTTGCTGCGAGCCGCGAGCTGTTCTTCCGCGGCCAGATCTTTCTTGCCGCTTGAGGCCGTTGGGCGATCGAATTTGACGATAGTGAGGGCAGCGAGGTCTGGCTGGGATGATAGGCAAGCGCCGTTCAATCCAGTCGATCCTCTTCCAGGTGAGTTACCGCCGGTTGTACCGCCAGATGTGCCGCCAGACGTGCCACCGGTCGTGCCGCCAGTTGCGCCGCCGGTTGTACCGCCAGTGGTTCCACCGCCGGTTGTACCGCCAGACGTGCCGCCGGTTGTACCTCCGGTCGTGCCACCAGTGGTTCCACCAGTCGTGCCGCCGGTCGAGCCACCAGTGGTTCCACCAGTTGTGCCGCCGGCCGTGCCACCAGTCGTGCCACCAGTGGTTCCACCAGTTGTGCCGCCGGCCGTTCCGCCAGTCGTGCCGCCGGTTGTGCCTCCGCTCGAGCCGCCAGTACCACCGCCAGTCGTGCCACCGCCAGTTGTGCCGCCGCCGGTGGTTCCGCCAGTCGTGCCACCGCCGGTTGTACCGCCAGACGTGCCGCCAGACGTGCCGCCGGT
>JBAXRE010000012.1:0-87565 GCA_037131365.1 Sphingomonadales bacterium
GGGCGGCGGCTCACATCTCGCCGCGCTGGCGCCGGATCGCGAACCACCGGGCGCGATTGGCATTATGTTCGGCGAGCGTCTTGGCAAACACATGGCCGCCGCTGCCATCGGCGACGAAATAGAGCGCCTGCGTGTCAGCCGGATCGAGCACGGCCATCAGGCTGTCGCGTCCCGGGTTGGCGATCGGCCCTTTCGGCAGGCCGGGCTTCAGATAGGTGTTGTAGCCGGTGTCGCGGCGCAGTTCCGATTGGCGGATGCGGCGGCCCAGCGGCTTGCCGGCGGTGATCGGATAGATGACGGTGGGATCGGCATCCAGCTTCATGCCGATCTTCAAGCGATTGCTGTAAACCCCGGCAATGGTTCGGCGTTCGCTGGCCTTGCCGGTTTCCTTTTCGACGATGCTGGCCAGCACCACCGCGTCTTTGGGCGTCGTCACCGCCGCGCGGGCGCTGCGGGTGGGCCACAGATCGGCAAGAGCCTTGGTCATCGCTGCCTGCATACGCCCCAGCACGGCAGCGCGCTCCTCACCGGGTTGATATTCATAGGTGTCGGGCAGCACGCTGCCTTCGGCGGGCGCTGCCACATTGCCCTTCAGGCCCGGCACCGCGTTCAGCCGCTCGGCCACCAGCACCGCCGGCCAACCTTCGGGAATGGTGATGGCAAGACGCTCAACCTCGCCCTTTTGCAGCGCCGCCAATATGTCGCGCCAGGCCTGGCCCGCGCGCAGGCGGTAGCGGCCGGCCTGCACCGGCGCGTCATTGCCCAGCAGCCGCGCCAGCAGCCGGAACTGGCCGGCCAAACTGACCAGGCCCTTTTTTTCCAGATCGCGGGCCACGCCGCCCAGGCTGGCACCGCGCGCCACCACAAAGGCCGTGCCCGGCCCCGGCGTGCTGCCCCAGCCATACCATGGCGCCACCCCCAGCGGCACGCCCAGCAGGATCAGCAGGACGGCAAAGGCCTGAAGGGCGCGGCGCACGGGCTGGCCTTAAACGCCGCGCATCACCAGCGTGGCATTGGTGCCGCCAAAGCCGAAGCTGTTGTTGAGCACGGCGCGGATGCGGCGCTGCTTGGCCACGTGCGGCACCAGATCGACGCCGATGCAGGCGTCCGACGGATTGTCGAGGTTCAGCGTCGGCGGCGCCACCTGATCGCGCAGGGCGAGCAGGCAGAAAATGGCTTCCACCGCGCCGGCGCCGCCCAGCAGGTGGCCGATGGCCGACTTGGTGGACGACATCGAGACATTGTCGATGGCCGAACCGAACAGGCGCTTCACCGCGCCCAGTTCCAGCTCGTCACCCATCGGAGTCGAGGTGCCGTGGGCGTTGATATAATCAATGTCTTCCGGGTTCAGGCCGGCCTTGCGCAGCGCCATGGCCATGGAGCGGAACGCGCCCGAGCCTTCCGGGTGCGGCGCGGTGACGTGATAGGCATCGCCGGTGAGGCCATAGCCGATCACTTCGCCATAGATTTTGGCACCGCGCGCCTTGGCCCGCTCATATTCCTCCAGCACCACGACACCGGCACCTTCGCCCATCACGAAGCCGTCGCGATCCTTGTCATAGGGGCGGCTGGCACGTTCCGGCGTGTCGTTGAAATTGGTCGACAGCGCGCGGGCCTGGGCAAAGCCGGCGATGCCCAGCGGGCACAGCGCGCTTTCCGAACCGCCGGCCAGCATCACGTCGGCATCATCCAGCGCGATCATGCGGGCGGCATCGCCGATGGCATGCGCACCGGTGGAGCAGGCGGTGACGACAGCATGGTTGGGGCCCATCAGGCCGTACTTGATCGAAACCTGGCCGGAGATCAGGTTGATCAGGCGACCGTGGACGAAGTGCGGGGACACGCGGCGCGGCCCCTTTTCGTGCAGCACGATCGATTCGCTGGCGATGCCGGGCAGGCCGCCGATGCCGCTGCCGATCGAGCAGCCGGCGCGGAAACGCTCTTCCTCGGTCATGTCGGTCAGGCCGGCATCCTCAATGGCCTGGCCGGCGGCATCGATGCCATAGACGATGAACGGATCGACCTGGCGCTGCACCTTGTAATCGACGCGCTTGTTGGCATCGAAGGTCATGCCGCTGCCATCGCCGGCCTTCACTTCGCAGGCGATGCGGCACAGCTGGTCAGAGGCATCGAAGCGGGTGATCGGCCCGGCGCCGGAGCGCGAGGCGAGGATGTTGGCCCAGGTGGTTTCGACATCCGCACCCAGCGGGGTGACCAGGCCCATACCAGTGACGACGACACGGCGCATCGATTTGACTTCCTTTGCAGCAACCGGCCTGCCCCGCCGGAGCTTGGCTTTGGGCCAGCGCAAACGCCTTGGCCCCTTTTGGCACGAAACGGCCCGCCGCCTGTGATAGCGATGGGCCGTCCCCGATTTTGCCGGCCGCGCCCCTCACGGGCCGCCGGCCAGCCCTGTCAACATGGGCCGGGCCGCCCCCGTGAGGGCGGCCGCCTGCCCCTTACTTGCCGTTGGCCGCGATGAAGTTGATCGCGTCGGCCACGGTGAGGATCTTTTCGGCGGCGTCATCGGGGATTTCGACACCGAATTCATCTTCGAAAGCCATCACCAGTTCGACGGTGTCGAGGCTGTCGGCGCCCAGATCGTCGATGAAGCTGGCAGTCTCGGTCACCTTGTCGGCTTCCACGCCCAGACGCTCGACAACGATCTTCTTCACGCGCTCGGCGACGTCGCTCATGGTCTTTTCCCTCGGTTTGCGGCGGATGATCGCCGCCTGGTTGATGGTGGTTACCGGCCGGCGATAGCGTGATGGCGAAAATGTGGCAAGTGCGTAGCGCCGCGAGCGCGCGTGCCGCGCGCCGACAGGCGCAAGCACGGCCGGCGTGCGAAACGCCCGGCCCGCAGGCCGGGCGGCTTCGACACGTCCGACGGCGCGGCTTTGCCGCGCCCTTCCCTTCTTCCCTTTTCTTCACAAGCGGACTCGGCGGCTCCGCCGCCGGCCGCGATCACAAGGGCAGGAAGGGCCGCGGCAAAGCCGCGTCCGACGTCAGACGGGCTGCGCTGGGCCGCTGATGCGGCCGCGCGCACCCGCTGGCCGCGTTCGCCCGTGTCCGTGTCCATCGCTGCGCGATGGCCACTGGCCGGGCTTCACGGCATCGCCATCCCGCCATTCACATGCAGCGTCTGCCCCGTCACATACGAGGCTTCCTTCGACGCCAGATACACCACACCGGCAGCAATATCCGCGCCTTCCCCCAGCCGGCCCGCCGGGATCCGCCCGGTCAGCGCCTCTTTCTGCGCCTCCGGCAGCGCATCGGTCATCGCCGAGACGATGAACCCCGGCGCGACGCAGTTCACCGTGATGTTGCGCGAGGCCAGTTCCTGCGCCAGCGCCTTCGACATGCCGATCAGGCCGGCCTTGGAGGCGGCATAATTGGCCTGGCCCGGATTGCCGGTGACACCGACGACCGAGGTGATGGCGATCAGCCGGCCGAACCTTTGCTTCATCATCGGCTTGGCGGCGGCGCGGTACAGGCGGAAGGTGGCTTCAAGGTTGACCTTGATCACCTGCTCCCATTCCTCGTCCTTCATGCGCATGGCCAGATTGTCGCGGGTGATGCCGGCGTTGGCGACGAGGATGTCGAGCCGGCCGCCCAGCGCCTCGACCGCCTGCGGCACCAGCGCATCGACAGCCGCGGGATCGGACAGGTTGCAGGGCAGGATCACGGCGCTTTCGCCGCATTCGGCCGCGACGGCGGCCAGCGCTTCGGCGCGGGTGCCCGACAGCGCGACGCGGGCGCCGCGTGCGGCCAGTGCCTTGGCGATGGCGCTGCCGATGCCGCCGGAAGCGCCGGTCACCAGCGCGGTCATGCCGTTGAGATCAAACATGATTACAGATCCTTCGCGATGGCTTCGACGCCGGACATGTCGGCGGCGGTGATGGTCGGCACGTCGGGCGTGATGCGGCGGATCATCGGGCCCAGCACCTTGCCGCCCAGTTCGACAAAGCCGGAGACACCGAGTTCGGCCATGGCCAGCACTGATTCCCGCCAGCGCACGGTGCCGCACACCTGATCAACCAGCAGGCGGCGAATCATGTCGGGATCGGCGACCGGCGCGGCGGTGACGTTGGCCACCAGCGGCACGATCGGCGCGGTGAGCGGCGCGGCGGCAAGCGCTTCGGCCATGGCGTCGGCCGCCGGCTGCATCAGCGGGCAGTGGAACGGCGCGGACACCGGCAGCAGCACCGAATGGCGCGCGCCTTTCGTGCGGGCCAGGCTCATGGCGCGGGCCACCGCCTCGACATGGCCCGACACCACAACCTGCCCGTTGGCATTGTCGTTGGCGGCCGCGCACACCTGGCCTTGCGCGGCTTCGGCGGCGATGGCCGCCACTGTTTCGAAATCCAGGCCCAGCAGCGCCGCCATGGCACCGACGCCCGGCGGCACCGCGGCCTGCATCGCCTGCCCGCGCAGGCGCAGCAGGCGGGCGGTGTCGGCGACGCCAAGGCTGCCGGCGGCGCACAGGGCGGTATATTCGCCCAAGGAATGCCCGGCGACATAGGCGGCCTTGTCAGCCAGGCTGATGCCGGCTTCCTGTTCCAGCACGCGCAAGGCGGCGATGCCGACGGCCATGATCGCCGGCTGGGCATTGGCGGTGAGGGTGAGCTCGTCCTCCGGTCCCTCCCACATCAGCCGCGACAGGCGTTCGCCCAGCGCATCGTCAACCTCTTCGAACACGGCGCGGGCGTGGGGGCTGGCGTCGGCCAGGCCCTTGCCCATGCCGACCGACTGGCTGCCCTGGCCCGGAAAGATGAAGGCGCGAATGGTGGCTCTCCCCATGTGCAAAAGCGTGGCCGGGGGATTAGGCGCTTCGCCAGCAGCGCGCAACCGCTGCCCAAAATCGGCAGGTTTTGTTCAAAAAATGCCGTCAGGCTGTCACGCAGAGCCGATACGGGGCGTTTTGCCCGGTTGCATGGCGCTCCCATTGCGTTATTGCCAGCCGTCCGCGCGTCTGGGAGGGAGCCTGGGGGGATTCGCGAAGCCGTTCACGGCCGCGCAAACCTCGCGTCGCCATCTTGTTCCGTGGACCTGGCGGCCATTCGCTGGCCACCCGAACGAAATTGACGACAATTGCCAAGGAAATGCGATGCCGACTGATGCCCGCCTGCTGATCGCCGCCACCCTGCTGGCCACTGGTCTGGCCGCCGCCCCGGCCGCCGCTGCCGTTTCGCCGGCCGTTGGCAAGGCCCTGAACGCCGCTGCCGCTGCCGCCCGGTCGCGCAATGCCGGCGGGGTTGCCGCTGCCATTTCGCAGGCGCGCGCCGCCGCGTCGTCCAGCGAGGAAAAGCAGAAGACCGCCGAAATGGCCGGCTTCGCCTTCACCGCCGTCGGCCGCTATGCCGATGCCGCCGCCGCCCTTCAGGAAGTCGGCGCGCCGTGCAACCAGCTGGCGCCGCTGTATTATCAGGCCGGCCAGCTCGACAAGGCGGTGAGCATCGCCAAGAGCTGCAGCGGCGAAGGCATGCAGATCCTTGTCGCCCAGGCCTATACCCGCCAGGGCAACCACAAGGCCGCCATTGCCGCCTACAACAAGCTGATCGCGTCGAACGGCCCGAAGGCGACCTATCTGGAAAATCTGTCGGGCGCGCAGTTCAAGGCCGGTGACAAGGCGGGCTATCTGGCCACCACCCAGCGCCTGATCAAGGTTGATGCCTCGCCGGCGCGCTGGAAAGTGCTGCTGACCAACTTCCAGCAGAACAACATGCGTTCGGAAGCCAAGCTGGCGCTGTATCACCTGATGCAGACCACCGGCTCGCTCGATCGCGCCAGCGATCTGCAGGATTTCGCCCGTCTCGCCCTGATCAGCGGCCAGGCCGCCATCGCCAAGGCCGCGCTGGACAAGGCCGGCGGCGGTTCCGATCCGATGAGCCAGAAACTGGCGACCGCGGCCGCCGGTGCCGTTGCCAAGGAAGGCGCCGAAGCCGTGAAGCTGTCGGCCGCGCCGGCAACCGCCTTCAAGGGCGGCAACGCCTATCTGGGCCTGGGCGATTATCCCAAGGCCATCGCCGCGTTCGACAAGGCGATCGCCGCCAACGGGGCGGATGCGGATTATGCCCGCGTCTTCAAGGGCGTGGCCCAGGTGAAGGCGGGCCAGAAGGCCGCTGCCATCGCCACCTTCAAGGCGGTGAATGAAAAGAGCGGCATGAAGGACATTGCCGATCTGTGGAGCCTGTACGCCGGCACCCGCTGAGCGCCGCGCCAGAGCTGAACAAAAAAACGGGCCGCCGTGGGATGCCACGGCGGCCCGCTTGCATCGGCGGCGTGCGGTGCGCGGCTTACTCGCCGGCCGGCCGCGATTGCAGCTGGATATAATTGGCCAGGCCCATCTGGCGGATCATTTCCTGCTGCGTCTCGATGAAATCGACATGCTCCTCCTCGGCGCAGAGGATGTCGGCGAACAGGTCGCGGCTGACGAAATCGCGCACGCTTTCGCAATAGGGGATGGCCTCCTTCAGCAGGGCAATCGCCTCATGCTCGAGGTCAAGATCGGCCTGCAGCACCTCTTCCAGCGTCTCGCCGATGCGCAGCCGGTTCAGCGCCTGCATGCCGGGCAGGCCATCGAGGAAGAAGATGCGCTCCATCAACCTGTCGGCATGCTTCATCTCGTCGATCGACTCGTGCCGCTCATAGTCGGCAAGCCGCTTGATGCCGAGATTGTCGAGCAGCCGGTAATGCAGCCAATATTGGTTGACCGCTGTCAGCTCCCCCTTGAGCACAGCGTTGAGATAATCGATCACCTTGGCATCGCCGCGCATGGCACAGTCTCCCATTCTTCAGGCAAGAGTGGCGATGATCCGCAGCCGCGTCAAGAAAAGCCGTTGCTTTTCCGATATTCATTATTGCAACGCACTTGCAGTTGCAATTGCCGTTACTGGTGAAGTGCTGTCGGTCAGACGTGGATGGCGGCGGGGCTGCGGGCGGAGCCCACCACTTCGCGGGCGAAGGGCAGGCATTGTCCGCACTTCACCTTGCAGCCGAGCTGGGCATAGGCGGCGCGGGGGCAATTGGTGCCGGCCGCGCGCGCGGCGTCGCGCACATCCCGTTCCCGCAGCGCATTGCAGACACAGACGATCACGCCAGACCTCGATTCGACGGCTGTTGTTGCAACTCATTATCAAAACCACCTGCGAATGCAAGTCGTTCGCAACAGGGCCGTGCGCCCGCCCGGTGCCGCCCGCTTCTACGGCGCCGCAATCGGTGCTAGCGTGGCCGCGCCGGCGATGGGGGACGGGTTGCACAACATCAAATTCGGGCGCGAAAAGCCGTCGACCCTTTGGCAATTCGCGATTTTCGGGCTGGTCGGGCTGGGCGCGGTGCTGGACACCCTGCTGCCTTACACCGTCAACATCTCGATCATCTATATCGCGGCCACCGCCTCCTGCGCCTTTGCCGCAGGCCGGCGCTTTGTGTGGTGGGTGGCAGCGGCCGCGCTGGCCGCAACCTTTTATGAATTCGTCGATCCGGCGGTGCGACCCGGCTCGCCGCTGTGGCCGGTGTTCATCAACCGCTGCACGGTCGGCGTCACCATCCTGATCGTCGCCAGCATCGTCACCCGGCTCAACACCACGCTTGAGATGCTCGACCAGAGCCGGGCCGATCTGGCGGCCGCCAACGAAAATCTGGAAGAAGAGGTGGAGGCGCGCACCTGCGAGCTGATTGCCGAGATGGCGGAGCGCAGCGCCACCGAAAAAAAGCTGTTCCAATCGCAGAAAATGGAAGCGCTGGGCCAGCTTTCGGGCGGGGTCGCCCATGATGTCAACAACATGCTGGGCGTCATCATCGGCAATCTCGATCTGGCGCAGCGCCGGTTCGACCGCGATGGCGAGGACCGCTATCGCCGTTTCGTCGATGCCTCGCTGGAAGCGGCCAACCGCGCCGCGTCGCTGATCCGCAGCCTGCTGGGCTTTGCCCGGCGCGCGCCGCTGGATCCGCGACCGGTGGACATCAACGCCGTGCTGGCCGCGATCAGCGAATTGCTGCGGCGCACGCTTGGCGAACAGGTGGCGATCGTGATCACCAATGCCCCCGGCCTGTGGCGCACCTTCGTCGATCCGGTGCAGCTGGAAAGTGTGCTGCTCAATTTCGCCATCAATGCCCGCGATGCCATGCCCGCCGGCGGCACCCTGACCATCGCGACCGGCAATGTCTGGCTGGATGAGAAATTTGCCGCCCACCATCCCGATGTCGAACCCGGCGCCTATGTGATGGTCACGGTCAGCGACACCGGCGTCGGCATGCCGCCGGAGGTGATGGCGCGGGTGTTCGAACCCTTCTTCACCACCAAGGAAGCCGGCGGCGGTACCGGCCTGGGCCTCAGCCAGGCCTTCGGCTTTGCCCGGCAGTCACGCGGGCACCTGACGGCCCACAGCGACGTGGGCGTGGGCACGACCTTCACCCTCTACCTGCCGCGCCATCGCGGCAGCGATGAGACGCCGGACAGCGAGACGGCGGCCGCGCCCCGGCCCGAACGGCCCTTGCAGGTGCTGCTGGTGGAAGACAATGACGGCGTGCGCGAGTTCGCCAGCCTGGCTCTGAGCGAGCTAGGCCATGTGACGACCGCTGCCGCCTCGGCCGAAGCGGCGCTGGCCCTGCTGGAAGCGCGCGACGATTTCGATCTGCTGCTCACCGATGTGGTGATGCCGGCGATGAACGGCCGCGACCTGGCGGCGGCGGCGCTGGCGCGGCGGCCGGGCCTGAAGCTGGTCTACATGACCGGCTTTACCAACCACGGCATCATCAGCGACGGCATGCTGGCCGCCGGCACCCTGCTGCTTACCAAGCCCTTCACCGTGCAGGAACTGGTCGCCAAGCTGCACGCCGCGATGACCGGCGACTGAGCGCCGGCGGCCTCAGCGCCGGCCGAACAATTTTTCGATATCGGTCTTGGCCAGCCGCACCCAGGTCGGGCGACCGTGGTTGCATTGGCCGCTGTGCGGGGTGACCTCCATTTCGCGCAGCAGGGCGTTCATCTCGGCGATGGACAGATGCCGCCCGGCGCGGACACTGCCATGGCAGGCCATGGTCGCCGCCACTGCGTCCAGCCGTTCCTTCAGGCCCAGCGCGCGGCCGAAGGCGGCCAGATCGTCAGCCAGATCGGTGATCAGCCCCTTGACGTCACACGGCCCCAGCACCGCCGGCGTGGCGCGCACCAGCACGGCGGCGGGGCCAAAGCCTTCCACCTCCAGCCCCAGTTCGGCGAGTTCGGCGGCGCGATCGGCGATGCGGCCCGCGCCAATCTCGTCAAGCTCGACCACTTCGGGCACCAGCAGCGCCTGGCCGGCCACGGAGCCGCCGCCGGCCAGCGCGCGGTTCATGCGCTCCAGCGTCAGCCGTTCGTGGGCGGCGTGCTGATCGACGATGATCAGCGCATCATCGGTTTCAGCGACAATATAGGTCGCCGCCACCTGCCCGCGCGCCGCCCCCAGCGGGAACTGGGTGGGGGCCGGGGCCGGGGCGACGGGGGCCGCCGCTGCGGCGGCCGGGGCAAAGGCCGGCGGCAGCGCCGTGAACAGGCGCGGCACCTCGGCAACGCCGGCCAGCAGCGGCGCAGGGGAAGCCACCGGCGGCGGCGGCGCCAATTGCGGTTCGGCGGTGAATGCCGCCAGCGCCGCGCCCGAAACCTGGGTGCTGGCGCGGTGGCCGGCGTCATCGAGCGCGCGCCTGAGGCCGGAGACGATCATGCCGCGCACCTGGGCGGCGTCGCGGAAGCGCACCTCTGTCTTGGCCGGATGCACGTTCACATCGACGAAATCGCCGGGCACGGCGAGGAACAGCGCCACCACCGGGTGGCGGTCGCGCGCCAGCAGATCCTGATAGGCCCCGCGCAGTGCGCCGACCAGCAGCCGGTCGCGCACCGGGCGCTGGTTGACGAACAGATATTGGTGATCGGCAATGCCGCGGTTCCAGGTCGGGATGCCGGCCAGCCCGCCCAGATGCAGGCCATCGCGTTCCAGATCCACCGCCACCGCGTTGCTGGCGAAATCGGGGCCGATAATGGCGGCAAGCCGCGCCAGCAGCGCCTGCGGGCCAACCTCCCCCAACGGCGGCAGGTTCAGCAGGCGGCGGCCATCATGTTCCAGCACAAAGCCCACATCGGGGCGGGCCATTGCCAGCCGGCGGATATGATCAAGGCAGGCCGCCAGTTCGGCGCGCGGCGATTTCAGGAACTTGCGCCGCGCCGGCACCGCGGCGAACAGGCCATCGACGCGCGCCACCGTGCCGGGTGCGGCCGCCGCCGGGCCGTCGGCGATGATGCGGCCATTGTCCACCACCAGCCGCCAGCCTTCCGCCGGGCCGCCGGCGCCGGCCGCCGGCCGGCTGGTCAGCGACAGGGTGGCGACCGATCCGATCGATGGCAGCGCCTCCCCCCGAAAGCCCATGGTGGCGATCACCGACAGATCATCATCGGGCAGCTTGGAGGTGGCGTGGCGTTCGATGGCCAGGCGCAACTGGTCGGGCGCCATGCCGATCCCGTCGTCCGCCACTTCCAGGCCGTCGATGCCGCCACCGGCCAGCCGCACCACGATGCGGCGCGCGCCGGCGTCCAGCGCATTTTCCACCAGCTCCTTGGCGGCGCTCGCCGGGCGTTCGACCACCTCGCCGGCGGCGATGCGGTTGATCAGCGTTTCGGGCAGGCGGCGGATCGGCACGACCTGCCTTTAGGCCGCCATGGCGCGGATGTCATGTGGCCATGCATGCCGAAATGGCCTTCGCGCTTGCAAAAATGGCCATTCACGGCCACAGGCGGCAGATTGCTCGCTCCCTGCGAATCCCCCCGTCACAGCCGTTGGTAAAACTTGCCCATGTCGCCTTTCAGCCGGATGTTCTCCTTCCTCTCCCAGGATATGGCCATCGATCTGGGAACCGCCAACACGCTGGTGTATGTGCGCGGGCGCGGCATCGTGCTGAACGAACCGTCGGTGGTGGCGCTGGAAACCATCCGCGGCAACAAGGTGGTCAAGGCCGTGGGCGATGAGGCCAAGGTGATGATGGGCCGCACCCCGGGCAATGTGGAGTGCATCCGCCCCTTGCGCGACGGCGTGATTGCCGACATCGATGTCGCCGAACAGATGATCAAGCACTTCATCAAGAAGGTGCAGACCAGCCGCTTCGGCCGCTATCCCGAAATCGTCATCTGCGTGCCGTCAGGCTCCACCAGCGTCGAAAAGCGCGCCATCCGCGATGCCGCCAACAATGCCGGCGCCACCCAGGTCTATCTGATCGAGGAGCCGATGGCCGCCGCGATCGGCGCCGGCATGCCCGTCACCGAACCGATCGGTTCGATGGTGGTCGATATCGGTGGCGGCACCACCGAAGTCGCCGTGCTGTCTCTGAAGGGCCTGGCCTATACCACCAGCGTGCGCGTGGGCGGTGACAAGATGGATGAAGCCATCATCAACTACGTGCGCCGCAACTTCAACATGCTGATCGGCGAAGCCACGGCCGAGCGCATCAAGAAGGACATCGGCACCGCCAAGAAGCCGGCTGACGGTGTGGGCCAGACCATCTTCATCAAGGGCCGCGACCTGATGAACGGCGTGCCCACCGAAATCCAGATCAACCAGGCCCAGGTGGCCGAAGCGCTGGCCGAACCGGTGGCCACCATCGTGGAAGGCGTGCGCGCCGCGCTGGAAAACACCCAGCCCGAACTGGCCGCCGACATTGTGGACCAGGGCATCGTGCTGACCGGCGGCGGCGCCCTGCTCGGCGATCTGGATGTCGTGCTGCGCGAAGCCACCGGCCTGCCGGTCAGCGTGGCTGATGAACCCCTCACCTGCGTTGCCATCGGCACCGGCCGCGCGCTGGAAGATCCGATGTATCGCGGTGTGCTGATCACCGCCTGATCCGTTTCGCTCCGGGGACCCAACCGGCCATGGACTGGACGCCCGCCCCCCGCCGCCCCACCGCGCTGCGGCGCGAACAGAATCTCGCGCTGGTGTCGGCCGTGGTGTCGGGCGCGGTGATCGCGGCCGGGCTGATCCTGCTGCTGGTGGCACGGGTGAACCCCGAAACCGCCAGCGGCGTGCGCACGGCGGCGGCCGACATTGTCGCGCCGATCTGGTCGGTGGCGCGGGCACCGATCGATGGCGCGGCCAAGCTGGCTGATGATATCGGGGATTATTTCGGTGCCGTCAGCCGCGCCGACCGGCTGGAAGCCGAACTCGATATCGCCAATGCCCGGCTGCGCGCCGCCCGCGCCGGCCAGCGCGAACTGCAGCAGCTGAAGCGGCTGATGGCGGTGCGCGAGCCCAGCCGCACCGTGGTCGCCACCGCCCGCATCGCCGCCGCCACCACCGGCAGCGTGGCCCGCACCGCCATGTTGGCCGTGGGCCAGGGCGATGGCGTGACGCCCGACATGCCGGTGATCGGCGCGGACGGCCTGGTTGGCCGCACGCTGGATGTTGGCGCCCGTTCGGCCCGCGTGCTGCTGCTCACCGATCCCGCCTCCCGCGTGCCGGTGATTGTCGAGCGCACCGGCCAGGCCGGGCTGGCGGTGGGGCGCAACCTGCCGCTGCTGCTGCTCAGCGACCGGGTCGGGCCTGAACAGCCGCTGGTGGTTGGTGATCGCATCGTCACTTCGGGCGATGGCGGCGTCTATCCCCCGGGCATCCCGGTGGGAATTGTCGTCAACCCGGCCCCCGATGCACCGAAGATCCGGCCGGCCTCCAGCCCGCTGGGCGGCGGTTTTGTCACCGTGGAACGCGGCTGGATCCCGATCCCGGCCGCAGCGCCGGCCGGCCCGGTGTTTGACGCGCCGGTGCCGGTGGAGGCCCGCACGCGCGGCGCGCCGCCGCCCCGCCTGCGCGAAAAGCCGGCGCCATGATCGCTCCGC
Organism: Sphingomonadales bacterium; assembly: GCA_037131365.1. Lineage (GTDB taxonomy): Bacteria > Pseudomonadota > Alphaproteobacteria > Sphingomonadales > Sphingomonadaceae > Sandarakinorhabdus. The sequence goes on from JBAXRE010000012.1 coordinate 12,854, forward strand.
CACCGCCCCCGGCGCTGCTGATGTCTTCGGCCGAACGCCGGCGCTGGCTGCTGTCCACCTGGCGCTATGCCGTGCCGGCGCTGGCCAGCATCGCCTTCCTGGTGCTGATGCTGGCGCCGGTGCCGGTCAGCTTTCCGGCGATGCCGCATCTGGCGCTGATGGGCGTGCTGGCCTGGGCCACGCTGCAGCCCGGCCTGATGCCGCCATGGGTGGCGTTCCTGATCGGCGCGCTGGCCGATCTGCTGTTCGCGCAGCCGGTGGGGGTGAATGCCACGCTGTTTGCGGTTGCCACCGGCCTGATGCGGATGTCGGACCGCGTGTTCGGCCGCCATGGCCCCACGTTCGATTGGGCGCTGATCGCCGCCGTGCTGCTGGGCGTCGCGCTGGCCACGGCGCCGCTGATGGCGCTGGCCGGCCAGCCGACCGAGGTGCTGCCCCTGCTGTGGCAATGGGCCACCAGCGTGCTGGCCTGGCCGCTGGTCGCCCGGATCTGCGCTGCCATCCAGCGCCGGCTGGCTGCAACTGTGCCGCACTGGCGCCATGGATGATCCCGTCCGCCGCATGGCCTTCACCCGCCGGGCACTGCTGCTCGGCGCCGGCATGGCCACGACCGGTGCGCTGCTCGCCGGGCGCATGGCGTGGCTGTCGGTCTTCCAGGGCGAAAATTACCAGCTCAAGGCCCAGGCCAACCGCATCCAGAACCGGCTGATCCCGCCGCGGCGCGGCTGGATCGTCGATCGCCACGGCAAGCCGATTGCCATGAACCGGCCGGATTACCGGCTGGAACTGCGCCCAGCCGATATCAGCGATCTCAACGCCACGCTGATCGCGGTGCGCGGCGTCATCGATCTCGACGGGGCCGAGGAGGCGCGGATCCGCGACGATTGCGCCACCCAGCCCAGCTTCATGCCGGTGGTGGTACGCCAGAATCTCAGCTGGGCCGAATTTTCCGCCTGCAATGTCCGCCTCGCCACCTTGCCCGGCGTCACCCCGGTGCAGAGCTTCTCGCGCTTCTATCCGGAAGGCGAGCATTTCGCCCATCTGGTCGGCTATGTCGGCGCGCCGACGCCCGAACAGTACAAGGCCGAAAAAAACCCGCTGCTGATCTATCCGGGCTTCCGCATCGGCAAGGACGGGATCGAGCGTTTTGCCGACCGGCAGCTGCGCGGGACGGCCGGGGCCGCCCGCATCGAGGTGACCGCGCGCGGCGAACTGGTGCGCGAGCTGGGCACCCGCGCCGATGTGCCCGGCGCAACGCTGCGCCTGTCCATCGACCGCGACCTGCAGGATTATGCCGCGCGCCGGCTGGGCGACAATTCGGCCAGCGTGATCGTCATCGACACTGTTACCGGCGAACTGCTCTGCATGGTCTCGATGCCGGCCTATGATCCCAACATCTTCTCGCGCCGGGTGCCGGCCAAATTGTGGCGCGCCCTGCAGGCCGATGATCACACGCCGCTGCTCAACAAGAGCGCCATGGGCCTCTATCCGCCCGGCTCCACCTTCAAGCTGGTGACGACGCTGGCCGCGCTGGAAGCCGGGATCGATCCGGAAGACAGTGTCACCTGCACCGGTGCCTACCGGCTGGGCAACAATATCTGGCACTGCCATGCCCGGCGCGGCCACGGCAATGTGAACATGCACCGCGCCCTGCCCCTGTCGTGCGACACTTATTTCTATGCCATGGGGCGCCGGGTGGGCATCGATGCCATCGCGAAGATGGCGCACCGGCTGGGGCTGGGCGAGGATTATGAGCTGCCGCTGCCCGGGCAGGCCAGCGGCATCGTGCCCGACCGGGCGTGGAAGCAGCGCCGTTACAAGCAGGCCTGGCGCGAGGGGGAAACGCTGAACGCGTCGATCGGCCAGGGCTATATCGTCGCCAACCCGCTGCAGCTGGCGGTGATGACGGCACGGGTGGCCAGCGGCCGCGCCGTGCAGCCGCGCCTGTACAAGGCCGATGCCGCGCCCGAATTCCCGTCGCTGGGCATTCCGGAGGCGCATCTGGCCATCGTGCGGCAGGGCATGATCGATGTCGTCAACGCCCGGTACGGCACGGCCCCGGCGGCCCGCAGCGGGATTCCCGACATCATGATTGCCGGCAAGACCGGCACCGCCCAGGTGCGCCGCATCTCCATGGCGGAGCGCAAGCGCGGCGTGATCCGCAACGAGGCGCTGCCGTGGAAACAGCGCGACCATGCGCTGTTTGTCGCCTTTGCGCCGGCCGATGCGCCGCGTTATGCCGCTTCGGTGATCCTGGAACATGGCATTGCCGGCGGCCGCTATGCCGCCCCCATCGCCCGCGACGTGCTGGGCTTCCTGTTCGAACCGGGGCGATCCCTGGCGGTGCTGCCACCGATCGAGGCGGCGGCCGCCGAAGCCCGCGCCGCCCGCGCCGCCGGCGAGGCCGCTGAAAGCATCGCCGTCGAAACGCGGCAGATGATGCCAAGCTGGCTCAGGCTCGACATCAAGCCGCCGCGGTTTGAAATCGCCGATCCCGACGCGCCGCAGCCGCCGCGCGAGCCGGAATGAGGGACTGATCCGGTGGATCTGATCAACGGACCCTGGCGGCGCGAGCTCGCCCGGTTGCCCTGGGGGGTGGTGCTGCTGGTCACCGCCATCGCCGGCTTTGGCCTGGTGGTGCTCTATTCGGCCGCCGGCGGCTCGTTGCAGCCGTGGGCGCTGAAGCAGGGTGTGCGTTTTGCCGTGTTCCTGGTTGGCGCGCTGGCGCTGGCGCTGGTGCCGCCGGAACGCTGGCTGGCGCTGGCCTGGCCGATCTATCTGTCGCTGCTGGTGGCGCTGGTGGGTGTGGAGCTGGTCGGCGCGGTGAAGGGTGGCAGCCAGCGCTGGCTCGATCTGGGTTTCATGCAGTTCCAGCCGTCGGAAATGATGAAGCTGGCCATCGTCCTCGCCCTGGCGCGCTATTATCAATATGTGCCCAAGGGCTATGAAAGCCGGCCCGATGTGCTGATCCCGGCACTGGCGCTGATCGCCATGCCGGTGGGCCTTGTCATGCTGCAGCCCGATCTGGGCACGGCGCTGGCCATCATGTTCGGCGGCATCGTGGTGATGTTCCTGGCCGGCGTGCGGCTATGGCTGTTCGGCGCGGCGGCGGCGGGCGTGGCGGCGCTGCTGCCGATCGTGTGGACGATGATGCACGACTATCAGCGCAAGCGGGTGCTGATCTTCCTTGATCCCGAAAGCGATCCGCGCGGCGCCGGCTATCACATCACCCAGAGCAAGATCGCCATCGGTTCCGGCGGGCTCACCGGCAAGGGCTTCCTGAACGGCACCCAGAGCCACCTCGATTATCTCCCGGAACTGCACACCGATTTCGCCTTTGCCACCATGGCCGAGGAATGGGGCCTGATGGGCGGCCTGTTTGTCATCATCATGTACGGCCTGGTGCTGGCCTGGGGCATCCGCACCGCAGTGGGCGCCCGCAGCCAGTTCCAGCGCCTGCTGGCGCTGGGGCTGACGGCTACCCTGTTCTTCTATCTGGCCATCAACATGATGATGGTGATGGGCCTGGCCCCGGTGGTGGGCATCCCGCTGCCGCTGATCAGCTGGGGCGGCAGCGCCATGATGACAGTGCTGATCCTGCTGGGCGTGATCATGGGCATCGCCCGCGCCAACCGCACCCGCGACTGGTGACACCGCCCGCCGCAGCAATCGTGCGGCGCCAACAAAAAACCCGTTTACAACCCCCCACCCCCCTGCTACTCGGCCGCTCCCGACCGGAGGGCACACCCTTCCGGCCCATACGCCCCACGGCGCGATGGACGCATAGCTCAGTCGGTAGAGCAGCTGACTCTTAATCAGCGGGTCCCAGGTTCGAGCCCTGGTGCGTCCACCAATATTTTGAATGACTTACGCTGAATTTGACGAAGTCATTCCAATAACCCGGCATGGCCTGTTCCAACATGTTGTTCTGGGCGCTGCGCGTACGAATGTGCCCGCTTGGCCGGCAAACCCTGGGCGGTGACGCATCGCCAGTTACTGACCATCGGCGGCGTGGATGCCAGCGGCGACTGGGCGTGGACAGGCGTGGTGCCGCTGCCGTCGCCGGTGACGACCGGCACCCCCGGCGGCCCCTCGGCCATGCGGGTGACCGTGACAGAGGAGGAAGGCATCGACAGCGATCCCGGCCCCGACGGCGCACCGCGCAAGGGCTGGCGCATCATCTATGCCGATCGCATCACGCTTTAGCCCCGGCCGGCACGCCGCGCGCTGATATCGGAATATTACTGAAATTTCAGGAATTTGCCTGTGGGGGGACCGGGTTCTTCAGCCCGTATTCAGCTTTGCCGCCGGCATATGCCCGCGTGCCCGTTTTCAGGATTTCATGATGCAGCAATCGTTCGTGCAGACTGTCCGCCTCGCCCTTCTGGCCGGCGTTGGCATGGCCGCGCAGTGGCCGCTGGCCGCCCAGGCGCAGAGCGTGGCCATCGCGGCGAGCCAGACGACGCCGATTGCCACCGGCACGGCCACGGGCAGCGGCCCGGCCGACATCACGGTCAACAGCGGCATCAGCGTCTCGGTGACTGATGGCACCATCGCCACCGTCAACAGCGCCAATGTCATCACCAACAACGGCACGCTGACCAGCGCCGGCTCCACCGGCGTTGTCGGCGTGCTGATCGATACCGGGCAAACCGGATCGGGCGGGTTCATCAACAATGGCGTGGTGTCGATCACCGGCACGGCCACGGGCGGCACCGGCAACATCGGCCTGTGGGTGAACGGGCCCGGCGGCTTTGTCGGCAACATTGGCGCGGCCACCACCTCGCGCATCACGGTCACCGGTGCCAATGGCACCGGCCTGCTGCTGTCGGCCCCGGTGACGGGCAATGTGGCGCTGGGCAGCATGAGCATCACCGGTGATGGCAGCAGCGGCGTGGTGGTGGCGGCACCCCTCACCGGCAATCTGCAGAATTATGGCGCCATCGGCCTTCAGGGCAGCGGCAGCACCGGGATCGCCATTCTGGCGCCGGTGTCGGGCAGCATCATCCAGGGCGGCCAGATCGTGGTTGGCAGCGATGTCGGCATCGATACCACCGGCGCGGCAGTGGCGGCCAAGGCCGGTGTGGCCGGTGTGCGCATCGGCGCATCGGTGGGCGGCGGCTTCGTGATCGACCGTTATTATGTCGATGCCAGCGGTGTGGTGCAGCCCCCGCCGGCCAGCGGCACCACCACCACCAACACGCTGGTGACCGGATCCATCGTCACCTATGCCGGCACGCCGGCGCTGCTGGTGGCCCCGGCAGCCGGCGCGCCGATCAGCCTGGGCGCGGTCGGCAGCGGCAGCGATGCTTATGCCATCGTCAACCGCGGCACGCTTTCGGGCCTGGGCCGCACGTCGGGCGCGGCGCAATCCACATTGGTGGTGGGGGCGACCGGCCTGGCACCAGGCAGCGTGCTGCTTGCCGGCGGGATCAGCAACCAGACCAGCGCCACGATCGCCGCCAACGCCACCGATGCGCTGGCGGTGGGCATCGATCTGCGATCGGGGGCCGTGGTGCCCGCGCTGGCCAACGCCGGCACGATTTCGGCCATCGGCGCGCAGACCGCCGCGACCAGCAGCACCCCGGCCAGTGCCGGCGGCCCGGCGGTGACCGTGCTGGTGCGCAGCGGCGCCCAGCTGGGCAGCATCGTGAACAACGGCACGCTGAATGTGCAGGCCAGCGGCAGCAACCCGGCCATTGCCATTCTTGACCAATCGGGCACGCTGACCAGCATCAGCAACAGCGGCACGATCAAGGCCGTTGCCGCCAGCGGCCAGGCCGCGCGTGCCATCGATCTTTCGACCAATGGCGCCAGCGTGGCGATTGCCAACAGCGGCACCATCACCGGCGACATCGTGGGCGGCAGCGGCAACACCGCCGTGGCGCTGACCGGCGGCACCATCACCGGCCAGCTGGCGCTGGGCAGCGGTGCCAACAGCCTGACAATGAGCGGCGGCGCCGTGATCAACGGCCGGCTTTCCAGCGTGGGGCAGCTCGCCCTGTCGCTGTCGGGCCCGACCACGCTTGACCTGTCGGTCGGCACGGCGCCAACGCTGTCGTCGCTGGCCATGGACGGGGCGAGCACGCTTTTGATTGCGGCCCGATCGGGCCAGCCGGGCCTGACCTTGACCGGCAGCGCCAGTTTCCTGGGCACATCGCGGCTGCGGGTGGTGGTGCCCAGTGTCGCCAGCAGTCAGGCCCTCACACTGATCACGGCCGCCGGCGGCATCACCACCGATCATGCCGCGACGCTGGTCGATACGGCCACGATCCCGTTCCTCTACACGCTGGGGGCGGCCAATGTCGGCACCAACAGCATCACCGTGGCGCTGGCCCGCAAATCGGCCGCGCAGGTGGGGCTGGCCACCGGGCTGACCGGCTTCTTCAACCAGTCGCTGGTGGCGCTGGCCAACGACAGCACTTTGGGCCCGGCGATCGGCAATCTGGCCACCCAGGATGCCGTGCTGGCCGCCTACCGCGTGCTGGCACCGGCCAGTTTCAGCCAGGCGCCGCTGCGCATGACGGCGGCGATGGCCGATGCCGGCAGCGGCGCGGTGGCGCAGCGGTTGACCACCATCCGCCTCGCCGGCTCGCGCGACGAGTTCGGCACCCGCAACAACATGGGCGTGTGGCTGCAGGAATATGGCAATTTCCTCAGCCAGAAGGATGTCGGCAACCAGCGCGGCTTTTCCGGCAACATGCTGGGGCTGGCCGTGGGGATCGACAAGCCGCTGCTGGGGCTGGATGCAGTTGGCGTGGCGTTCAACTTCGGCTGGTCGGATGTCGGCTATGGCGGGATCAGCGGCAAGCCGCTGCTGATCACCAGCCGGCAGGTTGATATCTATGCCGGCAAGGCGTGGAAGGGCCTGTTCGTCAGCGCCGTCGGCAGACTGGGCACCAGCGATTTCAGCTCGCGCCGCGATTTTGCCTTCGGCACGCAGAGCGGCACGATCAGTGCCAACTGGAGCGGCACCACCTATGGCGCCACCGGCAGCATCGGCTATGCCATCAAGGCCGGCCGGCTGGCGATCACGCCGTCGAACAGCATCGCCTGGACGCGCCTGCAACAAAATGGCTTCACCGAAAGCGGCGCCGGCAGCCTGGCCGTCACGCTCGACAAATCGGTGCAGACGATGACCACCAACACCGCGGCGCTGGCGGCGGAATATCTGGTGCCGTCGGGCGATGGCGCCTGGCGCGTGGGCCTGCGCGGCGGCTATGTCAGCCAGCTTGGCACCACGCCGCTGGCCCTCACCGGCCGCTTTGCCGGCGGCGGCAGCGATTTCGTGCTGAATGCCGATGCCCTGCGCCCCACCGAGGCGCAGCTGGGCGGCCAGGTCGGCTATGTCGGGCCGGGCTGGGGTGCCGTGCTGGGCTATGACCGGCGGCAGACCAGCGGCTTTGCCTCGCAATCGATCATGGCAACCTTCCGGCTGGTGATGTAGCGCCCCGGCCGTCCGCAGCGCCGGCCGCAGCGCCGGCCGCCGCCTGCCCCATGTTCGAAACCGGTTGTGATTGATCGCCACCGGACGCGCCACTTCACGCATGCTCCGCCACACACAGCGGGTGGGGGCCCTTCATGTCTGATTTGCGCATGTTCCTTGCGGTTGCGGCCGTCACCAGTGCCGCGCTCACCGCAAGTCCCGTTCAGGCCCAGGCCTCGGAAAAGACCAAGGTCATCTATTGCGGCATCGGCGTGCAGGGTGCCCTTGCCGATTTTGCGGCGGCAAACCCCTACACCGGCCAATTCTATCGCCGGAACGATCAACGCACCGGCCTGAACAAGGCCCTGCTCGCCGGCATTCCGGCCGAGGCCTGGCAGCTTGATGTGCAGCCGGCAGGCGAAGGCAAGGGCTCGGATCTCGGCCTGTCGCACGTGATCGCCTATGAAAAGGTTGACGAGCAAAGCTTCGTCGATCCGGTCGATCAGCGGGTTTATTACAACACCAGCTACGCAATCGGTTTCAATACGGTTCTGTTTGACCTCGCATCGAAGCAGGTCCGCGCCCTGGTGCCGGCGATCCTGCGGTTCAACACCACCACGCCCGCCCCGCAAGGCGCCGCCCAGCGGCAGCAGGCGTTTGACACGATGCTGCGCGACACGTCGGCGGACGGCGCGATCGGGCAATTTCTGGCGTCCATCCGCGCCCTGCCCATGCGCTTTGGCGACAAGGCCAGCTTTCAGGTGCTGCCCGTGACCTTTTCAGACGGGGCGCAGCAGCGGCTGGCAGCGCAGAACCTGTTTGACAGCAAGGGCGCGGACCAGTTTTCCCGCCGGGCCACGTCCGTTTCCGAAGCGCTGCTGGCCCTGCAATTTGCCAAGCCGATGGTGCCGGCCAACAGCAGCGCACCGAACGCGGGGCAAGCCGGCGCCGCCACCAACCAATATGTCGCCACCATCCCGGAATGTCTGGGTCAGGCGGCGGTCAGCTTCGCCGCCCCGCTGCCGGCCTACCAGTTGCGCATCACCGTGGACGAGCTGCGGACGGCGAATTTCGAACACCAGTTGCCGACAGCCGATGGCCAGGGCGCGGCGCAGGTCGAAATGGGCTTTGGCGGCCGCTTCCGGGCCGAGATCCTGGCCGTGCAGGGGCCAGACACGGCGACAGTCCTTGATGATCGCAGCTTTGGCTATGCCCGGTCGCTGCGTTTCCTAGGGCCGGTCAAGCTTGATGCGCGTGAGGAATATCTGAAGCTTACGGCCGCATTCGTGAAAGAGCTGCTGACAGCCTATGCGTCGCAGGATCAGAAATGGATCAAGGAGCATCTCTCCGCCGCCATAGCCGACAAGAAGGAACGCAATCCTGGGCAGATTTCCAAACAATGGAAGGATCTGTTCATGAAGCGTATTGCGATCCCGGCGGTGAAATAATCGATTCCTTTGCGTCAGAACTGAAGGTTTTTTCTATGATCACCGGTCAATCCTTCAAGGCAATTCTTGTCTGCGCTGCCCTGCTGACATCCACTGTCGCCCGCGCCAACGATGTCGCCACGGTGGCATTTTTTGCCGCGCTCAAGATTGCCCAGGTTCAGGCCATGCGCGCCACGGCCGATTATTATCAGGCGATTGGTGTCGGCGTTGAAGCGCAGCAGACGACGGGCCTGGCCAACCGGCTGGAAAATGGCGGCCTTGGCGGGGACGATTCAGTGCAGGCATTCCAGGCCTCTGCCCTTGGCCTGAAAGCGCGGATCGACGATTATCGGGCGCGCGGCAAGATCCCGACTGCCCAGCAGCTGGAACTCGCCCGCAAGGCCAAGGCCAAGCTGGACAGCGCCGATGTCGCCCTGGGGGCAGCGATCGCCGCCGGCATCGTGGCGGCCATCGATGGCGGCAATTTCCTCGAAAAACTGGCGAAGACCGCCATCTTCACCGGCATCGCCCTCAAGATGACAGAGCCGTTCGGCGCCGCGCGTGATGCGGCGCGCCAATATACCGAACTGAAATTGAGCGGCGAATCCGGCTTTCAGGAAGTTTCCAAGAACCTCAAGCCCAGCTTTTCCGATCTGTAAGCGCCCGCTCCTGATCGGTTTCACCGCCATTCCTGCCAAGACACGGACCCACCGACCATGCTGACACGCACGATCCTGACGAGCCTGACGTCGCTTGCCGCCCTGGGCGCGAGCAGCGCGGCCCTGGCCCAGAACCAGCAGATCCAGTTGCTGGTGGGAGTGGAGGTGCCGGCCCCCAAGACCAGCGGCGCCGGCCTGATGGAGGCGCAGGATCGCGCCCGCGCCGAAGCCGCGCGGGCGGCCTGGGCGCAGGTGCGCGCGCGGCCTGACATCCGCGGCAAGGTCACCCGGCTGACCCCGGCCGATGACGAAACCATGGCGCAATATCTGGCCACCGCCTGCACGGCGACGCCGCTGGATTCGCAGATCGACAAGAAGCTGAAGACGCTTGCCGCGCGCTTCCGGCTGGATTGCAATCAGAAGGGCATCCAGGATCGTATCAACGCGCTGGTCGGGCCGGGGATTCCGATCAAGCGGCTTGCCACCTTCTTCCTGGTGAAGGAGGTGGCGGGGCGCACGGAATATGATCCGTCGATCGTGCGCACCAACGGCCAGGCCGGTTCCTTCAGCGCCGCCGCCAGCGCCTCCAGCACATCGAAAAGCCAATCCGATCAGCGCAGCAAGAATGAATCCCGCGAAGGCTGGCGCGAAGGTCGCGGCGGCATCGATGAAAGCATGCAGGAACGCAACCAGACGAAGGGCCAGGAAAGCGCCAGCGCCTCGGCCCGCATGAACCTTGAGACCAATGCCTCGGTCACCACCAGTTCAAGCGGCAAGACCACCCGGACCGCGATGACGCAAACCTATCGCAATGCGTCGCCGGAGGAGTTCAACGCCAGCCTGGCCAATGTCTTCAGCCGTGAAGGGCTGAAGATCACCAATTATGCCGACATCTTCGCCGCCGGCTGCGGGGGGCCCAGCCCCGACCCCGACAAGCTCGCCCGGGATTATGGGGACAAGGCTGACGATCTGCCGTCGGCCGTGCGCAATGCCATCTTCAAGAAGGTCAAGGAGTGCGGGATCGAGTATATCCTGATCGGCTGGGCCGAACTTGATGGCAGCGTTGCCAGCAGCGTCACCGGCTATCCCAAGGTGAGCGTGAACACGCGGGCCAAGGTCTATTTTCTGGGCGACATGATCCCCGAGGAAATTCCCGTCGATCCGAAGGGCGGCGATGCCTCCAGCGAAAATCCCAACACCGCGCGGATGAATGCCGTGAACGAAGCCGCGGAACGGGTCGCCGAGGAATTGATCTCGCGCCTGACCGCGCGCGCCGCCGAACAGGGGAGCAATCGATGACACCACAGCGCATCTCACTGGGCATGGCCCTGCTGGCACTCACCCTGGGCCTGGCCGCGTGCAACAAGGCGGGCGACACGGCGGCGAACGGAACCGGCGCTGCCGCCGATCCCAACACCGCCGAAATGCCGGATTTTGGCGGTGTCGAGGTGGTGGAGGTCAAGGTGGATGGCGTGGGGCCCACCCGCGATGCCGCCATCCTTGACGGCCTCAATCTGGCGGTTCGTCAGGTCAACGGCGTGCCGCTGGCCGGCATCTCGCTCAACAGCCAGGGCAGCCTTGATTATGGCCAGAGCGGATCGAACGCCTTTGGCATCACCAATGAAACGGTGTTGTCTGTCACCCAAGGCTCGGTGAAAGGCTTTGCGATCCTTTCGGAAAAGCCGGGCGCAGTCGCCAAGGATGATCCGCGCACGCCCAGCTGGCGCATCAGCCTGAAGGTCGAGGTCAACAAATACAAGCCATCGGCCGCCGCGAAGCTGACCAAGATCATGGTGCTGGCACCGCGCACGACCAGCAGCAGCTTCACCATCGGCGATCAGACCATGGCCGCCGCCGACGTGGGCAGCGCCATCCGCGACCAGATCGGCGACGTGATCGGCAAATCGGGGCGCTTCGCCGTCATCGATCGCCAGTTTGATGCCGACATCAACCAGGAACTGGCCCAGATCGCACCGGGCACGACGGCCAATCAGGATATCGCCAAGCTGGGCCAGCGCCTGACCGTCGATCTGCTGGTCATCCCTGAAATCAAGCGGCTGGCCTATATCAAGTCCGGTCGCACCCTGCGCTATTCCGGCCGTGAGCTGCGGTCCTACGCGGGCGGGATCGAAATGACCTTCCACGTCGTGAATGTGGCGACCGGCCTCAAGCTGATGAGCGAGACCTATCGTGTCGAACTGCCGTCCACGCCGCCATCGGTGTTTGGCAGCCAGGCGGTCGGGCTGAACAATATCCGCAGCTATATCGCTGATTTATCAAGTCAATTTTCGAAGAAACTGATCACCGGGGCGTTTCCGGTGATCGTGGTCAAGCTGTCGGGCAGGTCGCTGGTGCTCAGCCAGGGCCAATCCATGCTGGACGAAGGGGCATCCTACGAACTGGTGAAGATGGGCGAGAAGATCACCGATCCGCAGACCGGTTCGGAGATTGGCCGCCTGGAAGAGCCGGCCGGCACGGTGCGCATCACCAAGGCCATGGACCGCATGTCGTTCGGCCTGCTGCTGTCGGGCGCGGTCGATCCGCAAAGCTTCCGCCCGGGACAATATGAGCTGCGCGGCAAGCTGGCCGCCGGCCCGGAATCGCGGGCCGCATCCACCGCAGCAGCCCCGTCGTCTGCCGATGCCCAGCCGGCAACTGGCCGCGCCGCACCGCCGGCGAAGCGGGCCGGTCGGCGCGAAAAGGATCTGTTCGATGCCGACTTCGCTGACCCTGACAAGGGCCTGATCTGACCCGCTTGGCCGGGCCCTTTCGCAAAGGGGCCAGCACTGACCAACTGACACACGGCCTGGGCCGGGCCGCGCCGGCGGCGTTCCGCTCGACTGCGCATTTCGCGGGCATGGCGTGCCCCTCCTGCGAATGGATCGCCGCGCCCGCACACCCGTGCGTGCATGCCGCATGACAGCGACAGAAATTTGTGAGAAATTCCTGCCTGTGGCTGCCGAACAGCATGTAAAACAACTGCGTCATGCCATTGGTCGCAGCCGCACTTGACTGTGCTTGTCGGGCCCGCCCACAATGTTCGCGGTCAACCCGGGGACATCATGACAATGTTTCGTGCGTTCCTTGCCCTGCCCCTGCTGGCGGCATCCTTTGCTGCGAGTGCTGCCGCGCCGCCGCCGCTTTCGCTGTACGGCCAACTGCCGATGGTGGGCCGTGTAGCCCTCTCACCGGACGGAAGCCGCTGGGCGGCGATCGTGGGCGGCGAGGACAGCGCCCAGATCCAGGTGCGCCGCACCGGCAGCAACGAGCTGCTGTCGGTCACGCCGGGCGCCAGTGCCAAGCCGCGCGATCTGGTGTGGGCCGGCCCCTATCTGGTGCTGGCTGCTTCGGCGACGATGGACGTCACCTGGATGAAGGGTGGCAAGCGCGAATGGACCTTCCTCAGCGGCCTTGATCCGGAGAAGGGCTGGCGTTCCCTGCTCGACAGCGTGCACAACGATGGCCGCGGCGTCGCCGATGTGCCGCCGATGGTGATCGGTGATCCGGTACCGGTGAGCGACGATGGCCGCATGGCACTGGTCGTGCCCGGCATCCACTTCCTCAACAATGTCGGCGTGCAGTCGCTGATCCGGATCGATCTGGCCCATGCCACCGCCCGCGTCGCCCAGGATGGCCTGCCCGACACCATCGATTGGCTGATCGGCCGTTCGGGCGAGCCGATGGCGCGGGTCGATTACGACCAGCGCACCGGCAAATGGCGCCTCTCCCTGCGCCAGGACGGACAGCTGCGCCCGGTGTACAGCGAAACCGCCTTGCTGGACCGGCCGGTGCTGCTGTCGTTCGGGCGCGACGAGCAATCGGTCATCATCCGCAGCCACAAGAGCGGCGATTGGGAGGATTATGACATCCGCATGGCCGATGGCGTGATGACGGCGGCGGCCTACACCGATGACGATCTGATCCTCGATCCGGTCAGGCGCACGATCGTCGGCACCATTGGCTACAGCCTCGACACCGCCACAACCCGCTTCTTCAACCCTGATGACGCCGCCCTGTGGCGCGGGGTGCAGAAGGCCTTTCCCGGCCACATGGTCTCGCTGCTGAGCTGGAGCGATGATCGCAGCCGCATCATTGCCGAGGTGCAGGGGCCCGAACACGGCGTCTCGGTGTTCCTGATCGACCGCACGTCGGGCAAGGCCGAATTCATGGCCGATCGCTACAAGGGGCTGGGGCCGGATCTGATCGCGCCGGTCACCACCCTCACCTACAAGGCCGGCGACGGCATGGAGATTCCGGCCTATCTCACCCTGCCGCAGGGCCGGCCGGCCAAGGGCCTTCCGCTGGTGGTGTTGGCCCATGGCGGCCCGGCATCGCGCGATGATCCGGGCTTTGACTGGTGGGCACAGGCGCTGGCCAGCCGCGGCTATGCCGTGCTGCAGCCGCAGTTCCGCGGTTCGACCGGCTTTGGCGAAGCGCACCGCAATGCCGGCTTTGGCCAGTGGGGCCGCAAGATGCAGTCTGATCTGTCAGATGGCGTGCGCCACCTGGCCAGGGCCGGCACCATCGATCCGGCACGCGTGTGCATCGTCGGCGCCAGCTATGGCGGCTATGCCGCGATGGCCGGGGTGACGGTGGAACAGGGCGTCTATCGCTGCGCCTCAGCGGTGGCCGGCGTTTCGGACCTGCGCCGCATGCTGGCCCAGGAAGTCCACGATGCCGGCGGCAACCGCAATGCGACGCTGCGCTATTGGCGGCGCTTCATGGGCGCGGCCGACAATGACGACAAGACGCTCGACGCGGTATCGCCCGCCCGCATGGCCGTGCGGCTGGCGGTGCCGCTGCAGCTGATCCACGGCAAGGACGACACGGTGGTGCCGATCGAGCAGAGCCGGATCATGGCCGATGCCCTGAAAGCTGCTGCCAAGCCGGTGGAGTTCCTCACCCTGGCCGGCGAGGACCACTGGCTGTCGCGCGCCTCCACGCGCATCGCCATGCTGGAAGCCCAGATCGCGTTCCTGGAAAAGCACAACCCGCCCACGCCCTGAGGCGCTTCGCACGCGGCGTCGCAGGCGATTGCGCCGCGCGCCCGCGCGCGCCATCAAGGGGCGCAGGCGCGGGGCCGCGCCGCATCCGGGCAAAAGGGGGCGAGCATGGCAGGGATCATTCGGCAGACAGTGGTGAGCTTGGGCCTGATGGCCATGGCGGCCAGCGCGCAGGCGGCGCCCTTTGCGGTTGAGGAAGCGACGATTGCCGGTGTCCATGCCGCGATGAAGGCCGGCCAGCTGAGCTGCCGCGCCCTGGTTGACGCCTATCTCGCCCGCATCGCCGCCTACGACAAGAACGGCCCCGGCGTGAATGCCATCGTCACCATCAACCCCGATGCGACCCGGATCGCCGACACGCTGGACCAGCGTTTCGCCCGCGAAGGCCTGACCGGCCCGCTGCACTGCGTGCCGATGATCGTGAAGGACAATTTCGAAACGCAAGGCCTGCAGACCAGCAACGGCGCGCTGGCCTTTGCCGGCTACACAGCCGCCGAAGATGCCACGCAGGTGGCGCGGGTGCGCGCCGCCGGGGCCATCGTGCTGGCCAAGGCCAACATGGCCGAATGGGCGTTCAGCCCGGTGGAGACGGTGAGCTCCATCCTGCCCGGCTACACCCGCAACCCCTATGCGCTCGACCGGGTGACGGCGGGGTCGAGCGGCGGCACGGCGGCGGCCATCGCCGCCAATTTCGGGCTCGTCGGGCTGGGCAGCGACACCGGCGATTCGATCCGCGGGCCGTCATCGCACCAGAGCCTGGCCGGCATAAGATCAACCATGGGGCAGACCAGCCGCGCCGGGGTGTTTCCGCTCAACATCCGCGCCGATATCGCCGGCCCGATGGCGCGCAGCGTGGCAGACATGGCGGCGGTGTTCCAGGTGATTGCCGGCGAAGATCCGCGCGATCCCGTCACCGCCGCCGCCCGCGCCCACCCCTTGCCCGATCTGAGCGCCGGGCTTGATCGGGGCGCGCTGAAGGGCGTGCGCATCGGCGTGCTGCACGAAGCCTATGAGCGCGAGAGCGCCGATCCTGAGATCATCGCCATCTTCCGCACCGCGCTGGAGGATCTGAAGCGCCAGGGCGCGATCATCGTCGATCCGGCACCGATCACCGCCTATGCGCCGCTGCCGCGCCCGGCCAGCGATGCCATCTGCATGGGTTTCAAGCATGATCTGAACGCCTTTCTGGCCGCCCGCGCCGGCCGGGTGCCCTATGCCGATCTCACGGCGATCATCGCTTCGGGCAAATATCACCCGTCGGCCGCCAAGCGGCTGGAAGATGGCGACAAGGTGATCCAGAACGGCCCGCAATCCGCCGCCTGCGCCGCCGAGGATGCCCAGCGCGAACGCTTCCGCGCCAGCGTGCTGGCCAGCATGGCGACGCACCGGATCGATGCCTATGTCTATCCCACCTGGAGCAACCCGCCGCGCCTGATCGGCGATCTGAACACGCCGGGCGGCGACAACAGCCAGATTTTCGCGCCCACCACCGGTTTCCCGGCGGTGAACGTGCCGATGGGCCATTCGCGCGGCGGCATCCTGCCGGTGGGGATGACCTTCTTCGGCCGGCCGTGGCAAGATGCCGATCTCATCCGCAACGCTTTTGCCTATGAACAGGCGACGCGGCACCGCCATGCGCCGGCATCGGTGCCGCCGCTGCGCTGAGCCGGTGGGTCAGGCCGGCCCCGGATCAGGCCGGCACTGGTTCAGGCTGGCTTGGCACCCGGCGCGCCGCACTTGGCGAACTTGCCGTTGGCATCCTTGCACCGCTTCGGCGCGTCTGCCTTGGGCGGGCATTTGATGAAGGCGCCCTTGGCATTGCGGCACGGCGCGGCCGAAACCGCCGGTGCCGCGGCCATGGCCACCAGCGCGGCCGTCACCAGAAAAGCTGAGATACGCATCGGATTCGCTCCTCCTTGCCCCCGGCCAGCATAGGCCGAAAGCCGGGCGGCGTCTCGCCTGATGGCCGGTTTCAGCGCCTCACATCCACGGTGCCGGCGAAATAGGCGTCAAGGTCGCGCTGGGTGAACAGGCTGGCGTCACCGGGCAGTGCGTGCTTCAGGCAGGCCAGCGCCAGGCCGGTGCGGGCGGCTTCGGCCGGGCCGCCGCGCGACAGGCCGTGGAGGACGCCGGCGGCAAAGGCGTCGCCGGCGCCGATGCGATCGACAACGCCGCTCAGCAGCACCGGATCGGTGGCGTCATGTCCGTCGCGGCGATCAATGCGGGCGGCCAGGCGGTGGCGATCGGCATCCAGCGTCTCGCGGTTGGTCGATGCGATCATCGTCAGGCGCGGGAAGGCGGCGAAGGCGGCCGCCGCCGCGCGCGCGTCGGCATCGCCATCGCTGCCGAAATCCCCGCCCAGCACCAGGGCGACATCGCGGTGATTGCCGAACAATATGTCGGCATGGCCAATCAGGCGGGCCAGGATCGGGCGCGGATCGACAGAGCGCGCCGCCCACAATTGCGCCCGGAAATTGCCGTCGAACGACACCGGGATGCCAAGCGCGGTCGCAGCTTCGGCGGCGGCGATGGCGGCGGCGGCGCTCTGCTCGTTCAGGGCCGGCGTGATGCCCGACAGGTGCAACCGGCCAGCGCCGGCAAGCAGGGTGGGCCAGTCATAGCTGCTGGCCGGTGCAGCGGCGAAGCTGCTTTCGGCCCGGTCATACACCACTTCCGACGCGCGCAGGCCAGCGCCCATGGCCAGGAAATACAGGCCCATGCGCCCGGCGCGCACCTGCACGCCGCTGGTATCGACACCGTGGCTGCGCAGCGCGGCCACCGCGCCGGCGCCCAGCGCATTGTCGGGCACCGCGCTCACCATGCTGGTGGCATGGCCAAGCCGGGCGAGCGCGGTGGCGACATTGGCCTCCGCCCCGCCGATATGGATGTCGAACGACGGCGTCTGCATCAGCAGGCTGCGGCCGGGGGCCGACAGCCGGATCAGCAATTCCCCGAACCCCACGAACCGTCCTGCCGCCACCATTTCGCCCCCCTGGCCATCCCCGGTTCTGCGCCCGGTGCTGCCGCCTACCATGA
The DNA here is from genome assembly GCA_037131365.1 of Sphingomonadales bacterium. Taxonomy (GTDB): domain Bacteria; phylum Pseudomonadota; class Alphaproteobacteria; order Sphingomonadales; family Sphingomonadaceae; genus Sandarakinorhabdus. The sequence continues at coordinate 30,405 of JBAXRE010000012.1, forward strand.
ATTGCCGCCCTTATCCCAGCACGCAAGCGCCGTGCCGGCCGCGAATATCGCGCCGTTGCTGAAAAGGATTGCAAATTCTGCAACATCACGGAAGATGGCGCACGGATGATGTGTGACTGCAAGTCAGGTCAGAGGTGCCGGCGTGTCAGATCAGGATCTTGATGCCGAACCGCAACCGCAGGTGCGCATGCGCGACGTGGCGCGCGCCCTGGGCGTGTCCGTCTCCACCGTGTCGCGGGCCTTGTCGCAGCCGGAACTGGTTTCGGTGGAAACGCTGGAACGGGTGGGCGCCATGGCGGCGCGGATGCGCTTTCGCCCCAATCTGGCGGCGCGCGACCTGCGCACCCGCAGCACGCGGTCGCTGCTGGTGGTGGTACCCAGCTTCAGCCCGCTGTTCCTGGAAATCTTCCGCGGTGCCGAGCGTGAGGCCGTGCGCCGGGGTTACAGCGTGCTGATGGCGCACAGCGGCAGTGATGCCGCCCGCGAGCATGTGTTCCTGGATCAGGTGCTCAGCCAGCGCGCCGATGGCATCTTGCTGGTCACCAGTGCCGATCCGGCCCGCCTGGCCGAACGCCAGCCCAGCCTGCCGATCATGGTGACGGCGGTGGACACGATCGGCGGCCTGGCGGCCCCCAATGTGCGCATCGACAATGTGGCGGCCGCGCGCACGGCGACGGCGCATCTCGTCGCGCTCGGCCACCGGCGCATCGCCCATATCGGCGGCCCGCCCGACCGGCTGATGGCGCGCGACCGCGCCCAGGGCTTTGCCGAGGCGATTGCCGCCGCCGGGCTGGAGCCGGCCCATTGCCCGACCCTGACCGGCGAGATGACGCTGGAAGCCGGTGAGGCGCGCATGGCCCGCCTGCTCACCCGCTACCCCCGCCCCACCGCCGTGCTGGCGGCCAGCGACGAACTGGCCGTCGGCGCGCTGCAGGCGATCAAGCGCGACGGGCTGACCATCGGTGCCGACGTGTCGGTGATCGGCTTTGATGATCTGCGGATCGGCATGCTTTATGACCCGCCGCTGACCACCATGGCCTTCGACAAGGTGGCGCTGGGCGAACGCGCCATTGCCGCGCTGGTCGCCCGCATCGAAGGCCGCGCCGAGGGCGAACCGGCCATCATCACCCTGCCGACACAGCTGCTGGAGCGCGGCAGCTGCGGGCCGCCAACCGGCGCATGAAGGGCGGCACACCATGAGCAAGAGCCGGCGATCGGTGACCATTCACGATGTCGCACGGGTGGCGGGCGTGTCGATCGCCACCGTGTCCCGCGCCTTCAACAACCCGGATCTGCTCAGCCCCGATGCGCGCCAGGCCATCGAGCGGGCGGTGGAGACGCTGAACTATCGCCCGCACGTGGCCGCGCGCCGGCTGCGCGGCAGCCGCACCAATCTGGTGCTGGTGGTGGTGCCCAGTCTCAACCCCTATTTTCTTGAAATCTTTGCGGGTGCCGAGGATGCCGCCAAGGCCGCCGGCTATGGCGTGCTCGTCGGCCACAGCGAACGCGAACTGGCGCGCGAGCGCGGCTTCATCGAACAGGTGGCGGCCGGCCGCGCCGACGGCCTGATCCTGGTCACCACCGTTGACAGCTATGAACCCGACGAGTGCCGCGGCATGCCGCCAACGGTGATCGCGCTGGACATCGGCGAGCATACCGAACTGCCGCAGGTGCGCATCGATCATGTCGGCGCGTCAGACATGATCACCTCCTACCTGCTCGATCTCGGCCACCGCCGCATCGCCCACATCATGGGGGCGCCGGGATCAAGCCTGACCAGCCACCGGCTTGACGGCTTCCGCCAGGCGCTGGCGCGGCGCGGCATCGGCTTTGATCCCGCCCTGTGCCTGCCCGGCGATTTCACCGTTGATGGCGGCATTGCCGCCGCCTCCGCAATCGTCGCCATGGCGGAGCCGCCAACGGCCGTGTTCGCCGCCAACGACCAGACCGCGATCGGCGCGCTGCAGCAGTTCCGCAGCCTGGGCTGGCGGGTGCCGGGCGACATTTCGGTTGTCGGTTTCGACGATGACCGCATGGCCGCCATCGCCTCGCCGGCACTGTCCACCGTGCATGTGCCGACCTACCAGATCGGCTATCATGCCATGGAAAAGCTGCTGCTTCTGCTTGGTTCGCAGCCGATCGAGCGCGACACGGTGCTGGAAGCCGAGGTGGTGGTGCGCCGCTCCGCCGCTGCCCCGCCGCGCCCGCCCGCGCCGGCAGCCGGCTGATAGCGGGGCCGGCACCAGCCTGTCGGTTCCGGCATTGACAGGCGCGCCAAGCCGGGTGATCAATCGTTTTCATGAATGCGCCCGCAACAGGGCAGATCGCGCGGAATCCTGAGCGTTCTTCCGGCGATCCCGACAAAAGGGGGGATGATCCGAATGACACGTTTTGCCGGCCTTGCCATGATCTCCGGTCTGGCCCTTGCCGTTGCGGCCTGCTCGCCCGCCGCCAAGTCCGACACGGACGCCAAGCCCGCTGCCGCCGCCACCGCCGCGATCAGCATCGACAAGCTTGATCCGGCGCTGGACAGCCTGATCAAGCCCGGCGAGCTGCCGCTGCAGATCGCCAGCGGCTACCGCTTCGTCGAAGGCCCGCTGTGGCTGGGCGACCGCCTGCGCTTTTCCGACCTGATGGACAACAAGCTGTATGAGCTGGTCGATGGCCAGCCGGCCAAGCTGATCATGGACAAGTCGGGCGGCCTCGACCAGATGGCGCCGGACAGTTTCCAGGGCTCCAACGGCGCGGTGGTGGACAAGGATGGTTCGGTGCTGATGACCCAGCACGGCGCCCGCCGCATCGTCCGCCTTGACGACAAGATGAATGCCACGGTCTTCCTCGACAAGGCCAACGGCAAGCGGCTGAACAGCCCCAATGATCTGGCCTTCACGCCCGATGGCGCGCTGTGGATCACCGATCCGCCCTATGGCCTGGTCGGCCAGGACAAGGATGCGGCCAAGGAACAGCCCTACAACGCCGTGTGGCGTTACGCGAACGGCAAGGCCACCGCCGTGATCACCGATCTGCCGCGCCCGAACGGCATCGGCTTCTCGCCCGACGGCAAGAAGCTCTACATCTCCAATTCCGAGCCGGAGATGTTCGTCAACGTCTATGACGTGAACGCCGATGGCAGTGTGTCGAAGGCCAGGCGCTTCATCACCTATCCCGGCCCCAATCCGGTCGATGTGCCCGATGGCCTGAAGGTGGACAGCGCCGGCAACGTGTGGGCGTCCGGCCCCGGCGGCATCCGCATCATCAATGAAGATGGCAAGGTGCTGGGCCAGATCAAGACGCCCGACCGTGCCCAGGCCAACATGATCTGGGGCGGCGATGATCTGAAGACGCTGTACATCATGGGCGCCGGCAATGTGTACAAGCTGCGCACCGAAGTCGCCGGCCAGAAGCCGCTCTATGCCAAGGCCCCGGCCAAGTGAGCCGCAACCAAGTGATCAATAGGGGGATTGGCCGCCGCGAGGCGATGGCGACGTTGGTGGGCGGCGCTGTCGTCGCCGCCGGTGCGGCCCGGGCGGCGGTGAAGCCGGCGGCACAGCCCGAGACCAAGCCCATCGTGCTCTATTGCGACCTGAAGGTCGATCCGGCGCGCGAAGCCGAGATGCTTGAGCATTTCCACAAGCGCTTCAAGCCGGCGGGGGCCAAGTTCAAGGGCTTCATCGATCTGAAGATGCTGAAGCTGCGCACCCTGATCCAGGGCGACAAGCTGCCGCCGGGCGTCAACTACCGCTTCCAGCTGACATATGAGAATGAGGAGCTGCGGCAGATCTGGATCGCCTCGAAAGTCCATGCCGATCTGTGGCCGGGCATCGAGAACACGCTGATCGACCGCAATTTCCACGTCTCGCTGTTCGACGAGGTGTAAGCGATGCGGCGCGCCCTGCTTTCGCTGCTGCTGCTGGCCGGCGCTGCGCACGCGCAAATGCCTGCGCCCGAAGCCCGGCCGGTGCCGCGCGAGAGCGAGGCCAACAAGGTCACCGGCATCGTGGTCGAGCGTTTCCTCGGCGATGCCGCGCTGTCCGCGCCGCGCATCATCGGCAACGCCATGCTGGCACGCACCATCCTGTCCAAGGGCGATCCGGCCCAGCCAGGCTGGCCGGGCCAGCTGCTGGTGTTCAAGAGCGAGATTTTCGCCGCCAGCCTGGAGCCCGGTGAGGCGACCAGCAGCTTTGCGCCCGAAGAGCAATGGATCGGCTATGTGAAGGCCGGCAGCGGCAGCATCGAAGACGGCAAGCAGCGCTGGCCGCTGAAGCCGGGCTATGCCTTCCTGATCCCGGCCGGCATGGCGCAGCGCATCACCGCCGATGTTGATGGCAAGCTGCAGATGACCATCCTCGCCGGCGCGCCGCAGGGCACCGCAAGCACCGGCATCCTGGTGCGGGACAGCGCGAAACTCCTCTATGTCGAACAGGGTGCGCACTGGGTGAACCTGTCCAAGGCGCCGTTCCGCGATCTCGGTGAACGCTTCCTGCTGGTCTATATGGCGCCGCGCACCGTGGCCGGTGCCCATGCCCATGTGCCGGGCACGGAAGAGGCCTGGATCAAGCTCACCGCCGCCCCGGCCCTGCTGCAGGTGGGCAGCGAGATCCGCGACTGGAAGCAGGATCAGGGCTTTGTGGTGCCGCCCAACGGCCGCACCATCCATGCCGCCATCAATCACAGCACCGAACGCCAGGCCTTCTTCTACTTCTCCACCATGCCGCGCCCGGCCAATGCGCCGCCGCCGCGCCCGGTTGATCCGGTGTTCGCTGCCGCTGTCGCCGCTACCACCATTGCCCCGGAACCGCTGCCCGGCGCGGCCCCGGCCCCAGCCCATGCCCCAGCCCGCAGGGGCGCGCGGCCGTGATGGCACCGGCAAGCCCGGGTTCAAGCGCGGCCCGCCACACAGGGCGCGATTGGCTGAACAGGTGCCCCCCATGCGTGTGACCAATGCCCTGCTCGCGGTGCCCGCCGCGCTGATGTTCCTCACCTGCGCGGTGGCGCAAGGTGCGCCGACAGCCGCCGAACCGCCCGGCGCCGAAAATCTGCCCGCCGGCCCCGGCAAGGCGCTGGTCATCCAGTCGTGCAGCCAGTGCCACCAGCCCGATATCGTGGTGGGGCAAAAGCGCGATGCCGCCGCCTGGCGCGATCTTGTCGATCAGATGGTCGCCCGCGGGGCCAACATCGAACAGGGCAATTACGACAAGATCATCGCCTATCTGGCGCAGTCTTCGTGACACGACGGCGACCCGCAACGACGGGCCGCCGCAAACAACATCACCCGGAAACCACCGGGGAAGCAGGGGAGAGATCATGACGGACGTCAACAGGCGCAATTTCTTTGCGGCCGGTGCCGTGGCCGGCCTTGCCGCCGGCAGCGCTGTCGGCCTGGGCGGTGCGGCCCCGGCCGCCGCCGGCCCGCGCCCCGGCCCCGGTGGTGGTGGCCCCGGCCTTGCCGATGTGTGGGGCGCGGATTTCCTCTATCAGTGGAGCCCGCCGGAAAATTACAAGCGCGACCTGTCGGTCGGCCCGCGCACCATCCGGCTCAGCAGCCAGTCCACCCCGCGCGTGACCGGTGCGGAAGGCGTCGATTACGGCGCGCTGTTCAAGGCGATGCGCGATGGCGGCTGGACCGCCTGTGAAGCCCCGTCCAACGCCTGGCTGGAACGCAAGAAGCCCGACAGCGAGATCCGCGAGATCAAGGCCCAGCTGCAGGCCAATGATGTGAAATTCTATGGCCTGCACTGCGCCGGCAACATCATCGCGCCCGATCCCGATGCCGAACGCTGGCAGCGCCACATCATCGACACCATCCATGCCGCCGAGGAAGTGGGCTGCGAGCTGATCCTCACCCACGCCGGTTCGATGCACACCAACCGCAACTGGGCGCATCCACTGAACTGGAGCAAGGAAGCCTGGCTGCGCTCGGTCGGCGCGCTGAAGCGCATCTGCCGCGACACCGCCGGCAGCAAGATCAAGATCGCCATCGAAGCGGTGAACACCGAAAGCATCAACAACCCGTGGGCGCACAAGCGGCTGCGCGAGGATGTGGGTGACGATCGCATCTGCGTCGGCCTGGACATCACCAACATGGTGTTCCCCAACGTCGCCTACCGCATGAGCGAGATGCTCGACCTGACGTTCGACATGCTGGGTGACCAGATCGCCTATGTCCACGCCAAGGATTTCGTCTGGAACGACATGCTGCCCGGCATGAACTGGACGATGAACGGCACCGGCGGCATGGATTATGAACTGTTCCTCGCCCGCCTCAGCCGGCTGCCGCTCAATCCGTGCATGCTGGTCGAATTCCTCACCAACAACGACGAATACAGCCAAGCGCAGCGCAACATCCGCGCCATCGCCGCCAAGCTGGGCGTCAAGATCCACGGCACCCAGGCCTGAAGGAGGACGTGATGCGCAACCTGACCAAGATGGCGCTGCTGGCCGCCGCGCTGGCGACATCGGCCGCCGCCTTCGCCGCCGATTTCAATGGCAGCTGGGTCCGCGACGGCGCCCGCAGCAAGGCCGCCCCCTACCCCAATTACTGGCTGACCCGCGCGCCGGCGGCCGGCGGCTTCAACCCCAACGCGCCCTTCATCGTGCGCGTGCAGCAGAATGCCACCGGCGTGGTCGTCACCCACCCGCTGTTCCCGCAGCGCAGCTATGTGCTTGATGGCAAGGCCCACAGTTCGCGGGCGGACAGTGGCCTGGTGCAAGTATCCACCACCGCCGCCATGGCCGGCGACACGCTGAAGGTGACGACCGTGCAGCCGTTCGGCGGCATGCCCGGCAACGTGACGATGACGGCGACCGAAACCTGGTCGCTCTCCCCCGACGGCAAGGAGCTGACCATCACCACGGTGCGCGAAGTGCCGGCGACGACACAGAGCTTCACCGAGGTGTTCAAGAAGCAGTAAGCGGTTTCAACCGCAGCAGCCGGCGTCCGTCGCGAGACGGGCGCCGGTTTTTCTTTGTGTCGTCACCCCCGGACGTGATCCGGCGCGACAGCCGTGGGATCAGGCCGGCGTGTCGGCGATGGGCGCGCGCACCAGCAGGATATAGGCCACCGCCCCCGCCAGCGCGACGCCGGCGGCGATCAGCAGCGCATAGACGAAGCTGCCGGTGCGATCGACGATCATGCCGGTGATGATCGGCGCCATAGAGCCGCCGAGATAGCCGCCGAAATTCTGCAAACTGCCCAGCGAGGCCACCAGCCGGCGCGGGGCCGCGACACTGGCCAGCGCCCACGAGCCGCCGCTGGCGAGGTTGACGAAATACATGGCGCCCGAAATGAACACGATCGCCCAGAACAGGCTGGGCGTGTAGGCCGCCGGCACGGTGAAGGCCGCCGCGCACACGAGGCCAATGCAGATCGGCCACTTGCGGCTGGCAATCGGCGACAGGCCGCGTGCCAGCAATTTGTCGGCAACATAGCCGCTGGACAGCTGGCCGAAGGTGCCGGCCAGATAGGGGATGGACATGATCCAGCCGCCGGTCGCCAGCGCCAGCCCGCGTTCCTTTTCCAGATAGGCCGGCAGCCAGGTGAGGTAGAGCCACACCATGTAGATGACGCCCATGAAGCCCAGCAGCATCCCCCAGGTGGTGCGCTGCTTGAACAGGCTGCGCCATTCGGCGGCGGTCATGCCGCGGTCGTCAGCGGGCTTGCCGTCTTCCAGAAAGGCGATTTCTTGCGCATTCAGCGCCACGTCGCGGCGGTCGCGATAGATGGCAACCCAGGCCACCGCGATCAGGATGCCGGCCACCCCCATGATGATGAACATGCCGCGCCAGCCGAAGGCCAGCATCAGCGCGGTCAGCACCGGCGGTGCCAGTGCCGGGGCGATGGTGGTGGAAGCGACGAAGATGCCGGTCGGCCGCCCGCGTTCCTTCACGGCGAACCAGTCGCTGAACACCTTGGCGCCGGCCGGGAATTGCGGCGCTTCGCCGACGCCCAGCAGCAGGCGGGCGGCGAAGAACTGGTTCAGCCCGCGCACGAAGCCGCCGCCCAGCTGGGCGATCGACCACAGCAGCATGCCCAGCCCCAGCGTGAAGCGCGCGCCCATCTTGTCGAGCAGCACGCCCATCGGCAGCTGCGCCAGCGCATAGGGCAGCGAGAAGGCCGAAAGCAGGAAGCCCATCTGGGAGGCGGTGAGATGCATTTCGGCACTCACCGCGCTGTTGGCGATCGAAAGCGTGCTGCGATCGAGATAGTTCACCAACCCCGAACAGACGAGGAGGACGACCGCAGCCGTCTGGATTTGCTTGAGCCGGGCGGTCTTCATGCGGCGCGTCAGATCCGGCCGAATTCGGCCAGCAGATCCTCGACCGTCTTGCCCTGCTGCACCCAGGCGCGGGTGTTCTTCTCGCGCTCGGCCTGCTCCTCGGCCAGGGCCAGGAACTCTTCCGCACGATCCACCGGCACGATGCAGACGCCAATGGTATCGGCCACCACGAAATCGCCGGGGCGCACGATCACGCCGCCGCACGGAATGTCGACGTTGATCGACAGCTCTTCCTTGCGCTGGGAGAACATGGTGTGGGTGCCGCGCGGGGTGATGGAGCGCGTCCAGATCGGCCAGTTGATGTCTTCCAGCTCGTCAATGTCACGCCCGGCGCCATCGACGATCATGCCGCGGATGCCGCGGTTCTTGGCCAGCCCGCCCATCAGGCCGCCGCACACCGACACTTCGGTGTCACCGCCGGCGTTGACGACGATCACGTCCCCGGCCGAACCCATTTCCAGCGCGCGCAGCGGATCGACAAGATCGCCGCCCGACAGCTGCACGGTGATGGCCTGGCCGGTCACCTTGGCCTTGAACGCCGGCTTGATCGCCGAATGCATCACGTTCTGCCGGTACATGACATCGGCAAAGATGCACGAGATCGAATAGGTCGGCAGCAGCGCGTCGAAACGGGCGAGCAGATCGGGGCGGCGTTCGAAATCGTTGAAGACCTTGAGCATGGAAACTCCGCAAATGGGGGCCGTGACGAGCAGGCTCACACAATGACGCGTGGCACAGGATGTAAACCTTTGCATACAACGCGCGCCAATGAGAAGATGAAAAATGAAGAGGGTGGACGCGGCTGGACTCGGCCGCGCCAGCCATGGGAAAGGACAGCATGACAGCGACACGGCACGACGATCGTCAGCCGGGCCTTGCCGCCCTTCGGAGCGCCTGATGCCGGAGCATTTTCTCGCCCTTGATTGGGGCACCACCAATTTGCGCGCCTGGATCGCGACGCCCGACGGCCGCCCGCTGGAACGCCGCGATTTCGCGCTCGGCGTTGCCGGCCTTGCCCCCGGGGAGGCGGCGCAGCGCTTCATCAGCGAGGTGCGGCCGGCGATGGGGGCCGAGGATTTGCCCGCCCTGCTGTGCGGCATGATCGGATCGACCCTGGGCTGGACGGCGGTGCCCTATGCCGATTGCCCGTCCAGTTTCGAAGCGTTGCAGCGCAGCCTGCACAAGGTGGAAGCGCCGGGCGCGCCGGTGTGGATCGTGCCGGGGCTGCGCACGATCCGCGCTGATGGCTGCGGGCCGGACGTGATGCGCGGCGAGGAAACCCAGTTGTTCGGCTGGGCCATGGCCGATCCGGCGCGGCAGACCGGCGAACATCTGCTCTGCCACCCCGGCACCCACGCCAAGTGGGCGCGGCTGGTGGACAACCGGCTGGACGGCTTCGTGACGGCGATGACCGGCGAATTGTTCGCCCTGCTGCGCCAGCACAGCGCCTTGCGCGTATCCGACGCTGTGGAGAATGAAACGGCCTTTGATCAAGGGCTTGCGGCAGCCGGTGACGGCAGCGCGCTGGCGTCGCGCCTGTTCACCGCCCGCTCCCGCGTGGTGGGCGGGGCGATGCCCTCGGCCTGGGCCGAATCCTATCTGTCCGGCCTGCTGATCGGCGCCGAAGTCGCCGCCACGCCGGCGTTGCTGGGCGTGGAGACGCAAGGCCCGGTCGCCATCATCGGCGAGCCGGCGCTGTGCGCGCTCTATGCCCGCGCGCTCAGCCAGCGCGGCATCGCATCAAGCCTGTTCGATGGTGAGGCCGCCGTGCTGGCCGGCCTTGCCGCCCTCTATCGCGGAACCTTGTGATGCTGCGTCTGGCCGATGCCTTTGCCGAAATGCCGCTGGTTGCGATCCTGCGCGGCGTCACCCCGGCGGAGATCCTGCCCATCGCCGAAGCACTGCACGCCGCCGGCATCCGCATTGTCGAGGTGCCGCTCAACTCCCCGCAGCCGCTGGAGAGCATTGGCCGGCTGCAGCTGATGGCGGACATGATGGTCTCCGGCGCCGGGACGGTGCTGACCACGGCCGGCGTCGATGCGGTGGTGGCAGCCGGCGGGCAGATCATCGTGTCGCCCAACACCGATACGGCCGTGATCGCGCGCGCCGTCGCGCTGGGCGCGGTGCCGCTGCCCGGTATCGGCACCGCAACCGAGGCCTTTGCCGCGCTGGCGGCAGGTGCGCGCATCCTCAAGCTGTTTCCCGCCTCCACCTACGGCCCCGGCCATATCAAGGCGCTGGGGGCAGTGCTGCCGGGCGATGCCGTGCTGGTGCCGGTGGGCGGAGTCGGCCCGGCGCAGATGGCGGACTGGTGGGCCGCCGGCGCGCGCGGATTCGGCCTGGGCAGCGATCTCTACAAGCCGGGCATGACTCCGGCTGAGGTGCGGGCGCGCGCCGAAGCGGCGGTGGCGGCGGTGCAGGCGTTGCGCTGAAACGGGCGCAATTGCGCTTCGTCATGAAATCGATATCATCGCCAAAAAATCGCTCCATCGGGGCGCAGGGGAGGCCAGCCATGACCATTGCAACCACACGTGCCATCGGGCTTGCCGCCGCCCTGCTCGCCGGCAGTGCCGCGCTGGCCGCGCCCGGCGATTATCCGGCCTATGGCGGCGATCATGGCGCCACCCGCTATTCGACGCTGAAGCAGATCACCAAGGCCAATGTCGGCCGGCTCACCCAGGCCTGGCGCTTCGACATGCCGGCCGGCGGCCTGCAGGTGCAGCCGATCATCGTCGGCGGCGTGCTTTATTCCACCACCACCGATGGCAAGGTGGTGGCGCTGGATGGCGCGACCGGCACGGTGAAATGGTCCACCGGCTTTCCCGGTGCCGGCGGCGGGCGCGGGCGCGGCCTGACCTATTGGGCATCAGGCCAGGATCGCCGCATCCTCGTGCCCGGCGGTGCCTATGTCTATGCCATCAACGCCGATACCGGCGCGCTGATCCCGTCGTTCGGCGATGGCGGCAAGGTCGATCTGCGCCTGCAGCTGCGCGGCGATGATCCGACGAAGAATCTCGTCAACCAGGGCACGCCGGTCAGCCTGTACAAGGATATCTTCATCACGGCTGGCGGCGTGCCGGAAACCTCCCCTTCCGTTCCCGGTGACATCCGCGGCTGGGACGTGAAGACCGGCAAATTGCTGTGGAGCTTCCACGCCATCCCGCATCCGGGCGAGCCGGGTTATGAAACCTGGCCGGCCGATGCGTACAAGACGGCCGGCGGCGTCAACGCCTGGCAGGGCACGGCCGTCGATGCCGAAGCCGGCATCGTCTTTGCCGCGCTCGGCTCCCCGGCGGATGATTTCTGGGGCGGGGAGCGGCTGGGCAACAATCTTTACGGCAACAGCCTGGTCGCCATCGATGCCAACAGCGGCAAACGGTTGTGGCATTTCCAGACCGTCCACCACGACATGTGGGACGCGGATTTTGCCGCCCAGCCGATCCTGATGACGGTGAAGCGCGGCGGCAAGCCGGTGCAGGCGGTGGCTGTCACCAACAAGGCCGGTTACATCTATCTGTTCGACCGCAAGACCGGCACGCCGCTGTTCGATGTGAAGGAAACGCCGGTGCCGGCGACCGATGTCGAAGGCGAGGTCGCCTCCCCCACCCAGCCGATCCCGGTGGCGCCCGCGCCGCTGGGCCTGCAGGACATCGGGCCCGATACGCTCACCAACCGCACGCCGGAGGCCAATGCCGCCGTCCGCGCCCGGCTGGCGACGATGAAATATGGCCCGGTGTTCACCCCGATCGCCAAGGACAAGGACACGATCGTTATCCCCGGCTTCAGCGGCGGGGTGGAATGGGGCGGCATGGCGGCCGATCCCAAGGGCATCCTCTATGCCAACAGCGAGAATGTCGCCTGGTACACCTCGATCATCGCGCAGAACCGGCCGGGACCGGGGCGTTCCAAGTATAATTTCTCCGGCTACAACAAGTTCCGCGATCCCGATGGCTATCCCGGCACCAAGCCGCCGTGGGGCACGCTGAGCGCCATCGACATGAACAGCGGCAAATATCTGTGGAAGATCCCGTTCGGCTATTATCCCGAACTGGCCGCCAAGGGCATGGCCGATACGGGCAGCGAATCCTATGGCGGCCCGGTCGTCACCGCCAGCGGCCTGCTGTTCATCGCCGCCACCATCTACGATCGCCAGTTCCGCGCCTTTGACACGGCAACCGGCAAGCAAGTGTGGACGGCCGCCCTGCCCTATGGCGGCGTGGCGACTCCGGCCACCTATATGGCCGGCGGCCAGCAATATCTGGTGATCGCAGCCAGCGGCGCGCGCGACAGCAAGGGGCCGAAAGGCGCGGCGCTGGTGGCGTTCAAGCTGGCGAAGTGAGGGCGCGCCTCATTTCGCGATGATGTGCAGGAAGCGCGCCGGCGTGCTGCCCAGATTGATGTTGGCGCCGGCGGTGATGCCGGTGGGCGGCGCCTTCCAGGCGGTGCCAGCCTTCAGGTGGCGCAGCTGCTTGCCGATCAGCGCGTCCGCATCATCGAGCGCGATCCAGATCTCCTCGCCGCCGGCTGCCACGCTGTAGGGGCGCGCAATCGCCATCGGCTTCAGCGTCACCGCACTGATGCTGCCGAGGCGCTGCAAGCCGTCGGCTGCGGTCACCACCGGCCGGCGCTGGTTGTTCCAGTCGCTGGCGACGGTGCGTTCGCCCTGATGATCGATCAAGGTCACGCTGGCCGGCGCGGCAGCGCCCGCCTTTTCGGCGACCACATGGAAGGTGAGATAATCGCTGCCCGTCGCCGTCAGCCGGAAATCGCGGCCGGGGGACAGGATGAAGGCCTGGCCCTTCGCCAGCGCCAGCGTCTTGCCGTCCACCGTCAGCGTGCCGGTGCCGCTGTTGACCACGAAGGTCTCCTGCACGTCTTTGGCATCGCCCTCTGCCGGATGGGCGGTGGCGCCCGGCTCCAGCATCGCATAGCTCACCGCCGTGGCGGCGGTCAGCACCGCGCCCTTGCGGATCGGCTTCACCGGATCGGTGCCGGTCAGCGCCGTCAGCATGTCGCGCATGTAGAGGTTCCCATGCGCGATGCGCGGATAGGCATCCTGCCAGCTGCCCATGAACAGATCGATGTCGGGCGCACCCGCCGGATCGATCGGGGCGTTTTCCAGCTGGGCGAAATCGGGGAGCGGCGGGTGCGGCTTGCGCACCAGCGGGCCCATGTACAGCAGCTGGATCGGCGTATCGCCGGGGTTCAGGTTGCTGTGCGCGGCCAGCCCGCTCGGCGGGATCTTGTAGGCCTGGCCGGGGTGCATCCGCACCAGCTGCTTGCCCAGCATCAGCACCGATTCGCCCTTCACCGCCAGCCACAGCTCTTCCCAATTGTGGCTGTGCGGCTGCGGCATGGTGTGGGGGGCGACCGTGCACAACAGGCTGCCGCCCACCCCGCCATTGCAGATGTGCAGCCAATGCGCGCCGATGCGGCGGTCATTGTCCCAGCGGCTGGTGATGGCCACGTCGGTCGCCGGCGCGGCACCGGCCGGCACCGGTTCGGTGCGCATGTAAAAGGCCAGCGGAGCCTTGCCGCTGTTGGTCAGGCGGAAATCGAAATCGGGGGTGAGGACGATGAACACGCCTTCGCGCAAGTCATGCGCGCGGCCGCCCACGATGATCTGCCCCGCGCCTTCCGCCGTGTAGAGCATGGCGCGGGTGCCGGCCGGCATGCGCCCGCTGGCGGTCGCCCCGGGTGCGAGGGCAGCGCGGCTGACGCTGGTGATGTCGATCAGCACAGCGCCGCGTGCCCTGGGCTTCAGCGGATCGGCATCACCCAGCGGGGTGAGGATATCGTGGACGACAAGGCCGCCGAACAGCGTGCGCGGCTTGGCGCTGCGCCAGTCGCCCAGGAACAGGCCGACAGCCGGATCCTTCGCCGGATCGACCGGTGACGGATCCAGCGCGTCCTGCCGTTCGGTGCCCCGCCCCGGTGCCGGCTGCGCCGGCGCCGCGATCGGCGTGAGGATCAGCCCCAGCGCCGCCCCGGCCCGCAGGATGGTCTTCATTGCGCCCCTCCCCCGTGTCAGGCCTGGCGGCCGATGCGCTGGTTTTCCGGCAGCGAATAGAAATCATAGGTGATGGTCCATGCCATCGGCCGGCCCTTATCGGCCTTCACATGGATATAGGCTTCCGGGCAGGTGGTGCGCGGCGAGGTCCAGAACACGAAGTCCGACAGCGGCGTGTCGCAGGTGACATGCACGCCGGCGCCGGTGCGGCGGTTCTCGACATGGATGTCGTAATCCTTCGGGCTGGGCCCAAAGCCCTTCAGTTGCATGCGCACCGGCTTTTCCAGCGCATTCTTATAATTCAGCCGGTCATGGCCAACCTCGATGCCCTCGCCGCGGATGTTGAAGGCCTCCACCGCCCAGGGGAAGCGCACCTCCACGTCCGGCCCGCTGGGCTGGCCGTCGAGCACGAAGAAATTGTGATCGTACATCTCGGTCTCGATCGGGTTGCGGCCGGTCGATTCGAGATGGTGGGTGAGCACCAGTTGGTTCTTGCCGCGCGTGAGCGCCACCGTCTTGCGATAGCGATAGCCATAGCCCGAAACCGGATCGTTCACCTCGTGCAGGAACTCCACCCGGTCCTTGTGCACCTTGGTGGTCCAGCGGCCACCATCCAGGATCTCCAGCGTCGGAAAGCCGCGAATGGGCTCGGCCGGCTTTTTCAGCACGCCCACCCCGATCTTGACAAACGGGCCGCCGATCGCCGCCGCGTCAAAGCCCTGGCCGGTGACATAATCCTGCACCGGGCCGGGAATGGCATCATGCTTCTTGGGATCATAGGCCGGGAACCAGCGGCCGAAATAGCTGTGCCCGCCGGCGCGCAGATCGGCGACTGCGCCAGACCAATCAAAGCGGGTGCCGCGATAATAACCCTTTTCGGCATCGGGCAGGAACAGCACGGCGCTCACCAGCCCGTTGCTGATGCTGACAGCCGGCGCATTGGGCGCATCGGGATCGGGGCTGGCCACTGGCTCTGCCTGCGCTGCCAGCGGGAAGGCAGCGGTGGCGGCCAGACCGGCCAAAATCTGCCGCCGGTTGGCACTGGCCGCTGCCAGCGACGCCGGCAAATCGCCCGTGATCCTGTCCATGTCCCTGCCCTCCCCAATCGTCTTGTTGTTGTTGCAACGCTATCATGATTTCGTTTTCATATAACCCCTGCAAACCGGTCAGGCCGGCCGATTGTTGCCGATTTGCCACGGGCCTCCATAACATGACAGTTCAGCAATCGGATGTTGCGTTTCTGTTTCACCATCGGCAGTATCCCCTTGCTGATAGAGGGCGCGAACCCTTTGCTGCGCAAAAAGCTTGCGATCTGATGCCATCGGCACCGTGACATGCACGGCAAGAGGCACCAAGACCTGGGGCTGCAAACGATTACGCAGATTACAATCAACAACGACCTTGGGGGTAAAAATGACGAACAAGATTGCCTGGATCGGATGCCTGCTGGCCGGCGCCAGCGTCGTTGCCCTGTCGCCAGCCGCAGCCCAGCAGGGCGGCGCGGCGCAGCCGGCCGAAAAGGGTGTTGCCGCAGCCGCCGATACCACCGCCGATTCGGCTGAACCGGCCGAAATGGTCGTCACCGGTTCGCGCCTGCTGCGCAGCGGCACCATCAGCCCGACGCCGCTGACCGTGGTTGGCACCGCCGACCTGCAGCAAACGACGCCGAGCACGCTGGCCGACGGCCTCTACAAGCTGCCGGTGTTCGCCACCCTGCCGGCGCAGACCCGCAACCCCGGCAACTCCAGCGGCAACTCGGGCGCCAACGCGCTGAACCTGCGTTCGATCGGTGCCGAACGCACGCTGGTGCTGTTCAACGGCCTGCGCCTGCCGGTGAACAACATCGATCAGATCCCGCAAATGCTGATCAGCCGCGTCGACATCGTGACGGGCGGCGCTTCGGCCGTGTACGGTTCCGACGCCGTCGCCGGTGTCGTCAACTTCATCGTCGACAAGAAGTTCGAAGGCCTCAAGGTCAACGGCGCGCTGGGCATCTCCAACTATGGCGATGACTTCACGCAGCGCATCGGCGCCGCCTATGGCAAGACCTTCGGCAAGCTGCACGTGATGGGTTCGGCCGAATATTACAACGATCCGGGCGTTCTGTCGAAGCTGGCGCGTCCGTGGGGCCGCGAAGTGTGGTCGACGCAGGGTGCCGGCACCGCCGCCAACCCGTTCCGCGAAGTGATCAACACCCGCATTTCCAACACCTCGTTCGGCGGCAAGATCCTGGCCAGCAGCCCCGGGCAGCCGACCAACCCGCTGCTGAACCAGAATTTCACCCAGAACGGCATCCTGTCGCCGTTCGTGAACGGCACCGCCACCGGTGCCAGCACGATCCAGAGCGGTGGTGACGGCGCCTACTTCAACCAGGCCTCGTTCAAGACCCGGCTGCGCAACCTGCAGCTGTTCGGCCGCGCCGATTACGAGCTGACCGACAATGTCACCCTGTGGGCGCAGGGCACCTATGTCGACACCAACAACCTGAACAACCACCAGAACAACGAATTCCGCAGCTACACGATCAGCGCCGACAACGCCTTCCTCGCCCCGGCGTACCAGCAGACGCTGCGCAACGCCGGCGTCGGCTCGTTCCTGTTCGGCAAGATGATGACGAACTCGTCGCCGCTGCAGCCGGAAACCTTCCTGAAGACCTCGATCTTCTCGGCCGGCATCGACGCCAAGCTCAACCTCTTCGGCTCGGAATGGAACGCCTCCTTCGGCGGCCAGATCAGCCGCGAAGGCCAGCGCACGTCGAACAACGCCAACATGGATGGTGCCAAGGCCGCCGCCGCGCTTGATGCCGTGGTCAACCCGGCCAACGGCCAGGTCGTCTGCCGCGTCACACTGACCAACCCGGTCGCCTTCCCGGGCTGCGTCCCGCTGAACGTGTTCGGCCCGACGTCGGAAAGCCAGGCCGCGCTGAACTATATCCTGCTGAAGACCAGCTTCTATCGTGTCTCGACGCTGAAGTCGGTCGTCGCCAGCATCACCGGTTCGCCGTTCAGCACCTGGGCCGGCCCGGTGCAGCTCGCCGTGTCGGGTGAAGCCCGTCAGGCCGCTGTCACCGTCTATTCCGATTACCAGCCGTCCGACCGCGTCAACTGCTCGCAGCTGCCGGTCAATCCGCTGACGGGCAAGGTGATGAACTGCAGCACCGACGCGCAGGGCAATTCGACCCAGGCGCGCTGGGTTTCGAACGTCGTCGCCCAGATCGGCCGCCAGGCGGTTTCGGTGAAGGAAATCGCGGTTGAAACCGACATTCCGCTGCTGAAGGACGCGTTCCTGGCCCAGTCGCTGAGTGTCAACGCCGCAGCCCGCTACACCGACTATTCGTCGTCGGGCGGCGTGTGGACCTGGAAGGTGGGCGGCGATTGGCGCCTGAACGACAGCATCCGCCTGCGAGCCACGCGTTCGCGTGACATTCTGGCGCCGTCGGTCACCCAGCTTTATGGCGCTGTCGCGGTCAACCCGTCGGGCATCACCGATCTGCACACCGGCGTGAACGCGGTGGCCCCGGTGCAGACCAGCCCGAACCCGAACCTGGTGCCGGAAGTGGCCAACACGCTGACCGCCGGCATCGTGCTGACGCCGAGCTTCCTGCCCAGCCTGACACTGTCGGTCGACTATTATCGCATCAAGATCGACAACGCGATCGCCACCGTCACCGGCAACAACGCCACCGTGGCCCGCCTGTGCGAAGACAGCAACGGCACCTCGCCGCTGTGCTCGCTCTACATCCGGCCGCTGCCGTTCTCCGACCGCACGGCGGCCAACTTCCCGACCCTGATCCTGGCGCAGCCGCGCAACATCGCGGCCTTCCGTTCGGAAGGCATCGATACCGAAGTGAATTATCGCTTCGGGCTGGGCCAGGGCATGGTGAACCTGCGCGGCCTGGTGACCTACACCATCAAGCAGACCACCCAGACCCTGCCGGGCACGACCGTTCTCGACGCCGCTGGCGCCGCCGGCCTGCCGGGCGTGCGCGCCACGCTGAACATCCAGTATGCGATCGGCAACTTCCGCTTCGATTTGCTGCAGCGTTACGTGAACGCCACCCGCCGCGACCCCGATCCCAACCAGGTCTGGGCCGAACCGAACGTGCCGGCCAAGACCTATACCGACATCACGCTGTCGTATGACATCAAGGCGCTGGGCGGCAACAACCAGGTGTATTTCAACGTCCAGAACCTGTTCAACGTGGCC
Source organism: Sphingomonadales bacterium (assembly GCA_037131365.1). Lineage (GTDB taxonomy): Bacteria > Pseudomonadota > Alphaproteobacteria > Sphingomonadales > Sphingomonadaceae > Sandarakinorhabdus. Next base: position 48,897 of record JBAXRE010000012.1, read on the forward strand.
CCCGCGGTGTACGGCACCACCGGCGGTTCCGCCTCGGTGCCCGGCCTGTTCCTGGCCACCACCAACGGCCACGACATCATGGGCCGCTACATGACGGTCGGCTTCCGCTCGCGGTTCTGATCCGCGGCCGGCAACGGCCAACCCGCATCAGCCCCGGGCCATTTCACCATGGTCCGGGGCTTTTGCGTTCCTGATTGGGGGAGAGCAGACATGAACAGGCGCCATTTCCTTGCCGCCGGCACCGCCAGCGCCCTGCTGGCCACCACCCGGCTGAATGCGGCCATCCCCGCCGACCGGCTGGCGCGCATCGGCATCAGCAGTTCCACCTTCCGCGCCAATTACGACGGCCGCTTCAGCAGCGCCGGCGCGCTGCCCCGGCTGTCGCACCGCAGCTTCCCGGCCTTCGTGAAGGCGCAGTTCGGCGTCACCAAGGTGGAGCTGTGGGACCAGCAGTTCGGGCCGGCCGGCCACAGTTTCGCCGAATGCCGCGCCATCCGCGCCGCCGCCGATGCCGCCGGGGTGCAGGTGATCAGTGTCGAGGTGGAGGACATGGCGCGCATCGACGCCGGCGATCCCGACGATCAGAAACAGGCGGTGGCCGAAGGCATCGTCTGGCTGGAAAAGGCGCGCGTGCTCGGCTGCTCGTCGATGCGCTTCAACGTCAACCGGCTGAAGGATGAACTGAACCAGGATGCCGCCATTGCCGTGCTGCGCAAGCTGGCCGATCATGGCCGCAGGCTGGGCATCATCGTGCTGCTGGAAAATCATGGCGGCGCCACCGCTGCCGTTTCCGGCCTTGTCGCGCTGGTGAAGGCGGTGGGTCACCCCTTCCTCAAGGCCGAGCTGGACTGGGGGGCATGGTCGCCGCCGGGCGACCGTTACGAGGCGATGCGCACGGCCATGCCGGTCACCCACATCGTATCGGCCAAGGGGCTGGCCTTCGATCCCGATACCTATGTCCACACCAGCTATGATGTCGCGCAGCTGGTGCGCGAGGCGGAGGCGACGGGCTTTCGCGGCGTCTATTCGGTGGAGCTGTACAACACGCCGGCACCAGCCGACACCAACCGCGCCGTCCAGTCCTTCATCGACACCATCACCAGCCAGATGCGCTGAGGTTCAGACCGGCGGCCAGCTCGGCACTGCGGAACGGCTTGTTCAGGCGCGGCAGATCGGGCGCGATGCCATCGCTGTTGGCATAGCCCGAGACCACCAGGATCTTCAGCGCCGGCAGGTGGCGGCGCAGCTGGCGCGCCAGATCGGTGCCGGTCATCCCCGGCATCAGATGATCGGTCACCAGCACATCGGGTTGCAGCCCGTCGCTGATCATGGCCAACGCCTCGCTGCCCGACGCCGCCTCGACAACGTCATAGCCCAGTTCCGTGAGCATATAGGCGGTGGTCAGGCGCACCACATCCTCGTCATCAACCAGCAGCACCGTGCCGCGGCGCGCGGCCGGGCTGCTGCCGGGCTGCGCCCGGTCCAGCATGCAGGCCGGTGCCGCCTGCGGCAGCCAGAGCGCGACATCGGTGCCCTGCCCGGGCGTGCTGCTGATCATCGTCGTGCCCCCCAGTTGCAGGGTCAGGCCGTGCACCATTGAAAGGCCAAGTCCGGTGCCCTTGCCAACACCCTTTGTCGAAAAGAACGGCTCCACGGCGCGGGCCAGTGTCGCCGCATCCATGCCATGGCCGGTGTCCGCCACCGACAGGCAGAGATAATCGCCAGAAGGTAGCAGGTTCGGGTGGCCGGGCGGCACGGCCCGCGTTGTCAGTGTGATGGTCAGCCGGCCGCCGCCCGGCATGGCATCGCGCGCATTCACCGCCAGGTTGAGCAGCGCCATTTCCAGCTGGTTGGCATCGGCAAGCGCCGGCGGCAGGCCGGCGTCGTGGGTGATGACCAGGCGGATGGCCGGCCCCAGCGTGCTGGTGAGCAGGCCGGCCATGCCATTGATCAGCGCCCCGACATCGACAGCGACCGGCTGCAGCGGCTGGCGCCGGGCAAAGGCCAGCAGGCGCTGCACCAGCGCGCGCGCCCGTTCGGCCGATTGCGCGGCGCCGGCGATCAGCTGCTTCTCGCGCGTGCCGCCAACATCCATGGTGATCAGCAGATCGAGCGCGCCGACGATGGGCGTGAGCAGATTGTTGAAATCATGGGCAACGCCGCCGGTGAGCTGGCCCATCGCCTCCATCTTCTGGGATTGGCGCAGCGCGTTCAGGTCGCGCAGCCGCGCCTCGCTGGCCCGCAGCCGCTCTTCCGCCGCCACCCGCGCCGTGGTTTCGGTCACCACCGCCAGCACGCCCCCCGGTTCGCCATCATCGCCGGGCAACGGCGAATAATCGATGTCGCACCACAGGGTTTCCGGGCCGTGGCCGCGATCGCGGTGGAAGACAAGGTCGCGGCAGACGACGCTTTCCCCCGCCAGGCAGCGATCGATGATGCGGCGGTGGCTGGCGGCGCGTTCGGGCCACAGCTGCGCCACCGGCTGGCCGCGCCGGGCGTGATCGGCAAGGCCGGCCAGGGCGGCATAGGCATCATTGGGGATCAACAGGCCATCGCGGCCCCACAGCAACGCCATCGGCACCGGCGAGCGCAGCACGATGGCGCTGGCGGTTTTCAGGCACGCCGGCCAATGTTCGGGCGCACCGATCGCGGTGCCGGCCCAATCCCAGCTTGCCATGGCCGCCGCCGCACCGGTGGCCCGTTCCGATCGCATCTCGCCTGCCAATCCTGACTTGCGGCTCCGCAATTTTCGTCCCTGCAGAAACTGCGCCCCGCCGACTCTGTTTGTCGCATTTACCTAGTCCGTCTCGATATTTGGGTCGCAGGCCGGCGTCATCAGCGTATATTTACCCATCCCCCATTGCCGCTTTCGCCAGAGGCGCCCCCCATGAGTTTACTGTTCTCCTCCCCGATGGCCGGGCAGCGCTGGACCGCTCAGGCCGCCCGCGACTGGCAGGCCGGCACCGGCTGGCAGGCCGGCTGCAATTTCACCCCCTCCTATGCCATCAACCAGATCGAGATGTGGCATGGCGCGACCTTCGATCTGGCCGCCATCGCGCGGGAGCTTGATCTGGCCGCCGGCCTCGGTCTCAACGCCGTGCGGGTCTATCTGCACGACCTGCTGTGGCTGGAGGACGCCGACGCCTTCCTGCGCCGCATCGATCTGTTCCTCGCCGCTGCCGCCCGGCGCGGCATCCGCACCATGCTGGTGCTGTTCGACAGCTGCTGGGACGATGAACCCACGCTGGGCCCGCAAAAGGCGCCCCGGCCCGGCGTCCACAACAGCGGCTGGGTGCAATCCCCGGGGCCGCGCGTGCTGGCCGATCCGCGCCAGCACGGCCGGCTGCGGGCCTATGTCGAACAGCTTGTCGGCCGTTTTGCCGGCGATGACCGGGTGCTGGCCTGGGACATCTGGAACGAGCCCGACAACGGCCCCGATGTCGCCTTGTGCGCGCCGGACGTGCTGGTCGCCAAGGCGGCGCTGGTGCTGCCGCTGCTCACCCAGGCCTTCCACTGGGCGCGCAGCCAGCGGCCGATCCAGCCGCTGACCAGCGGCATCTGGCTGGGCGACTGGTCAGCGCCGCACCTGCTGTCCGACCTGCAGGCGGCGCAGATCGCCAATTCCGATGTGATCTCGTTCCACAATTATGGCGATCCCGCCGATTTCGCCCAGCGCATCGAATGGCTGAAGCGCTTCGACCGGCCAATCCTGTGCACCGAATTCATGGCCCGGCCAACGGGATCGACGTTCGAGGCCATCCTGCCGATCGCCCTGACCCACGGGGTCGGTGCCTTCTGCTGGGGCCTGGTCAGGGGCAAGACCCAAACCCACCTGCCGTGGGACAGCTGGCACACACCCTATGTCGATGGCCCGCCCGGCCCCTGGTTTCATGATATCTTCGATGCGGATGGTTCCGCCCACGATGCGGCGGAGGTCGAGTTCATCAGGATGATGACCGCCATTGCCGCCGGCCTGCGCGACGACCGCGACGACGACGACGCCCGGGCCGCCTGATCACCGGCGAACTAGCCCGCCGCCTGCACCCGATCCGGCTGATAGGCAGCGGTGAAGCGGGTGATGGCGCTGGCAAGATCGGGCAGCAGCTGGCCGCGCCGGCTGATCAGGCGGGCGTCGGCCGGGCGCGGGGCGTGCTGGCCGATGGCGCGGCCGTCCACGCGGCGGACAAGGCGGGTGGGCAGGCGCTGTTCCTCGGCCAGGGCGGCGGCGAAGGCGGCCCAGTCCATGCCGCCGGCATTGGCCAGGTGCCACAGGCCGCTCTCCCCATCGATCAGCAGATCGAGCAGATTGGCCACCAGATCAGGCACATAAGTGGGGGAGACCAGCTGCGGCGCGGCGGCGAAGCTGATCCCGCGCGCCAGCATGTCCACGGCGTGGACGGCGAAATTGTGCCGGTCATCCGCTGAGAAGAAGGCGGCGGTGCGCACGATCAGCGCGTTTGGGCAGGCGCGGGCGACGCGGCGTTCGGCCTCCGCCTTGGCGCGGCCATAGGCGTTCAGTGCACGCGTGTTGTCAGCCTCGTGATAGGGCACGCCGGCCTGACCGTCGAACACCTGATCGCTGGAGACTTGCACCAGCCGGATGCCGCGCCGGGCGGCGGCCAGCGCCAGCATCTCGGGGCCGAGGGCGTTGACCTGGTGGCAGGCGCGCGGATCGCGCTCCGCGCGCTCGATATCAACCAGGCCGGCGCAGTTGATCACCGCCCACGGCTGGTGGCGATCAAGCGCGGCCGCCACCGACGCCGCGTCGGTCAGCGCCAGTTGGGCGCGATCGGTGACGACATGGGCCAGCCCGCGCATCCGGCAGTGGGCGGCGATGGCCCGGGCCAGCGTGCCGGTGGCCCCGGTGATCAGGATCGGCGGGCCACTGGGTGCCGGATCGGGCCCGGCGCTGGCATAGAAGGGCAGCATCCGCAGCGGCCGCTGCCACCAGCCCGGCGCGGTGGTGATGGCGGGCAGCGGCGGCCCCTCCCCCTTCGTCAGCGCGCGCAGCAGGCCGGCCATGGCGGTGGCGCGCGGCGGCGTGCTGCGGGCATCGAAGACGCCGGCCTCATAATGGCCGTCGTCGCGGGTGAGGAGGCTGTTCCAGTCATGCGCGCCGAGCAGGGACCAGGCGCTCACCGCCTCCACATCGACGCCTGCGGCCGCCGCGCTTTGCGCGGCCTGCCAGCCCTGCCAGAACCAGCGCAACTGCTCCTCGCGGGTGGAGCCATTGTGGCATTCGGTGAGCGCCACCGGCTTGCCATAGCGAGCGGCGGCGGCGCGCAGCAGGCTGGCCACATCAGCCATTTCGGGCACGGTGCGCACGGCATCGACGTTGATGCACGGCGCGCCGTCGCTGGCCAGCAGGATGCCGGGGTGGCGCTCGCGCCGGTGGGTGAGGAAGCGATTGCTGCACAGATAATGGTTGATGCCCACCACATCGGCCGGGCAGGGATCATCGGCAATGGCGCGCAGCCGGTCGGCAAGGCCGTGGGCCGCGATGCGATCCCACAGCGCATGGCCGGGCACCACCATGCCGGCGAGCAGATCCCAGCTCAGCCAGCGGCGGTGGTTTTCGTATTCGCACTGGGCGGCCATTTCGGGTGTGGACTGCGCCTGGCCCAGATCGTCAGTCTGGATCAGCCGCGCAGCAGGGTTGATGGCACGGATCTCGCGCATGGCGGCGCGTGTGGCATCGATCTGGTTGAGCAGCGCCAGCCACAGCGCGCCCTCATCATGACTGTGCGGATACCACAGGCCATAAAGGCAGCTGAACCGCGCGGTCGTCAGCGGTTCGTTCACCGGCGTCCAGTCGCGCACATTTGGGTAGCGGCGGGCAACGGCGGCGGCGTGGGCGGCAAGGCCGGGGGCGAAGCAGGGCTTCAACAGGCTGGTCAGCGCCGGGCCGCTGCCGTGGTGGACGAGGCCCACAACGGGGCGGATGCCGGCGGCATCCAGCTGCGCCATCCGGGCATCGATCAGCGGCAGATGGGCTGCGCTGGCAGCCGTGGCTTCCCACAGGATCGGAAAGCGCAGCGCCGTCATGCCCAGTTCGGCAAGGCGGGCGAAATCGAACTGGTGGGCACAGGCTCCACCGCCGCGGGTGGCCTGATCGAAAAAACGGTCGGCGATGCGGTTGACCGTGCACTCCATCCCGCCCCACAGCGCGATCATGACGGCGCCCCGGCGGGGGCGATCTGTGCGGCGGGAAGGGCGGTGCTGTGCTGTGGGGCGCTCATGCCCCAAGCAACCGGCGCCGCCGGCCTCCGGTTCCCGTTTGTCAGTCCGCGCCGAACAGGTCGCGGGTGAACACCTTGTCAGCGACGTCGGCCAGATCGGGGCTCATGCGGTTGGCCAGGATCACATCGGCCTGCGCCTTGAAGGCGCTGAGGTCGCGCACCACGGGGGAGCCGAAGAAACTGTCCTCCGCCATCGCCGGCTCAAACACGATCACCGGGATGCCGCGCGCCTTGATGCGCTTCATGATGCCCTGGATGGAGGATTGGCGGAAATTGTCGCTGTTGGCCTTCATCACCAGCCGGTGCACGCCGACCACACGCGGCTTGCGATCAAAGATGCGCTGGGCCAGGAAATCCTTGCGGGTGCGGTTGGCGTCAACAATGGCGGCGATCAGATTCTGCGGCACGCTGCCATAATTGGCCAGCAACTGCTTGGTATCCTTGGGCAAACAATAGCCGCCATAGCCGAAGGACGGGTTGTTGTAATGCAGCCCGATGCGCGGATCGCGGCCGATGCCTTCGATGATCTGGCGCGTGTCCATGCCGTGCGCCATGGCATAGCTGTCCAGCTCGTTGAAGAAGGCGACGCGCATGGCAAGATAGGTGTTGGCGAACAATTTGATCGCTTCCGCCTCGGCCGGATCGGTGAGCAGCACCGGCGCATCATGCGTGGCCGATCCTTCCAGCATCAGATCGGCGAACAGCCGCCCGCGCGGGCCGGTATCGCCGACGATGATGCGCGACGGGTGGAGATTGTCGTGCAGGGCGCGGCCTTCGCGCAGGAATTCCGGGCTGAACATCAGCTGATCCGTGCCCAGATCGCGCCGCAGCCGGGCGATGAAGCCCACCGGGATGGTGGATTTCACCACGATGATGGCTGCCGGATTGGCCGCCAGCGCCGCCCGGGCCACCTGTTCCACCGACGCCGTGTTGAAATGGTTGGTATCGGGATCATAATCGGTGGGCGTGGCGATCACCACCAGCGCGGCATCGCGGGCGGCTGCGGCCAGATCGGTGGTGGCCACCAGATCGAGCTGGCGTTCGGCCAGGAACTGCTCCAGTTCGGCATCGACGATCGGGCTCTTGCGGGCGTTGACCAGATCAACCCGGGCGGCGGAGACGTCGACGGCGACCACCTGGTGATTCTGTGCCAGCAGCACGGCGTTTGACAGGCCGACATAGCCCAAACCCACCACCGCGATCTTCATCACTCATCTCCACACAAACCGGCTGCCCGCCTTTCTTTGGCCCGGAACCGCAGCCGGGGCAATGCCGGCATCACGCCCGAAGTGCCATTGCAACCTTGTGGTAACAGCATCGAAACGCAGCTGAAACACACGGCAATTGCGCCCCTGCGGCTGTTGCGGGCGGCTCCATCCATGCTATCGTGCGGGCTTCGGGATTGGGGAGTTTCTATGCCTTCGAGCAGTGATCGCATCGGGAAGATCACGACATCCCCCGACCGGCAGCTTCTGTTGACCGCGATGACCGCCATTGAACGGCTGTCGGAACTGTTCGTCATCGAAGCGCAAGTGGTTGCGGAAGGCGGCCCGGTTGATCTGCACCAATGCCTGTCGAAGCCGGTGTCGTTCAGTTTTGCCGGCAAACCCCATGTGTCGCGCCATTTCAGCGGCATCCTGTGCGAATATGCCGAAATTGGCCGCGAGAACGATGGCAAGGATTTCGTCTACCGCCTGGTGGTGCGCCCGCAGCAATATCTGAAAACACTGAACCGCAAATCGATCATCCACCACAAGCGCAGTATCGCGGATCTAGTGCAGATGCTGGCGCCGCAGGAACAGAAATTCCAGTCGAGCTATTCCCAGATCGAATATCGCGTTCAATATGACGAAAGCGATTTCAATTTCGTTTCGCGTCACCTGGAGCGCGAAGGCATTTATTATTATTTTGAACACAGCGCTGGCAGCCACACACTGGTCGCGGTGGACAATCCCCAGGCCCACACCGCCAACAGCCCGGCCACGGTGCGGCTGGCCACCGGCACCCCCGATGGCAAGGAAGGCCTGTTGTGGGCGATGCGCGAGCACCGCCGTTTTGCCGCCACCGGCTACACGGTGGACGATTATGATTACACCGCGCCCACCGTCTCCCTGAAGCGCAACAAGGCCAAGGCCAATGTCGGCAAGGGCGCCGCCCGCTGGCGCGCCGCGCCGGGCGCGGAAGTCTCCGGCAGCATCGCCGAACGCTATGAATATCCCGGCAATTATGCCCAGACCAATGTGGCGGACGGGGAACGTTATGCCGGGGTGCGCCTTGAAGCCGACCGGGCCGAGATGGCGCGCAGCCAGGCCGAAGGCGATGTGTTTGCCGCTGCCGTGGGCCGCAAGCTGAAGGTGGCGTTCGATGAAAGCGGCCACGGCAACAGTTTCGTGGCGAACAGCGAATATCTGATCGTCGGCACCCGCCACCATTATCACGCGTCCGGCTATCGCAGCGGCGGCGGTGGTGAGGAGGACATGCGGGTGGAGCTGGAATTGATGCCCGCCGACCATCCGTTCCGCCCGGCGCAGAAAACCCCGCTGCCGCGCATCTATGGCCCGCAGACGGCCGTGGTCGTCGGCCCTTCGGGGGAGGAGATCTACACCGACAAATATGGCCGCATCAAAGTGAAGTTCTTCTGGGACGTGCAGGCTTACCAGGGCGGCGGCGAGGTGCATGCCCGCAGCCTGTGGGTACGCGTCGCCCAGATGAGCGCCGGCAAGGGCTTTGGCGCCTTCATGATCCCGCGCATCGGCCACGAGGTGGTGGTGGAGTTCCTCAACGGCGATCCCGATCGGCCGCTGGTGACCGGATCGGTGTACAACGAAGACAATCTGCCAGCCTTTGGCACCGCCCCGGCCAATCCGCTGCAAGGCCTGCGTACCAACAGCACCAAGGGCGGCGGCGGCTTCAACGAGATCCGCTTCGACGACAGCAAGGACAAGGAGATGTTCCACGTCCAGGCCGAGAAGGACCTCGACACGCTGGTGCTGAAGGGCAACGAGACCCGCACCGTCAGGGCCGGCAGCCGCACCACCACCATCAAGAAGGACGACACGCTGACGGTGGAGGACGGCAATGTCGTCACCACCGTGAAAAAGGGCGACGAGACCCGCAAGGTTGAAATGGGCAAGCGCACGACCGAAATCAACGGAGACGAGACGCTGACCGTGAAGACGGGTAATCGTAAAGCCGAGATCCAGATGGGCGATGACACGCTGAAGATTTCCATGGGCAATCGCACGACGACGATTACCATGGGCAACGACACCACCACGCTCAACCTGGGCGCCTCTTCCACCGAGGCGTTGCAGAGCATCGAGCTGAAGTGCGGCGGCAGCACGATCAAGATCGACCCGATGTCGATCACCATCAAAGCGATGATGGTGAAGATTGAAGGCGAAATCATGCTGCAGACCAAGGGCCTGATGGTGCAGCAGGAGGCGAGCGCCCTGCACATCATCAAGGGCGGGCTGGTGATGATCAACTGATGGCGACCAATTTTTCCCCCCGCGCCTGGCCGCGTGTCAAATGGACCAAGGCCGGGCAGCTGGCCGGGCTGGTCGGCAGCCGGGTCCAGCTTGATCCGGTGGCCGAGATGGCGCCGGCCGAAGCCTTTGCCCGTCTGCGCGGCGAGGATGCGGTGCAGGCGCTGCACTTCATCGCCCTTTGCCTGCCGCGCATCGATGGCGTGCGCTGGATGGCCGCCGCGCTCACCACCATGGCGCCGACCAACCTCGCCCGCCGGCTGGCGGCGCGCAAGGCCGTCAACCGCTGGCTGGCCGAACCGTCGGATGCCAACCGCCGTCTTGCCTTTCAGGCCGGGGAAACGGCCGGGTTCGACAGCGCCGAAGGCTGCGCCTGCCTCGCCGTCTTCCTGTCCGGCGGCAGCCTGGCGCCGGCCACGCAGGAACAGCCAGTGCCAGCACCGCCGGCCGCCTTTGGCCTCGCCGTGGCCAGTGCGGTGCAGATCGCCGCGCTTAATGATGATCCCGTGAACATGCCCGGCCGCCTCGACGCGCTGCTGGCCGAGGCCGAAAAACTGGCGGCAACCCCGGCATGAGCTGCACGCTGACCATCGAGAATGTTGACAGCCTGGCCTCGGGCGATCCCGTCACCATGGTGCTGAACGAACATGGCCTGTCGATCGGCCGCGCCGCCCATGCCGACTGGACGCTGCCGGATCCGAAGAATTTCATCTCCTCGCTGCACTGCGACATCGATTTCGTCGACGGCCATTATGTGCTGACCGACCGGTCGACCAATGGCACCTTCCTGAACGGTGCCGGCCAGCGCATGGCCGCGCCGCACCGGCTGTGCCACGGTGATCTCATCAAGATCGGCGTCTATGAGGTGCGCATCAACCTGACCGGCACCGCCGCCAGCGCCGGCAGTGCCAGCCCGTTCGGCGCAGCCAGCACCGGCGGCGGACTCGATTGGCTGACAGCCGCGGGCGGCGGGGCGAGCCAGCCTGCCGATGTCGGCAAGTTCGGGCGCGAGGCGCCGCGTGCGCTGTTCCAGTCCAACGATGATCCGCTGATGGCAGGTTTTGCACCGCCGGCCGCGGTGGCCGCACCCGCCGCCGCCGATCCGTTCGGTCTTTCGGGCGGCGCGCCGGCGGCCAATCCGTTCGGCCTGGGCGGCGGCGCTGCCCCGGCAAACCCCTTCGGCCTGGCCGCCACCACGCCTCCTGCTCCCGCTCCGGCTCCGGCCCCGGCCGGCAACCCCTTCGGCATCGCGGTACCAGCGGCGCCGGCCCCTGCCAGCGATCCGTTCGGCCTGTCGGGCGCGCCCGCTGCCGCGCCGGCCAATCCCTTTGCGCCGCCGCCCGAACCCGCGGCGCCGCTGGCCGACAATCCCTGGGCCAAGCTCCACGCCTTCGACCAGATTGATTTTGCCGCCGGTGCCGCCACCCCGCCGCCGGAACCGCCGCCGGCCGCCGGTGCGCCCGCTGCCGCTCCGCCTGCCGCCGCGCCCGCCGCAACCGGCGATGCCTATGGCCGCTTCCTCGCCGCCGCCGGGCTGAAGCCGCGCGATGTCGAGGGGCTGGATCCCGGCCAGGTGATGGAGGCCGCCGGCCAGCTGCTGCGTCAGGCCACCGACGGGCTGATGCGCCTTCTGGATGCGCGCACCCGCGTGCGCCACCAGTTCGGGGTCGGCGCGCAGGTGACGCGCTTCCAGGCCCAGGGCAACAACCCGCTGAAATGGACGCGCGTGCCCGAACAGGCGCTGCGCCAGATGGTGGGGGAACCTGATCGCGGCTTCCTGACCGGCCCGCAGGCGGTGCAGGGCGCGTTCGAGGATCTGCAGGCGCATGAAGTTGCCATGCTCGCCGCCATGCAGGATGCGCTGTCGGCCACCGTGCAGCGTTTCTCCCCCGATGCCATCAAGGCGCGCGGCCAGGCCAGGGGCGGCCTGCTGCCCGGCGCCAAGGAAGCCGCGCTGTGGCGCACCTTCGAAACCGAATATCGCGCGCTGGCGGCCGAAAGCGATGCCGCCTTCCTTGATCTGTTCGCCCGCCAGTTCCGCGCCGCCTATGAGCGCGCGGTCAAGAAGGACTGATCGCGATGCCGCCCGCCTCCCGCATCACCGACATGCATGTCTGCCCGATGTTCACCGGGCCGGTGCCGCATGTCGGCGGGCCGATCGTGCTGGGCTGTTTCACCGTGCTCACCGGCATGCTGCCGCAGGCGCGCGCCACCGACATGGCGGTGTGCGTCGGCCCGCCCGACATGATCGCGAAGGGCAGCATGACAGTGTTGGTCGGCAGCTTGCCGGCCGCGCGCATCGGCGATCTCACCGCCCACGGCGGCACCATCGTCCTTGGCATGCCAACCGTGCTGATCGGCGGTTAGCGCACCTCGATCCAGCCGCTGGTCAACTGGCAGGCACCGCCGCGACAGGCCGGCGCCATGCCGGAATCGGCCCCGGCCGGCGTGGCCGACGGCAGCTTGCCCGGCGACGACACCAGCACCAGCAGATAGCGCGACGGCTTCGCCTCATAGGGGATCGCCGACACGTCGATGGCGTTTTCGGCCAGATCGCCCGACACGACACGGTTGTCGTTGTTGGTGGTGGCATCATCGATGGAGGTGAGCAGCAGCGCACCGCCCGGGCGGTTGGCAACCTTCAGATCCAGCGAGACGGTGCCATCGCCGTTGCGCGGCAGGCTGGACAGCGCCACACGCTGCAGGCCGGGCATGGCCAGCGCGCCATCGGGATTGGCCGCCGCCGCCGCGCGCAGGGAATCGACAATGCGGCAGGTGGCCGGGTTGGGTGCCGAAACCGCCGAAACCGCACTGCCATCAATCTGCCAGCCGGCGATGCTGGGCGGCAGCGGCGCGGATTCGGCGCGCCAGCCGGTCAACCGCACCCGCCCGCCCTGGGGCACGCCATCCACATGCACATCCGAACAGGGCATCGCCTTCAGCGCCGCAAACAACTGCGGTGCCGAGGTTGCCCAATCGGCGGCGCTGGCCACCGCGCCGGCATCCGTGCCGGCATCCGGCGCGGCGGCGGCTTCCCCTGCGGCCGGCGTGGCCGCCGGCTTGCTGCCCGACCCAAAGGCCAGCCAGCCGGCACCGGCCAGCACCACCACCGCCACGGCGGCAATCGCCGGAATCGGCAATTTCCGGGCCGGCGGCGCGGCGGCTGCGGGCGCGGCATCAGCCTTCACGAAGGCGGGCGCTGCCGGCGCGGCGGCGGCCGGTGCGAGGAACTGGGTGGCACCGCGCGGATCGCAGGCGTCGGCCACCTCTTCCATGGTCTGGAAGCGGTCGGCCGGATCGGGCGCCAGCATCCTGGCGATGATCGGCTGCAGATCGGGCGACAGATCGGAAATGTCGGGCACGCTTTCGCGGGCTTCCAGCGCATCGACGATGGTGATGCCCATCTCCTGCGGGGTGCCGCGCGCCAGGGCGATGATCACCAGGCCCAGGCTGTAGATGTCGGTCCAGGCGCCGATCTTGCGGCCATATTTGCCGAACACCTCTGGCGCGGCATAGCCGAACTTGCCGGCAAAGGAGTCGCCAACCACGCTCTTTTCGCCGGGATTATTGTCCTTGGCGATGCCGAAATCGATGATCTTGGCACGTTCGATATTGCCGCCGGGCAGCAGCACATTGTCGGGGCTCAGATCGCGGTGGATGACACCAAGCTCATGCGCAGTGTGAAGACCTTGCGCCAAACGCCTGAGAACACGCTTCACCTGCGCGGGATCGGCGCTCTGGCCGGTCAGCACATGCGCCATCGACGGGCCATCGACATATTCGATGGCGAGATAGTTGATGTTCTTCGACCGGTCGTAGGCGAGCGCGCGATATTTCACCAGCGCGTCGTGGCCGATCTTTTCCAGGCTGCTCGCCTCGCGCCGGAACAGCGCCATGAACTGCTCGTCGGCCGCATATTGGCCCAGGATGACCTTGATGGCGACACGCTCACCCGAAGCGATGTTGCGGCCTTCATAAACGCGGCCCATGCCGCCTTCGGCGATGAAGCGCACCACTTCGAACAGATCGTTCAATTGCACGCCCACCAGCGCGTCGGCCGCACCGGGGCCGCTGGCGACGAAGGACAGCGGCGGCGCAGCAGAATCGACGGCCGGCGGCATGGAGGCGGCAAACGGATCGGCAGCCGGCGGCGGCGGCGCAGACCCGCCCAGCGCGGCGGCCAACGCTTCGGCCGATGCGATCACGGTGCGCTCAGCCCCCGGTGCCGGCGCGGCCGGCGGCACGGACGGCGTTTCGTCGTCGGGCGTGTCGCTGGTGCTCATGCCTCGATCCGCATCAATTCGGTGACTTCCTCAACGCTGATGACGATCACCGTTACATTATCCGGCGCGCCTTGCGCCAGTGTTTCGGCAACCAGCCTGTCAGCAATCGCACTGGGCGACGGCAGCCGCAGCAGCTGCGCGATCATGCCTTCCGGCACCACCTTGGTCAGCCCGTCGCTGCACAGCAGATACAGGTCCCCCGGCTGCGCCTGGCCGTGGATGGCCTCGATCCGCAGCTCCGCTTCGGTGCCCACTGCCCGGCTCAGCACATGCGCCATCGGGTGGCTTTCGGCTTCCGCCGGCTCCAGCAGGCCGCGGTCGATCAGTTCCTGCACCACGCTGTGATCGCGGCTGATCTGTTCCAGCCCGCCGCGGCGGAAGCGATAGGCGCGGCTGTCCCCCACCCAGGCGCACAGCATTTCCGTGCCATCAAGGTGCAGCAGCACGGCGGTGGTGCCCATCTGGCTGCCGGCCCGCGCCGCTTGCGCCACGATATCGGCATTGCCGGCGTTCATCGCCGCTACAATGGCCGGCCCGCGTTCGCTCACCGGGCCAGACAGATCGGCAGCGGCCAGATGGCTCACCAGCGTCTGCGAGGCCCAGTCACCATGGCTGTGGCCGCCCATGCCATCGGCGACCAGCCACAGCGCCACATCATCGCGGCACAGCGCCGAATCCTCATTGGCCTTGCGCACCAGCCCCGGATGGGTGCGCATCGCCGATCGATATCTAAGCCGCATGGACCATTGCCCCCCGCACCAGATGATCGATGGTGCCGCCATCCAGCACCTCGGCCGGCAGCGCCACCGGTGGCCCGGCGGCCGGATTGGGCACCCAGAACGCCGATCGCGCCGGGCACGAGAGGGAGGCGAGGAACCGCCCCACCCCGTCCGCCGCCGGCACCGCGCCGGCCAGTTGCGCCGCCAGCCCATCGGCATCCAGCCCGCCGGCCAGCGCCTCGTAAACGGCGGCTTCGGCCGCAGCGGCAAAGCCGGGATGCTGGCTCGCCACCGCCCACACATCCGCCGCCGGCCCGGCGACACCGGCCAGCAGCATGAACATGCGCCCGGCCGAATCCACCGTGGGGGTGATGACGCCGTGAACGCAGGCGTCTGGCCCTACCAGCCAGCAGTGCCACAGCGGTGCCTGGCGCATCGCCTCAACATAATCCGCCTCGCCCAGCCGGGCGCGCAGCGCGGCCAGACCATCGGTGAGCCAGTGATCCAGCCGCGTCACCAGCGAATCAGGCCAGCCGCGCCACACGAAATCGCCGTGGGCCGGCAGCTTGCCGAAAAGGCCCGGCGCCAGGCTCACAGCGCCGCCATCACAGGGCGACCGGGCACCTGAGGGCAAACACGCCATCGGCCGCGAACGGGTCGGGGCCCGCTGCCACCTCCACGTCGATGGCCGCATCAGCGCCGAAGAAGAAGCGGTAGCGGCCAGCGCCGAGCATCTGCTTGCGGCCCTTGGCCAGCAGGCGGAACAGCGACCATGGCCCCTCCTCGCGCAACGCCGGGGCGGTGCCGCCCTGCAGCGGGCCAAGCTCGGCAATCTGGCTGCCGGCCGTTGACCAGCCGAAACGTTCCGGCGCGCCGCCCGGCATCAGGTCCATCGGCACGCCGCCGGTGCGCAGCCGCACGCCGCCCTTGATGCCGGGCACAGCCGACACGCGCAGCACGAGGTTGCCGCCCATCAGCGCCTCCACATCGGCGGCGCGCTGGAACTGTTTGGCCGACGTCGCGCGGAAGCTCTTCACCGTCGGTTCGGCGATCCAGCGCCAGCCGCTCTTGGCGTTGCTGCGATCAAGCAAGGGGCCCAGCGTGTCGCGCGCGAAGCCCGACATCTGTGCCGAAACCCGCGACACATCGGCCGGGGCAAGATCGGCACCGGTGCCGAACGGATAGCCGGCCCCGAACACGCGGGCACAATCGGCCGCCACCGTTTGCGTGTAGGCGGCGCGGATTTCGCTGGTGCGCTGGGTTTCGGCCGCGTTCGACGAGCCACTGGCGACCTGGGCGACGAAATTGCCCAGTTCCGGCGCACCGGCCCCGGCATTTTGCGCCGCCACCTGCAGTTCGGCTGCCGCCGCCGCGATGCCGGCTGCGCCGCCGCCGCCGCCACCACCAGCGCCGCCGGCGTCCACCTTGGCCTGGGCCAGCGCCAGCTGATAGCGGCCAAGCGCATCGAGCAACTGGCCCAGCTGCGGGGCCGGCCCGCCGGCATAGTCCTTCAGGCCCTGGAAGGTCGCCTGGATCTGGCGCGCCGCCACATTGGCCGCGCCCTGGCCGGCGTCCGCTGCCAGCGCCGCACCGGCCGCCTGGCCCAGCGCGCCGCCGGGCAAGGCAGGTGCTGCCACGTTCGGCATCAGGCCCGAGACATTGGCCACCACCTGATCACTGATCTTCTTCAGCGGGGAGGAGCCCTTGTTGGCCAGCCGCGCCAGCGCGGTCGTGTCGCTGGCATAATCGCCCGGCTGCGGCGCCTTCAGCACCGCCTGCCAGCGGCGGGCATATTCATCGGCATAGAGCGCGCCCAGCTGGCTCATGTTGAGCGGCACCTGCGCCGCCGGGCTGTTGCCCAGCATCCAGCGATCGCGATCCAGCGCGTCGCGGATGCCGGCCAGATTGGCGGCAAAGCCCTTCTGGAAACCGGCCTTGGTGAACAGATAAGGCACGGTGAGGGCTTCCAGCTCCGCCGGGTTGGCGAAGGCCTTGGCCTCACCGGGCAGCAGCGCGTTGCCGACCATGCGCCACGGCTCGCCCGACACTGTCTGCTTCAGCAGCGCCAGCGCCCGCTGTTCGGGGCTCATCGCGGCGACAATGCCCTGCGTCGCCTGCACCAGCGGGCCATCGAGCAGCGCGCCCGTCAGCTGGCGGCCAAAGCTGCCGTCGTCGGCCAGCAGCGCCCTGGCATGGGCGAGGATGCGGGCGCGGGTGGGGGCATTTTCCTCCCCGGGGAATTCGCGCGCGGCCAGATCCTGCTCCAGCCATTGCAGGATATAGCTGCCGTCGCGGCGGGCACCGGCGCGGTTGCCCAGCATCAGATAGATTTTCAGCGGCTCATACACCGCCACCGGATCATCCCCGGCGGCGCGCAGGGCGCTTTCGGCGGCGATGATCAGGCGCGGCAGCAGGTAACGCTGCAAGGCATCGTGATAGGCGCGCGACGATTCGTCGGCCAGATCGGTGCGATAGAGGCCGAACCGCTGGCTGAGCGGCGGATGGCTGGCCGGGGTCACGCCATAGGGCAGCCGATCACGCAGCGCATCGAGCAGATCGAGCGGTTCGGCAAGCGAGGCCGACAGCGCCACCCGGTCACCCGGATCGAGCGCGGCCTGCGCGGCCTTGATCTGGTCGGCACTGGCCAGCGTCGCATCCTGCCCGCTGCGATTGCCGAGGAAGCTGACGATCAGCGCCACGACAAAGCCGAGCGCGACCACGGTGCCGCCGGCTGCCATCGCCAGCTGCAGGGCACGGTTGCGCTTGCGGCGGGCCATGTCCGGCCCGGCGAGGCCGGCTTCGGGGATGATCACATCGGCCAGCAGCCGGTTGACGAAGAAGGCGCGCGGGTTCGACGGCCGCGCCCGCTGGCCCTGGCCGATGCTGGCCGAAAGACTGCCAAGCAGCCGGTCGAACGGCGTGCCCTGCTGCACCCCGCTGGTGAAATAAAAGCCGCGCAGCCGCGCCTGGGCCGCACCCGGCGTGGCGCTGGCGCCGGCACCGAACACGCCATCAAGCAGGCGGATCAGGCGCGCGCGCAGATCGATGAAGCGCGCCGGCAGGGTGAAGGCAGCACCGCGGCGGACGGGATCACCTTCGCTCTGCAAGCGGTTGGGCAGGCGGTCAGCCAATGCCTGCACGGCGTTGTCATAACCGGCGGCAAGGCTGGCCTGGCTCGGCTTGTCCGCCACCAAAGGCAGCGTGTGGCCGACGACGGCGCGGCGGCCTTCGACGCTGAGGTCATCAAAGAATTCGGTGAAGCCCACCAGCAGATCGGCCTTGGTGAACAGCACATAGACCGGCAGTTCGAGGCCCAATTCCTTCGACAGTTCGGCGATGCGGGCGCGCAGCGTCACGATGTGGCGTTCCAGCGCTTCGGCATTGGCCTTGCCCAGCTCATCAAGCCCGATGGCAACAATCACGCCGTTCAGTGGCTGCAACGGCCGCGCCTTCTTCAGCGTGCCGAGGAATTTCTTCCAGCCCTGCGCATCCTGCGATGCGCTTGAGTCCTGGCTGGTGTAGCGGCCGGCGGTATCGATCAGCACCGCCTCGTCGGTGAACCACCAATCGCAGTTGCGGGTGCCGCCAACCCCGGCCGTCGCCTCGTCGGTAAGCAGGCGCAGGCCGCTCTTCTGGATCAGCGTCGTCTTGCCGGCACCGGGCGGGCCGATGATCACATACCAGGGCTTGGCGTAGAGACTGCCCTTGCCCTGCCCCTTCACCTGATCCAGCGCCGCCTTCATCTTGGCGGCCATGGCCTCGCCCTCGATGTCGGCGGGCTTGACGATGGCTTCGGTCAGCGCCGCATCGGCCTTGCGCTGCCGGAACCAGCGCCAGCCGGCCAGCCCGGCGAAGACCAGCCAGACCAGGCCGATCAGCCACCAGCGCAAGGGCAGCAGCGCGGCGACGAACAGCCCGCACACGAGGAACAGCACCAGCGAGGCGAGCAAGGCGGCGGCCACCGCCACCACCCACCAATTGCCCAATATCTTGCGGATCTGCGTCATCATTCGCTCCGCGGCAGCACGAGTTCAACGCGCCGGTTGTCGGCCTTGGCCTCCGGCGTATCGGCGCGGTTGACCGGTTCACGGTCGCCGCGGCCTTCGGCGGTCAGCCGGCTGGGATCCCGCATCAGCGGCGTCAGGATCGACACCACATCTTCCGCCCGCGCCTGGCTGAGCGCCAGATTGTCGGGGAAGGTGGCGGCGAGCGCACCGCGGATGGGATCGCTGTCGGTATGGGCGACCACGGCGATCTGGCCGGCTTCGGGGGCGAGCGCGCGGCCCGCCTCCTCCATGATCGGCACATATTCCAGCGCCAGCAGCGCCGCGCCGGCGGTGAACATGCCGCCGGGCAGGCCGGGGCAGGCCGAGATGACGAGGCGGATGGTGGCACCATCGTCACGCGCTTCGATGCAGGGGTTGCGCAGGCGGGCGCGGATGCGTTCCAGCTGCGTCGATTGCAGCGCCGGCACGTCCGCCCCCAGCCGGTCGATGCGGCCTTGCACCACCGGCGGCAGCGGGCGCAGCGCCTGTTTGGCCGGCTCGTCACGGCTGTCGAGCAACAGCTTCAGCACCAGGAAGATCATCAGCAGCACGGCCAGCACGGCGGCCGCCACCAGCGCGGCGCGCAGCCACCAGCCCACCGCCGGCATCGGTGTCGGCGTGCCCTGCCATTGCGGCACCAGATCGGTTTCGGGGCGCGGGCGGATGCCGGACAGCGCCGCATAGATCGCGCCCATGCGGCTTTCGATCTGCTGGCGGCCATCGGGCGCCACCCGGGCGCGGCCCTGGAAGCCGACGGCGAGGCAGGCGTGATACAGCTCCAGCATGTCGAGATTGGCGGCCGGGCGCTGCAGCATGGTGTCGAGGATGGTGAAGAACTGGTCGCCGCCAAAGGCCTGGCCAAAGCTTTGCACGACAAGGCTGGTGCGCGCCCAATCGGATTGCGCGCCGCCGGGCAGATTCTGCACGACATCGTCCACCGTCGCCAGCACGGCATAGCGGGCGCGGGCATTGTCCTCAGCCGTCAGGCCCATCGCGGTCAGCTGCTTTTCGAAGGCCTTGGCCTCTTCGCCGGCCCGGGTGCGCAGCGACGC
This sequence comes from Sphingomonadales bacterium, assembly GCA_037131365.1. Taxonomy (GTDB): domain Bacteria; phylum Pseudomonadota; class Alphaproteobacteria; order Sphingomonadales; family Sphingomonadaceae; genus Sandarakinorhabdus. Next base: position 68,724 of record JBAXRE010000012.1, read on the forward strand.
CACATCGCTGACCTGGCGATCGGCCTGCACGGCGGCGGCCAGCGCCAGCAGCCGGGCGGCAGCAGCGGTGAGCAGGTTGCGCACGCGCATCGGCACATCAAGCGGCAGCACATCATCATTGGCCCAGGAGCGCGGCGGCGGCCCACCGGTCCCGCCACCACCGCCGCCGCCACCATTAGGGGGCACCGGCGGCGGTGCGGGCGGGGCCGCCCCGCCGCCTTGCGCCGCGGCCAGCGGCGACGGGCGGAACACGGTTTTCTCGCCACTCATCGCGACGTCCTCCTCACGCACCACAGCTCCATGTTGAGGTCGGGCCACTCACCGGCGATGTAGAGGCCCAGGGCCGGCGCGGTGGCGAAATCCTTCCAATCCGGGTGGCTGCGATCGAGTTCGAAATAGACATAGCCGGCCATGGCACGGATCTGTGACGGGGGTGCGGCAACCGGCGACAGCGGCACGCCCGGCAGCGCCGCCTGCACCAGCTGCTGCATCTTGTTGACCGCGCCGATCTTGGTGACCGACGGCAGCGAGCGCCGCACATCCTCGGCCGGGCGGCGGGTGGAAACGGCAAGGTAGAAGCGCCCCTGGTCGTAAAGCCCGCGATCGGTGATGGTGGACACATAGGCACCGGGCTGCAGCAGCTTCAGCTCCAGCTGCTGGGCGGAGCGGCTGAACTCGGTCGACAGGCCGGCGCGCAGGGCATCGACCACCGGCTTGAAGCAGGCCTCCAGATCCTCATGCTCATAGGTCGGGAAATCGGTCGGGCGGCGATCAGCGCGCGTGAAGGTGGCCAGTTCGCCGGCGAACGACACGAAGGCGGTGAACAGGCGTTCCGGATGCACGCGGTCCAGCCGCTGCAGATGTTTCAGTTCGGGTTGCCAGCGGTTGAGCAGTTGCAGCAGCAGATAGGCCGCGAACGTCTCGCTGCCGCCATCGGCGCCTTCGACGGCGCGCATCGACAGCTCGTCCTGCCGCTGTTCCAGCCGGCCGAGAATATCAACCAGGAAGCCGGCCAGCGTTGGCGCGGCGCGGATGTCGAGCACCGGCGGGATGTAATTTTCATCCCACACCAATTTGCGGCCGACGCGTTCGCGGATGCGGGCGAGGCCGATGCGGGTGCGCCCGGCCAGATCGGCATCCTCGAAACCGAAATGCAGGTTGGGCAGTGCCACTTCCACCCGTTCGGCGTTGCGATCGGGATCGGCCTGGTCCACCACGTCGCGCTCGGCGATCAGATAGCGGGTGACATTGGCCTCGGCACTGTCGGCCCGGGTGAACAGCACGGCGCCCTCCTGCCGGGCCGGCAGGGTGAGATAGAGGATCTCACCGCGCACGGTCTCGTCAATGTCGAGCGGTGGCGGCGGCGGCAGCGATCCCGGCACGGCGATCACCTCGCCATCGGGCATCACCGCGACCAGCCGCTTGACCCCGAACTGCGCGCCGGAGGCCAGATCCTCGTCGAGATCCAGCTCGACAAGGCCCCAGGGGTGGGCCACCGCCCCGGCAAAGCGCGCGTGCAACGCGGCCGCCGCCGCATCACCTGCCAGTTGCAGATGCTGCGGCCGCAGGAACAAACCTTCAGACCAGACGGGATTGGTCACGTCATATTCCCCCGCCGGCGATCATGCCGGCCATGATGGTTGGCCTGCCAGGCCCATGATTGCAAGGGCGTCCATCAGAACACCTCAAGGGCGGTGGACAGACGCTGCGTGATCGACCTGTACATGCTGATCAGCATCTGGCCCGAAAGGATCAGCAGCGCCAGACCCACCAGGATGGTCACGATGCTGCCGGCGGCCGACGCCAGCAGGAAACCGCCGATGCAGCCCAGCCCCAGTGCCGCAAAGATGCGCAGCTTTTCGCCCGGCGTCAGGCTGCCATCGGCATAATCCATCACCTCGTCGATGCCGGCATTGCTGCCGCTGCTGCGGGCGTTGGCCATGATCCCCGCCACACGCTGGCGCATGCTATCCAGCCGGTCACCAAGAACGGTGCCGATCTCGCTGAAAGTGCTGCGGATCGTCTCCCGCGAGATGCCGGTGGCATCGGAAAGGTCTTCGAGAGTCTTTGCCGAAAGTTTCATTCCCGCCCCCCGCTGGCTGATCAATTTGGTGGCAGCTGGCACTGCCGACAGCTGGTGAACGCCGCCAGCGCCACACCGGCCAGCCGGGCCAGGGATTTGCGCGCAAACCGCCGATCTGTCCCGATGAAATCGGCCATCAGCCGCCCGCCGCGACAAAATCATAGGCCAGGGTGTCGTTCGGCGCCGTCACTGCGATGCGCTCCACCGTGATGCCATCGGCCATGCGGCCGAGCAGTTCGGTGGACAAAGTCGGCAGCATGTCGTTGGTCAGGATATTGTCGATCATGCGGCCGCCGCTGGCGATTTCGGTGCAGCGCGAGACGATGTGATCGACAACGCCCTGGTCGTACGTCATTTCGATCTTGTGGTTTTCCTTGATGCGCTTGACGATGCGGCCCAGCTGCAGGCGCACGATGCCGCCCAGCATGGTGGGGGACAGCGGGAAATAGGGCAGCACGATCAGGCGGCCCAAAAGCGCCGGCGGGAACACCTTGAGCAGTTCGGGGCGCAGTTCCTTGGCCAGCGTCTCCACATCCGGCGCGGTTTCCGGATCGGCCGTCAGATCCATGATCATGTCGGTGCCGACGTTGGAAGTGAGCAGGATCAGCGTGTTCTTGAAGTCGATATAGCGGCCTTCGCTGTCGTCCATATAGCCCTTGTCGAACACCTGGAAGAACATCTCGTGCACATCCGGGTGCGCCTTTTCGACTTCGTCGAGCAGCACGATCGAATAGGGCCGGCGCCGCACCGCTTCGGTGAGCACGCCGCCCTGGCCGTAACCCACATAGCCCGCCGGCGCGCCCTTCAGGGTCGAAACGGTGTGGGCTTCCTGAAACTCGCTCATGTTGATGATGATCATGCTGTCATCACCGGCATACATCAGCTCGGCCAGCGCATGCGCCGTCTCGGTCTTGCCGACGCCTGACGGGCCGCACAGCATGAACACGCCCACCGGCTTGTTCGGGTTGTCCAGCTTGGCGCGGCTGGTCTGGATGCGCTTGGTGATCGCGTCCATGGCATGATCCTGGCCGATCACGCGCTTCTTGAGGCTGTCGGCCATGGTCAGCACGCCGGCGATCTCGTTCTTCACCATGCGGCCCACCGGCACGCCGGTCCAATCGCCGACAACGCTGGCCACGGCATTGGCATCGACCTGCGCGAACACCATCGGCGTGTCGCCCTGGGCTTCGTCCAGCCCGGCCATGGCGGCCTGCAGCGCCGCGTCATGCGCTGCCGTGTCCTCGCCCTTTTCGGTCGCATCGGCGCGGGCGGTGCGGGCGGCGATGACGGCGGCAACAGCGGTCTTCTCGGCCTCCCACTTCGCCGTCACGCTCTCCAGTTCGGCGCGGGCCTCCACCAGCGCCTCGTCAACCTCGGCGATGCGCTTGGGGCTGGCCATGCCGGCACCGGCCTCGCGCACCGCGATCTCGCGCTCCACCTCCAGCAGTTCGACCCGGCGCAACCGGTCTTCCACCGGCGCCGGGGTGGCATGCTGGCTCACGGCGACGCGGGCGCAGGCGGTATCGAGCAGGCTCACCGCCTTGTCGGGCAGCTGCCGCGCCGGGATATAGCGCTGCGACAGCTTCACCGAGGCTTCCAGCGCCTCGTCCAGCACATTGACCTGATGGTGCTTGACCATCGCATCGGCCACCGAGCGCAGCATGGCGATCGCCTTGTCCGTCTCCGGCTCGCCCACGTTCACGGTCTGGAAGCGGCGGGTGAGCGCCGGGTCCTTTTCGAAATATTGGCGATATTCGGCCCAGGTGGTGGCGGCGATGGTGCGCAGCTTGCCGCGCGCCAGTGCCGGTTTCAGCAGGTTGGCAGCATCGCCCGTCCCGGCCGAACCGCCGGCCCCGATCAGCGTGTGGGCTTCATCGATGAACAGGATGACGGGGCTGGTCGCCGCTTCCACCTCGTCGATCACCTGGCGGAGGCGCTTTTCAAATTCGCCCTTCACCGATGCGCCAGCCTGCAGCAGGCCGATGTCGAGGCTGCGCAGCGTCACGTTCTTCAACTGCGGCGGCACATCGCCATCGGCGATGCGGCGGGCAAAGCCCTCCACCACCGCGGTCTTGCCGACGCCGGCTTCCCCGGTGAGGATCGGGTTGTTCTGGCGGCGGCGCAGCAGGATATCGACCACCTGGCGGATTTCGGCATCGCGGCCGACGATCTTGTCAATCTCGCCGCTGCGGGCCTTGGCGGTCAGGTCCACGCTGAACTTGGCCAGCGCCGATCCTTCCTGCGCCGGCTCCAGCCCGGCTTCCCCAGCGCCGCCGCCGCTGCCGCCGGTGGTGGCCAGCCCGCCGGCTTCACCCGCCTCACTGCTGGCACCGGTGATGCTGGCAAAGCCTTCGGCCAGCCTGTCGGCATCGATCTTGCGGAATTCGCTGGAAATGCCGGTCAGCACATTCTTCAAATTCGGCGTCTTCAGCATGGCGAAGATCAGGTGGCCGCCGCGCACCTTGCCGGCGTTGAACATCAGGCTGGCATAAAGCCAGCCCTTCTCCACCGCTTCCTCGACATGGTTTGACAGGTCAGACACCGACGACGCGCCGCGCGGCAGCTTGTCGAGCGCGGCGACCATGTCGCGGCCCAGTTGGCCTTCGTCCAGATTGAAATGGGCGCGGATCAGGGCCAGATCGCCCTTGGGATCGGCGTTCAGCGTGTGCAGCCAGTGCACCAGCTCGACATAAGGATTGCCCCGCAGCTTGCAGAAACCGAAGGCGGTTTCGATGGCTTTCAGGGCGCTCGGCGCAAGGCGTCCGAACAGGGCGGCGCGGCTGATCTCGGTCATGCGGCTTCCTCTATTGCGGCGGCATCATCGGCGGCCGGGTGTGCGGGTTGATGGGTGCGTTCGTGGATGGTGAGGTCGTGGCGGCTGCGGGCCCGGCCGCGCGGCGCCATCCAGCTGGTCCAGCCCAGGCGGGTGGGCAGGGCGCCGTCGTCAGCCTTGCCGCCCAGCCGGGCCGGCTGGATCAGATGCTCGCTGATCGCGACATGGGCGCGCCAGTTGATATGGTGCGGCAGCGACGCGCGCGCGGCTTCGGCCAGCAGCTGGTGGCTGCGGCCGCCGGGCAGCAGGTCATAAAGATCGGCCATTGATCGGGCGCGGATGGCAAAGCCGACATCATATTCGACGGTCCAGAACCGCCCGCCCAGCGTCGCGCCCTGCCCCAGGCTGGTGTCGCTGCGGCCAAGCCGGCTGCGCTGGTGGGGCGGCACCTCGTGCCAGCGGCCCACCGCCTCCCGCACGGTCACCTTGCGGCCCAGCAGATCAGACAGCAGGGCCGCGATCGCCGACGGGGAGCGCAACGAGGCCAGATGGCCGCCATAAGGCAGCTTGCGCCACCCGTCGAAATGGCCCGAATCCGCCATGTCCGGCCGGGTCTCCGGCACCAGAAAGGCCAGTTCGGTCACCCCGGTCACGGCGCCGATATAGGCGGCGAACAGATCATCGCCCGGGCGCGCCGCGTTGGCGGCGGGATGGGCATTGGCCCAGGCGCGGTAAAATTGCTGCAACGGCCGCGCCGCGAGCAGATCGAGGAACTGGTTGAACGGCTTGGGCCCGCGCCGCGCCCGTTCATAGATGGCGATTTCGGTGAGGTGCAGCGGCAGCGGCCCCATCGGGCCGGTCAGGCCGAGATGGCGGGTCTGCAAGGTCGGGCGGCGGCCATCAGGCTGCCAGCCGGCCACCGTGGTGCGCGGAAAGCTGAAATCGGCGACATGGGCAAGCTCCACCGCCTCCTGCCCCGGCTCCAGCGCCTCGCCGATGCGCGGCTGCTCCGGTGTCGCGGCTTCCACCGCCGCCAGTGCCGCAAACACGTCCCACCGCTGCGGATCGGCGGCGAGTTCGGCGAACAGGCGGCTCAGATCGTCGGTCGTCGGCCGATCCATGCGCCTTCCCCCCCGCTTCCGGCGCGCACGGCGCCGCCTGCCCCCATCAGCCCGGCATCCCAGGCCGCCCAGTCCCAGCTCAGCCCATTGTCGGCCTTCACCTCGCATTCGGCAAAGCTGTTGATCGTGGCAAAATCGGCCAGGAAGCGCGACACCACGGTCGAAAACAGATAGGCGGTGCCGGCTTCATAGCTGTTCCACGCCAGCTGCAGCGTCAGCCGCTGGCCGCGCAGGAAGGCAAGCCGGCTGCTGCCGTGCGCCCGCCGCGTCACCAGCCGCGAGGTGAGGCCGGCCAGGCCCTGGATCTCGCGCCGCATCACCGGCGATTCATCACGCAGATACAGGCTGAGGTGATCGGCCAGCGCATCGGGCGAGCCATCGGGCCGCACGAAGCCGTCGCGCCCCGGCGCCAGATGGCTGACAATGCGCCAGCCGCTGTCCACCAGCCCCATCGGCGGCTGCGGCCGGGTCGGGCCGATCAACAGGTCGATGCCGCCGATCGCCTTCATGTCCATCATCGCCAGTTCCAGCCGCGCCGCGCCGGGCCGCAGCCGCGTCGCCAGCGCCCGGTTGGTCACCAGCCCGCGCGCGCCCAGTTCGATGATGCCCGCTGCCAGCGCCGGATTGCCGGGGGAGGCCAGGCTGATCCAGGTTTCGGTGCCGATATAGTCGCCTTCGCGGCGGCGGCGGCTTTCGGCCTCGGTCAGGCGGCGCAGGCGGCGGCGCAGGGTGTAATAAAGCGGCTTGGCCCCGCGTTCGACGCGGCGGGCATACAGCGGCAGCGCCGGGGTGCCCACCATGTCTTCGGCGGCATAGCCCGTCACCTGATCGAGCCGATAGACTTCGAAATCCAGCGCGGCGGTGCGATCCGGCAGCACGATATGATCGGGCTGGCGGCGATCGACGAGCACGCGGTCAAACCGCTTCTCGAACAGGTTGATGGCGGGGGTGACGAACGGCACCAGGCTGTCGTCCGCCAGCGCGCCGGCCAGCTGCGGCACCGCGCGCTGCAGCGGGATGACGATGTCCAGCCCGCGTTCGGCCCTGGCAAAGCCGGCGGCAAGGCCGGTCAGGCAGACGAAGCGGAATTTCTGCGGCATGGCGAAATATTCGGCGAGCAGGCGATAGCCGCCAAAGCTGCGCGCCTCGTCGGGCAGCAGCGCCTGTTCGGCGGCAAAGCCCATCGGCGCCACCGGGCCGGCACGTTCGTTCCAGCTGAGCTTGCGGCCGCGTTCCGGCGCCGTCACCCGCACGCCCATGCTGTCGGCCAGCAGCTGCTGATAGAGCAGGCCCGGCACGTCGCCGCTGCCGCCCAGGAACAGCGGCAGCGTGTCGATGGCCAGGGCCGAAAGCGGCGCAGCCGACGTCGCTTCGATGCGGAACCGCACGCCGGCTTCGGCGCGGGCCTCCCCGCAGGCGGCGGCCACGGCGGCGCGGGTGGGCAGATATTCGATCCCCGTCACCCGGATCGGCCACAGCATCACGTCCTGCCCGGTGGTGAACTGCACCGGCTGCGTCATGTCGCCGGCCAGGCTGGCCATCAGCGTCGATCCGCGCGGGTGCAGCACACCGGTTGGCGGCGTGGCATCGCCCTCCTGCGGGCGCAGCGCCACGATCGCCATCGCCGGCGTTGGCGCCAGATAATGCGGATACAGCGCTTCCAGCAGCGACTGGGTGAATTTGGGGAATTCCTCCTCCATCTTCACGCGCACCCGCGCGTTCAGATAGGCGACGCCTTCCATAAGGCGTTCGACATGCGGATCGGGATCGGTGGGGGCATCCAGGCCCAGCATGCCGGCGACCTGGCGATTGTCCTCGGCAAATTCGGCCGAGCGCCGCCGCAGATAAAGCAGCTCACGATTGTAGGCGGCCAGCAGCCGGGGATCAGTGGCACTCACGCCGTCACCTCAACTTCGCCGGAATCAAGCGCGATGGCGGTCTTCAGCTCGACATGCCGCTCGTCAATGGCGCCCTTCAGTTCGCCCAGGATGGTGAAGCGCACCTTGTTCTCGTTGTCGATCTCGGTAGAATCGAACGTGACGCGCAGCGATGCCGGCACCAGCCGCGGCTCATAGGCCAGCAGCGCCGTGGCGATATCCTGGGCGCGGCGTTTCAGACTGGATTGCATCACGCGCAGCGCGGTCAGATCGGGCACCCCCTGGTTCAGCACCGATGTCGCGATCTCGGGATAATCATCCAGCGGAACGGCGGTTTCGAAATTGATGTCGTTGATGATCCAGGCGATATCGCGGATGACGACAGCTCTCAGATCGCGCTCGCTGAAATTCTCGACCTCCGCGATATGGCACGGCAGCACATCCCGGCTGCCGTCACCCTTGGTGCGGCCGAGCGGTGCGATCAACTTGTCCAGCAGCGATGGCTTCAGGGGCCGCTCGTCGCGCATGGCAGCCCCCTTGTCACTCCATCACGAGCTGGCGCAGCTCGAGCAGGCCGGCTTCCGGTCCATCGGTGGTGAGCAGATGCTGGCCGAGGCCAATCTCCAGCCCGTTCGCCTCGCGCCAGTCGGTGGCGCGGGCCAGCATCAACGGCGCCTGGCCGCTGGCCCCGGTGCCGATATAGCTGACCGGCAGCATCACCGCCGAGGTCTGGCCCGAACGCAGCTCCACATCGGCGGACATCCAGATCAGATCGCGCAGATCCTCCGGCCCCTTGGCCACGATGCGCTTGACCGCGGCAAAGGGCAGGAAACCATATTGATCGCCCACGATCACTTCCAGCATCGGGCCGAAGCGCTGATCGGCATCGGCGATCCAGCCAAAGGGCTCGCCGTTCAGCGTGCCGGCACTGGTGGGCGCGGCATCGAGCGCGGCGGCCGCGCGGGCGGCGGCATCGGGCGCCATCACCGTGCTGGCGTGCAGCGCATCCAGCAGGCCTTCCACCCAGGGTTCGGTGCCCACGATCGATTGCGGCCGTTCCTTGCCGGCCCACACCGCGTCGCGCACCAGCATGGCGGCCAGCGCCTGGTTGTAAACGCCGGCCAGCATCATCGCCTTGGGTTCGGCGGTGGCCAGCGCCTGCAACTGGGTGCCGGCCTTTTCCCATTCGCCGTGCAGGGCGATCAGCTGCCAGAAAAACTGGCGGGCCTTGGAATCGCCGGGCGACTGGCGCAACTGCGCGGCCAGGGCCGCGCGGGCACCGGCAATGTCACCGCTCTGCAACAGGGCCTGGGCGTCCATATCATTCTCCATCGGAGCAAACCGGGCCGAAACCACTCGGATCGCCGCCGGCATTCGCCCGGACAAGGGCCGGGGGCACCCGGGCAAGCCCAGCCGCCACCGTGGCGGCCAACCCGTGTGGCGGCGGCAGCCGCCTACAGGCAGCGCCAGGAGCAGCGGCGCCGGCCGCTGCTCCTGGCGCTGTCGGCTTATTCGGCCGCGTTGGCTTCGACGTTGAAGGTGTAATCGCCCGCCGCGCTCACCGAACCGGTGTCGCTCTGTTCGAAATATTCCACCTTCACCTTGGCGAAGTTGATCGAGACATTCTCGGTCAGACGGTCTTCGCCGCCCGAACCGCCGGTCGCGACCGACGACACGATGCACTTCGACATGGTGATCTTCAGATAGACATGCGGCTTGTCACCGGCCTTGCGCACCGAAAGCGTGCAGCTGTCGATGTGGGTGCCCTTCAGCAGCGCCAGCTGCAGCTTGGGGCTGGCCTTGTCGATCCACTTGGTGAACGACATGTCCTGCACATTGGCCTTGCCGGCGCCGCCGCCGCCGCCAGTGTGGAACGTGCCCGACTGCGAGGCACCCCACGACCAGGCCAGCACGTCGATATCACCAACGGTGCCCTTGTCCTTGTCCTTGGACTCGCCGCTGATGCCATTGGTGATCTTCATGAACATATCGAGAGCCATCGAATGTCTCCTTGCTGTAGCTGTCGGCAGCGCCACTGCTGCGGACAGGCGGGCCTCAATTATTGTCTATCGTCGGTCGGGTGATCAGTTTCCGGCCTGGCGCAGCGCCGAGGTCATGCCCAGCGAGATATCCATGCCTTCCATCTGGAAATGCGGCACGAATTCGAACTTGGCACGATAATAGCCGGGGTTTTCCTCGTCTTCCTCGATCTGGATGCCGGCAGCCTTCAGCGGCTTGCGCGCCTTCTGCTCTTCCGACGACATGTCCGGCATCTGGTCGACATACATCGACACCCAGGTGGTCAGGCGGTCCTGCAGTTGCTTGGCCGTCGGCGTGCCGCCCACCCAGTCACGCACCATGCACTTCAGATAATGCGCAAAGCGGGTGCTGGTGAACAGATAGGGCAGACGCGCCGAAAGACGCGCGTTGGCCGTGGCCCCCTTGTCGGCGAATTCCTTCGGCTGGTGCAGCGTCTGGGCACCGATGAAGGTGGCCTGATCGGTGTTCTTGCGGTGGATGAGGCCGATGAGGCCAGCCGCCGACAATTCGCCTTCGCGCCGGTCGGAAATGGCGATTTCGGTCGGGCACTTCACCGCCGTGTCGCCATCTTCGGTCGGGAACATCGCCACCGGCAGGCCTTCGACAGTGCCGCCCGACTGGACGCCGCGGATGCGGGTGCACCAGCCGAATTCCTTGAACGCGGCATTGATGCGCACGGCCATGGCATAGGCGGAATTCATCCACGCATAATTGTCGTGGTTGCCGCCGATATCTTCCTCGAAGCCGAACTCGGCCACCGGTTCCGACACCGCGCCATAGGGGCGGCGGGCCAGCACGCGCGGCATCGTCAGCGCGATGTAGCGGCTGTCGTCCTTGGCGCGCAGCGAGCGCCAGGCGGCATATTCCGGCGTGTCGAAGATCTTGCCGAGATCACGCGGCTTGGTCAGATCCTGCCAGCTTTCCATGCCGAACAGCGTCGCCGACGTGCCGGAAACGAACGGCGCGTGCGCGGCGCTCGACACCTTGGCCATGCCTTCCAGCACCTCGACATCGGTCGGCATGTGGCTGAACTGGTAATCGCCGACAAGGCAACCATAGGGATGGCCGCCCAGCTGGCCGAATTCGGCCTCGTAAACGCGCTTGAACAGCGGCGACTGGTCCCAGGCGGCACCGCGATAGCTCGAGAACATGCGGCGCAGCTCGTCCTTGGAGACGTTCATCACCTTGATCTTGAGGTCGCTGGCGGTTTCCGTGTTCATCACCAGATAGTTCAGGCCGCGCCACGCGCTTTCCAGGGCCTGGAATTCCGGGTGGTGGATGATCTGGTTGACCTGCTCGGTCAGCTTGCGGTCGAGCGAGGAGATCATGCTCTCGATCGTGCCGATCACATCGCCGGGCACCAGGCTGGTGCCCGAAAGCGCCTGCTCCGCGAGGGTGCGGACAGCGGATTCAACCCGGCTCTTCGCCTCGTCGGTCCGCGGCTTGAACTCCTTCTGCAGCAGGGTGGAAAAATCGTCGATGGTGACTTCGGTGGCAGCGGCGCCTGCGCCCTGCACGGCATTCGGATCAGTGGCCATTGGCGTGTCTCCTTGAATTCAGATGGCCGTCAGCTCAGGCGTCGCCGCCCGAGCGCGCCTTGGATTCGGCTGCCAGCGTGCCCAGCAGATCAGGGTTCTTCAGCAGCTGGTCGATGACGTCCTGCGCCTTGTCCTTGCCGTCCATATAGGCCAGCAGGTCAGACAGCTGGCGACGGGCCTCAAGCAGCTTGGCCGTGGCCGGCACCTGCTCCGCCACGCGGCCGGGCGTGAAATCGTCCATCGAGTTGAAAGTGAGATCGACCGAAATCTTGCCGTCGCCGGTCAGCGTATTGTCGACCATGAAGGCTGCGCGCGGCGCAATCGACTTCTGGAATTCGCCGAAATTGTCCATGTCGACATTGACGAAATCACGCTCGCCCATTTCCTTCTTGGCACGCTCGGACTTGCCAGAAAGGTCAGACATCACACCCATGACAAACGGCAGCGAGATCTTTTCGACCGACCCATAGGTCTGCACTTCATATTCGATGTGCACGCGCGGGCTGCGATTGCGCTTGATGAATTTTTGCCCATCCTGAGCCATATCTTCTCCCCTTGAATATGAGCCGTGCCGTGATTGATCGCGGAACGCACCAGCAAACTGAGTGTGCGTCAGTCGTCGGTAATTGCCAAGAGCCGCCTGACCTCAGACATCGAATCCGGCGAAATGTCCTTCATCAACTTGTAGAAATCGAGGTCGACCCACTTGCGGACGCGCTGCAACATTAACGGAACCGGACTTGTTGGTTCTTTTTCGGTATAATATCGGATAATGCTGTCGATTGCGATCTGCACATCCTGGCGGTGCCGCGGCACATCAAAACTGTGGGCGCGCGCCGCCGGCGCCGCCGCCGCCCGATTCGCCGAGACACCGTCGGCCGCAGGCGGCGCGTCGCCGGCGGCTTCGGCCGGCGCTTCGGCGGCGCTGTCGGGATCGGGGAAGCGGTCCAGAAACGTGCCGGCCACCTCGATCATGGATCGCAGCTGCGACAGCACCGGGCCCAGGCTGGGCGGATCGCCCATCTTGCGCTCGAACACCTCGCCCAGCGTGTAGATCTGGTCCGAAAGTGCCTGCAGCTGGGCGCGGCGGGCCACGATGTCGTGCCGCAGCTTGATGGCGATCGGAAGGGCGCCGGCATCGGTGCCCGAAACCAGCGTGTCGGCATCGACATCGCGCTGGCGCTCGGCCTCCGACAGCAGCACCATGAAGCTGCGCATCTGGCGCGCGGCTTCCTGATTGGGCCGCATGGCGCGGGCCACGGCCGACGTCACCGCCCCGCTCGCCACCTGGGCGTTCAGCCGCTCATCGTCCTCCGACGTCCATTCCTTCACCGGATCATTGGCCATGCCCACCACGGCGGCGGTGAATTCGGTGGTCGCGGGTGGCGGCATCGTCGCCATGGCCAGGCGCTGCAACGGCAGCAGCATCGCCGCCGGGCGCGACAGTGCCGAAAGCTCGTTCACCCGCCCGATCGCCATGTCCTCGGCCGGGCCGGGGTGGAAAATCTCCCAATGCTCATCGGCAATGCGGGTGATGAAGGCCAGCAGCGTCGTCGCCGTGCTCACATCGCCGGCGCGCAGCGCGGCCTGCACGCCCACGATCGCCGGCATCTGATCCTTGGACCGCGCCAGCAGGTCGGTGCATGTGCGAACCGTCTTCAGCAGTTCCGGCGGCTTCAGGCTGGAAAAGCCGGCCGGCGCATCCTCGATGTCGCGGAATTCGGGATCACCGCGCAGATCCGGCCCGCACGGCGAATCGTCGCTGACCGGTGCCAGCAATGTGTCGAGTTCGATGATGCTCACTGTCCTGTCCCGCTCCCGTTGCTCAACATGGGTCGTGCGCCGTCACCAACCAACATGAAAGCCCCCCAATAGTAAGGGTGAGATGTGTCGATATTATTGATCATCCCCATTTGCGCCTGGCGCAGGGCATCGCCCATCGCGCCGGTGCGGCCCAGCGAGAACATCTGCGAGATCAGGCGGGTGGAGGCTTCCACCGTTCGGCCATCGCGGGCGCGGAAACTGTCGGGGATGGCCCAGTGGGTGGCCAGCACGGCGCGGGTGCCGGCCACCATGAAGGCGCGGGCGAGGCCGTTCAGCGTCGCCGCCTGCCCGATCTCGTTGCGGAACCCGCTCTGGTTGGTGCGGGCCGAACTGGTCGAAGCCGCCGTGTTGCAGGCCGACAGGGCGACAAGATTGGCATCCAGCGACAGGTTGGCGATCTCTTCAAAGCTGAGCAGACCGTCACTGTCCCCGGTGTCGGCAATCGAGGTGACCAGCGCCGGCGGGCTGTCGCAATCCAGTTCGCCTTCCTTCAGCCCGTGGGTGGCGAAGTGCAGCACGGCATAGTTGCGCAGCTTCGCGCCCAGCCCGGCCTTGTCGTCAACCTGGGTGTCGGTGAAGGCGGCGCCTTCCACGGCATCGGCGCCGGCGCCAAAGGCGGCCTGGGCTGCGGCGATTTCCGCCGCCCCCACCGGCCGCAGCGAGGCAAAGCCGGCGCGCAGCATGTCGGCCTGGGCGGCGCACTGGCCACGGAAAGCGCCGCGCGTCGGCAGCGCCGCCAATTCGCCGGCGTTGGGGATCTGGTGGTTGCCCAGCCCGATATAGGGCTGGGTGGCCCGCGACGGCGCCACGCTGCGGCTGATCATGAACGATCGCGGCGAGACGGCGGAATCGATGCGCCGGTCGCGCAGCAGGAAGCGCACGCCGGTGTAATCGCGGCTGTTCTTCTTCACCGAAGCGGCAAAGGCATCAACACTGGCCTGATCGGCCACCAGCACGCCGAACGGCAACTGGGTCATGGCACCGCTCGGCTCGGTGATCAGGGTCGTCACGCCGTCAAGGGCGGTGCCGGCACCATCAAGCAGCGCCGCCTTCAGATCATGGGCGGCCGCCACGTCGAACACCAGCACCAGGGTGCGGCCATCGCTGGCGTGGGTGCCATCGATGGAGCTGCGCACCTTCTGGGCCAGCGCCGCCAGTTTCGTGCTGTCAGCACCAGTGCGGTACAGCGTGGCACCATCGGCCTTCACCAGCATGGCGTGGGTGCGGCCCGTCAGCGTCACCAGCTTCAGATAGGCCTCTCCTGGGCGCAGCGCCTTCTGCATCTCGTCCAGGCTGGCCACGCTTTCGGTCGCCTGCTGATATTGCTGGTCGCCGGCCAGTTCGGCGCGCACGGCGGCGGCCCGGCTGTTCAGGCTGGCCAGTTCATTTTCCAGCGCGGCGCGATCCGGCGCATCCGGCGCCATCACCGTCAACCGCATCGCCAGCGCCCGGCTTTCGCGATCAAGATCCTGCAAGGTCTTGGCGCGCACCGCCCCATCGCTGGTGCCGCTTTCAAAGATCTTCTGCAGCTGGGCGATCTGGCTGGCCACCGCCGGCGGGCTGACCAGCTGGGAAGCTTCGAAGAAGCGCGCCTTCGCCTCGGCGCTGCCGGGCCCGCCGGCGGCGGCCTGCGCCACCAGAAGATCAAAATAGGCATCCAGCCCGCCCACCGACGAAGCGGTGGTGGGGCCCAGCACGCGCAGGATGGCAAAGCCCTTGTCGAACGCGGTGCGGGCGGCGGCCTGATCCCCCACCGCCAGCGCGGCATTGGCCAGTTCGATGTGGCGCTGGCCGAGCAGCGGCGTGCCGGCATAGACCGACGAATTTTCCAGCGCCTGCACCGATTTTTCAAAGGCGGCGCGGGCGCCGGGCAGATCCTTCAGCTGGCGGGCGGTGCGGCCCTGTTCGGCGGCGACCGCGCTGCGCAGCCATTGCAGGCTGGAGGCATCGAAGCCGCTGTTGTCGAAGCGGGCGAGCAACTGGTTGGCGGCACCCAGCGCCGCCGGAGCCTCGCCAGCGCGGCCCAGGCTGCGCAGCGCCACGGCGCGGGCATAGTGCGACTGCGCCTGCAGGATGGTGGGCGCCACCCAGCTCTGGTCGCGCCGGGCCAGGGCCGAACGCGTGCTGCTGGCGTTGAGCTGGTTCAGCACCGCCGGGTTGGCCAGCGGCGTGGCGGCGGCTGCGGCTTCGGCAGCGCGGCTTTCGCCGGCCAGGGCGGCATCGGCGGCGGTGAGCGCGGCGGCAAAGTTGCGGCGATTGAGCGCCTCCAGCGCGCGATAGACCATCAGCTTGCGGCGCAGGCTGTCGGCGGCGGCACCGCGCAGATCGGTGAGCAGGGCATTGGCCTGGGCAAAGCCGGCTTCGGCTGCCGTGTCATACCCCAGGTTTGACGAGGCGAGCGAGGCTTCGAGGGTGAAATCGGCACGGTCGATGGCCGAGGTGGCGGCCGGCAGCTGGGCCAGATACCGCGTGGCCAACTCGCGCGCCTCGCCATGCTGGCCGCGCACACTGTATTCGATCACTTCACCGCGGCGGCTGGCGATGCCGGCGCTGTCGGCCTGCGCGGCGGCCCCGGCCGTCGGGGCGGGTGCCGCAGCCAGATTGGCCAGTTCGATCGCCGCGCCCGGTGCCGCCGTCGCGCCCGGTGCCGCAGCAAGGCCGGTGATGGCGCGGGCCGTGGCGGCCAGATTGGCGGAGAAACGTTCCAGGCCGTCAATGGCGACCAGCTGGCGCTTGACCGTGCCGGTGACGGCAAAAGCGGCATAGCCGCCATCATCATTGCGGCAGCGCGCGCCTTCACCGGCGCCGATGCCGGGCAAGGTGACGGCCCCAGGGTCAGCACAGGCCATGCGGGTGGCCACCCCGGCCTTCACCGGCGCCAGCGCGGCGGCACCGGCGGTGAACAGGCCCACCCGGCCAACGCTGGCGGTGTCGGTCCAGCCACGGCAGCGCACGGCATAAACCGTGTCGAACAGACCGGTGGCGGCCGGATCATTCCACACGCGCTGGGCGCGGCACAATTCGCCCTGCGGCCCGCGCCCGACATCGAAACTGTCTGGCAGCGTGCGGGCCGTGGCCGGGGCAGCAAGCATCAGCGCCAGGGCCGACGCGGCGAACAGCAAGTGCGCGGGCTTCATCGTGGTTCCGATCATGGCAGGCCGTCTCCCGGGCGCGGTGCATTGGGCGGCGGCGCGGTCGTCGGAGCGGCCGGCACCGAAGGCACCAGGTCCTGATCATCGCGCCACAGCGCTTCATTGGTGGTGCCGGAAATCAGTTCCAGCGGCAGGATCAGATCGGGGGCGCTGCGGATCAGCAGGCCGCGGCCCGGATCGTTCAGCTGCACCAGCGGCAGCGGCAGACCGGTGACGATGCAACCCGCCGTTGTCAGCGCCACGCAGCCGTTGATGCGGACGTTGTTCGGCGAAACACCGCCCAGCTGGCTGACGGTGATGCGCAGCGCCGCCGCGACGCCGTCCTGCCCGCCCAGCATGCCGAAGAAGCCGACGATCGGCCCGCCCTGCGGCGCACCGGCACCGCCCAGATTGACCAGCTGCACGCTGTTCAGGCTCACACCGCCGCCCGGCTGCGCCGAAGAGCCGGTGTTCTGGATCACGCCCCACTGGCCGACACCGACGACGAGGCGGTTGGCCGTCACGATCGGCGGCCGCGTGCTGGTCTGCGTATAGTTGGGGATCGACTGGTAGAAGGTGGAGCTCGGCAGTTCGGTGAACTTGGTGCGCACTTCGGTCGCGGTCAGCGGCGTCGCCGGCAACAGCGTGTCGAGGAAGCGGCCGCCATCCTTCAGGCCCAGCGCCACATAGGTGCCGCGCACCCGCACCACCGAATTGGTGGCGATCAGCTGGCCACCGCTGGTCATGCTGCCGGCGGTCAGCCCGGTCTGGGTTTCGACGATGACACGGTTGGCCATGACATTGGCCGCGCCATTGACCTGATCGGTGATGGCGCTGGTGTCGCCGGCGGTCGCGTCGCCGCCCAGGGTGAGCGTGCGCGCATTGGCGGTGTTGCCCGGATCACCCGCCGGCGGGGCGTTCGATTCGAACTTCAGCGCACCGACGACATTGATGTTGCCGGTGGTCGAAACGCCGACGCGCAGGACGTTCGGGAACAAGGTGGTCGCGCCGATGACGATGTTGCGGACGCCGCCGTCGATCTGCACCGTGGGTGCGGTCACGCGCGGCATGTCCTCGTTGTCGAACAGGCTGGTGGCGCCGTTGGCGATGCTGATATCGCCGGCGCCGGGCGCGGCGCGCAGCAGGATGCGGCCATCGGTGTTGAGCGCCGCCGTCGGCACCAGATCGAGCCGGGCGGCGGTGACGCTGGCAGTGCCGGCGACCCGGATGTTGCCGCTGGCGGTGACCGTCTGCGCCGCTTCCACGCCAAGGCCGCTCGATCGCGACACGCCGCCGATATCGGCGCCGCCCGCTGTCGATTTCAGCGTGATCGCACCGCCCGACAGCACGCCCGTCTTCAACAGGCCGTTGGTGGCGGTGACCCTGATGGTGCCATTGCCAGAGCTGTCGGCATCCTTGATGTCGACCGCCGTGCCGGCCGTCAGCGTGATGTCACCGGTCACTGACGCGCTGTCGGTGGCGGTGATCTTGCCGCTGGCGGTGACGCTGAGCGCGGCAGCCCGGATCACCTTGTCGAGGCTGATGTCCCTGGCGGTGCCGGTTGTCGTCAGCTGAACGGTGCCGGCGCTGATCGTGCCGGTGCGCAGCGTGCCGTTGGCGGCCAGCAGCGTGATGTTGCCGGTACCGGTGTCAAGATTGCCGGCCACCAGATTGCCGCCGTTGGCGCTGGCCGTGCCGTCGATCGAGCCGGCATTGAGCGTCACGGCACCATTCGCGGTGGTGACGTTCGCCACCGTGGTGTTGCCGCTGGCCTGCACCAGCACGGTGCCGCCAGCGATGTCGCCGGTGCCGACCGTGCCGTTCGTGGCGCGCACATTGATGTCGCTGGCCGTCAGCGCGCCGGTGTTGACGCTGGCCACGCCGTCGATGCGGATGCTGCCGGCCTGCACGGCGGCGGTCTGCACCGTGGCACCGCTCACCCGCGCCAGACCCGACACGTTGATGAGGCCAGTGCTGGTCGCAGCGCCGCTGGCCGACAGGGCCAGAGAGCCACCCGCCGCGCTGGCGATGCTGGCGTTGCCCGCCGACGCGGTGGCACTGAGCGCGCTGCCCGACAGCGCGCCCATGCTGAGATTGCCGGTGGTGGCGACCGCCGTCACGTTGCCGCCGGCCACGCTGGCCGTGGTCACGCCGGTGCCGCCGGTGATGATGCTGTTGCCGCCGGTGATGGCACCGGCGTTGACCTGGCCCCCGGCCGCCAGCAGCGTGATCGCGCCGGTGCCGGTGCCGATGGTGCCGACGCTGAGCGTGCCGCCATTGGCGCTCGCCGTGCCGTCGATCGAGCCGGCATTCAGGATCACCGCGCCATTGGTGGTGGTCACATTCGCCACCGTGGTGTTGCCGCTGGCCTGCACCAGCACGGTGCCGCCGGTGATGAGACCGGTGCCGACCGTGCCGTTCGTGGCGCGCACATTGATGTCGCTGGCCGTCAGCG
>JBAXRE010000013.1:0-81232 GCA_037131365.1 Sphingomonadales bacterium
CGCCGGGCGCTGCCGGCCGGGGCGGCCGCCCGCGCCGTTGCTGTTCCGGCCCACGGCGTCGCCCGGCGGGCGCGGGCCGCCACGGCGCTTGCCGTCACCTGTCTTGTTGGATCGCATGCGGCCACCCCTTGCGCGGGCGCCATGGCCATGTCCAGCCCAAAGCGAATCCGGGGCAGGGAGCCGGGGCCGGGCTGGGTCGAATCCGGCCCGCTGCGGCCTGTGCCTGGTGTCCCGGTCTGCGCCAGGAAGCGTATTGCGCGCGCCGGATATGCCGTCGGCACCGCTCGGTTTGTTGCATTTTTGCAACGAAACTGGTCGGTTTTTGTTACGAAATGTCGCGTCTTGCAGAACAGGGTTGCACAGACCCCATAATTTTCATTAGCGGGCCCCCTTCATTAACTTAATGTCATTGGGGGCAATGATGAATGTGATCCGACTGATCGGCGCAGCCGCGCTGGCCAGCACCGCGCTGGTTTCTGTGACTGCCTACGCGCAGACGGCCGCTCCGGCCGCCAAGGAAAGCAAGAAGGACGTCGCCAAGGCTGACGAAGACGATGGCAGCGCCATCATCGTCACCGGCTCGCGCATTCCGCGCCCCGAATATGAAGGCACTCTGCCGGGCGTGCAGGTGACCGCCGAGCAGATCGAAGCCCGCGGCTTCACCAACGCTCTCGAAGCCGTCAATGACATTCCGCTGGTTGGCCGTGGTGCCAGCCCGTTCAATGGCAACAACGGCGGCCAGGCCGCCAGCCTTGGCTCCGCGTTCATCAACCTGCTCGATATCGGCACCCAGCGCACGCTGACCCTGGTCAACGGCCGCCGCTATGTGTCGGGCAACGCGGCCAGCCTGTTCGTCGAATCGAACGCCGCCGGCAGCCAGGTTGACGTGAACTCGATCCCCAGCTCGCTGATCAAGCGGGTTGACGTCGTCACCGTCGGCGGCGCCGCCGCTTATGGTTCCGACGCCATTGCCGGTGTCGTCAACTTCATCCTCGACGACAGCTATGAAGGCATCGAAGGCCGCGCCCTGGGCGGCATGACCGACAAGAGCGACGCCAAGCAGTATCAGCTTGGTCTGACCGCCGGCAAGAATTTCAAGGACGGCCGCATCAACGTCACGTTCAACGCCGAATATACCCGCATCGATGGCCTGCAGGCCGATCAGCGTGATTTCCGGCTGCTGCGTGCCACCACGATCACCAACTTCGCCAACGGCAGCAAGCGCAACCCGAACTTCGGTTCGGCCATCATCGATGTGACCGGTGCCAACAACGGGGCCTTCCTGCGCGCCAGCGACGACGGCATCCCCTCGTCGGCGCTGATCCTGGGTTCGGTCAACCAGACCCTCAGCTTCAACGGCACCGTGCTGAACGCGCTCAGCACCCCGCGCACGCCCTATGTGACCTTTGCGGGGCCGAGCGCGCCGAACTACATCACCCTGACGAACGGTGTCGGCCAGACCAGCACCAGCTTTGCCAGCACCGCCGCCACCGCCGCGCAGATCATCAACGGTCTGCCGGGCGCTCCGGGCAGCCTGATCAGCGGCAACGGCCTGAACGGCGCCGCCACGGTTCCCACCGGCCTGACCTTCACCACCTTCGCGCCGACCTCGCTGCCGACCGGCGTCACCTCCACCCAGGTGCTCACCGCCTTCAACGTGACGCCGCCGGCCGGTGCCACCGCCGCTCAGCTGACCACGCTGGCCGTGAACGTGCTGCAGGCCAACCGCCCGACCGCGCGTGAATTCTACGCCGCCAACCCGAGCGTGCCGTTCAACTATTTCCTCGGCACCTTCATCCCGAACGTGCCGCGCATCGCCAATACCGACACCACGCTGGTCACCGTGGCCGGCGTGCGCGTGCCGGTGAACCAGGTGCTGCCGTTCGTGGCCGTGCCGCTGGAATTCAACGCGGATGGCACGCTGCGCGCCTACAATGCCGGCACCATCGGCCAGAACGGCCAGGGCACCATCAGTCAGCTGGCCGGCGGCAACGGCGGCTTCCTGCGCTCGATCGAAAACACCGTGCTGCGCACGCAGCAGGATCGTTTCGTGGCGAACCTGAACGCCAAGTGGGAACTGAACGACACCTTCACCCTGTTCACCGAAAATCTGTACGCCCGCGTGCGCAACGTCTCGGTGCGCAACTCGACGTCGCAGAACTTCCTGTCGACTGGTGCGGAAAACGCCGCGCTCGTCCTCAACGTGAACAACCCGTACCTCACCCAGCAGAACCTGGATCAGCTGAACGCTGTTGGCATCAACGCTTTAAACCGCGGCGGCTATTTCTCGTTGACCCGCCAGAACCAGGACATTTTTGGCGACAACCCGTTCATCAACACCTCTGACACCTATCGCATCGTCGGCGGTGCCCGCGCCAAGTGGGAAATGTTCGGTCATGCCTGGAACGCCGAAGTGTCGGCCACCTATGGCTATGCCAAGCAGCTGACCCAGACCACCAACATCAAGGATATCGAGTATCAGCTCGCCCTCGATGCGGTGCGCGATCCGGTCACCAACAACATCCGTTGCCGTGCGCAGCTGTTCCCGGGTGATTATCTGAACCGCACCCCGGCCGGCACGGCGTCGAACCTCATCCGTCTGATGGGCCCGAACGGCGTGCGCGTCGAGCAGGTGTTCACCCCGACGATCACCCAGTCGATGATCGATGGCTGCCAGCCGCTCAACCCGTTCGGCTACAACAACATGTCGGCCGCGGCGAAGGCCTATGTCCGCGCCGACGTGGAGTTCTACAACATCTCCAGGCAGACCTTCCTGCAGGGCACCATCACCGGTTCGTTCTTCGATCTGCCGGCCGGTGAACTGGCGGTGTCGGGTACGGCCGAATATCGCAAGGAAGAGCTCGACTTCTCGTCGAACCTGATCAACCAGCTCGGCCGCACCCGCACGGCGCCGTCGGCTGCCACGGTCGGTGGGATCGAGGTGTTCGAATATGGCGGCGAAGCGCGTATCCCGATCTTCGGCGACAATTTCCTGCCGTTCTTCGGCAAGCTCGACCTGTCGCCCTCGATCCGCGTCTCGCAGCAGAACGGCAGCGCGGCCTCGTATCAGAGCCTGTCGGGCGGTCTGGTCTCGCCGTCGTCGAACGGCAGGCCGCAGACCATCTGGAGCCTCGCCGGCACCTGGGCCCCGGTGCGTGACATCCTGCTGCGCGCCAACCTGACCCGCTCGATCCGTCAGCCGGGTGTGGTGGAACTGTTCCTGGGCGGCCAGCCAGCCTTCACCACCCCGACCGACGTCTGCGGCCCGAACAACATCGACGTCGGTGCACAGGCGGTCAACCGCCGCGCCAACTGCCGTCGCGCGGTCATCGCCGCTGGTCTGGCCACCGACACCGTGGGCGCCGACCAGTTCCTGCAGACCTTCCAGCCGGCCGGCGTGTCGCTGCCGGGTTCGTTCGCCGGTGCGCCGGGCCTGAACCCGGAACAGGGCCGTTCGTGGACGGCCGGTATCGTGGTCAAGCCGCGCTGGATCAGCAACCTGCAGTTCTCGGTCGATTACATCAGCCTGGATCTGAAGAACATCATCCTGCCGACCAACCTGTCGGACGCGGTGCGCTTCTGCTATGACAGCGCCACCTACAACGACACCTCGGCGGCGACCGGGGCCAACACCTGCACCTTCTTCGCCCGCCAGCGGACGGACTTCCAGATTGCTCCGGGCTTCGCGTCGGGCTTCATCAACCTGTCCGCCACGAAGATCCGTGCGCTGAACATCTCGGCCAACTACAACTTCAACCTGCCGGGCAAGCTGGGTAACCTGGCGCTGAGCGCCAATGCCTACAACCTGATCCGTTACGACGAATCGGCCACCGGCGCCTTCAACGATACCATCGGTTCGGCCGGCACCTTCGGCCGTCCGCAGTGGGAAGTGCAGAGCCGCGCCCGCTACACCACCGGCGATTTCTATGCGCAGGTCGTGTGGAACTGGCAGTCGCAGACCAAGCTGTTCTCGAACGGCCTGCCGGCGACCATCGAACAGTGGAATGACATCCGCTTCCCGGCCGTCAGCCGTTTCGACGTCACCCTGGGTGCCGATCTGACCAAGAAGATCCGCGTGCAGGGCAACATCGTGAACCTGACCAACAAATATTATGCCGGCACCAACGGCCTGTACCAGGGCGCCTATGTCGATCAGATCGGCCGCCGCTTCCTGCTTTCGGCCACGGTCAAATATTGATCGGCGCCAGCCGCATCATTGCTGCCAATGCTGCCCCGCCAGGGGTGGGGAAGGCCGCCCTTCGGGGCGGCCTTTTGCGTGTTGCGGGCCGTGCCCTGCATCGGCGTTTCAGAACCGCCAAGCCGATTGCCCTTGCGCAAACCTTGCGCTAACCCCTGCAACACTGCCCCTGTGGTGAAATTGGTAGACGCGTCCGACTCAAAATCGGATGGAGCAATCCGTGCTGGTTCGAGTCCGGCCAGGGGCACCACCTCTTTTCGAAGCGCTGCCGGGCTGGCCCCGGCGCCGAAATTGGGTTTTGACCGCCAGCGGCGCGCGGCTAGTCTGGGATGATGGCGGCGCAGTCTCCCTTCAGGATCAAGATCCAGATCATGTGCGGCCCGGAGATCGCCATGGGCCCCGGCAAGGCCGACCTGCTTGATGCCATCGCCGCGCACCGGTCGATCTCTGCGGCCGGGCGGGCGATGGGGATCAGCTACCGCCGCGCCTGGCTGCTGGTGGATACGATGAACCGCTGCTGGCAGTCGCCGCTGGTGGCCACCACGCCGGGCAACCAAAAGGCCGGGGCGCAGCTGACGCCGCTGGGCGTGCAGATCCTGGCGCAGTATCGCCGCCTGCAACAGGATGTCGGGCAGGCCGGCAGCGCCGGGTTCGCCGCGATCGCCCGCCATTTGCTTGACGTGCCGCAGCCGGCGCGGCGCGGTGAGGGGCCGGGCCCTGACGGTCCTAGCGGCGCAGTCTGAACGTCAACCCCACGGTGCGCGGATCGCTGGGCGTGCCCAGGATCAGCCCGGAATTGCCGGCCTGGATCGTCAGGTTCTGCAGATAATTGGCGCCCAGCAGATTGCGGGCAAAGACCGCGATGTCCCAGCTGGTGCCGGCCGAGGTCTGCCGCCGATAGCCCAGGCTGGCGTTGGTGAGGTTGTAGCCATCGATCCAGGTGAAGCGCGACAGTGTCGGATCACCGAAAATGCCGCTGCGCCAGTTGCTGTCGGCATGCGCGAACAGCGCGCCGCGGCCGACGGGAAGCGTGTAATCGGCGCTCAGCGTCTGGGACCAGCGCGGCAGGCCGGCCAGGCGTTGGCCGGTCAGGTCGCAGGCTGCGGTCGCCGCCGTCTGCCGTTCAAGCGGGCAGGGCCCGGCCAGATAGCTTGCATAGACACCGTCGCCATAGGCCAGCGCCCCCACCAGCGTGAGAGCGCCGATCCGCAGTGTCGCATCGGCCTCGATCCCCCGCACCCGCACCGCCGGGATGTTCGACAGATAGCCGCGCAGGGCGACAGTCTGGCTGGAATCGACCACAGTCGCCTGAAAATCGCGCACCCTGGTGTGATAGGCGGCAAGGTTGAGCGTCAGCCGCCGGTCCCACAGCTGCGCCTTCAGCCCCGCCTCCCACGTCGTGTTGCGTTCGGGCCGCACCACCGCCGTTGCCAGAGCCGGCTGGTTGTTGGCATCCAGCGGCAGGCCCGACATGTTGATTCCGCCGGATTTGAAACCGCGCGCGATGCTGGCGTAAAGCAGCAGTGCATCCGTGGGCTGCCAGGCGATGTTGGCGCGGCCCGAAAGGCTGCCATCCCTGTCGCGCGCGGCATAAGTTTGCGGCCGCAGCACGCCGAGCCGCGCGCTGATCAGCGCCGGATCACTCACAGGCGGGCCGCCCGACACGACCGTGCTGTAATCGCCCACCTTGTCCTCGTGCGTGTAGCGCAGGCCCCCGGTGAGGGTGAGGGCAGGCCGCAGCCGCCAGTTCGCCTCGGCAAAGGCCGCCACGCTGTTGACGGCAAAGCGCGTCCGGCCAGTCTGGCCATAGCCATCCAGCAGGTTGGCCGGCACCGGGGTGGCGGCGGCGCCCGTGGTCGGCCCGATCAGCCACGGCGCCCCGTACGGCCCATAAACGGACGTGGGTCGCCCGGTCAGCACCTGGCGGAACCAGTAGAGCCCGGCGACATAAGTGAAGGCCGAGGTGCCGTTGCCGGCGATCCGCAGTTCCTGGCTGAACTGGTCCTGCCGGGAGGGGATGCGCTGGACCAGCTGGATCGGCAGGCCGGTATAGTCGCGGTCGTTGGCGGCATCCCAGTTCCAGAAGCGCCAGGCGCTGATCGCGGTCAGCGTCACCGCACCCCGGGTCCAGTCCGTGGTGGCCGCGATACCGCCTTCGCTGGTCTTCACGGCGAGGGGCGCATCGATATCGGTGAGGCGATCATAGGCATTGCTGCTGGGCGGCGCATAGCCGGCGGCGGCAGCCAGCGCCGGATATTGGCGCGCGGGTGGCCGCAAGCTGGTGCCAACCCGCAGATAGACCTGCGTGCAGCATTCGCTGTCAAAACTGGCGTAATCGCCGATCAGCCGGATCCGCACATCGTCTGTTGGCTGCCACAGCAGCTGTGCCCTTGCGGCCTGTGCGCCCAGCCCATTCTGATCGCGGCCGTTGGCAACATTGTGCAGCACGCCGTCGCGCCGCGTGAAGGTGGCCGACACACGATAGGCCAGCGTCTCCCCGGCCAGCGGGCCGGTGGCCGAAAACCGCCCCTGTGCAAACAGGCGCTCACCGATGCTGAGTTCGGCGCTGGCGGCGCTGGTGAAGCTGGGTGCGGCCGAGACGATGTTGATCGCCCCCGCCGTGGTGTTCTTGCCAAACAGCGTGCCCTGCGGCCCGCGCAGCACCTCCACCCGCGCGATATCGGAAAAATCGAACGCGGCCGTGGCCGGCCGGGCGTGATAGACACCGTCCACATAATAGCCGACGCCCGGTTCAAGCCCGTCGTTGGCCTGGCTGACCGCCACCACGCTGGATCCCAGACCGCGGATGGTGAACGCCGTGTTGCGCGGGTTGGCCGAAGAATAGTTGAGCGCCGGGATCAAGCTCGTCAGGCCCTGGGTGTTCAGCGTCAGCGACTGTTCCAGCCATGGGCCATCCACCACTGACAGGGCGGCGGGCACGTCCTGCGCCGCTTCCGGGCGCTGCCTGGCGGTGACGATGATCGTATCCGGCCTGTCGGCCAGCGCCGGCGCGGCCAGTGCCATCGCCGGCAGCGGCACGGCAAGCAGGGCACCGCCCAGCGGGATGCACAATGTCCTGATCCGCACGACATGTCCCCCGGTGCGAGCCTGTTCTGTATTTTGTTATATACAGATAAACGCGC
Source organism: Sphingomonadales bacterium (assembly GCA_037131365.1). Lineage (GTDB taxonomy): Bacteria > Pseudomonadota > Alphaproteobacteria > Sphingomonadales > Sphingomonadaceae > Sandarakinorhabdus. The sequence goes on from JBAXRE010000013.1 coordinate 7,342, forward strand.
CAGACAACTGCGCGCGGTGGGCCAACTGCTTTTGCGGGCTTGTCACTGCCTTGCCGCCAATCCCGCCCGACAAGATTGCGCTGGGCCGCGACCTGTTCATCGACACGCGATTGTCGGGCGACGGCAGCCGGTCGTGCGCCACCTGCCATCAGCCTGGCACGGCGTTCCGGGATGGCGTCGCCAGGGCCGCCGGGCTGTGCGAAGTCGGCCGCACTGCGCCCTACTTGCACGACGGATCGCTCGCCAAGCTGGCCGATCACCGCTGCGCAGCCTGCCTGTCGTCGTCATGTGACGCCGGCGTCCCGCGACACTGGCTCTAGATAGCTTTCCGGCCGCCCGATCCCGTGTATCCTCCCTGAAAAGCCGACTTTGGGGAGGGTCATGCATTACGCGGAACTGGCGCAGGCGCGCCGAGAGCTCACCGGCCCGGGCGGCGCGTTCGAGATCACCACCGTCACGGTGGGCGGCATCGCCGTGCGCGCCTATGCCCACGCCCTGCCCGATGTGCGGGCGCTGTGGCTGTCCACCCGGCAGTTCGCCGATCGCACCTATCTCGTTTATGGCGACGAGCGGCTGACTTATGCCGAAGCGCACGCCCGGGTGGATGCCATTGCCGCCTGGCTGGCGGCGCAGGGTGTGGCCAGTGGCGACCGGGTGGCCATTGCCATGCGCAACTATCCCGAATGGATGCTGATCTATTGGGCCTGCGTGTCCACCGGCATTGCCGTTGTCGGCATGAACGCGTGGTGGACCCCGGAGGAAATGGCCTATGGCTTGGCCGACGCGCAGCCGAAAATCCTGTTCCTCGATGCCGAACGGCTGGGCCGCTATCGCGACATGCCGGCGCCGCCGGCGGGCCTGACGCTGGTTGGTGTGCGCACGGCGGACGCCGAGGCGGGCGTGACGCCATTTGCAAGGGTGCTCGCTCACGATGGTCCGATGCCCGACGTCAGCATCGATCCCGATGCCGATGCCTGCATCTTCTACACATCGGGCACCACCGGCTTTCCCAAGGGTGCGCAGCTCACTCACCGCGGCTGCATCACCAATTTGTTCAACATGCTCTATGCCGCCGCCTCCACCGCGCTGGCCGTGCAGAAGGCCACGGGGGCCGCGCCGCCCGCCACGCCGCCGGTGCCGGTGTCATTGCTCACCACGCCGCTGTTCCACGTCACGGCCAACAATTGCGGCGCCTATGCCACCACCGCGGCCGGCGGCACCATCGTGCTGATGTACCGCTGGGATGCCGGCGAGGCACTGCGCATCATCGCAAAGGAACGCGTCACCTCCATCGGCGGCGTGCCGGTGATGGCACGCGAGCTGATCAATCACCCGGATTTCGCCAGCACCGACGTGTCGAGCCTGACGGCGATGTCAGGCGGCGGCGCGCAGGTGCCGCCCGATCTGGTCCACAAGATCGAACAGGGTGTGGCCAGCGCCCGCCCCAGCACCGGCTATGGCATGACCGAAACCTGCGGGATCATCACCTCGGTCTCCGGCGATTTCTTCGTCGACAAGCCAGACAGCGCCGGGCCCGCCATGCCGGCCTATGAGGCAAGATGCGTCGATGATGATGGCAACACGCTGCCGCCGGGCGCGGTGGGCGAGTTGTGGGTGCGGGGGGCCGCCGTCATCAAGGGCTATATCAACCGGCCCGAAGCGACCGCCGCTGCGATCACCGACGGCTGGCTGCACACCGGGGACATCGCCCGCATAGACGAGGATGGCTTCATCTTCATCGTCGACCGCAAGAAGGACATGGTGCTGCGCGGCGGCGAAAATGTCTATTGCGCCGAGGTGGAGGCCGCCATCTACCGCCATCCCGCCGTCGCCGAATGCTGCGTGTTCGGCGTGCCTGATCAGCGGCTTGGCGAAGAAGTGGGTGTCGCCGTCGTCCTGAAACCCGGCGAGACCCTGGACGAGGCGGCCTTGCGCGCTTTCGTTGCCAGCCTGATCGCCAACTACAAGGTGCCGCGCCACGTCTGGTTCATGGCCGAACCCTTGCCCCGCAATGCCAGCGGCAAGTTCCTGCGCCGCGAACTGCGGGACCGGCTGGCGCAGAGTCTGCCGCCGGCCTGAGCCAGCGCGCGATCAGGGCAGGGCCGGGCTTGCCGGCGGTGACGGCGGCCGGCGCCAGGCCAGGATCAGGGCGGGCAGCAGTACCAGGCTCATCAGGGTGGAGGTGACCAGCCCGCCGAGGATGACAGCCGCCATCGGCCCCTGCACCTCGCGCCCGGATTGGCCGGCTTCCAGTGCCAGCGGTGCCAGGCCAAGGCCGGTGACCAGCGCGGTGACGATGATCGGCGTCACCCGTTCCCGCGTGGCGCGCAGGATGGTGGCAAGATCGAAGGGCATGCCTTCTTGCTCCGTCAGCTGATCCACATGCGAAATCAGCAGGATGGCGTTGCGCGCCGCGATGCCGAACAGGGTGACGAAGCCGACCAGCGCGCCCAGCGACAGCACGCCGCCGGTCAGCGCCACTGCCGCCACGCCGCCGGCCAGCGCAAAGGGTGTGCCGGCCGCGATCAGCAGGGCCGGGCGCACGCCGCCGAACGCCAGCACCAGCAGCATGGCGATGCCGATGGCCGCTGTGCCGACGTTCAGCGCCAGCTGCCGCAGCGCCGCCGCCTGGCCTTCCGCCTGCCCGGCATAATCGATGAACACGCCCTTGGGCAGCGCGACATGGCGGGCGATGGCGGCCTGCACGGCAGCAGTGAAGCTGCCGACATCGCGCCCCGCCGGGTTGGCGGTGACGATCTGGCGGCGCAGGCCATTGTCGTGATTGATCGAAAGCCGGCTGTTGCGCGGCACCAGCGTTGCGATATCGGCCAGCCGGGTCGTCACCCCATCGACCGACCGCACCAAAAGGCCGCCGATGGCTTCCGGATCCTGCTGAACGCCGGGGGCCAGGGTGATGGCGATGTCGTTCACTTGGTCGGCCAGCGCACGCTCTGCCACCACCCGGCCCTGAAAGGCGGTTTCGATGGCATCGGCGGCATCGGCGGCCGAAACGCCGCGCACCGCCATGCGGGCGGGATCGAGCACGACGCTGATGCTGGGTGCCCCCGGCGCCGCCTTGATCTGCACATCGGCCGCGCCGGGCACCTGCCGCACCACCTGCGCCACATCGGCTGCCACCCGGTCCAGCGTGTCAAGATCGGCGCCGTAGATGCCGATGGCCAGCGCCGCCGTCTCGCCCGACAGGGATTCGCTGATGCGATCCCCCAGGAAGGTCAGCACCTCGCTCTGCAGGCCGGGATAGCGGGCGAGCACGGCGCGGATCTTGTCCTGCGTCGCCACCTCGTCACGGCCGCCCGCCGCACTCAGCTCGACATGGAATTCGCTGCGGTGGGGCGGGAACGTGTCCTCCCCGGCTTCGGCGCGGCCGATCTGGTGTTCGACGCTGGCGATTTCGGGCAGGGCCAGCAGATCGCGCGAGATGCGGGTGCCCAGCTGGCGCATCCAGGTGATCGAGGCACCGGCCGGCCCGCTGACCTGCATGACATAATGGCGCTCGCGAAATGCCGGCAGCAGTTCCGATCCGAACAGGCCGAACGCGGCCAGCGCCAGCACGCCGACCAGCGCGGTGGTGGCAGCCACCGCCCGCGGGGCCGCGCAGATGCGCGCCACCAGCCGTTCATGCGCCCGCTGCAACCGGCCCGGCAGCGCCGATTCGCGGTGGGCGGCGTGCGGGGAGAGCACCAGCAGCGCCAGCGCCGGAATCATGGTGAGCGCCACCAGCAGCGAAGCCAGCACGGCCAGCGCAAAGGCCAGCGCCAGCGGCGCGAAGAAGGCGCCCTGCAGGCCGGTCAGGAACAGCACCGGCATGATGGTGAGCAGCAGGACGAAGGTGGCATAGACGACCGGCGCGCGCACCTCCACCGAAGCGGCGGCAATCACCGCCAGCCGGTTGCCGCGCGGATGCTGGCCCAGCCGGCGGACGATATTCTCCACATCGACAATGGCATCATCGATCACCACGCCCAGCGCCACCGCCAGGCCGCCCAGTGTCATGGTGTTGATCGTCTGGCCGAGCAGGCCGAGCACGATCAGCGCCGCCAGCAGCGACAGCGGAATGGCCAGGAAGATCACCAGCGCCACCCGCAGGCTGCGCAGGAACAGCAGCAGCACCAGGCCGATCATCGCGGCACCCACCACAAGATCGCGGCTGATGCCGGACAAGGCGGATTCGATGAAATTGGCCGGCCGGTGCAGGCGGGGATAGACGGTGATGCCCTGCGCGTTCAGCGCCGGGGTCAGTTCGGCCAGCGCCTTTTCCACGGCCAGCGTCGTTGTCAGCGTGTTGGCGCCATATTGGCTGGACAGCGCCATCAGCGCGCCGCGCTTGCCCATCACCAGCGCATCGCCGGATTTCGGGGTGGCGGCCTCCATCACGTCGGCAACGTCGCCGATGCGGATCGGCGCGCCGGCCGACAGCGGCAGCGGGGCACTGGCCAGATCGGCGGCGCGCAGGCGCGGCGCGGCCGTGGTGACGATCACGCGCTGGGCATCGCTGTCGGTGAAGCCGCCGCCGCGCACGGCGGCCGCTGCCTGCACCGCCGCTGTCAGATCGGCCAGGGTGACGCCGCGGGCGATCATCGCCTCGGGCCGCATCCGCACATCCAGGCGGCGTTCGTCGCCGCCGAACACGATGGCCCGCGCCACGCCGGGCACCGCCAGCAGCCGGGTGCGCACCTGCCATTGCACGATGTCGCGCAGGCGCATCGGGTCCATCGCCGGGGCGACAAAGCCGATCTTCAGCAGGTCCATCGTGGAGGAGGTGAGGGGGCTGAGCACCGGCACCGCGACATTGGCCGGCAGGCGGCCGTTGGTTTCCGAAAGCGCTTCGGCCAGCACCTGGCGGGTGCGGAACGGATCGCTGCCTTCGGCGAAGATGACGTTGATCACGGATAGGCCCTGCACCGATTCCGATCGCACGCTGGTGACGCCGTTGGTGCCGATGATGGCAGCTTCGAGCGGGCGGGTGACCAGCGCTTCCACCTGTTCGGCGGCCAAGCCCGGCGCTTCGGTCTGCACTGTCGCCTGCGGCGGCACGAATTCGGGAAACACGTCGTAACGGGCGTTGCTGACCGCGAACACGCCATAGACCAGCAGCAGCATCCCGCACACGAGCACCAGCCCGGGGTGACGCAGCGCGCTGCGGACGATGGGGGCGAGGATCATTCGTCCCCGGCTCCGGCTTCAGCCCCGGTTTCGGCGGCCAGCACCGAACCGGCACCGGCGGTGACGATGCTTGTGCCCGGCGCGATGTCGGTGGTGAACCAGCCGGCGGCCACCGGGCGTCCGGCGGATATCACCCGGCGTTCGAAGCGGTTGCCGGCGGCGACATAGACGAACAGATCGCCATTCTGGCGCAGCAGTGCCGATCGCGGCACGATGGTGCCATTGTCCTGCCCGCTGCCCGAAATGATGGCCGGCAACTGCCGCCCGGCCGGTGCCAGCCGCACGCTGGCGCCGCGCAGCACGGCCAGCAGCGCTGCACCCTGCACGCGCGGATCGGCCTGCGCCGCCCGGCCCAGCAACTGCACCGGCACGGGGCTGTCTCCGACCGTGATGCGGGTGATCGTGGGCGAACCCGGAACATCGATACGCAGCAGCGCCGCCTGCCCGGCCGCGACATCGGCGATCAGGGCCATGCGCTGGGCATCGGACAGGCTGGCCAGGCCCGGCCCATATTCCAGCGCGGCGCGGCGCAGCGCCAATTCCACCCGCACGCGGTCGGCCGTGGCTTGGGCCACCGCCACCTGCACGGCGCGGGCCGAAGCGCTCTGGTCGTGGGCGGCCAGATCGGTCAGGCGGGCGGCATCGGCTGCCGAGGTCGCGGCGGCGGCGCGGGCGCTGCGGATCTCGCCATCAATGGCAGCCAGCGGCCCGATATCGAGGGCGCGGGCAAAGCCGGGCGCGGCCGTTGCCACCCGCGCCGGCGCCAGCGCCGAAACGCCGATGCCAAGGCGCGCCCGCAGCGCGGCGTCCATCACCAGCGGCTCCGCCATCGGCGGGGCAGCGGCTTCCGAGCCGTCGTCACCCGCGCCGGCCGGATCAGAGCGCAGCGCCGGCAATGCCAGCATCAGCGCCGTCGCCAGCCCGGCACCAGCTGCCATCAGCAGGGCGGATTTCATCACGCTCATTGCATTCCCTCCAGGCGCGGGCCGATGGCGCGTTCCGGCCCGGCCACCGGGCGGCGCAGCGCGGCTTCCAGCTGGCCATCGGCGCCGTGCACCGCCATCAGCGCATCCAGTTCCGACAGGCGCGCCAGCAGGGCCCCAGCCTGGGCGGCGGCCCATTCGCTGGTGTCGATGCTGCCGGCCTTCAGTTCATTGTCGGCCTGCTGGGCCAGCCGCTGCGCTGCCGGCAATTCGCGCTGGCGCACCCGGTCGAGCGCGGCCCGCGCCACAAGCGACGCCGCCACCGCGCTGTCGATGGCGACTTGTGCGGCCGCGACACTGGCTTCCAGCCGCGTGCCAGCCTCGGCCCGGCGGGCAAGGGCGGTGCGCACGTTGGACCGGTTGCCATCGAGCGGCGGCAACGTCAGGCCCAGATTGAACGGCAGCCGCACCAGGCCATGATCCCAGCTGTAACCGGCCCCGACACTCAGCGCCGGATATTGGCGGGCAATCTCGCCGCGCAGATCGGCTTCGGCCTGATCATAGGCGGTGGCGGCACGCAGCACGTCGGCGCGGGCGGCCACGGCGGCATCGCGGGCGGCCGCGCCGACGTCTGCGATCGGCTCGGGCGCGGCCAGCGTGTCCCAGCTGAAGGCCTGGCCGGCAACTTCCGCCACCGGCACACCCAGAGCGGCGGCGATGGCGGCGTTGCCGGCAGTGATTTCGGTGAGGGCGTCGGCCTGGCGGTGCAGCGCATCGGCGGCATCGGCACGCACACGCTCAAGCTCAGCGCGGGAGGCGGCCCCGGCGGCGACCCGGCGCGCCACGGCATCGAACTGGCGCTGGCGCACGGCAAGGATGGCGGCCGCCGCATCGCGCCGGGCCTCGCCGATCAGCCGGTCGAGCAGGCCCTGGCGCAGATTGCCGCGCACCGTCCACACGGTTTCGGCATAATCATAGCGGGCCGCAACGACGGTGAGATCGGCCAGGCGCAGCCGGCTCGCGCGGCGGCCGCCGCTGTCAATGGGCAGATCGATGGCGGCGCCATAAAGCCAGGGCGAGGCGTCGGGCGAGGCACCGGCATATTCGCCGCTCAGCGACAGGAAGGGCCCGGGCCGCACTCGGCTGGCCCGGCGCGCGGCTTCGGCGCTGGCGATGGCGGCGCGGGCGGCGGCGATGTCGGGATTGTTGGCCAGCATGAAGGCGAACAGCGCCAGCCGGTCCCAGCGCCCATATGTCGCCATGGCCGTGGCAGCGGCGGTTGGCGCGATGCGGGCCAGCACCGGTGTCGCCACCTCCCGGCTCAGGGATTGGCCAGCCCGATGCGCCGCCACCGCCGCCGGGGCGAGGGGGGCAGACGGTGCCGCCAGGCAACCGGGCAGCAGCAGGCACAGGGCCAGCGCCGCAGCAGGGGCATGGCGCGGCGCGCGCGCCTGATGATGGAAGAACACTCGCGTCTGCAACGTCTTTTGGCCAGGCGGGGCCGGCAGGGTGCGGGGCCCGAACATTTGTGATTTATGGAAGCAGGGCAGCCCGGCTGACAAGATTAAGATTTCTCAATGTTGGGCCTTGTCATGCCTGCGCAATCGTAACGCAAAGAAACTGACATGTGTGCGCCACACAGAGGGGGTGGGCGGAACAGGCTGTGCTTGTTCCGGGGCCGTTTGGCCGCATTGGGCACATCAGGGGACATGACATCATGAACACGGCTGGAGAATTTGGGCGGCTGCGCCAGGGCGCGGCTGTGGCGGCGCTGATCATCGGCATGGCGGCAGCAACGGCGCAGGCGGCGGAAACGACCGCCGTCCCGGCTCCGGCCGACATGATCGTGGTTTCGGCCACCAAGGTGAACGAACAGACGCCGATCACCGCGTCGCTCACCACCACCCAGCCGCAATCGGTCATCAACCGTTCGGTGATCGAAAATGTCGTGCCGGCCACGTCGGACTTCTTCGACGTGGTGGCACTGACGCCCGGCGCGTCGCAGACGACCAACGGCAACGGCCCCGGCCTGTCGGAAAGCAAGGTCAACCTGCGCGGCTTCAAGGACGGCAACTACAACATCACCATCGATGGCGTGCCCTTTGGCGACACCAACGATCCCACCCACCATTCCACCAGCTATTTCCCCAACGGCACCTACGAACAGATCGTGGTGGACCGCGGGCCGGGCAACGCCGCGCAGCTGGGCCAGGCCAATTTCGGCGGCAACATCAACATCTACACCCGCGCGGTGGCCGATCAGTTCGGTGGCCGTCTGGAAGCCAGCTATGGCAGCTGGAACACCCAGCTGTATCGCGGCACGCTGCAGACCGGCGAGCTGGGCAAGAGCGGCATCAAGGCGGTGTTCGTCGGCGAGCACAAGAAGACCGACGGCGCGTTGACCGCGTCTCCGATGCAGGCCGACAATCTGTTCGGCAAGGTGGAAATGCCGGCCGGTGAAGGCGGCAAGCTGACCATTCTGGCCAGCTACAACAACAATTATTTCAATCAGGCCGACAGCAATGGCGCGACGCTGGACCAGGTGGCGCGCTACGGCAAAGATTTTGCGCTGATGAACGTCAGCGATCCCAATTACGCCACCAACCCCTATGCCCAGACACGGCAGGATTGGAACTTCACCCGCAAGCGCAGCGATTTCGAAATCGTCCGCCTGCAGCTGCCGCTGGGTGAACGCTTCACCCTCGACAACAAGGCCTATACCTATTTCTACAAGAACTGGACGGTTTCGGCGTCTGACATCACCACGGCCAGCGCCACGCAGTTCGCCTCACCCAAGATCAACGGCGTGATCACCAAGATCAACGGCGATGTTCCCGGCTACATCAAGCTCAACCAGTATCGCGTCTATGGCGATATCGTGCAGGGCAAGATCGATACCGGCATGGGCATGCTGACAGTTGGTGCCTGGCTGGAATTCGCCAACACCCACCGCTTCCGTTATGATCTGGACATGACGCGCAGCACGTTCTCGGACGGCACGATCACCACCCAGGTCGACAATTTCGATCAGAAGACCACCGGCCAGATCGGCGTCAACCCCGATGGCACCGCCATCACCGGGCCGCTGCTGCAGCTGAATGGCCAGCCGGTGCCGCAGAATATCCAGTTCGACGAGAACAGCAGCTGGTTCCAGCAGCAATATTTCGCCCAGTATGACTGGACGCCGGCCAAGGGCCTGACCATCACGCCCGGCATCAAGTTCGTCGATTTCACCCGCCGCATCCTGTCGCCCATCGCCACCCAGAAGGCACGGTTCGGCACCAACAACGAAGCCAATTTCCGCAAGACGCTGCCGTTCCTGACCGTCAACTACCAGCTGCGCGACAATTGGTCGGTCTATGCCCAATATGCCAAGGGCTTCCTGATCCCGGCGCTTTCGAACCTGGAAGTGTCCAACCCCAGCCCGCTGATCCCGGATCCGACCACGACGATCAACTATCAGATCGGCACCGTCTATTCCGGCCAGCGTGTGAACGTTGACGTTGATGCCTATCTCATCAAGCTGTCGAACACGATCATCTGCACCGGCCCGGCCAGCGCGCTGTGCACCAACACCGGCAATCCTTCCACCTACAAGGGCGTTGAAGGCCAGATCAGCTGGGTGCCGTTCGCGCATGCCACGCTGCTGGCCAACGGCTCGGTGAACGAAAGCGCCGATGATGTGACCGGCTTCCGCGTGCCGGGTGCCCCCACCTTCACCGCGCTGGTGGGCGCGCTCTACAACGCTGGCAAGATCAAGCTCAGCTTCGTGCAGAAGTTCACCGGCAAGCAATATGCCGGCGCCGGCCAGACGCTGCCGATCGATGCCTACAGCACCGGCATCCTGTCGGCCGAAGGCGGCATTGGCCCGGTGGCGCTGCGCTTCGTGGTCTACAACCTGTTCAACAACCGTTCGATCACCAACATTTCGGGCGGCACCCAATATTTCTTCAACCCCAGCCGCAGCGTGCAGCTGACCGGCGTGGTGCGCTTCTGATCCGCACCCACGTCCTTGCCGGCATGGCGGCGGTGCTGGCCGTCGCCGTCACGCCGGCGGCCGCGCGGGATGCCGCCTTCGTGCTGATGACGCCGGGCGGTGCGCAGGTGCGGTTGATCACCGCTGCGCAATGCCCGGTGGCGCTGATCGACGGGCAATCCGTGCCGATGGCCGTGCGCGCCGCTGCCGCCACCGTGCCGCAGCGGCCAACCGCGTCGGCACCGGCGCTGTCAAAGCCGTCGGACTTCCCGGTCACCGTCTGCGAGGCGGCCATTCCGGCGGGTGCGAAGCAGATCGTGGTGGCGGGGCAGGCGCTGCCGGCGCCGCGCGCCCGCATGAACCGGATCGTGGTGATCGGCGACACCGGCTGCCGGATGAAGGCGGCCGACAATGCCTGGCAGGCCTGCCGCGATCCGGCGGCCTTTCCCTTTGCCCGCATCGCGGCCAGTGCGGCGGCGTGGCGGCCTGATCTGATCATCCATGTCGGGGATTATCATTACCGCGAAAATCCCTGCCCGGCCGGCAATGCCGGCTGTGCCGACAGCCCGTGGGGCTATGGCTGGGATGCGTGGGATGCCGATTTCTTCACGCCGGCCGCGCCGCTGCTGGCCGCCGCACCGCTGGCAGCCGCACGCGGCAACCATGAAAGCTGCGCGCGCGCCGGGCAGGGCTGGTGGCGCTTCCTGGCCGCCGGGCCGCGCAGTGCCGCACAGGCCTGTGATGATCCTGCCAATGATCATGCCGGCGATGTCAGCCCGGCCTTTGCTGTCGATCTGGGGGGTGGCGCGCGCGCCATCATCATGGACCTGTCAGCCGCCGGCGGCAGCGCGCTGGCCAGCAATGATTGGCGGGTGCCGGCGTTCCGCGACAGCTATCGGCAGGCGGCCGATCTGGCGCGCGGCAGCCGCTTTGCCTTTGCTGTCGATCATTATCCCATCCTTGGCTTTGCCGGGGAGCATCGCGAAGGTGCGACCCAGCTGAAGCCCGGCAACGCCGCCATCCAGTCGGTGTTCGGCACCTTCGGCCCGCGTCAGGCGCCTCCGGGCATCGATATGCTGCTTGCCGGCCATGTCCATCTGTGGCAGCAGGTCAGCTTTGCCAGCGATCACCCCGGCCAGTTCATCACCGGCTTTTCCGGCACGCTGGAAGATCTGGTGCCGATGCCGGTGCGGGTGCCGGCGGGAGCCACCCCGGCCCCCGGCGCCGTGGTCGACGGTTTCAGCAGCTGGACCAACGGCTTCGGATATATGACCCTCACCCGCCGCGGCGCGCGCCGCTGGGCGGCTGAGGTCCACGCTGTCGATGGCCGCATTGTCAACCGCTGCACCATCGTCGGCCGCCAATCCCGCTGCCAGCTGCCGCAGGTGGATGGGCAGGATTAAAGCCTGTTCATTAGGCGTTTGCCGGGGCGACGTGGATGCTGCTTTCCTGCTCATTGGAGTGACCTGACATGCGCCTGCCCGTTCTTGCCGCCACTGGCGTGCTGTTCACCGTTCTGGGGGCCGTTGCCGCTGCGGCCGCGCCGGCACCTGCACCCGTCTATCGCATCGTCGATCGCATTGCCGGCCCGGATGGCGGCTGGGATTATCTGCACGTCGATACCGCCCGCAACCGGCTGCTGGTGGCGCATGGCACGGCGGTGATGGCGGTTGATCTGGCCACCCGTGCCGTCACGTCCGGCCTCGCGCCCGGCCAGCGGCTGCACGACGCGCTGCCCGTGGGCGGCGAACTGCTGGTCACCTATGGCGGCACGGCCACGGCCGTGTTTGCCGATGCCGCCACCGGCACCGCTCTGGCGACAATTGCCACCGGCAAGGGCCCCGATGCCGCGGCTGTCGATCCGCGTTCGGGCCTGGTGCTGGTGATGAACCATGCCGGCGGCGACATCACGCTGATCGATCCGCGTACGCACCAGGCGGTCGGCACCGTCACGGTTGGCGGTGATCTGGAGGCAGCAGCCATCGTCGATGGCATCGCCTATGTGAATGTTGAAGACACGGCGGAGATCGCGGTGGTTGATATCGCGCAGCGCCGGCTGGTGACGCGCTGGAAACTGCCCGGCTGCGAAGCGCCCACCGGGATTGTCGCGGTTGCCGGCGGCCGGCGGCTGATCGCGGCCTGCGATGGCAGCAGCGTGATCGTCGATCGCGGCACCGGCCAGGTGGTGCAGACGCTGGCCACCGGTGCCGGCGCGGATGGCATTGCCTATGATCCTGCCCGCAACCGTGCCTTCGTGTCGGCCGGCCGCGACGGGACGCTGGCCGTGATCGATCTTGCCGGGCGCAGCGCCCGCGTCGTCCAGACGCTGCCCACGCAGCAGGGCGCCCGCACCATCGCCATCGATCCGCGCGATGGCCGCCTGTATCTGCCGGCCGCGCGTTATGCGCCGGCTGTGGCGGGCAGCCGCCCTGCCATGCTGCCCGGCAGCTTCGTCGTGCTGGTGGTTGCCCCCGCCGGCTGACCCGTCGGGGCGGCACCGCTTCAGCGGCCGAGGTTCACCTTGGCGCCGACATAGAAATAGCGGCCGACGGCGCTGACCGGCAGGCCGTTGGTGGCGGCGATGTCGGGCTTCTGATCGGTGAAATTGTTGATGCCGCCATAAAGGGTGAAGCGCTTGTCGATGCTGTAGGCGACCTGGATGTCATGCTCCCAGCGTTCCTTGTAGAGGAAATAGCGCGGATCGGAGATGTCAGGGTTCGCCCGCAGCTGGATGTCGGTGTAGCGCTGGGTCTTGCCCTGCCAGGCCAGGCCATAGTTGATCACCAGCGGGCCGTGCAGCCAGGTGAGATCGAAATTGGCCACCCATTTTGGCCGGAATGTGCGGTTGCGCTGCTGCTCCGGAACGCCGCCGGCCGCCGCCGTGAAGGTGAGATCATCCAGATAGCCGGCGACCGCGCGCAGGTTGAACGTGCCCAGCGATGCTGACGGCGTCACCCGCCAGTTCAGCTGCATTTCCAGGCCCGAAGTGGTGAACTGGGCGACGTTCTGGGCCAGCACCCGGAAGTTGCGGATGAAACCGGTGCCGGGCGCGCGGCTGAAGCTGTTGCAGAACACATTGTCCAGAGTCGGCGCGTCCACGCAGAATTTGAAGACATCGTTCACGTCGGGCGTGTTGATCGCGTTGCTGATCTTGATGTTGTACCAGTCGGCGGTGAACGACAGGCCGGGCACAAAGCGGGGGCGCAGCACCACGCCGGCGGTCCACGTCTTGGCGGTTTCTTCCTTCAGGTTGGGGTTGCCACCCTGCAGGCCGGGCTGGCTGGTGCTTTGCTTGGCATCGGTGGCCGGGCTGAAGGCGGCGATCTGCGCCGGGGTGAGGCCGGCGGCCTGCAATTGCGCGAGGCAGTTGGCGGCGCGGTAGCTGGTGCCTTCGGAAATCACGCTGGGATCGCAGGGATCGGTGAGGAACTGGAACGTGCCCTGCAAGGGCGAGAACAGCTCGGTGATGTTGGGCGCGCGCACCGCCTGGCCATAGGTGCCGCGGAAGGTGACATCGGCGATGGGTGACCAGCTGCCGTCCACCTTCCAGGTGAGGGTGGAGCCGATGGTCGAGTAATCCGAATAGCGCACGGCACCGCCGAAGGAGAGATTCTTGGCGAACGGCAGATCGGCGAGCAGGGGCACGTTGATCTCGCCGAAAACCTCTTTCACGCTGAAGGCGCCGCCGCTGGGCAGGATCGCCGAACCGCCGTCGAAATAGCCGGCCTGTTGCAGCGGGTCCGGCGTCGAACGGGTGCTTTCCTTGCGATATTCGGCACCGACCGCAAAGCCGATCGGCCCGCCCGGCAGTTCGAACAGGAAGCCCAGATCGCCGGACAGCGATGCCGACACCACATGCTGCTGGCTGCGGGCGCGGGTGATGGTGCGCACGAAGGCGAAATCGATGGCAGCCTGGCTGGCGACGCCTTCGCCCAGGATGTTCAGCGGCACGCATTCGCCGGGCCGGAAGGTGAGGGGCGCACCGCTGACCGGGACGCCGCCGATTGCGGCCACGCCGGCATAATTGTTGGGATCGATGACCGTCTCGCCCGGCAGGTTGATGCGGCAGGTGGGCTGGCCATTGGGCCCGGCCACCGCATCAAGCGCGGCGAAATAGCGGTCGGTCACCCGGTTGTTGCGGCCGAACACGGTCGAATCGGCGCGGCCATAGACATAGGACATTTCGTAATGGAGATTGCCGCTGCCAGCGCCTTGCGTCAGCGTGCCATCGATGCCGATCACGGCGCGGTAGGTGTCGCGCCGGGCACGATCGGTGTTGACGCCCAGATCGAAATTGTCGCGGTTGATCAGCGCGCCATCCGGGGCGGCAAAGCCGAAGCGCCGCTGCAGGAAGATATTGTCGGGCGCCAGCACGGTGAAGAAATCGAACGACGGCTGCACCTGGGTTTCCGACAGGGTGCGCACATATTTGCCTTCCGCGAACAGCCGCAGCGCCGGGCTGACCTCGAAGCTGGCCAGCGCGTTGACGATGTGGCGTTCCAGATAGGGCGCGAAATCGCCGAAATAGCCGGCCGTCGGCGTGTTCGACGTGCTGTTCACCGCGCGCCCGCCCGAACCCGGCAGCAAGGTGCCGCGATCATAAGGCCGGCCATCGCCCTGGAAATCCGGGATGCCATCGAAGTTGAGATCCACCGCGCCGCCGCGGGCGCTGTCGGCCCATGACACGTTGTTGTAGAGGATGCGGTCAGGCTTGCCGGGGATGTCGGTGGGGCCGCCGTTGGGGAACTGGGCCGGATCCTGCAGCAGCTGGAAATTATGGGCCGGATCGCCGCTGAACGCCCGCTCACGCTCGTTGAACCGGTCTGATTGGTTATATTCATAGGCGATGGTGATGTTGCCGCGGCCATCGGCGAAATTCTTGCCGGCCAGGATCGATGCGAAGCGGTTGCCGGCATCGCCATGGCCCGACGTGCCGATCTGGCCGCGCGCCTGCAGGCCTTCATATTTGCGCTTCAGCACGAAGTTGACGACGCCCGACACCGCATCGGCACCATAGATGGCCGAAGCGCCGCCGGTCAGAATGTCCACCCGTTCGATCAGGTCGGTCGGGATAGTGTTGATGTCGACCGAATTCTCGCCCGGAAAGGCGTTGACATGGCGGCGGCCGTTCACAAGCACCAGGGTGCGCTGGGTGCCGAGATTGCGCAGGTTGAGCAGGTTGAGGCCGACCGACTGAAAGCTGCTGTTTGAACCCGAATTGCGCCCGTTTGACAGCGAGCCGACCAGCGCCGGCGAATCGAGCAGGAAATCGGTGATGTTGGTGTCGCCCGAACGCTCCAGCGTCTCGGCCGTCAGCGATTGCACCGGGTTGGAATAGGACAGTTCGGGCCGGACAATGCGCGATCCGGTGACGATGATCGCTTCGGGATCCGGCTCTGCGGCGGCGGCGGGCGGGGCGGTCTGGGCTGCGGCGGCCGCCGTCAGGCCCAGCGCCGATACGCCGGCCAGCATAATGTGACGAATGGACAGCCGCAACATGGTTCACCTTCCCGCTTGTTTTGGGCGGGAACAGGCGGGCCGGGGCGGGGTTCCGAACCGGGGGCGCGGCGTTGCCGATCGGTCAGGCGCTGTTGTTGAAAGTCAACAGTTGCCCGGCGGCCGGGATCAGGGCCGGGCCGGTTCCGGCGGACGCGGGCGCTGCTCGTGCAGGGCATCAATCTCCAGCTGGCGGCGCTTCAGATAGGCAAAGCGCCGGGCGACATAGGGATCATGCGCCTTGCGCACTTCGGCCAGTTCTTCGTCCAGCAGGTCACGCCGATCCAGGCCCCGGGTGGCGGCGGTGGGCAGCATATAGGCCGGATTGGTGAGCGGCCCGCCAACGGCCAGCGGCAGCACGCTGGTATCAAGCAGGCCGCCCAGCATGTCGCGCAGGTTGGTCGGGCCGATCAGCGGCAGGAAAAGATAGGGCCCGGGCCTGACGCCATAAAAGCCGAGCGTGTTGCCGAACCCGTTGCGGCGTCGCGGCCACTGGAAGGGCTTGCGTTTGGCGAAATCGAACAGGCCGAACACGCCGATGCTGGAATTGATGACAAAGCGGCCCAGCGTCTGCGCCGCCTTGCCGATCCGGTGCTGCAGCAGGAAATTGGTGAAGATGATCGGGCTTTGCAGATTGTTGATGGCGTTGCGCAGGCCATCGCGCACCGGTTCGGGCACGATGCGTTCAAAGCCCTGTGCGGCCGGGCCGACAAAGGCCGTGTCCACCGATTGCGCCATGTCGAAGCTGGCCTGGTTGACCTTGTGGAGCGGATCGATGCGGTGATGGCGGCTGGCCGACACCTCGATATGGTCCTCCACCGTTTCGACCATCTGTTCGGGTTCGGTATTGGGATCGACGGCAGGCGCAGCCGCCGGCGTCGCCGGAACAGCCGTGGGTGCCGGTGCGGCAACCGGCGGCACCGGTTGCAGGGTCAGCAACAGGAAAAGCGTTCCGTAGATCAGGAGCCCCAATGTCCCTGTGTAACGAAAGATAGATCGCATAACGCAGATTTCATCAAAGAGCCACGGCCCTTTTGCCGTGCGCGTCGGTGATATCCGACCGGCGGACACGGGCCTTGCCAAGCCGTCAACACTGGCGTTTCTGGTGCCGCAGCAAGTGGGGAATGACAGGATGGCCGGGCAATTGCGCATCGATGGAACCGAATTTCGCGATGCCATGGGCCGTCATGTGCTGCTGCGCGGCGTGAATTTCGGCGGCGATTGCAAGGTGCCGGCCACGCCGGATGGCCGCACCCATCTGCCGAGCGACTTTGCGGATCACCGCACGGTCAGCTTCGTCGGCCGCCCGGCCCCCCTTGACGAAATCGACAGCCATCTGGCGCGGCTGGCGCATTGGGGCTTCAACTGCCTGCGGCTGCTCACCACCTGGGAAGCGGTGGCCCATGCCGGCCCGGGCCAGCATGACGAGGCCTATCTGGCCTATTTTGCCGAGGTCTGCCGGCGCGCGGGCGCGCATGGCTTTCATGTCTTCATCGATTTCCACCAGGATGTGTGGAGCCGGATGAGCGGCGGCGACGGCGCGCCGGGGTGGACGTTCGCCGCAGCCGGGCTCGATTTCTCCCGCTTTGATGCCGCCGATGCCGCGATCGTGATGCAGCACCGCTATGACGGTGCCGTGGGCGGCGAACAGGCCAGCTATCCGCGCATGGTGTGGGGATCCAATTATCGCCGCCCGGCCGCCGCCATCATGTGGACCCTGTTCTTCGGCGGCGAGGCGTTCGTGCCCGCAGCGACCCATGACGGCTGCAACATCGGTCGCTGGCTGCAGGATCAGTATCTTGATGCCATGCGGGCGGTGGCGCAGCGGGTGGCCGATCTGCCGCATGTCATCGGGTTCGACACGCTGAATGAGCCCGGATCAGGCTGGATCGGCCGCCGGCTCGATGCGCGCCAGGGCCTGATCCGCGGCCCGGCGTGGACGCCGCTCGATGGCCTGGCCTTGGCGGCCGGCCACACCCGCACGCTGCCAATGGTGGAGGGCGGCGAGACGGTGATGAACCCGGACGGCGTGTCGATCTGGTTGCCCGGCCACGCGGATCCGTTCCGCGCTGCCGGTGCCTGGGGACTTGACGGCGATGGCCAGCCGGCGGCGCTGGAGCCGGATTTCTTCCGCCAGGTCGGCGGCAGGGCGATTGATCTTGAGCAGGATCTGATGCGGCCCTTCTACCACCGCGTTGCCGACACCATCCGCGCCGTGCGGCCCGATTGGCTGCTGTTTGCCGAAGCCGATCCGTTCAGCCCCGGCCACGGCTTTCCGGCACCGATGCCGGCAAACACCGTCAATGCCAGCCACTGGTATGATCTGGCGGCGCTGGTGACCAAGCGCTTCGACGCGGCCCGCCACATCGATGTGCGCACCCGCACGCCGCTGGTGGGCCGCGCCGCGATCGAAAGCGCCTATGTCGCCGGCCTGGCCGAGCGCAAGGCGTTCGGCGATGCGCTGCCGGGCGGCGCGCCGACGCTGATCGGCGAATGCGGCATCCCCTTCGACATGAACGACCGCGCCGCCTTCCGGGCGTGGGCGCAAGGTGACCACAGCGATGCGCCCTGGCAGGCGCAGATCCTCGCCCAGGAGCTGATGTACAACGCGCTCGACACGCTGCTGCTCAGCAGCACGCAGTGGAACTACACCGCCAGCAACCGCAACGATGCCGCCATCGGCGACGGCTGGAATCAGGAGGATCTGTCGATCTGGTCGGCCGACCAGGTGAGCGATGCGGCTGACCCTGATGCCGGCGGCCGCGGCGTGGCCGGGTTCTGCCGGCCATATGTGCAGGCCGCGCAAGGCCGGCTGCTGCACCAGCGTTTCGACCGGGCCAGCGGTGATTTCGAAGCCGTGATCGCGATCGATCCGGCTATCGCGGCTCCCACCGAAATCCACGTCCCGGCCTTGCACTATCGCACGGGCTTCAGCCTGACAGCGCAGCCCGGCGTCCGTTCCGAAACCGATGGCCAGCGCCTGCGCTTGTGGGCCGACACGGCCGGCGAGCTCCACCTGCGCATCAGCCGGCGCTGAACCGCGGCGCGGCAGCGCCGGCGTGCCGGGATCGATGGTCACCCGGTCTTGCGTCACCGGGGCCCGCCTGCCATCCATTGCGTGTGGCAAACAGGGGGATTGGCATGATGCGGACGCGGATGGGGGCCGGCATGGCGGCGCTGGCGGCTTTGATGGCGCCGGCAGCGATGGTGATGGCGCAGACGGCAGCGACGCCGGCAGCGGCCGTCTTGCCGGTGCAGATGGTCAGCATGGCCACGGTGGCCAGCCCGAAACTGTCCCCCGATGGCCGCCGCCTGGTTTATCTGCAGAGCCGCAATGATTGGCAGGCCAATCGGCTGATCAATGATCTGATGATCACCGATCTGGCGAGCGGCGACACGCGTCCGCTCACCCGCGCTGCCACCTCGGCCGGTGAGGCGGCCTGGTCACCTGATGGGCGCTGGATCGCCTTCGCGGCCGATCGCGGCGACAAGGATGGCCGCCAGTTGCTGCTGCTGCCGGCGGATGGCGGTGAGCCGGTGACGGTGACGACAGCGCCGTCCGGCGTGGGCAGTTTTGCCTGGACGCCGGATGGCCGCTCGCTGGTGTGGACCGCTGCCGGGGAGCGCCCGGCCCGGCTGAAGGCGCGTGACAAGGCGCTGGGCAGCTTCCGCATCGTGCGCGGTGATCAGGTGCCCGACCAATTGTGGATCGCCGATCTGACCGGCCTGCTGGCCGGCACCGGCGCTGCGATCCCGCGCGCGCTGACCGCGCCGGACGGCCCCAGCGTCACCAGCTTCGATGTGGCGCCGGGCGGCGGCCGCATCGTCTTTGCCGCCCAGGCCACGCCGGAACTGGCGAGCAGCGAGAGCTCGCGGCTGTACACGGTGGCCGTGGCCGGCGGCGGCGTGACGCCGCTTGCCACCGGCCCCGGCCCGGCCGGCAGCCCGATCTGGTCCCCCGATGGCACGGCCATCGCCTTCGTCACGGCTGATGGCTCACCCAACAGCTATTTCGCCAATGCCCGGCTGGCGCGCGTTGCAGCCAGCGGCGGGCCGGTGACGGTGCTGACCCGCGATTTCGACGAGGATGCCCGCCCGGTCGCCTGGCACGAGGACGGCATCTTCTTTGCCGCGCGCGCCCGCACCGAAGCTGGCTTGTGGCGCATCGCCGCCGACGGCAGCATCGCCCGCGTGGCCCTGGGCGATGCCAGCATTGCCACCGGCATCCACCGCCTGCCCGGCGGCAAGGGCCTGGCCTTCGTCGGTTCGGCCGCCAACCGCGTGCCGGAAGTGATGGTGATGGACGGCACCGCCCCGCCGCGCGCCGTCACCCGTATGGCGGCGCAGTGGCAGGGCAAGCCCCGGTCGCTGCGCGAGGTGATCCGCTGGAAGAGCGCCGATGGCACCATCATCGAAGGCGTGCTGCAAAAGCCGGCGGATTATGATCCGGCCCGGCGCTATCCGCTGATGGTCATCATCCACGGCGGGCCCACCGGCATCGACCTGCCCGATGTGAAGCCCGATCGCTATTACCCGGCCGAATGGTTCGTGGCGCGCGGCGCGCTGGTGCTACGGCCCAATTATCGCGGCTCGGCCGGCTATGGCGGCAAATTCCGGGCGCTGAATTACCGCAACCTTGGCCTTGGCGATCATCAGGACGTGATTGCCGGCGTGGATCTTCTGGTGAAGCAGGGCCATGTCGATCCGGCGCGCGTCGCCTCGATGGGCTGGAGCCAGGGCGGCTATATCTCGGCCTTCAACACCACCTATTCCGCCCGCTTCAAGGCGGTCAGTGTCGGGGCCGGCATCTCCGATTGGCTGACCTACTATGCCAACACCGACATCACGCCCTTCACCCGGCAATATCTGGGCGCGACGCCGTGGCGTGATCCCGAAATCTACCGCAAGACCTCGCCGATCACCTATGTCGATCAGGCAAGGACGCCGACGCTGATCCAGCATGGCGGCAACGACCAGCGCGTGCCCATCGCCAACGCCTATGAACTGCGCCTTGCGCTGGAGGATCGCGGCGTGCCGGTGAAGCTGGTGGTGTATGAAGGCTTTGGCCACGCCATAAACAAGCCGCGCCAGATGGTGGCGGTGCTGGCGGAGAACATGGCCTGGTTCGGCCACCATATCTTCGGCGATCCGCTGCCGGCCGATCTTGATCCCGCCGCCCCCGGCATTGCGCCGCCGGCCGCCGACGACAAGGCGCGCTGATCAGGCGGGCATCAGGCTGGCATAGGCTTCAACCGCGCGGCGGCGGGTGAAGGCGCTGATGGTGCGGGTGATGCTGTCGATGACCGCCGGCGAGGTGACGTCACCGGGATGCACGGCCACGCGCACATTGGGCAGCACGTGCAGCGCGGTGCGGGCCAGCGACGCGAAGAACAGTGACGAGGCTTCGCGCGCCGGCGTGCGCGTTGCCCAGGTGATCACCGGGCCGCGGGCCAGCACGCGGCCATCACGCGGGCGCCAGACCCGGAAATGATCCTCGGCCATCGGCAGATCAAGCTCGGCCAAGGCAGCCATGGCGCCGGGGCCATAGAGCCAGGCCGGAGCGACGAAGCCGGCGACGCTGCGGCCGATGATGTCTTCCAGCAGCGCCCGGCCATCCGTCAGGCGGCGCAGCGCCTCGGCGCGGGACAGGCCGAGGAACTCGCCCTCGCTCGCCGTCATCACGCCGGCCTTCAGCCGCGCCACGGCACCATCATGCACGCTTTCGTCGCGGTGGCATTCGCCGTGCAGGAACATCTCGATGCCGCGGTCAGACCAGGCGCGCAGCTGCCGGCAGAAGGCGGGATCGGCACGCAGCGGGGCCTGCCGCCAGAAATCCGGCACCACCAGCATGGCATAGGGCCGGCCGGGGGCGAGGCGTTCGAACAGATCGGCCAGCTGCGCCACCGGCCCGGCATGGCGCGGGCTGACGTCGTGGATGCTCAGCAGCAGGCGGTTGGCGGCCACGGCGGTCAACTGGCCTGGGCGCGCGGCACCCTCGAGCCGATCAGACCGCGATAGCGTTCGAACAGGGCATCGAAATGATCGTCCATCGACGGCACGGCGGCGGCGGCGGCCAGCGCCGCAGCGCGCAGGGCGGGCAGGCGTTGCGGCAGTTCATCCAGCGCGGCGCGCAGGGAGGCGGCGTCACCGGCGCGCCAGGCAAGCCCGGCATCAGCGGCCATCTGGTCAAAAGCGCCGCCGGCATCGGGCACGATCAACGGCACGCCGCTCGCCCGCGCCTCTGCACAGGCCAGGCCATAGGTTTCGACGCTGCAACCATGCACCAGCGCATCGGCAGAGGCGATGATGCCGGCATAATGGCTGCGGCTCTTCACCGGCTGGAGGAGCACGATGTGGGGATTGTTGCCCACGGCGCGCTGCACCACCGATCGCGCCGGGCCATCACCCAGCAGCACCAGGCCCAGCGGCTTCTTGATGCCGGCCGAAGCCACGGCATCGATCACCAGCGGCCAGGCCTTTTCCGGGCTGAGCCGGCCAACCCCCACCAGCAGCGTCGCATCCGGGCCCAGCCCGCAGCGCGACAGCATTTCGGCGCGCAGCGCCTCGTCGCGGTTGGCCGGCGTGAACAGGCCGGCCTCGATCCCCAGCGGTGCCAGCTCGGCGCGCTTCAGGCCCTGCGCTGTCAACCGGTTCTTCAGGCTGGGGGAGGCGCAGATGATCAGGTCGTACAGCGAATCGCATTCCGCCAGATGGCGCCAGAACCAGCGGAAACCGCGATCGATGGTGGCCCGGCTGAACAGCGGATCAAGATAGCGATAGGCCCATGCCGACATCGGATCGGCATGCATCACCAGCGACCGCGGCACCGCGCCGGGCCAGCGCGCCACGGCTGCCGCGCTGCCCCACGGCGAGGAGCATTCGATCATGTCGGGCGCCAGCTCGTTCAGCAGGCGGTGCACCGTCGCATCGTCGCGGAAATAGCCATAGTTGCGGTCAAGCGGGAAGCGCGGGGAGGCCACACTGATCATCCGGGCCGAACCGATGCGGCGCTCGCTGTCGACGATGCCGGGCACCACCACCACCAGATCGATGCCGTCCCGCGCCGCACGCACCAGCTTCTGTTCGGTGTAGGTACGGATACCACCACCGCTCGGGCTGTACAGCGCTGACATGTCGACGATGCGCATTGTCGGTCCTGCGGGAAGGGGACGCGTGAAACTATAGTGTCGTTCGTGTCAGCGCGATGTACGCATAATAAGGTATCATGCAAGGGGGTCCCCGTTCACCCCCGTGCGATTTTCGCCGGCCTGTTACTGCCGTGCCATGAACCGGCGCAGGCCCAGCGGCAGCAGCACCAGCATGCCCAGCGTGGCCGAGATCACCCCGCCCACGATGACACAGGCGAACGGGCGCTGGGTTTCGGAACCGATGCCGGTGGACAGCGCCGCCGGCAGCAGGCCCAGCCCGGCCATCAGCGCCGTCATCATGATCGGCCGCAGGCGGTCCACCGCGCCTTCGAACACCGCAACTTCCGGCGCGTCGCCATCGGAGTAGCGCTGGGCGACATGTTCCAGCATCACCACCCCGTTCTGCACGGTGATGCCGGCCACCGCGATGAAGCCCACCGCCGCCGAAACCGACATGTGCAGCCCGGCCAGGGCCAGCGCCGTCGCGCCGCCCACCAGCGTCAGCGGGATCATCATCATGATGAGACCGGCTGACCGTACCGAGCGGAAGGCACCGAACAGCAGGGCGAAGACGCCAAGCAGGGCCAGCGGCACGATCACCTCAAGGCGGCGGGTGGCGCGCTGCTGGTTTTCAAACTGGCCGCCCCACACCATGCGATAGCCGGCGGGCAGCACGATGGCGTTGGCAACGCGCTGCTGCGCCTCGGCCACGAAACCGCCCTGGTCGCGGCCCGACACGTTCACCTTCACCGACACGTTGCGGCCGCCGGCCTCGCGGCTGATGCGGCTGGCACCCATGCGCACCTCGATGCGGGCAACGTCGCCAAGGCTGACAGTGCCGCCGCCCGGGCGCGGGATCTGCAGGGCGGCCAGATCGGCCACGGCGCTGCGCGCATCCGGCGTGAAGCGGGCGACGATGTCGAACACCCGGTCCCCTTCATACACCTGGCCGATGGTGGCACCGCCGAAGGCCGCGGCAATCACCTGGTTGGCATCGTCGCTGTTGAGGCCAAGACGGGCCAGCGCGACCCGGTCAAGCTCGGCGCGCACCTCGGCCTGGCCGCCCACCTTGATGGCGGCGACGTCGGCTGCGCCCGGCACGGCGGCCACCACCTTGGCGGTGCGATCGGCAAGCTGCTCAAGGATCGACAGGTCATCGCCAAAGATCTTGATCGAAATGTCGCCCTTCACGCCCGACAGCGATTCCTGCACGCTGTCCTCGATTGCCTGGCTGAAATTGGTCGGCACGCCGGGCATCGAACCGATGCGCTTGCGCATGTCGTTTTCCAGCGCATCCTTGTCCGGGAACTGGCTGCGCCATTCGCTACGGGGCTTCAGATCGATCAGCATCTGCAATGCCGAAGGGCCCTTGGGATCGGTGCCGTCATCCGGGCGGCCGGTCTCGGTGGAGATCTGGCGCACTTCCGGATAGGACAGCATGATCTGGCGGATCTTGGCCTCCACCTTGCGGGTGGTCGGCATGGCGGCCGACGGCGTCAGCTGAATGGTCAGCCAGATATTGCCTTCATCAAGCTTGGGCAGGAATTCGGTGCCGAGCTGCGGCACCAGCGCTGCCGCCATCAGCACCAGGCCGGCCGCCGCGCCGACGACGGCGCTCTGGCGGGCCGCAGCCCACACCAGCAGGCGGCGATAGCGGTCACGCAGATTGTCCATCCAGGCCAGGTGCTTTTCGGTGAAGTCGTACTTCTCGATCAGCACCGCCAGAATGGCCGGCAGATAGGTGAGGGTGAGCAGCAACGCCGCCAGCAGGGCCAGGCTGAGGGTGAGCGCCACCGGCGAGAACATCTTCCCTTCCACCCGCTGGAAGGTGAAGATCGGCACGAAGGCCATGATGATGATGGCCTTGGAGAACAGGATCGGCTTTGACAGGTCGCCCACCGTCGCGCGCAGCGTGGCCTGTTTCTGCACGCTGGTCAGCTTGCCGCCATGGGTGGCCATCTCGACACCAAGCGCCACCATCAGGGCTTCGACCAGCACCACCGCGCTGTCGATGATGATGCCGAAGTCGACGGCGCCCATGGAGATGAGGTTGGCCGGCACGCTGACCTGGAACAGCCCGGCAAAGGCCGCCAGCAGTGCCAGCGGGATGATCAGGGCCACCGCCGCGGCCGCGCGCCAGTTGCGCAGGAAGAGCAGCAGAATGGCGGTGACCAGCGCGGCGCCGACAATCAGGTTCTCGGCCACGGTCTCGACCGTTCGGTCGATCAGCTTGGTGCGCTGATAGGTCGGACGGATCTGCAGCGGCGGCCGGCCTTCGCGCTTGGCATCAAGCCGGAAGCGCTCGTTCAGCCGGTCCACGGTTTCGCGCACGCCCGTCACCACCTCGGCGGCATTCTGGCGGCGCACCATCAGCACGATGCCTTCCACCACGTCGGGCTCGCGGTCGAGGGCGACCATGCCGGCCCGCGGCTGCGCATCCCCCACCGACACCGTCGCCAGATCGCCCACGCGCACCGTGCGGCCATTGTCGGCCTTCACCAGCGTGTCGGCGATATCGTTCCCGGTCTGGTACAGGCCAACGCCGCGCA
Organism: Sphingomonadales bacterium; assembly: GCA_037131365.1. Taxonomy (GTDB): domain Bacteria; phylum Pseudomonadota; class Alphaproteobacteria; order Sphingomonadales; family Sphingomonadaceae; genus Sandarakinorhabdus. The sequence continues at coordinate 32,618 of JBAXRE010000013.1, forward strand.
CCACCATCGCTTCGTCGCCGCGGTCCATGGTGCCGCCGCCAACGTTGGTGTTGGCATTGCCCACCGCCGTCTGGATGTCGGCCAGCGACACGCCATAGCGTTTCAGGGCATCGGGCCGCACATTGATTTGATATTGCTTCAGCGCGCCGCCAAAGGTGGTGACGTCGGCAACGCCGGGCACCATGCGCAGCGCTGGGCGGACGACAAAATCCTGAATGGCGCGGGCATCACGCAACGCCATGCCCGGCGGCTTTTCCAGCACATAACGATAGACTTCCCCCACGGCCGACGACAGCGGCGCCAGGCTGGGCACCACGTTGTTGGGCAGTTCGGCATCGCGCAGCTTTTCCAGCACGCGGGCGCGGGCGAAATAATCCTCCACACCGTCGGCAAAGATCAGCGTGACCACCGACAGGCCGGTGATCGACACCGAACGCATGGTGGTGACGCCGGGCGTGCCGGCCAGGGCGCGTTCGATCGGCAGCGACACCGCGCGCTCCACCTCTTCGGGTGCCTGGCCGGGCTGCTGGGTGATCACCACCACCTGCGTGTCCTGCACGTCGGGGAAGGCCTCGATCGGCAGGTTCAGCGCGGCACGGACGCCGATCACCGCCAGCGCCGCCGTCATGATGAAGATGAAGACGCGGCTGGTGGTGGAAAAGCGTGCGAGGCGTTCAAGCATCATCGTGTCGCCTCACTGATCGCCAAGCTGGGCATTGAGCAGCAGCGCACCGGTGCCAACCACCTTGTCGCCTGCCTTCAGCCCGCTCGTCACCCAGCTCATCGTCTCGCCGCGCACCGCCACGGTGACGGGCACGCGGTGGAAGCGGCCGGGCCCTTCCTGCCGGAAGGCATGGATGGCCAGGCCGCGCTCGAACAGCGCGGCGTTGGGCACGCGCACGGCGGTCTGGCCGTCATCCGACACCAGTTGCGCCTTGGCGAACATCTCGGGCTTCAGCGCCAGATCCTTGTTCTCGACCCGGGCGCGCACCTGCACGCGGCGGGTGGCGGGATCGACGGTGAAGCCGATCTTTTCCACCGTGGCGGTGAAGATGCGCTCGCCAAAGGCATCGACGGTGAAGCTCACCTTCTGGCCCATGTGCAGGCGGCCAATGGCGCTTTCCGGCACGTCGATGAACAGCCACAGCCGCGACGGATCGGTGACGGTGAACAGCGGGCCCTGGCCGGCGGTGAGCTGCTGACCCGGCTGGACCTGGCGGTCGAGCACCACGCCGCCAACCGGGGCCGTCAGCGCCAGCGCCGTGCCAGTGCCGCCACCGCCCAGCGAGGCCAGGCGCTGGCGGGCGCGCGCCAGCTCGGCGCTCGACAGGCGGGCCTCGCTTTCGGCGGCATCACGGTCACGTTCGGCAATGGCGCCGCCGGCGAACAGGTCGCGGGCGCGGGCGGCGGCACGGCCCTTCAGGCTTGCCGTCGTCTCGGCTTCGGCCACATCGGCGCTGGCCTGGGCCAGATCGGGCGCATCGACCCGCGCCAGCGGCTGGCCGGCGCGTACGCGGTCACCCACGTCGGCCAGCAGCGCGGTCACGCGGGCGGCCAGCGGCGCACCCACCCGGCCGGTCACCGCTTCGTCAACCGCCAGCCTGGCGTTGAGATCGGCCGACACCGGCAGCGCATCCTCGGTCGCGGTGACGATTTCCAGCGAATCAAGATCGGCCGAACCGGCGGCGAAGCTGATCACGCCGGGTTCGCTCGACACCTTGGGCGGCGGCGGCGGCGCGGGATCGGCCGAACAACCGGCAACCAGGGCAGCAAGGGCGGCCGCCATCAGCAGCCGGGCGGGGGTGGTGGTGTTGGTCATTGCGTGTCCCCTGAGCTTTCCGCGGCTTGCAGCCGGGCAGCGGCGGCGGCTTCATCCTGGTGGGCATCGACAAGGCCGAGCGAGGCGGCGGCCAGCGCGCGGCGGGCGTCGAGCAAATCGGTGAGCGGCAGCGCGCCGCGGGCATAGGCGAATTCGGCGGTGCGCGCCGCTTCCTGCGCGGCCGGCAGCAATTCGGTCTCCAGCCGGCGGCGGCGCTCGACCGACGTCGCCAGCGCGCTGCGGGCGGCACTGATGTCGGCCACGGCCGCCCGCAGCGCCTTTTCGGCGGTGGCTTCGGCATCGCCCAGCGCCGCGCCGGCCTGGGCGATCTCGCCGGAATAGCGGGTGCCAACCGGCAGCGGCACGGCAATGCCAAAGCCCACGGACGGCCCGACGCCGATCGGCTGCGACTGATATTCATACTGCACGCCAACACTGATATCGGGAACGCGCAGGGCGCGCGCGCCGGTCAGCTCGTGCCGGGCCTGGGCCAGGCGGGCGGCGGCGGCCCGCACATCGGGGCGGCGGGCGGCAACATCCTCGGGCGGCAGCGGCACCGGCAGCGGCGGGGCCGGCCACGGATCGGCGGCGACCAGCTGGGCGGCATCAGCGTCGCGGCCAATCAGGATGGCAAGTTCGGTCTGGGCCTGGCGCAGCTCGCTGCGCGCGGCCAGCGCATCGGCATCGGCGCGCACGGCTTCCACGCGCTGGCGGGCAGCTTCGCCGGCCGAAAGATCGCCGGCAGCCAGCCGCCGGGCAGCGATGGCATAGCTGCGGGCCCAATCCCCGGCGATGGCGGCGGTGGTGGCGGCACGGTCCTGCGCGGCGCGCAGCGCGGCATAGGCGGTGTCCACCTGGCTCAGCACCTGGCGGCGGGCATCGGCAAGATCGTCCGTCGCGGCTTCGGCGGCGGCGCTGGCGGCCTTGATGCGGGCGCTGCGCTTGCCGCCCAGCTCGATCGGCTGGTCGATGCGCACGATCTGGTCTGCCGTGGGCACATTGCCTTGTGCGGGCAGGCGGCGGCGCACCTGCGACGATTCGTAACTCAGCACCGGGTTGGGGCGGGCTGCGGCGATGGTCTGGCCGGCAAGTGCCGACAGGCGGGCCTGGCGGGCGTGGATGATGTCGATATTGGCGGCTGCCGCCGAATCGCGCGCCTGCGACAGGGTGATCGGCAAGGCATTCAGCGTCGATGGCGCCATGGGTGCGGCCGGCCCTGTCGGGGGTAGGGCAGGGCCGGCCGCACGCGCTGCCATCAGGCTGCCGTATGGGGCGGCAGCCGAGGCGAGGGTCAACAATGCAACACGAATCCACTTGTTCCGAGTGTTCGACATCGGGCCGCCTTGTTGATCCAACTGCCACGCCGGCGATGGCCGGGTAACAGGCTCGCTTGTGGGCCTGCCGGGCTTGCCGGAACATGTCAGTTCCATGAAAAATCAGACAGGTAGATTTACCCGGTGCTTGCCCCGGCGGGCAAGCCAAGCGATGCTGCCGCCAACATGACCCAGAAAATCCTTGTTGTTGAAGATGATGAGACCACGGCCGCGTTCATCGCGCGCGGCCTGGCCGAAGCCGGATTCGCTGTCGAGCAGGCGCGCAGCGGCCGCGACGGCCTGTTCATGGCCAGCGGCAGCGATGTCGATGCCATCGTGCTGGACCGCATGCTGCCGGGCATGGACGGACTGGCCGTGCTGGCGGCGTTGCGGGCGGCCGGCATCACCACGCCGGTGCTGCTGCTCTCGGCCCTCGGCACGCCTGACGACCGGCTGACCGGGCTGGAAGCCGGCGGCGACGATTATCTGGCCAAGCCCTTCCTGTTCGGCGAATTGCTGGCGCGGCTGAAGCTGCTGCTGCGCCGCAACCAGCCGGCCGCCGGCCCGGCCACCGTGCTGCGCCACGGCGATCTGGAGATGGATCTGCTGGCCCGGCGGGTGCGCCGCGGCGCGCGCAGCATCCTGCTGCAACCGCGCGAATTCCGCCTGCTGGAATATCTGCTGCGCCACCCTGACCAGGTGGTGACGCGCACCATGCTGCTGGAAGGCGTGTGGGATTATCATTTCGATCCCGGCACCAATGTCATCGACGTGCATATCAGCCGCCTGCGCCGCAAGCTGGAGGAGGGCGGCGAGCCGCCGTTGCTGCACACCGTGCGCGGTGCCGGCTACCGGCTGGGACTGGTCTGACCGGTGCCGCGTTTCCAGCGTCTGCGCCGGCTGGCCAATGCCAACAGCACCCGCCTGGTGCTGCTGGCCTTTGCCGTGCAGCTGCTGCTGGTCGCCGTGGCGATGGCCAGCGTCTATCTGAACGCCGCGCGCGAGGTGGAGGATCGGGATGGCGCGCTCGTCACCGAACTGCGCGATGATCTGCTGGTGGTGTGGAAGCTGGGCGGCGCCGACGAGGTGAAGGCGCTGGTGGAGGCGCGGGCGGCCGGCGCCGGTTCCAACGAGGTGCTGGTGCTGGCCGATGCGCGCGGCAATGCCATCACCGGCGATCTGCCCGGCCTGCCGCCGGGCCTGACCCAGGCCCAGGGCTGGCAGCTGCTCACGCTGGAGGCGCCCGGCGTCGCCAGTGGCCGTTACCGGCTGCTGTGGACGCGGCTGGACACGGATCACCAGCTGCTGGTCGGCCGCGCCGTGGCGGGCGGGGAGGCCTTGCTGAAGGCGGTGTGGCAGGCGCTGCTGGCCAGCCTGGGGGCAAGCGTGCCGGCGGCGCTGATGCTGGCTCTGTGGCTGGGCCGGTTGACCAACATGCGGCTGGCCGCGGTGGCCGAAGTGGCCGAAGCGGTGGCCAGCGGCGATCTCAGCCAGCGCGCCGGGCGCGACGACAGCCATGATGCCTTTGATCGCCTGGCCGAAGCCATCAACCGCATGCTCGACCGCATCGAGGCGCTGGTCACCGAATTGCGCATGGTCACCGACGGGCTGGCCCACGACCTGCGCTCCCCGCTGACCCGGCTGCGCACCCGGGTGGAAGCGGCGCAGGCCCACCCGCCCGATGCCGACACGCTGGAGGAGATGGCGGCCGAGGTTGACCGCGTGCTGACCATGCTGACCACCGCGCTGCAGATCAGCCGGGCCGAAGCCGGCATCGGCCGCGACCATTTCCGCACCACCAACCTGGCGGACCTGCTGGAAACCGTTGCCGAAATCTATGGCCCGCTGGCCGAGGAGCAGGGCCTGGCGCTGACGGTTGACGCGCCGCCCGGCCTTGCCGCCGCGCTGCACCAGCCGCTGATGCAGCAGGCGCTGGGCAATCTGGTGGAAAATGCCCTGCGCCATGCTGGCGGTGCCCGCCACATCATCTTGTCTGCCGGGTTGGGGGCGGCCGGGGTGGTGCTGGCGGTGGCCGACGATGGCCCCGGCATTGCGGCGGCCGATCATGCCACCGCGCTCAGCCGTTTTGGCCGGCTGGATCCGGCCCGCGGCGATGGCGGCATGGGCCTTGGCCTGTCGCTGGCCAGCGCCGTGGCCCATCTGCACAACGGCGATATCAGGCTGGTGGACAACCAGCCCGGCCTCAAGGTGCTGCTGGCGCTGCCGGGGGGATCAGCAGGCTGATGGCGCTGTCGGGTGCGGCACGCTCCAGTGTCTGCACCGGGCTCACCATGTCGCCGCAGCGCGCGGTGTAACGGCCCAGCGCCAGGCCGTCGAACAGCACATGGCCGTCAAAATCGCTCACCGCGCTGGCCACCTCGCGCCCGGCGGCATCGTGCAGTGTCACGATCATGCCCGATCGCGGCACCGGCTCGGCACCGCTGGCCAGCAGCACCTGCACATCGATGCTGCCGGTGGGATGCAGCGGGATCGGCACGCTGCGCACCTCGCCGGGGCGCAACTGCACCCGGTCTCCGGCATGGGCCGGGCGCAGGGTGATATCGTCCAATGACGACAGCTGGGTTTCGATGGCGACCGGCGCGCCCGCCGGCAGGGCGCGGATCAGGGCGCGGCCGTCGCTGCCCGTGGTTTCACCGCGCAGCGCATTGCCGACGATGAAGCGGCCGCCGGCCACTGGCGCCTCACCCGTGTCGCGGCGGCCATTGCCATTCTCGTCAATGAACAGATCGGCGGCGATGGCCCCGGCGCGGGACAGGCCTGCCGGCGCGCTGTGCCAGTGCCCGCCGGCCTGCCACAGCCCCACCACCAGCCCCACACCCAGACGCCAGCCATCGCTGCCGTGGGCGGCGCTGGCCGAAAGGCCAACGGCGCCCAGCCTGCGGCCTACCGACACGCCGCCCGACAGCCGCCCCGATTGCGCCTGCCAGCCCAGATCCAGATTGACGGCCCCCCTCGCACTTGTGTGCGCCGCGCTCAGCGTGGCACCCCCCAGCTGCCAGCGGCCGGCGCTGAACATCGCATCACTGCCGGCGCGCAGCCGCCAGGCCCCGGTCCCGGTGGCAACCCCGAAGCTGGCACTGCCCTGCCAGCCGCTGCGGCCCTGGCGGCTGAGGCCCAGGCCGGCGTTGGCCTGCCAGCCGCCCACCGGCACGGCGAGCCGGGCCGAGACGGCCTGCGCGCTGCCGCCGCTGCGCCGCTGCCCGGCCTGCAGCCGCAATTGCCACGGCAGGCTGAGCCGGCCCAGCGCCAGCCGGCCCTGGCCCGACAGGCTGCTCAGCGCCGAAAATTCGCGGGCCTGCGCGGTTTGCGCGGCGTCCGCCGTCCGCCCGAAGCGCGCGCTGTCGGCAATCAGATCGGTGCCGCCCAGCCGCCGCGCCAGCCGCACCGCCCCGGCCAGTCCGCTGCCACCGTCGCGGGCCAGGGTGGCGGCCCACAAGGTGCCGGCGCTGGCACCGTTCAGCCCCAGCGACAGCGATGGCGGGCTGGCCAGCGGCGCATGCACGCCCAGCCTTGCCGTCATTGATGGCGTCACGCCCCAGCCCAGCGCGGCAAAGCCCGCCGGCCCGGTGCGGCCGCGCACCGGTGTCGGCCCCAACAGCGGCCGGCCGCCATCAACGAAGCCGATGCTGTAATCCACCTCGTTCTCGGCATTCATTTCGGTGCCGACCAGCCGGGTGAAGACATGTTCGCTGTGTTCGCCATAGGGGCCATAGAGGCGCACCTCCCAGCGGTTCGCGCCCAGCCGCACCGGCAGGTCGGCAAAGCGCCACTGGCCGGCGGCATCTGCGGTGCGGGTAACGGCGACCAGCCGGTCCTCGTGCCACAGCTCGGCTTCCCAGCCCGGCGGCAGCGGGCCTGACAAGGTGATGTCGTCCACCAGATCGGCGCGCCACGGCGGGCGGGAGGAGATGACGAGGCCGCGCCCTGACAGCGCATCGGCGATCAGCGGCTGCGACGGGCTGGCAACATCACCGATGGCAATGCTGCGGGCACCCAGCGGCCCCAGCATATCCGGCGTGTCGCGCGCGTCGGACAGGGTGAGGCCGAACCGCAGTGGTGCATGGTTTGACAGGCCAAGCCCGGCGCGCGCGGTCAGCCCGAACAGCGCGCCGCTGGCCTGGGCGGCCAGCGCGGTGTCGCTGCGGCCCGCGGCGTGGACAAGGCTGGCGCCAAGATCGACGCTCCACAAGGTGGCGGCAGCGGCGGCCGGGCGCGGCAGCAGCGGGAAGGCCGGTTGCAGGGTTTCGGGGTGCAGCACGGCGATGCGCGCTTCGCGGGCAAGGCGCATCAGCGCCGGCAGGGGGGCCTGGGCCGCCAGCAACAGGCGCTGGCTGACCGGATCGAGCGTGAGCGAAAAGGGCAGGTGGCGCGGCACGGCGGTGAGCGGCAGGCAGCGGCCGTTGGGGCTGTCGAGCAGGGCTGCCGCCGGGATCAGGATGGTGCGCTGCGGATCGGGCAGGGTGACGCTGATGCCGCCATCGACCGGCTCGTGGCGGACCTCGACCGCATCGAGCAGCGCCGCGATGGCGACACAGGCCCCCTGGCCGGGGCCGAGATCGTGCAGGGCCAGGGCGTCAGCCAGCAGCTTGCCATCGGCGAACAGGCCGGGCAGCGACAGGCCATCAGCGGCCTTGCCGGCGCGGCCGCTGGCCGGATCGGCGCCGAACAAGCTGTCGAACACCGATGCCGGCGGGGGCGGCGGTGCGGGGGCGGGAGCGGGGGCGGGTGCCGGCGGTTCGGCCGCTGCCGACACCGCCAGCAGCCCGGCGCACAGCGCCGCCAGCCAACGCCGCGCCGCCGGCAACCGGATGCGCATGATGGGCCCCTGCCGGCAGCGCCGATGCCGGTCAGAGCGCGGCGGTCAGGCTGGCGAGCGTGGTGCCCGCAAGGCCAGGCTCGCCGGCGTCGGTCGAGACATAGGCGATCGTCACCCGCTTGCCGGCAAGGCGCGCCCGTACGTCGGCCGGCAGCGGCAACACGACATCGCGGCCGGTGTTGGGCGTGTAGATGGCCACGCCGCGCACCAGCCAGGCCGGCTGTTTCTCGCCCGCGATCGTCAGGCTGATGTCGCCATAGGTGGATCGTGTGCCGCTGCGGCCGAGGCGGATGATCAGCTGGCCGGCATCTGTTTTCGACATGGCGGCGGCATCGATGCTGACCTTGGCGGCCAGCGGGCCGACCCGCAGGATCACCGGCACGGTGATCGACCGTATGGCGATCAGTTCGATCGAAAGGCTGTTGTCGGGCCGGTCGCCGGTGCTGACAGTGGTGCGGCCGGCGCTCACCGGTGCCGACATCAGCCGCAGATGGCTGCGATATTCGCCGGGCGGCAGGGCGGACGGCGCGGTGGCCATGATGCGCACCACCTGGCGGGCGCCGGGTTCCAGCAGCAGCTGGCGCGGCGAGATCTGCAGCTTGTCGGTGGCAAAGGCCTCGCCGGGCTGCGGCGCGGTCGCGGCTTCCAGGCCGCCATCATCGCGCATGCGGCGGTTTTCCAGCGCCAGGCGGAAGGCGGCGGCTTCGGTGCCCTTGTTGACCAGCACGAGTTCGGCGGTGCGGGCGGCGGGCGTCAGCACGACGCGGGTGGGGGCGACCAGCAGCTCGGCACGCGCCGGCACGGCCGCCAGAGCGGCGATGAGCGCCGCTGCGGACAGGAATTTCATGGCATCAGACCTTCGGATGGCAGGGGTTGGTCTGGGGGTGCACATGGGCACGATACGGGTGGTGAAACGGGGGGTCGGGCACCCGGCACCGGGGGAGATGCCGGGTGTCCTTCCCCCCTGCCACGGAGCTTATTGATACTCGACGGCGACGGTGAAGCTGCCCCGGTAGCGGCCGGCTTCCTGGCGCACGCCGACATCGAGCGTGCCGCCCACGGTGAAGCTGTCGGCACCCTTCAGCAACTGGCCCCTGGTCTTGGAGCCGGAGAAGTCGCTGACGCGCATGCTTGTGCCCTTATGGTTGACGATCTTGATCTCGCTGGGCAGCGAGATGGTGTAGAAGGCATCCTCTTCACCGGTCACGGCAAAGGCGGCGGCAGTTTGGTCGGTCGTCAGGCAGGTCAGCGCCGGGCCGCACTGGCGGCTGCCGTCAGCCGCGACGATGACCTTGTCGCCCACCGTGGTCGACGGGGCGATGGTGCCGAAATAAAGGTCGGCCGTGCGGCTGATTTCCAGCGGGGCGATGATCTTGGCGCCAGCGCCGGCATCGGCAGTGGCGGCAGCGGCAGCACCGGCCGACAGGAGGGCGGCAAGCGCCAGGACACTGGCAGTGATGGTCTTCATGTCATGTTCCTTGTGACAGTGGATATGGCCGGCGGCGGTAATGCCGTGGCTGTTTTGGTTAATGAATGATAAAGATCGCGGCGTCTGTTGCGCGTCGGGATGGGTCTTGGTGCCAAAGGCAGCACGGATGCACGCCATCGGGCAGCCAGTACGCCCGTTTGGGGGCCAAGCCCCTGCATTGGGAACAAAAGGCCTATACCAAAGTATAGCGCGGTGTGGCCATCTAACCCGCTTGCGCACGCGCAGTCTGGCGCGCTAAGCGAGCATTATGTTAACGTTCCCGGACTTATGATGACAGAATTTGCCGTTCCGCCATGCTTGCCTGACGAGACGGAAAGGCTTGCCGCACTGCGCTTTCTCGGCGTGTTTGACAGCCCGCCAGATCCGGCGCTTGACGTCATCACCCGGCTGGCCGCCGATCGCTTCGCAACCGATATCGCGCTGGTCAGCCTGGTCGATGCCGATCGCCAGTGGTTCAAGTCGCGCCATGGCCTTGATGTGTGCGAAACCCGCCGGGCCGACAGTTTCTGTGCCCATGCGATTGCCGGTGATGGCGTGCTGGTGGTGCCCGATGCTGCGCGCGACCCGCGTTTTGCCGCCAATCCGCTGGTGCTCGGTGCTCCGTTCATCCGCTTCTATGCCGGCGCGCCGCTGGTGGCATCGTCCGGCCACCGGCTTGGCACGCTGTGTGTGATCGACAGAAGTCCGCGCGACGGGTTCAGCGCCCGCGATGCTGCTGCGCTGCAATTGATGGCGGGCCAGGTGATGGGCCGGATCGAATCGTCCCGCATGCGCCAGGATCAGCGCATTTCGCATCTGATTGCCGAAACCACCACCGATGCCTTCGTCTGTTCCGATGCCGAAAGCCGCATCATCCACTGGAACCGCGCGGCCGAGCAGATGTTCGGCTGGAGCGCGGCCGAAGCGGTTGGCCGGCCGCTGGATCTGATCATCCCCGATCGCCACCGCCATGGCCACAACAGCGGCATGGCTCGGCTGCGCGGCCGCGGGCCGACAAAGCTGGTCGGCAAGACGGTGGAGGTGCCGGCCACCTGCAAGGCCGGTCACGAGATTCCCATCGAATTGTCGCTGGGCATGTGGCCCGCCGAAGGGGAAGGCGAACCCGAAGGCTTTGCCGCCATCATCCGAGATGTGTCGGCCCGCAAGCAGCTGGAAGAGCAGCGGGCCGCCACCAAGGCCATGCTGGCGCAGCAGCTTGCCGCCATCGAAGCGTCGGACGACGGCATTGCCGTCACCGATGCCGAAGGCCGCTTCATCTTCATGAACCGCAGCCACGCCACCATGTTTGGCTATCCCGATGCCAGCCATCTGATCGGCAGGCCGTGGAGCCACCTGTACGACGAGACGGTGGCGCGGGAGCTGGCCGAAAATGCCATGCCGGTGGTCGCCACGGCCGGGCGCTGGCGCGGCGAGGCCAAGGGGCGCCGCGCCGACGGGTCGGTGATCGAGCAGGAGGTCAGCCTGTCGCGCGCCAGCGAGGGCGGCATTGTCTGCGTCACCCGCGACATTGGCGACCGCATCGCCATGGAGCGCGAAAAGGCCCGCCTGCGCGAGCAGTTGATGCTGGCCCAGCGCCAGGAGGCCGTGGGCCAGCTGGCCAGCGGCATCGCCCATGATTTCAACAATCTCATTGCCGCCATCGCCGGCACCGCCAGCCTGCTGGAAGCCGTGCCCGACAAGGGCGTGCGCCATCACGCGCTGCGCATCCAGAATGCCGCCGGCACGGCGACCGCGCTGGTCGACAAGCTGCTCGCCCTGGGCAGCCGCCAGCCGGACTTCCGCCCCATCGATCTGCGCAAGGTGCTGATCGGCGTGCGTGATCTCGTCCGGCCCAGCCTGGCCGACACGCAGCACCGCATCGATCTCGACATTCCCGACGCGCCGCTGCTTGCCAATGCCGATGAGACCGAGCTGCTGCAGGTGGTGCTCAACCTCGTGCTCAACGCCCGTGACGCGCTGACACCCGGCGGTGACGGACGCATCACCTTGCGTCTGCTGCCGGCCGGCCAGGAACCGCCGGTTGGCCAGGTGCTGGTTGGCCATGTCCCCACCGGGCCGGCGGCGCTGATCCGGGTTGCCGATACCGGCTGCGGCATTGCCGGTGACGAGCTGGCCCAGGTGTTCCAGCCCTTCTTCACCCGCAAGGGCGACGCCGGCACCGGCCTTGGCCTTGCCGTTGTCGCCGGCATCGTGGCCAATGCCGGCGGCGCCATCGCGCTGTTCAGCCAGCCCGGCACCGGCACAATCTTCGATCTGTTCTGGCCGCTGCAATCGGATGCCCAGGTGATGCCGCTGCCGGCACCGCTGCTGGCAGCCGATGCCGATGTGCTGGCCGGCAAGGCGGTGCTGGTGGTGGACGACAATCCGGCCGTGGTCGACACACTTGTGGCCATGCTGGAAAGTGCCGGGGCCGAACCGGGCCCTTGCCTTGATCCCGCCGATGCGCTGGCCGCCGTGATCGAGGATCCTTCGGCCTGGGATCTGGTGATCAGCGATTACGACATGCCGGGCATGAACGGCGCCGCGCTGGCCCGCCGGCTGCGTACCGTGCGCGCCGATCTGCCGCTGCTGCTGATGACGGCGCTGCCGCGCCTTCTGCAGCGCCGCCACGAGGAAGCGGCGCTGTTCGATGCCGTTCTGGCCAAGCCCGCCACCATGGCGGCCGTGGTCGATGCCGCCCGCACAGCGATGAGCGCTGCCCAGGACAGGAGCTGAGCCGTGCGTATCCTGGTTGCAGATGATCACGAGCTGCTGCGCGATGTGCTGCGGTCTTATCTGGAAGCCGAAGGCGGCTTCGAAGTCGAAACCGTCGCCGATCTGCCGCAGGCGCTGGCGGCCATCGCCACGTCGCCGCCGTTTGATCTGGTGCTGCTGGATTATGCCATGCCGGGCATGAACGGCTTTGGCGGGCTGGCACAGGCCGTGGGCATGAATGGCGGCCGGCCAGTGGCGCTGATGTCGGGCCTGGCGCCGGCGGGCGTGCCAGAACAGGTGCTGGCCTGCGGCGCCTCCGGCTATCTGCCCAAGACGCTGCCGGCACGATCGGTGGTCAACGCCATCCGTTTCATGTCCGCGGGCGAAACCTATGTGCCGTTCCAGCTTGCGCGCCCGGCCCCGGCCGACGGGGAAGGCGACAGCCGGCTGTCACCGCGCGAACGCCAGGTGCTTTCGGGCCTGTGTGCCGGCCATGCCAACAAGGAAATTGCCCGCGAGCTTGACCTGCGCGAACCGACGGTGAAGCTGCACGTCAAGCTGATCTGCCGCAAGCTGGGCGCGCGCAATCGCACCCATGCCGCGATGATTGCCCGCGAACGCGGCTGGTGCTGAACGGCCCCTATCCAAGGCGGCACCTCTTCCCCTAAGGGGCGAGCAGCAACCGCAGGGAGGGGACGGGCAATGGGTGACGTTTTTGGTGCCAGCCGGCGCGACGTGGCGGCAATGCTGCTGGCCGGCGGCGCGATGGCGGCCTGGCCCGCGCGCCTGGGCGCACAGACGGCAGCACCGGTGGAACCCACCCGCCTGATCAGCGCCGGCGAGACGCTGCGCCCCGAAATCACCGGCAGCTTCGGCATTGTCGCTGCCGGCCGCCATTATGCCTGCGCCGCCGGCATCCGCATGCTGATGGCGGGCGGCAACGCCACCGATGCCGGTGTTGCGGCGGTGTTTGCCGCGGCGGTCACCGAAATCTCCCACTTCGGCTTTGGCGGCGAAGCGCCGGCCATCATCCATGATGCGAAAAGCGGCCGCAGCGTGGTGGTGAACGGCCAGGGCACGGCGCCCGGCCTTGCCACGCCGGATTATTTCGCGGCGGCCGGTGTCATCCCCGGCAACGGCCCCAATGGCGGCACGATTCCGGCCGTCCTCGATGCCATGGCGCTGGCGCTGGAGTTCAACGGCACCAAGAGCCTGGCTGAGGTGATGCAGCCGGCGATCGAACTGGCCGACGGCTTCGTGATGTACAATTTCCTGGCCGAGGTGTTCGCCAGCCAGCAGGCCGCGACGTCGGAATGGGCGTGGTCGCGCAAGACCTATTACCCCGATGGCACGCCGCCGCAGACCGGGCAGATCTTCCGCCAGCCCAATCTCGCCCGTACGCTGCGCACCATTGCCGAGGCCGACCGTGCCGCGCTGGCCCGCACGCAGAACCGTGTCGCGGCCATCCGCGCTGGCCGCGATGCCTTCTACAAAGGCGATATCGCCAGGCGCATCACCGCGGCGGTGGAAGCCGATGGCGGCCTGATGCGCTATGCCGATCTTGCCGGCTACCAGGGCCGGCTGGAAGCGCCGACGCAGGTGGATGTGTTCGGCCACAGCGTGCTGAAGGGCGGCTTCTGGAGCCAGGGCCCGGCGCTGCTGCTGGCGCTCAACATCGCCGAGGCTGCCGGCATCGCCCAAATGCCTCCCGGATCGGAACTCTATCTCCACACGCTGGCCGAGAGCATCAAATTGGCCTTCGACGATCGCAACATGTATTTCGGCGATCCCGATTTCGCGAAGGTGCCCGGCAAGGGGCTGCTCTCCAAGGCCTATGCCGCGCAGCGCGCGCAGAGCATCGGGCCGATGGCGAGCCTCGAACACCGCTATGGCAACCCCTGGGCCTTTGAAGGCGTGCCGCGCCCCACGCCCGCGTTCCTGCCGCACATGCTGAAGCCCCCGGCGCGGCCCAGCGCCGATACCACCGCCATCGAGGTGGTGGACGCGAACGGCAATCTGTTCAGCTGCACGCCCTCATCCGGCTGGCTGCTGGGCGGTGCCTATATCGCGGGTGACACCGGTGTGCCGATGTCCAACCGGCTGACCATCTTCGATCTGGATGCGAGCAGCCCCAACGTGATCGCGCCGCACAAGCGCCCGCGCACGACACTCACGCCGACGCTGGTGCTGAAGGACGGCAAGCCGTACCTCGCTATCGGCACGCCGGGCGGCGACAATCAGGACCAGCAGATCATGAACGTGCTGCTGCGGGTGCTCATCCACAATCAACCGCTGCAGGCCGCCATCGAGGAGCCCCGCATCAATTCCAACCATTTCCACAACAGCTTCGGCATCAAGCAGGATGCGCCGGGCGTGCTGGAGATCGAGAATCGCGTGCCGGCAGCCACCCGCGCCGGCCTTGCGGCGCGCGGCCACAAGCTGGCGGTGCTGGGGCCTTATGGCGTCTCCACCGGAGTCGTCGCGGCGGGCGTCGTGCCGGGCACCGGCACGCTGCGCGGCGGGGCGGATGTGCGGCGGGAGCGTTATGTTTTCGGCTGGTGATCCTGCCGGCTTGATCAGGCTGGCGCTGGCGCGCCGCGCTGATAGCCTCTGGTCATGGCTGCGCACTCCAAATATCCGCTGATCTTCACGCCGCTCGATCTGGGCCACACACGGCTGAAGAATCGCATCCTGATGGGCTCCATGCACACGGGGCTGGAGGATATCGATGGCGGCTTCGAACGCATGGCGGCTTTCTTCGCGGAGCGCGCCCGCGGCGGGGTGGGGATGATCATCACCGGCGGCATCGCGCCCAATCACGAGGCCGGCGGCGGCGGCAAGCTTTCGACGCCGCAGGAAGCCGCGCAGCACCGCATCGTCACCGAAGCCGTCCACGCCGCCGACCCTGATGTGAAGATCGTCATGCAGATCCTCCACGCCGGGCCGCTCGCCGGCACGCCGGACTGTGTCGCGCCATCCGCCATCCGCTCCCGCATCGGCCGCCATGTACCGAACGAACTGGATGCGGACGGCATCGAGAAGCAGCTGGCCGATTTCGCCAATTGCGCCGCGCAGGCCAAGGCGGCGGGCTATGATGGGGTGGAGATCATCGGTTCGGCCGGCTATCTCCTCTCCACCTTCCTCGTCGAAAAGACCAACACCCGCACCGACGAATGGGGCGGCAGCTTCGAAAACCGCATGCGCTTCCCCGTCGAGGTCATCCGCCGCGTGCGGGCGGCCGTGGGCGATGATTTCATCCTGATCTTCCGCATCCCGGCCATGGACATGCTGGACGGCGGCATGTCCGGCGGGGAGGTGGTGCAGCTGGCCCAGGCCGTGGAGGCCGCCGGCGCCAGTATCATCTCCACCCACTTCACCTGGCACGAGGCGCAGGTGCCGACCATCGCCACCATGGTGCCGCGCGCCGCCTTTGCCGAAGTGACGGGGCGCATCCGCAAACATGTGCGCGTGCCGATGATCACCTCCAACCGCATCAACATGCCGGATGTGGCCGAAGCGGTGCTGGCCGCCGGCCATGCCGATCTCGTTTCCATGGCGCGGCCGATGCTGGCCGATGCCGATCTGGTGAAGAAGGCGTGGGAGGGGCGGGAGGACGAGATCAACACCTGCATCGCCTGCAATCAGGCCTGCCTCGATCACACCTTCACTGGCAAGCTCACCTCCTGCCTCGTCAATCCGCGCGCCTGCAACGAAACGCTGATGCCGGTGGTGCCCGCCCGGATTGCCCGCAACTTCGGGGTTGTCGGCGCCGGGCCGGCGGGCCTGGCCTTTGCCGTGGAGGCAGCGCAGCGCGGCCACCGGGTGACGATCTATGACGCGGCGGCCGAAATCGGCGGGCAGTTCAACCTCGCCAAGCGCGTGCCGGGCAAGGAGGAGTTTCACGAAACCCTGCGCTATTTCGGCCGCATGATCGAAAAGCTGGGCATCACGCTGAAGCTGGGCGCGTGGGTGGATGCCGACACTCTGGCCGCTGCCGGCCATGACGAGCTGATCATCGCCACCGGCATTCGCCCGCGCACACCCGATCTGCCCGGCATCGATCATCCCAAGGCGGTGTCCTATATTGATGCCATCCTGGGCCGCCGCGAGGTTGGCCGGCGCGTCGCCATCATGGGGGCAGGGGGCATCGGCTTCGATGTCGCCACGCTGATCACCCATGCCGGGCTGTCGGCCGCCACCGACATCCCCACCTTCTGCCGCGAATGGGGCGTTGATTTCGCCAACCATCCGCGCGGTGGTGTCACCGGCGTGGCTCCGCAGATCGAACATGCCGGGCGCGAAGTGCTGATCCTGCAGCGCAGCGACGGCTCACCCGGCCGCTCGCTGGGCCGCACCACCGGCTGGACGCATCGGCTGAGCCTGCTGCGGCGCGGCGTGAAGCTGATGGGCGGCGTCACCTACCTGAAGATTGACGATGCCGGCCTGCACACGCTGGTGAATGGCGAGCCGCGCCTGTTCGATGTCGACACGGTCATCATCTGCGCCGGCCAGCTGCCGGAGCGGGGCCTGCATGACGCGCTGGTGGCACGCGGAGTGACGGCCCGGCTGATCGGCGGCGCGTTCGAGGCGGCGGAACTCGACGCCAAGCGCGCCATCGCCCAGGCGACGGAGCTGGCGCTGGCCTGCTGAACCATGGCGGCATGCTGCTGGCAGCGCTGGATGCCCCGCGAGGATTCGAACCTCGATTAACGGAGTCAGAGTCCGGAGTCTTACCTTTAGACGACGGGGCAACGGCCAGCGCGAAGCGGCCCTCTAGCGGCATGGCGCGGCCGGGTCAACAGGGCGAAGCCACCCGAAGGATGGCCGATTTGCGTTTGCGCGATGAAATGGCTAGCGTGATGTCAGGTTCTGCCGCGGCGGCCCCTCCGCGAAGAGGGCTGATGTCCAAGGCAGTTGATGTTTCTGACTGGACTTGCCGATGCCGGCCCCGACCGACCTTGCCGCTGGCGAACGCCGCGGCGCCGCCGAGAAAGGTTCCGCCCGAAGCCGGGCCGCCACCGCGCCGCATCGCCGGCCGCGCGCTTATGGTGCCTTGGATCTGGGCACCAACAATTGCCGCCTGCTGATCGCCCGCCCGTCGGCCGATGGCTTCACGGTCGTGGATGCCTACAGCCGGGTCGTGCGTCTGGGCGAAGGTCTGCTCGATGCCGGCCGCCTGTCCGACGCCGCCATGGACCGCACGCTGGCCGCCCTTGCCGCCTGTGCTGAAAAGCTGGCGCGCCGCGATGTGCGCCTCACCCGCAATGTCGCCACCGAAGCCTGCCGCCGCGCCAGCAACGGGATCGCCTTTGTCGAACGTGTCTATGCCGAAACCGGCATTGCGCTGGACGTGATCAGCGCCGCCGAAGAGGCGCGGCTGGCGGTGCTGGGCTGCCATGTCCTCATCGATGCCGAAGGCCCGCCGGCGCTGGTGTTTGATATCGGCGGTGGCTCCACCGAACTGATGCTGGTGTCGCCCACCGGTGTCGGCGATGCGCCGCCGGCCATCATCGATTGGGTGTCGATGCCGTGGGGGGTTGTCTCCCTGGCCGAAACCGAGCCGCAATGGCCCGGCGCCGATGACCGGATCGCCGCCTATGCCCGCATGTGCGACCAGATCAGGCCCTGGCTTGACCGTTTCGCCGCCCGGCTGGAGGCGCGCGGCGTGCACGAGGTGCAACTGCTCGGCACATCTGGCACCATCACCACGCTGGCCAGCGTGCAGCTGGGCCTGCCCGGCTATGATCGCCGCCGTGTCGATGGCTGCGCCGTGGCGACGCAGGATCTGGCCGCCCTGTGCCACAATATCGGGCTGGCCAGCGTGGCCGAGCGTGCCCGCATCGCCTGCGTGGGGCCTGACCGCGCCGAGCTGATCGTGGCCGGCTGCGCCATCCTGGAGGCCATCCTCACCCGCTGGCCGGGCGGGCAGGTGCGGGTGGCCGATCGCGGCATCCGCGAAGGGATATTGCGCACCCTGATGATGCGTGACGGCATGTGGATGGCGGGCAAATGACGGGCAACAATTCCACCGGCCGTTCGCGCGGCGGCAAGGTTCGCGTCAAGACCGCCCGGCGGCGCACGGCGCAATCGGTGCGTTGGCTGGAACGGCAGCTGAATGATCCCTATGTCGCGGCTGCCAAGGCGCAGGGCTATCGCAGCCGCGCCGCCTTCAAGCTGAAAGAGCTGGATGAACAGTTCGGCATCCTGAACGGCGTTGACCGGGTGGTCGATCTGGGCGCCGCGCCCGGCGGCTGGTGCCAGGTCGTCAAGCAGAAGCGGCCCAAGGCGAAGGTGATCGGCATGGACCTGCTGGAGATCGAGCCGCTGCCGGGCGTGGACCTGTTCCAGAAGGACATCACCGACGATGACAGCGAGGCGCTGATCCTGACCACGCTGGGCGGCCCGGCCGATCTGGTGATGAGCGACATGGCCGCCAACACGGTGGGCCACAAGCAGACCGACCATCTGCGCACCATGGGCCTGATCGAGACCGCGCTCGACATGGCGACACGGCTGCTGCGGCCGGGCGGCAACTTTCTTGCCAAGGTGCTGGCCGGCGGCGGCGATGGCGAACTGACGGCGGCGCTGAAGCGCCATTTCACCACGGTGAAGCATGTGAAGCCGCCGGCCAGCCGCAAGGGCTCCAGCGAATGGTATGTGGTGGCGCAGGGCTTCAAGCCGCCGGCCGCCGCCGCAGACTGAGGCGGCAGCGCATATCGCGGGTTGCCAGCCGGTAATTTGGCTGGCAATCAATCGCCACAGCAACAGTTTAACTGCAGGGCGCCGTGCGATCGATGTGCGGTGGGCCGGGCGATTGCAAACGGAGTGATGGGACGGAACATGACGGCGCGACAACCCGCAGAATGGGCTGCCCATGCCGCCACCTGGACGGCGTTTCCTTCCCACGCCGATCTTTGGCAGGACGATCTGGCACCGGCGCAGGCGGAAGTTGCCGCCATGGTCCGCGAAATCGCCAGCGGCGAGCGCGTTGAACTGCTGGTCGCCAACGATGCGGCCGCTGCCGCCGCCCGGGCGCTGCTGGGTGATGCCAACGTGCGCCTGCATGCCTATGATTTCGGCGACATCTGGCTGCGTGACACCGGCCCGCTGTTCCTGCAGTCGCCGCATGGCCTCGCCGCCGCCGGTTTCCGCTTCAATGGCTGGGGCGGCAAATATGATCTGCCCGGCGATGCCGGCGTGGCGGCTTTCGTCGCCGGCCTGACGAAGACACCGCTGGCCCGTCATGCCTGGGTGCTGGAAGGCGGCGCCATCGATGTCGATGGCACCGGCCTTGCCGTCACCACCGAACAATGCCTGCTCAACCCCAACCGCAACCCGCGGATGGACCAGCACGAGGTGGAGAGCCACCTGCGCCGTGATCTGGGCCTTGATCGGGTGCTGTGGCTGGGCGACGGGCTGCTGAACGATCACACCGATGGCCATGTCGACAATCTCGCCCGCTTTGTCGGCCCCGGCCGGCTGGCGCTGCCGGTGGCGATGGACGAAACCGATCCCAACAAGGATGTCTATGAAGACGCCTGGGACCGGGCCCGCGATTTCGGCCTTGATATCGTGCCGATCCCGTCGCCGGGCACGGTGATGATGGATGATCGCATCGTGCCGGCCAGCCACATGAATTTCTATATCGCCAATGCCGTCGTGGTGGTGCCGCTCTATGGCACCGCCAGCGATGATGATGCGGTGAAGGCGATCGCGGAGCTGTTCCCCACCCGCCGCACCATCGGCATGCGCGCCGATCATATCCTCACCGGCGGCGGCAGCTTCCACTGCATCACCCAGCAGCAGCCGAAGTAGCGCGCAGATCCACGGTCTTCCCCGCGCCACATTCCTGCGCTAACGGCGCCGGCATGACCCGCACCATCACCGTCGCCGGCCTGCAGCTGGCCTTTTCCGGCAACCGCGATGCCGATATCGCCATGACTGCCGCCGCCGCCGCCCGCGCCGCCGCCGACGGGGTGGACGTCGTGCTGCCGCCCGAATTGTTCGAAGGCCATTATTTCTGCCGCCACGAGGATGAGGGGCTGTTCGCCAACGCCCTGCCGGTGGACAGGCACCCCGCCATCGCCGCGATGCGCGAAGTGGCGCTGGAGACCAAGACGTACATCCCCTGTTCCTTCTTCGAAAAGGACGGGCATCACCATTACAACAGCCTCGCCATGATCGATGATGGCGGCAACATCATGGGCGT
Organism: Sphingomonadales bacterium; assembly: GCA_037131365.1. GTDB lineage: Bacteria > Pseudomonadota > Alphaproteobacteria > Sphingomonadales > Sphingomonadaceae > Sandarakinorhabdus. The sequence goes on from JBAXRE010000013.1 coordinate 52,979, forward strand.
CTATCGCAAATCCCATATCCCGGACGGCCCGGGCTATGAGGAGAAATTCTATTTCCGCCCCGGCAACACCGGCTTCAAGGTGTGGCCGACGAAGAAAGGCGTCATCGGCGTCGGCATCTGCTGGGACCAATGGTACCCGGAAACCGCCCGCGCCATGATGCTGATGGGCGCGGAGCTGCTGCTCTACCCCACCGCCATTGGCACCGAACCGCATGATCCCGATCTCGACACCCGCCGGCTGTGGCGGCGGGCGATGGTGGGCCATGCCGTTTCCAACGTCGTGCCGGTGCTGGCCTGCAACCGCATCGGCACCGAAGAGGCCGGCACCCCGCACGCCCAGAGCTTCTATGGCACCAGCTTTGCCTGCGACCAGCGCGGCGACATCGTTGATGATCTCGATGATGCGACGCCCGGCGTGGTGCAGGCGACGTTTGACCTTGATCTCGCCGCCCGCCACCGCGCCGCCTTCGGCTTCTTCCGCGACCGCCGGCCGGAGCTTTACACCCGGCTGGCGCAGGACATCTGATTCGCCCCCCGAAAGTTGACAGAGGTGACGCATCTGGCGGGCTGGCGCGGCGCCTCCCGCCGCGCCCCGGCGCAGTGTCAGCGGCCGGGCGGCACCATCATGGCAGGCTTTGCCCGTGTAGGACAGCTCAGCCCGGCTGGCCGAGCTGCATTGCCGCCGCCAGCGCCGCCTTGAACATCGCAGGCGTCAGCAGGCCGGTGTTGGTGTTGAGCCGGCTGCAGTGATAGCTGTCCACCAGCATCACGCCCGACGGCAATTTGTGCACCGCGCCGTGGCCGAAGCGATATTTGGGCAGCTTGCCGCCGATCGCCTTGATCGCGGCCTGGTGGGCGGTTTCGCCCAGCGCGACGACCACTTTCAGCGCCGGCAGGGCGGCCAGCTGTTCGGCCAGAAAGGGCCGGCAATTGTGCTTTTCCGCCGTCTCCGGCAGGTTGCCGGGCGGGGCGCAGGCGACAGCGTTGGTGATGAACAGGCCCGGCGCGTGCCAGCCTTCCGGCGTTTCCGTCGCCAGGCCCAGTTCGGCCAGCGTGCCGAACAGCATCTTGCCGGCTTCGTCGCCATGGAAGGGGCGGGCGGTGCGGTTGGCGCCCTTCAGGCCGGGCGCAAGGCCGACGATCGCCAGCCAGGCGGCGGCATCGCCTGAGGGGGGCACCGGCGCGTTCCACCAGTTCGGGTGCCGTTCGCGCTGCTCGGCACGATAGGCGACCAGGCGCGGGCAGAGCGGGCAGTCGCGCGGCGGCGTGCCGGGGTGCGGCGGGCCGGGCTTAAGTGTCTCGTCAGTCATCGCCCATGCCTGTAGGGGCTGGGGCGGATATGGCAATCATCCTCATCGCGCTGGGTTCCAACCGCTGTCATGGCCGCCACGGCCGGCCGGCCGGCGTGGTGCGCGCCGCCATCGCCGCGCTGGCGGCGCTGGGGCGGGTGGCGCGCATCTCGCCGATCATCGCGACGCCGCCGCTGGGGCCGGGCACCCGCCGCTATGCCAATGCCGTGGCGGCGCTGGACTGGGCCGGCAGCCTGCCGGCGCTGCTGGCCGCGCTGCAGGCAATCGAGCGCGGCTTTGGCCGCCGGCGCGGGCGGCGCTGGGGGGACAGGGTGCTCGATCTGGATATCGTGGCGGCCGGCGGGCAGGTGCTGCGGGTGCCAAGGCTGGTGGTGCCGCACCCGCGCCTGGCCGAACGGCGCTTCGTGCTGGACCCGCTGGCGGCGGTGGCGCCCGGCTGGCGGCACCCGGTTCACAATCTGACGGCAAGACAGTTGCGTGCCCGCGCGCTTCGCCCTAAAGGCCTGCCCCGCGCCTGATGCGCGCGCCCCGCTGTTGGGGGTCCTTAGCTCAATCGGTCAGAGCGCCCGCCTTTTAAGCGGTAGGTTCCGGGTTCAAGTCCCGGAGGACCCACCAAGCCGCAGCGCGGCCAGCGCGCGTGCCGCGCGCGGACTCGCGCAAGGGCCGGCCAGCGCGCAAGAACGGCGGCCCTCAGGCCGCCATTCTTGACGCGTCTGACGGCGTGGCTTTGCCACGCCCCTCTTTCCTTCCTTCCTTCCTTTCTTTCTCCGTGCCCCCCCCCAAGCCCCCTCCCGCAAGCGTGAGGGCCACCGCGCGCGCCTTGCCAAGCGCCCACCCCCGCCGCAGTGTGCGCGCCGCAACGGGGGATTTTCACATGCCGCTCAGCGATTATGTCTGCACCGATTTCACCGCCGGGCCCTACACACGGCCGGTCTATCGCCGTGGCAGCGGGCCGGCGGTGATCGTCATCCACGAAGTGCCGGCGCTGCACACGCTGGTGATCGAATTTGCTGACCGGCTGGCGGCGGCGGGCTTCACCGTGTTTTGCCCCAGCCTGTTCGGCACGCCGGGTTCGGTGCCGACCAAGGCCGAAGCGGTGAAGCAGATATTCCTGAACATCTGCATCCGCCGCGAATTCGCCACTTGGCGCGACGGCAAGTCCAGCCCGATCGTCGACTGGTTGCGGGCGCTGGCGCGCCAGGCCCATGCCGAGTGCGGCGGCCCCGGCGTGGGGGCCATCGGCATGTGCTTCACCGGCGGCTTTGCGCTGGCGATGATGACAGAGCCGGCGGTGATCGCCCCGGTGCTGAGCCAGCCCAGCCTGCCGATCCGCGGCGGTGCGGACGGCATCGATGCGACCCCGGCCGAGATCGCCTGCGCGCGGGCGCGGTTCGAGAAGGAGGATCTGTCGCTGCTCGCCCTGCGCTTCACCTCTGACAAGCTGGTGCCGGATGCGCGCTTCCGCCGTTATGAGCGCGAATTCCCCGGCCGGGTGGAGACGATCGAGCTTGACGATGCGGCGGCCCGGCCAGGCACCGGCATGGCACCGCACAGCGTGCTGACCATCCATCTGCCCGACAGCGGCCCCGGCAAGGCGGCCGAAACCCGTGTCATCGGCTTTTTCCGCCAGCGGCTGGGCCTGGCCGCCTGAAAGCGGCTTGAAAGCGGCCGGCACTGCCGGCATTGGCAGGGGCATGATCCACGCCCTGATTGCGCCTGTCGCCGTGTTTGCCGCCGCTGCCGCCGTGGCGGCGCCCGCCCCGCCGGTGGTGCTGCCCGGCGGCACCCGCATGATCGAAACCAAGCTTGGCACCGGCGCGGTGGCCGAAGCCGGCAAGGCCGTGGCCGTGCATTACACCGGCTGGCTTTATATCGACGGGATGAAGGGCCAGCAGTTCGATTCGTCGCGCACCACCGGGCGTCCGTTCGTCTTCACCTTGGGTGCCGGCGAGGTGATCCTGGGCTGGGATGAAGGCGTGGCCGGCATGAAGGTGGGCGGCAAGCGCACGCTGATCGTGCCGCCGCAAGCCGGCTATGGCGAAAGCGGGGCCGGCGATGTGATCCCGCCGGGGGCAACGCTGCTGTTCGAAATCGAGCTGCTGGGCGTGCAGTAAGGCCTCAATCGCGGCCCGTGCGCCAGCGCCAGCCGCCGGCGGTGTGGCGGCGCGCCACGATCACCAGCACGGAGGCGGCGGCGACGGTGAGGCCGAAGCGCAGCAGCGGCGCCAGCAACTGCGCCGCCAGCAGCACGGCCACAAAGCCGGCCAGCAGCGCCCAGCCCTGCCAGCGCAGTGGCAAGCCGGCGCCATAACCGAAGCGCTTGGGCGCGAACCAGGCGGTGGGATCCTTGCTGTCCATGATCAATGCCCAAAGGTGAGGGGGCCATTATCTGCCCACGCGCCGGCGCGGGCAAGTGACGGCCGCGTCACCTCGCCGCCGGTCACTTGATTTTGGCACGCACATGCCAAATAAGCGGGCGGCAAAGGGAGACACGACATCATGGCATCTGCCGCACCTGCCGATCTGGCCATCGTGCCGCGCAACCTGCGTTTTGGCCGGGGCGAGGTGCGCGCCCGCTGGTGGCTGGGCGGCGATCCCATCGCCACGGCCTGGCACAATTCGCTTTCGGCCAGCTTTCCGGCCGGAGAGGCCTTCTTCATCGAGACGGTGCGCCGTTTCCGCGATGCCGTGCCGGCCGAACTGGCCGCCCAGATCGACCAGTTCGTGAAACAGGAAGCCCATCACACCCGCGAGCATGTCGCCTTCAACCGCCAGGTGTCGGGCGCCGGCTATGACATCGCCGCCTTCGACAAGCGCATCGCCGACAGCCTGGTGCAGGCGCGCACCACCCACCCGGTGGCGCAATTGCTGGTGACGGTGAGCCTGGAGCATTTCACCGCCATCTTCGCCCACGCCATGCTGGATCACGGCGGCCGCCAGTTCGTTGGTGCCAGCGACGAAGCCCGCGCCATGTGGACCTGGCACGCCATCGAGGAGATCGAGCACAAGGGCGTCGCCTTCGACACCTATATGCACATCACCCGGCAGCTGAAGCCGGCGAAACGCTGGGCGATCCGCAGCCTGGTGTTCTTCCGCGTCTCCCGCAACTTCATCGCCAACCGCGTGAAGGATGCGCTGGCGCTGCTTGCCCAGGATGGCATCACCGGCTGGCGCGCGCAGGCGCGGCTGTGGTGGTATCTGCTCGGCACGCCCGGCGTGCTGCGCCAGGTGGCCCTGCCGTGGTTCAGCTATTTCCGGCCGGGCTTCCACCCGTGGCACCATGATGACCGCGACCTGATCGCGGCGCACGCCGCCGTGCTCGCCGCGCCTGCCGCCTGATCCTGCCTGCCGCCTGATCCTGCCGGCCCCCTGATCCTGCCGCCTCCTGTGCGGGCCGGCGTTTTCTGTTAGGCTTGCCCCCGCAGGTGGGACTGCAACCGCTTGGCCGATCGCGGCGAATGCGGATGTGACGGCGCGCGCCGGCGCGCGGCGACAGGGGGCGGATGATGGCGGGCGAGGCGGATGCGGCTGGCGGCCTCAAGGGTTGGGAAGCCAATATCAGGGCGCTCTCGACGATCCTGACCTTCCTGGTGGGGCTGCCCAGCCTGATCTACACGATCAATTCCCAGGCCAACGCCCGCGCCGTCGCCTTTGATAACGCCCTGCAGGAAAAGGAAAACAGCGTGAAGCGGGTGTATGACCTGCTGTTTTCCGGCCTGTCGGAATATGAAGGGGACAAGGCCAATCTGTCGGCCCGGGCGAAGATCGAGGCGGTGTGCATCTATATCCTGCGCGAGCCGACCGATCTTTCCAACTATCCGCTTGGCCTGCTCACCCCCAGTGTGGACACGCCAAAACATGTCGATGCGGCGCAGCGGCTGAACGATCTGCAGTTCGGGGTGCGCAAGATCCTGAACAACAATGCCGGCATCATCGGCAGCATCGATTCCTGCCGCAACTATATCCAGACCGAGGCGGCATCCGCCACCGAACGCCGGGCGCGGACCGACACGGCCGCCGCGCCGGCCAATCCGGCAGCGCCGGCCATCGCCGCACCGCAGATCACGGCGGCGGCCTATGAACAGACCGTGCAGAAGGTGGTGGCCGACCAGAAATTGCTGACCGCCAACCCGCAGCTCAATCCCGCCACCCAGCCGGCCTCCCTCACGCTGAGCGCCGGCCGCCGCGATGGCTGGGATATCGATGTGTTCTGGTGCGAAGGCCCCGGCGCCGCCAGCAACCTGCCGCAGGCCAATGATGTCGCCCGCCGACTGGCCTCCCCCGCCTATTCCGCCGCCCGCGATGCCGTGCTGATCGGGCGGGTGCGGCTGCGCATGCTGCCGATCGTGCGCCAGCGCGACCCCGGTTACCGGCCGCTTGGCCTGGAGGTGCGGGGCGAGGCCGGGGAAGGGCCGACCGCGCAGAAGATCGCCGCCAGCCTGTCGGGCACCGGCGGCCAGTTCCAGTATCGCCCGTCAACCCAGGTCACGCCCTGGTATCTGAGCGTGTTCGTCTGCCAGCCCCAGAGCGCAGGAGACTGAGTGATGACCAAGGCGTCCGACCTGCTGGTGCAGTGCCTGGAAGCGGAAGGGGTGGAATATGTGTTCGGCGTGCCGGGGGAGGAAAATCTCGATTTCCTCGACAGCCTGGGGCGCTCCGCCATCAAGCTGATCCTGACGCGGCACGAGCAGGGGGCGGGCTTCATGGCCGCCACCTATGGCCGCCACACCGGCAAGGCCGGCGTGTGCCTGGCCACGCTGGGGCCGGGGGCGACCAACCTCGTCACGGCGGCGGCCTATGCCAATCTGGGCGGCATGCCGATGCTGATGATCACCGGGCAGAAACCGATCAAATCCTCCAAGCAGGGCCGTTTCCAGATCCTGGACGTGGTGGACATGATGCGCCCGATCACCAAATTCACCCACCAGCTGGCCAGCGCCGACAATATCCCGGCCCGCGTGCGCGAGGCGTTCCGGCTGGCGCAGGAGGAAAAGCCCGGTGCCGCCCATCTGGAGCTGCCGGAGGATATTGCCCATGATCCCACCAGCGCCGTGCCGTTCCGGCCAAGCTATGTCCGCCGGCCGCTGGCCGATGCCAAGGCCGTGCAGGTCGCGGCGCAGGCGATCGAAGCGGCGCACGCGCCGCTGTTGGTGATCGGCGCCGGTGCCAACCGCACCATGACCGGCAAGATGCTGCTGGAGTTCGTGGAAACCACCGGCATCCCCTTCCTGACCACCCAGCTGGGCAAGGGCGTGATCGACGAGCGCCACCCGAAATTCCTCGGCTGTGCGGCGCTTTCGGCCGGCGATTTCGTCCACGCTGCCATCCGCCGGGCTGACGTGATCATCAACATCGGCCATGATGTGATTGAAAAGCCGCCCTTCTTCATGTCGGCCGGCGGCGCCGCCGTCATCCACATGAGCGTTCGTTCGGCCGAGGTTGATCCGGTCTATTTCCCGCAGGTGGAGGTGGTTGGCGACATTGCCAACGCCGTCTGGCAGCTGAAGGCGGCGATCCGGGCGGCGCCGCACTGGGATTTCGCCGCCATGCTCGCCGCCCGCGCGGCCGAGGTGGCGCACCGCGATGCCGCCGCGGCCGACATGCGCTTTCCCATCCTGCCGCAATATCTGGTGAGCGAGGTGAGGAAGGCGATGCCGGACGACGGGATCATCGCGCTCGACAACGGCGTGTACAAGATCTGGTTTGCCCGCAACTACACCGCCTATCGGCCCAACACCGTGCTGCTCGACAATGCTTTGGCCACCATGGGGGCGGGCCTGCCGTCGGCCATGGCATCGAACATGGTCTATCCTGATCGAAAGGTGCTGGCCGTGTGCGGCGATGGCGGCTTCATGATGAACAGCCAGGAACTGGAAACCGCGGTGCGGCTGGGCCTGAACCTGACGGTGCTGATCCTGAACGACGGCAGTTACGGCATGATCCGCTGGAAACAGGCCAATATGGGCTTCAGGGATTGGGGGCTGGAATATGGCAACCCCGATTTCGTCGCTTATGCCGAAGCATATGGCGCGCACGGCCACCGGGTGACCGATGCGGCCATGCTGCCCGGCCTGCTGCGCCAGTGTCTGGATACGCCGGGCGTCCACGTCATCGATTGCCCGGTTGATTACAGCGAGAATGATGCGATCCTGAACAAAGAGATCAAGGAGCTGAGCGCCGCATTATGACGCTGGGAAAGTTACTCCTGCTGGGGGCGGCAGCCCTGGGGCTGATGGGCGCGCGTGCGGCGCCGGTGGCCGACATCGTGCTGAAGGGCGGCACGATTTACGACGGCAGTGACCGGCCGCCGTTCGTGGGGGACGTGGCGATCACTGGCGACCGGATCAGCCGCGTCGGCCCCGGCGGGCCTGCCACTGCCCGCCGCGTCATCGATGTGCGCGGGCTGATCGTTGCCCCCGGCTTCATCGATCCGCACACCCATGCCGAGATCACCGGCGATGCCCAGGCGCGGCGGCTGGCGCCGTGGCTGGCGCAGGGGGTGACCACCATCGTCACCGGCAACGACGGTTATGGCACCTATGACATCGCCGGCCAGACGCGGGCGCTGGCCGCCAATCCGATCGGGCCCAACATGTCCTCATACGTTGGCTTTGGTGCCGTGCGCACCGCCGTGGTGGGGGAAGGGGCCGACGCACCGACCGCGGCGCAGCTGGCAGCCATGCAGGCGCTGGTGGCGCGCGGCATGTGCGATGGCGCCATCGGGCTTTCCACCGGCCTCTATTACCCGCCGCAGAAATATGCCGAGACGGCCGAAGTGCTGGCCCTGGCGCGCGAAGCCGGCAGGCGCGGCGGCCTGTACGACACGCACCTTCGCGACGAGATGACGGTGAAGGGCCAGCTGGCTGCCATCGACGAGGCGCTGCAGATCGGCCGCGACGCCGGCATGCCGGTGCACCTGGCCCATCTGAAGGCGCCGGGCAGCGAATGGATCGGCCACGGATCGGAACTGCTGGCCCATGTGCAGGCGGCGCGTGCCGCCGGCCAGGCGGTGACGGCAGACCAATATCCCTACACGGCATCGGGCACCTCGCTGATCGCGGCGCTGCTGCCCGGCTGGGCGCAGGCCGGCGGCATCGCTGCCATCAAGGCGCGCATCGACGATGCCAGCCCGGCCGGCATGGAAGCCCGCACCCGGCTGCTGGCGGCGATGGCGGAAAATCTGCAGCGGCGCGGCGGCGCGGAGAATTTCCTCTTCACCGCGCCCGGCCGGGCCTGGAGCGGGCGGCGGCTGGACGCGGTGGCCAAGGGCTGGGGCATCGATCCCCGCGACGCGGCGCTGCGCATCATCCATGATGATCCGGAAGGCGCCGCGCTCGCCGTGTTCAGCATGGCCGAACCCGATATCGCCACCATCATGCAGGCGCCGTTCGTCGTCACCGGATCGGACGGGGTGGCCGGCCACCCGCGCATCGCCGGCACCTTCGCGCAGAAATATCGCGAATTTGTGGTGGACCGCCATGTCATCAGCCTGGCCCGCTTCATCCGCCAATCCACCGGCCGCACCGCCGACATCTTGAAGCTCGATCGGCGCGGCTATCTGCGGCCGGGCTGGTTTGCCGATGTGGTGGTGTTCGATCCCGCCCGCTATGCGCCGCGCGCCGATTATGCCCATCCCGATGATCTGGCCGAAGGCGTGACGACGCTGCTGGTGAACGGCCAGCTGGCCATCGATGGCGGCCGGCTGGGCACGGCGCTGTCCGGCCGGGTGCTGCGCCGCACGGGCGTGCCGCACTGCCCGGCGTAAAGCCCGTGGATTGACGGGGGCAGCCGCCAGCCGCACCTCTTGGCCATGATCCCGCCGCCGCATCCGCCGGTGCGCTTCGTGCCCGGCTGGTCGGATCTGCGTTACATCAAAACGGTTTAGCTCGCGATTCTGCGGGCCGCCGCGAAGAAGCCCTGGATGCGCTCCGGCGTCGCATCGCGGATGGTGCCGACGACCTTCATGTGCGTCACCTTCAGCCCGACAAAGTTCAGGATCTGGCGCTTCAGCACGTTCAGCCAGCCGTTGCGATAGCCGAAACGCAGATACCAGGGCGGCGTGTCGGCAGTGATCAGCACGCGCGCGGTGCGGCCTTCGAACAGCTTTTTGGGGAAATGCCCGTCGCCTTCATAGGCAAAGGCGATGCCGGGCAGGAAGGCGCGGTCGATCAGCCCCTTCAGCTTGGCCGGCGCCGCGCCCCACCACAACGGGTGGACCAGGATCAGCGTGTCGCACCAGCGGATGGCGTCGAGGAAGGCGACAATATCAGGCTCATGGTCCATGCGGCTGCTGTAGCCCCGCGCGAGATTGGGATCGAAGTCCATCGCTGACAGGTGCAGCACCCGCACCTCCGCCCCGCGCACCTGCGCCGCCTCGGCCGCCGCCTGCGCCAGCGCGCTGCACAGGGAGGTGCCATCGGGGTGGCCATCGAGAACGAAGACACGGTTGGTCATGCCTGCCACCTTGCTGCTGCCGCATCGTCGTGGGCCTTGGCCTCCACCCAGCGGGTGGTGCCGTCGGCCCATTCCTCCCGCTTCCAGAACGGCGCTTTCGTCTTCAGCCAGTCCATCAGAAACTCGGCCGCCGCAAAGGCATCGCCCCGGTGCGGCGACGCAGTGACGACGAGGACGACGGGTTCCCCCGGCACCAGGCGGCCGTGGCGGTGGATGATGCTGCCGGTGATGCCGGGCCAGCGCGCGGCGGCGGTGGCGGCGATGGCCTGCATCTGCGCCAATGTCATCGCCGGGTAGTGTTCGAGGGTGAGGGCAACAAGCCCATCATCGGCGCGCACCAGCCCGGTGAAGCTGACGGCCGCGCCCAGATCGCTGCGCCCGGCCAGCAGCGCCGCCTGTTCGGCTGCGGCATCGAACGGGCCGGGCTGCACGCGTGCCAAGATCATCCGCCTGTCACCGGCGGGAAGATGGCAATCTCCCGCGCGCCCGCCACCGCCGTGTCCGGCCCGGCAAAGGCCTGATCGACAGCAACACGGATGCGCGCCCGGTCGGCCAGCGCTGCGGCATGGCCGGGGCTGCGCGCGGCCAGCCAATCCAGCAGGGCGGCGATGGTGGTGACATCGGCCGGCACGGCCAGCGTTTCGCCATCCGTGCCGATCGCCTCCCGCACCCAGGCGAAATATACCAGATCGATCATCACATGTGCCGCAGGCTGGCGTGGAACATGCATCACATGTGCTTCAGGCCGGTGCGCAGATAATCATAGCCGGTGATCAGCGTCAGGATCGCGGCGATCCACAGGCAGGCCATGCCCACGGTTGCGGCCGGCAGCCACGGCAGGATCGGCACCGCGCCGACCAGGATCAGCGCGCCCAGCGCCACCAGCTGTGCCGCCGTCTTCCACTTGGCCAGCCGGCTGACCGGCACCGAAACCGACAGACCGGCCAGATATTCGCGCAGGCCTGACACGAAAATCTCGCGCAGCAGGATGATCAGGCCGGCGATCACGCCCCAGCCATGGATGATGCGCGCATCGACCAGCATGATGATCACGGCGGCCACCATGATCTTGTCGGCAATCGGATCAAGGAACTGGCCGATCTTCGACACCGTGCCCCACGAGCGTGCCAGATAGCCATCGAGATAATCGGTGATCGCCGCCAGCGCATACAGCGCCCAGGCCGCCAGCCATTCCCACGGGTTGCTGCCCCACATCAACGCCACAAGCCCGGGCACCGCGAGGATGCGCGACAGGGTGAGCAGATTGGGGAGGCTGGACAACACACGCACTTCATAGGCAATCCGTGGCCAAGAGGAAAGTTGCTCTGGAGGCGAAGATGAACGTTTCCGATGCTGTTTTGCAGCGCCGTTCGGTGCGCGGGTTTTTGCCCACGCCCGTTGATGGCGCGGTGATCCGCCGCGTGGTCGAAACGGCGGCCTGGGCGCCTTCGGGCGGCAATCTGCAGCCTTGGCACATCGACGTGGTGGGCGGCGAGCGGCTGGATGAACTGAAGCGCATCATGCTGGGCAAGCTGATGGCCGGCGGCGGCATGGAGCCGACCGAATATGACATCTATCCCAAGGCGTTGCCCGAACCCCACAACAGTTACCGCTTTGCGGTGGGGGAGGAGCTGTACAGCCGCCTCGGCATCCCGCGCGAGGACAAGGCCGGCCGCCGCATGTGGTTCGCCCGCAACTTCCAGTTCTTCGGCGCGCCGGTGGCGCTGTTCTGCTCGGTCGATCGCCGCATGGGCCCGCCGCAGTGGAGCGACCTTGGCATGTATCTGCAGACGCTGATGCTGCTGCTGAAGGCGGAAGGGCTGGATTCCTGCCCGCAGGAATGTTGGGCGATCTACCCGAAGACCATTGGTGATTTCATCGCCATCCCGCCCGAACGCATGCTGTTCACCGGCATGGCGATCGGGTTCATCGATCCGGATGACAAGGCCAATCTCGCCCGCCCGTCGCGCGCGCCGATGAGCGATTGGGCGCAGTTCCACGGCGTTTGATTCCGCTATCCGCCCTTGCCGCCACGCTGCTGTCGGCGCTGCTGCACGCCGGCTGGAATCTGTTCCTGAAAGGCTCCGCCGGCGACCGGCTGGTCGATCTGGCCATCCTCGGCATTGGCGGCAGCCTGTTCGGCGGCGTGCTGATTGCGCTGTTCGGCGCGCCGGTGGCGGCGGCGTGGCCCTATATCATCGCCTCCAGCGCCATCCACTTGGTCTATTGGACGGCGCTGACCCGCGGCTATGCCGCTGGCGACATGAGCCATGTCTATACCATCGCGCGTGGGCTGGCGCCGGCCCTCGTGACGCTGGGCGCGGTGCTGGCTGCCGGTGAGGTGCCGGGGCCGGGGCAGGGGATCGGTGTCGCCGCGATCAGCGCGGGCGTGCTGCTGGTGGGCGTCAACCGTGCGGCGCCGGCGGCCGCAACCGGCTGGGCGCTGCTCACCGGCTGTGCCATTGCCGGCTACAGCCTGATCGATGCGCTGGGCGTGCGCATCAATGGCGACGTGTTCCGTTACAAGGGCTGGGGCGCGGTGTTCACCTTCCTGCCGATCAGCCTGTTCATCATCGCCAGCCGGGGCCCGGCGGCGTTCCGGGCGGCGGCGGCGGGGCGCTGGCGGGTGGGGCTGATCGCCGGCGCGGTGTCCAGCGCCGGCTTCATGCTGGTGTTGTGGGCGCAGATGCGCGCGCCCATCGGGCCGATCACAGCGCTGCGCGAAACCTCGGTGCTGTTCGGCGCGGCGCTGGCGGCGCTGCTGCTGAAGGAACGGGTGACGGCGCGGCGCTGGGCCGGCGCCATCGTGGTGTGCGCCGGCGCGGTGCTGATCGGGCTCAGCTGAACCGTCAGGCCTCGCGGCGGGGCAGGCCCATCAGCTTGCGGGTGCGTTCGATGAAGCCGCGATGATCGGCATTTTTGTCCTTCAGCGGCGAATGGACCGGCACCTGCAGCCCGCGCTGCACGGCGGGGCGGGCGGCAATCCGCTCCAGCCAGGCGCTGAGATGGGGGTAGGGCGCGGTCTCCACCCCCGTCCATGCCGAGGTGCGCGCCCAGCAATAATGCGCGATGTCGGCGATGCTGTAATCGTCGGCCAGCCATTCCCGCCCGGCCAGCCGCGCATCAAGGATGGCGAACAGCCGCTTCACCTCGCCCAGATAGCGGGCCTGCACGGCGGGCAATTTCTCCGGCCAATAATGGCCGAACATATTGGCCTGGCCCATCATCGGCCCCAGCCCGCCGACCTGCAGCATCAGCCACTGCATCGCCGTGGAGCGCCCTTGGCGCTCCGCCGGCAGCAGCCTGCCGGCCTTTTCCGCCAGCCACACCAGGATCGCGCCCGATTCCATGATGGCAAAACCATCGTCCACCAGGCAGGGCACCTTGCCGTTGGGGTTCAGCTTCAGGAACTCCGGCTGCTTCTGCTCGCCCCCGTTCAGATCAAGCGTGCGCACCTCATAGGCCAGCCCCAGCTCCTCCAGCGCGATGCTGATCTTGTAGCCATCAGGCGTCGGCGCGGTGAAGAGGATGAGGCTCATGGAGCGGCAGACTACGCCGCTATCCGTTCGCGTGGAAGTGCTGCCAGATCGCCAGCGCCATCTGCTTTGAGATGCCCGGCGCGCGCTCCAGGTCTTCCAGCGTGGCGCTCTTCACGGCGCGGCTGGTGCCGAAGTGCATCAGCAGGGCCTTCTTGCGGGCCGGGCCGATGCCGGGGACGTCGTCGAGCAGGCTCTGGGTGAGCGATTTGGCACGCTTGGCGCGGTGGGCGCCGATGGCGAAGCGGTGGGCTTCGTCGCGCAGGCGTTGCAGGAAGAACAGGGCGGGGGCGTTGGGCGGCAGGCTGATCTCCCGGCCGGAGGGCAGGTGGAAAATCTCCCGCCCGGCGTTGCGGTCCGGCCCCTTGGCGACGCCGACGATGGCGACATCGCCAACGCCGAGTTCCTCCAGCGCCGCCACCACGGCGGCGACCTGGCCCTTGCCGCCGTCGATCAGGCACAGATCGGGCCAGGCACCGCTGCTGCGATCCGGGTCTTCACGGTCAAGCCGGGCGAAACGGCGGGTGAGCATCGCCTTCATCATGGCGAAATCATCGCCGGGCACGAAATCGCCGCCTTCCATGTTGAACTTGCGATACTGGCCCTTCTCGAAGCCTTCCGGGCCGGAGACGACCATGGCGCCCAGCGCGTTGGTGCCCTGGATATGGCTGTTGTCGTAAATCTCGATGCGGCGCGGCGGCGCATCGAGATCGAAGAGTTCGGCCAGTTCGCGCAGCAATTTGGCCTGGGTGGTCGTTTCGGCGCGGCGGCGCTGGATGGCTTCCTCCGCATTGCGCTGCGCCTGTTCGACCAGCCGGCGCGCCGGCCCGCGCTGGGCGTGGCGCACACTCACCTTGCGGCCGGCCTTTTCGGACAGCGCATCGGCGAGCAGATCGGCTTCCGGCAGCATGCGGTCGAGCAGCAGCTCCTTGGGCGGCGGCAGTTCCTCGTACAGCTGGGCGATGAAGCTTTGCAGCACTTCGGCCTCGTCCACGCCGTCGGTGTGGCCGGGGAAGAAACTGCGGTGGCCCCAGTTCTGGCCGCCGCGGATGAAGAACAATTGCACGCACACGGCACCGCCATCGCTGGCCATGGCGATCACATCGGCATCGGTGCTGTCGCTTTCGGCATTGATGGCCTGGCTGCCCTGGATGAAGGTGAGCGCCTTCAGCCGGTCCCGCAGCACGGCGGCGCGTTCGAAATCCATCGCGGCGGCCGCCTCCTGCATGGCCGATGCCAGCTTTTCCTGCGCCTGCCGGGTGCGGCCCGACAGGAAGCCCTTGGCGTCGGCCGCCAGCTCGGCATAGCCGGTGGCATCGATGCGGCCCACACAGGGGGCGGAGCAGCGCTTGATCTGATAGAGCAGGCAGGGCCGATCCCGGTTGGCGAAGAAACTGTCCGTGCAGCTTCTGAGCAGGAACACCTTTTGCAGCGCGTTCAGCGTGGCGTTCACCGCCCCGGCGCTGGCGAACGGGCCATAATAGCTGCCCTTGGCCACCCGCGCGCCGCGATGCTTGGAAATGCGCGGGAAATCATGGTCTTCGCGCAGCAGGATGAAGGGGAAGCTCTTGTCGTCGCGCAGCAGCACATTGTAGGGCGGCCGGTACCGCTTGATCAGCTGCGCTTCCAGCAGCAGCGCCTCGGCCTCGCTGTTGGTGGTCACGATCTCCAGGCTGCGGGTCTGCGCCACCATGCGCTGCAGGCGGCGCGGCAGGCGGGTGACCTGCGTGTAGTTGGTGACCCGGTTCTTCAGCGCCCGCGCCTTGCCGACATAGAGCACGTCGCCGCCGGCATCGATCATGCGGTAGACGCCGGGGCGGGTGGGCAGCGTCTTCACCACGCGGCGGATGCAGGCGACGCCGGCATCCAGATCGGGCGCATCCTTGCCGCGCACCGTGAAGGTCTGCGATTCTTCGGAAAAGCGGTCAGGGGTGTCGGTCATGTCCGCGCCAGCCCTAAACCCGGCGGGCCGGCGCTGTCATTTCAAAATCGCGGCGGCCTGCTAGGGGTGCGGCATGATGATTCGTCTCGCCCTTGCCGCGCTGCTGGCGCTTGGTTCCACCGCTGGCATGGCGCAGCCCGCGCCGCCGCCGCCAGCCGCACCCGTCGCCGCCGTCGCCCGGCCCGCGCACCCGCTGATCCTGATCTCCGTCGATGGCCTGCGCGCCGATTATCTGCAGCGCGGGATCACGCCCAATCTGGCGGCGCTGGCGGCCGGCGGCGTCACCACCAGGGCGATGCGGCCCAGCTTCCCGTCGCTCACCTTCCCCAACCACTACACGATCGTCACCGGGATGCGGCCGGATCATCATGGCCTCGTCAACAACAACATGGATGATCCCGTGCTCGGCCGCTTTGCGCTGTCGCGGCGCGAGGCGGTGGAAGATGCGCGCTGGTGGAATGATGCGGAGCCGATCTGGGTGACGGCCGAACGCGCCGGCATCCCCACCGCCACCATGTTCTGGCCGGGCAGCGAGGCCGCCGTGCGCGGCGTGCGCCCGCACCGCTGGCTGCCGTTCGATGGCAAGATGCCGGAAGCGACGCGGGTGGACCAGCTGCTCGCCTGGCTGGACGAGCGGCCGATGCCGGGCTTTGCCACCCTCTATTTCGACACGGTCGATCACGACGGCCATGAACATGGCCCGGATTCGCCGCAGGTGAATGCGGCCTTGCAGGCGGTGGATGCCCAGATCGGCCGGGTGATCGCCGGGCTGAAGGCGCGCGGGCTGGACGCCAACGTCATCGTGGTCGCCGATCATGGCATGGCGGCGGTGTCGCCGCAGCGGCTGATCATCCTGAACACGCTGCTGCCGGGGGACAGTTTCCGGCTGGTCGCCGGCGGCGCGGTGGGCGCCATCAATCCGTTGCCGGGCCAGGAGGCGCAGGTGCGCGCGGCAGTGCTGGGCCGCCGCGACCATATGGAGTGCTGGGACAAGGACAATATCCCGCCGCGCTTCCATTATGGCAGCCATCCCCGCATCCCGGCGATCATCTGCCTTGCCGATATGGGCTGGAGCATCCTGGCGGCGCCGCCCCGGCCCGACCAGTCGCTGGGCCCGCCGGCCGGCAGCCACGGCTTTGATCCGGCCGCGCCGGAAATGGCCGCCAGCTTCGTCGCCGCCGGGCCGGCCTTCCGCAAGGGGGTGGTGCTGCCGGCGTTCGACAATGTCGATCTCCACCCGATGCTGCTGCGCCTGCTGGGCCTGCCGGCGATGCAGACAGATGGTGACCCGAAGACGCTGGCGAAGGCGCTGAAATAGGCCCTGCGCGCTCGTGACCGTTGCGCACGGGGGCCTGAGCGCCTAACCGGCGCCGGCAATGCACGGAACAGCGATCATCACGGGCGGTGCCAAGCGCATCGGCGGGGCCATCACGCGGGCGCTGAGCGCCGATGGCTGGCACGTGCTGATTCACTGCAACAGCAGCCGGGCCGAGGCCGAGGCGCTGGCGGCGGAACTGCCCCACGCCAGCGTCGTCGCCGCAGATCTTGCCGATCCGGCCGCGGCGGACATCATCATGGCCGCCACCGCCGGCCTGCCGCCCGCGCGCCTGCTGGTGAACAGCGCCAGCCGCTTCGTCTATGACCGGATCGAGGATTTCACCGCCGCGGATTTCGACATCCACATGGCGGTGAACCTGCGCGCCCCGGCGCTGCTCACCCGCGCCTTTGCGGCGGCGCTGGAGGAGGGGGGCGAACCGGCGCTGGTCGTCAACCTGCTCGATGCCAAGCTGGCCAGCCTGAACCCGGATTTCTTCACCTACACGCTGTCGAAGATCGGCTTCGAAGGGCTGACCGAGCTGACGGCGCGCAGTTACGCGCCCCGGCTGCGCTGTGTTGGCATCGCGCCGGCCGTCACCCTGGTGTCGGGGCCGCAGAGCCGCGAGAATTTCGACGCCGTCCACGGCATGAACCCGCTCGGCCGGGGCGTGACGGTTGATGATATCGTGGCGGCATTGCGTTTTGCCGTCGCCACGCCCACCTACAACGCGCAAGTGATCGTGCTGGACGGCGGGCAACGCCTGCTCGGCCTGCCGCGCGACGTTGCCCACATGGTAGATCTGTGATGCCCGATTCGTTTCCGCCGCCCACCACCATCGCACCGCTGGCGCCGGGCCTGATGCCGCCGCACCTGGCGATCCGCACCCGCAAGCTGTTCCTGGAGGATTTCGATCTGCCGGTGGACATCGGCTTCCACGCCTTCGAGGTTGGCAATCCGCAGATCCTGCGCCTGAACATCGAAGTGTGGGTGGATGAAGGCCATTTCCCGCGCACCGATGCCGTAGCGGAGGCCTGGGATTATGATTTCCTGCGCAAATCGGTGCTGGCGCTGGTGGAAGGCCGCCGCTTTAACCTGCAGGAAACCGTGGTCCACGCCGTGTACGACATCGTCGCGGCGCGGGCCGGGGTGACGGCGCTGCGCGTCTCCACCCGCAAGCCCGATGTCTATCCCGACTGCAAGGCGGTGGGCGTGGAGCTGGCGAGCTTCTAACCCGTCTTGCCGCACGGCCCCAGGCTGGCCAGCGCGTCGCGCCAGTCCTTGGCCAGCGCCGCGTCGCCATTGCTCACCGCCGCCGGCAGCTGGGCGGGCAGGAAACAGGCGAGGCGATACCACAGCAGCGTGTTCGGCTTCACCCGTTCGGCCGATTCGTCGATGATGTCGCCGCGCGCCACCAGCACCCGCCGCACTTCGCCGGGGCGGTTCTGCACCACCAGCGTGGCCGGCTTGCCGTCAGCCGTGGTCAGGAAAAACTGGCTCTCGCTCTCGCCCGGCACCGTGCCATCGGCGCGGAAGCCGTTGGAGACGCCGCGGATCACCGGCACCTGGCCCGATCGTTGCTCTGCCACCACGGCGCGCACCGTGTCGGCCAGCGCCGGATCATAGGGCTGGTGGCCACGGCGGGACACGAGGCGGGCGTTGCCATCGCCATCCGGCGGGGTGAGGAAGGCCAGCACATCCTGGCCCTTCACGGCCGGCGGGCGGCCGCGCGAATCCAGCGGCGCATCCCACAGCCATTGCAGCGTGGCGCCCATCGCGGCGGGCGCGACCAGCACATTCGACAGCGCAGCGGTGATCAGCAGCCGGGCGCGCCCCCCCGCGACATCAGGTGCAGCCTTGCCGCTGAGGCGGGCGGCGCGGGTGACGGTGGCACGCACGATCACCGGGGCGGCGAGGGCCAGTTCGGCGGTATCGGCATAGCCGGCCAGCCGGTCAGCGGCAGGGGGTGCCGGCTGGGCGGCGGCGGGGCCAATTGTGGCCAGAATCAGGCAGATGGAGAGAATCGCTTTGCGCATGGCGCCAAGGCTAACGGCGTTGCTTGGCACAACACAACTCGGCAATTTCCGTTCGCCCCGCCTGCGCAAAGCGACAGGGAACAAAGAGCGAAATCCAAGGGGCAAACAACGTAGCGTGAAGAAGTTCGGCGCAAATGTGGCAAAAAGCCGGTTGCGGCCAGTTGGGGCTTGCGGCTAGAGGGAAACCGTCCAAGGGATCGGCGCAGGGTTTGAGGGGGGTCCTCTGTCCGCGGCTTTCCCCTTTTTTCGAGGGAGTGCCAGACCAGCCATGTCATACATGGACCAACCTGGGATGAGCAGAAACCGGCAGATCTCGCTCGCGGCTGTCGCCGTGTTGCACGTTCTGCTCGGCTATGCCGTCATCAATGGCTTTGCAATCAAGGTCATCAAGAAGATCGTCGAGCCCATCGAGGCGGTGAACGTGAAGGAAGAGGCGCCGCCGCCGGAAGAGCCGCCGCCGCCGCCGCCCAAGGAAATCGAGATTCCGCCGTACGTGCCGCCGCCAGAGGTGTCGGTGCAGTCGGACGCGGCGCCCACGATCACCACCCAGTCGACCGCGCCGCGGCCTGAGCCGCCGGTCTACACGCCGCCGGCCCCGCCTGCGCCGCCTGCGCCTGCCCCCGTGGCAGCGCCGACCCCGGCGACGCCCAAGGGCCGTGGCAACGTCATCAGCACCGACGATTATCCGAGCGCCAGCCGCGCCGCGGAAGAAGAAGGTGTTGTTCGCGTGTCGTACACGATCGGCACCGATGGCCGCGTGACCGAGTGCACCATTGCACAGTCGAGCGGCTTCAAGCGGCTGGATGATGCGACCTGTTCGATCATCCAGCGGCGCTGGCGGTTCAACCCGGCGAGCCGCGATGGCCAGCCGGTGGCGGAACGCAAGACCCAGCCGGTGCGCTGGAAGCTCGAAAACTAAACCAAGCCACCGGGCAACGGCCTTGGGGCCGCCCGCACGAACGATAAAGAGGGAAGAGAAACATGCAGACCGAAGCCGCCGAAAATCCTTATGGCCTTCTTGCCGCCCTGCAGCAGGGCGGTGTGATCGCCTGGACCGTGTTCATCCTGCTGGTGTTCATGTCGCTTTACAGCTGGTTCATCATCATCACCAAGTATCTCGATCAGCGTAAGATCAACGCCGAAGCCGCCGAACTGGAAAAGAAGTTCTGGAGCGCCAGCGACCTCAAGACCGGCGCTGCCAAGCTCGACAAGAACTCGCCGTTCCGCCAGATCGTTGACGACGGCCTGCGCGCTGCCGATCACCACGAAGGTCGCCTGACCGACAAGATCGACCAGCACGAGTGGGTGACGATGGCCCTGAACCGTTCGGTCGCCGCCATCAACGGCAAGCTGACCACCGGCTTCTCGTTCCTGGCCTCGGTCGGCTCGACCTCGCCGTTCGTCGGTCTGTTCGGCACCGTCGTCGGCATCTACCGCGCCCTGATCAACATCGGTCTCGCCGGCCAGGCGTCGATCGACAAGGTTGCCGGCCCGGTCGGTGAAGCGCTGATCATGACCGCCCTTGGTCTGGCCGTCGCCGTTCCCGCGGTGCTGGGCTACAACTGGCTGGTTCGTCGCAACAAGGACATCGCCGATCGCCTGAACAACTTCACCGCCGACGTGCACGGCGCGCTGGTGTCGGGTGCCCGCATCGAACGTCCGGTCATGGCTGCTCCGGCTGCCGCTCCTGCCGTCAAGAAGTGATCGCAAGGATCACTGAGGAGACAGTCCGATGGCAATGAGTGT
Source organism: Sphingomonadales bacterium (assembly GCA_037131365.1). Classification (GTDB taxonomy): domain Bacteria; phylum Pseudomonadota; class Alphaproteobacteria; order Sphingomonadales; family Sphingomonadaceae; genus Sandarakinorhabdus. The sequence continues at coordinate 73,318 of JBAXRE010000013.1, forward strand.
CGGAAATGACAGCGGTGACGAAAATGCGCCGATGAACGAGATCAACACGACGCCGCTCGTCGACGTCATGTTGGTTCTGCTGATCATCTTCCTGATCACCGTTCCCGTTGTCATCCAGACCGTGCCGCTCACGCTGCCGACGGTGAACAACCTGCCCACCACGACCAAGCCGGAAAACGTGCTGATCTCGGTGGACGGCAATTGTGACACCTACTGGGGTCAGACCCTGGTCGGCACCAAGCAGGAGCTGCTCGACCGCGGTGTGAAGGCCCTGAAGGACGAGATCAAGCGCCAGGAAGCCCTGGGCGGCAAGATCGAACTGCCGGAAGTGCACATCCGCGGTGACAAGGACGTGGCCTATCGCTGCATCGGTGGGGTTGTCTTCACCATGCAGCGGGCCGGGTTCCTCAAGGTCGGCTTCATCTCGGAACCGACCCCGGGCAACGTGACGCGCGATTTTTGATGATGTTGTGGCCGGCCTTCGCGCCGGCCACATGAAAGACAGGAGTTGGCCCGATGGGCATGTCAGTTGGCGGTGGTGGCGGCGAAGCCGCCCCGATGGGTGAAATGAACACGACGCCGTTGATCGACGTCATGCTCGTTCTGCTCATCATGTTCATCATCACCATCCCGGTGCAGACCCACGCCGTGAAGCTGGATCTGCCGCCGCCGAACCCGAACAACACCAATCAGCCCGATCCGGTGTTCAACCAGATCGATATCGACTTCCTTGGCAACATTTACTGGAACAAGACCGAAGTCGATATGGGCACGCTGAAGGGCTACCTGAAGCAGGCCGCGGCCATGCCGGAACAGCCGGAACTCCGCCTGCGCCCGGAAGCCGAAGCCAAATATGCCAAGGTTGACGAGGTGATGGCGGCCGCGCAGCAGGCCGGGATCGAGAAGATGGGCTTTGTGGGCAACGAAGCCTACATGAATTGATCTGATCGCTGCCGGGTTCCGGCAGCATCACGCTCCGGCCTTCGCCGGTGCAATCAAGACAGAGAAGGGCGGGGCCAACACCCCGCCCTTTTTGTTTCGTCAGGCCCCCGCGCCCGCGCATCCCCCACAATCCGCAGTATCGCCGCGCGGCAAGCGCGCCTAGCCTCCCCCCAGCAACAGGAGGCCCACCCCATGTCCCGTCTCACCGGCAAGGTTGCCCTCGTCACCGGCGCCGCCTCCGGGCTTGGCGCTGCCGCCGCCCGGCGTCTGGCCCGCGCTGGCGCCGCCGTCGTCCTCACCGATCGCGACATCGCCGGGGAGGATGTGGCCGCCAGCATTGTCGATGGCGGCGGGCAGGCGGTGTTCCGCCTGCACGATGTCACCAGCCAGCCCGACTGGGCGGCGGCGGTGGAGCATGCGGTGGCGGATTTCGGCGGCCTCCACATCCTCGTCAACAATGCCGGGGTGGCAGGCGGCAACAATGCGCTGATGGATCACAGCTATGAGGCGTGGCGGCAGATCCTGGGCGTCAATCTCGATGGGGTGTTCCTCGGCCTGCGCCATGCCGGGCCGCGCATCGCGGCGGCGGGCGGCGGCAGCGTGATCAACATCAGCTCGATCCTGGGCAAGGTCGGCATGGCGGGCGCGGCGGCCTATTGCGCGTCCAAGGGCGGGGTGACCTTGCTCACCAAGGCGGCGGCGCTGGAATGGGCGCCGCTGGGCATCAGGGTGAACTCCATCCATCCCGGCTTCATCGACACGCCGATGGTTTCCGGCGCGCTGGCCGGCCGCGAGGATGGCAATGAAATGCGCGTCGCCCTGATGGCGGCGCATCCGCTCGGCCGCTTCGGCCTGCCCAGGGAGATCGGCGACGCCGTGGCCTTCCTGGCCAGCGACGAGGCGAGCTTCATCACCGGGGCGGAACTGGTGGTGGATGGCGGCTTCACCGCCCAGTGAGTTACGCCGCCAACTGGTCGAACTGCAGCCGCGCGAGGCGGGCATAGAGGCCGCCATCGGCCATCAGGCTGTCGTGGGTGCCTTCCGCGACGATGCGGCCCTTGTCCAGCACCACGATCCTGTCAGCCCCGCGCACCGTGGCGAGTCGGTGGGCGATCACCAGGGTGGTGCGCTCCTTCATCAGCTCGTCGAGCGCCGACTGGACGAGCTTCTCGCTCTCCGCATCCAGCGCGCTGGTTGCTTCATCCAGCAGCAGGATCGGCGCGTTGCGCAGGATGGCGCGCGCAATGGCGACGCGCTGGCGCTGGCCGCCGGAAAGCCGGGTGCCGCTTTCGCCCAGGAAGCTGTGGATGCCTTCGGGCAGATCCTTCAGGAAATCATCAGCATGGGCGGCGCGGGCGGCGGCCCACACCTCCTCCTCACTGGCGTCGGGGCGGCCGTAACGGATATTTTCCAGCGCGCTGGCGGCGAAGATCACGGTTTCCTGCGGCACCACGGCGATGCGTTCGCGGATGGCATGCGGATCGGCATCGCGATAGGCGACACCATCGATGCTGAGCGTGCCGCTTTCCGGATCATAGAAACGCTGCACCAGCTGGAACAGGGTGGACTTGCCGGCGCCCGACGGCCCGACCACCGCCACGGTTTCGCCGGGGGCCACCGACAGGGAGAAGCCGTTCAGCGCCGGTGCGTCGGGCTTTGACGGATAGTGGAAATGCACCCTGTCCAGCGCCAGCGCGCCGCGGGCGGGCTGGGGCAGGGGGGTGGGATTGGCGGGGGCGCGGATGTCGGGACGGGCGGCGAGCAGCTCCTCCATGCGCCCGGCGGCGCCGGCGGCGCGCATGAAATCGCCATAGACTTCGGTGAGCGTGCCGAACGCGCCGGCAACGATGGCGGCGGCAAAGATGAAGGCGGCAATCGCCCCGCCCGACAGGCGGCCGGAAATCACGTCGAGCGCGCCCTGCCACAGCACCAAAGTGATGGCGCCGAACACCAGGGTGATCACCAGCGCCGTCATGATCGCGCGCAGCCGGATGCGGCTTTTCGCGGTGGCAAAGCTGCGTTCGACAGCGGCGCCGAAGCGGCTTGCCTCCCGCGCTTCCTGGGTGAAGGCCTGCACGATGCGGATGGCGCCCAGCACTTCGGAAACCATGGTGCCCATGTCGGCCACCCGATCCTGGCTGGCGCGGCTGATGTCGCGCACGCGCCGGCCGAGCACGAGGATCGGCACCATGGTGAGCGGGATGACCAGCAGCATCATCAGCGTGAGGCGCGGCGACACCCAGAACATATAGCCGATGCCGCCAATGCCCATCACCGTGTTGCGCAGGGCGAGGCTGGCCGAGGTGCCGACCACCTGTTCGATCACCGCCGTGTCCGACGTGATGCGGCTGGCGATTTCGGCGGGGCGGTTTTCCTCGAAAAAGACCGGATCGAGCGTGACGAGATGGCGCTGCACGGCGGTGCGCAGATCGGCAACCACACGCTCCCCGATCCACGACACGAAGAAGAAGCGCACGGCCGTCGCCGCGCCGAGCAGCCCGACGAGGCCAAGGAAGGCGACGAAGAAGGGCGCGATCGCGGCCGGATCGCTGCCGCGCTGGAAGCCATTGTCCACCACCATCTTCAGGCCCTGCGGGATCGCCAGCGTGGTGACCGCAGCGACGCCCAGCGCGACCAGCGCCGCCACCAGTTGCAGCGGATAGGCGCGGGCGAACCGCCACAACAGCTTGAGTCGCGACAGCTTGCGCTCCGCGGGCGGAGGCAAGGGGGGTTTTGTCGGTCTGGAAGCCATGGCGGCTGATAACAGGGGTTTGAGCCGCACTCAATGGCGCGTGGCGACGCGTGCCGCGCGCATTGCCAGTCTTTCATGCCGGCTTCATGTCGTTTTTGGTTTATGCTGCACCTGCGATATGGCAGGCACGTCCACCGCCCTTGCGGCGCGTGGGGTCTGAAGGACAAGAGATGCTGTACACGGCTTTCGAAATGCAGCGGGCCTGGCTGGCCAGTGTCGGCATGGCCGCGCAGACCGGATCGGAATGGCTGCTGAGCGCCGCCAACCCGATGGCCTGGTCCCCCGCCGCACCGGCGGCTGCCCGCGCCATGGAGGTGTTCGCCCACGCCGTCGCCCCGCGCGGCAAGCCGGCCTTTGGTCTGCACAGCACCATCATCGATGGCGAGACGGTGGCGGTGACGGAGCAGGTGGTGCTGCGCAAGCCGTTCGGCCAACTGAAGCATTTCGGCCGCGCCGTGGGCGGCCGCCGCGATCCGCGCATCCTGGTGGTGGCACCGATGTCGGGCCATTATGCAACGCTGCTGCGCGGCACGGTGGAACGGCTGCTGCCCGGGCATGATGTCTACATCACCGATTGGCGCGACGCCCGCTGCGTGCCGCTGAGCGCCGGCACGTTCGATCTCAACGATTATGTCGATTATCTCGTCGAGTTTCTGGAACTGCTGGGGCCGGACACGCACATGCTGGCCGTCTGCCAGCCCTCCGTGCCCGCTCTTGCGGCCGTGGCCCTGATGAACGCCGATGATCATCCCTGCACGCCGCCGACGCTGACCCTGATGGGCGGCCCGATCGACACCCGCAAGGCACCGACGGCGGTGAACGAGCTGGCCTTCAACCGCCCGTTCGCCTGGTTTGAGCAGACGGTGATCCAGGATGTGCCGGCGATCTATCCGGGGGCCGGCCGCAAGGTCTATCCCGGCTATCTGCAGTTGTCGGGCTTCATGTCGATGAACCTGGCCAACCACATGAAATCGCACTGGGAATTGTTCAAGCATCTGGTGGAGGGTGATGATGCCTCGGCCGATGCCACCAAGGCCTTCTATGAGGAATATCGCTCCGTCTGCGACATGACGGCGGAATTCTATCTGCAGACGATCGACATGGTGTTCCAGCGTCAGGCGCTGGCCACCGGCAGCTTCGAACATCGCGGCCGCATCGCCGATCCGGGCGCGATCACGAAAACGGCGCTGCTGTGCATCGAAGGGGAGCGGGATGATATCTCCGGCCTCGGCCAGACCAGGGCGGCGCTCGACCTCGCGGTGAACCTGGCTGACGACAAGAAGCAATATCTGATGGCCAGGGGCGCCGGCCATTATGGCATTTTCAACGGCAGCAAATGGCGCGAGACGATCGCGCCGGTGGTGGAAGCCTTCGTGCGCCAGCACGACACCGGCCGCCCGGCGGCAGCGCCGCTGCGGGTGGTGGCGGCGAAGCCTGTCGAGCTGGACGTCCCGCCGGGCGTTGAGGTGGCGTAAGGGGGCGTTGCCCCGTCAATATATCATCATGCTGAACTTGTTTCAGCATCCATGGGAGTATGCCCCGCGAGGCGTGCTGGTGGGGTCGCACTCCCATGGATCCTGAAACAAGTTCAGGATGACGAGTGAATTGTGGGGCAAGAGGGCTTGAAGGCCGAAAGTCCTCAGCTGGCCAGCTGCTCTTCCAATTCCGCCAGTTCCAGCCAGCGCAGTTCGGCGGCGTCCAGCGCCTCGCGCAGCGTGTCGAGCTCGGCGGTGATCGCCGCAAAGCGCGCCGGGTTCTTGGCATAGAGATCGGGATCGGCCAGCGCCGCCTCGCGCTTGGCGATATCGGCGGTCAGCGCCTCCATCCGCTTCGGAAGGTCCGCCAGTTCGCGCGCATCCTTGTAACTCAACTTGCTGGCCTTCTTCGGCGCCGCCGGGGCAGGGGCGGCGGATTTGGCCTTTGCTGCCGCCACGGCGGGCTGTTGGCGCGCCACCCAGTCGCTCCAGCCGCCCACGCTCACCTCGGCCTTGCCGGTGCCGTCCAGCGCCACGATCATCGTCACCACGCGGTCGAGGAAGGCGCGGTCGTGGCTGACGAGCAGCACGGTGCCGTCATAATCGCCGATCACCTCCTCGATCAGGTCGAGCGTTTCCATGTCGAGATCGTTGGTCGGCTCGTCCAGCACCATCAGGTTCGACGGCGTGGCGAATTCGCGCGCCAGCAGCAGGCGCGACTGTTCGCCGCCCGACAGGGTTTCGGCCGCCGCATCCAGGATGTTCGCGTCGAACAGATACTCCTTCAGATATCCCGCGACATGCTTCTTCGATCCGTTCACCTCCAGCCACTCGCCGCCATCGGCCAGCACCTCGCGCACCGTGCGGCCCTTCAGGCGCTGGCGGTGCTGATCGATGATGGTGGCGCTCAGCGCTGCCGAACGGGTGATGCTGCCGGCATCGGCCGCGACCTGGCCGAGCAGCAGCTTGATGAGCGTGGATTTGCCGGCGCCGTTGGGGCCGATGATGCCGATACGGTCCCCCTTGCGGATGCGCAGGGTGAAATCCTTCAGGATCACCCGCTCCCCGAAGGCGAGGCTGACATTCTTCATGTCGAGCAGGATCTTCGAGCCGGGATCGGAGGATTCGGTGGCGATGCGCGCGGAGGTCGGCCCGCGATCAAGGCTGCGCCGGGTTTCGCGCAGGTCCAGCAGCTTGGCCAGCCGGCCCATGTTGCGCTTGCGCCGCGCCGTCACGCCGCGCTGCAGCCAATGTTCCTCGGCGCGCAGCTTGGTGTCGAGGCGCTGGGCGGTGCGCTCCTCCTCCGCCGCCACCGCTTCGGCCCAGGCATCGAAGCCGCCGAAGCCCACCTCGGCCCGGCGCAGCATACCGCGATCGAGCCACAGGCAGTTGCGGGTGAGGCGGGTGAGGAAGGCGCGATCGTGGCTGATGACCACCAGCGCGCAGCGGCTGCGGTCCAGCCAGTTTTCCAGCCATTCGATGGCGCTGATGTCGAGATGGTTGGTCGGCTCGTCCAGCAGCAGCAGATCGGGCGCTTCGGCCAGCACGCGCACCAGCGCCGCCCGGCGGCGTTCCCCGCCCGAAGCGGTGGCGGCCGGGCGGTCCAGATCAAGGCCCAGCTGGTCGGCCAGCGCTGCCACCTCGTGATCGGCAGCGCCGCCGGCCATCGCATAATCGGCCAGCGTGGTGAACGCGCCCAGCGGCGGATCCTGTTCCAGCCGGCCGATGCGCAGGCCGGATGCGGTGGCGCGGCGGCCGGCATCGCTTTCGATGCTGCCGTCGATGATCTTCAGCAATGTCGATTTGCCGGCGCCGTTGCGGCCGATCAGGGCGACGCGGTCGCGCGCGTCGATGGTGAGGGACAGGCCCTCGAACAGCCAGCCGGCGCCGTTCTTCAGGCCGATGGCATCAAGGGTGAGAATGGGTTCGGGCATCGCCGGCAAGCCAGTGGCGGCAAGCGCCGTGGCTGGCAAGAGGCGAGTGTTGCACAAGTCGCGCGCCTGCGGCACAAGCACGGGGCAGGGGTTGGGCCTGTTGGGGGAAAATGCCCATGTTCAGGGCGCGTTCAATCGCTCCACCGCAGGATCGACCGGGTCTAGAGGACGAACAGCCAAGGCCAGTCGCGTGCGTTTTCCGATTCTGATCCTGGCCAGCGTGATGCTGGCATGGCCGGCAGTGGCCGCGCCCAATGTCGTTCACGACCTGGTGCGGGCCGGTGAGATCATGCCGTTTGAAGCCATCAAGAGCCGGGTCGTGCAGGAAACGCCGGGGGAATATGTTGGTGTGCAGTTCGATGCCAGCAGCCGCATCTACCGTTTCCGCTTCCTGCGCGATGGCATGGTGGTGAATGTCGATGTCGATGCCCGCACCGGGGAACGATTGCGGCGCAAGCAGAGTTATTGAGGCAAGATGCCGGCTGCGGGGGCTGCGCCGCCGGTGAGCGAAAGTAGCAGGGGCTGATGCGTATCCTGGTCATCGAAGACGAACCCAATCTGCGGCGCCAGCTGAAGAATGCGCTGGAGCAGTCGGGCTATGCCGTGGACGCCGCCGGCGATGGCGAGGAAGGCCATTATCTCGGCGCCAACGAGGCTTATGACGCCGTCATCCTCGATCTCGGCCTGCCCGGGGTCGATGGCCTGACCGTGCTCGACCGCTGGCGGCGCGAGGGCCGGGTGATGCCGGTGCTGGTGCTGACCGCGCGCGACAGCTGGTCAGACAAGGTGGCCGGGCTGGATGCCGGGGCCGA
>JBAXRE010000014.1:0-68768 GCA_037131365.1 Sphingomonadales bacterium
CATCGGCCAGCACCAGCGCCACCATCGCTTCCAGCACCGGCGCGGCGCGGATGCCGACACAGGGATCGTGCCGGCCCTTTGTCACGATATCGGTCGCTTCCCCGTCGCGGGTGATGGTGGCCACCGGCGTCAGGATCGAACTGGTCGGCTTCAGGGCCATGCGCACCACGATCGGCTGGCCGGTGGAGATGCCGCCGGCAATGCCGCCGGCGTGGTTGGACAGAAACTCTGGCCCGTCCGCGCCGGGGCGCATGGCGTCGGCATTTTCCTCACCGCGCAGGCGGGCGGCGGCGAAGCCGTCACCAATCTCCACGGCCTTCACCGCGTTGATGCTCATGGCGGCATTGGCCAGTTGCGCGTCGAGCTTGTGGTAGAGCGGGCTGCCCCAGCCGGCCGGCACGCCGGTGGCCACGCATTCGACAATAGCGCCCAGCGACGATCCCGCCTTGCGCGCCGCATCCAGATGGGTTTCCCACAGCGCCGCCGTCACCGCATCGGGGCACCAGAACGGGTTGCGCTCGATCTCGGCCAGATCAAAGCGGCTGCGATCGATGGCGATGCCGCCAATCTCCACCAGATAGGCGGTGATGCTGACATAAGGGATGATCAGCCTGGCCACCGCGCCGGCCGCCACGCGGCTTGCCGTCTCGCGCGCCGATGAACGCCCGCCGCCACGCGGATCGCGCAGGCCATATTTGGCATCATAGGCATAATCGGCATGGCCCGGCCGGTATTTGGCGGCCACGTCGCCATAGTCCTTGGAGCGTTGATCGACATTCTCGATCATCAGACTGATCGGCGTGCCGGTGGTGCGCCCGTCATACACGCCCGACAGGATGCGCACCGCGTCAGGCTCCTGCCGCTGGGTGGTGAATTTCGACTGGCCGGGCCGGCGCTTGTCGAGGAAGGGCTGGATGTCGGCTTCCGCAAGGGCGATGCCGGGCGGGCAGCCATCGACAACCGCGCCGATCGCCGGCCCGTGGCTCTCGCCCCAGGTGGTGAAGCGCAGCAGATGACCGAATGTGTTGAGGCTCACTTCCCTATCCCTCCCACCGCCGTTGGCGGCGGGCCCCGCCCTCTCCCGCACGGGGGAGAGGGGTTTGGCTTACTTCTCCAGCCCGATGTCCGGCGCGTCTTCGGCCTTCATGCCGATCACGTTGTAACCGGCGTCGACATGGTGGATCTCGCCGGTGACGCCGCTGGCCAGATCGGACAGCAGATAGAGGCCGGCGCCGCCGACATCCTCGATGGTGACATTGCGGCGCAGCGGGCTGTTATATTCGTTCCACTTCATGATGTAGCGGAAATCGCCGATGCCGCTGGCGGCCAGCGTCTTGATCGGGCCGGCGGAAATGGCGTTGATGCGCACATTCTGCGGGCCAAGATCCATGGCCAGATATTTCACGCTGGCTTCCAGCGCCGCCTTGGCCACGCCCATCACGTTGTAGTGCGGGATCACCTTTTCCGCGCCATAATAGGACAGGGTGAGCATCGCCCCGCCTGCCGGCATCATCGCGGCGGCGCGCTGGGCGACGGCGGTGAAGCTGTAGACCGACACATTCATGGTCAGCAGGAAATTGTCGAGGCTGGTGTCGACATAGCGGCCGCGCAGCTCGTTCTTGTCGGAAAAGCCGATGGCGTGGACGAGGAAATCGATCGTCGGCCATTCCGCCCCAAGCGCGGCGAAGCAGGTGTCCATGCTCTCCACCGACGCCACATCACATTCGAACAGGCGGGCGACACCCAGCTGTTCGGCCAGCGGGCGCACGCGCTTTTCCATCATGGGGCCCTGATAGGAGAAGGCGAGCTCAGCGCCCTGTTCGGCCAGGGCCTTGGCAATGCCCCACGCCAGGCTCTTGTCGTTGGCGAGACCCATGATGAGGCCGCGCTTGCCAGCCATGATTGCCATAGTCATTCGTCTCCGGAACAGTCGTCGCGGCGCCTTAGCTGGCAATTGCGGCAATTTCCAGCCGGGCCCGGCCCACGGCGGCGTTGAGCTGCGCCCCCAGCACCACACCAAGACCGATGATATAGAAATAGAGCAATGCGATGATCACCCCAGCCAGGCTGCCGTAGGTGAGGGCATAATCGCCGAACAGCGCCAGCGCGCGCGGCAGCACCAGCGTGGTCGCCGTCCATGCCGCTGCCGTGACCAGCGCGCCGGGCCACACTGGCGCCGCACTGAACCGGCGCGGACACAGCACGGCAAACAGCGCCCACAGCGCCAGGAACAGCAGCACCGCCGGCACCACCCGCTGCAGGCCCAGCGCCGGGAAAATGTCGGCCGCCAGCGGCATCAGCTGGTACACAAAGGTTTCCGCCCCCGTCATCGTCACCTGCGCGGCGAAGATCAGCAGCAGCAGGATGACCAGCCCCAGCACCTGGGCCACGCCAACCAGCCGCCAGCGCCAGTAGGGCAAGGTGGACGGGAAGCCATAGGCCTGCTCGACAATGGTGCGCAGCGTGACGAGCACGCCCGATGTGGTCCACAGGCCAACGATCAGGCCGAAGGTGATCACCCCGCCGGTGGCGCGTTCCGACAGCACATCGCGGATGGCCGGGCCAACGATGCCGGCCACGCCCGGCGGCAGCGCGGCGAGGAAGCTGTTCAGCGCCAGCAGCCCGTCGTGGGTGCGGCCAAGCTGGGCGGCAATGGCCGCGAACAGGATGACGAAGGGAAACAGCGTCGTCAGGCTGAGATAGGCGAGGTTGCCGGCATGGGTGAAGCCATGGGCGAACGTGCCCATGGCCGTATCGGCCAGGATGCGCCGCAGCGGCAGATCAAACCAGCGGCGCAGGCGGGGAGCAGGCGCCACGGGCCGCCTCAATCGAGCAAAGCGGCGCGGATGTCACGCGGATCGGCAAAACGTTCGGCAAAGGCCTTCAGATCGGGATCGTCGGGCGGAATATCGATCTGCACCGTCACCAGCTGATCACCGCGGGTGCCGTCAAGCCGGCGGAAGCCCCTGCCCTTCAACCGGAACATCTTGCCCGATGACGTGCCGGGCGGCAGCGACAGCGAAACCGGGCCATCCGGGGTGGGCATCGTCACCTTGGCGCCCAGCACCGCCTCGTCCAGCTTGATCGGCAGCACCAGCCGCACATCGTCGCCATCCCGGCTCATGGCGCGGTGGGGGGCGATTTCGATGGTGACGATGGCATCGCCGGGGCCGCCGGGGCCGGGTTCGCCCTTGCCCGACAGGCGCATCTGCTTGCCCGATTCAAGCCCGGCCGGCAGCTTGATCTCGATGGTCTGGCCGCCCCGCAGCGTGACGCGCTGCGGCTTCAGCTGCACGGCTTCCATGAACGGCACGGTCAGGCGATAGGCGATGTCGGGCCCGCGCGTCTGGGTGCGGAAATTGCGGCCGCCGCCGCTGCCGCCGAACGGGCTGCGGCCGCCGAACAGTTCGGCAAACAGATCATCGGCGGCACCGGAAAAATCGCCGCCGCCGCGCGCGCCGCCGCTGCCGAAATCGCGCGGATCAAAGCCGCGCCCGCCGCCGCCGGCAAAGGGATTGACCGGCTGGCCATCGGGGCCGATCTCGCCGCGGTCAAACTGGGCGCGCTTGGCGGTGTCAGACAGGAGTTCATAGGCCAGATTGGCTTCCTTGAAGCGTTCCAGCGCCTTGGGATCATCACCGTTGCGATCGGGGTGATTGTCCTTGGCGATCTTGCGGAACGCCTTCTTGATCTCGGCCTCGGAGGCCGAGCGTGGCACGCCCAGAACGCTGTAAGGATCTCGCATCATCTTTCCGGTGGCTGGTGATTTGCCGCACCATAGCCGGCTGCCATCGGGCTGGAAAGCGCCGCAAGGCCGCGCCATGGGCAATGGGATGAACAGCACCCTGATTCGGCTGGCCGGTGCGCTGGCCCTGATTGTCGCCCAGCCTGCCCTGGCCTGGGGCAGTTTCGGCCACCGGGTGACCGCCCGCATCGCCTGGGCCGAACTCACCCCGGCGGCGCGCGCGCAGGTGCGGCTGCTGCTGGCGGCGGCGCCAAAGCTGGACACGCCAACCTGCCCGCTGGCCGATTTCGGCGATGTGTCCGTTTGGGCCGATTGCGTGCGCGGCCTGGATGATCCGCGCTTCGCCGCCAGCGCGCCCTGGCATTATCAGGATATCAGCGTGTGCGGCGCCTTCGACATCAACGCCGCCTGCCCCGACGGCAATTGCGTTTCGGCGCAGATCCCGCGCCAGCAGCAGATCCTGGCCGATCGCAGCCGCCCGGCGGCGGAGCGGCTGGCGGCGCTGGCCTATCTGGTGCATTTCACCGGCGATCTGCACCAGCCGCTGCACATCGGTGACAAGGGCGATGCCGGCGGCAATGGCGTGCGCGCCGCCTTCGGCTTCAAGGCGACCGAGCGCATGAACCTGCACCGCATCTGGGACACGGAGATGACCGAAGGCGCGCTCACCGCGCCGCCGGCAGTGGGCCCGGCCCAAATCACGCCGGCGCAGCGCAAACGATGGACGGCCGGCCCGGCCGATACCGCCGCCCGGGTTGCCGGCTGGGCGCAGGAAAGCTGGCTGGTGTCGAAGACTGTCACTTACGCCGGGCTGGACGCGCCCGACATGTGCGCCATGGCACCGGCGGCACGGCCGCGCAGCATCCGCGCCGTGATCAGCCCGGCCTATATCGCGCGGGCGACGCCCTTTGTGCGCGAACAGGTGGCCAGGGCCGGCACCCGCATCGCCCTGCTGGTGAATGCCGCACTGGCACCGGGCGCGCGCCCACGGTAACTTCGGCACCTCGGCCCAGCGCATGCGCTGGCTGCAGATCGGCCGTGCCACGGGCGGGATCGCCCGCTGCGACACCTACCCGGCCGACCCGCTCTAGTTTGCGGATTTGCCGGTCAGGCTGATCTGCCCGCGCGCGATCCCGCCGGGGCCATCGCTGAGCGTGATCACCATCGGGTCGCCATCTTCGGTCGCGCTGGTCAACGTGTTGCCGCTGCGGCTGGTCGGCCGTCCCTTGGCGGTGAGCGCCTTTTCATACCAGTCGGCCACCTGCCCGGCCATGCCCGGCGCCGTGAAGCCCAGCCGCACGCGGCCGGAACCTTCGCCGCCCTTGCGGGTTCCCGCGATGTCGACGGAGACGAGTTTTGCCCCGGGATAACGCCCGATCCCATCAAGATCGAACCTGGTATCGGCTTCCAGACCCTTCGGTATCGTCAGCGTGCCGCCAAGCCCGCCGGGCAGCGCCAGCGCCACCTTACCCGATTCCATGTCGGCCTTGAACTTGACCTCAGCATCGCCGTCGCCCGCGCCTGCACCAGCGCCGTCGCCATCCGTGGTGATGCTGATGCGGGTGCCGGCATCATCCGCCAGCTTCGTCTGGTGCTGGTTGCAGGCAACCACGGCCACGCCGCACAGCAGGATGGCAATCAGGGCGTTCTTCATGGATCAGGCCTTTGGTGTGTTGTTTTTACAATACACAAAAGGTGCAGGCCGATCAATCACCCTTGCGCGGGATCTGGTGCAGCACCGCGACGATCATCGCGCCCAGGCCCAGCCCGAACAGCGCCGATCCGCCGGCTTCGGCCAGCCACCGCGCCGCCGCGCCGGCCGGGGCCACCGCGTGCATGGCGGCGTGCAGCGCGGCGTGCGGCAGGCCGATGCCAAAGCTGTTCAGGCCATCGATGACGATATGGCCGCCCACCCAAAGCATCGCGGCGAGGCCGATCCACGCCAGCAGGGTGAGGAACGGCGGCATGCCGGTGACAAGGCCGCGCCCGATGGCGGCAATCACCCCGCTCCCGCGCCGGGCCAGCCAGACGCCGAAATCATCCGCCTTCACGATCAGGCCGACAGCGCCATAGACCAGCGCGGTGATGCCCAGCGCCACCACGATCAGCGCCGCGGCCTGCTGCAGGATCGGCTCCTGCTCGACCGTGCCCAGCGCGATCGCCATGATCTCGGCCGACAGGATGAGATCGGTGCGGATGGCGCTGCTCACCATCTGGTCTTCGCGCTCGACCGGCGAGCCGCTGCCATCCTCTTCGGCACCGCCTTCGGGGGCGTGCAGCTTCTCCCACAATTTCTCGGCACCTTCGAAGCACAGGAAGCTGCCGCCGGCCATCAGCAGCGGGGTGATGGCGGCCGGCAGGAAATAGCTCAGCGCCAGCGCGCCGGGCAGCAGGATGACCAGCTTGTTCTTCAGGCTGCCGCGCGCAATCTTGGCGACGATGGGGATTTCGCGGGCGGCGGCAAAGCCGGTGACATAGCGCGGCGTGACGGCGGCATCATCGACAACCACGCCGGCCGCCTTGGCCGATGCGCGCGCCGCCGCCGCCGCCGTGTCGTCCAGGCTGGCGGCCGCCACCTTTGCGATGGCCGCCACATCATCCAGCAATGCAAACAGGCCGCTCGCCATGCTTCCTCACCCCCGCTGATCGGCTGCCCGGATAACGCGGATACGCATCAGCGCAATGCGGCGTTCAGCGACGGTCAGCCAGCGCAATCAGGATGGCCGCAGCCACGCCCAGCCCCAGCCCCGCCAGCAGCCCCAGCGAGGGCTGCCCGACGATGACGCCGGCAATGGCACCACCAATCAGCCCGAAGGCGACGAACACGCCGCCGCCACGCTGCGGCGGCCGCGAAAGGGGAGAGACAGGATCAGCCATGTGCTGCCCCATGCACCAGTCGCGCGAAATGTGCCACTTTTTCGCGCGGGTTGCGCGGATTTCGCCATGGGCTAAACCCGTTGCCGTGCGCTTGATCCTGCCCCTGCTGCTCGCCTTCGGCGCCGCTTCGGCCGTGCGCGCGCAAGTGCCGCCGGTGCCTGATCCGGCGGCGCCGGCCGCACCCGCTCCGGCGCCGGCCCCCATCCCCGGCCCGGAAGACCCGCTGCCCGCCCTGCCCGGCAGCAGCGACGTGGGCGCGGTGCCGTGGCCCGACGTGCAGTCCACCACCGCCGGCGACAGCCAGCCCGATGCCGCCATCCGCTACCGGGTCGAGGCGACGGGTCTGGCGGAACTCGGCCTCGACGATGAATTCCGCGGCCTGTCGAGCCTGTGGCTGCACCGCGGCGAGGAGACCAACCTCGCCCAGCTGTCGCGCCGGGTGGCGGAGGACCGCGATCTCACCGAACTGCTGCTGCGCTCGATCGGCCATTATGGGGCCCAGGCCCGTATCACCGTGGTGCCGGCCACCGGCAAGGATGCCAGTATCGTGCGGGTCGCGGCGGTGCCGGGGCCGGTGTATATTTTCCGCGAGATCAGCATCACCGCGCCGGCCGATGCGCTGGGCCCGGCCGATCCATCGCGCATCGTCACCCGCCTGCTGCCGATCCGCATTGGCGATGCGGTCGATGCGGCGCGCGTGCAATCGGCGCAATCGGCGCTGCCCATCCGTCTGGCCGATGCCGGCTATCCCTTTGCCCGCATCGCGCCGCCCGACATCATCGTCGATCACGCCGCGCGCGACGCCACACTGGCGCAGAGCATCGATCTTGGCCGGCGCGGCGTGTTCGGCACGCTCAGCATCGACAACGGGGTGAAGGGCATGGATGCGCGCCATGCCTCCCTGCTCACCCGCTTCAAGCCCGGCGAGCGTTACAGCAACGCCGGCCGCGAGGATCTGCGCCGCGTGCTGGTGCAGACCGGCCTGTTCGGCGCCGTTGCCATCAAGCCGGTTTCCGGCGGGGTGCGCGCCGACGGCACCGAGACGGTGAACCTCGACATCAGCAGCGAAGCGGCACCGCCGCGCACCATCGCGCTGTCGGGCGGTTATTCCACCGGCCAGGGCATCCGCGCCGAAGGCAGCTGGACGCACCGCAACCTGTTCCCGCCGGAAGGCGCCTTCACCGGCCGCGCCGTGGCCGCCGAACGCGAACAGGTGGCGCAGGTGGAATTGCGCAAGCGCAATTTCGGCCGGCGCGACCGCCAGCTGCTGGTCACCGGCGGGCTGACGGCCAGCCAGCAATTCGCCTTCGCCGCCGACACCATCGGCGTTTCCGCCAGCCTGGCGCGCGAATCCAACATCATCTGGCAGAAGGACTGGACGTGGAGCATCGGGGCGCAGGCGCTGGTCACCAGCCAGCGCGACCGTTCCGCACCCGGTGATCCGCGCCGCACCTTCACCGTGCTCGCCATCCCCGCCAGCGTCACCTGGGACACGTCGGACGATCTGCTGAACCCGTCGCGCGGCTATCGCCTCACCACCCGCCTCAGCCCGGAATTCACGCTCAGGAACAGCAGCTATTTCAACTATGTGAAGGCGCAGTTCGAAGCCACCGCCTACCAACCGCTCAGCGAGAAACTCGTGCTGGCCGGGCGCTTCCACATCGGCACCATCGCCGGTGCCAGCCGCGGCGTCATCGCGCCCGACCGGCGCTTCTATGCCGGCGGCGGCGGCTCGGTGCGCGGCTATGTCTATCAGGGCGTCGGCCCGCGCAATGCCGACAATGTGCCGACCGGCGGCAACAGCCTGACCGAAATGTCGGTGGAAGGCCGCTACCGCTTCCAGGCCTTCGGGCAGGATCTGGGCGTGGTCGCCTTTGTCGATGCCGGGGAGGTTTCCACCGGCGTCACCCCGTCGTTCGACCGGCTGTCGCTGGGGGCCGGTGTCGGCGTGCGCTTCTACACCGGCTTTGGCCCGGTGCGGGTGGATATCGCCACGCCGATCAACCCGCAGCAGGGTGATCCCCGGCTGAATTTCTATGTTTCGATCGGGCAGGCCTTCTGATGCGGGCGCTGCGGGCCGGATTTGCCGCGCTGGCGCTGCTGCTGCTTGCCGTGCTGGCGCTGCCGCTGCTGCTCGACACCGGGCCGGGGCGCGACTGGGCCGCCCGCCAGATCGCCGCCTACCGGCTGGAAAGCGGCATCTCGCTGCACATCAGGCGCATCGATGGCAGTCTGTGGGGCGCGGCCATTCTGGAAGGCGTGGAACTGCATGATCAGGATGGCCGCTTCGCCAGCGCGCCGCGCGTCACCCTTGATTGGACCCCGCGCGCCCTGCTTGCCAACCGGTTCGAGGCGGCGGCGCTGATCATCCCGGCCGCCACGCTGGAACGGCTGCCCCGCCCCCGCCCGGTCAGCGATCCGCGCATCCTGCCCAGCATCGACATCGTCATCGGCCGGCTGCAGCTTGATCGCCTGACCGTGGCGCGCGGCATCGCCGGCCCGCAGCGCCAGCTCGCCGGCCGGGCGCGGGTTGATCTGCGCGCCGGCCGGGTGCTGATCAATCTGGACGCTTCGGAACCGGCCGGCGGCGACAGGCTGGCCCTGCACATCGATGCCGAACCCGATCGCGATCGGCTGGCGCTGGATGCCCGCCTCGCCGCCCCGGTGGGCGGGCTTGTCACCAGCCTCGCCCATCTCGACCGGCCGCTGCACGCGACCCTCACCGGCCGCGGCCGCTGGCGCGATTGGGCCGGCGAGCTGGCGGCCCGGCTGGGCGATGCGCCGGTGGCCGATCTGGCCTTGTCGGGCCGCGAGGGCAGCATGGCGCTGCGCGGCCACATCGATCCGGTGCCGCTGCTCCATGGCCTGCCGGCCCGCGTGCTGGCCGGCGGGATCATCGTCGCTGCCACCGCCAGCCCGGATGGCGCGCAGACCCGCCTGTCGCTGCAGCTAGACGGCCGCCAGCTGGCAGCCCGCTTTGCCGGCCGCCTGCACCGGGCCGACGAAACCCTGAGCGATGCGACGCTGCGCCTGACCCTGGCCGACAATGGCGCGCTGGCCAAGGCGCTGGGCTGGGGCATCGAAGGCGCTGTGGTGAATGCGCGGCTGGCCGGGCCGCTGCTGGCCCCGCAGATCGATGCCCGCGCCACCGCAACCCGGCTGCTGGCACCGGGCGGCATCACGCTTTCCGGCGTGGTCATCGCCGGCATCGCCGATCCGGGCGCCGGCGGCATTTCGGTGCCGCTGGCCGCAACTGTGGGCGCGGTGGCCGGCCTGCCTGACACGCTGCGGCCGCTGGCGGGCAAATGGCGCGGCGAAGGCCGGCTGCGCTGGGCCAATGGCACGCTCAGCGGTGACAATCTGGTGTTGACGAGCGGCCCGCTCGACGCCCGCATCGGCCTGACCTGGGTGCCGGCGCGGGCGGCGTGGGGGCTGAAGACCGCCGCCCGCGTGCGCGGCTGGGCGCTGCCCGAACTGGGGGCAACCGATGCCGATCTGAACGGCAATTTCACCCCCGGCCCCCCTGGCAGCATCGCCGGCAGCGGCGACATCAGGCTGGCAGCGGCGCAGCCGGGCAGCCTGGCGCGCGTCACCGGCGGCAGCACCACATTGTCCGGCCGCTTCGCGCTGGCGCCCGGCCTTGCCCTGACCCTGAGCGACCTCATGCTCGCCGCCCCCGATCTCAATGCCACCGGCCGGGCCGGCTGGCGCGACGGCAGCTTCACCCTCGCCGCCGCCGGACGCAGCCGCGCGCTGGGCCCGTTCCAGCTGGATGGCGACGGCCGCCCGGATGCGCCGCATTTCGTCGCCCGCCTTGCCAGCCCCGGCTTTGGCCTGACCGCCGTGACCGCGACGATCGATCCCGGCGACGGCGGCTGGCGCATCGCCGGCGATGCCCAGTCCGGCCTTGGCCCGGTGACGCTGGCTGCCGGCATCGCCCTGTCCCCGGCGCTGCGCGTCGATATCGGCCGGCTGGCGGTGGCCGGCTTTGTCGCCAGCGGCCGCCTCGATCAGAGCGCGGCCGGGCCGCTCGCCGGCACGCTGGCGCTGTCGGGCAAGGGCCTCAGCGGCGAGGCGCGGCTGGCCGCCGCCGGCAGCACCCAGATCGCCGATGTGGCGCTGGCCGGTGACGCGCTGGCCCTGCCCTTCGAAACGCCGCTCACCATCGAACGCCTGCGCCTGACTGCCAGCGTGCGCCTGCCCGACAGCGGCCCGTCGGTGACGGCCAAGCTTGACATTGCCGGGCTGGAACGCGGCAATCTGCTGATCGACACCGCATCGGGCGCGCTGCGGCTGGCCAATGGCAGCGGCGATGCCAGCCTGTCGCTGAAGGGCAACAGCGGCGAAGGCTTCAACCTCGGCTTCACGGCGGCCATCGCGCCCGGCCGCTACGCGATCAGCGGCGGCGGCGATTATGACGGCAAGGTGGCGAAACTCGCCGCGCCCGCCGTCATCACCACCGATACGGCCGGCTGGCACCTCGCCCCCGTCACCATCACCAGCGCGCTGGGCAATGCCGAACTGGCCGGCGATTGGGGCGATGCGGACAGGCGGCTCAATGCCCGGCTCGACAAGGTCTCGCTGCAGATGATCGGGCTGGCCTATCCGCAGATCAACCTCGCCGGGCGGATGTCCGGCACGCTGATGCTGGCCCAGGCCGGGGCGGCCGCGCCCACCGGCACCGCCGAACTGCGCCTCAACGGCCTGTCGCGCAGCAACATCACCTCCACCTCCACGCCCATCGATGTCGGCCTCAACGCCGCGCTGGGGGCCGGGGGCACGGTGATGCGGGCGGTGATCGTGCGCGCCGGCAAGATCGAAGGCCGCGCCCAGGCCCGGCTGGGCCCGCTGCCGGCCGGCGATGCCGGCCTGGGCGCGCGCCTTGCCGCTGCCAGCGTCACCGGCCAACTGCGCTATGCCGGCCCGGCGCAGGATCTGTGGGGCCTGTCGGGCCTCACCGCGCTCGATATCCGCGGCCAGGTGCAGGTGGCCGGCGACGTGGCCGGCACGCTGGGCGATCCGCGCGTGGCCGGCGTGATCCGCGCCAGCGGTGCCCGGGTGGAAGCGCCGCTGCTTGGCGCGGTGGCCACCGAAGCCAGCCTGGATGCCCGTTTCACCGAATCGCGGCTGGAACTGACGCGCTTTGCCGGCACCTCCGGGCGCGGCAGCATCACCGGATCGGGCAGCATCGATCTCAGCTATGAACGCAGCTTCCCGATGGATATCAGGATGCAGGTGAAGGACGCCGCCATCCTGGGCCGCGACGATCTTGCCGCCACCGGCAGCGGCACGATCCGCGTCGCGACCGACGAATATGGCGGCGTCGTGTCTGGCAAGCTGGATCTGTCGAACGCCGTCTATCGCATCGGCCGCACGGCGGTGGCCGATGTGCCGGTGCTGGCGGTGACGGAACGCAACACCCGCGTGCTCGGCCGGCGCACGCTGCAATATGTGGCGCCCACCCGCTGGCTGTACAATCTGACGATCAATGCCGATCGCCGTTTTCTGGTCACCGGCATGGGCATCAATTCCGAATGGCAGGCCGATGTGCGCCTGCGCGGCGGTGCCACCACGCCGGAATTGTTCGGCCGCATCCAGCTGGTGCGCGGCGACTATGATTTCGCCGGCAAGCGCTTTCAGCTCACCCGCGGCGACATAAGGTTCCTGGGCGGCTATCCGCCCGATCCGGTGATCAACGTTACGGCCGAAAACAGCGGCAACGGCTTCACTGCCTGTCTCACCGTCGAAGGCACCGCCCAGCGCCCGCAGATCAAGTTCAGCTCGGTGCCGGCGCTGCCGGAGGACGAGGTGCTGAGCCGGGTGCTGTTCGGCAGCCGGGTGACCGACCTGTCAGCCCCCGAAGCCATCCAGCTGGCCGGCGCGCTGGCCAGCCTGCGCTCCGGCGGCGGCGGCTTCAACCCGATCGGCGCGGTGAGCAAGGGCCTGGGCATCGACCGGCTGCGCATCCTGCCCGCCGATGTCGCGACGGGGCGCAAGACAACGGTGGCCGGCGGCAAATATATCGGCCGCAACGTCTATGTGGAGCTGGCGTCGGACGCGCAGGGCTACAACGCCACCAGCATCGAAATCGGGCTGACCCGCACGCTCTCCGTGCTCAGCCAGGTGGCGACGCTGGGGGGAACATCGGCCAGCGTGAAGTGGAAGCGGGATTATTGAGGGGGGGCGCGAAAGGCCCCCTCCGTCGCGCTTCGCGCGCCACCTCCCCCAGAGGGGGAGGATCAACAGGCTCCTCCCCCTCTGGGGGAGGTGGCAGCCGCAGGCTGACGGAGGGGGCCAGCGCCCCTTACCGCCCGATCAGCCGCCGTGCCGTGCGGTCGGCCACCACATCGGTGGAATGGCCGGTGTCGTGCGCGTCCTGGAACAGCGCCGCCAGCCGCGGGCCGATGGCGTCAACCTGCTCGTTCACCGCCGCCAATGAGGTCGCCCGGCCCTGCGCGGCGAAATATTCCGCCATCACCGAGATGATGCCGCCGGCGTTGATCACATAATCCGGCGCATAGAGGATACCGCGCGCCGCCAGCCGGGCGCCATCTTCGGCGGTGGCGAGCTGGTTGTTGGCCGCCCCCGCCACGACGGCAACATCCAGCGCCGCGATGCTGGCCGCGTTCAGGATCGCACCCAGCGCGTTGGGGCTGAACACGTCGGCCGGCACGTGCATGATCGCCTCCACCGGCACATGGGCCGCGCCAACTTCGGCGGCCAGCGCCGCCGCACGGGCGGCATCGACATCAGCCAGTGTCAGCCGCGCGCCCTCGGCCGCCAGCTGCCGGGCCAGCGCGCCGCCCACGCTGCCGACACCCTGGATGGCCACATGCAGGCCGTCCACCGTGTCGGCACCCAGCTTGAACGTCACCGCCGCCTTCAGCCCGGCCAGCGTGCCGCGCGCCGTGAACGGGCCGGGATTGCCGCCCACCTGCCCCGCCGCCACCGGCAGGCCGGCCACGCAGGCGGTGCGGCGGGCGATGATGACCATGTCATCATCGCTCATGCCCACATCCTCGGCCGTCACATAACGGCCGCCTAGCGCCGCCACCGCATCGCCAAAGGCTTCCAGCAGCGCCTCTGTCTTGGCCGCGCCGGCCAGCACCACGGCCTTGCCGCCGCCCGCCGCCAGACCGGCCATGGCGTTCTTGTAGCTCATGCCGCGCGACAGGCGCAGCGCATCGGTGAGCGCCGCGGCCTCGTCAGCATAGGTCCAGCGCCGCACGCCGCCGGCCGCCGGGCCAAGGTGCGTGGAATGGATGGCAATGATGGCATGCAGGCCGGTGCCGGCATGTTTCACCAGCGCCACCTGTTCATGACCATCGAAACCGGGGGCGGCAGCGGCGTCCAGCCGGGCCAGCTGCACGGTTTCAAGGCGGGACTCAGGCGCGAACATGACGTGGCACTCCAGATTTTCGTTGCGCTTCATTGTAATAAAGTTTCTCACACGCGCAACGGTCATTCGATCCGCCGGCAACCGCGATTACGGCTTGCCAGCCGCTGCCGCCTCGGTTAATCGGCGCGTCCCTCCCCCGCCATTGCGGGCCGGGCATCGTGGCGACTGTAGCTCAGCTGGTTAGAGCGCTGGTTTGTGGTACCAGAGGTCGCGGGTTCAAGCCCCGTCAGTCGCCCCACTTCCCTTCACTTGCCCAGGCTGATCACCCCGCAGGCAATACGCGAACCGGCGTTGCCGGACGGATCGGTGCGATAATCATCGGCCTTGGCGTGCAGCACCACGGCAGCACCATCGGCATCGATCAGCGGCGCCGCGCCATCCTTCAGGCGCAGACCGGGCAGTTCGGTGTTGAGCATGCCGGCGCCTTTCGCATCAACCTCGATATTGGGCAGATCGCCGGCGTGGGCGCCCATCGGATTGTCGCGGCCATGGGCCTTGCCGGCCGGGTTGAAATGCGGCCCGGCGCTGGTGAAATCCGGGCCGGCACATTGGCCAACGGCGTGCAGGTGCAGGCCATAGAGGCCGGCCGGCAGGCCCTTCACGCTGGCGATCAGCTGCACGCCATCGGCCTTTTGCAGCAGCTCCACCTCGCCCAGCGTGTTGCCCTGCGCGGTGAGCAGGCGGGTGGACAGCATCAGCGACGGCGGCGCGCCGCCGACACGGCCAAGGGATTCGGCCTTGGGCCCACAGGCGGCAAGCGCGAGCAGCGGCAGGAACAGGGCGAGGCGGCGCATGGGCATTACTCCGTTGAATCGCACCCATAATGGCTGACGAGGCGATCCAGCGCCAGTTGCAGCACAAGTTTTCCGGCGCGCACCGGCCACCCCAGCGCCCGTTCGGCGGTTTCCAGCCCCTGCCCTTCGCAGATCACCCGCCAGGCGATATCGGCGAGGCCCGGCCCGCAGGCGGCCACCGCCGCATCGAACCGCGCCCTGGCCGCCAGCTGCCCGCCCGAACGCTCGGCCGCCGCGCCGCCGCCGCTGGCACTGGCCGGCAGCGGATCCCAGCGCATCGTCACGCGCGGGCCAAGCTGGGCGCGATGGAAATCGGCGCGCAATTTCTGGCTGGCGAGCAGCTGCGCCGGCGTGATGTGGCCGCGCCGCGCCAGCCAGGCCAGCGGCGATTCGGCGAGATTGACCGTCACCCGGGCGCGATCGACGATGTCCCCGGGCGGCAGGATGCGGGTGGCCAGCAGGCGGTTTTCGCTGGGCGGGGCGATATCGGGGCTGGCAGGTTGGGCACGGCGCGGCATCGGCTTTTCTCCTCTGCGGAACAACAGGCGGCGAAGAAAAGCCTTGCATGAACGCTGGTGTGTAGGACAGATATAACCGCACAGGTTATTTTGAGGACGATATGCTGACCCGTATCCGGGATGTGCGCAAGGCGCGCGGGATGACGCTGGCCGATGTGGCCGCCGCCTGCGATCCGCCCACCACGCCGCAGACGATCGGCCGGCTGGAAACCGGCATGCGCACCGTTTCCATCGATTGGCTGGACCGGATTGCCGCCGCGATGGGCGTGCCGGCGTCCAGCCTTGTCACCATGCCGGATCGTGCCGATGTGCCGGTGGCGGCGCTGATCGGGGCCGGCGGTGCCGACGCCCCGGAACGCACCCGCACGCTGGTGCCGCCGCAGCCGCAGGGCGATCTGATCGGCATGATCGTGGAAACCGCGCAGGGCGATTATCGGGCCGGCGACGAATTGTGGGCCCAGCGGCTGACCGCCGGCCAGTTCGCCCGCGCCATCAACCGCGATGTGCTGGCCCCGCGCCCGGCGGGGCGCTTCGCCTTCGGCCGCCTGATCGCGGTGGACGGCAGCCGCATCCAGCTGCTGCCCACCACCCCGGGCGCGCGCCAGCAGGTGCTGGCCGACGTGCCGTGGCTGGCCATGGTGACGATGCTGGTGCGGCGGCCCTGACGCCTGGCCCGGCCATCCGCCGGGGCATGATGACTTTGCCAGCCGGCCGTGCGACGCTGGCCCATCGCGCCCGCATCATGGCGCCGAAGGAGATGGCATGCCCCCGATCTTTTCCAGTTTCGGCTTTGTCCTGACCATCATCCTGATCGTGCTGGTGCTCAGAAGCTTCGGCATCAATCAGGAATATCAGCGCGGTGTGGTGTTCCGGCTGGGCCGGTTGATGGAAACAAAGGGGCCGGGCTGGTTCTGGCTGATCCCGCTGATCGAGCGGGTGGTGAAGGTTGATCTCAGGGTCATCACCTTCGCCCTGGCCACACAGGAAACCGTCACCCGCGACGGCGTCGCCGTGAAGATCAATGCCGTGCTGTGGTTCCGCGCCGTTGATGCCGCCAAGGTCGTCACCACCGTGATGGACTGGACCAGCGCCGTCATCCAGGCCGCCGAAACCGGCCTGCGCGATGCCATCGGCCAGAGCGAGCTTGATCTGATCCTGAAGGACCGCACGTCGATCAACGCCCGGCTGCTCGACATCCTCGGCAAGACCGTCCAGCAATGGGGGGTGGTGGTTGACGCGGTCGAGATCAAGGATCTCGACATCCCCGAACAGATGCAGCGCGCCATCGCCCGCGAGGCGGAGGCCATCCGCGAAAAGCGGGCGCGGATCATCAAGGCCGAAGGCGAGAAGGAAGCCTCCGCCACATTGGCCGAAGCCGCGCGGATCATCGGCGAGGTGCCCGGCGCGCTGGAACTGCGGCGCTTGCAGACGCTCAGCGAGATCGGGGTGGAGCATAATTCCACCATCGTCGCGATGTTCCCCACCGAACTGCTGGAAGCCGCCCGCCGCCTCGGCAAGGATTGAGGCGGTGCGGCCCTAGGCCGGGATGGTGCCGTTCAGCTCCAGCGCCCGGCCGGCCAGATGCAGCGATCCCGTCACCAGCACCAGCGGCGGTGTTTCGCTGTTGCGCGCGATCATCTTCAGGGCGCGCGTCAGATCGGGGGCGGTAACGGCGGCGAGGCCCATCGCGCTGGCCGTCTGCGCCAGTTTCGCCGGATCGTGCGCGGCATGGCCGGGCACCGGCACGGCATAAAGCGCGCTGGCCATGCCGGCAAAGCTCTTCAGGAACCCGTCTGCATCCTTGGCGGCCAGCATGCCGGCCACCAGCAGCAGGCGCTGGCCCGGTTGCAGCAGGGCGCGCACGCTTTCGGCCAAAGCGCGGCCCGCCGGCGGATTGTGGCCGCCATCCACCCACAGGCCGCTGCCCGCCGGCAGCAGCGCCGGCAAGGGCCCGGTATCAAGCTTTTGCAGCCGGGCCGGCCAATCGGCCCAGCCCATGCCGGCGCGGTAGGCGGCGTCCTTCAGCGGCAGCGCTTCCTGCGCGCGCAGCATGGCGACGGCCAGGGCGGCATTGTCGTGCTGGTGGGTGCCGGCCAGGCGCGGCAGCGGCAGCGCCAGCTTGCCGGCGGCATCGCGATAATGCAGCTGGCCTTCATAGGTGGCGGCATCCCAATCCTGGCCGCGGATCAGCAGCCGCGCGCCGGCCAGCCCCGCCACTTCGGCGATGCGGGCGGTGACGGCGGCAGGATGCCGCCCGGTCACCAGCGGCACGCCGCGCCGGGCGATGCCGGCCTTTTCGCGCGCGATATCAAGGATGGTCGGCCCCAGCCACTGGGTGTGATCCAGGCCCAGCTGGGCAATGCCGGAAACCAGCGGGGATGGCATGATGTTGGTGGCATCCATGCGCCCGCCCAGCCCCACTTCGATGATGCAGGCGTCGGCCTCCACCGTGGCAAAGGCCAGGAAGGCGGCGGCGGTGGTGAGTTCGAAGAAGGTGATCGGCGCGTCGCCGTTGCGGGCGATCACGTCCTTCAGCAGCACGATCAGCGCCTCGTCATCGATCAGCTGGCCGGCAAGGCGGAT
This sequence comes from Sphingomonadales bacterium, assembly GCA_037131365.1. GTDB lineage: Bacteria > Pseudomonadota > Alphaproteobacteria > Sphingomonadales > Sphingomonadaceae > Sandarakinorhabdus. The sequence continues at coordinate 17,917 of JBAXRE010000014.1, forward strand.
ACGCTCGTTGAAGCGGACGAGGTGGGGCGAGGAATAGACATGGACCCGGTGGCCCTGCGCTTCCAGGCAGGCGCGCAGGATCGCGCAGGTGCTGCCCTTGCCGTTGGTGCCGGCGACATGGAACACCGGCGGCAGGCGATGGTGCGGATTGCCCAGATTTTCCAGCAGCCGCTCCAGCCGGCCCAGCGTCAGATCAATCTCGACCGGATGGAGCTCGTGGGCCCGGCGCAGCAGCGCATCGAGACGCGGATTGTCCGACCGTGCCGGCGGCATCCGCGCGCCGGGTGGAGGGGGTGGCAGGCTCACGCCGCCTGGCGGGGCCGCCGCGCCATCAGCAGCGCGATGGTGCGGCCCAGCGTCTCCTTCAGGTCACGCCGGTGGACAACCATGTCGAGCATGCCATGTTCGAGCAGATATTCGGCGCGCTGGAAGCCTTCGGGCAATTTCTCGCGGATGGTCTGTTCGATCACGCGCTGGCCGGCAAAGCCGATCAGTGCGTTGGGCTCGGCGATCTGGATGTCACCCAGCATGGCATAGCTGGCGGTGACGCCGCCGGTGGTGGGATCGGTCAGCACCACGATATAGGGCAGGCCAGCCTCGTTCAGCTGCTGGATGCCCACGGTGGAGCGCGGCATCTGCATGAGGGAGAGGATGCCTTCCTGCATGCGGGCGCCGCCGGCTGCGGTGAACACGATATAGGGCGCGCGTGCGGCCAAGGCGGCATCGACGCCGGACAGGAAGGCCTCGCCCACGCCCATGCCCATGGAACCACCCATGAAGGCGAAATCCTGCACGCCAACGATGGCGCGGGTGCCCATGATCATGCCGTCGGCCACCATCATGGCTTCGGGTTCACCGGTGGCGGTGCGGGCCGCCTTCAGGCGATCGGTGTAGCGCTTCTGGTCCTTGAACTTCAGCGGGTCCTCGGCCACGCGGGCGGCAGGCAGCACGCGATAATCGCCATCGAACAGCTGGGTGAAGCGCGCCTTGGGGCCAATGCGGTCGTGGTGGTCACAGCGCGGGCAGACCGCGCCATTGTCCTCCCACTCCTTGGTGTAGACCATGGTCCCGCAATTCTTGCACTTGGTCCACAGATTGTCCGGCGTGTCGCGGCGGGCAAGGAAGCCGGTCAGCTGTTGGCGGGTGCGGTTGAGCCAGCTCATGCGGCCTCCTCCTGTCTGGCCGTGTGCACGGCACGCGCCAGAGCGGCGACCTGCGCGGACACACGGGCGGGAATATCGTTGGCGCGTTCTTCGGCCGCAGCGCCGATGGCATCCACGATGGCGCTGCCCACGACCACGGCATCAGCATGCACGGCGATGGCCGCTGCCTGATCCGGGGTGCGCACGCCGAAGCCGACGGCGATGGGCAGAGCGGTCGCGGCCTTCAGGCGGGCAACGGCCTCGGCAATGTCGGTGGCGGCCGCACTGTTGGCGCCGGTGACCCCGGCGACCGCGACATAATAAAGGAAGCCCGACGCGCCGCCGAGCACGGCCGGCAGGCGCTGCGCATCGGTGGTCGGCGTGGCGAGGCGCACGAGGTGCAGGCCCTGGCCGGTAAGCGCCGGCACCAGTTCGCCGGCTTCTTCCGGCGGCAAATCGACGACAATGCAGCCATCGATGCCGGCGGCCTTGGCGGCGACGGCAAAGCGTTCGGGGCCGAAGGCGAGGATCGGGTTGAAATAGCCCATCAGCACGATCGGCGTTTCGGCATCGGTCTTGCGGAACGCCGCCACCATCGCCAGCACCGCCCGCAACGTGGTGCCGGCGGCAAGGCTGCGCAGATTGCCGCGCTGGATGGCCGGGCCATCGGCCATCGGATCGGTGAACGGCATGCCGATTTCGATCACGTCGGCACCGGCAGCAGGCAGTGCGGCCAGGATCTCCGCCGAGGTGGCAAGATCGGGGTCACCGGCGGTGACGAACGTCACCAGCGCGGCGCGGTTCTGGGCGGCACAGGCGGCAAAGCGGGCGGAGAGACGGTCGGCGCTCACATCACCACTCCCAGTGCGGCGGCGACGGTGAAGATATCCTTGTCGCCGCGGCCGCACAGATTGGCGATGATGATCTGATCCTTGCCCATGGTCGGCGCGATGCGTGCGACGGCGGCGAGCGCGTGGCTCGGCTCCAGCGCCGGGATGATGCCTTCGGTTCGGCACAGCAGCTTGAAGCCTTCCAGCGCGTCCGTATCGGTCGCGCTTTGATACTCCACGCGGCCGATGGCGTGCAGCCAGGCATGTTCGGGGCCAATGCCGGGATAATCCAGCCCGGCCGAAATGCTGTGCGCTTCGGTGATCTGGCCGTCCTCATCCTGCAGCAGCATGGTCTTGTTGCCGTGCAGCACCCCGGCGCGGCCACCGGCAAGGCTGGCGGCATGCTCGTGGGTGTCGAGGCCCTTGCCCGACGCTTCGATGCCGACAATGCGCACGCTGGCATCATCAAGGAACGGGTGGAACAGGCCGATGGCGTTGGATCCGCCGCCGATGCTGGCGACCAGCAGATCGGGCAGCCGCCCTTCCCGCTCCAGGATCTGGGCACGGGCTTCCTTGCCGATCACCGTCTGGAAATCGCGCACCAGTTCCGGATAGGGGTGCGGGCCGGCCGCCGTGCCGATGATGTAGAAGGTGTCGTGCACGTTGGTCACCCAGTCGCGCAGCGCCTCGTTCATCGCATCCTTCAGCGTGCGGCTGCCGCTTTCCACCGCCTTCACCTCCGCGCCCAGCAGCTTCATGCGGAACACGTTCGGCGCCTGCCGCTCGATATCGCGGGCGCCCATGTAGATGGTGCAGGGCAGGCCGAAGCGCGCGGCGACGGTGGCGGTGGCCACCCCGTGCTGGCCGGCACCGGTTTCGGCGATGATGCGCGTCTTGCCCATGCGGCGGGCGAGCAGGATCTGGCCGATGCAATTGTTGATCTTGTGCGCGCCGGTGTGATTGAGCTCGTCGCGCTTCAGATAGATTTTCGCGCCGCCCAACTCGTCGGTCAGCCGCTCGGCGAAATAGAGCGGGCTGGGGCGGCCGACATAATGTTTCAGCAGATCCTCAAGCTCGGCATGGAAGGCGGGATCGGCCTTGGCGTCGGTATAGGCATGTTCCAGATCGAGGATCAGCGGCATCAGCGTTTCGGCGACATAACGGCCGCCGAATTCGCCGAAATGGCCATTGGCATCCGGCCCGGCGCGCAGGGATGTGGGGGGAGCGTTCATGCTGATCTCACTTCGTTGGCAAACGCCATGATCTTTTCAACCGATTTCACCCCTGCCCCGTCTTCAACCCCCGATGCGACATCGACCAGATCGGGGCACACCCGCCGCACCGCATCGGCAACATTGCCGATGGTGAGGCCGCCCGCCAGGCCAAAGCGCCGCCGGGGCCGGCTGTCGATGAGCAGACGCCAATCGAAAGCCAGGCCGTTGCCACCGGGCAGCGGGGCGTCGTTAGGCGCTTTGGCATCGAGGAGCAACAGCTCGGCCGGGCCCGCGTCACTTTCGGCCTGCGCGATATCGGCGCGGGTTTTCACCCCGGCCGCAAGCCAGACCGGCGCGGCGAAACGGGCGCGCACCTGGGCCAGGCGATCGGCCCCCACCTTGTGGAACTGCAGCGTATCGATCCCGGCCGCCAGCACGGCGGCGATCAGCGCATCATCGGGATCGACCAGCACGGCGACACGGCCGATGCCGGGCGGCACCCGGCCCACCAGCGCTGCGGCGTCACCGGGCGGCAGGTAGCGCGGGCTGGGCGGAAAGAAATTGAAGCCGATATGCGCCGCGCCGGCAGCGATGCACGCGTCCAGCGTGGCCGGCGTGGTGATCCCGCAGATCTTGAACGGCGCGGCGTTCACAGGCTGGCGGCGATGGCGGCGGCGGCCGCAGCCGGATCGGGGGCCGAGGTGATCGGCCGGCCGATGACCAGAACGCCGGCCCCGGCCGCCAGCGCCTGTGCCGGGGTCATCACCCGCTTCTGGTCACCCACCTCGCTGCCGACCGGGCGCACGCCGGGCACCACGAACAGCCCGGCGCTCCATTCGGCCTTCACCGCCGCGACCTCGTGGGGGGAGCAGACAATGCCGTCCAGCCCCGCCCCGCGCGCCACGCGCGCCAGCCGCGCGGCCTGGGTGGCGGAACCGTCGGTCACGCCGATATCTTCAAGATCGCCATCATCCAGGCTGGTCAGCACGGTGACGGCCACCACAAGTGTGCCCGCCGGCGCTGCGGCACGCGCGGCTGCCAGCATGGCATGGCCGCCGGCGGCATGGACGGTCAATATGGCCGGGGCCAGCGGCGCCAGGCTGCGCACCGCGCCGGCGACCGTGTTGGGAATGTCGTGCAGTTTCAGATCGAGGAACAGCGGCAGTTCCTGCCCCGCCATCACCGCGGCGATGCCAGCCGGGCCATGGGCGCAGAAAAATTCCAGGCCCAGCTTGATGCCGCCGACGTGCGGGGCGACGGCAGCCACCAGCGCCCGGGCGGCGGCGACATCGGGCGTGTCGATGGCGACGAAAACCGGATGGCGCATGGCGGTCAGGCCCCGTTCGACAGGCTGCGCGTGCGTTCCACGCGCGGCGGGCGGGCGCGGCGGCTTTCGGCCATCGGGCGCACCATCACATGCCAGATCCAGGTGGGGATGACCCCGGCCAGGAAGGCCAGGCCCAGCAGCACCGGCAGCGGCACCGCCTTGGGCGTGCCATCGGGCAGCACGAAATCGACCAGCGTCCAGTTCGAGATGGCGAGCAGCACGAAGCTGGCCAGCATCAGCGCGACGACGATCCAGCGCAGCCAGGCCATCACAATTCCCCGTCCACCGGGGTGATGCCGGCCTCGCTCAGCGCGGCCATCAGGCTGTGCGCGACGGCCGCCAACTGGTCTTCGCTGGTGGAGCGCATGACGAAATTGGCACCGGTCTTGCCTTCGCGCCAGAACGGGTAGGATCCGATCTGCACACCGGGATTGTCCCGCTCCGTGCGCTTCAGGATGTCGGCGACGCGGCTTTCCTGCGTCCACGCCGCCACGGTGCGGGCCAGCACCGGCGCGCCGCCTTCCAATTGGCCATCCAGCGCGGCGAGCATGCCCTGCGTGATCATCGGCACGCCGGCCATGATGAAGATATTTTCCACCCTGATGCCCGGCGCCTTGGTGCGCGGATTTTCGATCAGGCTGGCACCGGCCGGCGTGCGCGCCATGCGCAGGCGGGCATCGGTGAGCCCATCGCCATAATGATCGGCCAGGATCGCCCGCGCATCGGGGTGGACGATCACCTCCCGGCCCAGCGCGGCGGCGATGGCGTCCACGGTGATGTCGTCATGCGTCGGGCCAATGCCGCCGGTGGTGAACAGATAATCATGTTTCACGCGCAGGGCGTTCACCGCCTCGCCAATGGCATCCATGTCGTCGGGCACCACCCGCACCTCGCGCAGGCGGATGCCCTGCACCCCCAGCCACTTGGCCAGATAGGCGGCGTTGGCGTCCTGCGTGCGGCCCGACAAGATCTCGTCGCCGATGATGACCAGTGCGGCCGTGTAGATGCGTCCCGTTTCGCTCATGCTGGCGCTTTACCGCAGCATCGCGGCGCGCGCCATCGCCAAAGATGGACTTTGCGGCACCAAACTCCTAAGTGCGTGAGGATGACACAGGCGCTGTACACCACGGTGATGGACCCGCACGAAGGCCAGCTGCGCCTGCACGGGGCCGCCGCCTTCGAAGCCATGCGCACGGCCGGGCGGCTGGCCGCCGAGGTGCTGGATCACCTGACCCCGCATGTGCAGCCAGAAGTGGCGACCATCGATCTCGACACCATGGCGTGGGATTTCGTGCGCGCCGCCGGTGCCGCGTCGGCCACTGTGTTCTACCGCGGCTATTCCCATTCGCTGTGCACCAGCGTGAACCATGTCGTGTGCCACGGCATTCCGGGGGCGAAGAAGCTGAAATCCGGCGATATCGTCAACATCGATGTGACCGTGGTGGTGGACGGCTGGTATGGCGACACCAGCCGCATGTTCCTGGTCGGCGATGTGCCGCTGAAGGCGCGCAAATTGGTCGAGGTGACGCACGAATGCCTGATGCTGGGCATCGCGCAGGCCAAGCCGGGCAACACGCTGGGCGATGTCGGCCATGCCATCCAGACCCACGCCGAACGCAACCGCTTTTCGGTGGTGCGCGATTTCTGCGGCCACGGGCTGGGCCAGGAGTTCCACACCGCGCCCAACGTCGTGCATGTCGGCAAGCCGGGGCGCGGTGTCGTGCTGCGGCCGGGCATGTTCCTGACGATCGAACCGATGATCAACGCCGGCGGCCCGGCGGTGAAGGTGCTTGACGATGGCTGGACGGCGGTGACGCGCGACCGCTCGCTTTCGGCCCAGTTCGAGCACAGCATCGGGATCACGGAGACCGGCTGCGAGATCTTCACGCTCAGCCCCAAGGGCTGGCACGCGCCGCCCTACGCGTAAACCCGTTCAGCGCTTCCTTGCCGCCGGCTTCTTCACCGCCACCGGCACCGGCCTTGGCGGCAGCGGGATCACCCGCTTCACGCTGAGGATCTTCACCGGCACCTCGATCATCTGGCCTTTCATGGCGCCGTCCCCCTTGGTGGCGGACAGCGGCGATTCGAGGATCTTGCGCACCACGTCCATGCCGGCGCTGACATGGCCGAACACGGCAAAGCCCAGATTGTCGCCCGGTGCCTGCGGATTGGCATCAAGGCTGCTGAGATTGCCCATGATGATGAAGAATTGCGCCTGCGCCGTGCCGGGCGCGCCGCGGGCAAGGCTGACAGCGCCATCGGTGTTGGACAGGCCGGTGACTGTGGTCGGCTCATGCGCCACCGGCGGCAGCAGCTTGGCGCCGTCGCGGATGCCGCCCTGGATCAGCGCGATACTGCCATCGGGCGTCACCTTGTAGGCGCGGTAGAAGGTGGCACCGTCCAGCCGCTTTTCATCAACATGCTTCAGTATGTAGCCGGCGGTGATCGGTGCCCGCTGCGTCTCCAGCGCGATGGTGATCGGGCCGGCTTCGGTGGTCATCACCACCTCGACAGTGGCGGGCCGCGGCGCTTCGGCAGGCGGCGGCGCGGCCGGCGGCACCTCCTGCGCGGCAGCGGGCATGGCCAGAAGGAGGGCGAGAAGGAAGCGGCGAATCATGGACCGCACTATATCGTCCCCGCCCCGCCCCGTCACTTCAGCGTGAGCGGCAGGCGCAGGACGCGCCGTCCGGCGGCGTCAGCCGGCGGCAAGGCACCGGCGGCGATGTTCACCTGCAACGCCGGCAGGATCAGCAGCGGCGGCGCCAGCGTTGCATCGCGGGTGCGGCGCATGGCGATGAAGTCTGCGGCTGCCACGCCGTCGTGGACATGGACATTGTGGGCCTTCTGCGCCGCCACGCTGGTTTCGCAGGCAAATTCGCTGCGCCCGGCGGGCAGATAATCATGGCCGACAAACAGCCGCGTCTGCGGCGGCAGCGCCAGGATGCGCTGCACCGAGGCGTACAGCGCCGCCGCATCGCCGCCGGGGAAATCGCAGCGGGCGGTGCCATAATCCGGCATGAACAGCGTGTCCCCCACAAAGGCCGCATCGCCAATCACATAGGTGAGGCAACCCGGCGTGTGGCCGGGCGTGTGCATCACCCTGATGCCGATCTCGCCCAGCGGCAGCACATCGCCATCGTGGGCCAGAATGTCGAACTGGCGGCCGTCGGTCGGCAGATCATCCATGCCGAAGCGGGGCGCGAACACGCGCTGGATCTGGTCGATCCGGGCACCGATCACCAGCTGTGCGCCGGTGCGGCCCCGCAGCCAGTCCCCGCCCGACAGATGATCGGCATGGACATGGGTTTCGAGGATATGGGTGACGGTCAGCCCCTGCTCGGCAACCGCCGCCAGCACATCGTCGAGCCCGGCATGGGAGACGACAGCGCCCTTGGGCTCATAATCCAGCACCGGATCGATGATCACCGCAGTGCGGGTGGCGGGATCGGCGACAAGATAGGTCCAGGTGTTGGTGGCATGGTCGAAAAACGGGGTCACATCGGGTGCAGTGGTCATGTCAGTTTCCTTTCTTCGCGCAGCAGCGCCGTGCCATATATATTAGGTGTTGCTAAATTAGTTTCAACTGATATATTGCCGCCATGATCCCCGCTGACCTCACCCGCTTCGAAGCCTCCGCCAGCAACGCCGCGCGCCTGCTGAAGGCCATGGCCCATGATGGCCGGCTTCGCGTGCTCTGCCAACTTGTTGATGGCGAGCGGCAGGCGGGCCAGATCGCCACCAGCCTGTCGCAATCGGCGCTGTCGCAGCACCTTGCCGTCCTGCGACAGGAAGGGCTGGTGGCAACCCGGCGCGAGGGTCAGGCGATTTTCTATCGCCTCGCCAATCCGGCGGTGGCGGCGGTGATCGCGACACTGGCCGGCATTTTCTGCCCGCCGCAGGAGACCCACGATGCTGATGCAACTCTCTCCGTCTGATGCCGCCCGCCACCTTGCGGCCGGCCACGCCACTCTGATCGACGTGCGCGAACCGCCGGAATTTGCCGCCCGGCACATTCCCGGATCGCTGTCACGGCCGCTCAGCCTGCCCGACGATACCGCCCTGCCCGGCCCGCCAGACAGCGACATCATCTTCACCTGCCTGTCCGGCCGCCGCACCGCCGCCAACCATGATCGCCTCGCCGCCCTCCTGGGCAGCCGGCGCGGGTTCATCCTGGCCGGCGGGGTGGATGCCTGGGGGCTGGCCGGCCAGCCCCTCAGCCACCCGCACGCGGGCTGAGGCCAATGGCTGCCGACGTCGCCGCGGCGTTGGGCGGCGCCATCATTGCCCTGCTGCTTGGCCTGTTCGGCGGCGGCGGATCGGTGCTGGCGACGCCGTGGCTGATCTATGCTGTCGGGATATCCGATCCGCATGTCGCGATCGGCACCGGAGCGGCGGCGGTCGCCATCAACGCCGCCGCCAGTCTGGCGTTGCAGGCCCGCGCCGGAGCCGTGAAATGGCCCTGTGCGCTGAGCTTCGCCGGCGCTGGCCTGGCCGGTTCGCTGGCCGGCGCGGCGCTTGCCCAGCGACTGGACGGCGCGGCGCTGCTCGGCGGCTTTGCGCTGGCCATGCTGGCGGTGGGCATTGCCATGCTGCGCCCGCCGCAGGGCGCCGGCAATCCGGCCGTCCGGCTTGATCTGGGGATGACGGTGAAGCTGGCGCCGGCCGGGCTGCTGGTTGGCCTGGCGGCGGGCTTCTTCGGAATTGGCGGCGGCTTCCTGATCGTGCCGGGCCTGATGGCGGCGACCGGGATGACGCTGGCGAACGCCGCCGCATCATCGCTGGTGTCGGTCGTCGTGTTCGGTGCCGCCACCTCTGCCACCTACGCCGCTTCGGGCCAGATCGACGGCCCGGCGCTGCTGGCGATGCTGGCGGGCGGCCTGATCGGGGTTGTTGCGGCGCGGCGGCTGGCACCGCTGCTCGGTGCGCATGGGCTGCTTGCCCGCCGGCTGTTTGCCGGGATGGTGATCGCAACAGCGCTCTATGTCGGCTGGCGGGCGCTCGGCTGAGGCCGTTGCAACACACGCGGCAGGCTGTTGCCCAGCAGCGCCAGCAGTTCCGGGCCATAATGGCCGCTGGCCGCCTCGAACTCGGCCTGGGTGATGCGGTCGCTGCCCAGCCGGCCGGCTTGCGCGCCGAACAGCACCACCTCGTCATCCAGGCGCAAGGCCTGCTGATCGCCGGTCACATCCACCATCAGCGTGTTCATCGTCACCCGGCCGACCAACGGATAGCGGCGGCCGGCGATCAGCACCTGCGGATTGTTGGGCGAAGGTGCCGGCTGGTTGGCCCGGCTGAACCCGCGCACCATGCCATCGGAATAGCCGATCGGCACATTGGCCAGCCAGCTGTCGCGCTCCAGCCGGAATGTGCGGTCGTAATTCACCGTCTGCCCGGCGGGATAATGGTTGATGGCGGCAATGCGCGACAGGATCGTCATCGTCGGCGCGAAGCGGTCCGTGCGCACGCTGCCGGGATCGCCGTAGAGCAGCCCGCCGACCCGCACCATGTCGAGCCGGGTCTGGGGATGCTGCAACGTGGCAAAACTGTTGGCGCTGTGGCGAACGACGGGCCCCGCCAGTCCGGCACCGCGCAGCCAGGCAATATCGGCTTCGAAGCGCGCCAGCTGGCCCAGGATGTCGTCAGCCGCCTCGCTGGGATAATGGGTCATCACGCCCCGGATGGCGAGGTGCGGCAGTGCCAGCAGCCGGCGCGCATCGGCCTGCCCCCACGCTGCCGACAATTCCACGCCGTTGCGTGACATGCCGCCACTGTTGAGCGCCAGATGCACCGGCAGGCGTCTGCCATGCCGGGCGGCGCTCTGCGCCAGGCCAGCGGCGGCATCGACATTGCCGATAAGCTCCTCGATCCCCCAGCGCAGGCCGTCGTCCATCTCCCCCTGCGTCGCGGTGCGGATGCGGATCAGCCGGCCGCGATAGCCGAGCCGGCGGGCGACCCGCGCCTCGTCGTTGGCAGTGATCGCCACGTCGCTGATACCCTTGGCAATGATCGTCGGGATCAGCAGCGCGATGGAATTGCCATAGGCATCGGCCTTCATCACCGCGCACAGCCGGGCCGGGCCGGCAATGGCGCGCACCTGATCGATGTTGGCGGCAAACGCGGCGGCATCCACCGCAATCCAGCCGTTGCGCCGGGCGGCGCTGGCCGGCGTCAGCCCGCCGCCTCCGGGATCGAGCAGCGGGGCCGCTGCCGCGCGTGCCGCCGCCAGCGCCAGCGCTGCGCCCCCTGCCCCCAGAAACGTCCGGCGCTCCATCAGCCCTGCCCCCTGCAACCCGCGCCAGCATCGCAAAGCCGGGCGCGGGCTGCAACCGGATCAGGCGCAACTGGTCGCCAGGCGCTTCAGGCCGCGATGGAAGCTGAGGACGATCGGGCCCTCCCCGCAAAGCTGGCTCAGCCTGACGACATGGCCGCGGGCATCGGGCAGCGCCAGATCGGGGAACAGCTGGCCGGCGCGCGGCGCCAGCGTGCCCACATCCAGCGCCCGCAGGCGCGCCACCAGCCGCTGCGCCCGCGCGTGCCAGATCGGATCGACCACGGGGCCCGGCCGCGACGGTGCGGCATCGTCAGGTGAAGGGGTGACGGCCATGCCCGCCAATAAACACGAATGGGGCTGCCGCACAGCCTCCCGTATGCCATGGAGTGCATAGGCGGCCGCTATGGAACCGGCGCGGCCCGGCGCGCGCGGAGTGTGGGAAATTGTCCTCACATGACAGCATCATGATGCACTGCAACATCAGGTTCATCTGTTAGCCATGCGACTGTAAAGAACGGCCCCTACCCACGCCTTGATCGCGACAGGCGACAAACAGGGGACAAATATCATGCGTTTTCGCGCTTTCGAAATGGCGTTGCTGGCCAGCGTGGCCACCATCATTGGCGTCACGCCGGCCCTTGCGGCCGAAGCCGTGGCCGCCGATGCCGGCGATGATGCGGCTGGCACGATCGTGGTGACGGCCAAGACCACGCGTTCGGCCACCGCGATCGCCGGTGAGGAAATCCAGAAGATCCTGCCCGGCATCTCGCCGCTGAAAGCCATCCAGACCCTGCCGGGCGTGCTCTACATCACCGCCGATCCGTGGGGGAACAACGAGCAGAACGCCCAGATCTTCATCCACGGCTTCGTCTTCAACCAGCTCGGCTACACGATGGACGGGCTGCCGCTGGGTGACCAGAGCTATGGCAACTACAACGGCCTGTCGCCGCAGCGCGCGGTGATTTCCGAAAACGTGGCGCGCGTGATCGTGGCGACCGGTGCCGGCGATCTGGCGACGCCGTCGAACAGCAACCTTGGCGGCACGGTGGAAACCTTCTCCTCCGATCCCACCCAGGCCTTCGGTGTGCGCCTGGCCCAGACCGGGGGCAGCTATGGCACGTCGCGCACCTTCGTGCGCGTCGACACGGGGGCCTTTGGCGCCGAAGGCTCCAACCGCTTCTATGTCTCCGGCGTGCGTCAGCGGGCGCGGGCCTGGGATTTCAGCGGCATCCAGGGCGGCTATCAGGCCAATGCCAAGTTCGTGAACGACAGCAAGGCCGGCAAGCTCACCCTCTATTTCGACTATAATGATTTCACCCAGCCGAACGAGGATGCGACCGTCTTCTTCCAGCCTTCGGCCGGCGGCACCGCGACGGCGGTGCAGCTGTACACGCCCTACACCAAGCCGTTCTTCTATCCGGATTTCAACACCTACCGCACCGCCTATCTCAGCCCGCTCGGCAACTCGCCGGCGGCGGAAGGCAGCAACTACCGCAATTATTATTCCGATGCGCAGCGCACCGATTATCTCGCCTATGCGCGCTTCGATGCCCATGTGTCGGACAAGGTGGAATGGTCGAACAGCGTCTATTTCCACCACAATGATGGCGCTGGCGTCGTCGCCGGCCCGCTCGGCCAGTCGATCACCGTGGCGCAGGCCTATCTCGATCCGGCCTATGGCACCATCCCCAGCAACTGCCGCTTCACCGGCAACAACAACGGCACCCTTCCGGCGGCCTGCACCGCGCTGACGGCCGCGCAGGGCACGGATGCCGGCAACGCGCTGGTGGCGGCGACCGGCGGTTCCGGCCTGATCACCCGCACCACCGAATATCGCATCGATCGCCACGGCGTGATCTCGGCGCTGGACATCTCGCTGGGCGACCACAAGATCGAACTGGGCGGCTGGTTCGAGCACAACAGCACCACCCAGTGGCGCCGCTGGTATGGCGTCAATGTCAACAAGCCGGAGCTCAGCACGCCCTATATCCGTCCGCTGAGCGTCGCGCAGCCGCTGTTCACCCAATATCAGGGTGAGGCACGCATCAACAACATGCAGCTGCACATCCAGGACACCTGGACCCCGAACGATCGCCTCACCGTGCAGGCCGGTTTCAAGACCAGCGCGCAATGGGCCACCGGCCGCTTCCCGATCCAGCCCCGGCTGGGTTCGCTGTCGGGCCTGACCGGCGGTCTGCCGGAAGGCACGATCAAGTCGCTGAACTGGTTCCTGCCGGCTGTCGGCGCGCGCTATGATTTCAACGGCCACGAAGAGGTCTATTTCAACGTCCAGAAGAACCTGCGCCAGTATCAGGCCTATCTGGCCGGCGGCGGCGGCCCGTGGTTCACCGGCAGCCAGGCGGCGTTTGATGCCTTCGCCCGCGACGGCAAGCCGGAAACCAGCTGGACCTATGAAATCGGCCTGCGCTCGCACCGCAGCTTCGACAATGGCATCGGCCTTGATGCCCAGATCAACTTCTACCATGTCGATTTCAGCAATCGCCTGCTGGCGATTTCCACCAACCCCGGCGGCATTGCCGGTGGCGGCATCACCGGCGGCACCTCGATCCTGGTGAACGTGGGCGATGTGCAGACCAACGGGTTCGATGCCGCCTTCACCCTGCGCTTTGGCCGCCACCTCTCGCTGTACAACGCGCTGTCCTACAGCCTGCCCAAGTACAAGAACGACTATACCTCCACCGCGATTGCCGGCATCGGCGCGGCCAGCCCCACCTGCATCGGCGGCTTCCTCGTCACCGGCGGCGTGGTGCCGACCTGCGGCAAGCAGCTGCCCGGCATGCCGAAGTGGATGAACAAGACGGTGGCCACGCTGACGGTTGATCGCCTCGACGTGCAGCTGATCGGGGATTATGTCGGCAGCCGCTTTGCCACCTTCTCCAACGATGCCAGCGTGTCGTCCTACTTCCTGGCCTCGCTGCGGGTGGGGGCCAAGCTGCCGGCCGAGATGCTGAAGCTGCGCTCGCTCGACGTCGCGATCAATGTCACCAACCTGTTCGATGATCGCGGCGTCTCCACCCTGTCGGTCGGTTCGGCCACCAACAGCTATTCGGGCTATCCGATCCCGCCGCGCCAGTGGTTCCTCACCCTGTCCGCCGGCTTCTGATGACCGAAGACAGTCTCGACCAGGTGCTGGCCCCGTTCCGTGCGAACGGCGGCCAGCACTATGGCGAGGATGTGACGCAATATGCCCATGCCGTGCAGTGCGCGGCACTGGCGGCGGCAGCCGGTGCCCCGGCGGCACTGGTGGCCGCCGCCCTGCTCCATGATGTCGGGCAATTGCAGGGCGATGCCGGGGCGGCGGCCGAGCGTGACGGGATCGATGCCCGCCACGAGGAGACCGGCGCCGCCTGGCTGGCGACATGGTTCGGGCCGGCGGTGACCGAGCCGGTGCGCCTGCATGTCGCCGCCAAGCGCTATCTGTGCGCCACCGATGCTGACTATACCCGCACGCTCAGCCCGGCCTCCCGGCTCAGCCTCGCCTTGCAGGGCGGCGTGATGGACGCGGCCGAGGCGGCGGCGTTCCGCGCCCACACCCATTTCGCTGCCGCCGTGGCCCTGCGCTGCTGGGATGATGCCGCCAAGCGCCGCGATGTGGTGGTGCCGCCGCTGGCCAGCTGGCGGCCGCTGCTGACCGGGCTGCTGCGTCAGCCGTAAACAAACTGGCCGAGCACGCCGGGCAGATCGGCGACCGTGTCGATCACCACATGCGCGCCGGCCGCCATCAGATCCGCCCGTGCCGCCGCGATTCTGGCGTCACGCTCGGCCGCCGGCAGCGCCGCCAGCGCGGCGGCCGTCAGCCCCACGCTGTTGCCGCTGGCCGCCACCCCCACCGTCCAGCAGCCGGCCGCGCGGCCTTCGGCGATGCCGACGGCGGCATCATCCACCTTCACCACCGCGCTGGCCGGCCACACGCCCAGATCCACCATATTCTTCCACAGCATCAGCGGCGACGGCCGCCCGGCCGCCGTCTCCCCGGCGCAGACGACGACATCGGGGGCATAGCCCTGGGCCGCCGCCACCGGCAGGATATCGGCCATCATCTCACGCGTGTAGCCGGTGCAGGATCCGATGCGCACACCCTGCGCCCGCAGGCTGGCCACCAGATCGGCCGCGCCCGGAATCAGGTCGGCACATTCGCGCGCGGCCTCCTGCATCAGCGCGGTGATGCGGGCGAACAGCGCGTCGCCATCGGCTTCGCCAGGCGCGGCACCAAAGGCCTGCGCCCAGGCGGCGGCAACGCGCGGCTGCGCCATGATCGCCCGGATATGGTCGCGCTTGGCCAGGCCCATGTCGGCCCGGGCTTCGGCCTCGCTGATCGGCACGCCGGCGCTTTCGAACAGCTTCAGCAGCGCCACCACCGGCGCGCGGCTGCCGAAATCGATCATCGTGCCGGCCCAATCGAACACCACCGCCTGCAAACCCGTCATGCTGTCACTCCCTTGCCGAACACGCTGTTCACCACCTCTTCGCCCAGCGCAAAGCCGGTCGACGCGCCGGTGCCGCTGGTCACCACGGTCAGATGCACACCGGGCATGGCCTCGCGCACGATGCTGTGGCTGGCGGCGCTGGCATAGGTGCCGATCCAGCGTTCGATCACCGGCGGCGCCGTGCCCAGCACCGCCGCATATTCGCGCAGGATGATGGCATCGACATCGGCGCGGCCGAACGGATCGGGCGTCGGGCCATATTCGTGGCTGTCGCCCACCACCAGGCTGCCATCGGCGCTCTGCACGACGATGAGGTGAACGCCCCAATCGAGCGCATCCGCCGCCTCCACCGCAAGCCGCGCCTTCAGCGCCGCCGCTTCCGGCAGCGCGGCATAGCCCAGATAGCGCACCAGGCTGAGATCGCTCATCACCGGGGCCGGCAGCTGCCAGCCCGGCGCGGCGAGGCGCAGCATCTGCAGCTTGCAGCGGGTGATGCCGGCATCGGCATACAGCGCCGGGAACAGCGAGGCCCAGTCATCACCGGGGCAGACGAAGATATGATCGGCGCGCAGCGTCTCGCCGGTGGCCAGCGTCACCCGGCCGGTCTCCACCGCCACCGCGGCCGCGCCAAAGCGGAACTGCACGCCGTGCGCCGCGGCCAGCCAGGCCGCCAGCCGGGGCAGCGCGTCGCGCGATTCGACGCGCAGGTCGTGGGAGCTCAAGATCGCGCCGGCCGGGGCGTGCGCCTGCGGGCACAGGGCGGCGGTGGCGGCGGCGGTGAGGCGCTCACACCCCTCCCCCATCTCGGTGGCAAGGAAGGCATCGAGCACCGGTGCCGCCTCCGGCCGCTGGCCGACGACGAGCAGGCCCTGCTGGACAATGCCGATGCCGGCGGCCGGTGCCACCTCCCGCCACAGCTGGGCGCTGCGCCGCGCCCGCTGCCACACGGCCCCGCGTTCCTGCCCGGTGACGGTGATGAACCCGAAATTGCGGATGGAAGCCCCGTTGGCGCGCGCGTCACGATCCACCACCGTCACCCGCGCCCCGGCCTTCACTGCCGCCAGCGCATGGGCAAGGCCGATGATGCCTGCCCCCACCACCACAATCTCAGGCAATCATAGTCTCCTGCACGGGGGCGGCACGCCGCCAGAAATGCAGCGCCGACAGGCCGGTGAGCACGATGATCAACAGTGCGGCCACATGGGCGCAGGTGATGAACAGCGGCACCCAATCGGCCTGCGGCGCAAACAGGCTGCGCCACAGCAGCAGCGCGATGCTGCCGCCATAGCCAGCGGTATCGGCGATATAGATCAGAAAACCGGCGTTGGCAGCCCGGCCCACGACGGCAATCATGCGATCGAACAACATGGCGTTGAACGGCAGATAGGCAAGGTACAGCCCGGCACCGGCCAGGATCATCCATGGCATCGGCCCGATCAGACCGGCCTGGAAGGCCAGCGTGCCCAGCCCCAGCATCGCGCCGCCCGCCATGATGACCCCATGCATGGCCAGCATCGCCTTGCGGTTGTCGCGCACCAGGGTCAACGCCGCCAGCGTTCCCAGCGCGATCACCGCCACCGGCAGTTCGCTGGCGGAAAACACCGCAGCCGATCCGCCCATGCCCAGCCCGGCCCAGAGTTCGGCGGCGAAATTGTCGCGGAAATCACGCAGGGCGGTGAGGACGACATAGCTGGACGACAGCAGCAGCAAGGGCAGGCCCTGATCGCGCAGGAAGGCGGCGCGATCAGCCTTGTCCATGGGCCGGCGCGGCGTGCGCTCGGCCTCGTCGGCGGCGGAAGGCGGCGGCATGCGTTCCAGCAGCCACAGCGACAGGATCAGCAGCGGGAAGAACGGCAGCCCGGTGGCCGCCGGCATCCAATGTTCGGGCACCCCGGCCTGCAGCAGCAGCGCGCCCACCGATTTGACCGCGCCCGAAGCGATGATGAAGGCCCCGCACAACATCGCGCCCAGCAATTCGGTGACGCGGCGGCCTTCCAGATAGGAAAACACCAGGCCCCAGATCATGCCAAGGGCAAAGCCATTGCCCAGGATGGCGGCAAGGCCCGGCGCCGGCGGCAACAACGCGAAGGCAACCAGGCAGGCCCAGGCCGCGAAGATCAGCGCAAAGATGGCGCGCGCGCGGCCAATGCGGCCAAGCCCCGCCATCACCCTGATGCCAACCAGCTTGGCAGCGGCGTAACCCACCACCTGCACGATCACCAGCGCCGTCTTGTAATCGACACCAAAGGGATGCAGCGCCACGTCGCCCCACCCGGCAACCGCCAGCGGCTTGCGGAAGGCGTACATGGCAAAATAGGCGGCAAAGGCCGCGGCACCGCCCAGCAACAGCACCGGCAAATCGCCGCGCTCCTGCGCCCGCATGGTCTGCCGCCCTGTCATGGCGCCGTCGTAACGGGAATATGCGGCAGTCTGGTGACAATCAGGCCGCCGCCTCCGGCCCTAGCGGTTGGCCAGCGGATAGAGGGTGAGCAGCGTCATGCGGTGGTTGACCGGGAAGCGGCGGATGATCAGCCCGCGCCCGTCGGCCGCGCCGGCCTGGATGCGCCGGATGGCGGCCCGCGTGTCGCGCAGATCCTGCACGGCAAGCCACGGCGCCTGCACCACCGCATCGTTGCGGCAGCAATGGGCGCCATAAAGTCTGGTGTCCGGCGGCAGCAGCGCCAGCAGCCGGTCGATGGTCGCCACATAGGTGGACAGGCTGGAATCGGGCGCAAAGACATAAAGCGTCGTCGGGTAGAGGAAATCGCCGGTGTAAAGGCGTCTGGCCGCCGGCTCCCAGATCGAGACACTGCTGCTGGTGTGGCCGGGTGTGGCCAGCACGGTCACGCTGCGGCCGCCCAGATCGATGGCCGTCCCGGGCTTCACCCATTCGGCGACGGTGAACGCCGGCGGGGCGGCGCGCCCATATTGATAGCGGCCAAGCTGCACGCGGTTGCCATCGCCACGCGCGCGGGTTTCCGGCAGGTCGATCAGCGCGATGAGGCCGGCAAAGGCCAGGCCGTTGGTGTGGTCATGATGAAGATGGGTGGGGATCACCGTCACCGGCAGCGCGGTGATGCCGGCGATGGCCTGGCGTATGTCGTGATCGGCGGTGGCGCCGCTGTCGATCAGCAGCGCCCGGCGGGTGCCGACAAGCAGATATTCATAATTGTCAGGATCAGCGGCCGGCTCCCCGATCGCCCAGGTGCCGGGCGCGACCTGTTGCACCAGCCAATGGCCTGCCACCACCGTGCCCAAGGCAGTGCCCGGCTGCGGCCGGAACTGCGCCGGGTTGGCGGGCGCGGGAAAGATGCTCACATGGACGGCAGCGGCGGCGATGATCACTTCGGTGAAAACAAATGGCCCCAGCACCAGCAGCGCCGCCGCCGCGCCCAAACCGGCCGCCACCCATCCTGTCAGTCTGCGCCACTGCATCACACCGCTCCCCCTGCCCCGCTGTGCCGGGCTGGCGCGGCCGTGTCCATCGGGTTGAAGCGGAAGCCAGGGCAATTGTGGATTGGCCCGTGGGCGCGTCGCCCGGCCGCCCTGCTGTAAAAATTGCATAACAAGTGCAGTGGCTTGCGGCAAGGAGGGAGGACTGCCCTATGCACTTGCGCCCCAATTCGCCGTCAACCGAACGGCGTCTTCCCATGTCCGGTGCGGCAACGGCCGCGAGCGCATCTCCCTGCTGGAGCCGGCAGGCCCCTTCGCGGACGACCCCAATGTCACCAACAAGCGCTTTACCGGCAATCCGGCGCTATCCTGTCGCACGCAGGCGCCCGTGCGGGTGCTTGCAGAGGTCAGCGGCTGGCAGGGGCACAACCGATGTCGCCCGGCAGCGTCAGACCGATCTCGCCCAGATGCGGGCGGAGGGCCGAGACATCATTTGATACGGTTTTCCAGCGAGCCCATGTCATTGGCCTGGATGGTCACGACATCGCCCGGCTTCAGATAACCGCCGGATGCACGATCATCGGTGATCGTCCGCTCGATGATCGCCGCGACTGGGCCTGCGCGGCCGAACTTTGCCGCCCAGTCAAAGGCACCGCGCACAAATGTCGCCGGCCCCGGGCCCTGAAAGATCGTCCCGGCCGGTGTCCCCGCCAGAACCAGGGTGCGATCGGACAGCACACCGGCGCTGCTGACCGGCAGACGTGCGCTGCCGCCCCGCCATGTCCACACGGCACCGGCCCGCTTGCCCGTTTCGATCAGCAAGCGGTCAAGATCCCAGATCCAATTGGTCACACGGGTGCGCTGCCGTTCCTCGCCATTGACGGCAAGGTGCAGTTCCAGCGGCCGGACAAAGGCCTTCATGTCTCGCGGCACGACAAACAGGTCGCCCACGGGGAGGAAACCGGCGCCGCTCTTGCCATCGGTGAAGCCTTTGCCCGAAGCGGTGTCATTGGTGTCCACCCCGCGCAGCAAAGCGGCCCGATCGGTGACATCGTTGCAAAGGATCAGCCCACCTTTGGCGCCGGCAGCGGCCGGCAATGGCGCGAGTGTGACAAAGCACAGCTCGCCTTCATAATCGAGCAGGCCGTTGCTCGCCGGGATCGGGGCGCGTGATGCTGTCGGCTGGGCGACCTTGGCGAACATGAACGGGCCGCTTTTGACTTTGGCTTCATCGGCGTGCTCGGGATAGTTGGTGGCGACCGCAGCATGCACGGCGCGCAGATCGACCGGCACGGCGAGGGTATCGGCATCGTGGCTGACGCTGGTTTTGGCTGCGGAGACAAATTCGAAGATCGCTTCATAACCGAGGCGGTTATAGGCGGCGATGGCATCTTCGCCTGGGCGGAGCAGCGGTGACAGATCGATGCCGGTCACGACGCCATCGCGGTAGCGAGTGACGGCCATGGTTCGGGCGGCGGCACCTTCCCCAGATCGGGCGAACGTGAGCGCCCGGTCAGGCCGTGCGATCGCAATCGTCGCGCGCAACGCTGTTGTCGGGGCGGGTCGCGGCGGAACCTGCACCGGCTGCGGTCGAGAGCCGACGAAACCTGCGGCCGCAATGGCTCCAACCAACCCGATGATGCCCATGGAACGGATGCGCATGTCTGAGCCTATCGGCTCGCAGGGGAATTGCTGCCGCCAGCAAATTCGGCATGAAGCGCGGGCAGAAAGCCCGCCAGGTGCGGCATTTCTTCGGCACAGTGGACCAGCAGCGCTCTTGCGTCGCTCTCATCGAGGCGCTGTACCAACTTCGCAATCGGTGCCGCCAGGCTGCCTATCAGATTGCGCCCGCCGACGTGCCGACCGCCCATCCAGAAGCGAGAGCGCATTTCGCTGCCCCCGGGCACCGCGCGGACATGATGGGCCAGATAGCCGATGTCGATCGGCGCATCGCCAAGCCCGATGCGGGCGCAGACGATGGTGGCCCGGGAATCGTCATCCAGACTGCGATCGGCAAACCCCAGCGACGCGGGCGGCACAAAGCGGATCGCGCCGCGGATCAGGGTGCTGCCGATATATTCGTCAACGATCGAGGTCTGGCCGATATAGAGCGCGCGGCCGCTGGTGCCGGCCGGCGGCGTCTCCCGCCACCCGACATGGACATGGGCCTGCGGGTGCCAGAGCTTGTATTTGGCCGGCGTATCGCCGTGCCAGCCGAACCACCAGTCGACCATGGCCGGGGTAACGCCGGGCATTTCGGTGCGCACGCTGACGCGCATGCCGCCGTCCGGCGTGAGGACAAAACCATCCTCCAGCACGGCTGCGCCGCCAAACAGATTTTCCGCCGCAGCCTCGAACCCGGGCAGCAGCGGGGCCGGCACGCCGCCGCGATCAAGCGCCGCACAGACATGCGGTGCCACCGGAGCCATCTGGGGATTGAAGAAGTGCGCAAACGGCTGGGCCGCGTCGGCGGCATGATATCCCAGATAGCGTCCGGCAATGGCGTTGCTGCTCTTCATGCCACGCGCCCCATGTAAGGATTGAACAGGCCGTCCGGGTCGTATCGCAAGCGCAGTGCGT
Source organism: Sphingomonadales bacterium (assembly GCA_037131365.1). Lineage (GTDB taxonomy): Bacteria > Pseudomonadota > Alphaproteobacteria > Sphingomonadales > Sphingomonadaceae > Sandarakinorhabdus. Next base: position 39,122 of record JBAXRE010000014.1, read on the forward strand.
CGAGCCGGGCGAGATTGGCGGGCGCCATGAACGGTGCCGGTCGGCGCCCAAGGTTTTCATCGGCCAACTGGATGCCGATGCTGTGTTCCTGCAACGCGCGCATGTGGTCGGTCGCCCAGCTTTCATCAGCGGGATTGGCCACTGTGCTGCCGCGCAGCCCGCCATAAAGCGCAAGATAGGTTCTTGCCTCGAGCGAAAAGGCCATGTCGGGGCGGTCTGCCGGGCCGTTCCAGTTGAGCCACAGCGCATGGCTGGGAGCGGCTGGCTGGGTGTCGGCGATACGCCGCAGGGCCGGAAGCAGCGGCTCGATTGGCGTGTTCATCCACATGCTGTCGGCCGTCCAGCGGGTGTTCGGCAGGAACAGAGTGCGTTCACCGCCTTTCATCATCATGCCCAGCGAGACCGGCAGCAGCGGAAGGGTAAAGCTCGCAAGCTTGCGGATCGGGCTCTCGTCGATGAACGCGACGGCCGCGCGCGCCTCGCGCCAGCTATCAGCGAGCACCGGTGTCAGCACCTGGATGCCGTGCGCTGAGATCCCGATGGCCTTGCGATCGAAGACGAGCTGGAATTCGGCAAAGGGGGCGACCGAGGGGCCAACCTGATCCGCCCATGCCAAGACGGCTTCGAGATGGCGGATGCGGAAGACCTGGATCTTCATGCCGACAAACCTGGGGCGCGGATGCAATCTGAGGTGAAAGCGCACGACCACGCCGAAAAAGCCGGGCCCGGAACCGCGCGCGGCCCAGAGCAAATCGGCGTTTTCGGTCTCATTGGCATGGACCAGAGTGCCATCGGCCAGAACGACATCGATGCCGATGACGCTCTGGCACGCCAGGCCGGCGGCCCGGCTGTTCCAGCCAAAGCCGCCCTGCAGCAGGAACCCGCCCATGCCGACCGTATAGGCATGGGCCACCGGGAAGAAGAGCTTGTGCTTCGCCAGTGCCGCATTGAGATCACCGGCCAGACAGCCGGGACCGATCGTTGCCGTGCCGCTGACCGGGTCGATCACGATGCTGTCAAGACGCGACAGATCGATCAGCATGCCGCCGTCGCGAATATGATTCTGGGCCCAACTGTGCCCGCCCGAACAGATGCCGATGGTCAGGCCCTGATCACGCGCCTGCCGCACGGCAGCCACCACATCCGCGGCATCGTTGGCCTGAACGATGCGGGCCGGGCGGCGGCCCGGATCTTGCGCGTTGAAGCTGGTGCCGAGCAGTGCCGCATCAAATCCAGCCTCGCCGCGCACGATGGTCCGGCCTGCACCTGCATTGTGCTTCATGGTGATTTCCCATCGGGACGCTGGGCCGGCGGGAGCGCCAGCCAGCGCAGCGGCACTGTCGGCGCCGGGCCAAACGCCACGGCTTCATGGCCCAGTGCAACTGCGGTTTCATGATCAAGCCCGAGCCATTCGAGCAAACGGGTCGTTGCGGTTTCGATGGCGGTGATTGCCAGAGTTCCGCGAAGCAGATCGAGCGCGAGACCACTGATCGCGCCAGAGACCATGATCGTGGTCAGGTCGAGGTCGGCAAAGGCAAAGCGGCCAAGCTGCCGGCCTTCGGCAAGATCGCGTGACAGCCGCAGCCGCAATTGCGCGACAAGACTGTCGGCAGGCAGCCCGACGTCATAAATCAGGCGGCCAAAGCCCGGCTCGCTTGCCACCATCCGCAGCGTCTGCCGCGTGATCCGCGCAAAACGCATGGCCGGATCGGTAAGATCCGCGGTCAATCCAGACATTGTCGCGGCATGGCTGGCGCCCAAAAGCTCGCCAAGATCGGCAATCAGGGCGGCGATATCATGATAATAATTGTAGAATGTCGCATGCACGACCCCGGCATGATCGGTGATCTGGCGAATGCCGAGCGCCGCCGCCGTCTGCGTCATCAACAGCGACTGCGCCGCCACGAGCAGCTGGTCTCGCGTTCTGGCTCGTTTGGAGCCGTGCAACCCTGTGGTCGAAAGAGGCATAAATTGACATAATATCAAAATTGGCATTACGTCAAACAAATCTGCAGGCGGCTCGTTCCTGCCCCCCGCTTGATCCCGATCGCCGCGATAGCCGGTATGACACGCGGATCAGTCGAGACGCAGATTGGATGCAGCGAGGGGCGTTCCTTTGGCCCCAAGTGGCTCAGCGACCCATTGGCCGGCGTTACCAATCCTTTGATAATTCTGCGGAAAACTGGCGCGCCCAGCAGGACTCGAACCCCCCGCCTGCGGAGCAGGCCGACAGGGAAATCGCAGGTTCGGGCTTCTTTGCCAAGGAATGGCGCGCCGGAAAGAACGAAGGAGATAACAGCTATGTGATTGTAATGGCGTGATTTCAATTGAGCTGCATGCAGTTGTTAGACGCCTAATTTCAGTTATTGCTATGGGCACAGGTGGCGGTAGGCAATGTCCTGATCGCGCCGGATTGTAAATGCGCTGGGCTCATCCAAGTGTGGGGGCAGAGGCCGTTCCTCAGCGCTGCATCTGCAGCGTAAATTCCACAAGCTCACTTCGCGCCTGTCCGCATCCAATATTCCGGCCGCCAACTACGAGATGTGTACCCCTGATAGGTAGCGACTAGAGGGAGGCCACTCCGCTCTCTTTTTTATGGTGCCTGGGCGCTGAAGGGGAAAAATTCTGAGGCGCGTTAGGCTTAAGGTCGACCGGAAGCTAAGATGAGCAGTTCTCGGCTTGCCAGACCAGCCGCAAAGTTGTGAAGGCTTGCTGAGTTCAGAACAGCCACGGAGTGCCTCTTGAAGCGCCTGTTTCTCACAGCTTTCGCTCTTGCTGCGGTATGCCCAGTTCACGCCGCCGCCTTGGCATCTGATGATATGCTTCAGGCTGCCGCCGGCTACACGGTCAAAATCAAGCGGACCAGCGGCATCGGACTGAACGAAGATAGTGGTTCGGCTGCACACGCGACTGGCTTCCTCGTAGACAGACAGCGGGGCTGGATCCTAACCAACGCCCACGTCGCCAGCCGATCGCCTGCCACATTGTCAGTTTCGTTCAAGGGGCAGGCCTATGTGCAGGCCAAGCGTGTTTTCGTTGATCGCCTGACAGACGTCGCTGTGCTTCAGATCGCACCTACGGCCATTCCTGCCAACTCTGGCGAAGCGGCACTCCAGTGCAGCGAACAGCCCCGCATCGGTGCACCCGTGGCTATATTCGGCCATCCTGGGGATCTGTCCTACACAGCAACACGCGGCATCATCTCAAGCGTGCCGTGGGTGTTTCCGGCAGAGGTCATCCAAAGCGACGCCGTGGTCAACGCCGGAAACTCCGGCGGTCCTATGATAGATCTCGATACTGGCAAGGTGATTGGCATCGCGGCGGCAAGCTATCGCGACACGGAGGACAAATTCTCGACAGCTACTTCGCTGTCAGAGCCCATTGGACCTGTCTGCAAGATTCTTGATCTGCTGAAGGCCGGCAAAGACGCGCGCTATCGGCAGCTGCCTGTTGCCTATGCCACCGCAGAGGACGACGATCGCCCAATCGTGGCGACGGTTTTTGACAAAGCTTCCAGCCTTCAACTGGGCGATGTCATTCTGGCCGTTGCCGGACAGCGCGATATTCGGAACACAAGTGACATCGCCATGGCGTTGCGCGGGGAAACCGGGCCTGTTCCGGTTGTGGTCGAACGCAGAGGAAAGGAGTTAACGCTGACGGCAACGAGCGAAGCCTTCCCGGACGTGCTGGCGACGCGGTCCATCGACTTTTCCGGCTTAATCATATCGGAACAATGGAAGCTGGACCGCGCCGAGTTCGAACATGAGCGTTACCCGGTCGTCGACTTCATCCGCCCCGGTTCGCCGGCGGAGAACACGAACGCCAATCCCAACTACCAGATCGTCGCTGTGAACGAGCAGAGCTTCACCGACCTAGGCAAGCTATACGCCTATCTTGAGAGCCTGCCGAACGATACCGATGTAAGGATGATACTAAGGGCTCCATCTTATGTGGGTCAATTCTACAGGCAGTATCACCGTATTGTGTTGCCCCGGGACAAGTTGGGGTGGGTGAAGCCATAGGTTTAGGAGGAACAGGCATATTATTTTCAACCTCGCCCCTCCTGCGTTAGATACACACAGCCTAAACCCTCCCCTCAGGCTGCGTATGCTTGAGGAGAAAGGCACCTAATGTGCCTAGCATTTTGGGGACAGTGCCGTAGGCTCAGGACCCACAGTCAGAAAAGGACGGTTGCGGCGAGAGCGACGGCCGACAGGAAGACGGTCGGGCACCTGTTATAGCGTGTTGCGACGCGCCTCCAGTCTTTGAGGCGACCGAACATGATCTCGATGCTGTTGCGGCTTTTGTATCGGCGCTTGTCGTATTTGACGGGCTTTGTGCGGGATTTCCTGCCCGGGATGCAGGGCGTAATCCCCTTCTCCTCAAGGGCATCGCGGAACCAGTCGGCGTCATAACCCCGGTCGCCCAGCAGCCAGTCGCCTTGGGCAGGCCATCCAGCAAGGCTGCCGATCAGGTATAATCCCTGACTTGTCCTGCCGTCATGAAGAAGCTGATCGGGCGGCCCATGGCATCCGCCACAGCATGCAGCTTCGTGTTCATGCCACCCTTCGTGCGCCCGATCAGCCGGCACGGCCCCCCTTTTTTACCCCCAGGCTGGATGCCGTGCGGTGCGCCTTCAGATAGGTCGCGTCGATCATGATCGTCTTGCGCTCGGCGCCCTTGGCTGAAAGGCCATCCATCATCGCCACGAAGACACCCTTGTCGCTCCATCGCTTCCAGCGGTTGTAGAGCGTCTTTGCCGGACCATATTCCCGGGGCGCATCCCGCCACCTCAACCCATTGCGATTGATGAAGATAATGCCGCTCAACACGCGGTGATCATCGACCCGCGGTCGACCATGGCTCCGGGGAAAGAACGGCTGAAGCCGAGCCATCCGCTCATCCCTCAGCCAAAAAAGATCGCTCATAGCCAAGGCTCCTCGCGGAGCTTGAATCAGATCACGCCGAGCAGATCAATGGGTCCTGACCCTGACCAATGGCCGGATTTTACACCGCCCTCATCGGAAACTTCATTCGGGCTTGCGGTCTCTAATGATTGCCCACTCGATGTAGTCCTCAGCCTCCCAGTGGCCGTTGACCGCCCAAACGCAGTCAAGCCCTTCTGCCTCAACATACTCGAGCAGTGGCGCCACTATCGCATGTCCAATCGCAAGCCGCCCTTCAGCATTCGACAAAAAAAGGAGGCAGCAGCCAGTCACATCAGTGAGTAGCGCAATCTCGACAGGCGCTTGAGCATTGGCGTCGATTTTACTCTGTAGCACTTTCGCCACACGGCCAGCAAAAATTCTCCTGATATCGCTGAAATCGTAGCTGATTATTGGTTTATATTTATTAAATATTCTTATTGGGTGCAGCAGCAGTTTGATCTCGGTGGTTACAATCGTCATTAGGCAGTGCTCGGCGATTTTCTCAAGAGCAGGAGCAGGATTTTCGCAAAGAGCTGCCACTATGACACCCTGAAAGTCGAGTTTTCCCGCATCGCCCACAATCAATGCGGCCTCAGCCAAGACCTCCGGCGTCTGACTGGCAAGGATGAGAACCAACAGGCACCAATCTTTGCCTGCCACTGAACCACGAGTTCGAGATTCAGCGCTGCGCCCAGAGACGCCAAACGCGTCTTCCCACTTGGCGATGAACTCGTTCAAAATGGCAGTGACGGGCTTGGATCCGTGTTCGCCCAACACGGTGACAGAAATAAGTGGCAGCCAAACGCCTTCAGGCGGGATCAACCAAATATTATCATGTCGGTATAACCGGCTGCCCTTCAATCGCATCGCCCTTCTGAGGTGGTCCGGCAGTTTGAACAGTTTGGCGTAGAAATTAGGCTAATACCTGGTTTAGTTTATGGCGCAAGTTGGAGTGATGCCGGCTGACCCTGTCTCGGGATTGTATCCGGCCAGAATGAGAGATCTGGCGCTTCATCGGCCGGTGTCATGAACCCCAGTGATGTGTGAGGCCGGGTCTCGTAGCAGTCCCGACGCCACGCTTCTAGTTTGGCCCGGGCGTTGTCCAAAGACAAGAACCAATGCGTGTTCAGGCATTTGTCTCGGAGCCGCCCATTGAACGATACAACGAATGCATTGTCGGTAGGCTTGCCGGGCCGGCTGAAGTCCAGCGTCACTCAATTGATGTATGCCCAATGCTCGAGGGCGTGGGAGATGAACTCCGGCCCATTGTCCACCCTGATCTATGCAGGCGCACTGCCACGCTCGAACAGCAGCCGGTCCATGACATCGACGACCTGCTCGCCTTGCAGAGCGCTTGGATCCGTTCGGTTTATCAAGACGCGTGCGATAGCTTAGTCCAGAACTTGGAATGCCGGCATTGGCATATACACCGCGCTTGCCAACCGTCAGCGATGCCCCGCGGACCCCGATCGACAGTTACGGTGAGCCATTGGATAGGTTCAGCCGAACGCCAGGGAACAGCTTGATGCGTTTTTGGAACCGGAAGCCCATGGTTGGGTCTCAATATTCAACGTTGATGCGGTAGAGGAATTGCCGGGCCCTGCGGGCAATGTCGGCACGGCTGATCGGCATATGCGTTCCAATGCTCGGCCTGACACCTGAGGCATGTAGGAAGCTTCGCAATAGGCTGCCCTTCACGCCAAAGTTAATATTTTGCGCAATAGACACCGGATTATTCTGATTCAGTGCGGCGGTTACCAGACCAATGACGTGTCCGCTTGCGTCCAGCATCGGCCCGCCACTGCTGCCAGAGCCAATGGGTGAGTTGAACTGCAGCAAGGCCGCATCGCCGCGCACGCCCGTCAGCGCCGAGATATTACCGGCCGAGATCTGCGGGCCACTGCCAAGCAGCCCCTGTAAGGGAAAGCCGGCAACAGTGACGTCTTCGCCCAGGTCGACGTCATGGTCATTTCGGAAGGCTGCAAAGGCCACCGCATCATGGTTCAGCGCCAGCAAGGCGATATCATTGATCGGATCGATGGCTATCACACTGGCCGGCGTGCTGATCGCGGATGTGTTCTCACCGGTAACCGTAATGAGGCGCGCTTGTTCGATGACATGGTGATTGGTCATAACTAGGCGCGGCGCAACGGCAAAGCCTGAGCCGGTCGCGCCGGAGCCTGGACGCGGGCCCTGGTCGCTCGGCTCGTCCTCGTATTCATCAAGGCGGTTATCGGCATAGGGAACATCAAGCGTGATGCCGTGGATCCGCATCAACCCAGGAATACCGGTCGTGAACCCCTGTCCGGTTGCGGCTAGACGCCATGCTTCGCTGCGCCGATAGAAATCAACGAGAATGAGCGCAGATTCCCGGCGATTGTTGAGATCGAGACGGAAGCGGTATTGGCTGTCGATGATTGTCTCGATCTGGCCGACACGGTCCATGCCAATCACCCTGCTTGGGCCACTCAGTCCGTATAGCACCAGCTGCAAGTTCGTGATGTCAGCCGGGACTTGGCCAAGGTCGATATCGACACCTTGTCCGGCCAGGAATGTAAAGCCTGGCCGGTTTTCCCCGCAATAGATCGGCGGGAACTCAGGGCTGAGTTTGGTTGCTATCAGCGGCAACAGAATGGGCGCCAACTCGGCAAACGCTGCCTGGTTCTGTCCTCTGATACGGACATTATGGATGAGCCCGGGAAGGTCGAGGCGTTGTCCATGGGCGATGTCAATCATGGCCGTTTTTCTTTCAAGCTAATGGAGAAAATGTCTGGCGATTTTCATTAATTTCTCCAATTCTTCAATCGAAAAAAAACAGCCATTTCTTTCAATGTGATTACCGCCTTCGGCAAATGGATAATTATATTTTTGTTGTCAGTTTCTAAATTGACTTCTTCTGCTGTCGCCCATACAGTCAAAGTTTTTAGTCGCATGGCAGGTATCTTCGTAATGCTCGTATCTGAATGTTGATGAGGCCGGATAGTTCTAAGCTGCGTACGGTCTCTCGCGCAAGTCAGAGCAAGCGTTCATTAGCATCGACCCGCTGGGCAAAGCCTTGCTTGCAGCGCACGGCGCCAGCAATCACGATGCCATTGTCGCATACCAAGTTGACGTTCCATTCCGGGCCCGCGAGATATTCCATGATTAGTGTCGGACGGATCTCTTCAGGGTTTTCGACAAGTGCCTGGCGGTAGATGTGCGTGGGAAGCGTGCGCGGTTCGATATCGCCGAGTCTCTTCAGGAAGCTGCTCATCCGTAAAAGCACGAAGAAACCCGTGGCAAATATACCATGGGTAGGCTTCACGCAGACAACAACGTCATTTTCGACTTCTCTCAGCGCCTGGTCGAAGAAATTGAGGTCAGTGGCTAAACGAGTTTTAGATATGGGCAATCCGGCACTTTGGCAGGCATGGCTAAATCGCCATTTATCTTTTACTGTATCGAGGATTAAAGTTATGATTATTATAATTATTTTCCATGGAAGTGGAGCGAAAATTTCCCTACTTCCGCTAATTGCCCTCTGATGGCGCTGGACGATGAATATGCCGATCTCGTTGTTTCGGATGCCTTTGGAGCACCAGAAGGCATAGTCTTCTGGACTGAGGCTGCGTCCCATCTCGATTTCAGGCTCGCCGATGACCTTGTCAGCCACACTGAGCACAGCGGCGCTTTCATCGTCGTGAGAAACCATGATAGCGCTGTCGCGGACGTGCTTACGGATGAGCTGGACTGCATCCATCGTTTGGCTGAAGCCTTTGTTGAGCCGGATGTTGACCGTCATGCATCTTCTTGACGAAAGAGTGGAAAAGAAAGAGCGCGGCTTTTGAGAGCTACGCCCCCTCTCCTCATCAGTGCCTCATGATCAGCCGATGTTTACGCCGTGCGCGGCAGCCAGCGGGCCCAAGCCCCCTGCGAAGCCAGCGCCGATAGCCTTCATTTTGAACTCTCCGCCGTGCTTGTAAACTTCGCCGAAAATCATCGCGGTTTCAGTAGAGGCGTCTTCCGAAAGGTCGAAGCGGGCCAGTTCCTTGTTGTCCGCATCGTTGACAACGCGGATGAATGCATTGGACACCATTCCAAAGTTCTGATTGCCGCGCTCAGCAGCTTTGTGGATCGTCACGGCAAACACAAGTTTGTCGACTTCTGCCGACAGCTTGGCGAGATTGACCTTCACTTGTTCATCATCACCTTCGCCTGCGCCAGTCGTGTTGTCGCCCTGATGAACAACACTCCCGTCGGGCGTTGAAAGGTTATTATAAAATACAAAGCATCCGTCATTTAATACTTTTCCATTCGCACCTACGACGAAAACAGAGGCGTCGAGGTCGAAGGCCTAGCCATCAGTGACCCGCGGATCCCAGCCTAGGCCAACAGTGATGTTGGTCAGGCCCGGAGCTTCCTTGGAGAGCGAGACGTTGCCGCCCTTGGAGAGTGAAACTGCCATGTGATGTCTTTCTTGCTACTGATGAGACCGGCCATAATCAATTGATGAACCGGGATATTACCGGGGGCGAGATTGGGCTAGCCAAAGGGGTAAAGCGCTAGTCGTGTTGTAATCCACACGCTTTTGGGACAGAAAGGGAAGGTTCTTTCGATTTTACCCGGCTTGGCTCGCGACGTGCCTGAAACTCGTTACGGGCGCTCTCTTGCGCTCATCCGACGTTTACACCATACATGGTACAAAGCCCGTTCAGCCCGTTCTTGAAACCTTGCGCGACCGCCCGGAACTTCCAATCCGCGCCATGGCGGTACACTTCACCGAAAATCATCGCAGTTTCGATAGATGCGTCTTCGGACAGGTCGAAGCGGGTAATCTCGACATTGTTGTCGGAGTTCACCACTCGGATAAAGGCCCCAGAGACCATGCCAAAGTTCTGCGCTCGCTGCGTGGCATCATGGATGGTAACCGAAATTGCGATCTTGTCGATATTGGCTGGCACCCGGGTGAGATCGACCTTGATGGCTTCATCATCGCCGTCACCGTCGCCCGTCCGGTTGTCGCCGGTATGCTCCACCGAGCCATCGCTGCTTTTGAGTTGGTTGTAGAAGATAAAGTCGGCATCCGAGCGCACTTTGCCGGTTACTGTGAGCAGGAAAGCCGACGCATCGAGGTCAAATTCCATGCCGTCGGTGGCGCGGACATCCCAGCCTAGGCCGATGAGAATGCGCGCAAGGCCGGGGGATTCTTTGGAGAGGCTGATGTTTCCGCCTTTGCTAAGACTGATACCCATGAGATTGATCCTTCTGCGTGGAGGGTTAGGTGGCGCTTAGTCGTCGTTATCGATGTCCAGGTTGGCCCGGTTGTACTTGATCGATGACCAGAGCGAGAGACCGATTAAAGCGGCGCCAATGAGGCCGGTGACGGCTTCAGGGATGTGCACCAGGGTCGATGCAAACATGATGCTGGCCAGAGCAATGATGGCGTAGAACGCTCCATGCTCCAGATAGCGAAACTGGGACAGCGCGCCCTGCCTGACTAGGTAGACCGTCATCGACCGGACGAACATCGCACCAATGCCGAGCCCCAGGGCGATGATGATCAAGTTGTTCGACAGCGCAAAGGCTCCGATCACGCCGTCAAACGAGAAGGACGCGTCCAGGACTTCAAGATAGAGAAATGCGCCGAGACCGGTCCGCTTTGCGGCATTTGTATCGCTCTCATCTGCGCCCAGCGCATTCCCGATCCAGCCCACAGCGAAATAAAAGAATATGCCGAATACGGCTGCGATGAAGAAGCCATAGCCTTCAACGTCCGGCAAGAACCGGCTTATGCCGTAAGCGAGCAGTAGGACGAAGAAAATCTCAAGGGCTTCAAGGTCAGCGAATTTCTTGAGCTTCTCCTCCACACCAGGGAACCAGTCGTGTTCCTTCTCTTCGTCGATGAAGAACTTCAGGCCGACAAGGAAGAGAAATGCCCCACCAAAGCCCATTATCTGGTGATGAGCACCAGAGACGATACGTGCATATTCATCAGGCTGGCTGAAGGATAGCGTCACCGCATCGACCGGGCCCAGCTTGCCAGCAATAGCGACGATAATGATCGGGAACAGGACGCGCATCCCAAACACGGCAATAACAACACCCCAGGTCAGGAAGCGCCGCTGCCATACCGGATCCATGTCTTTCAGCGTGGCCGCATTCACTACGGCATTGTCGAAGGACAATGAGACTTCGAGGATGCCTAGCACAAGGCAGATCCACAGCACGTTAAGTGCTGAAGCAATTCCTTCACCAGAAATGTAACCATAGACAGAGCCGAGCGCGAGCGCGACTCCGGTGAAAGCAAACGAGCCACCGAAATGCCGTATCATATAATCCTTTTCTCCCTAATAAAGGATCCGGAAATCCTTCTCAATTACTAACGAATTTTCAATTAATCAATCTGTCAATGGATTAACTGTTTTTTCAACAGCATGCCAATGTTTACTTTGATCCGGCCTTCCACCGCATTCCCCAGCCCATGTGTTCGTCATACTCCCTGTGGCTCTTGAAATAATCCATTACCCGGGTGAACTTCATGGTACCTCCGATATTCTCGATGAGCGCTAGCCCGCAGAAGCCGAGGCCATTCGGCCCGTCCCGCATTGCAAATTCAATCGGGGGCTGGTCGGGCATAGTAATGGTCACCATGCCGTCGGTGTTTCGCCAGTTCGGGGCGCCTTCATAGATGAAGGCAAACAGCGCTACGCGGCGGATCTTCGGCCAGTGCCGCCCATTGATGCGCAGCGTTTCACCGGCAGCAATCGCGCCTGTCCGGTCGTCCTGGTCAAGCTGGATATAGGGCCGGTCATGTAGGTTGCCGAAGACGTTCCCGAGTGCCTGCACAGCCCCCTTTAAGCCGTCGTCCAGTTCAAACAGACAGCCGAGGTCAAGATCGAGCGGCCTGGGCTTTCCGAAGAATCTGGTATTGCCTGAGCTAGACCAATTCAGGTTGATGGAGATATCGCCGAAGCTGGATCCGCGCTTCTCAAGGCTGACGCTGGGCCGGGCCTTGTCGAGCGTGATCTTCGACAGGCTGATGGGCTTGGGCGGCGCCACTGCCGGTGCGGGCGGCGGAAGGGTCTGCGGCGGCGCTACCGGCTGAGCCTGGGCAGGCAACGGCGGTGCAGCAGCCGGAGTAGGGAGGGGGGCGCCTACCTCAATGCCGAACGAACGCGCCAGTGGCGCAAGACCGCCGACAAAGCCTTGTGCAACAGCCCGCACTTTCCATTCGCCATTGCGCTTGTAGAGTTCCGCTAGGACCAGCGCGGCTTCAGCCGCAGACTTCAAGTCAGGCTCAAAGCTGAGGCTCTGCCCGCCTGCGCTCACCGCCATCGACATGCCGTTGAAGGCCGCCATGGTCTTGGCGGGTGTTTCAATGGTCAGGCAGAAGACGATCTTCTCGATGGCGCCCGGCACCTTGGTCGTATCAACCTGGAAGACTGCGGTACCGCTGCCACTGGAAAGTATCTCCACACTACCTTGGGGATCCTTAGGCTGATTGAAAAAAATCATATCGGAGTCACCGCGCACCTTCCCAATGCCAGTCAACATGTAGGCGCTAGCATCAATTACGCCAGCAGATGTTGACCAGTCAATCGAGATGCGGGCCACTGCCCCTGATAGCGCCGCATTGGCGCCTTGAGTCAGTGTAGTCATACTCTTCCTACCTGTTGATAAGTAAATTTTTCCTATGATTGATCTATCACACAGAAAAAGCGCGTTTTACTTGTGACTGTGTTGGCTAGCGTCTTACAGCGCAGCCTGGATGATCGGCAGCAGGTCGTGGAACGTCCGACCGTTTCCAGTTGTGCCAATGGCTGCGAATTCCCAACCGCCATCCTTGCGGAACAGCTTCGCCATCACCTGCGCCGTGTGAGGGCCGGCGCCGGTTAGGTTGAACCGGGCGAGTTCGGCGTTGCTGGCCATGTTGACGATACGGCAGAAGGCGTTTTCGATGGTGCTGAAGTCCTGCCCCGTGAACGAGTTTACTGTAAACACCAGGGTCTGGATGTTCGACGGAACCTCGTTCAGGCGCACATTGATCACTTCGTCATCGCCGTCGCCATCACCCGTGCGGTTATCGCCGGTATGCAGAGCGCTGCCATCGCTGCTGCGCAGTTGGCGGAACCAAACCGTGTCCACCAGGCTGCCGCCTGCGTCGAACAGCAGGCACGAGGCATCGAGATCTACCGGATCGCCATCCTTCACGCCGCCGAAGAAACCCCTCTTCTTAGCGACATCCCAACCAAGACCCATAGCCACGGCTGTGAGGCCAGGCGCACTCTTGCTCAGACTGATGCCCTGGCCCTTTGAAAGAGAAATTGTCATGCCACACCCCCAAATTACATTTCAAGGCATTAAGCCACTCAGGCCAATGCTGTAAGTGCAAATAGCGAAAACCGAAGCTGAGCTGAATTTCTAAATTTTTACGCAATAATTGCCTTGAGTAATGTACCCACTAGGGCACGGACCATTTTTTGGAATGGCAATTTTTGCGTTACTAGAATTTGCTACGCAGTAGTTGCCTTGCGCGCTGTATCCGCTTGGGCACGAACCATTCTTCGCAATTGCAGCTTTTGCATTCGGACCGGGTACACACATATTGCCTTGCGTGGTGTAACCGCTGGGGCAAGAGCCGTTCTTCGCGATCGGCATCACAGGCATTGACATGTCATATCTCCTTCCGTGAGCTTCAAATCATTCCGTAAATGGAATTTGGGTGTCAAGGTGCATAACCCCGCGCAATAGCGACCCCCTAGTATCAACTGTCGCTGAGGTTCACCCATGAGCCCATTGGCGCATCCCGATTGCCATTTTAGGAAACGGGGATGGCCCGGCAATTCGGCTTCAGCCATCAATAAAGCCAGATAGGCGGCCAGGCCGTTCGAGCACCCAGCGCTCCCCCTCCAGCCGGGCGATCGCCGGAGCTTGTAGTTTCATATCGCCACTGTTATCCACCACTAGATCGAAAGAGGTGCGCATAACCTGACGCATACTGATCGGACTGCCGGCAAACCGGGTCGCGAAATCAACAACAAATCCGGCCGTTGGGAACAACAGCAGGCTGGCATGACCAGTCCTAATCCCAGCCAGCGGGCCAGCGTCGGTCGGCAGCAGGCTGCCGTCGTCCTGAGGGTCAAGAGCAACGCTGTTATGCTGGGCCAGCCACTCGCGGATCGGCCCCTTTCTCCGTTCGGCGATCTTGTTTCGATAGCCGTCGATCAGATCCTCGTCGCTGGTTCCTGCCGGCGCTGCAGCAGCCGGCGACGGGGCTGTTGATGCCAGTTCTGGGGAGGCAGCCGTTGTGGCCGGCGTGGGCACCGTGTCAATCCGCGGATTGACCGATACCGGCGCCACAACCACGGGCTGCACAGCATCCGCTTGCTTGATCTGGACTGAAGATGGAGCGAGAGCGGGCGCTTGGGCAGCAGCTACCGTTGCAGGCAGACCCTGTCCTGGCGGCACCGGTGGCGGCATCGCCATATCGGCGAACCGGTTCTCCAGCTTGTCCAGCTTGCGGATAATTATGTCGGCCTGCTCATCCAGATCCATAAGCCGCCGCACCAGTTCGGGTGGCGGCACCTCGACACGAGCCGGCCCAACGGCCGGCGGGATGGTCAACTTGTCCGCCAGCCGCCCAACTCGCAGCAGAACACCAACGGCGACGAGAACCGCCAACCCCGACAGGGCAAGGTTGATCAGAGGGAGCGGGTTGGCGTCCATGGCATCATCTCCAGAGTGTCTGGGGTTTGACCGCGCTGCCAGGCGGCGCCCGCATCATTTCGACCAGGGCCTTTAGCAGATCGGCAAATTCCGACTGGTGTTCGCGGCGAGCCGATTCATCCAGGCCATGCAATTCGGCAGCGCGGTTCTTGAGCTTCTTGCGCTGGAAGTCCGAGAGCGTGACCGTGTAGCGGCTTGCAATGGCTAAACCCTTCAGGAACTGCTCGAAATCAGGTTCACCTATGGCAGGGCCGGCCAGCGTATAACTGCCACCATTGCCATCCGCGACACCGGCAGCAGCCTCCAGTTCCCCGCCGCCGAGCGAGCCAAATTCATCATCCTCAACTGCCGCCACTACCGGTGCACCAACGGGCCGATCGCGTGTCTGCATCCCCTTGATGATCATGCCGGCTGCCACTTCGATCTTCGGGAAGGGCGAGACCTGCACCTGTGGCCATCCGGGCTTGAGATCGCCGGCGGCCACAGCAATCAGCTTCAGCAAGCGGCTGATTTCGGTTTGCGCCTGCGCATCCTGGCCATGCAGGCGAACGAACAGGCCGGACCCACGCCCGCACAAGGCGACGGCAATGTCTTTAAGATCATTCTCGACGAGCTGTCCGGCCGTGATCAGCTGACGCAATTGCCACCCGACGTGCCACGCTACGCCCCCGAGGAACAGGAAAGCGGTTTCCTTTAGATGACGGACGCGATCAGTACCGCTCACACGGCTCCAGTTACTGTCAATGGCCTGCTCGAGGCCCTGGCCGCTGAACAACAGTTCGCCCACAAAGCGCACATTGTCCCTGACATCTACATCAGTTTGCTGATTGAGTTGGCTGACGATGTTGGCCCAGGGCTTCAAGCCGAATTCCTCGAGCAGATCGGGATTCTCCGTAATGTGGCCGGTAAAGAAGTCGCCGCCTGCCAGACGCAACGATTCGGGATGCAGCCGCTTTGGTGTCACCCCACCGGTCCAGATTGCGATGTCGGTGGTCCCGCCTCCGATATCGAGGATGACGTTGATGGCACCCTTGGTGCTGTCGCGCCTCGTAGCATCGTTTAGAATATAGGCTGCCGCAGCATCATCTTCGTAGGTCAGCCCGCTCAGCGCATCGGCGCGATGATCCGGAATGACATCAGAAATGGCCCGGCGCAGCAAATTGGCGAAATCCTGATCATCACCCATGTCGCGCGGGCGCGAGAAATGCCAGCGCAGCTTTGCCGGATCACCACCGCCGTCCGCCCACTCAGCCGCCAGCATCAGCACAAGCTGCCTGATATAGCGGCGCGCGGCGTCACGCATCTCGGGCGCCTGTGACCATTTCAGATTGAAACGCAAGCGCCGGATCAGCGTCGTCCAGTCTCCGATTCCCAACGACTGAATCGTGCCTGGCGAGGCAAAATCCGGCTGAAAATAGATCAGTTGTTTCAGCAGCATCGCATCGTCGATTTCGCGGTTGCTGCGCAAGGTCTCGGCAGCGGGATCATCAAGATCGCGATTGATTACCACGGTCGGCGTGGGCAGTTGTCGCTGGTCCGGCGGCAGGAACTCGCGCAGGCTCTGGGAAAGTTCGCCAGCCGCCGGCGCTGCTTCTCCCCCCGGCGTGACGGGGTGGACTAGTCGGATCGCAAGGCGAGCCGGCGATAGATCGTTGATGCACGCAACCGTATTGGTGGTGCCGAAATCAATGGCGACGTCACCATTGCGATCATTGACCGTGCCAACATCGCGGATATTCAGCAGCGCCATGCCTACCGGCACCGGAAGTTCGTCACGACCGAGGGTCAGCGTAAAGAAGGCTGCTTCAAACGGCAATCGGCTAATCTGGACTTCGGAAACCGTCGCATTGGTGTCGCGGGCCCGCAGCCGCATCAGATCGCCCTGCAGATAGTGTCGATCACCAAAGCCCGGCACGCGATCGAGCTGGTTGCCGAACTCGCGCGGATCAAGCGGCGCAGACGAGGCCCACAGACTGGCCGCAGCGGCACGGTGTTCAGGTTGCTGGCTGGCCATCAACATGCCGGCCATCAATCTGCCGGACATAGCAAAACGACCGCGCAGCCGGTTCACCACCGTTCGGCCATATTCCATCCGGGCGACATAATGCTGCCAACGTGGACTGCGGAAATCAGGCCACAGGGCAAAATCACCCAAGCCCCAGTCGACCTCCTTGACCATGCGACCTTCGTCGGGCTGCGGATAATCGACATAGTTGCGGGCCAGCGTGTGGCCGCGCGCGCCCAGCTTGATCTTCAGGCTCACCCGCCCGCTGCGCGAAAGGTCGATGCGCTCGATGATCTCGGCTGCGGACAGGATCATCAATGTCAGCGGCGAAAGCGGCAGCAAATGCTCCGAAAGCCGGTCCGGATGCTGCTTCACCCGGCCCGGTCGATCTTCTTCGTCCAGCCGCACCATGATCGGCGTGAAAAAATCGTCTGGCGTCACCATCAGGAAGCCGGCGCGGGCGACTTCCTCGGCTAGCGCCTTACGTTCCGACAGTCGCATGTCGAGCGCCTGTTGAAGCGTGCGATAGCCCCAGAAGGTAATGGACGTGGTCGGCAGTTCGTCGCTGGCAAGCGCGCGATCAAGCAACACGAGGCCCTTGAACGGCTGCGCACCGATGTCACCCCGCAACGGAATGATGCATTGTGAGGTGCCCGGCGCCGGCGCGGCTGCCTTGAGTGGGGTGGCCAATAAGCGATAGGGCGCCGGCAGGCTGCTGTCGAGCGGTTCACCCGGCTCGAATTCAAACGACTGCACGTCCTCGCCAACCACCCCGGGCTGGCGCCGCACCTCATCGGCAAAGGCAGTGATGCGGCCCATCAGGCTGCTCAGCGTCGCTTGGCTGGCGGCGTCGCCCTGCCCTTGGCACAGCTGCGCCAGCCCTTGGCCCAAGCCTTCGAGATACCGCAACAGCAGGCTCAGATCAGCCGGGGCGAGCCGATTGGTCGGCTTGACCTTCAGCGGATCGATCAGCCCTTCCTTCATCCAGCCGACCGGGCACTGCCATTTGTTAGCATCACGGCCCGGGGCCACCAGACAAGCCGGGTTGAGCATCGCCAGCGGCGGCGCGCCCGGAACCTCGACACCATCGCGATTGAGTAGAACCACACGCACGACGACGGGACGATCCCACCCGTGCGATATCCCATCCTGCGACGACGGAAATGGCAGCCCCAACTGCGGCAGCAGCCGCATCATCACGCTGGCGAACCGCGAGTCCCGTTCGAACAGCGGTACCGCCTCGAACTTGAGCCGATAGGCATCTTCCTTCTGGGCCGCCAGGGCCAGGATGGTGATCAGCGCCCGCCACTGGCCGATTACTCGCTCGTCAGTGCTTGTAGGGTCCAGCAGCGTATCGGCGAAGCCGCGCATCTGGGCCCACGGGTCGGGCGTAGAGCGCACCAGATCGACATCGGCATCTTTGTTGACCGCCAACGCCTTGCCAAGTTCGCTCAGGCTGCTGCCGGCCGCTACCCAGCGGCCGGGCTGCGTCGCGATCTTGAAATTGTGGCCCTCGCTCTTGAGCGGGGTCAGCATGAGGATATTCATATCAGCCATTGGTCTGTTCCAGCTTGCGGAACGGGCGCGAGGCCCGATGCACAGCGGCAATCAGTCGACCAAGCCCGCTGCTCTTGCCATGCCGCGTTTCTGCGCTGAGTGCGTCGAAAATCACCTCGCTGCCTGCCGGCATCTGCTTTGGATCGGCTGGCAACACAATCTGAGTGACATCGCCCCTAGTTTCATCTTCCGAGCGATGTATGTGAAGATCGATCGGGTCCTGCGGCTTGTTCTGGTCACTGCGTGACAACAGCGGCTCCGGGTTCCACAGTTCGAGCCGCAGCGGCGAAAACAGGCGAAGGCTCGCCGCCCATTCGATCATTCCACCCGTCAACTGCTTCAAATCATCACGCAGGATTGCTGTGGCTCCCTGCCAGTCAGTCCCTTCGGTAAAGCGGCGGATCCACGGTGAGCGGATTTCCTCCGATCGCGACAGCAGCTTCTTAACCCGGTCATTCATGCCCGGCTCGGCAAGATTACGCCACACGACCGAGAAGCGCAGCGCCTGCGCCAGGCGTTCGAACAAGACACTTCGCAGGTGATCAACAATCGGCAAGTCGCCCCAAGTCAGCGCCTCCGCACTGCGGCGCGCGGACATCAGAGGCTGTGATCGGGTTTCAACGGCGTCGACCGTGAAGAAATCCACCACGCCCAGCGCTGCAACCAATTCCGGCAGCAAAGCCGGGTTTCTCTGCTCGCCGCGTCCGGGCTCGTGATAATTCAGCTCGATCATCTTTTCCCAACCGCAAATGTAGAGATGATCGAACACGCCTTCCTGTTCAATGAGGCGGTCATAATAATTCACGGCGACCTTAGCCTGTGGCAATAGTTGCGCCGTCGTGATGACATTAGCGCTGCTGTCATCAGGATCGCGGAAGCCAAAATAGGGCAGCATCAGGACGCCGCCGATATGGACGGCATCAGCCTTTATGCGATCAGTGTTGCCAGGCTGGCGAAGCCGGTCCAGCGAGCGGGCAACAGTGGGAAAGCCGGCTGCACCAGTGCCACCAAAAAGAGAGCCGGCAAGCATGATGCGTACCTCACCCCCGGTGTTGCTGCCATTCCTCATCAGTTCCTTCATCGTGGTCAGGAACTCGGGCGAGTCATCGTGAAGGGCCGACAGCAACGCCGCTGAGCCGACATGGGCCCGGCCTCGATAGCCTTCGGCCAGAACAAGATCCTGCTCCTTTTCGGCCTCTGGCGCGCCCGCCGGCCGGAACAGCAGATCGAACAGGTCGCGTTGTGCCGCTGTCATCCGGTCATGCTGCAGGATCTCGCGCAGGTTGGTTAGTCTCTCGGGCGCCGGACGCCAATGCGCTTGGTCACGGTCGGCAAAAAGTTTGCGCAGCGGAATGGACAAAAAGGCCGTGCGTTCCGCCTCATTTGCGTCCGTCCAGTCAAGCTTGTTGCTGCCGGTCGTAAGCTCCTGCTGCATCCGGCAGATCAGGTTGAGCAGTCGCTCGGTCCGTTCCACGTTGCCATTGCTGTTGTCCTGATCGATCAGCCCGACATGGACAGCATCTGCTGGGCCAATGCCAGACGCCAGCACATAAAGCGCTGATTCGACAATCTTGGCACCAGTGCCGCCGATCCCAATTAGGATATTGGTTGTCATCATGCGTTCCCTGGATCAGCCGCCAAAGCCCGGCACAGCCACCTTGCAGCTGCGCGGCGCAGCTAGGCCGGTGCCAACCCAATAGCCGATGACCGCCAGCACCACCGCAATCGCGATACCGGTCAGGCCAACACCGCTAGCCAACAGCTCAGCGATTGGCGCGTTGATGAGCAGCGCCCACCCCGCTCCGGAAGCCGCCAGCACCGTAGCTACAAGCAGGCCGGCCCAGGGCTGCCGCTTGGCACGGGCCGATGCGTCGCCAACCGGCGGGCGGGCTTCCAGCATGATCAGCCAGATCACTGCCAGTGCGAACGCAATCCCAATGGCGGCGGCACCAGCCGCCAGCAATTGCCCGGCCAGATCGTCGACCCGGACCTGCAGACTGGCCGGATCATCCTGCAGCCGTTCCAGCACGCCTTGGGCTAGGCTCGATTGATCGGCGATGCCAAATTTTGCTGCGGCAAAAAACGCCCCAAAGGCGACGACATTGACGCCCAACACCGATGCAAGGCGCACGGGAAGATTACTGGCCATTGTTATTGCCCCCTATCAATCGATCTTAACGGCAACGGCGAAGCCGCCGAGCCGAACCGGCTTCTGCTCTGCCGCATCCAGCAGCGCCAATTCAAGTAGGCGGGTGATCTCCGCCAAATTCAGGGTCGGAACCACCTTCCGCTTGAGCGCGGCGTTTTCTTCCGACGGGTTGAAACTCCAGTCGCGCAGCCACTGGGTATCGGGATTAGGGCTGGTCAACGAAACACGGGTCGCTTCGCCCACCAGCAGGAAATTGCCCGACCCAAGCGCGGCTAGCGCGGAGGGATCGAGACGATAGCCGGCCGTACCATCATCGTTCCAGCCGCCGGCCAGCTTGCCTTCGGGCTGCCAATCCGCGCCCTTCGGCGCGCAGGCGTCGCCCACTTGCCGCCAGATCCGCGTCTCGCCGCGCACCGGGCCTTTCCACACCGCGCCGGAACGCACGCTGGCTGGCTGCACGCCGTCCCATCGCGCGCCCTGATCCGCCTTGGCACTTCGCATCGCTGCCTTGCGATCAAGCGAAAGCTGGTTGATCTGAACCGATTGCCGCGGCGGCAGGAACTGGAACTTCTTGAGGCTGGAACCGGGGGCCACCGTCAAAGCCTGAGCTCCAGCGGATGCCTGCATGGGCTCCAACGAGAAAAGGGCATAGTGCGCACTGCCATCGGCCAGAGCCGTCGCAATACGGGACGAGGGTGCCTGCTCCATGGCCCTGTGGAAGGCCTGCACTCGGGCAGGCGGCCCGGCAACGACAACGAATAGATGGCGGCCGGTGGCCGTCACGTCGCGCCGCCCACTTGGGAGGTCACTGACCCGGCCAGCATAGGGACTTTCAAAACCATATATGGCAACCGCACGACCACTACCGAAAATCTTGCTGAACGGCTTGGCAAAAGCGACGCCGCTGCTGGTCAACACTTCATCATTAACCAGCCACAGGTCGGTCACCACAACCGAGAGCGCATCGCCTGGACCATTTGCAATCCGCTCGAACACCGCATCGATGTGGCTTTCCTGCGCATCACAATTGGGCTGTTCTGCCGGACACAGATAGCCCGCCTCCGTCTGCATACGCTGACGCGCGGCCACATCTATTTCGGTGAACTTGCGGTCGAAGCGCAAGACAGCCAGTGCGCCCCGGTCAATCTGTTGCAGATCGGGCAACATACCGACAAGATCAGGGAGAAGACGGGATGATGGATCGCCGCCGCGAATGAAGCCAACCATGCTTGCAGAGCCATCGAGATAAAGATGATAGGCCCCACCCGGATCCTTGGCAGCGGGCGATGACGCATCGCCGGCCCGGATATAGGCAGTAGCCGCCGTAGGGTAACAGGCCACCCCATCGGCTTGCGCGACATTGCTGGGATTTGATCCGCAACCCGTAACAGCAAGCAGGGCGGCAAGGCCCAATCCCCAACGAATTAGCATGCATAGTCCCCTAGAGATGTGAAGATAGCTACACAAGTGAAGCGCTTGTCCAGCGCTTTTTCTCGATATCGCGCGGGCTTCATTACTGTGGGCAGCAAAAAGTTTAATAGATGTTAAAATAAGCTGGTTGAAGAGCATATCTTGGTCTCGTCATACGCATAGATCGGCGTGCGGGCAGCACTGCGGCGGTGGAACAGGCCAGCGGTCTCCGCAAACGGCCGCAAACGCTAGCGGGCGCTATGCCAGACCAGTTTCCAGCCCAGCTTAAAATCAAGTTCTGCCTGATGCACGCCAGCCTCTATGCGCCGGCTGGTGCTGCAATTGCCATCCCAGCATAACAAGCGCAGCAGCGCCACCGCGGCCAAACCGTCGGCGGGAGGATCGATCCGGAATTCCAGCGGCTGCGCGGAAAAGCCGGACATGATGATCCACGCTTCCAGGCCAGCCCAGCTTGCCACACCCTCGGAAATGAACGTGTAAATGTCTACTTGATGATAATCCAGCAGCCGCTCGCGATCGATGCTGAGCAGCTCCTGTCCGGTATCGCCTTTGGGGCCATTGCCAGGTTGGACAATGATCCACGGCGGGGCTTCGAGGCGGCCACGGAAATCAGGATGCTGGACTGCCGACCGGGTACCATCGTTGGCGATACAGGCAGCGCCCAATGCAAGAGACACCGGCCGAATTCGGCCATCATTGCCGCCAATAGTCCACCGCCAGTCAAGCTTAATGTCAAGGCGACCAGGCGCGATGGGAAATGACAACGCTTCCTGAGATTTCAGCAGCCGGGCACCGGGCGTCCGCGTCAACGGCCGATCGGGCTGAGGATGTGGTGCAGGCGGTGGAGGCGTATGCCCGCGCGGCACAGACCGAGGAGGCTCTGCAGGCGGTGGAGGCTCTGCAGGCGGTGGAGGCGGTGGAGGCGGTGGAGGCGGTGGAGGCGGTGGAGGCGGTGGAGGCGGTGCAGGCGGTGCAGGCGGTGTGATCAGTCCATCCGCGGCAGGCTGCGGCGCTTCGCCCTCGACATCGACGCCAAGGCTGGTGGCAAGCGCGGCAAGGCCGCCACGGAAGCCCTGGCCCACGGCCCTGATCTTCCAGCTGCCCTGACGCCGGTACAATTCGGTTGCCATGATGGCCACTTCACTGGCCCCAGCCAGCGCCGGCCGGAAGCGGTGCTGTATCTGGCCATTTTCCAGCAACGATATGATCAGCCCTTCAAACGAGGCCATGGTCGGTCCGCCGGAATAGACGGTTAGACAGAAGACGATGCGGGCAACATCAGTCGGCACCCGATCCAGCGCCACGGCAAAGCGGGCTATGCCACTGGCGACGTCATTCAGCCGGACGCATTGATTTTCACCGTGTGGCTGGTTGTAGAACACCATATCCCCATCGTTACGGACACGGCCGGACGCGTTGACTAGGAACGCGCTGGCATCGAGCATGCCGGCCAATGTCGGCCAGCTGAGTAGGATTTCGCATTCGTCGCGGTTGACTGGCGCGTTCGCCCCGCTGATCAGTTCGGTCATGAATTAGACGCCCGCATGTTGAAATCCGCCAGACAGCGGAACAGTCGATTATTGTTCTTCACCGCCATAGCTCACCCGGATGGAACCGCTGGTCAATGAAGGTCAATTGCCGGGTAAACTGGTCCAGATAGCCATCTGCCAGTGCCACAGATATCGCCTTGAGTTGGTCTATCAAGATATCGATTCTGGTATTGAGTTGAATGCTGGCCGACCGCCCCGTGCGCCGGAATATCGCGGCGCGATGTTCCGGCGGCAGGGCGAAATAACTGTTGAGCAGTTCCGGCAAATAGTGATCGCGAATCCGGCGAGCCTGATCGCGCATATCGCCTGATTGGGGCAGATTTCCCGCCTGATCCTCGACCTGCTGCACCAGCGCCAGCAAAACTGCAACCCGCTCGCGGCTGATCGCTGGTATCCGCTCATCGTCAAAACGAAAGACCGGATCAGCACTGTCCTGTCCCGGAGCGCCCAGCAAGGCCGGGGATTCAACTGACGCGCTTGAAGGCATGGAACCGAACGCCTTTCTCCAGAGCTTCGCGAGTATGACCCTCAATCGTCCGCCTTCTGCCATATTGTCTGGAACCAAAGCCCCCCTGCCCCCTCGCCTGCCGACCGAGTTACGACCTTATTGACCGAATACACAGGATGCTTCAAGTCGGCTTCAAAAGGAGAGCCTTACCTACCGGACTGGTCCTTTGCGGGCGGTGGGCGCAAGCTTGGGTCGACCACGACCTACCAGCACACCCAACAGGCCGATGGTCACGCCGCGATATCGAGCAGATCTGCCAAACGCAAAACTGCCTCCGGAAAACCGGGGAGGTTCACATCGCGCTGTGTCGATCGTTGTCGCCCAAGCACACGACGCATCCTCCGATGGATCATGATCTTTATTGCACAATTTCTGTACCGCCTTCCACCGGATGGACTTCAGTACAGAGCCAAGCGCCGCTATCGTTCTTAAAAAATGACGCTTCGCGAAAGTAACCGCTCCCTGATCCAATCAGGCCGGAAAGCAGTCTTGCTCCATCGTCTTTTTGCTCTTTCAGCGAAAATTTTGCGTAAAATCGGCAGCGAAATACATTATTTTCACCTTGTGTGCATTGGAATTTCTTGAATTCCGCAATTTGTACTTTTCCACCCAGCAGATCGTTGCTCAAGCGAACGTCATCCGTCGACATATAGGCGGTTTTCATTTCATCGGCGCCGGGCTCGAGCGAAAGCGACATTTCACTACAGGCCGTCAATATGCCAGAAAAAAGCACCACCCAAGGCTTCATCGTCGCGCTCCCTCAAATCGACAATTTGTCCGTTTACAGCCGGAGGCTTCGGCAATGCAAATCCTGCGTATACAGGTTGTGTCGTGAATGCTGTGGAGATCGGCTGGTGGCGGGCTGTGAGCATGTGAGCGCTCGAGTTTTCAGGCGGCTAGGTCAAGAGGCCTCAGCTTGTTTGGCTCAGAGAGGGTCTCCCAGCCGTCTACCTTGCGCATTTGGATCTGTCCGGACGCCAGCGGCGTCCGGAGCGGCAGGGGCAAGGTTTCGGCGGAGGGCGCAACACGGTCTGGGTCTTAATGCGACAGCAGCTCACTATGCGTAATCGACATGCTCGATCCCACCGAATAGAATTTATACTTTACAGCATTTATTTCTAGGGCCTGAAAGCGACACATACTGCCGCGCCAAAAATCCTGGAACGCTGGTTTCTCCAATAGGCGCGGGCTCGTTGCCTACCGCTTGACCTTCGGAGCAGCAGCTTCATCCATTTTGAGGCAGACATAGTCCCGCGGTGCACTGTAACGCATCTGGATGTCTATGACCTGCTTGATGGTCTCTGGTGGAATCGTGTGGTAAGGGTCCATCTTCTGCGTATATACTTGCCTGATAGCAGACCGGCATGCGGGCAAAGAGCTGAAGGTACCCAACGCGGTGGATGTAGCAATCACCATAAGCGTATACATACCGCTTCCATCTTAAGTGTCACTGACCGGCCCCCACTGAGAGGAACACCTTGATTGTTAGTGCATGATTGCTGACGGCACCATAGCCTGCAGTCAGTCGGCATCATATGCTCGGCCTACATAACCATCTGGCCATGGCGGCAGGCGGCGCGGCTTCCTGTAATAGCCCGCCGTTATAGACTGGGCGAAGTGCGGGCGTGGCGGCTATCGAACACGATAGACGTCAGGTTCTGCGTCATGGCATTGGAGGAAGCGCGAGTGCGCTTCGGCTCCCTCCACATCTTCAACACGGACCAAGCCAGCCAGCTCACCATCTTTACCTTTACCACCGTCCTAACGGGTGTCGAAATCCGCATCAGCAAGGACGGCCGCGGGCGCTATATGGATAACGTCTCCTTCGGACGCCTGTGGCGATCGATCAAATGCGAATGCGTCTATTTCCATGCGTTCGAGACCGTCTCCGAGCTGTGGGGCGGCCTGAGGCACTGGATCGGGTATTACAACGCCGACCGGCCGCTCTCCGGACTTACAGGGCTAACACCACGTGAGGCTTATGGGGCGAACGAAATGCAACCGTTAGCGGGGCTAGTCCCGCCAGCGAAAACACTTCTATTTGCGGCATAATCGAAACCCGGGATTGGCTTAACTTCGCCGCCAAACTGTCAAAACAGCCGGACCACCTCACACAGCGAGTTTGCCACTGGCTTCGCCGCCCGCTACAGCTCTCAGAGATGGAAGAATCATCCGGAAATAGGGGCTGGGCTTGGTGGCTATCAGACTATCAAAAGATGTAGGAAGCGGAGGGCAGGCAGGCCCCAAACTAGCAGACCTCGATGGTTTCCGTTTGTCGCTCGCGAACCGCGTCTTCGATGGTTACTGTCCTGCAGCGCAATACTATGTACTCTTGGCAGAAGCCGTCTCGACATTTGGGTTGGATAAAGGTCTTGCCAGCGCAACGTTAGACATTGAACTTGAACGAATGAGGGTCGCAAATGAGCCACTTCTTTTGCGCGAGATGGAAGCAATGCTGCGACAATTCACAGGCCAAGACAAAAAATTAGACGAAAAAGAACGAAGTGATCTAGTCCAACTTTTTTGCAAACCGAAAATTGGATACTCAAAAGGGCTATCTGTAAAAATAGCTCAAGACTTCATTATTGATTTTTGTCGAAAAAATATAATTAAAGTTAAAGTCGGATTTTTTAAATGGATGGTGCCTTGAGGGGGAAATAAAATGCTGAACGCAATCGATCAAGCATGGCTTGATAACAGAATATTGGCCGCGATCGACGATGATGACTATCTCGATGTGGCAGAAGAAAAGCGTATCAAAGAGGAGGGCGCTGCTAGAGGCATGTCCATCAAGGATATCGAGCTTTCAGTGCGCACTACTTTGGAAAAACATGGCGCTGCATGTGAGAGGCTGCTGATCGATGAGCTAGATCGCCTCCTTCACCAGTTTACAGATAATGACCGCAAACTCGACCCCAAAGAAGAGCGCGATGCTCTCGACAAAGTGATACGCCCAGCTCTCGGTAAAAAGAAAGGCCTCGACCCCCGGGTCGCCGAGGAGTACGTTTCGAGCTTCTGCACTGTCGCCGGTATCGTACGCTCGACCGAGCGTAACAAGCGGCTTATTCCATCTCTAGCTATAGGGGCAGTGCTGCTAGCCGTAACTTCTTTGGTTGGGGTCGATTATCTTCGAAAAGCGGAACAGGGAAGCGCGGGAGAAGCATCAGCTGCGCTGATCAACGGTAAGGATAAGGCAGAAATCGACGACCTGATTAGGCGCGCCAACCAGTTTGTTGAGATGGCCCAATATACTGATCCGCCAGAAAAATCTGCAAAATCCTGCTTGGATAGGATCAAACTAGTTGATCCTAGTGGTGAATATCGCAGCCAAGATGTCAAAGCTATCTCAAGCGCGATCGTATACCACTACATAGCCCTGGCGGAGAAAAGCCGCGGCAGTGATGACGCTGCAGGCACCGAGAAATGGCTCGAGAGGGCAAAGCTTTTGAATACAGACATCGAGGTTATCCGAGAAAAGCAAAGGCAATTTGGCCTCCTGCCCGAGGAAAAATAATGCAAGGCAAGATTACCTATGCGGAGGGGCAACGGCTGGCTAGCGCGTGGGGCGGGGGAATGAGGCAATTGGCTCGAGCAGCAAAACTGCTGAGACAGCAGCTGACTTCCGCCCCAAAGCTGTTGTCGTTAGCAATTTTAGCGTCGACCTCGGCAGCTACAGCTCACCCGGGCGGCCTGAACGCCGCAGGGTGTCACAACGACCACAAGAACGGAGGCTATCACTGCCACAGGGCACCTGTGCGTGAAGTGCTACCCTTTCGGCAGTCGAGTACTGATCGTGCTTACTACCCCAACTGTGCTACTGCCCGAGCAGCTAGTGCCACTCCGATAAGGGCCGGTGAACCCGGTTATCGTGCAGGTCTTTACCGTGAGCGTGATGGCGGAGCCTGCGAATGATCAACGTTTTGCTACTGCTTACCGTGTCAGTTGTTCCTGCCGGCGAAAAGTTCACCTGCACCCCTACGCGTGTCTGGGATGGCGATGGACCGGTGTGGTGCGCAGAGGGGCCCCGTATTCGCCTGGCCGGCATCGCCGCCCGAGAGATTGATGATAGTTGCCGCCCCAACCAGCCGTGTCCGACTGCCAGTGGTGCCGAAGCTCGCAATGCCCTGGTGAAGCTGATTGGAGCGCCAACCGGGCGCAGCCCAGAGGGCCACGTACTGATCAAAGGACCGGCGATGCAGTGTGTATCTTTAGGCAACGGTGTCGGTGTCCGGACCGCTGCTTGGTGTGTGTCACCTGTGGGAGGCGACGTCTCCTGCGCTATGGTGAAGGGCGGGTGGGCGCTTAGGTGGAACATTTACTGGCGGAGCCATAGCTGCAGATAGTGAACTCACGGGGACGGGCACTTTCGCGCTTGTCAGGCGTGATACAGCACTGTTGAAGGGGGCGAGATTTCGCCAATTTGAGCTGCTGCCGGTTTGATGGACACGAGGTTAGGCTACATTAGCCTTAACGTGCACCCCTGATTGGTACCGTTCAGAAGTAGTGTCCTTTGCTTTGATGGCTGATGGTTGATGGGATGGCAACGGGGTTGGGGGCATGCCCCCAACCCCGTTGGCCGGCGATCTCGGCGGGGGTACGCCCGCCCAGTTTCGAGTGCGGCCTGACCGTGTTGTAGTCGTTCTTCCAGGCAGTCAGGATCGATCTGGCGTGGGGCAGCGACGTTAACAGCGTCTCGTTGAGGCATTCGTCGCGCAGCCGGCCGTTGAACGATTCCACGAAGGCGTTCTGCGTCGGCTTGCCGGGCGCGATGTAATGCCATTCGATCTGCCGTTCCTGCGACCAGCGCAGGATAGAGGTCGAAGTCAGTTCAGTGCCAATGTCGCTGACCACCGTCAGCGGCTTGCCACGGACGGTTACCAAGCCATCCAGCTCTCGTGCCACTCGGGCACCCGAAAGCGATGTGTCGGCCACCAACGCCAGGCATTCCCGCGTGAAGTCGTCGACGACGCACAGGATGCGGACGCGCCGGCCGCACGCAAAGGCATCAGATACGAAGTCCAGGCTCCAGCGCTGGTTGGGCCCCTGCGGCATCGTCATTGGTGCCCTGGTGCCCAGCGCCCGCTTGCGGCCGCCGCGACGGCGCACCTTCAACCCTTCCTCTCGGTAGATCCGCAGCAGCTTCTTATGGTTCGGCGCCAGCCCTTTTCGAGCCAGCAGATAGCCCAGGCGCCGATAGCCGAACCGCCGCCGTTCGCCGGCCAGTTCACGTATCCTGACGCGCAGGTCTGCGTCATCGGCACGCGTCGGTTCATAGCGAACCACCCGCCTCGCCACACCGATCAGAATGCACGCCCGACGTTCACTCAACCCGAACTTCTCCGGGGCATGGGCGACCGCATTCCGCTTCGCGTCGGGCGTCACCATTATTTCAGAGATGTCTTTCAGCACCGCGATGTCCAGCATCGCCTCCGTCAGCAGCTTCTTCAGCTTGGCGTTCTCATCCTCCAACGACCGCAGCCGCTTGGCCTCGGACACCTCCAGGCCGCCGTACTTGGCCTTCCATTTGTAGAATGTAGCCGAACTGATCCCGTGCCGCCTGCAGACCTCGGCTGTCGCCATGCCGGCCTCCTGCTCCTTCACGATCGCGATAATCTGCTCGTCGAAAACCTGCTCCGCTTCATTCGTCCGTCGCCTCGAGAAACGGGCTCTACTCAAAAATGCCGCCAATTCAGGGGTGCACGCCACGTTCCCGAAGCCGCGCGCGTAGCGCCGGGAAAACCCGCCGCACCAGCAGATCACGCTCCTCGCCGAAATCCCGGAACGTCGAGGACAAAAAAATACGGGCAACGGGCG
>JBAXRE010000015.1:0-57278 GCA_037131365.1 Sphingomonadales bacterium
GCCGGCTTAGCACAGCGGTAGTGCAGCGGTTTTGTAAACCGAAGGTCGGGGGTTCGATCCCCTCAGCCGGCACCAGTGGTTTCCCGCTTTCCCCGCGCGCCCGCCGGCTGGCCACTTGCGCAATCCGCCGCTCTTTCCTTTTTGCCAGTGGCCATTCCCGCCGGAGCATGACAGCCTGTGAGCTGCAACACGGAAAAAACCCAAGGGGAAGGTGCGTCATGCATTTCGAATATAGCCAGAAAACCAAGGATTTGATCGAAAAGCTGCGCGGCTTCATGGATGAGCATATCTATCCCAACGAAGCCCGCTACCACCAGGAGGTGCAGGAAGGCGATCGCTGGAAGGTGCTGCCGGTGATCGAGGAACTGAAGCCCAAGGCCCGCGAGGCCGGGCTGTGGAACCTCTTCCTCAACATCTGCGATCACGACACCGGCGAGTGGAAGGGCCCCGGCCTCACCAACCTGGAATATGCCCCACTGGCCGAGGAAATGGGCCGCGCCGGCTGGTCGTCGGAAGTGTTCAACTGCTCCGCGCCCGACACCGGCAACATGGAAGTGCTGCGCACCTATGGCACCGAAGAGCAGAAGCAGACCTGGCTGAAGCCGCTGATGGCCGGCGAGATCCGCTCCGCCTTCCTGATGACCGAACCGGCCGTCGCCTCGTCGGACGCGACCAACATCGAAACGTCCATCGTGCGGGATGGCGATCATTATGTCGTCAACGGCCGCAAATGGTGGTCGTCGGGCGTGGGCGATCCGCGCTGCAAGATCGCCATCGTGATGGGCAAGACCGATCCGTCCGCCCCGCGCCACAGCCAGCAGAGCCAGATCCTGGTGCCGCTGGATGCGCCGGGCATCACCAAGCTGCGCCCGCTGAACGTGTTCGGCTTTGATGATGCGCCGCACGGCCATTTCGAAGTGATCCTCGACAATGTCCGCGTGCCGGTGGCCAACATGATCCTGGGCGAAGGCCGCGGCTTTGAAATCGCGCAAGGGCGGCTGGGCCCGGGCCGCATCCACCACTGCATGCGCTCCATCGGGGCGGCCGAACGCGCGCTGGAAAAGATGGTGAAGCGCCTGAAGAGCCGCGTCGCCTTCGGCAAGCCGATTTCCGAGCACAGCCTGTGGCATGAGCGCATCGCGGATTCGCGCATCGCCATCGAACAGGCGCGCCTGCTCACCCTGAAGGCCGCCTATATGATGGACACGGTGGGCAACAAGGCCGCCGCCAACGAGATCGCCATGATCAAGGTGGTGGCCCCGAACATGAGCTGCCTGATCCACGATCACGCCATTCAGGCCCATGGCGGCGGCGGCGTGAGCCAGGATTATGGCCTGGCGTCGGGCTATGCCGGCCAGCGCACCCTGCGCCTTGCCGACGGCCCGGATGAAGTGCACCGCCAGGCGATCGCCAAGAACGAACTGCGCAAATATAATTAAGTCTGCGGCCGGCGGCGGAGGGGCTTGCACGCCAGCCCCTCCCCTGCTACCCGCGCCCTCCTACCGAAGGGGCGCCCCGGCGCTCACTTCCCTGGTGTGCGGCCATGGCGGAATTGGTAGACGCGCAACGTTGAGGTCGTTGTGGCCGAAAGGCCGTGGAAGTTCGAGTCTTCTTGGCCGCACCACGCAGTTTCAGGGTTGACCGCTTATCGGAACCCGGGCTGCGCTCTCTCCAAAAACTGCCCGTTGTCCGTGGGTTTGCGGCAAGGCCGCGCGCGGCTTGTGGTCAGAGACCCGGTTCTCAGCACCACACATGGGCAACGAAAGAGCCGGAATCTCTCCTCGAAAGATCCCGGCTTCACCCCAGTTCCGTTGGTTTTCGTCGGCTAGGCCGCGAGACCGAGCATCCGCTCCTGCTCGTCCCAAGCCAGCGGGATGTCAGCCGATAGCAGCGCCTTTCGAGTCACGGTCTTGGGCTGGGTGCCAGCGGTGACTGCTTCAACGATTCGGGGGCTCAGCCACGAGATGCGAAGCAGCCGGGCCAGGTGGGTCCGGCACCGCCCTTCCCGCTTGCCCAGTTGGTTGAGGCTGAGTTCAGGCGACTGGAGCACCAGACGCTGCACTTCCATCGCCTCGGCAAACAGCGAGACCAGGTCAGCGTCGTATCGGTCGTTCTGTGCCTTGGCATCCATCCTGAGCTTGGCCTCGCGGAACGGCCGTCCACCTGTTGGGCGCGGGATGGTGCATGACCATGTGTTGGGGTCGCCGAAGCCGAGCGCTTCCGGCTTCAATTCGATGCGGATCGCGTCCTTGGTGACATGGATGGCGTTCACGAGCCCGCGCAGTGCATCTTCCGCGCGCCCTGGCCGGGCCAAGTCTTGGGCGAGCCACAGTCCACGATCGAACATCGCCTGCAAAGCTTCCGCCTCGTTGGCTCCCGACATGCGACGCAGGGCATGGTCGTCTTTCAGCAGCACAATCAGTTGGCTCGTGATGTGGTTCTCAATCTCACCCCGCCGGAACCGTGTTGGCCTGGGATCGCCTTTGCGGGCCAGGTCCTTGCGCGAGACATAGTAAGTGTAGCGCCTGGTGCCATTCGAGCCATAGGTCGGCACCATGGGTCGCCCTTCCGGATCAAACATCATCCCCTGCAGCAATGCCCGCTGGGGTTCGTTGGTGGGACGCTTCCTCGCCGGCGCACGCTCTTGAAGGCGCATCTGGACTTGTTCCCACAGGTCCTCGTCCACAATGGCCTCGTGCTCGCCATCAAAGACCTGGCCTTTGTGGACGATCTTGCCGCGGTAAATCGGGTTCTTAAGCAGGTGGAACAGGCTGCCCCGCGCGAACGGAATACCGCCACGGTGTACGGTGCTGCTGAAAACCTGGACCTTTGTGAGAAGGTCTTCGGCTTTCAATTGCTCCAGCAGCACCGGCACCGACCCGATTTCGACATAGCGTCGCATAATGGTCCTGACCCGCTCAGCCTCCTCGGGAACCGTTACCAGCTTACGCTCGACGACCTTGTAGCCCAGCGGCACCGGGCCGCCCATCCAGAGCCCTTTACGCTTCGATGCAGCAATCTTGTCCCGGATCCGTTCGCCGGTCACCTCGCGCTCGAACTGGGCGAACGACAGCAGCACATTCAGCGTGAGCCGGCCCATGCTGGTGGTGGTGTTAAAGGCCTGGGTCACCGACACGAAGCTGGCGCCCTTGGCATCCAGCCGTTCGACGATCTTGGCGAAATCGGCGAGGCTGCGGGTCAGGCGGTCAACCTTGTAGACCACGATGACATCGATCAGCCCGGCATCGACATCGGCCAGCAGAGCCTTCAAGCCCGGCCGCTCCATGCTGCCGCCTGAGAAGCCGCCATCGTCATAGCGGCTCGGAATCAGGGTCCAGCCTTCATGCTTTTGGCTCAGGATGAACGCCTCGCAAGCCTCCCGCTGGGCATCCAGGCTGTTGAACTCCAGCTCCAGCCCATCTTCAGTGGACTTGCGGGTATAGACCGCGCAGCGTTTGATCATCATTTGCGCCGCTCTGTCAGTCCAAAGAAGCGCGGGCCGTTCCAATGGGCGCCGGTGATGGCTTTGGCGATGGCGCTGAGGGATGGCCATTGCTTGCCGTCGTAGGCGAACCCGTCTTCCAGTACGGTCACGGTATGGCCGAAACCGTGCCAGTCGCGGACTAGGCGCGTGCCGGGGGTGAGCTTGCGGATGATAGCTGTCGGCTTAGCCGGCTGGTTAGCGGCCACCGCAGCGCGCCTAATCGATGTCTTGGAGGAGCGGCTCACGCCGCCGTGGCGCTGCTCCTGGAACCGGTAGGCCAACCCTAGCCTCAACAGGTCGGGCGAGATGGTGGGCGCGGACGCGCCGTAACGGCGCGCCCACTCTTCAGACAATCTTGTCGGCTCCATCTCGGCAATCTGGGTCAGGGTCAGATAAGACCGGCGGGTCATTGTGCGACGACCTCCGCGGCCATCAGCTTGTAGACCGAGGCGCCATCCGCCCGGTGGCTGCGGTCCAGTTCCAAGCCCTTCTTGCGAAGGCCGGTCAGGAAGGCCCGGCAGGTATGCGCCTGCCAGCCGGTCACTCCGCATAAGTCGGCGAGGGTGGCACCGTCGTCGGTTTCGAGCAGCATGATGACCTGGGCGGACTTCTTAAGGAGCTTGATTGGCGGTGGGGCCGAAGAGCCATCCGGGCGGTCCGGTAGCGCACCAATCGTTTTGGTTGGCTGGGATTGCAGTTCAGCAGCGGGGCTGCGCTTTGCTTTGGCGGTCATTGGGTGGTCTCCGGTCGGGAGCCGCACCATGCTGCTCCCACCGCCCAAAGCCCTGCCGGTTGAGTCGGTCAGGGCAGCGGCTGCAACGCGGCAGCTAACGCCTCAACAGCAATGCTCAGGTTTGGTTGGAAGTCCAATGATTGTCTGCTTTGCGCCCTCAAACCAGTCATTCACCGCAATCGTTGCCGATCCTCGAAGCGGCCATTCCACCACCTGGCGGTCGAATTACAACAAGTTCGAAGGGTCGCAGCTAATCCCCCCGGGCTTATCTGCCTGCTCGAGCCGCTGTCAGACGTGGAATGACCGACAGCGGCGACCCTGTTGGGAACGAGTGCTAGGCTCGCTTTTGCAAACCGAGTATACCTTCAGATGGCGGTGATATTTGCCTTTCGAGGGTTTAACCCCGCCCTGCCGCGCTGTAGCGTCGATGCGCCGTGAACCTGCCTTACGGTTGGATCGCCATAAGCAAAGCACCCATATTGGACTAGGACCGCAATGCTCGAAAACCATGAGCTTTTTTTGTCGCTGGAAGAACAAAGGGCACCTGTGCCAACCGCATTCCCCGGTGCCACCATCCGGGTCGACGGCACGACACTGGAAACCACTGAGGTGTTCGCCGCTTACTGGCGCTTTGCCGCCGAGCGACAGCGGATGTTCCGCAAGCGACTGCTCGGCATTAACGACCCGATTCTCACTCAAGATCGCGTATTGGCCGGCTATCGTTTCACGAACGCCTACCGCGCATCCGACCGGGTCAGCCAATACCTTCTTCGCCATGTGATCTGGGGTTCGCGCCAGGAATGGTCTCCTGAAGACGTTTTTTATCGCACTCTGCTTTTCAAGCTATTCAATAAGATCGAAACTTGGGAAGCGCTCGAAGGCGAACTTGGCGCGCTGACATGGGGCCGCCATGATTTCGGAGCGATGGATGCCGTCTTGTCGCACCGTCAGGCAGCGGCGCAACGCAACTACTCTGCGGCCTACATCATGCCGTCCGGCGGCTCGGCGTTTGGCCACTCGAGCAAACATGCCAACCATTTGCGCCTTCTCGAATGGTTGATGCGCAAGGACTACCCGCGCCGTCTTCGCAAATGTCAGACTATGCGCGAGGCTTACGACCTGCTGATCGCGGCCCCGTCGGTGGGTCCGTTTCTTGCCTATCAGTTCGCGACCGACCTTAACTACACCGCTCTAACATCTTTTTCCGAGATGGAGTTCGTTAAAGCCGGCCCGGGCGCGCTGGACGGCATCGCCAAGTGCTTCCAGTCGGCCCGAGGCGTTTCTCCCGAAGCAATCATCGAACATATGGCTGTGCATCAGGTACGCTATTTTGACTTATTCGAAATAGAATTTCCGTCGCTGTGGGGACGGCCGCTCCAGCTGATCGATTGCCAGAACCTGTTCTGCGAGATCTCGAAATACGCACGGGTCGCGTTTCCGAATATCAGCGGCAGTTCGGGGCGGACGCGCATCAAGCAAAAGTTCGCCCCGGCGGGACGGTTGCCGACCCCGTTCTATCCCCCCGACTGGGGACTGAACGAGACGATCGAAGCGGAACTTGGAATGGCTAAGTAATCTGGTTCGGCTCGGCGAAGTCGAGGCATCGCGCCTCGAGGTTCACGCCCACTATCCCGCCGTTGTGCTGCTTGAGTAGCTGGAACACCCGGTAGCCTTCGCGGATCGCCTTCTCCCACTCCCAGTACTTGTTGGCGTAGACCTCGTGCCCGATCGTCAGCCCGCGCACCTGCTTTAGAAGTGAAAACGGAATAGCTTCCCCATGGGGAAACAAGGGCTGATCGTACGGTGGAAGGTCTGCATGCAGGTGCTTGGCACGGGTCGCTGCTTCCCAGTGAATGTGCTTTATCACCAACTCCTCGACAACCGCAGACCGGCCACCATCTTCGTTCTGCTTCGTCTTCGGGCTGTGGGCACGTTTGACCCGCATCAGGTCTCGCAATACCGGAGACCATCCGAGTACCGCCGCGTTGGCAAGGTGAAGGACGTCATGGAAACGGTAGCCATCGGCGATCGAATACTGGTCGCGCAGCGGGTCGCCGAGCTGTTCCTTATTCCAGTAGATCGCGACGGTGTCGCCAGAGACTGAGCGGAATTCAATCTGGAAATACCGCGGGAATCGGTTCTCGTCGGGCGCATCCCGGTCATGTAGCGGCGTCGCTACGCCGTCGTTCCGCCGCGCGATAGCCTTGTCGACGTTGTCCGCCGCTACGCGGTCCATGTCGATTTCATAGAGCGAGGCGATCGCGCACAGGTGCCACGCAATCTCGCCGAGCACGACCTCTATCGGCCGATCATTCAACTCGGTGTTCAGCTCGGTTTCGATCGGGGGAAGTAGCCTGCGCATCAGTTGCGCAGACAGCTGGGTCAACACCGCCGCGCACACCTGGAGGAGCGTATGCTTTTCTGTCCGTGCAGTCCGGAACGCTAATGTCTGGTAATCGCGGAACGTGCGTAGCCGCTTTGTCTTGAATGCCTCGGCCTCCTTGAGAAAGGCACGGACGTCCTCGTCTGAAAGGATTTCGCGAATGAGTCCCCCGCGCGTCGCCGCATCGGTTACCTCGCTCTCGAGATGGCGGATGTTCGACAGCAAGATGTCGATGTTGCTGCTGAGGCCCTCGACCCTGGCAAGCGCGAAGGCGTACCACATCGCGTCACCGAGCTCCTCCTCGAGCTCGGCCTTTGCCAGCGGCGAGGACAACACGCCACCTTCCTGCAACCAGTGCTTTTTCACCGCGGAAATCACCGAGCCGAGTTCGCTTGCGAGACCGAAGATCCAAATTTCGCGAGGATCCGCCTCTACCGGACTCTGCGACGATCCGTGTGCGGAGAACTGGTCGGTCTCGGCGACCGATTTCGCGTAGCGCTCGATCAACACGTGGCAGGCTCCGGGCATAGAAGCTGGCGGACCTTTGTGTCGAGCGACCAGTCAGCCGGATCGGCCATCAAGCCGCGGTCGGGCAGGTCCTGCAGCCAGCCGATGAAAGCTTCTTTTCGCTCCTCGCTTGCGACCTTGTAGACTTGGCCCCGGCCGTTCCAGACAAACTCCTTGAATTGCGCAGGTGGGCGAGGGCCTTTGGCGCCCCAGTAGGCGAAATCCCGCCCGATGAGCACGCGATCGGTGCATCCCGTATCGCGCTTGAGGTTGCCGCCCCCCGTCAGGCTATTTGCGTCGCTGTGGAACGAGCGCTCCTGCACCCAGCCACCGCCAGGTGCGCGATGGTAGATATTGTCCCCGAAATTGAGCATGAGCGAACCGCCGGGCCGCGGCCGCTTCTTCTCGAACTCTGGTTCCTTCCAGTAGTCGTCGAAGCGCATGATTTCATCGATCATCATCCAGTAGATGATCTGGCCGCTCAACTCGTGTTTCGCCGGGCCATAACCGACGATCACGTCGCCGATTTCAGCCCCTTTGCGGATGACCGGCTTGCAGCACGCGAGCGTGCAGACTTTGAAGAAGGGATTGGGCGCGAAACCCTTGTCGTGATCGATGACGTACCGGTAGAGACGCCGGGGCCGCTTACTCGCATTCATTGGGTTCCACCTCGTTCAGATCGGCCTCTTCGCCGTCAGGCGTAAGAAATGCGTGCTCGCAGTCAGATCCGAGCTCGTCCTTCAGTCGCGCCGGATCCCACGGGATCTGGGCGGTGCTGTATTTGGCGGCCGCTGGATGAATCCCGGTCTGCGCTTGGCCTGGCGCCCATAGTCCGACAATATTGCAGGCGCCTGCCTTCGCCGCGGCAAACGCGGTATCGCGGAGGAGCGAGCTGTCCATCTGATCGTCGTGCAAGATAAGGACCGCCGCGTCGTGCACGGTCATCGAGGCAAGATTGCTGACCTCCTTGACGATTATCACTCGGGCGAGGTCGATCTCGGCGGCAGACAGGACCTGGAGGACATCTATGTCGCTCTGGGTGCCGGTTTCTGCTTGAGCCACGAACACGCGGCGGTGATTGTCTGCGCTCATCGATTTTCTCCCTTCCTTGTGCCCATAGCCATTGTGCTTTGTGTCGTGTTGCTGTCCCCGGCGCAGAGAATTCCGCGACTTTGCGACGTAAGAGATCCGCTGTTCGTAGACCCGCCTGCGCTAGTCCTGCCCTCTCCGGAGTCCGTCCGGCAAATGACGAGACGGCAGCCCTGGCTTGCCTTCCGCCGTCTCCTCAAAGTGGTGCCGAACTTCGTCTGAGCCGACGAACTGCGTCAGCAACCGATAGTTGCCGGTCTCCTTGCGCACCCTACCGGCCACGATTGCAGGGTGCACATTGACCGATTGGGCAAACGCGATCACGCGCGACGGTGTCGCCTTTGACAGCAGGTCGGCGGCCGTCCACTTGTCCGACGGGATTAGCGCTTCCTGCGCGATTAGATCCGCTTCCGCTTCCTTGGACCAGTCCTCGGAATGTTCGGCGGGATCGAGCTTGAGATCGTCGATGAAGACGTCGTTCTCGTCGTTGAGATGGCGCCAGACATGGGCCGCCTCGTGGAGCAGGCAGAACCAGAAGTTGTCGAGCCGGTCGTAACGCAGCGAAAGGCCGATGACGGGGACCTGTTCTCGCGTTCGCATTGCGGCGCCATCGAGGTAAGTCCTCGGTAGGTGCCGTGCATAGATTACCGCCACTCCTTTCTCTGCCAGGGCATCGACCGCGCGCCGGGGTCCGTCGGGAAGCCGGCTCAAAGTGGCCAGAAAGCGCAGAAAGGCCTCGTCGATCGCCCCGTCGCGATAGGTGCCGGGAAGCTCCTGTTCGCGCGCCTTCGCAAGGACATGGAGGCACCATGCCTGCAGGGCATACGGGTCCATGCTGGCATTTTGCCGCGCGGAATCGTTCTTCCGGTAGAGCGCTTGCGGCACTGCATGCATGCCGCCTGCCTGCGCGAGAAGGCCGGACATGAGCTCCTTGGCCGGCTTCGCGGCGCGTGTGGTGATCCCGAGCCATCCACGCTTCAGCAGCTCGTTGATCGGGAAGCGGTCCCACTGGACCTCGTGCGTCGGCTCGAGCAGCTCGGCAGCATGCCCGTCACTGATGAGAACCTCGGCCGGAATGCCCAGGTGGGCATTTAAGGCCCGGATCATCTTGAGCGTGAGCGTTCGCTTTCCCGAAAGGATCTCGGACACTTTCGCGCGGCTGCCGATGTAAGGTACAAGGTCCGCTTGGCTCAGGTTGGCCTGTTCCATGCGAAACTGGATCGCATCGACTGGCGAAGGAAGGTCGATCGGGAAGTGCGCTTCTTCGTAGACCTCGATCAGAGTTGCCAGCACATCGAGTTCATCGCGCGCATCGCGGGTAGACGATGACGCCATGAGGTGATCGACGCGCGCTAGGGCCGCATCGTAATCGGCATCACTGCGAATGGGTCGTAGCTTGCTCATCAAATCTCCTCCGCATCGATATCATCGTAGTCCGAATGCTTGCCGATGAACCTGATGAAGATGATGCCAAATTCGTAATCGATGCGGACAACCAGACGGAACCTGTTGCCCGCAACATTAAACACCACGCGATTGTTTCCAACGATGCTCGCGTTGCCATACTGCTCTTTGATGTCGGCCGGCGTACGCCAGTCGGCATGCTTCGCTTCGTGGAACCAGCTATCCAGCGCAGGCTTCGCGCCTGGGTTTGCCTCTCCAAATTCGCGAAGCATGCGCCGAGATATGATCCGCATTCACGCCCCCTATGTACTCTATTTGGGAACATAGTCAAGTGATCCCATATTGGGAACGCAAACTATGGCCGCGGTCAGAAGGATTTGCAACCCGCGTTCAAACTCGTCGTCCACACAGTGCCCGCAACCGGCGGGCCACAGGCAGGCCCGACGAAAATCGAACTCAGACGCCCGAGCTTGGCTAATACAATCTAGAAAAAGATTTTCTAGCTAACTGAGGCGCGCCGCCAATATTAGATGAATTATCGCGCGAAAATAGGGGTCGTAGGGGGACACGCCGCCGATATCAACGGGTCACTGTATCCTGCTTTGTGCCGTTCCTCGCGCTGACGTGCGCTCTTGCTTGACGACTCGCTGTAGCGCAACGGTTCAATCCATGCGTTCACGTTGGCCAATTTCTTGAGCAGCATAGTTCTGGCGAAGAATTACCTAGCGTTGAAGACAATGCAAGATCGCGCAGTTAGGTTTTCTCAAGCGCAAGTTCGGTGCACCTTATTTCCCGTGCTCGGTCCCGCACTTACCAGTGCGTCGCGCAAAAAAAGGACGTCGACTGGGCGGAAGGAAATACTTGCCTAATTTCGCATTCAGAAATTTACTCTCACTATGGAGAGTTGTGTACTAAGCTGGTAGTAAGAGCGAATGTCCGAAATTGAGGTCGGCTGCCGATCGGCAGCTTTTCGTCCCCATCGCCGCCAACCTGCCAGTCCGCACTCGGCCCAAAATCAGTCTGCCCAGTGTGTCCACTCAACAGCCGTAGCGGTCAATCTTGCTGCATCCTGGCAGTGGTCGGCTCGCCAATCTTCTCGCGCCTTTCCCGGCCGAGTGAATCAACGCCTATCGTAAAATCTCGCTTGTCGCTGTCGGAAGCGATCGTTCGCGGTCTTGTCGGCGTCAGGATCGTAGTCCTCATCTAGCTCAAACTCTTCACACCAAAGCATGATGGTTGAGTAGCCGTTGCTCTGCGTCAGAACCTGCTCATACAGCGCCGGGAGTCGCTTACCCCACTCACTCTGCAACCACTGACCAGCATCAGCCCTCTTAAGATCGGACACACTGCCGGGTTCTCCGCGAAACGAGCTATAGACACTGGAAGCAGGAACATATTCGCCTTTTTCGACACTTAGCTTCGGTAGGCCTAGTGCTTTGTAAACGCGATATATCTTGCCCTCTTTCACTAAAACGGTTGCGATCTTATCGCCCTTGAACTTCGCGTATGCGCGAGATGCTGCTTCGCGGCTCACGTCAAAATGCTCATGGACAGCCAACATCTGGCGAAGATCAGGATCGGAATAGGGTTGCAAGAAGGAGCGAAGCGAGGGGGCCGGCAGCAAAATTCCCGCCGCAAACTCGTTGGCCTCAACTTCCATCCGAGCCGCTCGATCTTGCTCCCTCGCCGACCAACGAGCCATGTCGCTCGCAGAACAAAGGAACTGGCCGGCCTTTGCTGGTTTGTGGAATGGGATGAGGAAATGACCCAGTTCGTGCGCTATCGTGAACCTTCGGCGATGCCGATGGAGCCCCTTCTTTACGAGAATCCCTCCGAAGCTCCGCTCGGGATCGGTCAACAAGCCCCCGATGAAACCATCGGCATTGAGTTCAGCGATCCGTCCAATGTCTAAGGCTACGGCGAGTTCTTCGATCTGTACGGGTAGCTTGAGGTCAGGTTCAGCCTTTAGAATCTTCCCGACAAGCCCTAGCGGCGATCCAGTTCCATCAAGATCAAGCCGCGTGACCTTCACCCTTCATTGCCTCCCCTTCAGCCGCTCCATCATAATTTTGATCGTTTCCCTGTCGCCATCGGAAAGCTCCTTAAGATCGCGCCACATGGCAAGCACCTCAGGCGTGTCGTCAGGATTAGCAGGATTTTCTCCCACCAGATCTGCGATGCTGGTGCCCAATACGGTCGATAGCTTCGTCAGGAGCTCCACGGTGGGGTTCTTTGCTCTTCCTGTCTCCAAGTCCCAGATGTGGGCCTTTGACGCTCCCACCGCGTCGGCCAGATCCTGGAGAGATAAGCCTTTTTTAAGCCGTAGCGCTTTGAGCTTGGCTCCCAACGACATGCACGTCCCCTGCCCTGAGTCAAGAGGGCCGAAGCGCCCCAAGGCGTCCGGCCGAATACGATTTTGTACCATACCAGTTGACGGTTCGCAACTGTATGCTTATAATGGTACGTAATCGTCGTACCGGCGGCCAATTAGGGGTATGAGTTATGGGAAAAAGTCAGCACGTTGTTCCTCACGGTGACGCTTGGGCTGTGCGGGGTGCGGGCAATAGCCGCGTGACCTCGACGCACAGCACCCAGGCGGAGGCTCAAGCGGCTGCGCGCAAGATTGCGATCAACCAGCGCAGCGAAGTCGTTATCCACCGCCCGGATGGCCGAATCCGGGACAAAGATTCCTACGGCAACGATGACTATCCCCCGCGGGGGTAAGCGAAGGGGCCCATCGGCCCTTTGCTGATTTGAAAGGCAATCCAATGCAGATCAAGCGTAGCAGGATCAGGAACCTCAAAAACTATATCGGGCATATTCCGAATGGCACCGTGCTCCGTGTCGTTGTCCCTGTCACCAATGACAAGATGACCGAGCGCATCGGGTTGGGAATCGATCCCGGCACCGGAGAAACGATCCTTCCTGCGATCGTCGGTCCGGCCACCCGTTTCAACTCCGAGGGTCGCTGGATTGCGCGCAAGGATCTCCCGAAGGAGGTCCGCTATGTTCGTACCGTTAGCTGGTCGTGGACCGATTGGAGCGGCGATGAGCATGAAGACTTCCGCGACATCTACCGCGAATGTTATCAACGTAATCTCGTCCCTCCACCTTCGGTTGAACTGACCTATCTCGAGACGGAAGCCGGTCGCTTCATCGTTTCGCCGCCGATCGAGCGACGCGCTGACAGCCCCGATCTCGCGCTCCACACCATCAACGTCTTCCTCGAGCTTTTCCGCTACTGCGAGATCGCGTCTGATGATCTGAGCGCACTGGAAGCTCCAGTGGTTAAGCATGCGAATTGGAAGCTGTTGCCTGCCGGCCAATATCCCTGGGACATGGTTGATGAGCATGTCGGGCATGCGCTGAAGCGTGTGGGTGAAGGCGCCCGTGATGTGATCGTCGATCGCCAGCACACGCTGAAATCCCTGAAGCCTGATGAGTGCTGGGTCGGAGAAGGCGGTTTCGACGATTACATGGCCTATGTATTCCACAGCCACGGTCTGGTCGTTCTTGAAAGCCTTCGGCGGGACAACGCTATCTATCTGTTCAAAGGCGACTGGAGGCCCGTATCCCGCCTTACGAAGGCGCAGATTATTCAGGATGGCCTCCACCATGCCCGAATTGTTCACACGAAAGATTGGAAGGGTAAGCTGGCGTCCTATTTCCACAAGCAGGCTGCATAGCTGAAATGGCCAGAGCGGCAGTTCTGCCCGTTTTGGCTTTGGAAGCAGACTTGGGGAAGATAACCCAGAAGTTGCCGTTCTAGACGTATCTGCACTCGCAGCGACAAAGGTGGTTGCCAGCAGCTACGACCGTTCAATATGGCCCAAGGAGAGCCCTTCGCTTGCTATGCCGGTACGGAACGCGCCATCGCTGAGCTCATTCTGCACGGCCAAGGCCAGCTAACGCTTTCAGAACTCTTAGGGGGTCACTAGCCCAGCGCCGGCATAAGGGTCTCGCTCCTTCGGGACCGCGGGAAGTGCGGCAGCCTGAGGATTTGGGCCAGGGTCGAGTGATCCGACGTGCCCCGGTTCGCCATCTGGCAATCCCATCAGCGCCCTCCCAATCGACGGCGCTCCGAACAGCAAAAAACACCCCGCCACAACCGTCAACCCGCGCCGTACCGGCAGCTGCCCGTTGAACATGGCCAGCCCTAACGCTGCGACCGCGATCACCCCCAGAGCCATCGCCGCATTACCCGACACCACCTGCTGCAGCCAGTTGGCAGCCATGACCAATGCCCCAGGCGACATTGGCGTGCCCAGGTCCGCCGCCATCATGTGAGCCCTCCGGCAGAGCCCACGTCCCCGCGCAGCGCGATAGCGGAGATGTGGCGTCGACCTGCTTGACGGGCAAGCTGGACATAAACATCGATCGAGGTGCGCACATAGTGGCCGATGCTGTCGCGATCGAGCCTTGTGCCAGATTGCAGGACCAGCAGCGCCAGCTGCTCAATCGCGCGCGCCGGACTGTCGGCATGGATCGTCGTCATGGAACCCGGATGCCCGGTGTTGACCGCGCGCAGGAACGTGAACGCTTCTGGCCCACGCAGCTCGCCCAAGATAATGCGGTCGGGCCGCATGCGCAGCGAGGCGTTGAGCAGGTCTTCGGCCGCGACCGCTGCCTGCCCCAATGCACTGCGCGCCGCGACCAAGCCCACGGCATTGGCGTGACGCAGCTCGAGCTCCGGCGTGTCCTCAATGAGGATCAGCCGTTCCTCCTGCGGGATTTCTTGGATGAGCGCGTTGAGGAACGTGGTCTTGCCGGTCGATGTGCCGCCAGAAACCAGAATATTGAGCCGTTGCTGCACCGCCAGCCTCAGCAGACTCACATAGTCGGCCCTTGCTTTCAGGTTGCGCAGCTGGGCCTGTAGCATATCTGCGGCGTGGTCCTGACCGGCGCCCGGCATGGCGCCGCTGGCGGCATAATCGTCGAGCCGAAGGTGGGCCGATTGGTGTTTACGGATGGCCATCGCCATGCCGCTCCGGGTTGCTGGCGGGGCAATGAACTGGACGCGGGCACCATCGGGCAAGATCGCCGACAAGATGGGATGCTCGGCGTTGATGCCTTGCGAGGTCAGTGCCGCCACTTGCTCTGCCAACCGTAGCAGCAGTCGGTCAGTAAGTTCCGGCCGTTCAAAGCGCTCG
The DNA here is from genome assembly GCA_037131365.1 of Sphingomonadales bacterium. GTDB lineage: Bacteria > Pseudomonadota > Alphaproteobacteria > Sphingomonadales > Sphingomonadaceae > Sandarakinorhabdus. Next base: position 14,751 of record JBAXRE010000015.1, read on the forward strand.
ATGCCGCCGCCCAGGGTTTCGAGCCAAAGCTCGCCGGGGCGATTGACGTAAAGATCGGTGACGTCGGTTCGGGCGAGATAGGCGGCAAAGGGCGCCAGCGCCTGCCGCAGATAGACGCCGGTCTCCAGCTGCGCCACGGTGCCAGTCATTGCGGTGGCTCCACCGGCGAAAATTCCAGATCGCGCGAGACCAGCACCGAAATCTTGGCGCCCTGGCGAACCGACAGCGTGGGCTTGGGCAGCGGTCCCACCAGCTGCGACGTGCCGGCCTGCAACGGATTGGCGATAATCACGGCGCCGCCGCTCAGTGAGCGTGTTGCTGCCACCGCTCCAAAATCAATTGCCGATTGCAGCAGCGCCCCGCCCAACCGCGGCGCAAAATGACTGTTCACCTTGCCGCGGACGCCGGCCCGGCCAAGCGGGTCGGTGGCGGGCGATTCAATGGCGATAATAGCGCCGTCGGGGCGGATCAGCTCGTTCCACTGCACGAAGGCCCGCTTCTGGCCGGCGGCGATATCGGCGCGATATTCCCCGAATAGCCGGCTGCCCCGCGGGATGAGCACACGGTCGCGATTCAGGTTGTAGACGTCCTCGCTGATCAAGGCGCGGGCTTGGCCGGGCTGCGTGGAATCCAGAGCGGTCTCGAGCACGGCCGGGATGAGCGTGCCGCGCGGCACGGTCGTAGTTAGCCGCGATGCCCGGCCACGGCTGGCAAAGGCCGGGGCCGGTGTCTTGCTTGATGCCGCACCTGCCGGGGCTCCCGCCGTGGCGGGCGATGAGGGCGCTGCTTCGGCTGCACTGACATCATAGACGATGACAGACGCTTGGGCGTTCTGGGGCGGATTGGCCGCCGCTGGGGGCGGCGGTTGGTAGGCAGGCGGCTGATAGTTTGGTGGTGGAAAATAGGTCTGCGGCAGGTTGCTGACGGGCGCAGCCGTCAACGCTGGAGCGGGCGCAGGTTCGGGAGCGGCTTTCGGCGCTGGCGGTTCAGCGGGCGGATCCGGTAATTTCAGCGGGGGCGGCCGATAGGCCTGGATATTGGCGTCGTCCGCGGCAGTTGGCGCGATGGCAGGCTCCAGCTGCTTTTGGCGCCGGCCCTCCATCGCCACGAACAGCACCACCGCCAGCAGCGCAATGGCGACAGCGCCCGCCCATAAGGGGCCATTGCCGCGGTCAGAGCCCACGATGGGTAGCCCATCGTCAGGAAGTTCGGCGGGACGAGATTGCTCGTCCATCACTTGCGCCCCTTGCGCGCCGCGACCTGCGTGGCGGTGGCCAGCAAGCGGCCGGACCGAAACAGCAAGCGCTGCGGCATGCCCTGGATGATCATGCGATCATCCACGAATGTCCCATTGACGAGTGACTCGGTGCCATCGGCGTTGATCTGGAACACGGCCGGCACGGCTGCGCCGGGCGGCCAGGCGAGCGTGGTCTGGTTGTTGCGCGCTTCAATCACGCTGGGCCGCAGGGATCGTGCACCGGTCACCCGGTATGTCAGGGTGACATTGTCAGGCGCGATCGTGGCAGTGAACTTGACTGCATCTGGATAGGCGAACCGGATGATCAGCGGCGTGGTCCGGACCGGCACGTTGCCTAACAGCTCGAATACATAAGTCCGCGCGTCGGTAATCACAGTCAGATTGGTGTTGATCCCAGAAAAATTGCGCTTGATGAAGATCGCATCACCGCGCTTGTTGGCATTGACCTGCCAGGCGCTGTTGTCGCCAACCGCCATGGTCTCGACATGCTCGCCGTTGGCCAGCGCAATCATCAGCGTGTAGCCGGCGGCAACCTCGACCGGATAGATACGGCCGGCGTCATAAGGGATGGTCTGGATGCGGGGATCAGGTGGCGGCGGGGTTTGCGCGGCAATTGTTGTTGCGAGCACTAGCGCAGCGCCCACGGCCGCGCGCCTGATGATGGCCTTAGCGCGGCGCATTGGGGGCGCTCGTTCTGGATATGGCCGACTGTCCGGGCTGCGTGGCTGAACTAGCCGGCGACTCCATCGCTTGAGGCAAGGTCTCCGGTGATCGGCGATAGCTCAGCACCTGGAAGCCGAGTGGGTTGATGTAGCGATCTTCGGTGGCCATCGGCGTCGGTGAATAGCGGAACCGGATCACTGCCACCCAATATTGCCGTGTGGCCGAGGCCCGCTCCTGGTCGATGATCTGGGTCTCGAACCGCACCAAGGCGCTGTTGTTCTGCATGCCGGTGACCGACCGCACCTGTACCGCAAGGGTCGCGCGCGCGCCCAGCCGGGCAGCTGGGTTGTCGGGGTTGGTGCTCGCCATCTCCGCCAGATACTGGCTGCGTGCAGGCTCTGCCGACCAGAGGGCGACCTTGCGGTAATCATCGCGGATGGTGGCGCGATCAAAGCCTTCGCGGGCCAGCACATATTGCACCAGGAAGCTTTGGGTCAGCGCTTTGTCCGGCGCCAGCAGGCCTGCCTCGAGCGGCTTCAGGGCCTCGACATGCCCGGTGTGGCGATCGACCAGAAGCGTGTAGGGCACGACCGTCCGCAGCGGGGTCATCGCCCAAATGGTCAAGGCTTCGATCACGGCAATCAGCGTGGTGGCCAGCGCCACAATCCAGGCAAGGCGCTGCGAGCGGCGGGATTGAGCCATGGCGGTATCCGCCCAGGACCCTGCCTGCTGGAAATAGCTTTCCGCTTGTTTGCGGCTTTGCTCACTCATCGTACGCGCGGTCCTTGACGTCGGCCGGCGGAGATCGCGCGAATGCGGCGTGTGTAACTCTGGCCAAGCGGCGTGATGCCGGGAGCTGACTCGCCCCGCGCCTCGGCGGTCCGAGTGACATCCGGCACCCGCGAGCCCGAGCTTGGCAAGCCATCTGCCCGGTCAATCACCACCACGGGGTTGGAACTCATCCCGTCGCTGCCGACCATGCCGCCGCCGCGCGACAGGATCGGCACGGGAGCTATCGCGGGCACCGACGGCACCATCTGGCGCAAATCGGCTGCGGAGAATTCGGCTTTGAAGCTGGCCAGAGCCGGCGCCAGCGACAGTGACCAGATCAGTCGCAGCCCGGTGAACGACACCAGCCCAAAGGCGGCGACCAGCACCAGCAACTCCACCGGCGCCGACGGCGTCGCGATGCGGGCGATGCGTTGGGTGAGCACGTCACTCAGCCACGGCAGCACCAGGGCCAGCTCAACCTCCAAGATCGCGGTGACGACGACGGCGCCCAGCAGACTGCCGAACAGCAGCCGCGCCCAGGCCAGGAACAGGCCGCGGGTCGCATCAAACAACAATAGACCCGCAAACAGGGGACCCAGCGCCAGCAGCAAGCCGCTCATCAGGCGCAACGCGCCGAACACGGCGATCACCGCCACCAGATAGACGATGCGTGCGCCGGCCAGCGCATAGCCGTCAGCCAACGGGGTGCGGGCGATGTCACCGTCAGGCGGCTGCGTGCCTTGGGCGCTGCCAATGTCGAGGTAGCCGCTGCCCAGCTTGGTCAGAGTCAGCATGCCTTGGTCGACCTGCTGAAGCCGACTGATGAGGTTGCCACCGCCCAGTCCTGCACCTTGCGCAATGTCGCCGATGATCTCGGCCGGCGCACGCAGCACCACGTCATACACCAGCACGCGATAGGCATCCCAGCTGCCAGCCAGGGTCAACACAGCGCCCAGTTTCAGCGTCAACAGCAGCAGCTCCCGCCCGGTCGGCGACTGACCGCCGAGCAGCCGCAGGCCTTGGTTCGCCACAAACAGCGTCAGCAGCACGCCCAGAACGATGCCGCCACTGGCGCCAGCGCCGGACAGCGAGCGATAGCCCTCGCCTGCCAGGTCCTGGGTAGCGCAATCGATGAACAGCAGCGTTCCGGCCAGGAAATTGCTGCCGGTGCCGGGGATGGGGCAAGCGCTGATCATAGCGCTTCCTGGAGCAGCCGCGGCAGCCAATGTTCTGGGGCATCGCCTGTCTCGACGCGCAGCCGGTCGAGCAGGCGGACGGTGCGCTCACGGCCCGAGAGGATGGTGAGGATCTCGCGCTCGCCTGACAGATCGAGCCGGCAGACCACGCTCTCATTGCCATGTTTGACCAGGAAACAATGGGCGGCATCCGGCATCGAACGGACCAGCGACAGTTCATGCGCGGTCAGCCCGAACCCATCGCAATAGTCACCGGTCTCGGCCTTGGGGTTGACCATGAAGATCTGGGTGGCAGCCTGCTCGATAATGGCGCGTGAGATCTGGCTGTCGAGCGCATCGCGGGCGCTCTGGGTAGCGAAACCGACGATACCATTGCGCTTGCGGATGGTCTTCTGCCAGTCCTTGATGCGCTGCACGAACACCGCGTCATCGAGCGCCTTCCAGCCCTCGTCAACAACGATGATGGTGGGCGTGCCGTCGAGCCGTTCTTCGGCCCGGTGGAACAGCACCATCATTGCCGGCGTGCGTGCCACCGGTTCATCGAGGATGGCGGTCATATCGAATCCGACGGTACGGGCAGCAAGATCGGTCTCGTCGCGGGCGTTGTCGAACAACCACGCCCGTTCGCCCTCACCCCACCAAGGCTGCAGGCGCGCCCACAGATCTTCAGACGTCGGCCGTGCCGCGCCGCGGAACAGCTCGACCAGGTGGCGCAGGCGGCGATACTCGGGCGGCTGGGCAAAATTGGCGTCGATAGCGAGCTTTATGCGGGCTTGCTCCTCGATGCTGGCGCCGCCAGCGAGAACGCCCACCCAGTCGATCAGGAACTGGCGGTTGGCAGGCGTGTCGTCGAGTTGCAGCGGGTTGAGGCCGGACGGCAGCGACGGATCCAGCCGGTCATAGCGGCCACCGACGGCGCGGATGAACAGTTCGGCGCCGCGGTCCTTGTCGAAGAACACAATGCGCGGATCGAACTTGCGGGCCTGGGCGAGCAGGAAGTTGAGCACGACCGTCTTGCCCGAGCCCGACGGCCCGATGACGGTAAAGTTGCCGAGATCACCTTGGTGGAAGTTGAAGAAATACGGCCCAGCCGCCGTGGTCTCCATCAAGGTGACCGCCTCGCCCCAATGGTTGCCCTGGGCTTTGCCCATCGCGAAGTTATGGCCGCTGGCGAGCGCCGCGAAGTTGGCGGTCGAAACCAGGCCTCGCCGAGCGATATAGGCGAAGTTCGCCGGAAACTGCGCCCAGAACGCGGGTTCCAGCGCAATATCTTCGCGCACCGCGATGATGCCCAGGTCAGCCAGCGCACTCACCACATTGGCGACCGAACGGTTGAGGCTAGCCAGGTCCTCGGCATGGACGGCAATGGTCATATGATGCTCGCCGAACCCCGCGCGGCCAGCGGCGACCTCGTCCTTGGCTTGCATGAGTTCGGCGCGCAGGCTCACGGCTTCGTCCTCGGCTGAGCGCATGCGGCGGATGGCGAGGTTCATCTGGCCGAGTGCCGTGCCGCGCTCGACGAACGCGAAGCTGTGGCTAACGCTGAGTTCCACCGGCAGCCGCAGCAGTTCATCGAACATCCCGGGCGCAGTGGAACCGGGATAGTCCTTCACCGACACGATAGCGGACATGCGGCGCTCAGCATCGCCATGGGGAGCGAGTTCCATGGCATTGGGGCCGAAGCTCACCCGCCGATATGGCAAATGCAAACCGATATCGCCAAACGGCAGCTGCACCGGGCGCATCTCGCCGTTGAACAATGCCGACAAAAACTCCAGCGGCTCCGAGCAGTGCGCTTCCCCGTTTTGATAAACACTAAGGGTGCGGGCCTCATAATCGGCGAGCGCTGCTAGCAAAGCTTCGCGGGTGGCGTTTAAAGCACGCAATTCCTCGGCTCGCGCCGCCTGGCCGCTCGCGGGGTTGCCAGACAGCAGGCCGCGCAGCCGGTCGGCGACGCCGATCTTGCCGGGCAGTGGTCGGCGCACCAGGGTGAGATAGAGCTCGTTAACATAGAGTTCGCGGGAGGCGAGGCGTTGGCGCCAACGGGCGTCCAGTGCCTTCGAGAACTCGTCGCCGAACTGCGGTTCCAGCGACAGATCGACTTTGCGGCGCAGCACATGGTGGTAGATCGCAATGCGCGGTGAGGCGATGGCGCGCAGGACGGCATCGCGCAGGGCCTTGCGGTAGTTGATCTCGTCGCTGTCGGCGGTCTCGAACAAGAGCCCACGCAGCTGGATGGTCTGAACCAACAGACCGTCGCGGGTGATCAGTGTATGGTCGTCGATTTGAGCCGCGTAAGGCAGATGCGTACCGGCAGGCACCTCACGAGCAGCGGCTTTGGGATCACGGCTGAACGGTGATGCTCTCATGGGCGATAGGAGTTGCTGCGCCACAGACGGTAGTTAGGCACGCGCCGGCATTGGCGCAGGCGCACGAGCCACAGATCGACAAAGCGCGGCTCCTTCAGGCAGATGAGCATGCCCACGCCATGGATGATCAGAGCCGGCACCAAAGCCCATAACGAGCGGAAGATGAGGAAGGCCTCGGCCGACACGATCACGTTGATCACGAAATAGCTGTAGGTGACCCCTGCAAACATTTGCGGGCGAGTGAGCGCCACGAACAGCCGATCGCGCGCAATTTGGCTCATGCCATCAATATCCTGGGCCGGCGGTGGCAGCCGCCTGGATGCCGGCCACAATACTACCGGCGCCAAACAGAATGAAGCAGCCAATGATCACCACCATGCCATAACGCCAGTTGATGCGGCCGGTGAGCATCAGCAGGCCGACCACGGCAACGGCGACCACGGCCGCAACGGTTGCCACTGTGCCTAACAAGGCGCCCTGTATCCACTGGGCTGCAGCGATGAACGGACCTGAACCTTGGGGATCCATAAACCTCTACCGAGACTATTGCTGCCTGTAACTTCTAAATGGACGGCGGAGAGCCGAAATTACCGATTTCTTGATAGTCGCTGAACCAACAGTTTGCCTCTCGTTTATCAAACGCTTCTCCTCCACTGCATTCGTCCCAACAATGAATCGGCCTCAATAGCGACGGAGGATAATTTCCACGCCAAAAAGGTGGTATGACGAAAACAGTTACGTCATAACGTTTGAACTCACTCATCTAAGCCAAGCGCTTTCTGGCGCCTCTCAACATCAACCTTTCTTTATATCTTTGAATTTCGATATGATTAGCGCAACAGATTGCAGCAACGTCAGAGGAATAACGAAGATTAGCGGAACAGTCCAAAGCCTCGCATCAAGCAACCTCCAGAACAAAAATGCCAACGAAAGCAATACGCCGTTGGTAAAAATTATGGGCTTAAGCCACTTGTACAAAATCGCATCCACAAAGGGCTTGCCTGTCGGTTCTTGGGGGTAGAAATCCGCCCCTCGTAGCGCGCCAAGATGCAGTAATAATGGCGCCATCAAAATGAAAATAGCCGAAAATGCCAACTCGATATTTGAACTCATTTGACAACCCCGCAACGTATTGCAGATCCAGCCGCCGACGAGAGCTTGCTGGCCCCGAATGAAGCAACCTCCCCTCTTGCGCTGCGAAAATCACCGCCAAGCAGATTTCGTTCGAAGCGCCCAGTCACGGGGTTACGCCATGCGCCGGCTGCTAGTCTTCGAAAAGCACGTCCAGTATACCGGCCTACCCCAGCGTCGATTAGTTGATTCCCTGCGGCCCACACATCTCCGTCAATTACGTTGGCACCAAATGTCAAGGTCTCGCCAGCCAATACAGCAAGCGTACCTGCTCCAGCAACATATGCGCCTGCTGGCGCAACTACAACGGCTATGGCGGCGCCACTGATTTGAGCAATCGAACCAACATCAGAAAGGGTGCCGCCAGCTCGGCGCAGGAGGTCGGTAAATGAGCCATTGTCGTTGCAAGAGTTGTCACGATTCCGGACTTCAGACACTACGGACGCTGCGGCCGACCCGCCGCCGCCGCCGCCGCTTTCACCTTCATAGCCATAACTATATGTAATGAAGCTGCCGCGAGCGCCAGACCCGTCATCACCAAAATCTGAAACACACTCCCAACCAGTACTAGACTGAAAAGCAGCGTGAGGACATACGACACCACCGGGAATTGTAACTGTGAGCCCGCTCGGATCCACACCATTGATCGGATCACCACCTACAAACGCATAGATATTCATCCCGTCGCCATATCCAATGGGGTCGGTCTGAAGGAATCGTCCGAGCGTTGGCGAGTAGATGCGGGCCTTGTAATAATACATGCCGATCTCTGACAGCCAGGCCTGTCCAGTGTATTGAAACCGCCCGATGTTGGTGCCTTGCGGTATGCCATATTCGTCATAGCGGTTGATGGCGATAGCCACATTTGCGCCGTCGACATAAGCCACCACCGATCCGCGCTCATCGCTCACCGCCCAGCGCCGATCCGTGGTTCCAGCGCCCTCATACCAGGTGATCAGCTCATCCGCACTATCGCCCCACACATACCGGCGCTGGATAGCACCGGTGGGATTGGCCACTTCAGCAGTGATCTGTGCGCCGTCATGGAAGAACCGCGTCGAGCTGGCTAGGTTGAGCTCAATCAGCCGTCCGACAGTATCATAGCCAGCCGACATGCCATTGTTGGAAGAGCGCAACTGATTGAACACATCATAGCCATAGGTTGTGGTGCCAGACGCGGTGAGATTGCCACGGCCGTCATAGCCAAAGGCAACGGCACCTGCGGTCGTCACCTGGTTGAGCCCATTGATTGCATAGGGCCGGTCGACATTGAAGTGCTGCGTCCACGCATAGACCGTGTTGTTCCGTGACAGGCTAGCGATTTGTGAGGACGGAGTGTAGCTGAAACTGGTCGACACGTCATTCACGGTGCCGGACAGATCGTGCGTAAGGCTTGCAAGCCGACCGACGGCGTCATAGCCAAAGCTGGTCGATCCGCCATTGCCCCTCGTGATGCCAGTGCGCTCGCCTAGACTGTTATAGCCATACTGGGCCAGCACGCCCGCGCCGGACGTTGCGCCGTTCTCGCGCACAGCCGCCAGCTCCCCCGTCACACGCCGCTCATAGGTCACAAAAAACCCGTCGCTCCATGTGGCCCGCGTGCGCCGCCCGGCGAGGTCGTATTGATACGTCATGCCGCCAAATGCCTGCCCATCGGTGAGCTGGCGACCGAGCGCGTCATAGGTGCGCGTTACGGCGACTCCGTCGCCGGGACGCTGCGCCTGCAGCATGCGGCCTTGCAGATCATAGGTGTAGTTGACCGCGAGCGAGGGAGAAGGCGGCGTCATTGTCGTCACGCGATCGAGGTTGTCGAAAGCGTAGTTGATCAGCTGCCCATCCCGAAGTCGCCGCTGGGTCACGTTGCCATTGGGATCATAGGTGAGGCCAAAAAAATCAGTCGTGGAGCTGCTTCCTGGTGAACCAGACAGCGGATAGCGCATCTGCAATAGCCGGTCGTGACCGTCATACACGTTCGTGGTTACGTTGCCCTTCGCGTCGGTCAAGGTCGCTTGCTTGCCGTTGGGGGTGTAGGTGATGCTGACTTCGTTGGATTCGTCCGTGGTGCCAAAGGCAGTGCGGACTTGGGTAACTTGGTCGACCGTGTCGTAGTCGGATCGCGTGATACGATCCGGGCCAAAGCTTCCCTGTGCTCCAAGGCTGCATGCCGCCGGCAGCGAACCAAACACTGCGGGGTTCATGCGCTGCGTAACGCATTCGGCCCGACCGCGGGCATCGTAGCTATACTGCGTCAGGGTGAACGTGGTTCCTCCTGCCTGTATCTGCTCGCGCACCTTCCGGGCGTTGGCATCATAGCTAAGAACCTGTTGCCTCGCGCTGACGAAGCCTGTCCAAGCAGCGTCCGACTGATCTGCAACATTCCCCAGTTCTACAGTGGTGGCCTGGCCATCGACATTGTAAGTTGTTTTGAGCGCTAAAGGCTGGAGCGCACCGGCGCCGTCAGGATCAGGGCCGACAACTCCAACGACATTGCGCGCGGCGTCATACCGGTATCGAACTGTATCTGCGGTGCCAGCCAGTGGTCCGTCGACAGTCAACTGATTGCCGCGCGTATCATAAGTGACCGTCGTGGTGCGCGACAAGCTGCCATCACCGGCTTGCTCCATGATGACTGTGGGCAGCAGGTTGGCGTTATAGGTGACCGAACTGCGCGTTTCATCAGCGGCATTGGTGCATGTGGACAACGTGCGGCAGGCCGAGACCGATGCGACCAGCGCAACGCCATTTACGGTGGTGTAGGTGTAACGCGTTTGCGGCCGGACACCGTTCGGCGCTGCCGGCAATGTCGCAGTCAGTACGCCCCCGTGATTGGGGTCGTAGGTGTAGTCTGTCTGGTTATTTTTGGCATCACGCGTCCAAGTGGGCTGATTGCACGTGAGCGGATTGGAGCAATTAGACGGATAAGATGCGGTCGTGACGATGTCTGCTAGCCCGGATCCGGCCTTTGCGAACACACGTCTCTCGGTAACGTTGCCTCTGCTATCCAGTGTCAGCTGGACATAGTTGCCCTCGGGAAACGTGGTCCGCGTAAGGCGCCGGTTGGCATCATACAGATAGCTTGTGGATCTCCCCAGCGGATCGGTCACGGACTGCGGACGACCGACGTTACTATTTGCAACCACGGTGGTCTGACCGCCGCCCGCATAGCTCACCGTCGTGGTGATCGTGCTGCCACTGACAACTCGGCTATAGTTTGTGGTCACACCCTCATTGGTCACGACCATTGTCGTTGATGTCGGCCGGGTGAACACAAAGGTATCGGTGGCAGATCCTGGCCGCCTCAAGCTGAGCCCGCCAGAACCTCCCGCGATGCGCCAGGCGTTGCCACGGGGATCGGTCACCACCACGGTGCCGGCTGTCGGATAACTATAGCTGACAGATGCAAGGTTGGCACCAAAGACAGCTCCGGCGCGGGTGAGCCAGGCATCACTCGGCTGATCGTCGCGCAACGGGGGCGTCGTATCGCTCTGGTAGTTGAAGCTGATGTAGACATCATTGTCATGCGCGACGCGCTTAATGCGCCACCATGCCCGACGCTCCGGCATGTCCGGATCCCCGGTGCGCATCACGTAAGTGTCAAATGTGAACGTTGTGCGAAGCCCGTTGGGCGCGATGAACTCGACCGGTTCCAAGATACATGACAGTGCATTGTCTTGGTAGCAGACATTGATCGAAAGCGCCGCCTCCGTGCTTGTTGGAGCAAAGCGAATGCGACCGCCATCAGCATCGGTCAGCACATATTCGTTGCCGCTCCGCGTCAAAGATCGACCATTGCTCAAGCCATTGCTGAAGGTCCCCGAACCGCCGTTCCATGTCCAGGTCTCAGCCGTCGTGTCATTGGTGATGGTCACCGTTTGACTGCCGGCAGCGCGGGAAAGACGAAAGCCATCCCAGGGCGTTGCCTCAGGGCCGCCGTTTCGGCGGACAAGTGCGAGCCGGTTGGCGCCATTGCCGATGCTGCCCTCTTCCCAGCCAAAAACCAGGTCGCCATTAACCAGGTCAACGCCATTGGCATCGACGCTTCGAAATGCCGGCTGAACCTGACCGACCGCAGGCATGGCGGCCGCGACGGCCAGCGTAGCCGCTCCAGTGCGCAGAAGTTTCGCGAAACGAAGGCAAAATTGGCGCGACTGGGCGTCGCCGCTCGAGAGAGCACCGCGCATGGCAATCTCCTTGGACAGCTTGCAGTGAGTTGAACGCTGAGTCAGCAGACCATCACGGCGACGGATTTGGTGATCCCGTGACCTTCAGGTTGGTCCTGTTTTCTGCCTTGTCGTGCGTGTATTCAGCAGTTACCCCGTTGTTAACGGTGCCACTGCGCTGCACTTTCACGAGCCTGCCTTTTGCATCGTATGTGTAGGTGACCGTTTCATCTGCCATGGCAGGAGCGGCAGTCACAAGCGCTGCAAGGAGAGCGAGATTAAGCCTGAGCATAGCACCTCATCATCAATGAGTTGATTACACAGGCGCGTCCCTCCGCGCGCAATTCTCAAGATGGCAGAAACTTTGGATTCGGCAAGCGGAATTTCTACCAGATTGCATCAGTCTGACACATTGGCTGCACTAGCGCTTTACTCACTTTCAACCTTCCTAGTGACCATCATTGAATTGACCACCTAATTTCATCCGGCGGAGATTAGAGCCGGGCGATTGTCGTTGCGTATCGGCGCGATGGAAGCAGTGGTCTGTGGATCGGAGCCCGAAGGGCGCAGAGGAGCAGGCCATTGCTTGTTCAGTTCTGCGGCGAACGCTCCTGGGGTCTCATAGCCGAGGGCCGAGTGTGGGCGGTGTTCGTTGCAGTCCTCAACCTAAGCAGCGATCGCGATGCGGGCATGAGTATGCCGAGGCAATGCAGTAATAACGCCGGAACCAACGTCCAAAGCGACCGGAAAATCAGGAACGCCTCGGCCGAGACGATCACGTTGATGACGAAGTAGCTATAGGTGACCCCAGCAAACATCTGCGGGCGGGTGAGCGCCACAAAGAGCCGATCGCGGGCGATGGCGCTCATGGCATCAATATCCAGGCCCGGCGCCAGCGGCGGCCTGGATGCCCGCGACGATGCTGCCGGCACCAAACAAGATGAAGCAGCCGATGATCACCACCATGCCGTAACGCCAGTTGATGCGGCCGGTGAGCATCAGCAGGCCGACCACGGCTACGCCGATCACGGCTGCGACGGTGGCGATCGTCCCCAGCAATGTGCCTTGAATCCATTGCGCCGCTGCGATGAACGGACCTGAGCCTTGCGGATCCATGTGCCTCAACCGTGACTATTGCTGACATCAACTTCTACATGGACAGCGGAGAGTCGCAATTGCTGATATGCTGCCATCGGAACACAGCATTGGTTTTTTCCGGCATTATTCTTCATTGGCCGGGCGCTGCTGGCCTGAAGCAATTCAATGGCGACTAGGGTTCGGCCTATTGTGGGTAGTCTCGCCCAAACTCCCGTCCGCCACCCGCTCTTTGGGTTTCGGCCCGCGCCTGGCCGGGCCGAGCTTACGCTGCATGTCGGCTTCGGCCTTCACGATCCAGTCGGGTGACGCCAGTGGCCGGCGTGCTCTGGTGCGAGCTTCGATCTCGGCGATGGCGGCGGCCTCGTCCATGGCTTCCAGCCCGATCTCCAGCATGGCGCGCCAGTTTGGCACGTGCTGGCCCAGCGCGGCAATATCGGTGAGCGGGTCCTCGCCGGTGCGCCTGCTGGCGATATGAGATCGCGCGCTTGACCAGGCCAATCCGCCGCGCCGGCCACCATGCCGGCGGCAACCGGGTTGTTCTCCACATGACGATCCGCAGCCATCAGGTGCGCGGCATCCATTGGATACCTGGCAAAGCGCGCCTGAAACAGATCGCCGCGCCAGCCCTCTCGAAAATTGATTCGCCGTGTGTAGCGCCGGTGCGCCTCGCCCAGCACCGCACGCAGCCCGTCCTCCACTTGTGGCACCGGGATCAGATGCACGCGATTGTCCATTAGGCACCAGGCCAGACACGCTGCGTCATTGGCGGCGCACGCATGGGCCAACAACGCCAGATAGGCGCGCCGATCATCGTCGCCAAAGAACACCGGCAGCCGCCAATTTTCCCGCTGCGTCACGTGCTGCGCAACCTGCGCGATGACAATGCGAGCAAGCCTAGCCATACGCCGACGATAGGAACAGCGACAGACAACGTTAATTAAGCATACTGCCCCGGAATTCACTGCGTAACATTATGTGCCGCGCCGAGGATGGCATGTCGCGCGACCGGACAAGGCTCCAAATGTCGAATTATCGTGTCCACTTGGCACGAGCATCCTTAATCAAAGTTAAACAATATTCGCTAACTAAAATCTTTTTACTGAAAGATTTGCTTCAATACGGTCAGAAAATTCCTGAGCCAGTTGCAGTTCTTGGCTGCAAATAATCCATACAATACTGTCGTCAAAATAATGAAACATTCCTGGCGGGCGAAGTTCCGAACTTGGATGAGCGAATATTTCACCAAAAATTTTAAAATCATAACTTTTGTTGAATATTGTTATTGGATATACATCTCTAGTAAGATCATTTATTTTTGGTACGTCACGATTATCAATATTATTTACTGACAGTTGTCTTGAATTATATTTCCAGTTTGCTATTCTTTCTGATTTTTCACTCGCCCAGTTACCGTTGCTCCGGCAAACAGGATCGACCGAGACACCCCAATAATAGCCAAGGGGCGAGAATACCGCAGGGAACCAAAAGCCATAACTAACTGCGCAATTCAGTTTAGCACTGACACCCAAAAGATACTCTAATATCTGTATATGGCTCAAATCTTCGTTTACACAAATAAATGCAGATGCATTCGGCGACATTGAAATGGCGCAATAGATAGACGGTCTCCAAGTATTATCGATTGTATTCCGCCCTCTGGGAAAAATCTGAATAGATTCTATATTTTTTTGGAGATTGGGATCGCGATTCAATGCAACACGTAAACTTTTAATGCTGACCCTCTTTAAACGACTACCATCAACTTTATCCACAATCAAAACTTTCGGAGTTTCGTAAAATCTTGAGAACCAACACTCGAACAGATCAATTATCGTGCTAAAATCAATCGGCAGCTCTATATTATCAAAGTAGATACAACTTGAGAGCGGAGACCGCAACGAAACTTCTCCGATCAAGTGATCTGCGCTCCCTGATCTGTCAAGCCGTTCTAAATGACGAAAGATATTTTGATAATTCACAAAGCGCTCCCTGAACGTTATATTGCACCTATTGTTTTTCTTTTGTTGGTTGAACGAATCCGATAACCCCGACTCGTTCTCCAAGGGCTGTAGAGTATTTTCCTTCCAGCTGCCTTGCATCTTGGCCCGGAGATAGGACTTCCTTCACATCGATTTTTCCATCTGGCCTCACCCCTGCAACGTCGGGTCTAAGTCTGCTGCTTATGTCCCCTGACGTAATAGTTGAGATCGTTCTATTCAGGTACACTGCCGTATAATTTCCTGATTTTATCATTCCCTGGGCTGCCCGTAGAGACGCAAATGCGTGCCCCGACGGCTGACCAGATGATAAAGTTCGTTGAGCACTTCCTACTACAACACTGGCCGTACCGGCTAGCCCGCTCTTGGATGCCGAAGCATCAAGCGTGCCCCGGCTCGCTTGCAATGATACCGCAATGGAATCCTTGGAGATAGAAGCAGTTAGCCTAGATCCGTCCAATCCAATTGATAGAGAGACTCCTTCTTTCGAAACAGCAAGCCTAATGCCGCTAGGTGTCTCAATTTCTGATGTTCCAGTTGGATCGCTCTTGTTTATTGGATCATTCGCCACATATGCATAAAGATTGATCTGATCATCATACCCGATCGGGTCCGTCTGCAGGAACCGCCCCAGCGTGGCGGAGTATATACGGGCCTTGTAGTAATACATGCCCAATTCCGGCAACCAAGCCTGCCCGGTGTACTGGAACCTCCCCCAGTTGCCTGACTGCGGGATGCCATATTCATCGTGGCGGTTGGTGGCCAGCCGGTTGCCCGAGCAGTTGCTGGCTGCGATCACGCTGCTCTGGTGGTTGGCCAGCAGGAACTGCGTGCCAGTGCAGTTCAAAGCACCGCCTTCGTCCTGGATCAGCGGTTCATCGGCGCCCGGCCCCCAATAGTAGCGCCGCAACAGGGCGCCGGTGCCACTATATTCCGCGGCGACATGATCACCTTCGTACACGAACCGGATTGTAGACGTTTGCGGGCTGCTTGTCTGCCACAACCGGCCCAGCGGGTCGTAGCTCAGCGTCGTTCCACCGCTGCTCGACGCGCTGACCAGGCGGTTCTCGGCATCATAGACGTAGCTGCTGGTGCTGTCTGTAGTGAGGTTACCGTTGGCATCATAGGTAAAACTGGCAGGTCCAGCGGTAAGATATTGGTTCAGGCCGTTGACGGCGTAGGTGCGAGCGAGGTCAACCCCGCCAGTCCACGCATAGTCGCTGTTGTTGCGGGTCTCGGTAGTGATCTGAGGAGCGGGGTTGTAGCCCAGCGTGGTGGTGACGTGGCCAACTCCGTTGACGAACGGTTGGCTGTAGCTCGCCAGAAGGTCGATGCTGTCGTAGCCGATGCTAGTTTAGAATCTCTATCTATTGCCAACACCAACATCGATCGTTTCGAAGTACCATGGGCCCGCTTTGATGATCTTTGATACTCTAATTGCAGATGTCTGGTGTTCAGTTGACCAATGAACTTGCCCAACAACATCCATATTTAAGTGTAACAGAATACCCTTCTCCTTGAATGTTGCTTCACCTACGCGGAGAAGATTGTTCAGCTGGGCCTCTTCAATTTCAACCTTCATTCCGGGGCAGCGCAGCGGCATTTGAGAGAATACACGGCTATGCTTGTAAAATGTGAGGGAGAGAGAGATTCTCGTTAGTCCGTTGGGCAAGGTCTTGCCACGCCGGCAGGAGACAGACTGCGCAACCAAACTGTCAATCTCCCGCTGAGGCAAGAGTACCGGCTGCAGCGAAGCTGCAATAGCGAAAATAACAGCGATCATGGCTTAACACAATCCCCAGAAAGTTGCCTTGTCGCAATTCCTGCATATTGTGCCGAGTACCGGTCATTACAGGATGCCTTCACGCCTTGCTCTACGGTGAAGGGCAGATATATACCAAAAAAACGTGCAAGAGAAGACTGGGCCATGTAAGCTCCCCGCTCCCATCTCTTCAGATCATGAAATGAGGTGAACAGTGGGAGCGTCTTATACTGCCACACATGAACCGCTTCGTGAAAGAGATAGTGAGCGCCTGTAAAGCGACTATCTGCGGAGGCATTTAAGGCTGGAATTGGCAGAGAAATTTCGTACTTACCGCCATCAAGCTGCCTAGTCTCCCCTCCAATTCTGGTATTCTCATTACCATAAGACCTAATTGTCACATCATTTCCATCGTTCTCTGAACCGATTGATGCGAGAGCGCCCTCGCCTTTAGCAATAAGGCCTTTTTGTTCGGACGATAGGTTTTTGATTGACTTTAGAGTGTCGACTGCCCCTTTGATTCCGGCGACGTAATTCGCCACGCTCTTGCATGTTTCGCCATTAGATGTTCCACAATTATACATTCCTGTAGGGTCGACGCCGTTCACAGGATCATTCCCCACATAGGTATACAGGTTAACCTGATCATCATACCCAATCGGATCCGACTGCAGGAACCGCCCGAGCGTGGCGGAGTAGATGCGAGCCTTGTAGTAGTACATGCCCAGCTCGGGCAGCCAAGGCTGTCCGGTGTACTGGAACCTCCCCCAGTTGCCCGACTGCGGGATGCCATATTCATCGTAGCGGTTCACAGCCGTGCGGTTGCCCGCACAGTCGCTAGCCGCGATCACGCTGTTCTGGTGGTTGGCCAGCAGGAACCGCGCGCCGGTGCAATTCAGCGCCCCACCCTCGTCCTGGATCAGCGGCTCATCGACGCCCGGACCCCAAAAGTAGCGCCGCAACAAGGTCCCGGTGTTGCTAAATTCTGCGGCGACGTGATCACCTTCATATACGAATCGGATTGTTGCCGTTTGCGGGCTGCTTGTCTGCCACAACCGGCCCAGCGGGTCGTAGCTGAGCGTCGTCCCACCGCTGCTGGACGCGCTGACGAGGCGGTTCTCGGCGTCATAGACATAGCTGCTGGTGCCGTCTGAGGTGAGGCTGCCGTTAGCGTCGTATGTGAACGTCGCCGATCCGGCGCTCACATACTGGTTGAGGCCGTTGACGGTGTAAGTGCGGGCGACGTCCACCCCACCAGTCCACACATAGTCGCTGTTGTTGCGGGTCTCGGTGGTGATCTGCGAAGCGGGGTTGTAGCCCAGCGTGGTGGTGACGTTGCCAACGCCGTTGACGAACGAATGGCTGTAGTTCGCCAGGCGGTTGATACCGTCGTAATTGATGCTGGTTGCGGCTCGACTGCCGGCACTGCCCAGCTGCTGGCTCGCCTTACGCCCGAAATTGTCATAGCTGGCAGCCATGAAGCTCGTCGTTGCCCCGCCAACCGTCCATGACGCCGACGTAATTCTGTCGGCGCTGTCATAGCTCATGTCGAACTGGGCACTGTCAGGGTGTGTGATGCGGCTGCGGTTGCCATTGGCATCGAACTGCCAGCTGATCGCTCGGTTCGTACCGTCCATATTGCTGGCCGACGAGATCAGGCGACCAGCATTGTCATAGGCGTTGGTTACCCCTACACCTGTCGTGGAACCGAACCGCGCAAACAGTTGCAGACCGCGCAAGTCGTAGCCGTAGTAGACCGCGTAGCCCGCGGCACCCGTCGCCGAGACTGGAACGGTCTTTACGATCTGGCGATTGAGCGCATCATAGCTGTAGGTGATGGTAACGCCGTCACGCTTGCGCAAGCTGGTGCGGTTGCCATTATCATCATAGCCATATTCTTCGTAGTCGGTCGTGCTGGCCAGGTTGGCCGTGGTTTTCGATGGGAACAACCAGCGCTTGAGACGGCCCATCGAGTCGTATTGATACTCGGCGCGCGTGCTATTTGCGTCGGTGATAGAGAGCGTACGGCCAGTGTTGTCGTAGGTATAGGCGGCGTAGTTTTGCTGCAAGGACGTGCCGACAGCCTTCTCGATCAAGGTCGGCTTGTTCATGAAGTTATAGCTGGTGCGCGTTATGCGGTCGGGCCCTTGGCTGCCCTCTGCGCTCAAGGTGCAGGCATCAATCAGCGTGGTGGGCGAAAGCGACGCATTCATCCGCTGGGCGCTGCAGCGCAAACGGTCTGCGCCATCATAGCTAAAGTCTGTAATGGTCTTCTCAGATCCCCCAGAGACCACTTCGCGAACTTTCCTGCCGTCCGCATCATAGAAATATTTTTTCGTGGTGCCGACCACAATGTCAACGTCCAGCACCCACGAACTTGGCGGCCTCGAATCATCGAGCCAGTTCACGAGGTAACCGGACTCAACGGTAAACACGCGGCCTAGCGTATCATATGTGGTGCGCGTCGCGGGATGCTTGAGGGGCCCCGTCCCATCCGGGTCGACGCCAATTGTAGCGACAGCCCGGCCAATCCCATCGTAACGCGTGTAGGTGGTAAACGCGGCAGGGCTTACCTGGGCGGCAACCTGGCTGGCGATCAGGCAGGTTGTCGACAATGCGATGGCCAAAAGACGGCGGGTCATGGGCACACTCCCAGGCCGGCGCGCGGTGTGGTCACGCCGGTGCGCAACCCCCGCCAGTCATAAGCGTAGCAGGTGCGCAGGGCCGTGCCGCCAGCATCCACCACTTCGCCACGCAGATTAAGATTGTTGAGGCCCGTAGGCGGACCATATTCATAATCAGTGCGAACCTCATCGTTGGCGAGCGCACATGCCGAACCGGTCCACTGACTGGTCTTGCAGAAGCTCTTTGAGGCCAAGAGCCATACCGGCGGGCCCGCTGCCACCGCCGCGCCACCGGCGCCCAATATATAGGCTTGGCGCTGCACATAGCTGTATCGGGTCTGTGGCCGCACACCTCCTGGAGTGGGCGCTGGACCGGTTTCGGTGATGATGCCGCCGTGGACGGCAGAGTAGTCAAAATCTGTCTGGTTGCCCTTGGCGTCCACCTGCGTGATCGGCTTGCTGCAACGCTTGTCATCAACCGGTCCGGCACCGCAGCCCATGATATAAAGCTGCCCAAACAGGCCAATGCCGCCCCAATCAGGTAAAAAGCTTTGCGACACGACGATTGACCCCGTGGGCACCACCAGCGGCTCAATGTTTGTGCAGCATTGCGCCAAGTTCGTGTCTGTGGGGATCAGCGTTCCACCTGTGGTGGTGGTCAAAGCCATGATGTTGGTGCCCCGGGCGAGCGTCACCTTTTTGGTCACCTCGCCACGGGTGTTATGCTCATAATACTCCGCATCACCGTCCGGCGTCGTGATGAGACGCGGCAGTGTTCCCCGAAAGTCGACAATGGCAATGCCATAGCCATCGGCCACGTCGGGAGTGACGTAGCTATATTGCGGATATCGATAAACAAATGTCCCTTGCGGGCTCGATGACTCGACCAGCTGCCCCCGATCAAATCGCATACCGAAGCTTTGGCCCGCTCCGTCGACGAGGGTCGCGCGCGTCCACCGCGGCTGTCCGGCGACTATGGGAATATCGTTCGGATCGTCGCCGTTGACATAGTTATAGGTCCAAACGGAACCGGTGGCGGTCGTCTGCTGAGTCACTTGGTCGGGCAGGATGAGCGGGCCGACACCAAACACGTTGGTAACTTCACATGTCGCGCTGTTCCGGAGCGTGATGCAGGTGGGTAGCGGCGCGCCCCCAGAGATCGTGTAGTTGATGTTGACAACTCCGCCCCCGGTATCGGTTACGGACGTGAGCTGCGCACCTGTGCTGTCATAGCCGTAGCTGACTTTGAGAGCAGCCGACGCGCACGTGCTGGAGCCGCTGACCTGCGTTGCAGTCAGATTGTAGCCACAGACAGAGGAAACGTTGGATTGGGCGTTGTAATCGAACACCAAGGCATAGCCGAGATTGCTCGTGATGGTCCGCACCTGCCCAGCGTTATTGTAGGTATAAAGCATCTGCGACCCGTTCGCGTAGGTCGCGCTAATCAGATATTTCTGCCCGGAGTTTGTGATGTTCGCAGGCACCTGAAAGACAAAAATATTTCCTTGGCGGTCTGTTAGGGTCCACTGTCCGGCGGATTGATCGACGCGGCTGCCTTGGGTCGCCTTATCTTGGGCCATGAATATGCCATTTGGGTCAGTCCGGAAGCGGTATTCGGCGCCATCCACGATGAAAATGTTCAGATTGCCCTGCGAGTCATTGCCGTCGAGATACGGGCCCTGGACATAGTTGTGGGACCATTGCAGCGTTTGGCTGGAAGCGATGAGCGGCGTTCCAAAGCTGCGGACGATGGGGAGTGCTGGTAGTTCGCCCCAACTGCGCCTTAACGCGAACGGGCCGATTTTGAGGTCTTCCACGGACTTCATGTACCGGCCGGTTTGGACGTTCACGCCCTTGGCGCTAAGACTGAACTGCTTGGGGAACGACAAGCGGCTGTCAGCAGCAAATGCGGCTGAGCACATCGCCGTTTGTGCCAGAACCAGTGAAGCGAACGCTATCCACCGGCGGAATCGGTGATACTGTCCAAACGCTAGGATATCGCGACCGCCATTATTGCGGCTCTGGGGCATTTGACCCGCGTTTACAAGGGCGTCCATCAGTTACACCCTCCCAAATCGGTCACCGTCAAATTGATCTGGCCGGTTGCCACTGCGCCCAGGCTGTCGCGGACCTGATAGGTCAGTGACTGACTGCCCTCACCGCCATAGCCATGAAACTGCACAGTCGGACTGGGCGTTGCCGGATTAAAGTTGAAATAGCCCAGCCCCGTTGCATCGATCGAAACCACATACAGCGGGTAGTTCCCTTCGGGATCGGTGTCGTTCTGCGTGGGGATAAAATAAACGTTGGCACACGTCTTGCCCGCAACGACGTCGACGACTGGAACTGGCGGTTGGTTGGCTGGCCCGTTAGCGGCGATCGTGGCCGTCGCCGATCCGACCGCTATTGTTGAAGGAGAAGCCGGCGCCGACAGCTGGATCGAAAAGGCCTCTGCGGCTTCCGAAATACCATCATCGATGATCTGCACTAGGACGGTTTTGACGGTTTCCCAGCCCAGGAAGCTGAGCGTCCCGGATTGAGCAGCGAAATCGCCAGGCGCGCTCGCGGTGCCATTCACGGTCGAAAAGTTCACGGTCAGCGTGTCGCGGGTCGGCGCGCTCTTCGTGATCGTGAAAACGGCCGTTTGCCCCTCTTGGACAGTACCCGGCCCCGTTATGGACCAAGAGACGCCGTTGTTGGGATTGGGCAAACCCAAGCCAGAAGCCTGCGCTGTGCGATTGCCAGCGGGATCATACGCTAGCCCGTTTTGCTTGCCGGCGCGTGGCCCACCCGTATACGCAGCGCCGACCAACCGTCCAAGCGCGTCGTAACTATATTGGGCTGTTTCTTGGGCCACTGCCTGGCCGCAATACATTAGCGCAATCATTGTCATTATAGATGCAGAACGTATGCGCAAGGAGGTTCCCCCTGACGTGCGTATCTGACCCATGATTAGCTAAATATGACTAAATGATTCTGTCAACGAATTTTACTGCCCAAGTAGGCAGAATATTTATTAATATGCATTAATAGAGAATAGTATTCTGTAAACATTAGCTCTATACAATTGCTCCTTCAGCACTTTAGGGGCCTACTGTTGGCTCGAAACGGTGGCGCGCTACGGGGCGAACAACATTGATTAAGAGTATAGCCGCGGCACTGCGTCAGTGGCATCCGGCTTTTTGGTGATTTCCCATCGCCAGTCTTCAAATTCGCAAATCTCGGTAGTCAGCCGGCCACAACCTTCGATTCAATCCCCCGCCAAGGTGTACGATCGCCGTCGATGGCATTCATGGGCAGCGCGAAGCTCCTGGTCAGGCAGCGTCAGTCAATTACCCGGGGCACCTCGAGATGCCAAGCCACTGTAAACCACGACATGTATTAGGAGGGGTGGCGCGTGGTGAGGACTGCCGATCCCTCACATGGCCCTCCAGCCAGTTTCCTGAGCTGTGGTACGGCAGGCAGATTCACCGCGTCACACGCGCCAACTTCGGTTTGGCTTCAGCAGCAGACACTGGCAAGCCAAAAGACCGAATTGTGGCTCATCACTGAAGCCAAAGATCTAGCGCCGAGCGCGTCAAGTGCCGACGCCATCGTCCATGTCATGAGAAAGCCGAGCGCGAACGCCGGGCTTTGGACCGTTGCCGACATTAATGAAGGCCTGCTGCGGCCAATGTGGCGGCCCGCCGATCCGGGCAGACAGCGCTAATATACTACTCGAAGTCGGGCCCAGATGCCAAGCCACTGTCGGGCACGAGCCGCGACCTTCGAGGCCCGCAGACTGAGCCGATCGATGCACTTCAACCTCGAGCGTTCGGCCTGGTCTCGCTACGCCTCATCCTCGGGCAGCGCGTAGCGATTGACGACCACGTCTTCGCCGTCGAGAGCAACTTCAATGACCTGATTAACCAGGTCTCCTAGAGCACCGATCTCCGCAAGCGCGTAGCTGAACAGGGCCTGTTGCAGATCGGGCCGCACATTCGGCACGATAATGACCAAGCCAGCATGGAGGTCTTCGCGACGATAGAGCCGCCGAAAGTCCGACGCATTGTTGGTCACGAATATATAGTCCC
This sequence comes from Sphingomonadales bacterium, assembly GCA_037131365.1. Taxonomy (GTDB): domain Bacteria; phylum Pseudomonadota; class Alphaproteobacteria; order Sphingomonadales; family Sphingomonadaceae; genus Sandarakinorhabdus. Next base: position 37,853 of record JBAXRE010000015.1, read on the forward strand.
CGCCAAGGATGACGGGCATCAAATCCCAATCAGCTGTACCGCCAAGACCAATCCTCGCCACATGATCAGCCGCATAGCCAGCCGCGATGGCCTGGCCCACGAGCGAGGTATGCAGACATTCATCGATCAGGAAGCGCACGCTCAGGACCTTGGCTCCACGACCGACGCCTTGCGGTCCAGTGAGATCCGCTTCGACGACAGTAGCGCAATACCCTTGTCTTTGAGCAGTTTTGGCCGACCGCGCGCAGGATGGGCGGCCGCCCACGTCACTGCCAACGATAGAAGGCGGCGGTCCAGCTTGGGATATCCCTCGAGGATCACGTCTTCACTGACGCCATCCTTCACCATCCCCGCAATCAGTCGGACAGGAATCCTGGTGCCTTTGAAAACCGGCTCGCCGTTCATCACCGATGGCTTGCGCTCAACGGCAGCCTCAGCCTCCGCAAGTTCGCCAAGTTTTGCTGCAACCTCCTTGAAGGCCGCAGCCACGTCGACGAACAGCATCTCATCGACCTTCACGAGCTTTTCATGGGGACGCACGCTCATATTGGCAAACAGGTGTTCACGGCGGTCCTTTGACAGGACGCCGCCTAGCACGTGCCACAGTTTGAGCCGCACCAGGTGAATCTCGGACAGGCGGCGCACCGATTTGACACGCGTCGTCAAAACCTTCGGACGGTCGATCCAGACGACGCCTTTGTCGATCGCATTGTTGACAGCCTTGACCGTCAGACCACTGACGGCCGAAGCCTCACCCACCGTGTAGAGACGGGATGCAACCTCGCTCATAAATTATCTCCTCACGGAGAATATATATTGTCGTGTGGGAAAGGCCAAGCCCAGCTCGTGGGCGGTTGGGGCCGGATCAGGGTGGGCCCAACTGCCCTCCTCGAAGCTACTCCATCAGATCGATAATCGGCTGCACCATGGCTTGTGCTTTTGCCACAAGTTCAGGGGGCGCTTGCCCGACGATCTGCTGGTGCTGGGCCTCGCGCTCCGCATAGGGCTTCAGGCTGACGCGCCTGGGCATCGATGCCACAGATTTCGGGCCACAAATGGTCTCAAACACCCAGCGCAGGCGATCGTGGTAACTCTGCCAGAGCCTCCGCTCCTGGCTGAGCGTGCGGAACTTCAGCAGATTTTCCACCAACTGTGCATAGGGCTTCAACTGACGAAGCCCATCCAACTCGGGCTCATTGCGCCAGGTCCTGCCCAGCGCTGCCAGGCTTTCGGTCATGTCGCGCTCGATGAACCGGAACCCCTTGGCCTTGTGGGCCTGTGTAACCGTTCGAAACCCATGCTCTTCCCAGCGCAGCCGTGCGCACAAGCCAGCGTTCATGACCTGGGCGCCTTCCGCATAGGTCTCATGGCCCTTCGGATCCACGGGCAAGAGCAGCGATGGGAAGCGCATCTGATACACGTAGCGCAGCGCCAGATGGTCCCTGAGCTGCCGTTGCCAGTTGGACAGTGCCAATGTCGTGGCGCACACAGGACCATCCACCTCGAACGCCATCTCCTCGGGATTCAGGATGATGTCATCTGGGTGTGGCAGCAGGAACGGCTCGGGCTTGCCGGCCCGCCTCGCGGCATCGATGGCCTTTTGCCCAACCTCCTTCTTGTGCTTGTAATCAAAGTACACATCACACTGCGCGCGCATCATCTTGGCTTCGTAGGCGTTGGCTTCTGCAATGACCTCACGCTGCAACAGGCGGTTACCGCCCTTGAGCGCGTCGGCGGCTCTGCGCCGGTGGACCGCCTCGATCATCGGCATCTTCTTGGACTTGCCGTTCTGGGTGACCGTGATCGGCTCATACAGCACCTCACCGGCCGCGAACGTTGACACACCCCACTTTGCCCCGGTCTCTGGCGCAACCTTGGGCTTCTTGGGTCGGCCTTTGGGATTGCCGGAGCGGCCCGGTGCAAACTTGTGCTCTGCCGGGGGCTTGCCATAGCCCACCGTGTAGTTCGCGGCGCCCTTGATGTGCTTGCTCATGCCTCGACCCCTTCTGCCGCACGCTGATTTTCCAGGTGAATGGGGGTCGAAGCGTTGGCGCTTGCTGGCTTGGCCTTTGCCGCCCGAACCTCTTCGACCGCTTCGAACGTAGCGCCGTCACCAGCCAGCGTTGCCTGCTTGCCGGTCATCTGTTGCCAGCGTTGGATGATCACATCGCAATAGCCGGGCTCGTATTCGATGAGGCGCGCGAGCCGGCCGGTCTTCTCGGCCGCGATGAGGGTGGATCCGGAGCCACCAAAGCCGTCGAGCACGATCTCGCCGCGCTTCGAGCAGTCCTTGATGGCGTCGGCCACCAGCGCGACCGGCTTGACCGTCGGGTGCATGGCCAGTTCCTCGGCGCGCGTGGCCGAGAGCGAGCTGATGCCGGCATAATCCCAGACATTGGTGCGGTAGCGGCCGGTCTCGCCGAGCCCGAACGTGTTGGTGTGGGGCGCAGTGCCGACCTTCCAGACGAAGATCAGCTCGTGCTTGGAGCGATAAAACGCCCCCATGCCGCCGTTGGTCTTGTTCCAGACCACAAGGTTCTTCAGTTCGCTGAACGCCTGGCGACCTGCCGTGAGAAGCTCGCCCATGTGGCGCCAGTCCATGCACACGAACGCGATGGCGCCGTCGCGGCACACCGCGGCCATGGCGCCCAGGCTCTGCTCGAGGAACCGGATGAACTCGGCCTCGCTCATCTCGCCCGAGGCCATGGCGAACTCGGCATGCTTGACCTTGCCCAGTCCGGTGACATTGCCGTCGATGGCGACATTATACGGTGGGTCGGTGAACACCAGGTCGGCACGGGCATTGCCGAGTAGCCGCACATAGGCATCCGGATCGCGAGCGTCACCACAGAGCAGCAGATGCCGACCCAGCTGCCAAAGGTCGCCGCGGCGGGTGACCGGGTTGTCGGGCAGCCGCGGGATACGATCGTCGGCGCTGTTGCGGCCGTTCGGCTTGGCATCATTGGCAGCATCGATAGCGAAGTCGATCTCGGCCAGGCTGAACCCGGTCAAGGTCACGTCAAAGTCCAAGTCGATGAGCCCCTGCAGCTCGATCGCCAACATCTCGCCGTCCCAACCGGCGTTCAGGGCCAGCTTGTTGTCGGCTAGGACATAGGCCCGACGCTCGGCTTCCGACAGATGCGAGAGCGCAATGGTTGGCACGGTCCGCATCCCCAGCAGCGCTGCCGCCCGCACGCGGCCGTGACCCGCGATGATCTCGCCATCATCCGATACCAGCACCGGGTTGGTGAACCCAAACCGCTCGATGCTGCGGGCGATCTGCTGCACCTGCTTCTTGCTGTGGGTGCGGGCGTTCCTGGGGAACGGCCGCAGAGCGCTCAAGGGTTGGTTGATGATCTCAGGCATGGCCCGCCTCCTCGGCCTGCACGCTAACAGAATGCGCGATCCCGGTACAAATCACGAACAAAAATGCGCCCACCTTGGCTGCCGATTTCCATCCCACTTGCCCATGTTGTGTCTCCCAAAAGCGATCGCACGTCCCGACAGCCCTTGGGGCCGTCCTATGATGCACCGCTTGGGAATCGATATCGGCTCCCCCTTGCTCAGAGTATCGCGAATGCATCCCGCTATTCGGGTTTTGGATCCCGCTTTCGGCAAAACCTGTCCCGGAATCGCCCCCAAGAAAGCGGGATAAGGCTCTCGAGACGGCCAAAATTACCTCGAGAGCTGCCAATTTGCCTGCTCAGGCGAGGGGTTTTCCCTGCTCCTGACGGGGGAATTCCCTGTTATAGCGGCAGGGAATTGGGCCCCTCCGATAGCGTGAAGGGTCTGTAACTCACGCAAGGCGCTAGGCTTCTCGGCGAGACTTGCTCGCGCCTGGCTGGCCTTCAGCCCACGAAAACTTCAATAACAGGGAATTGCAGGAAGAGAGCAAAGACCTTCGGACTGCGTCGCGCACCACGCAGTTTCGCAGGTGACCGTAGATCGGCACCCGGGCTGCTGCTCATGGCCCTCCCAGCTGGGCGGGGGCTGCCGCCAGAGCCGTCCTGCGATTTGCCGGCTTGCGTTGCGTTTCTGCGGCCCGGGGTTGTTCGTCCAGCAACACGCGCGCAGGCTACCATGGCAGGACGACATTCCTCCCAAGGCAAGGATCATCGGACGCAGGCCGCCCGAAGCGCATATCGATGATCAGGTTGCTGTTCGAAGGGTGATGTGACCGGAAGAGGTCGCGGCCCCCGTCGCCAAGTGGACGCGCGTGGGAAATTCACTATGCCTGTGGCGAGCATTCGGGACATTCAGATGAGCAAACCACCAGCCCTTGTTGGCCGCCGCGCTGTTCTGGGCGGAGCCGCCATCGCCGCAGCGGCAGTGCATGCGCCCGCAGCCGCGCAGCAGGCGCTTTCGGTTCCCGCCGCGCCGCCGCAGCCGCCGCCAGCAGTCACCCGCATCCTGGCGCGGTACATCGTGGAGGCCAGGTTCACCGATCTGCCGGATGCGGTACGTCAGCAGGGCACAAGAACGCTGCTCAACTGGGTCGGCTGTGCGGTTGGCGGTTCACGCCACGAGATGATCGACAAGGCCATTGCGGCGCTGGCGCCCTTTTCGGGCAAGGCCGAGGCCAATGTGCTGGGGCGCCGTGACCGGTTCGACAGCCTCACCGCCGCCCTTCTGAACGGCGCATCATCCCATATCTTCGATTATGATGACACGCATCTGAAGACGATCATCCACCCCGCCGGCCCGGTTGCCGCCGCGATCCTGGCGCTGGCGCAGCACCGCAAGGTGAGCGGGGCGGATTTCCTGAATGCGCTGGTGCTGGGTGTGGAGACCGAGTGCCGCATCGGCAACGCGGTCTATCCCGAACATTATGCCATGGGCTGGCACATCACGGGTTCAACCGGCCCGTTCGGATCGGCGGTGGCGTGCGGCAAGCTGCTCGGGCTGGACGAACAGCAGATGACGCACGCGCTGGGCATCGCCGCATCCCAGCCGGTCGGGCTGAAAATCCAGTTTGGATCCATGACGAAGAGCTTCCATCCCGGCCGCGCGGCCCAGAATGGCCTGTTGGCCGCGCTGCTGGCGCAGCAGGGCTTCACCGCCAATGTCGCCGCGATCGAAGGCAAGGATGGGTGGGGCCAGGCGCTGTCCACCCGTCAGGATTGGGCGCAGATCACCGATGGCCTGGGCGTGCGGTATGAGGCGGCGCTCAACACCTACAAGCCGTTTGCCTGCGGCATCGTCAGCCATCCCGCCATCGATGCCGCCATCCAGCTGCGCAACGAATTCCACCTGACCGGCGACGAGATCGCGGCGGTGGAACTGCACTGCAATCCGCTTGTTCAGTCGCTGATGGGGAAGACCGATCCGATGGTCGGGCTGGAAGGCAAGTTTTCCATCTATCACTGCGTCGCCATGGGGCTGATGCAGGGCGCGGCCGGCGAACGACAATTTTCCGATGCGATCGTGCGCGATCCCCGGGTCATCGCGCTGCGCAAGCGTGTGACCCTGCGCATCGATCCCGCGGTGCCGCCGGAGACATGCGATCTGACGCTGACGCTGACGGACGGCCGCCGCCTGGCCAGGCATGTCGAACATGCGATCGGCAGCATCCAGGCGCCGATGACCGATGCGATGCTGGAGACGAAATTCAGGGATCTGGCGCAGGGAATTCTCCCCGACGCGGGCGTTCAGCGGCTGATTGACCTGTGCTGGCACGTCGCGGCGCTGGACGATGCCGGACGGATCGCCGTGGCCGCAAGCCTGTAAGGCGCCGCCGAGGGCCGGTGCCGTCCCGTTATTGGCATTCCCATTCGTCGGCCAACGCCCACGACCGTGGTTCGGACACGCTGCCATCAGCCCGGATCAGCTGCCCGACCAGCACGTCCGTCTTGTTGACCACGATCTTGCCGGTCGCGCGGAAGGTGTAATCGTCAAAATCGCGGACACTGTTGCCAGAGCGCTTGAGCGCGGCGTCGAGATAGGTGGTCACCCCGGCCTGGCCAGCCGGAACCTTGCAGTTCATCACCTTGGCCGCCGCAGCCGTCTTGGCGACCGGCGCAGCGGCCACCGGTGCGGCGCAGCGCGTGTACACCGCCGGCGACTGGCCTTCGGACAGGCGCAACATCCCCGCCTGCAAGCCAAAGCTGGCGGTCTGCGTCCAGGTCCGGCCTTCCCGGTTGCACTGTTCGATGGCCGTGAAGCGCGCCGGGCCGATGGCGGTGATCGCCTTTGCGGTGCAGGCGGCATCCACATCATTGGTGCGGATCGCTTGTTCGATCACCAGCGCCGGTGCCTGGCACGAACCGCCCTGATAATCATAGCGCCCCCTGAGCGCCGCCGGATAATCCGCGGCCATGGCCGGCGCCGCGAGTGACAGGGCCAGAACCGGCAACAGCAGCGTCTTCAGCATGATCACGTCCACTCCCCATTGCGGCCCCGCCCGCGCACCAGGGCGGCGGAACACACTCGACGATTGTGAGAGTGTTAACATGCTATTTACCATCTGCCAGCCGAAATAGGGCCAAGCCGGTTCGGCTCGCGCGTGTGACGGATCAGTCCGGCGCGGGTGCGCTGTAGCCCGGGCGCGCCGCAAACCAGCCGAACAGCGCGATGGCGGCATAGCAGGCGGCCGGCAGCATCAGGCCGGTGGCGATGCTGCCGCTGAGATCGACAATGCGCCCGGTGGCCAGCGGAATGGCGGCCCCGCCGAAGATGGCGACATTGATGATGCCGGACCCATCGGCAGCGCGCTCCCCCAGGCCTTCGCAGGCCAGGCTGAAGATGGTCGGGAACTGGATGGCGTTCATCATGCCGATGGCTAGCAGGCTGTAGCCGGCCATTGCACCGGCGCTGTGGGTGGCAATGGCCAGCAAGATGATGGCGCCAATTGCGACTGCCGAAAGCAGGCGGCCCGGCGTCACCACGCGCAGCACCGCCGAACCAATGAAACGCCCGATCATGGCGCCGCCCCAATAGAGGCCGATCAGCTTGCCCGCCCCCTGTTCCGACAGCGCCAGCACCTGTGGCTGCGACAGCCAGGCGACGATCAGCGAGCCGATCGAGACTTCGGCACCCACATAGAGAAAGATCGACAATGAACCGAAGCCGAAACGCGGGCGGCGCAGCAGATCAAGGCCGCTGAAGGTGCCGCCTGCGGCATGACGCTCTTGCGGCAGGGCGTTGCGGAACAGCCAGACGACCCCGGCCACCACCGCAATGGCGGCGGCGAGCCCCATATAGCCGCTGACAATGGCGCGGGTTTCGGCGGTGCGATAGGCATCAAGCGCTGCGCCGGTGAGGCTGCCGGCCGACTGGCTGGCCAGCGCGCCAAGGATCAGGATGGCACCGAAATAGGGAAAGATGGTGGTGCCAAGGCTGTTGAAGCCTTGCGCGAAGGTGAGCCGGCTGTGCGCGGTTTCGGGTTTGCCAAGCATCGAAATCAGCGGATTGGCCACAACCTGCACAACAACCACCCCGCTGGCCAGCACGAACAGGGCGGCCAGGAACAGCGCGTAGGTGGCGGTCTGGCTCGCCGGCACGAACAGCAGGCAGCCCGCCATCATCAGCAGCAGGCCGGCCACTGCGCCGCGCATATAGCCCAGCTTGCGCACCAGCCATGCGCCCGGAATGCCGATCACGGCATAAGCGGTGAAGAAGCAGAACTGCACCAGCATGGCCTGGGTGTAGCTGAGGGTGAACAGCTCCTTCAGCTTGGGGATGATGACATCATTCAGGCTGGTGATGCCGCCAAAGATGAAGAACAGCGCGAACACGAACACCTGCAGTTGCGGCGCCGGCGCGGCGGTCGCACCGGTCGGTGCGGCTGTCCGCTGTTGCATCTCGTCCCCCCAATTGTCTGCCGTGTCCGGCAGGTCGCCGGGCCTCGCCGTCGGCGCGCATGGTGGCGGAGTTTTCCGGCCATGGCCAGACTTTGCACAGCGGACATGGGTGGGGGATCACATCTCCTCCACCCGCCCGGGTGGCGCTGCCGCCGCTCACTTGCCCCTTGCCCGGGCCGCGCGGCTGGCGGAAGAAGCGCCATGTTCCAGGCTCCCGCCACCGCCCCTGCCTTCACGCCCGCACGCGGCCTTGCCGTCGCCTGCGCCATGCTGCTGCCGCCGATCGCGATGCTGCTGTTCAGGAACGCGCCGCTGGCGCCGGCAGGTGGGGCGGTGCTGGCGATCGGGCTGATGGGTGCCGGGATCACGGCTGCGGCTGGCGCCGGGCGGTTCTGGTTCGGCCTGCTGCTGGCGCTGGTCGCCGGCGCCGGGTTGATCGGCATCGCCCGCATGCTGGGGATGCCGCCCCTGCCCCACCCGTTTTCCACCGGACTCGCGCTGATTGTCGCCAGTGCCAGCTTTGCCGCCCGCGGCGCGCTGTTTGCCCGGGCGCAGGGCCGCACCGGCCTGTGGGTCGGGCTGTTCGTGGTTGGCGGCGAAGCGGCCATCCTGCTTTCGGCCGCGCTGATGCCGGCCTGGCTGCTCACCTTGCTGCCGGCACAATGGGCGACAAGCGCCATCCAGACCGCGCTCACCGGCACCGGCACCCGCGCGGCCGCCGCACCGCTGCTGGCGCTCGCCGGCACAGGCACCGTCACCCTGATCGTCACAAGCCTGCTGCCGCGCCGCTGGCCCTATGCGCTGATGTTCACGACGTGGCTGGCGCTGTCGTGGCTGGTGGGGCACGGGCTCTGAGCGGGCGCTGGGGCGGACACCCCATCGACACGCTGCCGGCCAGCCGCGATGGCGGGATGCCTGATTGCCGGAGACACGTCATGCGCCTGCCCCTCGCCTGTCTGCTGCTGGCCCTGGCCGCGCCGGCCACTGCCGCCGGCCCGCGCTTCCTGCCGTGGATCAACGGCACCAGCAGCGAGCCGGAGATGCAGGTGCAGCGCATCGATGCCGACAGCTTCGTGATCCGCCAATCGGTGCACACCAATTTCGAAGCGCCCTTCCTCTATCTGCTGTTCGGACGTGATCGCGCGCTGTTGCTCGACACCGGCGCTGGCGGCCTGGCCATCCGCCCGACGGTGGACGCGCTCATCGCCGGCTGGCTGGCCAGCCATCACCGCAGTTCCATCCCGCTCACCGTCGCGCATTTCCACAGCCATGGCGACCATCACCAGGACGACGCCGAATTCGCCGGCCGGCCGGACACGAGCGTGATCGGCCTGAAACCCGCCGATGTCGCCAACGCCTTCGGCATCACCCGCTGGCCCGACGAGATTGGCAGTTTCGATCTGGGCGGCCGCCCGCTGTCGATCATCCCGACGCCCGGTCACGAACCGGCGCACATCATGGTGTATGACCCGCGCACCCGGCTGCTGCTGTCCGGCGACATGCTCTATGCCGGCCGCCTCTATGTGCCGACCGACCAGTTCGCCACCTTCCTTGCCAGCGCCGACCGGCTGGTGGCGTTCGCCAAGAGCCACCGGATCGACGCGGTGCTGGGCACGCACATCGAAATGACCACCACGAAGGCCAAGGATTATGGCTTCGAAGCGCCCACCCACCCGGACGAGCATCCGCTCGCCCTGCCCCCCGATGCCATCACCCGCCTCGCCGTCGCCGCGCACGCCGTTGCCGCCGACCCGAAGATCAGCAACCAGGGCGACTTCATTCTCTACCCCCGCAAGCCGCAGCCCTGAGCAATCTGCTCGACAAGCCGGCCCAAGGCCTGCGAAACAGTTGCGATGCAGATGCCCGCCCCCGACCCGCGCGTGATCGCAGCCCGTGCGGAGATTGCCGCCGCGCTGGCCGCGATCGTGCCGGACGGGGTGATTGCCGATGCCGATGGCGTCTCCCCCTATGGCAGCGACGGCCTGGCCATGTACCGGCAGAGCCCGCTCGTCGTGGTGCTGCCGCGCACCACAAACCAAGTGAGCCGCGTGCTGGCCTGGTGCCATGCCAATGGCGTGAAAGTGGTGGCGCGCGGTTCGGGCACGTCGCTTTCCGGCGGGGCGCTGCCGCTGGCCGATGGCATCGTGCTGGGCATGAGCCGCTTCAACCGCATCCTGGACATCGATTACGACAATCGCTGCGCCGTGGTGCAGCCGGGCGTGACCAATCTCGCCGTCAGCCAGGCCATGGCGCATCGCGGCTTTTACTACGCGCCCGATCCATCGAGCCAGATCGCCTGCTCGATCGGCGGCAATGTCGCGGAAAATGCCGGCGGCGTGCATTGCCTGAAATATGGCACCACCAGCCCCAATCTGTTGGGCGTGGAGCTGGTGCTGATCGATGGCACGGTGTTGCGCCTCGGCGGGAGGGGCCAAGAACAGGCGGGGCTTGATCTGCTGGGCCTCGTCTGCGGTTCCGAAGGACTGCTGGGTGTGGTGACAGAGGCGACGGTGCGAATCCTGCCGCGCCCCGCCACCCAGCGCGCCCTGCTGATCGGCTTTCCCACCGTTGCCGACGCCGGCGATTGTGTCGCCGCCATCATCGCCGCCGGCATCATCCCGGCCGGCCTGGAGATGATGGACGCGCCCGCCATCCGCGCGGCGGAGGATTTCGTCCACGCCGGCTATCCCACCGATGTCGCGGCGCTGATGATCGCGGAGGCCGACGGCACGCCGGCCGAGGTGGACGACCAGCTGGCGCGCATCACCGCCATCGCCCACGCCCACAACGCGGCGCAGCTGAGCGCGTCCACCGACGAGGCGCAGCGGTTGCTGTTCTGGGCCGGGCGCAAGGCGGCCTTCCCGGCGGTGGGGCGCATCGCGTCGGACTATTATTGCGTCGATGGCACCATCCCGCGCCGCCAGCTCGGCGCGGTGCTGGCCGAGATCAGCGCCATCGTCGCCCGCCACGGCCTCGCAGTCGCCAATGTCTTCCACGCCGGCGACGGCAATCTGCACCCGCTGGTGATGTATGACGCCAGTGTGCCCGGCCAGACCGCGGCGGCCGAGGCGGCGGGGGCCGAGATCTTGAAGGCCTGTGTCGATGCCGGCGGTGTGCTGACCGGGGAACATGGCGTGGGCGTGGAGAAGCGGGACCTGATGCCCCACCAGTTCTCCGCCATCGATCTGGACGTGCAGCGCCGGCTGAAGGACGCCTTCGATGCCCAGGGCCTGCTCAACCCCGGCAAGCTGTTCCCGACACTGGCGCGCTGTGCCGAGATGAACGCCATGCATGTCCATGGCGGCCAGCTGGCCTTCCCGGACATTCCGCGCTTCTGATGCGCTATCGCCCCGCCACCACCGAGGAACTGGCCGCGATCATCGCCGACGCCGCCGCCCGCCGTGAGACGTTGGCCGTGACCGGCAGCGGCAGCCGGCCGGGTATCGGCCCCGGCGCTGCACAGGCGCTGCTGGATGTGGGCGGCATCGGCGGCCGCATCGATCACGACCCGGCGGAACTGACGCTGACCGCGCCAGCATCGACGCCGCTGGCCGAGGTGGCAGCGCTGCTGGCCCGCGCCTGCCAGTGCCTGGCGTTCGAACCGCCTGATCCGGCCGGCATCTGGGGCCGGGGCTGCGGCACGCTGGGCGGCGCGGTGGCGAGCGGCCTGTCAGGCTCCCGCCGGCCGTTCGCCGGCGCGGCGCGCGACCATGTGCTGGGGCTGACCGGCGTGAGCGGGCGCGGCGAGATCTTCCGGGCTGGCGGCAAGGTGCTGAAGAATGTCACCGGTTTCGATCTGCCGCGCCTGCTCACCGGGTCGCGCGGCACGCTGGCGGTGATCACCGAAGTGACGCTGAAGGTGCTGCCGCTGGCGCCGGCGCAGGCGACTTTGCTGTTGCCGGCAGCGACGGCCGCCGAGGCGGTGCGCCTGATGGCGGACGCGCTGCTGATCGACGGCGGCATCACCGGCGCGGCCTGGGCTGACAACATGGCGGCATTGCGGATCGAGGCCAGCCCGGCGGCGCTGCCGTCGCTGCTTGCGGCGGCGCAGGCGCGGCTGCCGTTGGAGCGCATCGTCGAGGACAGCGAGAGCCGCGCGCTTTGGGCGAAGACCACCAGTCTGGGCCCTGACCTGATCGCGCCGGATGACATCGTCTGGCGCTGCCCGCTGCCGGCGTCGCGCGCACCGGTGCTGGCCGCGCTGCTGCCGCCGGAGGCGCGGCTGCGGCTGGATTGGGCCGGGGCGCTGGCCTGGGTGCTGCTGCCGGCCGACCGAGGCGATCTCGATCTGCACGCGCTGGTGCGCGAAGCGGCGGGCCGCGATGGCCATGCCGAACGGCTCAGCGGCGCTTCGCCTGTGCCAGCCCGCGCGCCGCTGGACCCCGGCCTCGCCGCCCTGTCGGCACGGGTGAAGGCGCAATTCGATCCCGCCGGCATCCTCAGCCCGGAGGCCGCACCATGAACGACGCTGCGGCCCTCACCCGCAAGTGCGTGCACTGCGGCTTCTGCAACGCCACCTGCCCAACCTATCTGCTGACCGGCGATGAGCTTGACGGCCCGCGCGGGCGCATCTGGCTGATGAAGGACATGCTGGAAGCGCCGGAGGCGCCGCCCTCCCCGCGCGCGCTGCGGCACATGGATCGCTGCCTCACCTGCCTGTCGTGCACCACCACCTGCCCGTCCGGCGTCGATTACGCCCAGCTGGTCGATCATGCCCGCGCCCATGCCGAACCGCACCGGCCGTGGGCACAGCGCCTCACCCGCCGGGCGCTGACCGCGCTGCTGTCGCGCCGCCGGCTGTTCCGCGCGGCGCTGCACCTCGGCCGCATCGCCCGCCCGCTGGCACCGCTGCTGCCCGGCGGCGTGCAGCGGATGCTGGCGATGGTGCCCGCCCGCGTGCCCGCTGCCGGCAGCGCCGAACGTGGCGACCCGCTGCCGCCGGCCGCGCCCGTGGGACGCGTCATCCTCCACCTCGGCTGCGTGCAGCCCGCCCTGCGCCCGCAGATCGACGATGCTGCCGTGCGCCTGCTCACCCGGCATGGAATTGAGGTGGTGATCACCCGCGACGGCTGCTGCGGGGCGCTTCACCAGCATCTTGGCCAGGCGGAAACCGCCGCCGCCCGTGCCGAAGCGACCCTCGCCGCCTGGCGCGCTGCCGGGCCGGTTGACGCCATCCTCACCACCACGTCGGGCTGCAGCAGCGTGATGAAGCACTGGGCCGATCCGCTGGCCGCCCGGGTGCGCGACATTTCCGAATTTCTCGCCACGCTGCCGCCGCTGCCATCGGTGGTGACGGGCACGGAGGTCGCCTGGCACAACCCCTGCTCGCTGCAGCACGGCCAGCGAGTTTTTTCAGCGCGCGACCTGCTGGTGCAGGCCGGCTTTGCGGTGCGCGATATCGCGGAAAGCCATATCTGCTGCGGTTCGGCCGGCACCTATGCGCTGCTGCAACCCGAACTGTCCGGCGAACTGAAGGCCCGCAAGCAGGCGCACATCGCCGCCACCGGCGCGCCGATCCTGGCCAGCAGCAACATCGGCTGCCTGACCCAGCTGGCCAGCGCCGATTGGCAGACCGTCCATGTCGTCGAGCTGCTTGATTGGGCCAGCGGCGGGCCCTGTCCGATCGCCTGAGGAGACGAAATGATGTGGCGCACACTGATCACTGCGGCAGCGCTGGCACTCGGCAACCCCGCCCTCGCAGCGCCCTTCGTTCCTGCCAGCTTCCAGCCGCCGACTGAGGCCAAGTCCGCCGGATTCCAGTTGGTGCCGCTGGGGCCTGCACTCGTGACGATCGATTACGCCGCCTACATGTCGTCCATCGACCATCTGCAACGCACCTTCACGCGCAGCACGGATTGGCCGACCGCCGGCATCACCGCGGCCGACGCCATGGTGGACATGCAGACCGAACAGGCCCGGTTCCGGAAGCGCGAATCCTTCGCCTATGCGGTGCTGACTCCCGACGGCAAGCGCGAGCGCGGCAGCGTCTATATCGCCCCCAGCCGCGTGCCCGGCTATGATGCCGTCGTCCGCCTGTGGGTGACCAAGGCCGAGTTTGACGCCGGCTTCGACGCCGAACTCTACGCTTGGGTGCAGGGCTGGATCGGCAAGAAATGGCCGTTCGCCAAGGTCGCCTACCCCGGCCGCGCCATCGACTGGACAACATGGGATGCGCTGGTCGCGGCCAGCAAGGACGCCAAGGACTGACCTCAGGCCCGCAGCACCACGGTCAGCCCCGGCGGCAGTGTCTCCGGCATCGCCGCCAGCCGCGCGGCATCGCGGCGCGCGCGGTCCACCACGGCGGCCGGCACGTCCCCCGCCACCACCAACACATCGCAGCGCGCGAGCGCATTCATCTGGTTGAGGCTGAGATCGCCGGGATCGGGGCTGGTGATGCGGATCACCAGCAGCTCCGGCCTGGCGGCCGACGTGCCGTCCACCACGCCAGCGACAGATGCTGCGGGGTCAGACAGCGCCGCGAACGGATCGAGCGGGCCGTGCTGGGCCAGCGCCCGCTCCCACAGGCGGCGGCGGTCGTTCGGTGTCGGGTGGCGGGCGGAAGCGGCATCGCGCGCCGCCAATATGGCCCGCGCCAGCGGCCCCAGGCTGGCGGGCAGCAGCGCCTCCAGCCGCGTGCGCAGGGCGCGGGCCAGACTGGCCGAAGCGCCGGCAGTGGAGATGGCGACGGTGACCGGATCGCGATCGATGATGGCACCCATCAGAAAGTCTGACAAAGCGGGCTTGTCCACCACGTTCACCAGCAGGCCGCGCCTCCGCAGCCGGGCGGCCGCCGCCTCAGCCTCGGCGTCGTCCTCAATGGCGACAAAGGCCAGCGCCGCATCGGGCGCATCTTCCCCCACCAGTTCACCGCCGGCCGCGCGGACAAGCCGGGCCTTGGCTTCGGCCGGCTCACCATCCCCCACCAGGATGACGCGGCGGCCCTGAAGGGCGACGAAGATCGGCAGATGCTGCATGGCCCCGGCTCTGCCCTGCGCCTTACGCCGCGGCAAGCGCGTGCGGATCGGCGACGCGGGTGAGGCGGGCCAGCAGCGTCAGCCCGCCGGGGATGGCGGACAGGCCGGCAATCGCCGCCAGCCGCCCGACCGGGTGGCGCGCCACCGCCAGCGCCGCCATGGCGAGGCGCACCGGCCGGCGGGTGCGGGAAAAGAGCTCGCGCTGATAGGCGGCCGCCGAGGCACCTTCGCTCAGCATCTGCGCGGCCAGCCGGCCTGATTCGAGGGCGATGGCCATGCCGTCGCCGCAGAAGCTGGGGATGACAGCAGCCTGGTCCCCCAGCCGCCACAGGCCGTCATCGCTGGCCCGCGCCAGATGGCCATAAGGCACGCGGCTGATGGCGAGCGGGCGCGGCAGCATCGCTTGCGCATCGGCCAGCGGCGCCAGCGCCGGCTCCCGGCACAGCCGTGCGAACAGCGCCGGCCAGCTGCCAAGATCGCGATAATGCGCGCCGTTCACCAGCAGGCACAGGTTCAGCCGCCCGCCCTCCACCGGCTGCAGGCCAGCATAGCCGCCATCAAAGAAGGTCACCGCCACGGTGCCGGCCAACCGGGCGGACAGGGCGGGCGCCCGGAAATACATCTTGAAACCGATCTCGTCCGGCCCCTCCGGGCGGGGTAGTCCCCGCACGTCATGCTTGCCGCTGGCCAGCAGCAGCGCATCGGCGCTGATGTCGCCCGCGCTGGTCTGCGCGGTCGTGCCCGACAGGCCACGCACCGTCACGCCGCGCTGCACAGCCACCCCGGCGGCAGCGGCCCGTTCCAGCATGGCGGCATCCAGCACGCGGCGGGACAGGCTCAAGGCCGGGAAGGGCAGCGCCGCCGCCGCCTGGCGCGCCCCCGCATGCAGGGTGACGCGGGTGATCGGCACCGCACCCTGGCGGCGCGCATCGACGCCGAGCCCGGCCAGTGCCGCCACCGCCTCCCCGCTCAGGAACTCGCCGCAGATCTTGTCATGGTCGCCCACCTCACGCTCGACCAGCAGCGGCGCTGCGCGGGCGCGGGCCAGATCGATGGCTGCCGCAGCCCCGGCCAATCCGCCGCCGACAATCAGCGCCGGCATGATTCGACTGTCCAGCGGAAGGGGAAATGCCAGCGCACGATGGCATCAACGCCGGCGGCGCGCAGCAGACGGTCCCAATCGGCGCGGGTGAAGGCGCGGCGCACGGAAACGGCACCATCATGGGCAACGATCGGATGCCAGCGCAGCAGCGCGGCCAGCACGCGAAAGCCGGCCCAGGCCAGCCAGTGGCGGTGCAGATCGTTGATCAGCCAGCCCACCCGCGCCGTCTTGTCCATCCAGCGGAGGAAATCCACCAGTTCATCATCGCCCATGTGGTGGGCAACAAGGGAGGAGATGATGAAATCCGGCTGGAAATCAATCTGTTCGGCGCGTCCGGTGCGGTACGCGATGCCCAGCGATCGCGGCGTCGCGGCCGCCGCCACCGGTGCCGAGCGCGGGTTCAGATCAATGCCGACCAGTTCATAGGGCACGCCCACCGCCTGCGACCAGCGCGCAATGGCGCGCAGCATGTCGCCATGGCCGAAGCCGACATCGAGCAGGCGATAGCGCACCCGCGATCCGGCTTGGCGCTTCAGCCAGGCCAGTGTCGGACGCCGGGCCAGGGTGACCGTGTTCACCCGCGCCAGATCGGCGATCACCGCGCCATAGGTAATGGGGTCAAGCCCTTCGGCGTCCATGATTTCGGGCAGATTGGCGCGCGCGGAAAAATCCAGCGGCGCGCGCGGCCAATCGGCGGGCGTATCGTTCATCCGCCCACCGTTTCAAAGCGGAAGCTTTCGGCCGCCAGCCCCGGCCCGAAGGCGACGCCAAAACCGGGCGCATTCTTCGGCACGCTGCTGCCGATGCCGGCCATGATGCGCTGGAGCACGAACATGATCGTCGCGCTGCTCATGTTGCCGCAGGTCCGCAGCACCTCGCGCGACAGGTTGAGCGCGCCCTGCCCGAGGCCCAGGCCGGTTTCCACCGCATCCAGGATGGCGCGGCCGCCGCCGTGGACAGCCCAGACGCCATAATCATCCGGGCTCTGGCCACGCAGCAGATGGCTGCCGGCCGGGCCGGCCAGCGCCTGCTGCAGGATTGCCGGCACCCGGCCCGAAAGCACCATGTCAAAGCCCTGGTCGCCCACGCCCCAGGTGATGGCATCGGCCGAATCGGCGATGGTGGCGGCCCGGAAATCGGTGAGGGCGAGGCCGTGGGCATCGGCCGTCACCAGCGCCGCCGCACAGCCATCACCGAACAGCAGCATGGCCAGCAGGCTTTCCAGCTCCCCGGTTTCCTGGAAGTGCAGGCTGCACAGTTCCAGATTGACCACCAGCACACGGGCGGCCGGATCGGAGCGGACGAAATGATGGGCGAGCCTGAGCGCATTGACGGCGGCATAACAGCCCATGAAGCCGACATGCGTGCGCTCCACCCCGGGATCGAGGCCCAGCCGCTGCACCAGGATCTGATCGATCCCTGGCGCCACCATGCCGGTGCAGCTGGCCACGACCAGATGGGTGATGCCGGCACGCTCGCTGGCCGAAAGATCAAGATCGGCAATCGCCTGTTCGGCAAGGCCCGGCGCGGTGGCGGCAAAGCGCGCCATGCGCTTGGCGGTGGAGGGGAAATGACCGGGGCGATAGAAACCCTCCGCATCGGCGGTGAAGCCATCGGGATCCTTCACCGGCGTGAAGAAGCTCCAGCGGTGATCGATGGCGGCGCGGCCGACAAGGCGCTTGAAGATCAGCTGGTCGCGGCGATCATGGATCAGCCCGCCGACGAAATCGACAAAGGCGGCGTGGACATCGTTGGGCGGCAGTGCCGTGCCGATGCGGTTGATGTGCGCGACGGCAGGGGCGGGCATGCGCGGGGTTCCTTCGATTCAAGCTGGCAGATTGCGCCGGTTGGCGGGGCCTTGCAACCGCTTGGCCTGCGACCGATGGATGCGTGATGAACACATGGCAACACCGCGGCATCACCCAGGTTCCCGGCCTCAAGCTCGGCCACGCCCATTGCGGCGTGGCGCACACCGGCGTCACGCTGATCGTGCCGGATCAGCCGGCGGTGATGGCGGTGGACGTGCGCGGCGGCGGACCGGGCACGCGCGAGACCGATGCGTTGAACCCGATCAACCTCGTCGATCGTGTCCATGGCCTGGCGCTGGCCGGCGGATCGGTGTTCGGGCTGGCCGCAGGCGACGAGCTGGCGCTTTTGCTGTCGGCCGCCGGTCATGGCCTGCCGATGGGCGACGGTGTGCCGCCGGTGCCCGTGGTGCCGGCGGCGATCCTGTTCGATCTGTCGAACGGCGGCGACAAGGCCTGGGGCATGGACCCGCCCTATCGCCGGCTGACGCGGGAGGCGTTTGCGGCGCTGGGGGCAGCAGATGGCGAAGGCCCGATCGGTGCCGGCCATGGTGCCCGCGCCGGCAGCCGCGCCGGCGGCATCGGCAGCGTGTCACGCGTGCTTGAAGGCGGCCACACCGTCGGAGCGCTGGTCGCCGCCAACAGTTTCGGTGAGGTTTATGCCGGCGCGCCGCCCGAAGACGGCCCGGTCGCAATGCCCAAGCTGCCGGCGCACCGCCGCTTCGGGCGCGGCAATACCATCATCGGCGCGGTGGCGACCGACGCGCCGCTGACCCGCGCGCAGGCGCAGCGCATGGCGATGATGGCCCAGGCCGGGCTGACGCGTGCGGTGCGCCCCATCCACACGCCATTTGATGGCGATTGCCTGTTCGCGATCTCCACGGCGGCACCGGGGCTGCCGCCCGTGGATGACGTCGCCCTGATCAACCTCGCCACGGTGGCCGCCGATCTGGTCGCCATCGCGGTGCGACGCGCAGTCGGGCTTTACTGATCCTGCAGAGCCGCGATGCGCGCGGCCAGCGCCTCCAGCCGGGGCAGCAGCGCCGCGCCCTCCGGCACCTCGGCCAGTTCGGCCTGCAGGGCGGCCCGGCGGTAATCGGCGCTGACCAAAGGTGCAAAAGCCGCCGCCAGGTTTGATTGCGCGGCTTCCAGGCGGGCGGCTGCCGCCGAATCCGCCGGGGATCCGGCAGCGGCGCGGCGGGCAGCATCGCGGGCGGCGCGGCGCGGCGCAGCGGCACGCTCCACGTCGGCGACAATCGCCTCGATGGCGGACAGTTCTGCCACGGCCGCAGCAGCACTGGGTACTGCCCGCGGGGCCGGCATGTCGGCGGCGGCAGGCGGCGGCGTGATGTTGGGCGGCGCGCAGTCCGGCCCGGGCTCGCGCAGGCAGCGGCCCACCCCCGGCACGGCGCGCGGCACCATCGGCGAAATCTCGCCGGGACGCGGGTTCAGGCTGGGCCAATCCCGCCCAGGTGCGGCGCAACCGGCCAGCAGCAGCGCGATGACCAGAGAGATGGAAGGCACGGGTGGCGCAGCCGGACGTTGCATGAATAATCGCCTAGATCGGCAAGGAAGTGGTTGCAATGCCCCGCGACCGCCGTTAACAGGCGCCTCTCGCAAGTGCGCGCCCGTAGCTCAGCTGGATAGAGCATCAGACTACGAATCTGAGGGTCGGACGTTCGAATCGTTCCGGGCGCGCCATTTACGAACAAAACCGCTAACGTTCGCAGTCTGGCCGTTCCGTCC
>JBAXRE010000016.1:0-49052 GCA_037131365.1 Sphingomonadales bacterium
CGCCGCCCGGTGGTGGCGGCTTTGGCGGCGGTTTCGGCGGTGGCGGCTTCCGTGGCGGCGGTGGCGGCGGTCCGCCGCGCGGCTTCCTTGATGGCCGCTTGCAGCTGACGGTGTTCCACACCTGGACGTTCAAGAACCAGATCGCCATCCGCCCCGGCGTGCCGGTGCTGGATCTGCTCAATGGCTCGGCCGTCGGTTCCACCGGCGGCGTGCCGCGCCACCAGATCGAAGCGCGGCTGGGCGGCGGCCGGCGCGGGCTGGGCGGCAGCATCGGCGTCAACTGGCAATCGGGCACGTCAGTGCTGGTCGATCCGTCGGGCGCCACCCAGTCGCCGGGCGATCTTTATTTCTCGCCGCGCATGACGGTGAACCTGCGCTCGTTCATCGATCTGGGCCAGCGTCAGGATGTGCTGGCCAAGCTGCCCTGGCTGCGCGGCAGCCGCATCTCGCTGAACGTGAACAATCTGTTCAATGATCGGATCAATGTGCGCGACCGCACCGGTGCCGAACCGCTCGGTTACCAGCGCGACCAGCTCGACCCGCTGGGCCGCACGGTGACGCTGAGCCTGCGCAAGCTGTTCTTCTGAGAGGGCGCTCTCCCCACTGGCGCTCGTCATCCTGAACTCGTTTCAGGATCCATGGGAGTGCGACTCCACCCGCGCGCATTGCGGGGCACACTCCCATGGATGCTGAAACAAGTTCAGCATGACGAATGTGGGGCGATTACCGCGTCTTCTCCGTCGCCCGCGCCTGCCAGTCGGCCAGATGCGCCGCCTGCTCCGGAACCGGCAGGCCGATCCAGCCGGCGAAATCGACGATCGAAAGCAGCGCGATGTCGGCCAGGGTGAAGCGCGCGCCCGCCAGCCACGGCCGCCCGGCCAGCTGGCGATCGAACCACAGCAGCGCGGCGGCAGCCTGCGCGTTCGCCGCTGCGCCCATCGCCGGGATCTGCTGCACCAGCGCCGCCGTGAAGGGGTGGCCGTGCTGCCAGAACAGGCTCACCGGCGTGCCCAGCGCGGTTTCCACCCGGCGGATCCACATGTCGGTCTCCGCCCGTTCGAACGCGGTGGTGCCGATCAGCGGCGGATCGGGATGCAACTCGTCGAGATAGCGGCAGATGCTGATGCTTTCGGCAATCACGCTGCCGTCGTCCAGCTCCAGAAAGGGCACCTGGCCGCGCGGGTTGCGCGCCACCACCGTGTCGGATTTGTGCTCCCGCGCTCGCAGATCGATCATGTGCTCGTCCAGCCTGATCCCCTTGGCAGCCGCGAACAGCCGCACCCGGCGCGGATTGGGCGCCGGATCGGGCGCAGACCAGAGCAGCATCATGATTCCCCTTTCAGACCGGGGAGAGCGTTGCACGGCCCGGCGTTTCGCGGCAAGGGCGGGCCATGGTGCCCCCCACTGCCGAAATCATCAGCCATCTCGAATCGCTCGATGCCCGTTTGCGCTGGCTGTCGGCGTGGACGATCCACAATGCCAACCATTTGCGGGACAGCCGCGACGGGCTGAAGGTGGGCGGCCACCAGGCCAGCTGCGCCAGCATGACCAGCATCATGGCCAGCCTCTATTTCGCCGCGCTGGGGCCGAACGACCGGGTGGCGGTCAAGCCGCACGCCGGGCCGCTGCTGCACGCCATCCACTATCTGCTGGGCAATCAGAGCCTTGAAAAATTGCAGGCCTTCCGGGCCTTCGGCGGTGCCCAATCCTACCCCAGCCGCACCAAGGATGTGATCCCGGTGGATTTCTCCACCGGCTCCGTGGGTTTGGGCGTGGCGGTGACCGCCTTTGCCTCGCTGTTCCAGGATTATCTGGTCGCGCACGGCCGGCTGCGGCGCGAACAGACCGGCCGCATGATCGCGCTGATGGGCGATGCCGAACTGGACGAAGGCAATATCTATGAGGCGCTGATCGAAGGCTACAAGCACGACATCCGCAACTGCTGGTGGATCGTCGATTACAACCGCCAGAGCCTGGATCACACCACGGCCGACCGCATGTTCCGCCGTTTTGACGACATGTTCGAAACCTGCGGCTGGCGGGTGATCACGCTGAAGCATGGCCGGCGGCTGGCCGCTGCGGTCGCCGGGCCGGGCGGGGCGGCGCTGGATCGCTGGTTCGATGATTGCCCCAACGCTGATTATGCCGCGCTCACCTATCAGGGCGGCGCGGCGTGGCGGGCGCGGCTGGCGGCCGATCTGGGCGACGCCGTGGCACCGATCCTGGCGGCCCACGACGATGATGCGCTGGCGCTGCTGATGACCGATCTGGGCGGCCACTGCATGGCATCGCTGCTCGATGCCTATGCCCAGGCCGCCAGCGACGACCGGCCCTGCCTGATCATCGCCTACACGATCAAGGGCCGGGGGCTGCCGTTCGCCGGCCACAAGGACAATCACGCCGGGCTGATGACGCCGACGCAGATCGCCGGCCTGCGCGATTCGCTGGGCATTGCGGCTGGCGCGGAGTGGGAGCCCTGGGCCGGGCTGGGCGACAACCAGGCCGCCGCCCTGCGGGCCTTCGTCGCCGCCAGCCCGGCTGCCACCCTGCCGCGTGACCGCGCGTTCGACAGCGTGGCCGTTCCCGCCATCGCCGTGCCGGCGGGGGAGGAGCAATCGACGCAGAGCGCCTTTGGCCGCATCCTGTTCGATCTGGCCAAGCAGGGCGGCCCGCTGGCCGACCGCATCGTCACCACCTCGCCCGATGTCACCGTCTCCACCGGGCTGGGCCCGTGGGTGAACGCGCGCGGGCTGTTCCGCCGCCAGCAGATGCCCGACGTGTTCCGGGCGGCGAAGATCCCCAGTCCGCAGAAATGGCAGGGCCAGGCCCAGGGCCAGCATGTCGAACTGGGCATTGCCGAGCATAATCTGTTCCTCACCCTCGCGGCTGCCGGGCTGGCCGCGCCGCTGTTCGGTACAAGGCTGATCCCGATCGGCACGGTCTATGATCCGTTCATCGCCCGCGGCCTCGATGCGCTGAACTATGCCTGCTATCAGGATGCCCGCTTCATCCTGGTGGCGACGCCGTCGGGGGTGACGCTGGGGCCGGAAGGCGGCGCCCACCAGTCGATCAACCCGCCGCTGATCGCCATGGGCCAGCCCGGCCTGGCCCATTATGAACCGGCCTATGCCGACGAGCTGGCACTGCTGCTTACCCATGCCTTCGGCCATGTGCAGGCTGATGACGGGGAAAGCGTCTATTTCCGCCTGTCCACCCGCAGCATCCCGCAACTGGCGCGCACGGGTGACGACTGGCAGGCCGGTGCCATTGCCGGCGGCTACTGGCTGCGCCCGCCGGCTCCGGGCACGGAAGCCGCCATCATCGCCATGGGCGCGCTGCTGCCCGAAGCGCTGAGCGCGTGGGCGGCGCTGGAGAGCGATGTGCCCGGCCTTGGCCTGCTGGCCGTCACCAGCCCCGATCTGCTGCACCGCGGCTGGCGCGCGCAGGGCGTGGCCAGCCATGTCGCGCGGCTGCTGGCACCGCTGCGCCCCGGCGGCCGGCTGGTGACGCTGTGCGATGCCGCCCCGGCCAGCCTGTCATGGCTGGGCAGTGTTCATGGCCACCGCAGCGTGCCGCTGGGGGTGGAGGTGTTCGGCCAGACCGGCGATCTGGTCGATCTCTACCGCCTGCATGGCCTGGATGCCGATGCGGTGGTGGCGGCGATGGCGCGCGCCCTGATCGACTGACGCTACCTGCTGACGGTCAAGTCGCCTTGCCGGCCTCGGTCAGATCGAGGCAGCGGGATTCGACGCGCGCATCGCGCCGCGCGCGCGGCATCGGCGGCAGCGGATCGCCGAACGGCACGGGCGTGCCGTCTGGATAAGGCGGTTCAGGCGGGATTTCGGGCGGCATCTCGGGCGGCAGTTCGGGCGGTGGTTCGGGCGGGTTGGGCAGGATCGCGCGCATGCTGTGGCTCCCAGCAACAGGGTGGGCCACGCTGAACCCGGGCGGATACGCATCCCAGTGTCGGTTTCTACCTGCGGTCGCCGGGCCCGCACCACGGCTGCGCCCGCTGTAACGCGGTAGTTTCCGGCGCTGTTTGGCGAGGCCCCTTGCCGCCACAAGGGAGGCATCGACGACATGTGTCGCCGAAGCCAACCGCCTGTCACAAAGGGGCCACTCCCATGAAACGCCTGCGCTCGTTTGCCGTGGCTGCCACCGCCTCGCTTCTGTTTGCCGGCGCTGCCGGTGCGGTCCAGCCGATCACCACCACTTTCGCGCAATTTGCGCAGCGAAATTCGGGCAATCTCATCACCTACACCAACACCGGAGCCGGCAACACGCTTTCCGCCAGCAACGCACCGGTGTATTTCATCATCAGCGATTTCGGGCCGCCCAGCCTGACCCCGGTGCAGATGTCGCTCAGCGCCACCACCTTGGCGCCGGTGAACATCAGCGGCCCCACTTTCCAGCAATCGGGCTATAATGGCTCGATCAGCTTCACCAGCGGCGGCACCAACTATCTTACGGTCAATTTCATCAACGCCACGCTGGCGATTGGTGCGCTTGGCGGTTCCGGCGGCCTGTTCAGCACCGATCCGTCTTCGCCGATCGCGTTCACGTCTGATGTGCTGATCATTCCGCCGCTCGCCGCGGCAGACTTCAGCCTGGCCTTCACCAGCATCACCCCGCTGTTCCAAGTGGCCGGCAACGGCTTCGGCAAACCGTTCAAGGCTGCCAGCGTCGGCTCCTTCGCCGGCGCCGAAGATTTCGGTCCGGGTGGTGGTGGTGTCCCGGAACCGGCGAGCTGGGCCATGATGCTGGGCGGGTTCGGCCTGGTCGGCGCCAGCGCCCGCCGTCGCCGCGTGGCGGTCGTCGCGGCCTGAAAACAGTCCCACGCGCCCTCCTCCCGGTTGGGGGGAGGGCAACCCATCGCCGGCTCTGGTCCCGCTGCACGCACGTGGCGCCACCGGGGCCGGCGATGTCGTTTCAGGGGGTCAGGCC
Source organism: Sphingomonadales bacterium (assembly GCA_037131365.1). GTDB lineage: Bacteria > Pseudomonadota > Alphaproteobacteria > Sphingomonadales > Sphingomonadaceae > Sandarakinorhabdus. The sequence continues at coordinate 4,945 of JBAXRE010000016.1, forward strand.
AGGGCGCCGCCCGACTGGGCGATCATCACCAGCCGCGCCAGTTCCGGCAGCGAACGGCAGCCCGATCGGTGCATGATCTCGGCCCGGTGGTTTTCCACCGTGCGCTGGCTCAGCTTCAGGTCGGCGGCGATATTCTTGCTGGGATGGCCTTCCAGCACCATTGCCATCACCTCGCGCTGGCGCGGGGTGAGGGTCACCAGGCGGGCGGCAGCGGCCTGGGCGGCGGCGCGGCGTTCTTCGGCCATGCTGTCCCCCGATTCCTGGCGCTCGCGGGCGGCCAGCGCGCGCTTGATGCTGGCGATGATCACCGCGCTGGGGGCGGGCTTTTCGATGAAGTCCACCGCACCCGATTTCATCGCGGCCACCGCCATGGTGACATCGCCCTGGCCGGTGATCATGATCGCCGGCGGCAGCGTGCCGGCGGCTTTCAGGCTGCGCAGCAGATCAAGCCCGCTTTCGCCCGGCATCATCGCATCGATCAGCAGGCAGCCGCTGCTGTCCGGATGCCAATTGGCGCGGAAAGCGGCGCTGGACGCATGCAGCACCACGCTCAGCCCGGCCTGTGCCAGCAACTGGCCCAACTGTTCGCGCACATCCGCATCATCATCGATGACATGCACGACATCGCCCGTCACCGCATCGCCCGGCGCGTCGCCCGCCACTGGGCGCACCACCGGCTGGGGATTGGCCAGTTCCAGCAGGCCGGTGATGGCGGCATGCAATTCCGTCGGCCGCACCGGCTTGGCCAGGCGCACGATATCATGGGCGGCCATCCGATCCAGCGCCTCGGCCGCAACATCCCCGGTCAGGATGATCGCCGGCACCCGCCGGGCATGGAGGGCGAGCAGGCGGGCGCGCAGATCCGCCACCAGCGTCAGCCCGTCGCGGCCGCCCAGCAGGCGCAGATCGGCGATGATCAGATCGGGCCCGGTATCGGTAAGCGCCGCCAGCGCTTCGGCCTCGTCACGCGCGGCCACCACGGCATGGCCATGGCCGGCCAGCAGCTGGCGCAGCAGATCAAGCACGTCGGCATCATCATCGATGACCAGGATGTTGGCCGGGATCGTGGCACTTGCCGCCGCCGCCTGATCCGGCGCGGCGCTGCCATCGCCGGCGGCCGCATCGGCCAGCCCCTGCGGCACCACAATCGCGAACATCGAACCATGGCGCGTGCCGGTGCGCGATTTCAGGTCAAGCGGGTGGCCCAGCATCGCGGCCATGTTGCGCACCACCGACAGGCCCAGCCCGCCGACACCGCTGCTGCCCATGTGTACGGCGCGGGTTTCGGGGGACAGGATGGCGGCGTGTTGGTCTTCGGGGATGCCGACGCCGGTGTCCCACACTTCGATGCGCACGCTGCCGCCGCGCCGGCGGGCGCCGATCAGCACGCCGCCCTTGATCGTGTATTTCAGCGCGTTGATCAGCAGGTTGCGGATCATCGTCGCGAGCAGCCGGCGATCGCTGCGCACATGCAGCGAGGTCTTCACCCGGCGCAGTTCGATGCCGGCGGTCTGCGCCCTGAGGCCGACATCCTCCACACATTCGCGCAGCAGATCGTCGAGCGCGAAACTGCCGGGTTCGACATCGACGGCGCCCGCCTCCACCCGGCTGCGGTCGAGCATGCCGTCGAGCAGCGAGGTCATCGCATCCAGCGTCAGATCAAGCCGGGTCACCAGCCGGCGCAGTTCGGGTTCCTGGGCCTTGCTGGCCAGTAACTCCTGCAGCAGCACCAGCGTCTGCAACGGCTGCCTGAGATCGTGGCTGGCCGCCGACAGGAAGCGTGCCGACGCCAGCGCCCCGGCATCGGCGGCGGCGCGGGCCTGGGCGGCGGCCTGTTCGGCCGCCTTGCGCTCACTCACGTCGAGGTAGGTGACGACAACACCGTTCACCGCATCATCATGGCCGCGGAACGGCTGCACCCGGCGGTTGAACCAGGTGCCTTTGCCGGCGCGCAGCAGCCGATCCTCGGCGCGGCCGCCGGCGTGCATGGCGGCGATATCGTCGGCCAGCATCGGATCAGGCGTGTTGGAGGCCAGATCGAACACCGGCCGGCCGATGTCGCCGGGCAGCATGTTGAACAGCTGGCGGGTGGCCGGCGTGAAGAAGCGGATGCGGCTGTCGGGATCGAGCACGATGGTGGCGATGCCGGTGCTGTCCAGCACATTTTCCAGTGTGGCCGACAAGGTCTTCTGCCGATCGCGCGCGTCCTGCAGTTGGGCGGCGAGCGCGGTCAGTTCGGCATCCCGCGCGGCGGCATCGCCATCATGGGCGGCATCGCCGTTTGGCAGCGCCCGCTCGGCCATCGCCGCGCGCTTGCGCACCACGGTGGGCCCGGGGGCCGTGCCATTGCCGCCATCGCCAGCAACATGGGTGCGCAGATCCGTCATCATCGCCTCCAAAGCGTCACCGCCCGATGGGAAAGCCACCAGGCGCGTGTCGCAAACCGGTTGGCCCCGTGCGGAGCCGTGGGTGTGGAGGCGTGCCGACCGGCTGCAAGGCGATCCCGCCGCACGCAGTGTGTTTGCCCCACCCCATCACACCGAATTCGCAACTCATACCATTGTTCCCTGCCGGTTCCGATTGAATTCGGCATGAACAGTCAAAATCAAGATCGCATTACTTATAATGCGAAATTGATGAAAAATCTGATAATCCGGTAAGAAGAAAATATTTCCCGCAAAACACAAAAATGCCGCCCATTTCACAACGGGCGGCATACATGTGATCAATATTGCAGGATGTGCAACGCAGGCAAAAAATTGGTTCAGCGCGATTTTTCAAGCGACTTGATCGCCTTTTCAACGGCCGCTTCTGTCTTGCCAGCGGCGGTCTGCACCTTGCCCTTGGCGTTCTGCACCTTGCCCGACACTTCCAGGCTGGTGTCGTCCAGCAGGTCGCCAGCGGCGGCCTTGGCACTGCCGATCGCCTGGTTGGCGGCGCCGGCAACAGTCTTCTTGTTCACGGCCATGGCATGCTCCTGTCTGGCCCGCGCGGGGGCCGGGGTACTGCCCCGGCGCCGGGTCCAGGGGGGAACCGGGGGGTCTGGCCGGGGCAGTGGCGCAGAAATAACCGGACGCTTTGTTGCAGGGGAGGCTCGGCTTTTACGGATGGCCGCGCAGTCACGGCGGCGCGCGGCGATGGTCCCGGCGGTACAATCCGACCCTGCCGCCCCGGCGTGCCGCGCGCCAATTCTGGCACCGATCACGACCAATGGCTGGAGGCCGGCAATGACACACGCGGCGAAACTGTTCTCGCCGCTGACGGTGACCGGGCCTGCGGCCGGAACAATATCCCGCGTGCCGCGTTGCGTATGTTGATCTCAACCAGGAGTTCGCCAAAATGCCTTCCCATACGACAATTTTGCTGCTTGCTGCCGCTGCCGCGCTCAGCCTGACGGCCTGCGAGAAAAAGCCCGCTGAGGCCCAGGCCGATGCGGTGCGCGCCAATGCCGATGCTGCGGCCGCCAACATCGATGCCAAGGCCGACAACATGCAAAATCAGGCCAAGGACACGACGGCCACCGACACTGCGGCGGACGCCATGCGCGGCCAGGCCGACGCCGTGCGCGACAAGGGCGACAAGAAGGCCGATGCCATCGAAGATGGCAAGGTTCCGGCCCCGGCCCCGGCCCCGAAATAAGCCGTCCCCGACCCAGGGCAGAGGGGCGCCGGATCAGCCGATCCGGTGCCCTTTTGCCGTTTCAGCCGGCGGCCAGACGTTCGGCCTGCTGCATGATCTGATCAAGGGCGCTGGCGGCACTGGCCGGCGCATCCTTGCGCATCTGCGCCAGCTGCCCGCCATCGAGCAGACCGCGCAGCGCCGCCCGCGCCCGCGCCACCCGGCTTTTCACCGTGCCGACGGCGCAGCCGCTGATCGCCGCCACCTCCTCGCAGCTCATGCCGCTGGCGCCGATCAGGATCAACGCCTCGCGCTGTTCGGCCGGCAATTGCCGCAGGGCGCGCTGCAGGTCGTGCAGGGCGATATGGCCTTCCTGCGAGGCCGGCACCGCCAGCAGCAGATCGGCGGCCAGTTCATCCCAATCGCCCTTGAAGCGGGCGCGGCGGACGATGGAAAAATAGGCGTTGCGCAGGATGACATGGGTCCAGGCCCGCATGCTGGATCCCGCCACGAAGCGGTCGCGCGCCATCCAGGCCTTCAGCATGGTTTCCTGCACCAGATCATCGGCCAGATCGGGATTGCCCGACAGCGAACGGCCATAGGCGCGCAGGCGCGGAATCTCGGCGGCCAGCGCGCGCTTGAATTCGGCGGCACCCAGCGTTTCGGCTTCGCCGTCGCCCAGCCGGTCGAGCAGCGCCTGCAGCGCCGCCGGCAGCGGGGCGGCCGCCGTGTCGGCAAAGGCGTGGCGCAGATAGGCGCCGATGTCCCCGGCGGGCAGCGGATCGCGGGCCAGCAGCGTGCCGATCTCAGCCATCAGCCGCCTCCGCCGGGCCAAAGAACAGCGCCTGGGCGATTGCGGCATGCACGCGGCCGGCGGCAAAGGGCTTGGCGATCAGGAAGGCCGGCTCCGGGCCCTCGCCCGTGGACAGACGATCGGGATGGCCGGTGATGAAGATCGCCGGCGCCGGCGCGTCGCGGCGGATGTCGCGCACCGCCTCCACGCCGCTGCTGCCGTCGTCGAGATGGATATCGGCCAGCAGCAGGCCGGGGCGTTCCTGCGCGGCCAGCGCGGCGGCGGCGCGGCGGGTGGCGGCGATGCCGATCACCTCGTGGCCCATGTCGGCCACGATCGCCTCGATCTCCAGGGCGATCATCGGCTCATCCTCGATGATCAGCACGCGCGATCTGGTCTGGCGGGCGATATCGGCCTTGGCGGCGGCAATCAGGGCGGCGACGCCGGCTTCGTCCTGCGCCAGCAGCAGGGCAATCTCGTCGATGGCGAAATCCTCCATCACCGCCAGCAGCAACGCCTGGCGCGACAGCGGCGTGATCGCCGCCAGCCGCTGCCCGGCGGCGCGGGCAAGGCCGGTTTCCGCAGCGCTCTCCCGGTCCGGATCATGGGCTGCGGCCGGCGCGGCCGACCAGGCCTGCTGAAAGGCCAGGAACAGGGCGAGGCGGGGGGAAGCGATGCCGGCATAGCGCGCCCGGCCGGCCACCAGCGCCGCCAGCGCGGCGGCGACATGGGCGTCTCCGGCCGGCTGCGAGCCGCTCAGCGCGCGGGCATAACGGCGCAGGCCAGGCAGGTGCGGGGCCAGTGCCGCACGCGAAAGGCCAGGTGAAACAGCGACATGCATCATGCCAGATACTCCCCATACGCCGGCCGGCGCATACGCAGCGCCGGGCAGGGGACCTGTTTATCGGCACGCCGCCGCACCGCGCACCTGTCGGCATCTACGCGTGCGGGGTGGCTGCGGCTTATTTGTGCTCGTCGGCCGATTTGGCAATCGCCTTGCCGGCCGATTGCAGGTCGCGGCCGGCGCCTTCGGTGGTGTTGCATGCGGTGAGCAGCGCCAGCGCAGACAGCAGGGCAGCGGCGATCAGGCTTTTCATGGGGGAATGTCCTTGTTGTGACGTGACGGCAGCTTGAACGCATCAGCCCGGGCTTTGTTCCGGTGCCGGCGGCGCTGGCGCATTTGGCGTGGCCATGCCTATCCTGCGCCGCCATGGCCATCACTCCACCCCCCGGCGGCGGCCGCCGCATCCCGTTCGGCCACGTGCCCGGCGAGGGGGAGGCGGAATTGCTCACCCTGGCCAACGCCAGCGGCATGCGGGTCGAGATCCTCACGCTGGGCGCGGCCATCCACGCCGTGTGGGTGCCGGATCGCCGGGGCGCATTCGCCAACGTGACGCTCTGCTATCCCGATCTGGCGGGCTATCGTGCCGATACCGCCTGTCTTGGTGCCAGCATCGGCCGGGTCGCCGGCCGCATCGCCGGCGGCCGCTTCGTGCTGGACGGGCGGCTGCACCAGCTGCCGCGCAATGATGGCGCCAACAGCCTGCACGGCGGCAGCCACGGCTTCCACCGCCGGCTGTGGCAGGTGGGGGAGGCCAGCGCCAGCGCGGTCACGCTGCATCTGGTCAGCCGCGATGGCGATCAGGGCTTTCCTGGCACGCTCAGCGTCAGCGCACGCTACCGGCTTGATGATGCGGGCCGCCTGTCCCTCACCTACACCGCCACCACCGACGCGCCGACCGTGGTCGGCCTCACCAACCATGCCTATTGGAATTTGGCCGGCGATGGCGACAGCGTGCTTGGCCATATGTTGACCATCCTGTCCGATGCCTTCCTGCCCAGCGATGCCGCCCTGATTCCCACCGGGGAGATCCGCGCCGTGGCCGGCACCCCCTTCGATTTCCGCACGCCCACCCTGATCGGGGCCCGCATCACCGCAGACGACGAGCAGCTGCGGCTGGCCGGCGGCTATGATCACAACTGGCTGCTGGCGCGCACCGGCCAGCCCGCCCTCGCCGCCGTGCTGCACGATCCGGCCTCCGGCCGCACCCTGCGCCTGTTCACCGATCAGCCGGGCCTGCAAATGTACAGTGCCAATGGGCTGGGCGGACAGGGCTTTGCCCGGTATGCCGCCATCACGCTGGAGCCGCAATATTGGCCCGACACACCCAACCGCCCGGCCTTCGGATCGGCACGCCTCGCCCCGGGGGAGACCTACCGCAACCGGATCGTGATGGAATTCGGGGTGGATTGAGGCACCGGCCCGGGTCACGCCGCCGCCTTGGACATGCTCCGGCCATGATCGCCTGCCAGAAGGGGCAGATGATCATCATCCGCACCCTTCGCCCGCTGTTTCTCGCTCTCGCCGCCATGGCGCTGCCGGCAGCCGCCGCCTTGCCGGAAGGGCGGCCCGCGCCGGCCTTCGCCACCCAGGCCGTGATTGCCGGCACGCCCTTTGCGTTCCGCTTGCAGGATGCCTTGGCCAAGGGGCCGGTAGTGCTGTATTTCTTCCCCGGTGCCTACACCAGCGGCTGCACGTTGGAAGCGCACGCCTTTTCCGAAGCGACGGCCCAGTTTGCCGCGCTGGGGGCGACGGTGATCGGCCTGTCGCACGATCCGATCGACAAGCTGGCGCGCTTTTCGGTGTCCGATTGCCGCAACAAGTTCGCGGTGGGCATCGCCAGCCCGCAGATCATGGCCGATTACAAGGTCAAGCTGCCGGTGGTGAGCATGACCAACCGCACCAGCTATGTGATCGCGCCTGATGGCACGATCCTGCTGTCTTACACCGCGCTCAGCCCCAACCAGCATGTGCCGCGGGCGCTGGCGGCGGTGAAGGCCTGGAAGGACGCCCAGCGCCCGGCCCGCTGAGCGCTCAGGCCGGCGCGGCGGCTTCCCGGCCAAGGGCGGTGTCCACGGCGGCTTCCAGATCGCCCAGCCGGAAGGGCTTCCTCAGCACCAGCACGTCGCGGCCGGCGGCGGCTTCGATCAGGGCGGTGTCGGAATAGCCGGTGCAGAAGATGATCGGCAGTTCGGGCCGGCGTTCGCGCACCTGCGCCGCCACTTCGGCGCCGGTCATGCCGGGCATGGCATAATCCAGGATCAGCAGGCGCGGCGACAGCGCATCAAGGCGGGCCAGACCATCGGCGCCATTGTTTTCGAACACGCAATCGAGCCCCAGCAGTTCCAGGCAACCGGCCAGCGTGGCGCGGATGCCGGGATCATCGTCGATCACCAAGGCGGTGCCGTGCCAGCGCTGCAGGCGGGCCGGCGGGCTGGCGGCATCGGCGCGCGCGGCATCACTGTCGCTGTGCGGCAGCAGCAGGGTGACGCTGGTGCCGGCACCGGGGTGGCTTTCGATGCGCACATCGCCGCCCGATTGCCGCACGATGCCATGCACCTGGCTGAGGCCAAGGCCGGTGCCTTCGCCCAGCGCCTTGGTGGTGAAGAAGGGATCGAAGGCGCGGGCTGCCACGTCGGGCGGCATGCCGCCGCCGGTGTCGCTCACCCGCAGCGCCACATAGGTGCCGGCCGGCAGATGGGCATCGCCGGGATGGAAGTGCAACTGGCACGACAGGGCCAGGCGGCCGCCGGCCGGCATGGCATCGCGGCTGTTGATGGCCAGGTTGAGCAGCGCCAGTTCCAGCTGCGTCGCATCAGACAGCACGACGGCGCGGCGGCAGACATCGAAGCTGATGGCGATCATCGGCCCCAGCGTGCGCGACAGCAGATCGTGCAGGCCCAGCACCAGCGCGGCCAGGTCCACCGGCTTCAGTTCGATGCGCTGGGCGCGGCTGAAGGCCAGCAGCTGCCCGGTCAGCTTGGCCCCGCGATCGGCGGCAGACAGGCCCAGTTCGGCCAGACGCCGCACCTTGTCGGCATTGTCGGGCGCGCGCCGGATGAGATCGAGGCTGCCGACCACCGCCCCCAGCAGATTGTTGAAATCATGGGCGACCCCGCCGGTGAGCTGGCCCAGCGCCTCCATCTTCTGCGACTGGCGCAGCGCGTCCTGGGCCTGCACCAGCTGTTCGGTGCGGCGTTCCACTTCCGATTCCAGCCGCTCGTTCAGCTCGCGCAGCGCCTGCTCCGCGCTGGTGCGGGCGGTGATGTCCATGCACACGCCCAGCATGCGTTCGGCGCTGCCATCGGCACCCTTGATGAAGCGGCCGCGGCAGGCGATCACCCGGCGCTGGCCATCGGGGCCAGAGGTGCGCGCCTCCATCGACCAGGCCTGGCCAGAGGCGCGCGCGGCGGCAACGCTTTCGGCCACCGTCACCCGCTGCGCCATCTCCAGCCGGGCCAGAAACGCCTCGAACCCCGGCGGTTCGGCCGGATCATGCCCCCAGACCCGGTAATAGCCCGGCGACCAGACGACACTGCCGGTCTGCAGGTTCCAATCCCACATGCCGATGCCGCCGGCCTCTTCGGCCAGCATCAGTCGCTGCTCGCTCTGGCGCAGCCGTTCCACCTCGCGCCGCCGCTCGCTGACATCGCGCAGGATGCCGACAGCGCGCACCGGGCGGCCGGCGGCATCGCGGATCACCACTCCGTGCGACGTCACCCAGCGGTCGTGGCCGTCGCCCGCCGGCATGGCGGCGCGGAATTCCACATCAAATTTGGTGTCGGCATCGGCAATGCTGGCGGCAAAGGCGGCGGCCACGCGCTCGCGGTCGTCGGGGTGGATGTCGTGCAGCCAGCTCAGCGCGTCATAATCGGGCGCGGTGCGGGTGACACCCAGAATCTGCATGGCTGCGCCATCCCACGCGCCGGTTCCGGTGCGCATGTCCAGATCCCAGGTGCCCATCTGGGCGGCGTGCGTCGCCAGCCGCAGCCGCTCCTCGTTCTCGCGCAGCCGGGCATCGGCCTCGGCACGCTGCGTCACGTCCTGCACCACGCCCACCCAGCGCAGTGGCCGGCCGGCACTGTCGCGCTCCAGCGTGCCGATGTCGCGCAGCCAGCGGTGGCCGCCAGCGTCATGCTGCACCCGGTAGTCGGTCTCCACCCGGTCGGCCCCCTCGGCGATCTTCGCCACGGTGGCCAGCACGTGGCTGATATCGTCGGGGTGCACCACCGCCAGCATCTCGCGCAGGCTGTAAGGGCGGCCCGGTGGCAGCCCGGCCAGCCGCAGCATCGAATCCGATTGGCTGCCGCTGCCGCTGACCAAGTCCCATTCATAGGTGCCGATGCCGCCGGCCTCGCAGGCGCGGCGCAGCCGGCCCTCGCTCTCGCGCAGCTGCTGTTCGGCCTCGAAACGCTCGGTGATGTCGGAAAAGGCGCACACCGCCAGCAGCGCCCGGCCGTCGCCATCATGAACGCGGGCGGCACTCACCTCCAGCCGCACCAGCCGGCCATCCGGGCGGCGATAGCGCATCGGTTCGGCGTGCACCTCCTCGCCGTGCTGCACGGCGCGGGCCAGCGGATAATCCGCCGGCTGGTAGGGCGTGCCATCGGCGTGCACCGCGCCCCACACCGCATATCCGTCCACGCCGGCTGGCGGCGTGTCGGTGCCGATGATGGCGGCCCCGGCGCGGTTCATGTGGACGACGCCGCCGGTCTCCACCGCGGCCAGGGTGATGCCGATCGGCATCTGCTCCACCGCCGCGCGCAGGCTGGCCTCGCTGTCGCGGGCGCGGGCCTGGGCGGCGACACGGCTGCTGGTTTCCACCACGATGGCCAGCACGCCGGCCGGCACGCCATCCTCCCCCGCGATCGGCGAATAGGTCAGGTCCATCCACACCGCTTCGGGCACGCCGCTGCGGTGCAGGATCAGCTGCTGGTCGCGATAGGCCAGGGTGCCGCCCGCCAGGCAGGTGGCCATCACATGATCGTTGAAATCCGCCACCTCCGGCCAGCCCGCGCGCACCGGCGAACCCAGCAGCGCCGGGTGGCGGCCGCCGGCAAACACGCTGTAGGCATCGTTGTACAGCATGATGCCGGCGCTGCCCCACAGCATCACCATCGGCACCGGGGACCGCAGCACGATCGCCAGCGACGTGCGCAGCGACGCGGGCCAGTGCTCCAGCGGGCCCAGCGTGCCCGACCAGTCGCGCGCCGCGATCAGCGCCGCGCAGGCACCGCCCTGTTGCAAAAACGCCGGCAGGGCCGTGACAGGAGCAGGAGAGGGGCCTGCGTGATCAGACATCATGTCCTCAACAACAGCGGTGTCTCCCCCCCGGAGCGCGCATCATAGCGCCGCGCCCGCCCATGTGAACACAAAGATCATGTTTCGAAATCAAACATGACCAAAAGATAGCATTTGGTCATGATTTCACGTGCTGCGGCGTCGGCCGCAGGCGCGTGGGTGCCGGCCCTATTTCGCCCGCCGCGCCGTGATCACCACGTCGATCTCGTCGGTGCGCGGGTTGGTGAAATCAAGGCGTGTGCGGCCGTCGTCGGTCTCGCTCACCGTGGCCGGCACGGAGGCGTTGGTGAGGATCCAGCCCGGTGGAAGCACGACGGCGTTGGCCGGGCGGCCGAAGGCGCGGTGCCACACAAGTTCATCGCCGGTGCGCGTGTAGCGGGCGGGATCGGTATAGGTTTCGGCCATGCGGATGCGGCGGCTGGTGCCGGTGGTGACGGCCGGAAAGTGGAAGACGACGGCCGTGGTGTCAGCCGTCAGGTCGCGGGCGCCGGGGTCGAACCTGGCGATGGCCGGGCCGGTGACGGTTTCAAAGCTGAGCGCCGCGCCGGTATCGAGATCGCGGGCCGACGGGTTGCTGACCGTGCTGCCGGTGCGCACGATGTTCACATAATCGGCGATGCCGGGCCGTTCCTCGGTATAATCGTGGGTCAGATCGAAGGTGTGGCTGTCGGGATCGCGCAGATAATAGACGATGTTGCGGGTCTGGCTGGCGCGTTCGGCCAGCAGCTTCGCCTGAGAGGAGGGCGCGGCCGGCACGGCGGCGGGCACGGCGCGGATGACAAGCGGCATCGGTGCCGGGCTGGTGTTGAGGAAGGACACGGCGATGCGGCCGTCCGCCTGTTGCAGCACCTGCACCGGCACGTTCACCGCAGCCAGGCGATAACCGGCGGGCAGCACCACGGCGTTGCGCCTGATGCCCAGTGATCGGTCGAAGATGATGGCATCACCCTCGCTGCGATAGGTCTTGGCGTCCTCATAGGTCTTGATGATGCGGATGCGCGCGCCGCCGCCATTGGCCGGCACCGGGCGGGCCAGGGTGACGGCGATATAGCTTGTGCCGGCGGCAGCACCCGTCACCCCGCCGGCCCGGGCCTCATCAGCGTCCACTTCGGCGAAGGGCAGCGGCTGGCCGGTGGCGCGGTCGGTCACGCTTTCATCGGATGCGGTGCTGCCGGGGCGGATCGGGTTGAAATAGCGCGTGGCACCGGCCGTGGTGGCGGTCACGTCATAGAGGATGCGGAACTTGTGGCTGGCCGGCGACAGCAGCTCATAGCGCGTGTAGGCATCGCTTTCGGTCTGCGCCGGCGCGGCGTGGGCGGCAGCGACGATCAGCGAAGGGGCGATCAGGCTGGCAATCAGGATGGCGCGCGGCATGGGCGGGGCTTTCGCAAGGTGGGTACCCACATTGTGCCTTGCCGCCGGGCGCTGCGAGCCCTCAAAAATGCGTGCCGGCCCGCTGTCTCCAGCGGGCCGGCCACATCAGCGCGCGGGCGCGCTTCAGAACTTCACGTTGGCTTCGATGCCATAGGTGCGGAAGTCGTTGAAGAAGCCCTGCACGCCGCCCTGCGGCGAACCGGTCTTGTAGAAGAGATGCTGTTCGTTGAACAGGTTGCGGGCCCACAGCGCCACGGTCAGCTTGGCATCGCTGTTGGGCACCTTGATGTCGCCCAGCGCGATGCGGCCGTTGACGATGAAGCCGGCATCGCCCTTGGGCTGCGGGTAGCGCACGGCGCGGGTGACCGGATCATAGGCCACATCGGTGTAGTTGGCATAGACGCCGGAGTCATAGTTGGCATCCAGGTGCGCGTGCAGCGTGGCGTTCTTCAGCGGCAGATCATAATCGATCGCGGCGCTGGCGGTGTTCATCGGCGTGTACACCTGGTAGATCGGCAGCGGCACGGTGATCAGCACACCGCCGGTCTGCGGGAACGGGTTCAGCGTCGGCGGGATGGTGACCTCGTTGTGGGCAAAGCTGCCCGACAGGGTGAGGCCCTGCGCCGGGTTGACCAGCAGTTCCAGTTCCACGCCCTTCACGCGGCCGGTGCCGGGCGCGTTGACGATGTCGGTGGTGGTGCGGGTGGTGGCCACGCGCACGCCGTTGACGACGTCTTCATACAGGCCGCTGAAATCGAGCTGGATGTTCTTGTAGGCGCCGGTGTAGGCGGCAGCGTTGAAGCGCACGCGGCGATCGAAGAACTCGCTCTTGAAGCCGATTTCGAACATCGACAGCGTTTCCGGATCGAACGAGCGATAGGTGATCGAGCGCGAGCTGGCGCCGCCCGAACGATAGCCGGTGCTCCACTTGCCATAGGCGTGGATGTCGTCGGACAGGTCAACCGCCAGGTTGATCATCGGATCGAAGCGCTTCCACGTCCGGTCGAGATACAGCTTGCCGCTGACGTTGACGCCGTTCACCGGCACCACCGGCAGGGCGCCGTTGATTGTGAACAGATTGCCCTGCTTCTGGTCCTGCGTCCAACGGCCGCCCAGCGTCAGGTGGAGGATGTCGTTGGCGATCGGCGGGGTGTAGGTGCCCTGGCCGTACAGGCCATAGCTCGTCACCTTCACATAGCTGGCGCGCTGCACGACCTGGGCCAGATAATCGATCTGGCGGGCCGCGAAGGCGGTGCCGGCGGCGTTGGTCACCTGCATGGTGTTGAAGGCCTGGGCGCTGTCCTGCACCTTTTCCTGGAAGAACAGGGCGCCGGCCGAGAACTTCACACGGTCAAATTCGCCGATGGCCTGGAATTCCTGGCTGATCTGGTTCTGGCGGAACGGTGCCAGGCTGTAACGGCCGAACTGGTAGTTGCCGCCCGAGGTGGCGATGGAGAAATCGCCGTTCGGGTTGGCCGTGGTCGGCGCGATCGACAGGGTCGGCGTGGCCGAACCGTTGTCATACTGGCTCTGGTACAGCACGCGGTAGGCGGTGATCGACTTGAAGGTCAGGGTCGGGCTGACTTCCCAGTCGAGGCCAAGGCGATAGCCTTCGGACTTGCCGATGCCCAGCTGCTGCGGCACGCCGACGGTGGCGACGCTGGCGCGGGTGGGCTGAACCGGGTTGATGGCGGCCAGGAAGTTGGGCGGGATGGCCGGGCCGGTGGCGGTGGCGGCCAGGCCGGTCGGCGCCGAGATCAGCTGCTGATACAGGGTGCTGGTGGCGTCATAGCCATTGTCCATGGTCAGATCGACCGACAGGCTGCTGGTCGGCTTCCACAGCGCTTCGACGCGGAAGCCGCGCTTGTCATAGCTGTTGAAGTCGCTGGCACCGGCGAACGGGTTCTTCACCATGCCTTCGCGGGCGGTCACAACACCGTCGAACTTGATGCTGATGCCGGCGAATTCCGGCAGGTCGATGTGGCTGACGACGTTGTAGCTGCCAAAGTTGCCCAGGCCGGCCGTGGTGTTGAACTTGAACTGGCCCGACGGCTTCTTGGTGACGATGTTGATGGCGCCGCCTTCGGTGTTGCGGCCGAACAGCGTACCCTGCGGGCCCTTCAGCACTTCGAGGTTTTCGACATCATACAGCGCGGTGCCCAGGCCCTGGGCGCGGCCCAGATAGACGCCGTCAACATAGACGCCGACGCCCTGATCGCGGGCCGGCTGGTTGCTGTCGGACATCACGCCAACGCCGCGGATGTTCATCACCAGCGCGCCCGGGCGCGAGAAGAAGGGCGCGACCTTCAGCGACGGGATGGCGCCGTCGCCCAGATCGACCAGCGAGACGACGTGACGGTCGGTCAGCGCGGCGTTGCCCAGCACGGCGATGGCGATCGGCGTCGTCTGCAGATTTTCGCGGCGCTTCTGCGCGGTGACCACGATTTCGGCCAGGCCTTCGCCGTCGGCAGCCGTGGCGGCATCGGCAGCGGCGGCTTCGGCGGCGGTGGCCGGCATGGCGGCGGCAAGCATCGCCAGCAGCGATGAACAGGTGAGCGCGAGACGCATCGTCTTCATGACTGGAAGATCCCCGAAATGCAGGTGCCCAGCCCCCATGGCCGCACCCTGATGACGCGGCCCTATGCTGCCAACATGAAAGAACGATAGCAGCGGTGTAAAATATTGATGACGAATCTGCGGCAATCAGATGACAGCAAATGACAAAATTGCGCAATTGTGACAGTCATGAATCTGCCACAGCTGCCGCCTAGTCACGTGGTGACGGGTTGCGAGGGGCCGATGCCATGCAAAATGCCATGAAACATGCACTGATTGCTGCTGTTCTGCTGGTGCCGGCGCTGCCGGCCATGGCCGCGCCGGTGGCACCGCCGGTGGTGGCCGATGTGCCGCACGAACGGGTTGTGGCCTTGATCGGCGGCAACAATTTCCGTGATCTGGGCGGCTATCCGGCCGCCGGCGGGCGCAGCATCCGCTGGGGCCTGCTGTATCGTTCCGGCGCGATGGCGGGGCTGACCCCGGCCGATTTCGACACGCTGGCCCGGCGCGGCATCCGCACCGTCTGCGATTTCCGCGACCGCAACGAGCGCGCCTCGGCCCCCGTCAACTGGCCGGCGGGCAAGGCGCCGACCGTGCTTGCCGATGATTATCTGAACGACATGCGCGCCATTGCCGCACTGTTCGGGCCGACACCGCCCACTGGCGCGCAGGCCAAAGCGGCGATGACGCAAACCTATCCCGGCATCCTGAAGCAGTTCAACGGCCAGTATCGCCGGATGTTCGGCGAATTGCTGGCCGGCCGCGCGCCGCTGGCGTTCAACTGTTCGGCCGGCAAGGATCGCACCGGCGTCGCCGCCGCGCTGCTGCTCACCGCGCTCGGCACACCGCGCGCCGTGGTGATCGAGGATTATCTGCTGTCCAACCGCTATTTCGATCCGGCGAAGCTGACCGGCGGCAATGATCCCCAGGCCCAGTTCTGGCGCCGGCTGCCGCCCGATGTGCTGCAGGCGATCATGGGGGTGGACCGTGCCTATATCGATGCCGTGTTCGCGGTGATGGATGCCCACCCGGGCGGCGTTGATGCCTATCTGAAGGATGAACTCGGCCTTGGCCCGGCCGAGCGCCGCACGCTGGTGCGCCTTTACACCACGCGCTGACACAGGGCGCTTTGTCAGCGGCGCGCGGCTGTGCCACAACGGCGGGCCGTTGCACCACCGGGGTTTTCCATGCGCCGTCTCGTCCTTGCTGCCGCCTCCCTGTTCGCCGTCGCCGCTGCGCCCGAATCCCCCGATCCCCATGCCTGGCTGGAGGCGGTGGAGGGCCCGCGCGCCCTCGCGCAGGTGGAAAGCTGGAACAAGGCGACGCTGGACGTGCTGGCGGCAACGCCGGGCTTTGCCGCCACCCGCGCCCGCGCGCTGGCGCTGCTGGAAGATGATCACCGCATTGCCGAACCCGCGGCCATCCACGGCGGATCGGTGCTGAACCTGTGGACGGATGCCCGCAACCCGCGCGGCCTGTGGCGGACGGCCTCGCTGGCCAGCTTCAAGGCCGGCACGCCGCAGTGGCGGGTGCTGATCGATGTCGATGCGCTGGGCCGGGCCGAGGGCAAATCCTGGGTGTGGAAGGGCGCCAACTGCCTGGCCCCGGCCTATGTGCGCTGCATGATCAGCCTGGCTGAAGGCGGCACCGATGCGGTGGTAGCGCGCGAGTTCGACGTGGCGTCCGGCCAGTTCGTGGCCGGCGGCTTCCAGCTGCCCAACGCCAAATCCAGCCTCGCCTGGGCCGGGCCGGATGCGCTGTATGTCGCCACCGATTTCGGGCCGGGCAGCGCCACCACGTCGGGCTATCCGCGCATCGTCAAGCGCTGGCAGCGCGGCACGCCGCTGAGCGCGGCCACTCTGGTGGGAGAGGGGGCCGCGACCGACGTGTCGGCCAGTGCCCGCACCATCAGCGACGGCGATGCGCGCTGGGCCTTCTTCACCCGCCGGCCGGATTTCTATCACCAGATCGCCAGCCATATCGCGCCCGATGGCCGGCTGGTGCGTTCCCCGCTGCCCGATGATGCCGATATCGAGGATGTGCTGGATGGCCGGGTGATCGCCAAGCTGCAATCGCCCTGGGCCGGCCGCCCCGCCGGCGCGCTGGTGGCCTATGGCATCGCCGATGTGCTGGCCGGCCGGCCGCCGGTGGTGGAAAGCATGTTCACCCCCGGCCCCACCCAGTCGATCGAGCAGGTGAGCGCCGGCAAGAACGTGGTGTGGGTGAAACTGCTCGACAACGTGTCTGGCCGGCTGGTGGCTCTGCGGCGCGATGCGGCGGGCCATTGGCAGCCGGTGCCGATGGCGCTGCCGGGCAATGCCACGGTGCATCTGGATGCCACCGCCGGCAGCGAGGATCTGGCCTTTGCCACCGTGGAAGGGATGCTCACCCCGCCGACGCTCTATGCCGTGGCACCCGGCGCAGCGCCCGCGCCGGTGCAGGCGTTGCCGGCGCGCTTCGATGCCAGCACCATGCAGGTGGAACAGCGCTTTGCCACCGCCAAGGATGGCACGCGCATCCCCTATTTCCTGGTGCGCAAGAAGGGCACCACCGGCCCGGTGCCGGTGTTGATGCACGCCTATGGCGGCTTCCGCCTGGCGCAGACGCCGACCTATCTGGTCGAGCAGCCCTATCGCGCCGGCCCGGTTGGCCTGCTGTGGGTGGAGCGCGGCAACGCCTTCGTGCTCGCCAACATCCGCGGCGGCGGCGAATATGGCCCGGCCTGGCACGCCGCCGGCCTGCGCGAGAAGCGCCAGACCGTCTATGATGATTTCCACGCCGTGGCCGAGGATCTGATCACATCCGGCATCACCGCGCCGCGCAAGATCGCCATTTCCGGCCGCTCCAACGGCGGCCTGCTGGTGGGTGTCGCCATGGAACAGCGCCCCGATCTTTATGGCGCCGTGATCATGGGATCGCCGCTGATCGACATGCAGCGCTATTCCCACCTGCTCGCCGGTGCCTCGTGGATGGGCGAATATGGCAATCCGGACGTGCCGGCGGACTGGGCCTTCATCCAGCGTTATTCGCCCTACCACAATCTGAAGGCGGGGGTGAATTACCCGGCACCGTTCATCTACACCTCCACCAAGGATGACCGTGTCCACCCCGGGCACGCCCGCAAGTTCGCCGCCGCGCTGGCCGCGCTGGGGGACCGTTTCTATTATGACGAGGCGACCGAAGGCGGCCATGCGGCGGGGGCTGACCGCACCGCCGACGCCCAGCGCGCCGCCCTGGTGGCTGCCTATCTCGACCGCGAGATCAGCCGCTAGCCGGCGGCAGCAGCCCGTCCAGCGCGTCGGTCAATTCGGCCATGCGCACCGGTTTTGACAGCACCGGCGCGCCGGCCAGCACCGGCGGCAACTGGCTGCGCAGATAGCCGGTGGTGACAAGGAAGGGGATGCCGCGCGCTGCCAGCGCCTCGGCCACCGGGGCGGCGCTCGCCCCGCGCAGATTGGCATCGATCACCGCCGCATCGCAGCGTTCGGCCCCGGCCAGCGCCGCCAGCGCCTGCGCGACCGTCTGGCACGGGCCGATCACGGCGTGGCCGGCGTCCTCCAGCGCCTCGGTCACCAATATGGCCAGAAAGGCCTCGTCCTCGGCCAGCAGGATGTGGCGGGTCATGGCCGTGCGCCATGATCGAACAGCCGGGCCTGGCCGTCGTCGATGATGTTGGCTGCCGGGCAGTCAAGCCGCCAGACCAGGCCGCCGGGGGCGAAATCGGTCGTCACCTGGCCATCAACGCTCATCTGCACCATGCGGCCCGTCACCGTTGATCCAAAGCCGCGCCGGGTTGGCGGCACCACCGCTGGCCCGCCGCTTTCGCGCCAGGTGATCGTGAAGCGGTCACCGCCCTCGCCATCCGTCTGCCGTGCCCAGCCGATCTCGATGCAGCCGGCGTCGTTCGACAGCGCGCCATATTTGCTGGCATTGGTGGTCAGCTCGTGCAGGGCCATGCCGATGGCCTGCACCGCCGCCGGCGACATCAAGGCCGGCGGCCCTGCCATGCGGATGCGCGTGCCGATCAGGCCTTCGAAATGGCTGAGCTGGGCGCGGGCCAGCGTCGCCAGTTCCACCCCGTTCCACATGCTCATCACCAGCAGATCCTGGCTGGCGGCCAGCGAGGCGATGCGATCGGAAAAGCGCGCCATGAACTGGTCATGATCGGCGCCGCCGGTCTGGTGGGCCACTGCCATCACCACGCCCAGCATGTTCTTGGCGCGGTGGTTCACCTCGCCCATCAGCATCCGCACCTGCGCCTCGCGCTTCCTCTGCTCCGACACGTCGAGGTTGGTGCCCACTACCCACAGGGGGCGGCCGTCCGGCCCGGCGCGGGCAAATTCGACAGCGCGGATGTGGCAGATGCGGCCATCGTCGCGGCGCAGGATGCGGAACTCGCGCTCGCTTTGCCCGCCATTGGCCGCAGTGCGCTCCAGGCTGGCGTGCTGCTGGGCGGCATCATCGGGGTGCAGGCTGTCGATATAGTCGCTGTACCGCACCAGCCCGTCGGGCGTGGGCGGCAGGCCATAAAGGGCGAACATCGTGCGGTCCCACAGCACTTCGCCGGTGCGCACATTCCATTGCCACAGGCCGATGCCGGCGGTTTGCGTGGCCAATTGGGTCTGCACCTGGCTGTCGATCAGGTGGGCGGTCACCTCGTCACGCTCGCGGATGCGCTGTTCCAGTTCGCGCACGATCAGCGCCTTGGCCTCGGCCAGCTCCCGGTTCAGCTCGCGCTGGTCGATCAGCTGGCGGTTGGCCGTCTGCATCCAGTGGATCAGCGCCAGATCGGTCGCCGCCACGAAGGCATAGAAGGCCAGCGCCACGAACACATTGAAGCTGATCTGGAAACTGTGCAGCGGCACGACGAAGAAATACCAGGCCAGCAGCCCGCACAGCAGCGCCGAAAGCGCCCCGAAACGCACGCCGAACAGGAAGGAGGTGATGATGACCGCCGGGAAGAAGGTGACATAGGGAAAGCCCGACGGCAGCAGCGGATCGGCCAGCGTGCGCACCGCCCAGGCCAGCAGGGCCAGCCCGATGGTGGCGGCCAGCCGCGCCAGCGTGCGATCACGCGCCACCGGCAGGCGTTCAAGCCACTGGTTGGAAAGCACGCCACTGCTGTGGTCCATGTTGCCGTTTCCCGCCCGATCATCAGCCGCATCGGCTGCCCGCGCCGCCTTCTGGCCCGGCAACCCCCAATGTGTGTGGACAGAATTGGCAAGCGTCAATGGCGTCAACGCCGCGCCTGCCCGCCGCAGGGGCATTGCGCAGCAACACTGGGGCGGGGCACCATTGCGGGCTCAGGCGGCGGGCTCGCCGGCCGGTGCCGCCGCGATCAGGCGCCGCGCCCGCTGCGATTGCCGCCGCGCGTGGGTGCTGCCCACCTCGTCGGGCATCACCACCGGCACGGTCAGGCACAGGCTCTGGGTGGGCAGCACATCGCGCCACTGGGCGATCAGCTGCTGATAGGCCCGGCCCACCGGGCGGATGCGGCGATCCAGATCGAACAGGCCCAGCGGGTTCACGTGGCCATTGGTTTCGCGCAGCGCCGTGTCCCAATCGACCTGATCAGTGAGCGAATACCAGGTGAAGCCGACGATCGGCACGCCATCATTGCGCACGCGCAGCACATTGGCCCATTGCTTCCACAGCCAGTCCACCGCCTCCGAGCCCCGCGGCCCTTCGGCGATGTTGGTTTCGGTGTGCATCACCGGCAGGCGATAGCGGTCGTGATACTGGCGGGTGATCTCGCTGTAGCCGAAAATCTCGCCCGAGGCGCGGGTGGTGCCATCGGCCGCCACGCGGTGCTCGTTGCTGGCATAATAATCGTTCCCCATGATGCTGTGCTGCTTCATGCGATTGCCCAGGAAGAAATGATATTCCGCCCGGCTCATGCCGTTGTCGGTAAGATATTCGTACATTTCCGAATCCACCCGCCGGCCATAGTTGAGATCGAGCGACAGGAAACGCTGGGCGTTCAGCAGTTCGGCCGGGGCGATGGCCGCCGGCGATTCCGCGTGGAAATATTCCGATGATTCGCTCTGCACGAAGATCGCATCGGGGCGCAGCTGCAGGATCGCCTGCATCGCCAGCACATTGGCCTTCACCAGATGCTTCAGCGCCGTCACGAAGGCGCGGTCGCTGGCCATCTGCTCGTTCCACCAGCCATAGCGCGCCGAAAAGGTGGCGCAGATGAACATCTCGTTGACCGGCGTGTACAGCTGCACCCACGGAAAGCGCCGGGCAAAGGCCAGGGCGTAGCGGCAGAACTGGTCCGGGAAATCCGGGTTCTGGAAATTGCCGATCCAGTCCGGCACGCCGAAATGGCACAGATCGGCGATCGGCACGATGTTGCGCCGCTTCAGATCCGCAAAGGCGAGATCGGCAAATTCCCAATCATGACGGTCCGGCCCCAGCCATGTCGTGTGGATCGGCGGGCCGAACCGCAGGAAACCGATGCCCATGTCCTGCACCAGGGCGAAATCGGTCTGCCAATGGCGGTAATGGCCGCAGGCGTCCATCTGGTCGATGCGGGTGCGGCCGCCATTGATGGTCGGCACGCTGTTTTCGATGCCGGTGGCGAACATGAAGGTGGTGATGGCGCGTCTCCCGGGGCTGTGCAGCGGAGAGAACGCGCCATCGGCGCTTTGGAGCCAGCCACGCCGCTCCGGCGGCTCAGGCCGCGTCGTGGAAGATGATGCCTAGGGTGCGGCGCTGGCCGTGATGAAGGGTGGCAACGCCGTGCCGCATGCTGGCGCGGGCCCAGCCGCGCGCGCTGGGAACCGGGCGCTCCCGCACCGGGAACAGGGCGGCATCCCCCTGGCGCAGCGGCACCACCCGCCCTTGCGACTGCTGGCGCGGCCGGCCTTCCACCAGCATCAGTTCGCCGCCGCCGAAATCGCGCCCCGGCCTGTCGAGCAGCACCACCAGCTGCAGCGGAAACACCAGCGGGCCATAAAGATCCTGGTGCAGGCGGTTGAAATCGCCGGGGCCATAGCGCAGCAGCAATGGCGTCGGCCGGGTCTGGCCGGCGGCGGCGCACTGCGCGGCCAGCGCCGGATAGAGGCCGCCGCGCAAGCCCTGCACCAGCGGCGGCAGCGGCCGGGCGAAATAGCCATAATGGCCGCGCCCGAAACCGTGGCGCGCCATGTCGATGCGCGAACGGAACGGCGTTGCCGGATCGTCGAACAGCGCCGCCGTGGCCGCGCAGGCGTCGGCATCCAGCAGACCGGGGATGATGGCATGGCCATCGGCATCAAGCGCGGCCAGCAGGTCTGCAACCGGGGGCAGCGCGCCGATCATGCCGCGCTCCGCTGCCGGCGTTCGGCATCGAGCAGGGCGCGCTTGCGCTCCAGCCCCCAGCGATAGCCGCCCATGCCGCCATCGGCCCGCAGCGCGCGGTGGCACGGCACCAGCACCGCCACCCGGTTGGCCGCACAGGCGCTGGCCGCCGCCCGCACCGCGCGCGGTGCCCCCACGCCGGCCGCCAGTTCGGAATAGCTGACGACATCGCCGGGCTTCACGCTGAGCAGGAAGCGCCAGACGCTCACCTGAAACGCCGTGCCGCGCAGATCGAGCGGCAGATCGGGGCGCGGCGCCACCCCTGCCAGATGCGCGGCCAACGCCTGCATCCAGGCATCCAGCGCCGGCCCGCTGTCCGGCCCGGCCGGTGCCAGCCCGGCGCACGGAAACTCGGCGGCCAGCTGCCGTTCCAGTGCGGCGGCATCGGGACCGAACTGCACGAAGCACACGCCGCGCGCCGTCGCCGCCATCATCAGCGGACCCAGCGCGGTGTCGCGCACCGCATGGACGATGGTTTCGCCCGCGCCGCCGGCGCGATAGGCCGAAGGCGTCATGCCCAGCTGGCCGCCAACCTGTTCATAGACCCGGCTGGCCGAGCCATAGCCGGCGTCGAATGTCGCCGCCAGCACCGCCTCGCCGTCGCGCAGGCTGGATTTGAAGCAGCGCAAGCGTGCGGCGGCCTGGAAGTCGCGCGGGCTCACCCCGATCACCGCCTTGAACGTGCGCTGGAAATGGAAACTGCTCATGCCGGCTTCGTCGGCCAGACGGGCGAGCGGCAGCGGCTCGTCGGCATGGGCGGTGATATAATCGGCCATGGCCTGCATCAGCGAACTGTGCGGATCACGCCCGTCAAGCGCCAGCGGGTGGCAGCGGCGGCAGGGGCGGAAGCCGGCGGCCTCGGCAGCGGCGGCGCTGTCGTGGAAGGCCACATTCTCGCGCCGAGCGGGCCGCGCCGGGCACGACGGGCGGCAGAACACGCCGGTGGTGCGCACCGAATAGAAGAATTCGCCGTCAGCACTTCTGTCGTGGGCCAGCACGCGGGCCCAGCGGTCGGCTTCGGGATCAATGGCAGTGGTCATGGCAGGCTCCATGGTTGCGTGGTTCCGGGCGATGTTCAAGCCGCGCGGGCGCGGTCCACATCGGGGCTGCGATAGACCGCCTCGTCGATGCTGGAGAGGCGGGAGGGATGGCGCTGGCCCGACAGGCCATAGAATTTCTGGAAGCTCATGATCAGCGGCTCCCAGCGATCGGGATCGATGCGGTTGGGCTGGCCGGGAAACAGGATCGCATCGTCCACATGCACGCGCAGGATGCGCGCTTCGAAGGTGAGCAGCTTGCCGGCCTGGGCGGGATCATCGGCGGCCAGGCTGTGCATGGCCTCAATGCGGGCCTCCAGCTGCATCGGCGCCTCGGACACGCGCGGCGGGGCCACCACTTCGCTGGCCAGCGCCGTCAGGCCGGCGGCGGCGAACTTGTCGGGCACATGGGCATAGCCGCGCTGCGCCTTGTAGTCCGGCACCGGATTGGCCCCGGTGGTCAGCGCCAGCGCGTCCACATGGGCGGCCATGGCGGCGCTGGGCAGGTTGATCACCAGTTCCGGCCGGGCCAGCAGGTTGTGGGCGGTCTGCGATGCGGCCGAGATGCCCAGCACCGCCCGCCAGCCCAGCCAGAAGACGGAGGAAATGGGCGCCAGATTGGCGCTGCCATCTTCATTCCCGGTGCTGAGCAGCACCACGGGCGTGCCCAGATAGAGGATGGCAGGTTCGCTGCTGACGATCATGATCGCTGTCCTTTCGGTTCGACAGGCGGATCATGCGGCTGGAGCGTGCGGCGTGACGCTCCGTTTCTTGCGGTGCAATTGGCCGGCGATCAGCCCGCCGCGTCCAGATCGGCGCAGGCCAGCCGTGCGGCCAGCGTGAAGGCCGCGTCACTGCGCTCGATGCGGGCGATGGTGCGCGCGCCTTCCAGCAGCAGGATGATGGCGCGGGCGCGGGGCCGGGCGGCCGCGGGCGCCAGACCGCACGCCACCAGCCGTGCGGCCAGCTGCGCTTCCCACAGGGCGATGGCCTCGGCCAGCGGCGCGGCCAGCACGCCGGCAGGCTCGACCTGCTCATGGGCCAGATTTTGCACCAGGCAGCCGAGGCGATGGTCGGCCGCCTGCATCTCGGCCGCGATGGCCGCGAACAGCTGCTGGATCAGCGTGGCGGCATCGGGCGGTGTGCCGGCGGGCAGCGTCTGGATGAAGGCTGCCACCCGGCCGGCATAGGCCGCCAGCGCCTCCTGCGCCATCTGCAGCTTGCCGTCCGGAAAATGGAAGTAAAAGGAGCCCTTGGGCGACCCGCTTTCGGCGATGATCTGGGCCAGGCCGGTGGCGGCATAGCCCTGGGTGCGGAACAATTGCTCGGCCGTGGCCAGCGCCTTGGCGCGGGAATCGGTCTTTCTGGGCACGGGCGGCGGCCTTTGCAGGTTTATATGTTGATTGCCATATAAACCTGCGGCGGCATTTCGCAAGGGGGGAACGGCTGCCGCCGGCCGCCATTGCCGGGCGGTGCCCGTTCCAGGGCGATCGGATTGTCAAACGGGCCAGACGACATCATGCGCATGACCCTTCCTTCCGGAGATCCGGGCGGGACGGCTGGCGGTCAAGGTTGCGGCGCCGGGGCCAGCCACAGGGTTGAGGTGGCATAGTCGATCACCGCGCGGTGGCGGCGCAGCACATCAACCCCCACCACGATCTGCGGCGGCGTGACATTGTTGGCCGCCAGCTGGCGGGTGACGTTGGACAGGTCCATCGCCACCACATTGGCCGTCACGGTCATGCCGTCCAGCACGAGCTGATGCTCGTCCAGCATCCCCAATGCCATCGCCGCGCCGCCCACGCCCGAGCCGCGTCCGGCCATGGCTTTCATGGTGAGGCCGTTGCTTTCGGCCCAGCTGCGATCGATCACCGTGCCCGATGCGCCCGTGTCGATCAGCACCTCCACCGGCTTGCCGGCAATCGTGCCGGAAAGATGGAAATGGCCGATGGCCGACGGCCGCAGACGGATCGGACGGAAACCCGCCACCTGGGGCATTGCCGGCTGGGCCGGCGCAACAACGGCGGGCGGTTGGACGGCAGCGTCAATGAACATTACAATCCTCCTCAAGCAACAGATGATTCGCGTAATATGTAATACGTAATATTGGAGTGGCGCATGGTCAATCTGCCAAAAACTGTGATGGATGTGCTGGCACAACTGGGTGTGGATCCAGCACTGCTGGAAGAGGGTGAGGACAGGCCGCGGATCGTGGTCGTCAAGGCCGGTCTGGACGAGGCGCGTGATGCCCTGAAGGGCACCAATCGCGACCAGGTGGTGATGACCAGGGTGGACGCCGCCACGGCAGCGGCGCTGGACGACTGGGTGAAGGTTGGCGCTGCCAAAAGCCGGTCGGAAGCCGCCGCGCTGTTCCTGCGCGAAGGGCTGAACATGCGGGCGGATGATCTGAAACGCCTTTCGGGGGCACTGGCCGCGTTCGAGGCCGCCAAGGAGCGATTGAAGCGGGAAAGCGACATGCTGTTCGGTCGCGGCCCCGAATCGACCGATTGAGCGGACCTGCCGTGCCCGGAAATGGCCACGGCTGGCCTTGGCCCGGTGGCGGCGCTTTCGTTCCGTCCATCTGGTTCAAAAGCGAGAAAATGGTCGCAAGTCCGGCGGAGCAATCGCGCTTGACGAAATATGGCGATCAACATATTATGGTAATCGCCATAGCAAAGGAGCTCGGCCATGCCTCTCATCCAGATTTCGGTTCCTGAAGGTTCCCTCAACGCCGCCCGCAAGGCGGAGATGATCCGGCTCGTCACTGATGCCGCTGTCACGGCCGAGGGCATTCCCGCCGCCCGCGCCTACACCTGGGTGCACATCAATGAAGTGCCCGATGGCGGCTGGGGGATGGCCGGCAACGCCAACACCCTGGCCCAGATGAAGGCCGCGGCTGCTGCGGCAAAGCCTGCTGCCGAATAGCCACCCACCGGCCCGGCGCTGCCAATCCGCCAGTCCGGGCGGCGACGGGCCTTACAAGACAGAGCCCATCACCATCAACCGGTAAACTATCGGTGGATGGTGATGGGTTTTTCTTGCCGATCAGATCAGTCTGATCAGCACGTCGCTGAACAAGATGCCGGGAATGATGCTGCTGGTGATCAGCAACGCGACTTCCGAAATATTGGCGATGCGGGTGATCATGGTCTTCATCTCTGGCCTCCTTCATGTTGGCCTTCATGATGTAAGCCTTGATAATTCCCTAAACGCTCCGGAACTTGCGGTTGAATACGGCTTTCCTTGCCCGCGGCGGTTCAGCGCGCCGTGCTGCCCGGGGCCGTCAGCGCCTTGGTCTGCGGCACCCTGGGCATTTCTGTCAGCAGCGGCCGACACCGCCCCGCGCGCATCGGGCGTGCATCATGCTGCGCGGCTAGAACTGGCCGCCGGTCATCACGGCCACCAGCCCGATGGCGGCCAGTGACACCCAGATGGTCACCGGCAGCAGCAAGGCGGCGGCCAGCGGCGACAGGCGGGCCGCGGCGCCGGCGGCAAAGGCGGCCAGGATGGCGGTGAAGATATTGCCGGCAAGGCCGAGCGGCATCGATTGGAACCCCAGCGTGTAGACGGGATACAGTGCGCAATTGACCAGCAGCAGCATGGCGGCGGCGGCGGGCAGGGCCGCTCCACGGCCCAGCGCGCGCAGGATCAGGATGGCCGTGGCCATCGCCGCGAACAATCCCAGCCAGACAAAGGGCACGATGGCCTGGATGAGGCGGTTGATCGGCCCCGGATCGGCGGCGCCCGGCGCATCCGTGCCAGCACCGGCGGCCAGGATGCCCAGATTGATCGCCACCCCGAGCCCGAGGCCAAGGCCCGCCCCCCGCACCCAGACGCTGTGCCGCCAGGGCGTGCGCCGTCCGGCCGTCACCATGTCCGCCTCCCGTGTGCGCCGCGACTCCCGACCTGCCGGCGACAACGGCAATGTCTTGCGATATCGTCATGGGAAGTGGTTGTTGGCATGGATCAGCCCCTTAATCTGTAAGGGCGTCGCCAAGAACCAAAGTGTGCCTATATTCTCGGAAAGCGAGACAAATGCCATCGCCCCTTGATCTGACCCTTGTCTGGCAGCGCCATGTCGCTTTGTTGTTCAGCTTCACCTCGTTCGCCGGCCGCCGCATGAAGATCGGGCTTGCCGAAGTTGCGGCACTGGAACAGCTGCAGGTGGCGGGCGAACTGTCGCCGGGCGCGCTGGGCGTCATGCTGTCGATGCCGTCGGCATCGGTCACCGCCCTGCTCGACCGGCTGGAAGGCAAGAAGATGATCGCCCGCAGGCCCAACCCCCGCGATCGCCGCAGCCAGTTGGTCTCGCTCACTCCGGTGGCCATGCAGAAGGCCGCTCTCGATCTTCTGCCTGTCTCCGAAGCGATGACCAGCGCTTCCGCCGCCATGACGGAGGAGGAGCGCGCGGTGGTGACCCGCTATCTGGAAGCCGTGAACAACTGCATGGCCCGGCAGCAGGCCAGCGCCTGATCTGCGCCGGCCGGCCAAAATGATTGGATTCTGCAAGGCCGCCGCCGCCGGCCGAAACTATAGTCACAACTGTCACTCCCCAAGTGGCAGGAGAATGTGCCGTGCAGATCCATGTCTATAGTGCGCCGGAAAGCGCATTTCTGGTGAACAGCTTCATCATCGAAGGCGCGTGCTCGCTGGTTGTCGTCGATACGCAGTTCCTCGTCTCGGCCGCCCGGGCGCTAAAGCGGCAGGTGGCCGCAATCGGCAAGCCGGTGGCGGCGGTGCTGATCACCCATCCGCACCCCGATCATTTCAACGGCACCGGCACCCTGCTTGACGGCATCGACGCGCCGGTGCTGGCCACGCGCCGCACCGCCGCCGGCATCGCCGAGATCGAGGCTGACAAGCGGGCCTATTGGAGGCCGATCCACGGTGATGATTATCCCGCCAGCACATGGCTGCCCGATGGCGTGCTGGAACCTGGGGAACGGCTGCGCATCGACGATATCGAACTGATCGTCGATGAGCTGGGCGCCGGCGAATCCAGCAACGATTGCATCATCCGGCTGCCGCAGACCGATGCGCTGATCGTGTCCGACCTCGTCTATGCCTCGTGCCACCCCTGGCTGGCGGAAGGGCGCTCCTTCGAATGGCTGCACCAGCTGGCGCGGCTGGGGGCGCGGCATGGCGATGCCCGCCGCATCTATCCCGGCCATGGCCCGGCCGGCGGCCCGGCGCTGATCGAAGCGCAGCGTGTCTATCTGGAAACGGTCCGCGGCCTGGTGTCCACGGCGCTGCGCGGATCGCGCCTGACGCCGGAACTGTCGGTCAATCTGGTCGCCGCCATCCACGCCCGCTTCCCCGATCATGGCCTCAAGGATCTGGTGGCGCTCAACGTCGCCGGCATTGCCGCCGAACTTGAGTTTGCCTGAACAGCATGATGTAATTGTCGCCTTCAAAGGGAGTGTGGCGATGGCCGCATCCAGTGCAAGCCCGCGTATCGATCTCGCCGCCGGCATCGACCTGCGCGACGATCAGGCCCGCAGCCGCCTGTTCGCCAACCGTGCCCTGGCGGCCAGCAGCGCCGGGCGGCGCTGGGGCGCGATCCAGGCCGATCTGGAAACTCAGCCGTTCCTGGATGTGAACAAGGTCTTCCACCGCCATCATGTGGTGTCGCTCGCCTTGTCCGCCGGTGCGAACGAGCGCTGGCTTGACGGGGAACATCGCCAGGAACAGCTGGCCGATGGCCTGGTGGCCGTCGTGCCCGCCGGCGTGGCGCTGTCCACCATGACCGGCACGCCCGTGCATTACATGAACGTGATGCTCGATCCGGATTTCCTCGCCGAACTGCCCGATCGGCACGGCCCGGCACCGCAACTGCGCGCGACGTTCGTCGATCAGGTCGATCCGGTGCTGAGCGGTCTGATGCGCGAGGTGCAGGCCGCCCTGCTGGCCGACGGCGGCCTTGCCGATCTGCGCGCCGAAGCGCTGGGCCTGGCCATCGCCCGCCACCTGCTGCGCCATCATTCCGATATCGGGGACAGCGGGATCAGGTGGAATTACGGCCTCACCCGCGCCCAATTGCGCAAAGTGGAGGAGCATGTGCTGGCCTGCCACGGCGACAGCCTGTCGGTGCAGGCGCTGGCCGATCTGCTGGGCCTGAGCGTGCCGCATTTCAGCCGCCAGTTCCGGCAGGCGACCGGCCTGTCCCCCTATCAATATGTGCTTCGCATCCGGCTGGACCAGGCGCGCCGGGCCGTGCTGCGCACCCGGCTGCCGCTGGTGGCGATCGCCGCCGATCACGGCTTTGCCAGTGAGGCGCATCTGGCCAACGCCTTCCGCCAGCATTTCGGCTACACGCCCGGCAGCCTGCGCAACGGCCGGCTGCCGGGCATCGCCTGACACGGCGGCGGATCAGCCCCCGCCCACCAGTGCCAGCCAGTTGCGATTGTCCATCGCGTGGCGGGCCGTGGCCAGCTGCGGAAAGCCGGCCTGCCGTTCATAGCGGGCCAGATCAATGCCGGGGCTGAACGGGGTGCGCAGGAAATCCAGCCAGGCCTTCAGCACCCGCGCCGGGGAGCGGTGGGCCTTGGGCAGCCTTGCATAGCGCGCCGCCGTAACCGCAAAGGGCTCGGCCGGCTGGCCGGTCACGCGCAGCACATGATCATTCGGGGCGCCCAGGGCAAAGGCGCCTTCCATATGGTCGCGCACATAATAGGACAGGCTGTCCAGATCGAAGGCCGGCACGCCCTGCAACCGCGCCGCCTTCAGGAACAGCCAGAACGGCATCGGCACGGCGCGCACCCTGTGGCCCAGCACGCTGGACAGGGTGGCGGCCATATCCGGCACGTTGATCAGCGCCGGCCCGGTGGGCCGCCAGCGCCGGCCGATATGGGCGGCAGGATCGATCAGGGTGGCAGCGGCGACGCGGGCGATATCCTCGTTGGAAGGCGGGGCGTTGCGGCTGGTGCCGGTGAGGTTGGGCAGGATGCCGAGCAGCGCGGCAAAATCGATCAGCCGCAGATAATTGTCGGCAAAATAGCCGGGCGCTATCGAGATGAAGGCCTCCGGCCGCTCGGCAAAGATCGCGTCCACTTCGGCATGCAGGCGGGTGAGCAGCGCCGGATGGTCGGGGCTGGCGATCCACTGGCTCAGCACGGCCACGGCCTCCAGCTTCTGCTCGGCGGCCAGATCGGCAAAGATGCGCGCGCTTTTCGCCATTGTGGGGGCATAGGGCGGCACGAACTAGGCGCGCTGCACGCCGGCCATGGCATCGGCCACCTGCTGCCGGTCGTTCAGATCGGCAATGGCGACTTCGGCCCCCTGCTGGCGCAGGGCGCGGGCGCGATCATCAAAGCGGCGCACCAGGATGCGCACCGCCATGCCGCGGGCCAGCAACTCGCTGGCGACGGCGCCGCCGGTGTTGCCCGACGCGCCGGTGACAAGGGTGATGGGCCCGGCCATCAGCGTTGCTCCGCCTTGGCGGCGGCAAGCTGGGCTTCCAGCTGGCGCACGCGCGTTTCCATCATTTCCAGCGGCGAAGGCGGATCGAGCACCTCGACCAGCCGGTTCAGCCAGGCCGTCAGCCGGCGCCATATCGTGTTCATCATCAGTCTCCCATCTCAGACCGGGGGCAGGGTCAGGCGGTCGCCGCCTCCTGCCGGCGGCGACCAAGGATCCACAGCGCATACAGCGCCGGCAGGAAGAACAGGGTGAGGGCGGTGCCCACCAGCGTGCCGCCGATCAGCACCACGGCCAGCGGGCCCCAGAAGCTGGACAGGGTGAGCGGCAGGAAGGCCAGCACAGCGGCCAGCGCAGTGAGCAGCACCGGCCGGGCGCGCCGCACCGTGGCTTCGATCACGGCGGCCTCACCGTCCAGCCCGCGCGCCTGTTCGGCATCGATCTGATCCACAAGGATCAGCGTGTTGCGCATCAATATGCCGGCCAGCCCGATCAGGCCCAGGATGGCGTTGAAACCAAAGGGCATGCCCGTCACCAGCAGCGCCGGCACCGCCCCCAGCAGGCCCAGCGGCGCGGTGGCGAACACCAGCCCGGTCAGGCGGAAGCTGCGGGTTTGCAGCATGATCACCGTCAGCATCAGGCCGATCATGATCGGGAACAGCGGCAGCAGGGCGGCGTTGGCCTTGCCCGATTCCTCCACCGAACCGGCCGGCGTGATATGATAGCCGGCGGGCAGCGCGGCGATCAGCGGCTGCAGCGCCGGCAGGATCGCGGCGGTCACATCGGGCGGCTGCCGGCCATGCACCACATCGGCCCTGACCGTGATGGTCGGTACCCGATCATGACGCCGCAGCAGCGGGTCTTCCATCGCTGGCACCAGCCTTGCAACTTGCGACAGCGTCACCGGCCGGCCATCGCTGGTGGCGATCACCAGATCGCCGATCTGTGCCAGGCTGCGCCGTTCGGCCTGCGGCAGGCGCACCACCACGTCGGTGGTGCGGTCGCCGGTGCGGGCCTGCGCCACGGTGACGCCCGAGACGAGGGCCGCGACCTGCCGCGCCACCGCCGCCGGATCAAGGCCCAGCAGGCGCAGCCGATCCTGATCGAAGGCCAGCACCAGATCGGGCGTGCGGTCGCCCCAATCCAGATTGACTCCCCGCGTGTCGGGATTGGCGCGCATGGCCGCGGCCACCTTTTCGGTCAGGCCGCGCAGCACCAGCGCATCGGGGCCCGACACCCGGAAGGCGACCGGATAGGGCACCGGCGGCCCGAACAACAGGGTCAGCACCCGCACCCGCGCCTCCGGATAGCGGCCGTCGGCGATCAGCGCCTCCAGCCGGGCCTTCAGCCGGTCGCGCGCCTCGGCATCGGGCGTCAGGATGATCAGCTTGGCAAAGCTGGGGTCCAGCGGTTCCGGGTTCAGCGACAGGAAGAAGCGCGGGGCACCGCCGCCCACATAGGAGTCGACGAAACGCGCCTCCGGTTGGCGGGCAAGATCCTGTTCCAGCCGGGCGACGACCTTGCCGGTGGCTTCGATGCTCGATCCGTGCGGCAGATAGACTTCGGTGATCAGTTCCGGCCGGTCGGAGGAGGGGAAGAATTGCTTGGGTACCGCCAGCGCCAGCAGCGCGCCGGCCAGCAGGAAGGCGGCCAGCACCAGCACCACCACCCGCCCGCGCCGGGACACGCTGCGGCCGATCCAGTCGCGCAGGCGGCGATAGCGCGGCGTGGCATAGATGGCGTCGTGGCCGCCGGCCACCGGGGCGATGTCGGGCAGCAGCTTCACGCCCAGATACGGGGTGAAATAGACCGCCACGACCCACGAGATCGCCAGCGCGAAGCCGACGATCCAGAAGATGTTGCCGGCATATTCCCCGGCTGTGGAGCGGGCGAAGCCCACCGGCAGGAAGCCGATCACCGTCACCAGCGTGCCGGCCAGCATCGGCGCGGCGGTGGCGCCCCAGGCGAAGGTGGCGGCGGCGACGCGGCTGAAGCCTTCCTCCAGCTTCACCACCATCATCTCGATGGCGATGATGGCATCATCGACCAGCAGGCCCAGGCTGAGGATGAGCGCGCCCAGCGTGATGCGATCGAACTGGCGGTCGGTCATCAGCATGATCACGAACACCGCCGCCAGCGTGAGCGGCACGGACAGCGCCACCACGATGCCCACCCGCCAGCCCAGCGCCAGCAGGCTCACCGCCATCACCACCCCCAGCGCCACGGCGAATTTCAGCATGAACTCGCCATAGGCCTCGGCGATGTTGGCGGCCTGGTCGGCCACTTCGGTGACGCTGATGCCCAGCGGCAGCGTGCGGCGGATCTCGGCCAGCTGCGCCTTCAGCGCCGCGCCCAGCGCGGTGCCATTGTGATTTTCCCGCATCACCACGCCCAGCATCAGGGCGGCTTGCCCGTTGTGCCGCACAAGATAGCTGGCCGGATCCTCATAACCGCGGCGCACGTCGGCAATGTCACCCACGCGCAGCACGCGGCCGGCCACCGCGATGGGGGTGGCGCGCACCGCCTCCACATCGTCAAAGGCACCGGTGACGCGCAGCGCGATGGCGCGCGATCCGGTCTGCACCTCGCCCACCGGCTGCAGCAGATTCTGGTTGGCCAGCGCCGCCAGCAGCGCGTCGGGCGCGATGCCCAGCGTGGCCAGCCGGCGCTGGCTGATGTCGACAAAGATGCGCTGGCGCTGTTCGCCGATCAGCGTGACTTTCTTCACGCCGTCCACATGCTGCAGCTGGCTGCGGATGGCCTCGGCCTCGGCCACCAGCGCGCGGTGGGGCAGGCCGCGGGCCTGCACGGCGATCAGCGAGAAGAACATGTCTGAATATTCGTCGTTGGCCAGCGGGCCGATCACGCCGCGCGGCAGGTTGATGGCCTCGTCCCCCAGCTTCTTGCGGGCCTGGTAGAATTGTTCCGGCACGGCGGCGGGCGGGGTCGAATCCTTCAGGCTCATCGTCAGCGTGGTCAGGCCCGGACGTGTCTGGGTTTCCACCTTGTCGTAATAGCGCAGCTCCTGCAGGCGCTTCTCCAGCCGGTCGGCCACCTGATCCTGCATCTCGCGCGCGGTGGCCCCGGGCCACAGCGCCGTCACCGTCATCGTCTTCACGGTGAAATTCGGGTCTTCCGCCCGGCCCAACTGGAAAAAGGCGAACAGGCCGGCCGCGATGATGGCGATCATCAGGAACAGGGTGACCGATTGTTCCTTGACCGCGATGGCGGAAAGATTGGGCCCCTTCATGACCGCACCCGTTCGATCTGGCCGATGCGCACCTGCTGGCCGGCGCGCAGCAGATGGCCGCCCAGCGCGACGATGCGGCTGCCGGCCGGCAGGGCGCTGGCCGGCACCAGCGCCGTCTCTTCGGTCAGGCGCAGCAGGCGCAGCGGCGCAAAGCGCACCCGCGCATCGCCGCCGATCTGCCAGACACCGGGCCCGCGCCCCTGATCGACAATGGCGGCAAGCGGCACCGCCACCGCGCCGGCCTGCGGGTTGCCAAGGCTGATGGTGACCGTGGTGCCCAGCGGCGGCGGCGCGCGGCTTTCCAGCACATAGCGCGCGAGGAAGGCGCGGGTGAGGGGGTCGGCCGCGCCCGCCACCTCGCGCAGATGGGCCGGAATGGCCGGCCCGCCGGCAAAGGGCTGGGCCAGCGCCCGGCGCGGCAGGCCGGCCACCCGGGTTTCCGGGATCGCCACCAGCGCCTCGCGCGCGCCGGCGCGGGCCAGCCGCAGCACCGGGGTGCCGGCGGCCACCACCTGGCCGGGTTCGGCCAGGATTTCCGTCACGATCCCATCGGCATCAGCTCGCAGCGTGGCATAGGATCCGCTGTTGGCGACACTGGCGGCATTGGCCCGGGCGGCGGCCAGATTGGCCACGGCGGCATCGCGTGCCGCCTTGATATTGTCGTGGGCCGATGTCGAAACCGCGCCGGTCTCCACCAGGGCGCGCAGGCGGCGTTCGTCGGCCACGGTGCGCGCCACCTCGGCCTCGGCAGCGCGCACCCGGTCCTGCGCGGCGGCGGTGGCAAGGTCATAATCCTCGGCGGCCAGACGCATCAGCGGCTGGCCGGCGCGCACAATCTGCCCGGCATCGACCAGCCGCGCGCTGATCTTGCCAGCCACCCGGAAGCCGGGGGCCGATTCGATGCGGGCGCGCACCACGCCGGTGAAGCTGGCGTCGCTGCCGGCACTGGCCGGCGCGGCAATCGCCACCCTGACCAGGGGTGCGGCGGGCGGCGCGGGTTTCGGGGAGCAGGCGGCCAGCAGGGCGAAGGCGCCCACGGTCATGACAGGGGAGGTGCGCATCATGGTCTCCAATCCCGCAGCGGGAGTGTCGACTCAGATATAGGCGCAATCGCGGTTCAGGATAAGATGAAAAATATGAACATTAATCACTTTTTATCTTGAGGCCGGCCAGCAGCAGATCGGCCAGCGCGGCGGCATTGCGCTCAAGATCCTCCACGCCATTGGTGTCGAGCACGATGGGGTGCCACACCGCCACCATGGCATTGACGATGGTGGCCGCGGTTTCGTCGCTGTTGCGGCCGATCCGGAACCGGCCCTGCGCCACGCCATCGGCCAGCACGTGCCGCACGGCACCGTGCAACGTGCCGATGAAGGCGCGCACCGGCGGCCACTTGCCGCGCGTGGCGGCCAGGCACAGCTCGCTCGCACGGCCGCTGTGCATCAGAAGATCGCGTGTTTTCAATGATACGGCAATGCAGAGCCCGCGAAACGCGGCTTCGGCATCCAGATGGGCGCGGCGCGCTTCCGTCCAGGCCGCATCCTCGATCAGGCGCAGCTGCCGGGCCGCGACCGCTTCATCAATGGCCTGGCGGTTGGAAAAGAAGCGATAGAGATTGGCCGGTGACATGCCCAGATCGCGCGCCACGTCGCCGATTGTCGTCTTGTCGAAGCCGATGGCGTCATACAGCCGCTCGGCCGCGTCCAGAATCTCGTCCCGCCGGTCGATGCTGGGCCGGCCGGCGCGACGTTTTCCTGAAATTGGCTCCTTGCTTTTCATGAAAAGAAACGTATTTTATCACTGTTCACATGTCAAGGAATCATGTCATGCGCCTGTCATCGGCCGTCACCGCCCTGGCTCTGCTGGCCGCCGCGACGGCCTCTGCCCGGCCCGCGCTGCCGCTGCCGCCGGCGCTGCCGGATCAGTATCGCAATGCCCCTGCTGGTGCCGGCGCGGTGGATGCCCTGTGGTGGCGTCAATTTGGTGATGCCGGGCTTGACCGGATGGTGGACATGGCGCTGGCCGGCAATCTTGACATCGCGATCGCCGCCGCCCGGCTGGAAGCGGCCGCCGCCGCCGTGAAGGCCGCGCGCGGTGCCAAGTTGCCCAGCCTGGCGGCCAGCGGCACCGGCGGCATCCAGCGGCTTTCGGTGGAGGATCAGCAGGGCAAGCTGACCTCGCGCATCCCCGGTTTTGACCGCACGGTGGAACGTTATGGCCTCACCGGCTCGGCGGGGTGGGAGATTGATCTGTTCGGCGGTCTTTCGGCAGCCAGCCGTGCCGCGCTGGCCCGCCGGCAGGCGGCGGCGGCCGGGGTGGCCGGCGCGCGCCTGACCATCGCCGCCGAAGTGAGTGACGCCTTCATCACCGCGCGCGGCCTGCAGGCCCGCTTGGCGGTGGCGCGCGAACGGCTGGCCACGCTCGACGATCTGGTGCGGCTGGTGGGCGCGCAGGTGGCCCAGGGCCTCGCGCCGGCGGTGGCGGCTGATCAGATCGCCGCCGAGCGCGCGGCGGCCGCCACGGCGATCCCGGCGCTGGAGGCCGGGCTGGAAGTGCAGTTCAACCGGCTTGACGTGCTGATGGGCCGGGTGCCGGGCAGCGCCGGGCGCGACATGGGCGCCGGCCCGATCCCGGCGGTGCCGGCGGTGGCGGCGGGCGACGGCCCGGCGGCGCTGCTGGCCAGCCGGCCCGACATCGTGGCCGCCCAGCGCCAGGTGGCAGCCGCCGATGCCACGGTGGCCGAAGCGATCGCCGCCAAATATCCGCGCCTCACCCTTTCGGGCTTTGCCGGCTTTCTGGCCAACGGGCTGACCAATTTGCTGACCGCCGGTGCGGTGCAGCTGGGGGCGGAAGCCCAGATCAGCGCGCCGATCTTTGCCGGCGGCCGGCTGCGGGCGCAGGAGGCGGCGGCAAAGGCCCGTCTGCGCGAAGCGGTCGCGGCCTATCGCCAGACCGCGCTGCAGGCGGTGGCGGAGGCCGAGGATTCGCTGTCGGCGCTGACCCGGCAACGCCTGGTGGCCGGCCAGCTCGCGCAGGCACAGCAGGCCCTGCTGGTGGCGCAGACCCGCACCGACACGGCGTGGCGGGCCGGCAGCCTGAGCCTGGTGGACGATATCGCGGTGAGGCGCCGGCGGCAGGATGCGGACGAACAGGCCATCATCGCCCGGGCCGATGCCGCCCGCAGTGCGGTGACCGCTTTCCGGGCCCTGGGCGGCGGCTGGCGGATGGGATGAATATCTCCGGTTTCGAGATTGTAGATGAAGATGCGTCGCCCGTGGCACGCCAATGGCCTACGGACCGACGCAGAGCTGCCGGCCGGTCGCGCCGCGCCCCGTCCCCCTCCCCGGATGGCGCGGCCGGCTGGCAGTTCGCCCCCCGATCGGCAGCCGCCCCGCGCGCAGCGCCGGGGGCTTGCACGCCCGATTGGCCGGTGTATTACTGTGATAGGTGGGCATCACAGTGATGATGAAAGGAATCGACAGACATGCGTTTTTCTCTGGCACTCCTTGCCCCGCTGGCGCTGTGCGCCTGCGCCTCGACCCAGACCGTGCTCAGCCGGCAGGCCGCGGCGGTCTATCGGACGGACCAGTCGGTCAACAAGGTCGCCTTCTGCCTTGCCAGCAAGAACAATGTCGCCGTTCTTGATCAGGATGATGGCGCCAAGGTCGTGCTCATCAAGAATGGCTATCGCGCCGTTTCCAAGGCCTTCACCATCTATCCGGACGGCAGCGGCAGCCGCGTCGAGTTCCGCGAGGGCTTCAAGACCATTGGCGGCATCTGGAAACAGTGCGTCACGCCGGGCCGCAGCGCCTGACACCCGCATTTTTGGCGCAGCCGGCAGCCGGTCCCCGCCGGGATCGGGCGGCCGGCTGCCGATGCGTGCCGAAGTCACCGCCGTGCGGGAAAATGTAAATTCCAAACACGACAAGTCATAAATATCGGGAAAATGATTCAGACAAATAAAAAATTTTCGTTGAGAGTAAAATTCAGAATATTTCCCATACGTTCAGGATTCGGTAACCACAGGCTGCTAGTCCACAAGCAGTCAGTGGAGGGAAGTCGAACATGACATCTTCAGCGTTGCGGACTGTTGTTGCCGTTGCTGCCATGCTGGTGGCATCAACCAGTGTCATGGCCCAGACGGCGTCGCTGGGCAGTTATGATCGCCGGGCCGAATGGGTGTGGCAGCCCGTGGCCATCGGGGCGGGCGGCTTCATCCGCGGCATGGTCGTGCATCCGCTGGGCGGCGGCACCGTCCGCTATGCCCGCACCGACACTTATGGCGCCTATCGCTGGGACAATACGGCCCAGCGCTGGGTGAACATGATCACGGCGGCGGCCTTTCCGGCGACGATCACCATCGCGGGATCGAAAGACCCGTCCAGCCCCTCATCGCTGCTGGCGGCGCCGTTGGAGGCCGGGGTTGATTCCATCGCGGTTGATCCCCGCAACGCCTCGCGCATGTACATCGCGATGACCGTGTCGCCGCCGCCTGACATCACCCGGCTCGATACCCGCCGCGGCTATGTCTATTACAGTTCCAACGGCGGCCGCAGCTTTGCGCAGTCGACGGGGCTGGGTCTGCCGTCCTACACCAACCCGGCCTGTTCCGCTCTTGAGTTCGACACGCTCAACACCGCCGGGGAGCGGCTGAAGGTCGATCCAGCGAACAGCAGCATCCTGTATCTCGGCACCAGGCTGAACGGCGTGTACATGAGCAGCAATTCCGGGGTCGCGTTCGCGCCGGTGGCGGCGGCGGGTGTTCCGGGCGCCTGCCAGACGGTGCAGAACGTGCTGTTCGACAGCAGCGCCACCATCGTGCGCCGCATCAACGGCCGCAGCGTGACGGTGAGCCGGACCCTCTATCTGGTGGTGGACGCCAGCACTGGCTCGGGCGTCTATCGCAGCATCGATGGCGGCCAGAGCTTCACCAACATCGCTGATGGCCAGCCTGGCGTCGGCAGCGGCCAGCTCACCGGCAGCGCGCTGGGGCCGGATGGCAGTTTCTGGTTGATGACCAACAGCACGCTGCTGCGCTGGCGCGGCGGCAGCTGGACGGTGCAGAACCCGCCCTACACCTCCGGCTCGGTGGTGGTTGATCCGGCCAACCCCAATCGCCTGTTCGTGACCTCCTATGACATGAAGATCGCGCGCAGCAACGATGGCGGCCAGACCTGGACCGATCTGGGCAATTACGCCAGCATCAAGTCGGCCGATGGCATTGCGTGGATCGATGCGCGCGTCGTCCACCCCGGCGCGCACGGGGCCTTGCAGTTCGATCCTTCGGTTTCCACGGCCAATGGCGGCGGGCGGCTGTGGCTGCCGCAGGGCAACGACGGCACGATATATGCCGATCTCAACGATGCGGTGCAGACGGGCTATACGCAGGGCCTGAACTGGAAGGCGCAATCCAAGGGCATCGAACAGCTGGTGGGCCAGAATGCGCTGATTCCGCCGGGCGGCCGCAACGCCGCTGTGCTGACGGCCGAGGACGAGGCGCTTTATTATGTCAGCAATCCGCGCCTGTTCACCGCCCGCCGGTACGACATTGATACCGCCGCGCAGGGCAACAATGATCTTGCCACCAACGGCATGGCCGCCTTCATCCCCGACACGCCGTCGGTGCTGGTGACGGTGCCGGCCAATCTGTTCGCCGGCGGCTGGCGCGGCGGCGCGTTCAGGAACAATTTCGCCGGCTATTCGGTCAACTATGGCCAGAACTGGCAATTGTTCCCGTCCATCAAGATCACGTCGGGCGACAACAGCTATGGCGGGGGCAGCATCACCAACACGCCGGAACGGCTGGTGGGCGGCATGATCGCGATTTCGGCGCGCGGTTCGGTACTGCCGGGCCGCGGCCAGGGCATCTGGACCGGGCGGGACAATATCGTCTGGTTCCCGTTCGGCGCGCAGTGGGGCTATTTTGGTGCCAACAATGTGCCGCCGCATTATTCGCTGGATGGCGGCAGCAGCTGGCAGGAAAGCGTGGTGCTTGATGAGGATGGCACGCCGATCGATTTCAGCAAGGGTGCCTTCCAGCTGATCTTCACCAGCGCGTCCAAGCAATTCTCGCTGGTCGCCGATCCGGTGGTGCCGCGCAAATTCTATGGGCTGCCCAACGGCCGCTTCATGACTAGCGATGATGGCGGCGCCACCTTCCGCATCCCGCGCGGCACCGGCGACTATTTCCGCTATCGCGACTTCTTCATCAACGCCAAGCTGGTCGCCGTGCCGGGCCGGTCCGGCGATCTGTGGCTGTGCACCGGCCATGGCGATCAGAGCACGGCCGGCATGCTCTACCACTCCACCAATGGCGGCCAGTCGTGGGAACGGCTCAGCCTTGGCAAGGCCTATGCCGTGGCGGTGGGCAAGCCGGCGGCCGGGCGCGAATATGCGCTTTACATCTATGGCCAGCCCGACAGTGCCAAGCCGTGGGGCGTCTATCGCTCTGACGACAAGGGTGTCAGCTGGTCGCTGATTTCCGGCAGCGGCAGCACGGGCTATCCCTTCGGCACCATGAACGTGCCGTCGGATCTGGCTGCCAGCCAGGATGTCGAAGGGCTGCTCTACATCAGCTTCACGGGCATGAGCTATGGCTATGGCTATATGAAGGCGCGCGGCAATCCTTATCCGGCGCAGTGAGCGCGGGTGGCATCACAGCAACAGGCAAGACACGATGGATCCACAAGGTTCGGGCCCGCTGATCGCGGCGGCACAATGGATACAGGGCACGCTGTTCGGCACGGTCGCCACCGTCGCCGCCGTGATCGCGGTGGCGGTGGTCGGCCTGCTGATGCTGGGCGGCCGCATCCAGTGGCGCCACGGCCTTGTGGTGATCGTCGGCTGTTTCATCCTGTTCGGGGCCGGCAGCATCGTTGCCGGCATCCAGGCCGCGGCCAGCGGCACGCCGGCGGGATATTGATCGCGTGGCAGGCATTGCCCGGGACCGGTTGTTCGTGGCGCTCACCCGGCCGCAGATGCTCGGCGGCGTCACCTACAGCTATTTCGTCATCAACCTGATCGTGGCGGCAGAGCTGTTTCTGGTCTTCCGCTCGCTGTGGGCCTTGCTGCCGGCGCTGCTGGTGCATGTGGTTGGCATGCTCATCTGCCTGAAGGAGCCGCGCTTTGCCGATCTGTGGCTGGTGCGTCTGCGCCAATGCCCGCGCGTGCCCAACCACGGCCTGTGGCGATGCAATTCCTATCGTCCCTGAAAGCCTCCCCCTTGGCGCGCAAGCCCGGCGCGGCTG
This sequence comes from Sphingomonadales bacterium, assembly GCA_037131365.1. Classification (GTDB taxonomy): domain Bacteria; phylum Pseudomonadota; class Alphaproteobacteria; order Sphingomonadales; family Sphingomonadaceae; genus Sandarakinorhabdus. Next base: position 45,722 of record JBAXRE010000016.1, read on the forward strand.
CACGCGAGGTGCCGGCCGGCACGCATCTGCCCTATGCCGCGCAGATCGATGATTACACGCTGCTCACCCGCGATGGCCTGCTGGTTCAGACCATCGCCTTGCGCGGCCTGCTGTTCGAAACGGCGGACACGGACGAGATCAATTACCGCAAGGCGCTGCGCGATGCCGTGCTGCGCGCCATCGCCTCGCCGCGCCTTGCGCTTTATCACCATGTGCTGCGCCGCAAGGTCGATCTGGCGCTGGATGCCCGCTTCGGCGATGATTTCTCGCGCGCCCTTGATGCCCGCTGGCGGCAGCGCCTCGCCGCCCGCGAACTTTATGTGAACGAGCTGTATCTCACGCTGGTGCGCCGGCCGCTGCCGGGCCGCATTGGCCTGGCCGACCGGCTGCGCGGCCTGATCGCCGGCAGCCCGGTGGGCGGGCAGGCGGCCCGGGCCGAGGAGCTGCGGGCGCTGGATGCCGCGCGCGAAGCCCTGCTGGCGGCACTGGCCGACTACGAGGCCCGCACCCTTGCCACCTACCGCAGCGGCGCAGCGCTGTGTTCGGAGCCGCTGGAGTTTCTCTCCGCCCTGTTCAACGGGGAAATGCGGCCGGTGCAACTGCCGTTTGGCGATCTGGGCCATCATATCCCCTGTCGCCGCGTCAGCTTTGGCCACAATGCCATGGAGCTTGCCGCCCATGGCGCGGCCGGCCGCCGCCTGTCGGCCATGGTGTCGGTGAAGGATTATCCCGGTGCCACCATGCCCGGCATGTTCGACGCGCTGCTGCGCCTGCCGGTGGAGATGAGCGTCAGCCACAGTTTCGCCTTCGTGGAGCGCGGCAAGGCGCTGGCCGACATGAACCTGGCCATCCGCCGCATGCGCTCGGCCGAGGACGAGGCGGTGAGCCTGCGCGCCGAACTTGCCGAGGCCAAGGATGATGTGGCCGCCGGCCGCGCCGGCTTTGGCGAGCATCACATGACAATCGCCGTCCATGCCGACAGCCTGGCCGATCTTGATCGCGCCGTGGCCAGCGTGGTGGGCGCGCTGGCCGATCTCGGCATTGTCGCCGTGCGCGAGGATGTGGCGCTGGAGCCGGCCTTCTGGGCGCAATTTCCGGGCAATTTCGCCTATATCGCCCGGCGCGGCCTCGTCTCCACCGCCAATTTCGCCGCGCTGGCCAGCGCCCACAATTTCGCCATGGGCAAGGCCGACGGCAACCATTGGGGCGACGCGGTGACGCTGCTGGAAACCACGGCGGCCGGGCCCTATTTCTTCAATTTCCACCAGGGCGATCTGGGCAATTTCACCGTGATCGGGCCGTCAGGCTCCGGCAAGACGGTGGTGCTGAACTTCCTGCTCGCCCAGGCCCGCAAGTTCAACCCGCGCATCGTCTTCTTCGACAAGGATCGCGGCGCCGAACTGTTCATCCGCGCCGTGGGTGGCCGCTATGACCGGCTTGATCCGTCGCTGCCCTCCGGCCTCAACCCGCTGCAACTGGATGACACGCCGGCCAACCGCCGGTTCCTGATCGACTGGGTGGCGCAACTGGCCGGCGGCGCCAGCACCGAGGAGCTGGCCCGCATCAAGCTGGCCATCGATGCCAATTTTGCCCAGCCGGCCGAGTATCGCCGGCTGCGCCATCTGGTCGAGCTGTTCCGGGGCGCGGCACGGCCCGCCGCCGATGATCTGTGGGCACGGCTGCAACCCTGGTGGGGGGAGGGGGAGCGCGCCTGGCTGTTCGACAACGCCCGCGACGAAACCGATCTGGCGGCGCGCACCGTCGGGTTCGACATGACCGCCATCCTCGACGACCCGGTGGCGCGCACGCCGGCGATGATGATGCTGTTCCACCGGGTGGAGGAGCGGCTGGACGGCACGCCGGCCATCATCGTCGTCGATGAAGGCTGGAAGGCGCTTGATGATGCGGTGTTCGTGGCCCGCATCAAGGATTGGCAGAAGACCATCCGCAAGCGGGGCGGCATTGTCGGCTTTGCCACCCAGAGCGCCCGCGACGCGCTCGACAGCCAGATCGCGCGCGCCATCATCGAACAGGCCGCCACCCAGATCTTCATGGTCAACCCCAAGGCCGATGCCGGCGATTATTGCGACGGCTTTGGGCTGACCGCGCATGAACTGTCCCTGGTCCGCTCCTTGCCGGATTCCGCCCATTGCTTCCTGGTCAAGCATGGCAACGAAAGCGTGGTGTGCCGGCTTGACCTGTCGGGCGAGCGCGAGCTGCTCACCATCCTGTCGGGCCGCGAACACACGGTGCGCCTGCTCGACCGGCTGCGCGCCGAAACCGGCGACGCGCCCGAACAATGGCTGCCGCGCCTGCTGGAGGAGGCGCTGTGATCAACGCCTGCCCCATTCCCGGCACCGGCAGCAATTTCCTGTCGGGCACGTTGCGGTTCATCGATTGCGCCGCGCAGGAACTGGCCGGCGCTGGCTATCGCGCGCTGTCGGGGCAGGGGGCCAGCGGCGGCATCGTGATGACGGTGCTGCTCACCCTGTTCGTCGCCGCGCAGGGGCTGCGGCTGATGGGCGGGCAATTGCCCACCCCGCGCGAGCTGCTCATGCAGCTGCTCAAGCTGGGGCTGGTGCTGATGCTGGCCGGCAGCTGGAACGCCTATCGCGTGCTGGTGCACGATGTGGTGCTGCGCGCGCCGGCCGGGATCGTGGCCGAAGTGGCGCGCGGTGCCGGCCTGGCCGGTGATGACATGACCGTGCAGCTGCAGCAGGTGGATGCGGCCATGCTGGCGCTGGCGCGGGCCGGCAGCGGGCTGGTGATCGTGGATGGCGCGCCGGTGGCAGCAACCGGGCAGGCCGATGTCGCCCGCACCGCCATGGAGGATGACACGGCACTGGCGGCGGCGCGCATCTTCTGGCTGGCCGGCGTGATCGGGGTGCTGGGCACGGTGCGGCTGCTCAGCGCCGTGCTGCTGGCGCTGGGGCCGCTGTTTGCCGGCCTGCTGCTGTTTGATGCCACGCGCGGCCTGTTCATGGCCTGGGCCCGGCTGCTGGCCGGCTGCCTGGCCGGGCTGGTGGCGGTGATGCTGGTGTTGCAGGTGGAACTGGCCCTGCTGCTGCCGTGGCTGGCCAATGTGCTGGCCCTGCGCCGGGCGCTGCTGCCCACGCCGGCGGCCCCGGTGGAGTTGCTGGTGCTGGTGGCGGGCTTTGCCCTGATGCTGCTGGCGGCGCTGCGGCTGCTGTGGGTGCTGGCGCTGGCCCCGGCGATGACGGCCATGCAGGGCGCCGTCACCAGCTGGGCCGGGTCAGGCGCGCCGTCTGTCTGGCAGCCGGCCGCGCCGGACGGGCCGGTCCCGACACCACCTCCGACCCGCGCCATGAGG
>JBAXRE010000017.1:0-42974 GCA_037131365.1 Sphingomonadales bacterium
CGCACCCGCCGCAGCGCCGCCCCCGGCGATCAAGCCGGCCCCCGCTGCGCCGCCGCCGGCCGCCAAGCCCGCCGCCGCCGTGCCGGCCCCGGCCCCGGCCAAGCCGGCAGCGACCCCGGTTGCCAAGCCGGTGCCCGCGCCCGCCAAGGGCGGCACGGTGCTGGTGCAGATCGGTGCCTTTTCCAGCGAGGCCAAGGCGGAAGAGGAATGGTCGCGCGTGGCGGCCAAGGGCAATTTGTCGGGCAAATCGATCAAGAAGCTCACCTCATCGAGCGGCAAGGAGCTGTGGCGCGTGCGCGGCACCACGGCGGATGCCGACGCGTCGTGCAAGGCCATCCTGGCCGCCAAGGGTGCCTGCGAGCTGGTGAAGAAATGATGCAGCCCCAAAGTCAGCCGCTTTTCCTCGGCCTCGCCGGCCTGACCCTGAATGACGAGGAGCGGGCGCTGTTCCGGGCCGCCGATCCGGCCGGCTATATCCTGTTCAAGCGCAACGTCGATTCGTCCGATCAGGTGCGCGCGCTCACCCAGTCCCTGCGCGATCTGGCCGGGCGCGACCTGCCGATCCTGATCGATCAGGAAGGCGGCCGCGTCGCCCGGCTGCGCCCGCCGCACTGGCCGTTATTTCCCACCGGTGAGCGTTTCGGCCTGCTTTACGACAAGGCCCCGGTCACCGCGATCGAGGCCTGCCGCCTGAACGCGCTGGCACTGGCGGCACTGCTGAAGGATCTGGGCATCACGGTGGATTGCCTGCCGCTGCTCGACGTGCGCGACCCCGGCGGCCACGACATCATCGGCGATCGCAGCTTCGGTGCCGAACCGATGGTCGTCTCCGCGCTGGGCAAGGCGGTGCTCGACGGCTTCCGGGCCGGCGGCATCTGCGGCGTCGTCAAGCATATCCCCGGCCACGGCCGCGCCCGGGCCGACAGTCATCTGGAACTGCCGGTCGTCACCGCCAGCCGCGCCGAGCTGGAGCGTGATTTCGAGCCGTTCCGCCGCCTGGCCGACGCGCCGATGGCGATGACGGCGCACATCACCTACACCGCGCTGGATGCGGAGCGCTGCGCCACCCTGTCCCCCAGCGTCATCGATTTCATCCGCCACGACATCGGTTTCGGCGGTCTGCTGATGTCTGACGATCTGGGCATGCACGCGCTGGGCAATCCGCAATCGGGCGGCCACCCGCCGGGCAGCAATGCGCTGGCCGATTTCGGCGCGCGCGCCATCGCCTGCCTGGATGCCGGCTGCGATATCGCGCTGCACTGTTCGGGCGATCTTGCCGAGATGCGCAGCATCGTCGAGGCCGCGCCGGTGATGCGCGACGCCGCCGCCGCCCGCCTCGCCGCCGCGATGGCATGGATGGGCCCCGGCGATGCGACCCCCGCCGCCGAATGGGCCGCGGCGCGCGATGCGCTGCTGGCGCTGGCGTGACCGAGACGGCGGAACAGTTCGATCTGCCGGTGCGCGCCGGCCCCGAGGCGAGCGCGCTCATCCTGCAGCTTGGCAGCTGGGAAGGCCCGCTCGATCTGCTGCTCACGCTGGCACGGGCGCAGAAGGTGGATCTGGCGCAGATCTCGATCCTGGCGCTGGTCGATCAATATCTGGATTTCATCCGCGACGCCAAGGCGCTCAGCCTCGAACTCGCCGCCGATTACCTGGTGATGGCGGCGTGGCTGGCCTATCTCAAATCCCTGCTGCTGCTGCCCAAGGACCCGGAGGCGGAGCCCGATCCGGCCGAATTGGCGCTGAAGCTGCAATTCCAGCTGCAACGGCTGGAGGCGATGCGCGAAGCCGGGCAGAAATTGCTCGCCCGCCCGCAACTGGGGTGGGACATGTTCCGCCGGCCCAACCCGGAAGGCCTCGCCGAAGACCGGCAGGCGGTTTACGACTGCAGCTATTACGACCTGATTTCCGCCTATGGCGCGATCACGGCGCGGCGATCCAAATCCGTCCACGTTGTCCGCCGCCGGCCAGTGATGGCGCTGGATGAGGCCATCGAGCGGCTGGCGCACCTGCTTGGCCGCAGTGTCGACTGGACCGAACTGGCGCGCTTCCTGCCCGCCGATCTGGCCGATGAAAGCTATGCGCGCTCGGTGCTGGCCTCCAGCTTCGTCGCCGCGCTGGAACTCACCCGCCAGGGCAAGGTGGCGCTGTCGCAAGGCGCCGCCTTTGCCCCCATCCTGTTGAGAGCCAAGCATGACTGAAGAGGCGCCCGATCTCGCGCTGACCCGCGCGCTGGAAGCCATCTTGTTCGCGGCCGAAGCGCCGCTGACATTGACCGAGATCACCCGCCATGTCGGCGAACGCGGCGACCTGCTGCCGACGCTGCGGGCGCTTGCCGCCAGCTATGAACCGCGCGGCATCAATCTGGTGGAACGCGGCGGGCGCTGGCAGTTCCAGTCCGCGCCCGATCTTGGCCATTTCCTGCGCACTGCCCGAGAAACGGTGAAGAAACTCTCCCGCGCGGCGGTCGAGACGCTGGCGGTGATCGCCTATCACGAACCGGTGACGCGTCCGGAGATCGAGGAGATCCGCGGGGTTGCCGTGTCGGGCGGCACCATCGACGTGCTGATGGCGGCCGGCTGGGTCCGCCCCGCCGGCCGCCGCGAAACACCCGGCCGCCCCCTGCAATATGCGACGACGCCGGAGTTCCTGGCGCACTTCAACCTGGCCAGCCGCCGCGACCTGCCGGGGATGGCGGACCTGAAGGCCGCCGGCCTGCTGGACCGGGAACCGCCGAAGGAACTGCCGCTGCCGCTTGGGGGGCGGGAGGAATAGCGCCACGCGCTGCCCGCGCCGCACTATACGCTCACCACAAGATGAATCCCGCTCATGCCGAGCTTGTCGAGGCACGCACGGACTGTGGCGCGTGCCTCGACAAGCTCGGCATGAGCGGGTTCGTGTTTGGGCTGCATGGGTGCAGCCCCGCCGGCCGGCCTCAGCCTGTCGGCCGATAACGCGCAGCGTTATCGGCACGCGGCTTATCGGCGGAACAGCGCCTCGCCCTGCTCCAGCGCCGTGCCCGGCGTGTTTGAAACCGGCGTTTCCGGCGCATGGGCAGCGGCATAACGCTCCGCCTGCAGCTGGTTGATCAGCGCGGCGCGATCGGCTTCCACCTTCTCCGGATCGACCGACGTATCGATGCCGGCCTTCTTGGCGGCGGCGGCCACCAGCGCGTCCATCTCGCGCTGGCTGGTCAGGCCCAGGGTCACCGGGTCACGCGCCTGCAGATTGCTGTAATTCCAGTGGCTCTTGTCGCGGATGGCGGCAATCGTCGTCTTGGTGGTGCCGATCAGCTTGGAAATCTGGCCGTCGGTGATTTCCGGGTGATTCTTGATGATCCACAGGATGCCGTCCGGCTTGTCCTGGCGCTTCGACACCGGGGTGTAGCGCGGGCCGGAGGTGCGGCGGGCCTGTTCCGGCAGGCGCGACATCTTCAACTCGTGATCGGGGCTGGTTTCGCCCTTGGTCAGCTCCTCGCGGGTCAGTTCGCCGGCACGGATGGGATCGCGGCCCTTCAGCTTGGTGGCGGCGGTGTCATCGGCGATGGCCTGCACTTCCAGCACGTGCAGGCCGCAGAATTCGGCGATCTGGGTGAAGGTGAGCGCGCTGTTGTCGACCAGCCAGGCGGCGGTGGCGTGCGGCATCAGGGGCAGGGATTTGGCGGCCATGTTTGGCTCCTTCGCGAATAAAAAAGGCCGCCCCTTCCGGGACGGCATTGCACTTGCCGGTTGTAATGGAGCGCAGCCTGTGGCGCAAGGGCGCGCGATGATGCCCGATCCCACCGAACTGGCGGCCCGTGATGCCGCCGACAGCCTTGCCCACGCCCGGGCGCGCTTCCTACTGCCGCCGGGGCTGGTCTATCTTGACGGCAACTCCTTGGGGCCGTTGCCTGCCGGCCTCGCCGACCGTCTGGCGCAGACGGTGACCGGCGAATGGGGCACCGGCCTGATCCGCAGCTGGAATGATGCCGGGTGGATCGATCTGCCGGTGGCGCTGGGCGCCGCCATCGCGCCGCTGGTGGGGGCAGAGCCCGCGTCCGTCGTCGCCTGCGATTCGGTCAGCCTCAATCTGTTCAAGCTGGCCAGCGCGGCGCTCAGCCTGCGCCCCGGCCGGCGCACCATCCTGATGGAAGCGGGTGATTTCCCCACCGATGCCTATGTCATGCAGGGCCTCGCCGGCCTGGCGGGCGTCACGCTGAAGCGGGTGGCGCGCGCCGATCTGCTGGCGGCGCTGGATGACGATGTGGCGCTGCTGCTGCTCGCCCACGCCCATTATGTGACCGGCCAGGTGCACGACATGGCGGCAGTGAACGCGGCGGCGCACGGCGTGGGCGCACTGACCCTGTGGGATCTGTCGCATTCCGCCGGCGCGCTGCTGGTGGCGCTCGACCGTGATGGCGCCGATTTCGCCGTGGGCTGCGGCTACAAATATCTGAACGGCGGCCCCGGCGCGCCGGCCTTCGCCTATCTCGCGCAGGCGCACTGGCAGGCGGCGCAGCCGGCGCTCACCGGCTGGATGGGCCACGCCCGGCCATTCGATTTCGCCGCCGATTATGCCCCGGCCGACGGCGCGCGGCGGTTGTTGACCGGCACGCCGCCGATTCTGGCCATGCGCGCGCTGGAGGCCGGCATCGCGACCTTCGCCGGCATCGACATGGCGGCGGCCGAAGCCAAGTCGCGCCAGCTGGTGCAGCTGTTCGCGGCCGGCGCTGCCGCCATAACCGGCATCACCGTCGATGCGCTGCCGGCGGGCCGCCACGGCGCGCAATGCATCGTGCGCCATCCGCAGGCCCGCCGCGTGATGAACGCCCTGATCGCGCGCGGCGTGGTGGGGGACATGCGCCCGCCCGACGCGATGCGCTTCGGCTTCCCGGCGCTGACGACACGCTTTGCCGATATCGGCCTGGCGCTGGCGGCGCTGGCGGCAGTGGTGGACAGCGCGGAGTGGCGGGACGAGCGGTTCGCGCCGAAGGGGATGGTGAGCTAAGTCCCCTCTCCCCTTGCGGGAGAGGGAGGGGCCCGCCGCGCAGCGGTGGGAGGGAGAGGGGGTGCAGATGCACCGCCACAACCCCTCTCCCCGCTCGCGCTTGCGCGCGAGTCGACCCTCTCCCGCAAGGGGAGAGGGGTCAGTCGGCCACGGTCAGCACGATCTTGCCCACATGCGCCCCCGCCTCCATCCGCGCATGCGCGGCGGCGGCTTCGGCGAGCGGGAACAGGCTGTCGGTGACGGGGGTGAGGCGCCCGGCCTCGAACGCCGGCCAGATCACGCCTTCCAGCGTTTCGGCGATGGCGGCCTTGAAGGCGATGGGGCGCGGGCGCAGCATCGATCCGGTCAGCGTCAGGCGCTTGCGCATCACCAGTGCCAGATTCACCTCGGCGCTCGGCCCGCGCTGGAAGGCGATGCTCACCTGGCGGCCTTCGTCGGCCAGGCAGGCGATGTTCTTCGGCACATAATCGCCGCCCACCATGTCGAGCACGATATCGACGCCGCGCCCTGCGGTGATGGCCAGCACTTCGGCGGCGAAATCCTGGGTCTGATAATTGATGGCGTGCGCCGCGCCGTGCGCCCTGGCGGCGGCGCATTTTTCATCGCTGCCGCAGGTGGCGATGGCGACAAGGCCCACCTCCTGCGCCAGTTGCAGCGCGGTGATGCCGATGCCGCTGGTGCCGCCGTGGATCAGGATCGTCTCCCCCGGCCGCGCCCGGCCACGGTCCATCACGTTCGACCACACGGTGAACCAGGTTTCGGGCAGGCCGGCGGCATCGGTCATCGCCATGCCGGCCGGCACGGCAAGGCACTGGCCCGCCGGCGCCGTGCAATATTCGGCATAGCCGCCGCCCGCCACCAGCGCGCACACCGCATCGCCCACGCGCCAGCGCGTCACATCGGCAGCCACCGCCACCACGGTGCCGGCAATTTCCAGCCCCATGATCGTCGGCGTGCCCGGCGGCATCGGATACAGGCCCAGCCGCTGCAGCACATCGGGGCGGTTCACGCCCGCCGCCGCGACCTTGATCAGCACCTCGCCCGGCCCAGGCTGCGGCACAGGGCGGCTGACAGGCACCAGCACCTCAGGCCCTCCCGCCGTTGCAGGATCGATCGCGGTCATCATGGCGGGAATGGTCATGCCCGTGATATTGACTTGGGCGCGCGCCCGGTCAACCGTGCCGTCCATGTTCGATGACGACCTGCCCCGCAAGAAGAGCGATCTCCTTGCCGATCTGGCGCGCGAGGATCTTGATCGCCTCGCCATTGCCGATCTTGACGCCCGCATTGCCGCGCTGGAGGCGGAACTGGCCCGCACCCGCGCCAAGCGTGAGGGAGCCGCCGCGTTCCGCGCCGCTGCCGACAGCCTGTTCAAATCATGACCCAGACCGCCCTTGGCACGCACGGCCACGCCGCCGATCCGCGCAATGACACCATCCTTATCAACGTCAACGGCGCACTGCAGCCGCGCGCGCAGGCGATGGTGAGCGTGTTCGATTCGGGCTTCATGCTGGGCGACGGCGTGTGGGAAGGCCTGCGCGTCCACGGCGGGCGGATTGCCTTCCTCGATCAGCATCTGGGCCGGCTGTGGGAAGGGGCCAAGGCCATCTTCATGGACATCGGCATCGACCGGGCGGAGCTGGAGCGGCGGCTGTACGCCACCATCGATGCCAACGGCATGACCGCCTGCCACATCCGCCTGATGGTGACGCGCGGCCTGCGCTCCACCCCCTATCAGGATCCGCGCGTCGTGGTCTCGCCGGCCACCATCGTCATCATTGCCGAGCACAAGGATCCGCTGCCGACGACGATCGAGAAGGGCATAAGCCTTGCCACCGTCCATGTGCGGCGCGGCTTTCCCGACGTGCAGGACCCCAAGCTCAACAGCCATTCCAAGCTGAACTGCATCACCGCCTGCATCCAGGCGACACAGGCCGGGGCCGATGAAGGCCTGATGCTCGATCCGCACGGCTTTGTGGCGACCTGCAACTCCACGCATTTCTTCATCGTCAAGACGAACCGGCGCGGCGTGCAGGAGGTGTGGACCTCCAGCGGCGATTATTGCCTGGCCGGCATCACCCGCGGCAATGTGATCGCCGTGTGCGAGGATCATGGCATCCCGGTGTTCCAAAGGAATTTCTCGCTGACCGACGTCTATTCGGCCGACGAGGCGTTCGTCACCGGCACCTTCGCCGGGGTGGTGCCAGTCACCAGCGTCGACGGCCGCAGCCTCACCCCGGCGCGCGGGCCGATGGTCGAGCGGTTGCAGGGCCTGTATCGCCAGCTGATCGAGGCCGACATCGCCGCACGGGGCCGGCCGTGACCATCCGCATCTGCATGTGGTCAGGCCCGCGCAATCTTTCGACCGCGATGATGCGCAGCTTTGGCGCCCGCGCCGACTGCCATGTGAGTGATGAGCCCTTCTACGGTGCCTTTCTCAGCCAGACCGGCGAGCCGCACCCGATGGCGGCAGAGGTGATCGCCGCCATGGACTGTGATTGGCACAGTGTCGCCGCCGCGCTCGCCGGCCCCTGCGCGCAACCGGTCTGGTACCAGAAGCACATGGTCCACCACATGGTCGGGCCGGTGGCGCTGGCCGACATGGCCGGCTTCACCCCAGATTTCAGGCACGCCTTCCTGATCCGCGCGCCGGAACGGGTGATCGCCAGCTATGCCCAGAAGCGCGAGGTGGTCACCGCCGAGGGCCTGGGTTTTGCCAAGCAGCGCCAGTGGTTCGAGGCCGAGGCTGACCGGCTGGGCCACGCCCCGCCGGTGGTGGACGCTGCCGACGTGCTCGCCGATCCGGCCGGAACGCTGGCGCGCCTGTGCGCGGCGCTGGGCGTGGCCTGGGATGCGGGGATGCTGCGCTGGCCCGCCGGCCCGCGCGCCACCGATGGGGTGTGGGCACCGCACTGGTATGGCAGGGTGCTGGCCTCCACCGGCTTTGACGGCGCCGAAGGGCCGCTGCCGGTGCTGGACGGGGCGGCGGCGCGGGTGCGCGACGAATGCCGACCGCATTATGAAGCGATGGCCGCCCACAGGCTCTGACCCAAGTCAAAAGCGACAGGTTGCCGGCGGCTGACGTGCGCGTAATCTGCGGGCCGCACGCGAACTGGGGAGTATCGCCGGTGAATTTCGATTTTTCCGATGAAGCCAAGGAACTCGGGGCACAGGCGCGCAAATTGCTCGCCGAACGCGCCGGCACCGGCCCGGCGCGCAAAGCCATGGCCGCAGACGCCGCCGCCATGGACGCCCCGCTGTGGAAGGAGATTGCCGAGCTGGGCTGGACCGCCGCGCGCGTGCCGGAAGCCCATGGCGGCCTGGGCCTCACCGTGGAGGAAGTGGCGCAGCTGGCCGAAGCCGCCGGCGGCAGCCTGGCCCATGTGCCGCTGATCGCCACCCTGCTCGCCACCGAAGCCCTCGTGCTGGCCGGAACCGAAGCCCAGCAGGCCAAATATCTGCCCGGCATCGCCAGCGGCGAGACGATTGCGACCGTCGCCTGGAGCGAGCAGGGCAGCAACAACCCGGTCAACCTGAAGACCGTGGCCCGGGGCGGCGCGCTGAGCGGCGTCAAGCAGCCGGTCGCCGATCTGGCCGTGGCCACTCTTGTCATCGTCGCGGCGGCCGGCCCCGATGGCCCGCAGCTCTATATCGTCGATCCGGCCAACGCCGGTGTGGCGGCGGTGGAGACGGTCGATCTCGTCCGCCGCCATGGCCGGCTGACGCTGGACGGCGTGCCCGCCGAAGCGCTGGGCACCGCCGGTGATTATCAGGATTGGCTCGACCGCGCTGCCATCATCCTGGCCTATGAGGCGATCGGCACCGCCGGCGCCGCCATGGCGATGACGGTGGATTATGCCAAGACGCGCGCCGCCTTTGGCCAGAAGATCGGCCGCTATCAGGCGGTGAAACACAAATGTGCGGACATGTATATCAAGCTGGAGCTGGCGCGCGCCCACGCCCTGCACGGCCTTGCCATGATCGGCATGAACGGCCCGGAACTGCGCCAGGCCGCGGCCGCCGCGCGCTGCGCCAGCCTGGATGCGCTGGCCTTCTGTGCGGAGGAGAATGTGCAGCTGCACGGCGGCATCGGCTTCACCTGGGAAAGCGATTGCCAATTCTATTACCGCCGCAACCGCACCGCCGTCGCGGCGCTGGGCCCGCGCGGCTGGTGGGCCGACCGGCTGGTGCGCGCGCTGGAGCAGCGCAACCGCCCGGCGGCGTAAGATTTGGGGCGTGACAACCTATCCCTCGACAGGCTGAGCCGAACCGGCTGACAAGAATTCCGGGAGACCGACCATGGATTTCAACGACAACGCTACCGAAGCCGAATATCGCGCCCAGGTGCGCGCCTGGCTGGACGAGAACGCCGCCGACTATCGCGAACCGGCCGCGGAAAGCTGGAAGCTGCCGGAGTTCATCGCCCGCTCCAAGGCCTGGCAGGCGAAGAAGCACGCTGCCGGCTACACCGGCATCACCTGGCCCAAGATGTTCGGCGGCCAGGGCCTCACCCCGATGCACAGCATCATCTATGGGCAGGAGGAAAGCCGTTTCCACGTGCCGCAGGGCCTTTATTCCATCGGCCTTGGCATGTGCATCCCCACCGTCTTCACCCACGGCCAGCCGGAGGTGATCCAGCGCTATGTGCCCAAGGCGCTGCTGGGTGAGGAAGTCTGGTGCCAGCTGTTCTCGGAACCGGCCGCCGGTTCCGATCTGGCCGGCATCCGCACCAAGGCGGTGCGTGATGGCGACGAATGGGTGATCGATGGCCAGAAGGTGTGGACCAGCTTTGCCCACGCCTCCGATTTCGGCATCGTCGTCACCCGCACCGATCCGTCGCAGCCCAAGCACAAGGGGCTGACGATGTTCATCGTCAACATGAAGGCGCCGGGCGTCACCGTGAAGGGCATCAAGCAGATGTCTGGCGGCAGCGATTTCAACGAAGTGTTCTTCGATGGCGTGCGCGTCCATGATTCGCACCGGCTGGGCGCTGTCGGCGACGGCTGGAAGGTGGCGCTGACGACGCTGATGCACGAGCGTCTCGCCGTCGGCGGCAAGCCGCGTTACGCGCCGGGCTATGAAACGCTGATGACGCTGGCCCGCGGCGTGGAAGCGCCCGACGGCACCCCGGCCATCGGTGCCAGCGATGTGCGCCAGAAGATCGCCCAGACCTACATCAACGACCAGGGCATCAAGCTGACCCAGATGCGCGCCCTGTCCGCCCTGTCCAAGGGCCAGGTGCCGGGGCCGGAACAGTCAATCTCCAAGGTGGTCGTCGCCAAGACGATGCAGGATCTGGCCAGCTTCGCGCTCGATCTGGCCGGCGGTGACGGCTTCATCGCCGGGGCGGACGCCGATCCGGAACTGGCCAAGCTGCAAGGCAGCTATATCGGTTCGGCCGGCCTGCGCATTGCCGGCGGCACCGACGAGATCTTGCGCAACATCATCGCCGAACGCGTGCTCGGCCTGCCCGGCGACATGCGGCCGGACAAGGACACGCCGTTCAACCAGTCGGTGGCGGTGTAACGGCACGGCGCGGGGGGAAGGGCAGCCTTCCCCCTTCTTCGTCAGGCCGCCGGGCAGCCTTCCGGCACCGGTGCCAGCGGCAGTTCGGCGCGCGCCTTTTCCAGATCGGCCTTGTAAGCCGGCGTATCGGCAATCTGCTGGTAGAGGGCGGTTGCCATCAGCCGGCCGCTGGTGACATCGGACGACCAGTGCACCCGGCAGGCGATGCGCAGATCGCCGGTGCCCTTGCCGAAGGCCAGCAGCGCCGCGCTGCGTTCCGGCCGCGCATCGGCCAGGATCAGCCCCCACAGCCAGCCGACGGCGGCATGGCCCGACGGATAGGCATAGCCCAACGCCTTGCCGCCATCCTTCGCGGCATCGGGGTCGCAGGCCTTGCCGCCATCGGTGGTGAACGGGCGCGGGCGCTGGAAATGATCCTTGGCCAGGAACACGGCGCGGGCCAGATCGGTGCCGGCCCGGCGCAGCACGGTCATGGTCGCCGGCGTCGTCTGCGGGCTGAGGGTGGCACCCAGCGCGCAGCTCACCGCCTTGGTGAAACTGGGGCTGGTCACCGAAAGCTGGCCGATGGCCGCGTTCCAGGCCGCCTTGCCGATGCCCTTCTTGCTCAGCCGGTAGAGGAAGCGGTCGGCCGCCTCCTCGTCGCTGCCGGCGGCGGGCGGCGGCGGCAGCAGGCGCAGCATGGCCAGCGGCGAGCGTTCGCTCACATAACCGCCGGCCGGGGCGGCGGCGGGGGCAGGCGCTGGCGCCGCCATCTGGGCCGCGTCCGGGCCGGCCATCGCGGCCATCACCAGTGTCAAAAGCCGCATCTGCATCATTCTCTCCCGCTCTCACCACCATCATGACGCCAGGGCAAAATCACCGCAAGCCGGGCCATGCGCGCTGTTGCCACACAAGATTCTGCGCCGCCCCGGGTGTTTGCCCCTTGATGTTTGGGTGTGGGAGGCAGACATTCCGCATTGGCCCGGCACACTGGCCGGACCGGAATCACGGCGCCGCACTCCCCCCGACGGCTGCGCCCCGGAGACGTTGATGCCATCGTTCACCCGCGAACTGGAAAAGACCCTGCACAACGCGCTGGCCGAAGCCGCGCGCCGCACCCACGAATATGCCACGCTGGAGCATCTGCTGCTGGCGTTGACCACCGATACCCACGCCGCGCAGGTGATGAAGGCGTGCAACGTTGATCTTGAGGAGCTGCAGGGCCAGCTGATTCGCTATCTCGATACCGAATTGTCGGCGCTGAAGGCCGATGCCAGCATCGATCCTTCCCCCACCGCCGGTTTCCAGCGCGTCGTCCAGCGCGCCATCCTGCACGTGCAGTCGAGCGGCCGCGAGGAAGTGACCGGCGCCAACGTGCTCGTCGCCCTGTTCTCCGAGCGCGAGAGCCACGCCGTGTTCTTCCTGCAGCAGCAGGACATGACGCGGCTCGACGCGGTCAGCTTCATCAGCCACGGCATCGCCAAATCCGGCCAGTCCGAAACCAAGCCGCCGCGCGGTGCCGCCGGCAATGGCGAACGTGAAGAGCCGGAGGAAAAGCCCGCCAAGGCCGAAAAGACCGACAAGAAGGGCGGCGAGAGTGCGCTGAAGCAGTTCACCGTCAACCTCAACGAGAAGGCGAAGATCGGCAAGGTCGATCCGCTGATCGGCCGCGCGGCCGAGGTGGACCGCACCATCCAGATCCTGTGCCGGCGTTCGAAGAACAACCCGCTCTATGTCGGTGATCCCGGCGTCGGCAAGACCGCGATTGCCGAAGGCCTGGCGCGCAAGATCGTCGAAGGCCAGGTGCCCGACGTGCTGCTGCCCGCTGTCATCTACAGCCTCGACATGGGCGCGCTGCTCGCCGGCACCCGCTATCGCGGCGACTTTGAGGAGCGGCTGAAGAACGTTGTGTCGGAACTGGAAAAGCTGCCGCACGCCGTGCTGTTCATCGACGAGATCCACACGGTGATCGGTGCCGGTGCCACCAGCGGCGGTGCCATGGACGCATCGAACCTGCTGAAGCCGGCGCTGTCTTCCGGTGCGATCCGCTGCATCGGTTCGACCACCTACAAGGAGTTCCGCAACCACTTCGAGAAGGACCGCGCGCTGCTGCGCCGTTTCCAGAAGATCGACGTGAACGAGCCGAGCGTGGAGGACAGCATCAAGATCCTGATGGGTCTGCGCCCGTCCTATGAAGAGCATCACAAGCTGAAATACACGCCGGACGCCATCAAGGCGGCGGTGGAGCTTTCGGCGCGCTACATCAACGACCGCAAGCTGCCCGACAAGGCCATCGACGTGATCGATGAGACCGGCGCGTCGCAGATGCTGCTGCCCGAATCCAAGCGCAAGAAGACGATCGGCGTGAAGGAAGTGGAAGCCGTGATCGCCACCATGGCGCGGATTCCGCCGAAAAGCGTGTCGAGCGACGACAAGGCCCAGCTGGCAACGCTGGAAGCCGATCTGAAGCGCGTGGTGTTCGGCCAGGATCTCGCCATCCAGAAACTGTCCAGCGCCATCAAGCTGGCCCGCGCCGGCCTGCGCGAACCCAACAAGCCGATCGGCTGCTATCTGTTTTCCGGCCCCACCGGCGTCGGCAAGACCGAAGTGGCCAAGCAGCTGGCGCACATTCTGGGCATTCCGCTCACCCGGTTCGACATGTCGGAATATATGGAGCGCCATTCGGTCAGCCGGCTGATCGGCGCGCCTCCCGGCTATGTCGGCTTCGATCAGGGCGGCCTGCTCACCGATGCTGTCGATCAGCAGCCGCATTCGGTGCTGCTGCTCGACGAGATCGAGAAGGCGCACCCGGATCTGTACAACATCCTGCTGCAGGTGATGGACAACGGCAAGTTGACCGACCACCACGGCAAGACGGTGGATTTCCGCAACATCATCCTGATCATGACCACCAATGCCGGCGCCGCCGACATGGCGCGCGAAGGCATCGGCTTTGGCTCCACCACCCGCATCGGGGAGGACGAGGAAGCCATCAAGAAGATGTTCACGCCGGAATTCCGCAACCGCCTCGATGCGATCGTGCCGTTCGCCTATCTGCCGCCGTCGGTGGTGGCGATGGTGATCGACAAGTTCGTGCTGCAGCTGGAAATGCAGCTGGCCGACCGCGATGTCCACATCAGCCTGACCGAGGACGCCAAGGCCTGGCTGATCGCCCGCGGCTATGATCGCCTGTACGGTGCCCGCCCGATGGGACGCCTGATTCAGGAGAAGATCAAGCAGCCGCTGGCCGAGGAGCTGCTGTTCGGCAAGCTGGTCAACGGCGGGGAGGTGCGCGTCCACGTGAAGGACGATGCGCTGACCTTCGAAATCGTGCCGGCGATCAAGAAGCTGAAGGCGCGCAAAGCGCCCAAGGCGCTGCCGGCGCCAACCCAGGAAGCCTGATCCGAACCGCCGCCCGCGCCCCATGGCACGGGCGGCGCTGTTCATCCGGGGTTCGATTTTGCCGTGGCACAGGCCACTGCCACGATGGGACAGGGACAGCACGGGGAGCCGGGGATGCCACAGCAGATCGCAGCGCGGATTGGCCTGCTGGCGCTGGTGGCCGCCGCCATCATCACGGCCCAGCCGCGGCTTGAGCTCGCCCTGCACCGGGTCGGTGATCCGCATCCCTATCGCCTGGCCCTCACCGGGGAGGTGATGGGCCGGGTGATGGGCCTGGTCATCAGCTGGTCGGGCGGGGCCCGTCAGCTCATCCGCTGATCGCATCGGCCAGCAGGGCTTCGGCCTCCGCCGCCGACCGTGTTGCCAGCACCTGGCGCGCCACGGTCATGCCATGGCCGGCGCGCAGCATCGCTGCCAGCGCCTTCTGCCGCGATGCCGGATCGTCGCTGGCCGCCCGCGCGAACGGGCCCAGCCGCTTGCGCCGGGCAAAGGCGATGGCGGTGGCCAGCGCCGCCGCTTCATCAGGCGCGTCGCCGCGGTCATCATGGGCGACCCCCGCCGCCGCCAGCGTTTCGGTGACGCGGCGATGGCCCAGCCCGCGTGAGGCCATGGCCCGGCCCTTCATCGCCGCCCACGCCGCATCATCGACATAACGCAGCTCGGCCAGCCGATCGGCCAGCGCCGCCACATCCGGGGGCGCCGCACCGGCCCAGCCGCGTTCCTTCAGCTTGCGCGCCAGATAGCGCAGCAGCTTCACCCGCGTGGTGGCAAAACGCGCCGCATAATGCAGCGCCAGATCGCGCAGCGCCGCCTCGTCCAGCGGCGGCGGTGCCCGACGTTCCCGCTGCCTGTGTCCCGCCTCGTCGGCCGCCATGCCACTTTCCTGCCTTATTCGCGTCGGATTTTGAACGCCCCGCCGTGGCAGGGCAACATGAACTCAAAAGAATATCTGCGGTTGTCCGGGTCGGACAGCCCGCGTGACAGGGAGAGAGACATGGCCAGCAAGCTCCAGGCCGACACGGCAGCGCCCGTCGCTGTGCTCACTGCCACCGATGATTCCCTGCCGCAGCGCCGCGCCGATTTCCGCACCCTGGGCGAGGCGCTGGACTATGCGGCGCTGGGCGAAAAGGGCTTCAATTTCCATGATGCCCGCGCCGATCTGGTGCGCGCCTATCCCTATCGCGAACTGGCCGCCGATGCCCGCCGCCATGCCGCCCACTTCATCGCCGAAGGCGTGAAGCCGGGGGACCGCATCGCCCTGATCGCCGAAACCGGTGCCGGTTTCGCTGCCGCCTTCTTCGGCGCCATCTTTGCCGGCGCGCTGCCGGTGCCGCTGCCGCTGCCGACCAGCTTTGGCGGGCGCGAGGCCTATGTCGAACAGATCCGCGTGCAGCTGACCAGCTGCGATCCGCTGATGCTGCTGTCGCCGCCGGGCCTGCATCCGATCGTGAAGGATGCCGCCAACGGCCTGTGCGCCGCCCATGATTGGGACGAATGGTTTGCCGGTGACGCGCCGGTGGCGGCACTGCCGCAGGCGCTGCCGACCGACATCGCCTATCTGCAATACAGCTCCGGCTCCACCCGCTTCCCGCACGGTGTTGCCGTCACCCACGAAGCGCTGCTGGCCAATCTGTCGGCGCACGGCACCTGCACCCACGCCGCCGCCGGTGACCGGGTGATCAGCTGGCTGCCCTGGTATCACGACATGGGCCTTGTTGGCTGCATGCTGGCCCCGGTCGCCAACCAGATTTCGGTCGATTATCTCGCCACCGAGGATTTTGCCCGCCGCCCGCTGTCGTGGCTGACGCTGATCAGCCGCAACCCGGCCAACTCGCTCAGCTATTCGCCGACCTTCGGCTATGACATCTGCGCCCGCCGCATCTCCCCCTCAATCCCGGTCGCCGAACGTTACGACCTGTCGCGCTGGCGCGTGGCCGGCAACGGGGCGGACATGATCCGCCCGGAAGTGATGCAGGCCTTCGTGGACACGTTCGCGCCGGCCGG
This sequence comes from Sphingomonadales bacterium, assembly GCA_037131365.1. Taxonomy (GTDB): domain Bacteria; phylum Pseudomonadota; class Alphaproteobacteria; order Sphingomonadales; family Sphingomonadaceae; genus Sandarakinorhabdus. The sequence continues at coordinate 15,898 of JBAXRE010000017.1, forward strand.
CTTCAAGGCCTCCGCCTTCCTGCCCAGCTATGGCCTCGCCGAAGCGACGCTGGCCGTGACCATCATGCCGGTGGGTGAAGGCATCCAGTGCGACCTGATCGACGAGCGCACCCTGTCCGGCGCCAGCGCCGATGCCCGCGCCGATCAGCGCCTGCCCACCCGCTACCGCGCCATCGTCAACTGCGGCAAGGCCGTGCCGGGCATGACCATCGAAGTGCGCGACGAGGCCGGCCGCGTGCTGCCCGACCGCAAGATCGGCCGCGTGTTCGTGAAGGGCCTGGGCATCATGGAAGGCTATTTCCGCGATCCCGAAGCCACCGCCGCCTGCCTGAAAGACGGCTGGCTCGACACCGGCGACATGGCCTATCTCAAGGACGGCTCGCTCTACATCGTCGGCCGCGCCAAGGACATGATCATCATCAACGGCAAGAACCACTGGCCGCAGGATATCGAATGGGCGATCGAGCAGCTGCCCGGCTTCAAGGCCGGCGACATCGCCGCCTTCTCGATCACCACGCCGTCGGGCGAGGAAGCCCCGGCCGTGCTGGTGCAGTGCCGCACCAGCGACAACAATGAGCGCCTGCAACTGCGGGAAGCGATCAAATCGAAGGTGAAGGCGATCACCGGCATGAGCTGCGTGGTCGAACTGGTGCCGCCGCGCACCCTGCCGCGCACATCGTCGGGCAAGCTTTCGCGCTCCAAGGCGCGGTTGCAGTATCTCTCCGGGGAAATTCAACCGTTTGAAATCGCGGCCTAACCCGTTTCCCGTCTGCCAGCCAAGACCAACCCCGCCCATGCCGAGCTTGTCGAGGCACGCACGGACTGTTGCGCGTGCCTCGACAAGCTCGGCATGAGCGGATTTGGATTTGCTGACCGATGACCAGCGATTCTGCCCCCATCGCCATCACCGGTGCCACCGGCTTCGTCGGCCAGCGCGTCCTCGCGCTGGCGGGCCGCCCCCTGCGCACCCTCACCCGCCGCCCGCAGCCGCCGCAGCCGGGCGTCGAATGGATCCTTGGCGACCTTACCGACACTGCCGCCCTCGCCCGCCTTTGCGACGGCGCGTCGGCCGTGCTGCACATCGCCGGGGTGGTGAACGCGCCCGACAAGGCCGGCTTCACCGCCGGCAATGTCACCGGCACCGCCAATCTGCTGGCCGCCGCTGCCAGCGTGCCGCGCTTCGTCCATGTCTCCAGCCTCGCCGCGCGCGAACCCGGCCTGTCGCTCTATGGCGCGTCAAAGGCCGAAGGTGACGCGCTGGTGCAGCAGCGCGCGGCCGACTGGGTGATCGTGCGTCCGCCCGGCGTCTATGGCCCCGGCGATGCCGAGATGCGCGACCTGTTCGGCCTTGCCCGCTTCGGCCTGGGGCTGGCCCCCGGCGGCCGGAACGCGCGCATCAGCCTGATCCATGTCGATGATCTGGCCCGCGCGCTGCTGGCGCTCGCCGATGGCGGGCCGTCGCGCGAAGTGCTGGAAATCGATGATGGATCAGGTGGTTATGGCCATGAAGATCATGCCGCCGCCATCGGCCGCGCGCTGGGCAAATCCCGCGTGCGCATGATCCCGGTCGGCGATGGCCTGCTCGGCCTGGCCGCCGCCGTCGCCACCCGCATTGCCGGCGCGCGCGGGCAGTTGCCCAAGCTCAGCCGCGACCGCGCGCGCTATCTGGCCCACCCCGATTGGGTGGCGCGCGGCGGCAACGAAATTCTGGCCGGCCTGTGGCAGCCGCGCTTTGATCTGGCCGCCGGCATGGCCGACACGGTGGCCGATTACCGGCGGCGCGGCTGGCTGTAGGCTGGCGGCGCCGGGGCGGACGCCGCTGCCGCTCCGCAATTTGGCCATGATGTGAAGGCAAAGGCCGCTCTTACCACCGAACGGAGCCCGCATGACCGACCGCAGCGCAGTTTACGCCCGCATCATCGAACTGATCGAGCCGCTGAACCAGAAGAAGGTGCCGCTGACCGAAGCGACCACCTTTGCCGGCGACATGGAAATGGACTCGCTGACGGTGATGGACCTTGTCGCCAGCATGGAAGACGAGTGGGACATCATGATCCCGCTGAACATGCTGCCGGATCTGGAGACCATCGGCCAGGTTGCCGATGCCGTCGCCGGGCTGGTGGCGAAGAAGGGCTGAGGCCATGACCGTCGATCTTCTCGCCAAGTACGACCCGCTGATCAACGAGCATGCCGGCCTGCTCTCCACCGGCATCCGCGATCCGTTCGGCATCGTGATGGAACAGGTGATCTCCCCCACCGAGGCGATCATCAAGGGCCAGCACACCATCCTGCTCGGCACCTACAATTATATGGGGATGACGTTCGATCCCGATGTCGTCGCCGCCGGCCAGGCCGCGATCCGCGATTTCGGCGCCGGCACCACCGGCAGCCGCGTGCTGAACGGCACCTACCAGACGCACAAGGAGTGCGAGGAGGCGCTGAAGGACTTCTATGGCATGTCCCACGCCATGGTGTTCTCCACCGGCTACCAGGCCAATCTCGGCATGGTCTCCACGCTGGCGGGCAAGGGCGATTTCATCATCCTCGATGCCGACAGCCATGCCTCCATCTATGATGGCTGCAAGATGTCGAACGCCGATATCGTGCGCTTCCGCCACAATGATGCGGAAGATCTGGAAAAGCGCCTGCGCCGCCTGCCCGAAGGCGCCGGCAAGCTGGTGGTGCTGGAAGGCGTCTATTCGATGCTGGGCGACATCGCGCCGCTGCCGGAACTGGTGAAGATCGCCAAGGCACATGGTGCCATGGTGCTGGTCGATGAAGCCCACGGCATGGGCTTTTTCGGCGAGCATGGCCGCGGCGTCTATGAAGAACAGGGTGTGGCGGACGATGTCGATTTCGTCGTCGGCACCTTCTCCAAGTCGGTCGGCACCGTGGGCGGCTTCTGCGTCTCCAACCACCCGAAGTTCGAGATCTTGCGCCTGGTCTGCCGGCCCTACACCTTCACCGCCTCGCTGCCGCCGGCGGTGGTGGCGTGTGCCGCCACCTCGATCCGCAAGCTGATGGGCGCGCACGACAAGCGCGCCCGGCTGTGGGAGGCGACGCGCCGCCTGCACGGCGGCCTGAAATCGCGCGGCTTCCGCCTCGCCACCGACACGCCGGAAAGCGCCATCGTTTCGGTGCTGATGCCGGATCAGGAAACCACGGCGCTGATGTGGTCCACCCTGATCAACCTTGGCGTCTACGTGAACATGAGCCGGCCGCCGGCCACGCCCGCCGGCGTGTTCCTGCTGCGCTGCTCGATCTGCGCGCTGCATTCGGATGCGCAGATCGACACCGTGCTCGGCAAGTTCGATCAGGCGGCGCAGATGTGCGGCCTGGCGCTGAACGCCGCCGCCTGAACAATCGCAGGACGAAGCACCACACCCGCCCATCCCGAGCGTGTCGAGGGGCGAGCTTGTCGAGGGACGCGCCTGTCCCTCGACAAGCTCGGGATGAGCGGGGTGGGTGCATTTCCCGCCGGGCCGACTGTCTGATTTCTTCATGACGCGGCCCGGTTGGCCGGCTATAGCTGGCCGACCGGTCGTGCCCCCGCGACGGTCAAGGGACTCCGCGTGACCAAGCGCATCGACCGCTATCTGTTCAGCCTGATCCTGGTGCCGCTGTTCGGCACGCTGGTGGTGGCGGCGATGCTGCTGGTGCTGGACCGGATGCTGCGGCTGTTCGATTTCGTCATCAACGAAGGCGGCCCGGTTTCGGTGGTCTGGCGCATGCTGGGCAATCTTCTGCCCGAATATCTGTCGCTGGGCATTCCGATCGGCGTGATGCTGGGCATCCTGCTGGCCTTCCGCCGGCTGGCGACCTCGTCCGAACTCGATGCGCTGTTGGCGGTCGGCATGTCTTACCGCCGGCTGCTGCGCGTGCCTTTCCTGTTCGCCATGGTCTTTGCCGTCGTCAATTTCGGCATTGTCGGCTGGCTGCAGCCGGTGACGCGCTATGCCTATGAAAATCTGCGCTTTGAACTGCGCTCCGGCGCGCTGGGCGCGTCGATCAAGGTGGGCGAATTTGCCGATCTGGGCGGCGGCCTGACGCTGCGGGTGGAGGAATCGCGCCAGAGCGGGGCCGATTTGCGCGGCCTGTTCGTGCGGGCGGCCGGCAAGGATGGCCAGATCGTGGCCGCCACCGCGGCGCGCGGCACCTTCCTGGCCACCGACGATCCCGAATATATCCTGCTGCGCCTGCGCGACGGCACGCTGGTCCACACCCCGGCGCCCGATGGCAAGCAGCCCGCCACCCCGCGCGTGCTGGCCTTTGTGCAGCACGACCTGCCGATCCGGCTGCCGGAAATGGCTGCGTTCCGCAAGCGCGGCGAAGGCAATCTGGAAGCCACGCTGCCCGAACTGTTCCGCACGATGACCAGCGCCAAAGACCCGGTGGAGCGCCGCGGTGCCACCGCCACCTTCCACCGCCGCGTCGTGCAATGCGTGGTGATGTTTGTGCTGCCGTTCCTGGCGCTGGCGATGGGGGTGCCGCCCAAGCGCTCCACCTCGGCGCTGGGCGTGTTCCTGTCGATCATCGCGCTCGTCACCTTCCACAAGTTCACCGAATATGGCGAGCGCATGGGCACGTTGGGCCGGGTTGATCCGGTGCTGGCGCAGTGGGTGCCCTATGCGCTGTTCTTCGGCCTCGCGCTGTGGCTGTTCCGCGTGCTGAACCGGCCGGGCGGCCAGCCGATCGGCGCGCTTGACCGCTGGTTCGGCAAGATCACCGGCCTGCTTTCGGGCCTGGCTGGCAGGCTGGTGCGGCGCCAGACCTGGGCCGACGATGTGCTGTCGGCGGGGTAAATCATGCTGAGCAGCATTTTCCCGTCGCGCACCATCGCCTGGTACACCGCGCGCATGTTCCTGATCCGGGTGGCGGCCTTCATCATCGGCCTCACCGTGATCCTGCAATCGCTGGATCTGCTGTCGGAATCGGGCAAGGTGCTGGCCGCGCCGGGGAACACCGAAGCCGATCTGTGGGTCTATATCTCGCTGCGCGCGCCGGCCATCATCCAGCTGTTCCTGCCCTTTTCCGTGCTGCTGGCGACGCTGGTGACGCTGGCGACCCTGAACCAGAACAGCGAGGTGGTGATCTTCAAGGCCGCCGGCCTGTCTGCGCACCACATCTTGGCGCCGCTGCTGGTCGCCTCGCTGGGGGTGGCCGCGGCCAATTTCGTCTGGAACGAACGCATCGCGGTGCGCGCCGCCCACACGCTGAAGGCCTGGCAGGAGCGGGAGTATCGCAAGCTGCCGATCACCGCAGCAAAGCCCGGCCAAAGCTGGGTGCGCGGCGGCGATGATCTGTTCCTGGCCGATTCGGTGGCCGGCCAGGGCGCCGGCATGACGCTGTCGGGCGTTACCATCTATGACCGGCGCGCCAACCGGCTGGTGCAGGTGGTGATGGCCGATCACGCCACGCCGCAGCCGGGGGGCTGGCGGCTGGATGGGGTGCGGCTGTTCGATGTCGAAAGCGGCGGGCTGGAAACGCGCGCGCATCTGGATTTCCCCACCGGCGTGGTGCCGCGCCAGTTCAACACCCAGACCATCCACCCCAATTATATCGCGCTGTGGGATCTGTGGCCGATGATCGGGGAGCAGCGCGCCGCCGGCAAGCCGACCGACGTGCTGGAGGCGGCCGCCTGGCACAAGATTTCGGGGCCGCTTTCGGCCGTGCTGATGCCGCTGCTGGGGGCCGTGGCTGCCTTTGGCCTGGCGCGGTCGGGCAAATTGTTCGTGCGCGCCGTGATCGGCATGGCGCTGGGCTTCGCCTTCTTCGTGGCCGACAATTTCATGCTGGCGATGGGCAATTTCGGCACGGTGCCGCCGTTGATGGCGGCGTGGGCACCGTTCCTGCTGTTCCTGCTGATCGGCGAGGCCGTGCTGATCCGCACCGAGGAATGATGCCCGCAAAATTGCCTTGATTGCGCCCTATCAGCAGCAGCGATGATCACGATCAAATCTGTCGAGACCGCCGCCGACCGCAAGGCCTTCGTCAACCTGCCGTGGACGCTCTATGCCCGCGATCCGCACTGGGTGCCGCCGCTGAAGGGCGAAATGCTGGGCCTGATCGGCGGGGAGAAGACCAACCCCTGGTTCGGCCATGCCGAAGCCGCCTTCTGGCTGGCGCTGAAGGATGGCAATCCGGTGGGCCGCATCTCGGCGCAGGTGGACAGCCTCGTGATCGCGCCCGAAGCCCCCGGCGGCGGGCCCGGCACCGGCCATTTCGGCATGTTCGAATGCATCGATGATCAGGCGGTCGCCGACGCACTGTTCGACACGGCAGAGGCCTGGCTGAAAGCCAGGGGCATGACCCGCGCGCTCGGCCCGTTCAGCCTGTCGGTGTGGGACGAACCGGGCCTGCTGGTGCAGGGTTTCGAAGGCCCGCCCACGGTGATGATGGGCCATCACCTGCCCTATTACGAGCAACTGGTGACGGCGCACGGCTATCACGGGATCAAGGATCTGCACGCCTGGTCGCTGCCGATCGCCCAGCCGTTTCCGGAAATGGTGCAGCGCATCGTCGCCTTTTCCGAACGCAACGCCAAACTGGTGACGCGCCCGGTGAACAAGGCGAAGTTCGATCAAGAAGCGGCGCTGATCCTCGATATCCTGAACGACGCCTGGTCCGACAATTGGGGCTTCGTGCCGCTCACGCCGGCGGAGATCGCCTATGTCGGCAAGAAATTGAAGCCGATCATCTTCGAAGATCTGGTGCGCATCGCCGAATATGAAGGCGTGGCCGTGGGCTTCATGATCACCCTGCCCGACATCAACGAGCTGACCCGCGATCTGAACGGCAATCTGTTCCCGTTCGGCTGGGCGAAGCTGCTCTGGCGCCTGCGCGCGCCGAAGGTGAAGCGCATGCGCGTGCCGCTGATGGGCATCCGCAAATCGCTGCAGGGCCACCGCGTGGCGAGCCTGATGGCGTTCCAGATGATCGAGTATATCCGGCGCGCGTCCGTGGCCCAGTTCGGCGCCACCGAAGGCGAGCTCGGCTGGATTCTGGAGAACAATGGCCCGATGCGCTCCATCGCCGACGCCATCGACAGCCAGGTGACGCGGACGTACCGGATCTACGAAAAGGCGCTGTAGGGCTCAGCCCGCACCAACCAAAGCTTCGTCATGCCGAACTTGTTTCAGCATGACGAGTGGAGTGGGGGAGGGGGAGCACATGGCTCCCCTCCCCCCGCAACCCTCACTTGGCCGGGATCAGCTTCACGCCCGTGTAGCGCGCCGGCGTGTTGCCGCGCTGGACCAGCATCAGCACCGTGTCGCGGCCAGCCTTGCGTTCAGCGTCCACGGCGGCGGCGGCTTCGGCCGGGTTGGTCACCGGCTTCTGGCCGATCTTCACGATGATGTCGCCGCGCTGCAGGCCCTTGGTGGCAGCGTCCGACGACGGGCTGATGCCGGCGATCACCACGCCCTGCACCTTGTCGTCGATGCGCAGCTGCTGGCGCAGCTGGGCGGTGAGCGGCTGCAGGGTGATGCCGAGGCTGGCGCGCGCCGCCTCGATGCCGGGCGTCTTGCCGTTGTCGTCGGCGGGCGTATCGTCTTCGTCATCACCGGCCACACCGGCGCGCTGCGCCACGATGGCTTCCGACGGCCGCTGGGTGACAGTGGCGTTGACCTTCAGGCGCTTGCCGTCGCGCACCAGCTCCACCGGCACGGTGGTGCCGATCGGCGTCGTCGCGATCAGGTAGGACAGGCTGTTGTCCCAATCGACCTCGCGGCCGCCGACCGACAGGATGACATCGCCCTGGCGGATGCCGGCGCGCGCCGCCGGGCCACCGGCTTCGACCGTGGCGACGATCTCGCCCTTGTCCTTGGGCAGGCCAAGGCCGGCAGCGATGTCCGACGTCAGGCGCTGGATGGCGACACCCAGATAACCGCGCTTCACCGTGCCGGTCGTCTTCAGCTGATCGACCACCGGCTTGGCCAGCTCGGCCGGAATGGCAAAGCCCAGGCCGACATTGCCGCCGGTGGGGGAGAAGATGGCGGTGTTGATGCCGATCACATTGCCATCCAGATCGAACAGCGGCCCGCCGCTGTTGCCCTGGTTGATGCTGGCATCGGTCTGGATATAGCGGTCATACTGGCCGGAACCGATGTCGCGGTGCAGGGCCGAGATGATGCCGGCGGTGACGGTGCCGCCGAGGCCGAACGGGTTGCCGATGGCGATCGACCAATCGCCGACGCGGGTGGCCTGGCTGTTGCCGAACTGCACGAACGGCAGGCCGGTGGCTTCGATCTTCAGCAGCGCCAGATCAGTCAGCGTGTCACGCCCGACCACGCGGGCCTTGAACTCGCGGCGGTCAGCCAGGGTGACGGTGATCGATTCCACCGGCTGGTTGCGGCCTTCGCCGGCCGAGATCACGTGGTTGTTGGTGACGATATAGCCATCGGCCGCGATGATGAAGCCGGAGCCGAGCGAGGTCGCCTCGCGCGTCACCGGCTCGCCGCCGTCCTGCTGTTCCTGGAAGCGCTTGAAGAATTCTTCCAGCGGATTGCCCTGCATGCCCGGCATGCGCCGCATGCGGCCGATTTCCACCTTCTGCGTGGTGGAGACGTTGACGACAGCCGGCGCCAGCTTCGCCGTCAGATCGGCAAAGCTGCGCGGCGCGCCGCCCGGCGGCACGATCGCCTGCGCCGGTGCCACGGCGTTCTGCGCCACCGGGGCGGACGGCGATTGCGCCACGGCGATGGCGGCAACGCCCGTCAACAGCACGGCGGCGGGAACCAGATTGCGAACGAAGTTGGAGCGCATGAGTGACTTTCCGATATGCGGTTGAAACGAGCCCGCCTGCCTTATGCAAACAACACGTCTAACCGTGCATGAACAAGGCCAGGGCGTGACACGCCCGCCTCACCGTGTCCGACGGCCTTCGAATTCGCGCAGGAATTCATTGTTCGGCCCCAGCACAACCGTGGCCGTGCCGTCGTCGAACGTGGTGCGATAGGCCTGCATGGCGCGGTAGAAGGCATAGAATTCGGCATCCTTGCCGAAACTGTCGGCATAGATGCGCGCGGCGCTGGCATCGGCTTCGGCCTGCACCAGCTGGGCCTGCTTGTTGCCCTGGGCGCGGATGGTGGCGGCTTCCTGCTGGCGGGCCGATGCCATGCGGGCATAGGCGGCTTCCAGCGGCGGGCCGGATGGCAGATCGGCGCGCTTGATGCGCACGTCCACGATTTCGGCGCCATATTGCTTGGCCTGCGCATTCACGGTGGACTGGATATCGTCCATCAGCTGGCCGCGTTCCGGCGACAGCAGCGCCGCAAACGGCTGCTTGCCCAGTTCGTTGCGCAGCTTGGAGGCGAGGATGCGCTTCAGCGCGTCGGCGGCATTCTGTTCGGTGCCGACGGTTTCGACCATGCGCTGCGGATTGACGATGCGGAAGCGGGCGAAGGCATCCACCACCAGCCGCAGCTGATCGGTCGAAAGCACCGTCTGCGCATCCATGTCCAAGTCCATGATGCGCTTGTCGACAAAGCGCACATCCTCGATGAAGGGCACCTTCATCGTCAGGCCGGCGCCGGTTTCGCCAACCTTGGCCTTGGGATCATATTCGTTGACGATGCGTTCCGGCTTGCCAAGCCGCAGCACGACGGCCTGCTTGGTTTCGGGAACGGTGTAAAAGCTGCTCATCGCCAGCACGACGGCGGCAAAGCCGAGGCCGGCGAGGAGGGCAGGATTGCGGGTGAGCGTGGCCATGGCGGGGCTCCTCAACGCTGCGCCGGCGCCGGATCGGCGACGACAGCGCCGCGGCGGCGCACTTCGGGCAGCGGCAGATAGGGGGCGACACCGGGGGCATCGACAACGGTCTTGTCCACCTTGGACAGCACGCGCTCCATGGTTTCCAGATACATGCGCTTGCGCGTCACCTCCGGCGCCAGCTTGTACTGGGCATAGACGGCATCGAAGGCGGCGGTGTCACCCTGCGCCTTGGCGACCAGCGCCTGGGCATAGGTGCGGGCGCGGTTGAGATATTGCTGCGCATCCTGCTGGGCAGCGGAAACATCCTTGAACGCACTGTCCACGGCGGCGGGCGGATCGGCCTGCTTGATGTCCACACCGCGCACATCGATGCCGGCGCGGTAGCTGTCGAGCAGTTCCTGCATGCGTTCGCGCACCCGGTCGGCGATCTGGGCGCGCTGGGGCCCGAGCGCCGCGTTCAGCGTGGCGTTGGAAATTTCGGCGCGCATGGCGCTTTCGGCCACTTCGCGCACGGTCTTTTCCGGATCGGCCAGTTCGTACAGGAAATTTTCCGGATTCCGGATCTTCCAGCGCACCGTGTAGGCAAGATTGATGATGTTCTGATCGCCGGTCAGCATCAGATTCTCGGTGGCGCCTTCGCTCGACGAGATGTCGATGATGTTGATCTGCTCCACCTTGCGCAGCTGCACGGCATCGATCGGCCACGGCAGCTTGAAGTGGACGCCGGGGCCGGTGGTTTCAACATAGGCGCCGAAACGCTGCACCACCGCCGCCGACTGGGCATCCACCGAATAGAAGCTGGACAGCACGATCCACGCCGCCGCGATCACGCCGCCGCCCCACATCAGCCAGCGGCCGTCGCCAAGATCCATGCCGCTGTTGCCGCCGCCATTGCCGCCGCCGAACTGGGTTTTCAGCCGTTCCTGGCTGCGGCGGATGAGATCATCGAAGTCCCCACCCGATTTGGCCGGGCGGTTGCCCATCGGCCGGCGCGGCGGCCCTTCGCCCCACGGATTGACGGGGCGATTGCCGGTCGGCTTGGCCGGGCTGTCATCACCTTCGGTGGGGCCGTCGCCTTCACCATTGTTCTGCCAGGGCATGGGGGGAATGAAACCTTATCAGACGGGTTGAAGCCACTATATACGGACGGCGAAGCGGGATTGCGAGGGTATGCGGCAAAGCTTCTGCACGCCGTGATTATGCCGCGCCCCAGACAAGGAACAAGACTGCAATGGCCGTGAAAGACGATGTGATGGCGGCATTGGCCGGTGTGGCCGATCCGGCGGGCGGCGGCAGCATCGCTGAAACCGGCCGCGCCGCCGGCGTGGTGGTGAAGCCCGACGGCCAGGCCGGGCTGGTGCTGGCGGTTGACGGCCTTGACCGCACGGCGGCCGAACGCCTGCAAGCCGCGGTGGAAGCCGTGGTCAGCCGCGTGCCCGGCGTATCAGCCGCGCGCATCATCCTCACCGCCGATCGCGCCGCCGCCCCCGCCGGCAATGCCCGGCCGCAGGCGACCACCGTGCCCGGCATCCGCAAGCTGGTGGCGGTGGCCAGCGGCAAGGGCGGGGTCGGCAAATCGACCGTGGCCGCCAACCTGGCCTTCGCGCTGGCCCGCGCCGGCCAGACGGTCGGCCTGCTCGATGCCGATATCCACGGCCCGTCCGTGCCCACCCTGCTGGGCATCACCGGCCGCGCCCGGGTGGAGAATGACCGGCTGCAGCCCGAAACCCGCCACGGCATCAAGGCGCTTTCGATGGGGATGATGACCGATCCGAACAAGGCCATCGTCTGGCGCGGGCCGATGGCCTCGTCCGCGCTCGTGCAGATGGTGGAACAGTGCGATTGGGGCGCGCTCGACGTGCTGGTGATCGATCTGCCGCCCGGCACCGGCGATGTGCAGCTCACCCTGGCGCAAAAGCTGAAACCCGATGGCGCGGTGATCGTTTCCACCCCGCAGGATCTCGCCCTGATCGATGCGCGGCGCGCGGTGGCCATGTTCAACGATGTCGGCGTGCGCGTGCTGGGCGTGGTGGAGAATATGGCGGGTTATTGCTGCCCCAATTGCGGCCATGTCTCTGATCCGTTCGGCCATGGCGGCGCCGAAGCGGAAGCGCAGACGATGGCCGTGCCCTTCCTGGGCCGCATCCCGCTGCACATGGCAGTGCGCACCGCATCGGAAACCGCACAGCCGGTGGCCGGCGCGGCGGCCGCCGTGTTCGACGATATCGCGCGCGGCGTCATCGCCACCGTGGGCCTGTGACCGGAGCACGCCAGCCATGCTGACCGCAGATCATGACATCGCCCGGCTGCTCACAAGCGTGCGCAGCATCGCGCTGGTCGGCGCGAGCGACCGGCCGGAACGCGCCGCGCACGAGGTGATGGGCGTGCTGCTGGCCCATGGCTACCACGTCATCCCGGTCAACCCGGCGCTGGCCGGGCAGCGCATCCATGGCCAGACCGTGGTGGCCAGCCTGGCCGAGATCGGCGTGCCGATCGACATGGTGGACGTGTTCCGCCGCAGCGAATTCGTGTCCGGCGTGGTGGATGAAGCGATTGCCGCCGGTGCCGGGGCGGTGTGGACGCAGCTGGGCGTGCGCGACGATGCCGCCGCCGCCCGGGCCGAGGCTGCCGGCCTGCAGGTGGTGATGGACCGCTGCCCCAAGATCGAGCTGCGCCGGCTCGGCATCCCACGCAAAGCCTGAACCATTTGCAACTTTCCCCGGCCCGGCGGGCGGCGCACACAGGCCCCACACCAAGGGGACAATCCATGCGCATCACCCTCATCGCCGCTCTCATGCTGGCCGGCCCGGCCGCCGCCGACACCATTGCCATCAAGGCCGGCCACGTCATCACCGATGCCGCCAAACCGGCGCTCGGCCCCAGCACCATCATCGTCAGCGATGGCCGCATCACCGCGATCCTGCCGGCCGGTGCGCCCATCCCCGCCGGCGCCCGCATCATCGACCAGTCCGGCCGCACCCTCAGCCCCGGCCTGATCGACAGCCACGTCCACCTCACCAGCGATCCCGGCACGCCCTTCTGGCGCGAAGCGGTGGACAGCCCGGAACTTTCCGTCGCCTATGGCCTGAAGAACGCCCGCCTCACCGCGCGGGCCGGCTTCACCACCGTGCGCGATCTGGGCAGCGCGCGGCTGGCCGGCTTTGCCGTGCGCGATGCCATCAACACCGGCCTGTTCCCCGGCCCGCGCATCCTTGCCGCCGGGCCGGCGCTGTCCATCATCGGCGGGCACGGCGACGTTTCGGGCTTTGCGCCCGAGGTGAATGACGCGCTGGACCAGGGCAACACCTGCACCGGCGCCACCGAATGCGCCGCCCGCGTGCGCGAAGCCAGCCAGCGCGGCGCCGACGTGATCAAGTTCACCGCCACCGGCGGCGTGCTCAGCCAGCAGGGCCGCGGGCTGGACCAGCATTTCACCGACGAGGAAATGCGCAGCATCGTCAGCACCGCCCACGGCCTGGGCCTGAAGGTGGCCGCCCACGCCCACGGCCCGCGTGGCATCGAAGCCGCCGCCCGCGCCGGCGTTGATTCGGTGGAACATGGCAGCTTCGCCGATGAAGCCGGTGCCAAGGCGCTGGCCGCCAACAGGGCCTGGCTGGTGCCCACCTTGATGCCGTTCCGCTACACCGCCGAAGGGCTGGGCAAGGGCGTCTACACGCCGGTCGTGGAGGCCAAGATCCGCGCCATCCTCGCCCGGCGCGGCAAGCAGATCATCATCGCCCGCGCCGCCGGTGCCCGCATCGCCTTCGGCACCGATGCCGGCGTCTTCCCCCACGGCCGCAACGGCGAGGAAGCCGCCGACATGGTGGAATATGGCGGCATGACTGCGCGCGAGGTGCTGATCAGCGCCACCACCGGCGCCGCCGAACTGCTCGGCCTGTCCTCCGAAATCGGCACGCTGGAACCCGGCAAATCCGCCGACATCATCGCCACCGACGGCGATCCCGCCGCCGACGCGAAGCAACTGGCGCAGGTGAAGTGGGTGATGGCGCGCGGCAAGGTGGTGGAGTGAACCCGGAGCCGCCGGGAACGTGACGCCTGCCGCTGTCCTACAGGGCAGGCTCTGCGGTACACTGGCGTTGCCGCCAACCCGGCCGGCCATCATTTCCGGACACGCCCTCGCGCATGAAGGACTATCGTAAGCTTTGTAACCTACAGGCCCGGCCGCGACGCCATTGCCGCGATTGACTGCGGCGCTCAGCGTCTTATGACAGCAATACGCCTGACCATCTGCGGAGCCCCCCGATGCGTGCTTTTCTTCTGCTTGCTGCCAGCCTGATCGCGCTGGCCCCTGCGACCGCCCAAACCGCTGCTGCGCCCGTTGCGGATGCGGCGCAATCGCCTTCGGCGGCGCTGACGGCGCTGTTTGCCGCCAGCGACGCGGACAGCCTGAAGCGCAATCCGATCCAGCGTCTGTTCCGTGGTGACACCAGCCATGCGGACGAGCTGGGCGAATTCATCACCGATGCCGCTTTTGCCGCCGAAAAGGCCGCGGCCGAGCGCGAGCTGAAGGCGCTGGCCGCCATCGACCGCAGCGCGCTGAGCCCGGACGAGCAGGTGAGTTACGACACGTTCAATTGGCAGCGCGAGACCGATCTTGCCGGCCTGCAGCCGGCGATCCTGGCCGCCACCGTGCCGCGCCCCATCGATCATTTCTTCGGCTTCCACACCTTCATCCCCGAGCTGAATTCGGGCGAGAGCGCGGCGCCGTTCAAGACGGTGAAGGATTATGAGGATGCGCTGAAGCGCAGCGACCAGTTCGCCCGCTTCCTCGATCTGGCCATCCTGCGCTTCCGCCAGGGCCTGGCGAGCGGTGTCGTCCAGCCCAAGCTGGTTGTCGGCAACATGATCGACCAGCTGAACAACCTCACCGCCGGCGGGGTTGACGCATCGGTGATGATGAAGCCGGTGCAGAAATTCCCGGACAGCATTTCGGCGGCTGATCGTGAACGGCTGACCGCCGCCTATCGCACGATGATTGGCGAGCGGGTGAACCCCGCCCTGATCCGGCTGCGCGATTTCCTGAAGAGCGAATATCTGCCGGTGGCGCGGGAGCAGCCGGGCCTGCTGGCAATGCCGGGCGGCCCCGAACTCTATCGCTATCTGGTGGCCAGCAACACCACCACCAACCTGACGCCGGAGGAGATCCACCAGCTGGGCCTGTCGGAAGTGGCGCGCATCCTGAAGGGCATGGACGAGGTGCAGAAGCGCGTCGGCGTGCCGGGGGATCGCCAGGCCTTCTTCACCTATCTGCGCACGTCGCCGCGCTTCCGCTTCGCCAGCGCGCAGGCGATGGGCGATGCCTTCCGCGACATCGAGAAGCGGGTTGATGCCAGTGTCGGCCGGCTGTTCGACACCATCCCCAAGACTCGCCTCGAAATCCGCCCGGTGCCGGCCTATCGGGAAAAGACCGATGCGGCCGGCAGCTATCAGGGCGGCACGCCGGACGGCAGCCGGCCCGGCGTCTTCTATTATAACAGCTATGACCTGCCGTCGCGCAACAGCTACGGCACGGAAACCCTGTTCCTGCACGAAGGCGTGCCCGGCCACCATTTCCAGATCAGCCTGGCGCAGGAGAACACGGTGCTGCCGGCGTTCCAGCGCTTTGGCGGCAACACCGCCTTTGTCGAAGGCTGGGCGCTCTATGCCGAAAGCCTGGGGCCGGAACTGGGCTTCTTCACCGATCCCTTCCAGCTGCAGGGCCGCTATGATGACGAGATGCTGCGCGCCATGCGGCTGGTGGTGGATACCGGCATCCACGCCAAGGGCTGGAGCCGCGATCAGGCCATCGACTATATGCTGGCCAACAGCAGCATGGGCCGCACCGACGCCACGGCCGAGGTGGAACGCTACATCGCCATTCCGGGCCAGGCGCTGGCCTACAAGATCGGCCAGCTCACCATCAGCCGCCTGCGCGCCAGGGCCGCGGCCGCGCTGGGGCCAAAGTTCGACGTGAAGGCCTTCCACGCCCAGGTGCTGATGACCGGCGCGCTGCCGATGGCCGTGCTGGAAGCCAAGATCGACCATTGGATCGCGGCGCAGGGCGGCCGGTAAGCCGCCCGTCCCAGAACCTGTCCTGCAACCTGTCCTACAGGGGCCTGATGCGGTAGAATCGCCGCATCAGGCTCCTTGAAAATCAGGCCCATTGTCGATCGGAGGTTCCGGCAACCCCGGCGTCACGCCTTGATCAGCCCCTTCTCGATCAGGCTGTGGGCGCAATCGAGGATGGTCGTCGCTTCGTCGCGCGTCTTCCAGCCCAGCCGTTCCAGCGCATGCGCGGCGGTGGCGTCGCGGCGGCGGCCAAGTTCGGGCACCACCATCTTCACCGTCGCATCGAAATTGGCGAGCAGCTTCAGCAGCCAGTTCGGCAGGCCGCGGGTCGGCACCCGCCGCGCCTTGGCGCCCAGACCGTCGCGCAGCACGGCGGCGACATCGCCCATCCACAGGAAGCGGCCCTGCGCGATGAAGCGTTCGCCGTCCAACCCCGGCTCGGTCATCGCCTGCACGTGCAGCGCCGCCACATCGCGCACATCCACCACGCCAAAGCCCAGCTTGGGCAGGCCCGGCAGCGCACCATCGAGCAGCTTCTTCACCACTTCCAGGCTGGTGGAAAAATCCGGGCCCAGCACCGGACCGAGCACGGCGGCCGGGTTGATCGAGACATATTCCATGCCCTTCCCGCTCGCTGCCATCCAGTCGCGCGCCGCGCGTTCGGCGATGGTCTTGGACTTGATATAGGCATAGGCGTCGGCGCTTTCGATCTGCGACCAGTCGGCCTCCGTGAACGGGGCGGCGCGTTCGCCATGGCCATAGGCGATGGCGGCCATGCTGCTGGTCATCACCACGCGCTTCACGCCGGCGGCATGGGCAAAGCGCAGCGCCCGCAGCGCGCCTTCGCGGGCCGGGATGATCAGATCGTCGGGGTTCTTCGGCTCCCCGGCGGGAATCGGGGAGGCGATGTGCTGCACATAATCCACACCCGCCATCGCTTCGGCCCAGCCGGCATCGCTCATCAGGTCGCAGGCGACCAGCTCCAGATCGGGCAGGCCCAAAGTGGCGCGCACTTCGGCGGCGCGGGCGAGATTACGGATGGTGCCGCGCACCTGCCAGCCTTCGGCCACCAGGGCCTTGACGATGAACCCGGCGATATAGCCCGATGCGCCGGTGACCAGCACCAGCCCCTTCTGCGTTGCCATCTCTTGTCTCCACCTGTCGTGACTGTTACAAACTGACAAATGTCGTCTGTTTTGTCAAACCCGCCCGCAGAAGATCGCCGCAGCCGGGTGGTGGCCGCCGCGATCACCGCCTTTTCGCGCCACGGCTATCGCCGCTGCACCATGGCCGACATCGCTGCCGCCGCCGGCATGTCGCGCCCGGCGCTGTATCTGATGTTCTGCAACAAGGAAGCGGTGTTCCGCGCCGTGGCCGAGGCGCTGCTGGCCGATGCCGCCGTGGCGGCCGAGCTGGCGTGGCCGGCCGGCGCCGATCCCGCCGCCGGGCTGGCCGCTGCCATTCTGGCCCGGGATCTGCCGATCCACCGCCTCTGCCACGCCAGCGCCCATGCCGAGGAAATCCTGACCGTCGCCCAGAGCCTGACCGCCGATCTGCACCAGGCCAGCGCCGCGCGCTTCACGGCGCTGGTGACGCGGCGGCTGGCCGAAGCCGGCCACGATGATGCCGCCGGCGCGGCGCGGATGCTGGCCAATGCCGCCACCGGCCTGAAACACGCCGGGCTGGCCGAAGCGGATTATATTGCCGATGTGCACCGGCTGGCGGCGCTGATCGGGGAAAAGTGACGGGTTGGCAGCGCCGCGCCGGCGGCCCATGAAGGGGATGTGCACAGCTTGAAACCACCTGCCACGGCAACATCGCTGCCGCGCCGCGAATTTGCGGTGGTGTTTGCCGCGCTGCTGACGGTGGCCGCCGGCAACACGGCGCTGCAGACGGTGCTGCCGGCGATCGCCCGGGTGATCCACCTGCCCGACATGCTGGTGGCGGTGATCTTCTCGCTTTCGGCCCTGCTGTGGACGTTCAGCGCGCCTTACTGGGCGCGGCAGAGCGACGTCCGCGGCCGCCGCCGCCTGATGCTGGTCGGTTCGCTGGGCTTCATGGTCTCCATGGCCGGGTGCGGCACCGCCATCTACGCCGGCCTCAACAACTGGCTGGCACCGTTCGCCACCTTCGCGCTGTTCGCGACGCTGCGCAGCCTGTTCGGCATTTTCGGTTCCGCCGCCAATCCGGCCGCGCAGGCCTATGTCGCCGGCCGCACCAGCGAACAGGATCGCACCGCGGCGCTGTCCAGCCTGTCTTCGGCCTTTGGCCTTGGCACCATCATCGGCCCGGCGGTGGCGCCGCTGTTCATCCTGGCGCCGCTTGGCCTGTCGGGGCCGATGTTCGCCTTTGCCGCCATTGCCCTGATCGTCATGCTGGCAGTGGCCCGGGTGCTGCCCGATGATGATCCCACCCACCAACAGGGTGCCGGGGCCCCTTCGTCGGAGCCCAATCTGGCCGGCGCCACCACCGGCGCCAATGTCAACGCCGCCGCCGCCGGCCGACCCAAGCGGCTGAGCGTGCGCGACACGCGGATCGCGCCGTTCATGATCTTCGGCTTTGCCTCCGGCTCCATTCAGGCCGCAACCGGGCAGGCGCTGGGCTTTCTGGTGATCGACACGCTGGGCGGCAACGCGCTCGAATCGCAGCACGCGATCGCGTTGATCTTCATGGCCGGGGCTTTTTCGACGCTGCTGGCGCAGTGGGTGCTGATCCCGCAGCTGCGCCTCACGCCGCCATCGCTGATGCGCTTCGGCACGGTGGTCGCGGCCACCGGCACCGCCGGCATCGCGCTGGCCGGCAATCTTTATGGGCTGGTGATCGCCTTTGCCGTGGTCAGCCTGGGCTATGGCCTGGCCCGGCCGGGCTTCACCGCCGGGGCCAGCCTGGCCGTCAGCCGCGCCGAACAGGGCGGCGTGGCCGGTGCCGTCACCTCGGTGAACGGCAGCTGCTTCATCCTGGCGCCGGCCATCGGCATCGGCCTGTACGAACTTGGCCACACCCTCACCTACTGGCTGGGCGCGGCGGGGCTGCTGTGCCTGGCCGTCTATGCCTTCACCCAGCCGGCGCTGGCGCGCGAACCCGGCGGGCGGGACGAAGACGAATGATGCCGCGCCAGCAAACCGGCGCGGCAGCAATGGGCGTTGGTTTTGGTTGGCGTCAGGCCGCGACAGTGCGCTGACGGCGGGACATGGTGCCGATCAGGCCAAAGCCAGCCATCAGCATGGCCCAGCTGGCCGGTTCCGGCACCCCGCCGAACACGCGCAGCTCGTTCAGGGCGTACACATTGCTGCCGCAGCAGGTGACATAGGGGCCGAAAAAGCCATTCGACGATGCCTGCGCGGTGATCGGATTGAAGCTGATGTAACGATAGCTGCCCGACAGGCTGAAGCTCTGCGCCGTCAACGGGCTCTGACCGGCCAGCTCCTGCGTCAGTGCGCCGTTGACCAGCAGGGTTGCGCCGACCAGCTGGCCGCCCGCGATGCTGTTGCTGCCATAGATGGCGAATTGGCCCGTGCCGCGATCACCAAAACTGCCATTGTGGCCGTTGTACAGCGCGACTGAGGCCAGTCTGGTGACGGCTCCAAGATCGATGGTGATATAGGCGTCGGCCGGCCCGCCATCCGGGTTCAGCCAGTAACCGGCGCCAAAGCTTTCGGTAACGGGGCCGGTCTGCTGATCAAGGATATTGCCCGGCCTGAAATCGCAGCACGATTGGTTATAGCCGCTGGAACCGACAACATTCGCGGGACTGAGGATGATCTGCGCGGCGGAAGCGGATTGCGCGGCGCCAAGGAGCAGGCCGATGGCCAAAGCCAGATTCTTCACGAAACCCCCCGATTCGATTCAGAAACACTTTACCGTGTTTAGAACCAAATCGGAGGTAATTTCAAGACGCCAGTCATGCCCCCGCCGGTGCCTCACCAAGGCCCGTGCCGCGGCGGCCGGCCTTCGGAATGGCCGAAGCCCCGGCCGACGGGCGCGCCACCGGCGTGGTGGTGGTGCCGCGATCGATGGTGCCGCCATCCATGACGCGCTTGATCTCGTCACCGGTCAGCGTTTCATATTCCAGCAGCGCGCCGGCGATGGCGTGCAGCTGGTCGATATGGTCGGTCAGCACCTGCTTGGCGCGGTCGTAACCGGCGGTGACGATCGCGCGCACTTCGCTGTCGATCATCTGCGCGGTTTCTTCCGACATGTTCTGCGCCTTGGTGACACTGTGGCCCAGGAAGACTTCTTCCTGATTTTCCACATATTTCAGCGGGCCCAGCTTGTCGGACATGCCCCACTGCGTCGCCATCGAACGGGCAAGATCGGTGGCATAGCTGATGTCCGACGAGGCGCCCGAGCTCACCTTGTCATAGCCGAAGATCACTTCCTCGGCGACACGGCCGCCCATGGCGACGGCCAGGTTGGCGTACATCTTGTCGCGGTGATAGCTGTACTGGTCCCGCTCCGGCAGGCGCATCACCATGCCCAGGGCGCGGCCGCGCGGGATGATGGTGGCCTTGTGGATCGGGTCCGACGCCTGCTCATGCAGCGAGACGAGCGCATGGCCAGCCTCGTGATAGGCGGTCATCTTCTTCTCGTCCTCGGTCATCGCCATGGTCTTGCGCTCGCTGCCCATCAGCACCTTGTCCTTGGCATCCTCGAACTCGCGCATCGAGACGAGGCGCTTGCCGCGGCGGGCGGCGAGCAGGGCGGCCTCGTTGACGAGGTTGGCAAGATCGGCACCGGCAAAGCCCGGCGTGCCGCGGGCGATGGTGCGGGCAACAACATCCGGCGCCAGCGGCACCTTCTTCATGTGCACGGCCAGGATCTTCTCGCGGCCATCGATATCGGGCCGGCCGACCACCACCTGACGGTCGAAGCGGCCCGGGCGCAGCAGGGCGGGATCGAGCACGTCGGGCCGGTTGGTGGCGGCGATGATGATGATGCCTTCGTTGGCATCGAAACCGTCCATCTCGACCAGCAGCTGGTTCAGCGTCTGCTCGCGCTCATCATTGCCACCGCCAAGGCCGGCACCGCGCGAGCGGCCGACCGCATCGATTTCGTCGATGAAGATGATGCAGGGGGCCGACTTCTTGCCCTGTTCGAACATGTCGCGCACCCGGCTGGCGCCGACACCGACGAACATCTCGACAAAGTCCGAACCGGAGATGGAGAAGAACGGCACATTGGCTTCACCCGCGATGGCGCGGGCCAGCAACGTCTTGCCGGTGCCGGGCGGGCCGACGAGCAGCGCACCCTTCGGAATCTTGCCGCCCAGCCGGCTGAAGCGGCTGGGGTCCTTCAGGAAGTCGACGATTTCCTGCAGCTCCTCGCGCGCCTCGTCGATGCCGGCGACATCGTCGAACGTCACGCGGCCTTCCTTCTGCACCAGCAGCTTGGCCCGGCTCTTGCCGAAGCCCATGGCACCGCGGCCGGCACCGTTCTGCATCTGGCGCATCACGAAGATCCAGATGCCGATCATCAGGATGAACGGCAGCATGTTGAAGAACAGCTGGGCGACGACCGAACGGCTCTCTTCCGGCTTGGCATCAAAGCGCACGCCCTTCTGGCGCAACCGCTCGATCAGCTGGGTGTCGCCGGGGTTGAAGGTGCGGAACTCCTCGTCACCGCTGGTCTTGCCGACGATCTCGTCACCCCGGATCTCGACCGACTTCACCGCGCCGTCATCGACCCGGCCGAGGAAATCGGAATAGGCCAGCGTGTCGCTGCTGCGCGAGGAACTGTTGCCCTGCATCAGGTTCACCGCGACCGCGAGGCCGAGGAGGATGACGATCCACAGGCCGATATTCTTCATCCACGGGGTGGGCGGGCGCTTGTTGGGGCCGTCGGACATGGTGGTTTCCTGATGAAATACGCGCAGGGACTGTTGCCTGCAAAATAGGGTGGATTGGGCCGGTTGCAATCGGCCTGTGCTATTCTGACCCAAGGTTGGTGGCGTTTCGGCCTGTTTTGGTGCGCAATTGTGGTGGCCGCGCGGCGCTGAGCCGCCAGATCGGGCCGGATTGCGCCCGAATTCCGGCCAAGGTCGCGCTCTGGCCCGCGCCGAGTCGGGCGGCCAGCCGGGCCACATCCCCGCCGCGCGGGGTGTGTCCCGAAAGCGCGGCAATGGCCCGCGTCAGCAGGCGCAGCGTCAATGCCTGCGGCAGGCCGCCGACATCCACCAGCAGCGCCGCGCCATCGCGGCGCACGCGGCCGGCCCAGGCCAGATCGGCCGCCCAGGCCAGCGCTTCGGCATCGGCGGCCAGATGCGCCGCGCTCCGGGCCAGCGCGGCAACATCCAGCCGCGCATCGGCCAGCAGGGTGCGGACGCCGGTGCGATCATGGCGCGGATCGCGGTTGCTGGGATCGTCCACCGTCTGCCAGCCGGCGGCGAAGGCGGCGAGATCGACCTTGCGCTCCCCCAGCAGCGGCCGCACCAGCATCACCCCCGATGCCAGCGGCCGGCAGGCGCGGATGCCGGCCAGCCCCGCACTGGCCGAGGCGCGGTTCAGCCGCATCAGCAGGGTTTCGGCCTGATCATCGGCGTGATGGGCGGTGAGCAGCAGGCCGTGGCCATGGGCGGCGCACCAATCGGCCAGCAGCGCATAGCGGGCAGCGCGGGCTTCGGCCTGCAGATTGGCGGCAATGGCCGGCCCGTCGCGCCGCAGGGTAGCGTGGGAGATGCCGCGCACCGCGCACTGGGCGGCCACGGCGGCGGCTTCGGCGGCGGATTCGGGGCGCAGGCGGTGATCGACGGTCAGCGCCGTGACCCGGGCCGGAAAGGCCAGTGCCGCCAGATGGAGCAGCGCCGTGCTGTCGGGGCCGCCCGATACGGCAATGGCCAGACGGTCATCGGCAGCGACCGGCCGGCCCAGCGCGGCCGCGATCAGATCAGGCAGCGCCGCCGGGCCGGTCAGGCGCGGGCGATCACGCAGAGCACTTGGCCTTCGTGCGCTGGCGCCCGGCATCGGCCTTCTGCGTGTCGGTCAGCTTGGCACCATATACCGAATCGAGCTCGCTCAGCACCTGGCAGGCATCCTTGGCCTTTTCCATGGCGTTGAGCGCGCCGGCAAGGCCGATCAGCGCATCAGGCGCCGGGGTTGAGCGCGGGGCCGACTGGTAGACATCCAGGAAGGCCTTGGCCGCCTGCGGGTTCTGATTGCGGGCGGCAAAGCTGCGACCCAGCCAATATTTGGCCTGGGCGACGCGCGGGCTTTTCGGCCAATCGGCGATGAACTGGGTCATCGCGGTTTCCACCCCCGGCCAGTCGCGCGCCGTCACCTTGGGATAGATGGCGGTCCAGGCGGCATCGGGTGTGGCCGGCTTGGGGAGGGCCGGCTGGGCGGCGGCCGGCTTGGCGGCAGGAACGGCGGGCTTGGCAGCGGGAACGGCGGGCTTGGCACCCGGCGCGGCGGCCGGTGCGGCCGGCGATGCAGCCGGCGCGGCGGCCGGATCGGCAGCAGCGGCAGCGGCATCGGCAGCCGGCTTTTCCAGCGCGGTCAGGCGGAATTCCACATCACCCTTCAAGCGGCGCTGGCCGTCGTCCAGCATGCGCAGCTTGTATTCGATCGCCTCGATCTGGCCGGTCATCGTCTTGAGCTGGCCTTCCAGCGCATCGACGCGGGCGTTCAGATCGGTGATCGGGTTGGACGCTGGCACGGCATCGGGCGCCGGCGGCGGCGGGGCAGCGGCGGCCGGCGGCGCTTCCGGTTCAAAAAAGCGGCTGTTGCCGCCGGGGAAGACCTTGCGCTGCACGGCGCGCATTTCGGATTCCAGCGTGCCGACCCGCTTGTCGAGCTTGCCGACATCCACCGCCTGCGCGGCCAACGGCAGCGGCAGCAACAAGGCCACAAGGAAGGCAGGCAACAGACGGGTCACGATCGTCTCCGGAAGATCAGCTGGGGCGCTGTGATGGCCGGGGCGCGATTGCGGCCGGCTGAACGGGCGGGGCGGCTGGTGCACCGCTGACCGCAAGGTTGAAGCGCTGAGCCAGGGCCGGCGCGGTGAGCACGACACCATCGACCGTATCAACCGGGCCGCCCAGCGGTGGCAGCTTGACGCCGCCAACGCTGACATCGATCACCCCGGCGCGCCCGGCGCGCAGGGTGAGCGTGCTGCCGGCCGGCACCGGATAATTGCTGCCGGCGACCATCAGGCCCTGAAAGGCCTTCCTGCCGGTGGCGCGGTCATAGA
Organism: Sphingomonadales bacterium; assembly: GCA_037131365.1. Lineage (GTDB taxonomy): Bacteria > Pseudomonadota > Alphaproteobacteria > Sphingomonadales > Sphingomonadaceae > Sandarakinorhabdus. Next base: position 39,862 of record JBAXRE010000017.1, read on the forward strand.
TTTTCACCCACACATCTTCCCGCGCCACCAGCAGCACGGCGCCGCCCGCCGGCAGGGCCGCCGCTGCCGGCGCGGCAGATGCAGGCGGGGTGGCGGTGGGCGCTGCCGCATTGGCGGCAGCCATGTCGGGGGCGGCGGCCAGGGTTCCGGCGTCCGGCGCAACCGGCGCAAGAGCAGCGGGCATCGGCGCGGTTTCGGCCGGGGCCGCAACCGGGGCGGCTGCCGGCGCGGCCGGCGGCACGGCATCGAACGCGCCCGATCCATACAGGCCAAGCCCGGCGACCACCGCCACCAGCACCGCGACACCGCCCAGCGCCATGCCGCGCGATGGCAGGCGGGCCTCGTCCATCGGTTCCAGGCTGGTGGGCGACGGCACGTGCGGGGTGATGTTGGTTTCGGCGCGGAACTGGGCCGCCGCCGCCTCCGGATTCAGGCCGACGGTGCGGGCATAGGTTTTCACGAAGCCCAGCGCATAGGGCAATGCCGGCAGCGCGTCGTGATCGTCGGCCTCGATCGCCATCAGGTGGCGCAGCGGCACACGGGTTTCGCGGGCCAGATCCGTCAGCTCGCGTCCGGCGGCGGCGCGGGCCTCGGCCAGGATGGCACCGATCGTCAGCGGCCGGCCGTTCTCCGGCGGTGCAGCATTGACCACATCCTCTTCCGACATCCGGACGACTCCCCCGCTCTGTCCTGCGCCTTGGCCCACCTCACCTTGTGGAGTCAATAAGTCCTCAATGACGCTGCACCCGTTGGCGCACGGCGGGCGCGCACGGCCGGTTCGTGCGGCATCTGTGCAGTGCAGCACGGCCAACCTTGCCCTTGGAGCGGGCTTGCCCTATGGGCGCACGCGTTATTGCCGGTGATCGCCGGCCGTGCGCCGCTCTTTCACGCCCCCCTTTCGACCCCGGAACCGCTGCAATGTCCACCCGCAACATCGCGATCATCGCGCACGTCGACCATGGCAAGACCACCCTGGTCGACCAGCTGTTCCGCCAATCGGGCACCTTCCGCGACAACCAGCGCGTGGCCGAACGCGCCATGGATTCGAATGATCTCGAAAAGGAGCGCGGGATCACGATTCTGGCCAAGTGCACCAGCATCGAGTGGCAGGGCGCTGCCGGTGAGCCCTATCACATCAATATCGTCGATACCCCCGGCCACGCCGATTTCGGTGGGGAGGTGGAGCGCATCCTGTCGATGGTCGATGGTGTCATCCTGCTGGTCGATGCCGCCGAAGGCCCGATGCCGCAGACCAAGTTCGTCTGCGGCAAGGCGCTGGCGCTGGGCCTGAAGCCGATCGTGGTGGTCAACAAGATCGACCGGCCCGATGCGCGCGCCGATGAAGTGCTGAACGAGGTGTTCGACCTGTTCGTGACGTTGGAAGCCAACGACGACCAGCTTGATTTCCCGGTGCTCTATGCCTCGGGCCGCGGCGGCTATGCCGGCGACAGCGATGATGTGCGGTCGGGCGATTTGAAGCCCTTGTTCCAGAAGATCGTCGATCATGTGCCGCCGCCGAGCGGCGATCCGGCGGCGCCGTTCCGCATGCTGGTCAGCCTGCTTGACCGCGACAACTTCCTGGGCCGCATCCTGACCGGGCGCATCATGGCCGGCACGCTGAAGGTCAACAGCCCGATCCATGCCCTGAACCCGGACAACACGGTGGCCGAAATCGGCCGCGCCTCCAAGATCTTCGCCTTCCGCGGGCTCGAGCGCGTGCCGGTGGAAGAGGCGGTTGCCGGTGACATCATCGCCCTGGCCGGCCTGACCAAGGCGACCGTGGCCGACACCATCGCCGAGCAGAGCGTGACCGAAGCGCTGGCCGCGCAGCCGATCGATCCGCCGACCCTGTCGATGACCTTCAGCGTCAACGACAGCCCCTATGCCGGCAAGGATGGCAGCAAGGTCACCAGCCGCATGATCGCCGACCGCCTGGCGCGCGAAGCCGAAGGCAATGTGGCGATCCGCATCACCGAACTGCCGTCGAAGGACGCGTTCGAAGTGGCGGGGCGCGGCGAACTGCAGCTGGGCGTGCTGATCGAAACCATGCGCCGCGAAGGCTTCGAACTGTCGATCAGCCGCCCGCGCGTGATCTTCGACAAGGACGAGAGCGGCAGCCGCACCGAACCCTATGAAACCGTCGTCATCGATGTGGACGAGCAGTTCAGCGGCACGGTTGTCGAGAAGATGGCGATGCGCAAGGCTGAGATGACCGACATGCGCCCGTCGGGCGGCGGCAAGACCCGCCTCACCTTCTCGGCCCCGTCGCGCGGCCTGATCGGCTATCACGGCGAATTCCTGTCCGACACGCGCGGCACCGGCATCATGAACCGGCTGTTCGAAAAATATGGCCCCTACAAGGGCCCGATTTCCGGCCGCCTGAACGGCGTGCTGATCTCCACCGACAATGGCGAGGCCGTGGCCTATGCGCTGGGCTATCTGCAGCCGCGCGGGACGCTGATGATCGCGCCGGGCGAGGCGGTGTATCAGGGCATGATCATCGGTGAAAACGCGCGCGAGGAAGATCTTGAGGTCAACCCGCTGAAGTCCAAGCAGCTGACCAACTTCCGCGCCAGCGGCAAGGATGATGCCATCGTGCTCAGCCCGCCCAAGAAGCTGACGCTGGAGCAGGCCATCGCCTATATCGACGAGGATGAGCTGGTGGAGGTGACGCCCAACCACATCCGCCTGCGCAAGATCCACCTCGATCCGCACGAGCGCAAGCGCGCCAGCCGCGCCCGCGCTGCCGGCTGATCCGGCCGGGACTGACCGCGAATTCACTGGAATTCCCATGCCGCAGCGCGCAGGCCGCCGCTGCGACAACGGGTCGATTGTGGGCCGGGGCGGATGCGCCTAGGCGGCCTGACCCATTGTTCCCATTGGCCGCAGCGGGCCGGGCAGAGGCCTCGAGCTGGAGTGAATGACGATGACCGCCATCTATGACGATGATGCCCCGATGGACGCCCCGGCACCGGCGGATTTCATCACCATCCCGCAGGCCGAAGCCGAAGACGCCATCCGCACCCTGATCCGCTGGACCGGCGATGATCCCACCCGCGAAGGGCTGCTCGACACGCCCAAGCGCGTCGCCAAGGCCTGGCGCGAATATACCA
>JBAXRE010000018.1:0-31749 GCA_037131365.1 Sphingomonadales bacterium
TCTATCGCAGCGATTCCGATGCCACCCACACGCCGATGTTCCACCAGATCGAAGGCCTGGTGATCGACAAGGGCATCACGCTCGCCCATCTGCGCTGGACGCTGGAGACCTTCATCAAGGCCTTTTTCGAAGTGGACGACGTGGTGCTGCGCTTCCGCCCGTCCTATTTCCCGTTCACCGAACCGTCGGTGGAGGTCGATGTCGGCTATTCATCGAAGACGGGCAAGCCGGCCGGCGCGGGCCAGGCCGACAAGTGGCTGGAAGTGCTGGGCTCCGGCATGGTGCATCCGCGCGTGATCGCCGCCTGCGGGCTCGATCCCGATGAATGGCAGGGCTTTGCCTTCGGTACCGGCGTCGATCGCCTCGCCATGCTGAAATATGGCCTCACCGATCTGCGCGCCTTCTTCGATGGCGACATCAAGTGGCTGAAACATCATGGTTTCTCGGCCTTCGATCTGCCCTCCATCTCCGCCGGAGCAAGCCTGTGAAATTCTCCCTCTCCTGGCTGAAGGACCATCTCGACACGTCGGCCAGCCCAGCCGAGATCGCCGACGCGCTGACCCGCTGCGGGCTGGAAGTTGAAGGCATCGACAACCCGGCCGAAGCGCTGGGCGCGTTCACCATTGCCCATGTGCTGACGGCGGAACGCCACCCGCAGGCCGACAAATTGCAGGTGCTGAGCGTCGATACCGGCGACGGCACGCCCGTGCAGGTGGTGTGCGGTGCGCCCAACGCCCGCGCCGGCATGAAGGGCGTGTTCGGCGCGCCCGGCACTTTCGTGCCCGGCACCGGCATCACGCTGAAGGTGGCGGCGATTCGCGGCGTCGAATCGAAGGGCATGATGTGCTCGATGCGCGAGCTGGAGCTGTCGGACGAGCATGACGGCATCATCGCGCTGCCCGATGATGCGCCGGTGGGCGCGCGCTATGTCGATTGGGCCGGGCTCAACGATCCGGTGTTCGATATCGCCATCACGCCGAACCGGCAGGAATGTCTGGGCGTGCTCGGCATCGCGCGCGATCTGGCGGCGGCCGGTGTCGGCACGCTGAAGCCGCGCGCCATTGCAGCGATCGCCGGCCAGTTCCCGATGCCGCGCCCGATCCGCATCGAAGATGCCGAAGGCTGCCCGGCGTTCGCGGCGCGCATCGTGCGCGGCGTGCGCAACGGCCCCTCGCCGGAGTGGCTGCAGCGCCGGCTGCGCGCGGTTGGCCTGCGCCCGATCTCGGCGCTGGTCGATATCACCAATTTCCTGTCCATCGACAGCGGCCGGCCGCTGCACGTCTATGATGTGGCCATGCTGCAGGGCGGCCTCACCGCCCGCCGGGCGCGGGCTGGCGAGAGCGTGCTGGCGCTGAACGGCAAGACCTATGCGCTCGACGCGAGCATGACGGTGATCGCCGACGATGCAGAGGTGCACGACATCGGCGGCATCATGGGCGGCGAGCATTCGGGCTGTTCGGACACGACCAGCGAGGTGCTGATCGAATCGGCCTGGTTCACGCCGGAACGCATCGGCGCGACAGGGCGCGCGTTGGGCATCAACAGCGATGCCCGCGCCCGGTTCGAACGCGGCGTTGATCCGGCATTCGTTGTCCCCGGCCTGGAGCTGGCGACCGCGCTGGTGCTGGAATATTGCGGCGGCACACCATCCGAAATGGTGGTGGCCGGCACCATCCCCGACACCAGCCGCAGCATCGCCTATCGCCCCGCCCGCGTGGCCGGTCTGGCCGGCATTGCCGTCGCCGAGGCCGAGCAGGCGGACATTCTCACCCGCCTTGGCTTTGGCGTGACGCGCGGGGACGTGTGGCAGGTGAGCGTCCCGCCGTGGCGGCGCGATGTCGATGGCGAAGCCGATCTGGTTGAGGAGGTCGTGCGCATCCACGGGCTCGACAAGGTGCCGGCCACGCCGCTGCCGCGCGCCGATGGTGTCGCCAGGCCCACGGCAACGCCGCAGCAGCGCAGCGAACGCCGTCTGCGCCGGGCGCTGGCCGCACGCGGACTGGACGAGGCCATCACCTGGAGCTTCCTGCCGCCCGCCGACGCCGATGCCTTCGGCGGCGCGGCCTTCACCGTCGCCAACCCGATCTCGGCCGACATGGCGGCGATGCGGCCCAGCCTGCTGCCCGGCCTGCTGTCAGCCGCCGCGCGCAACATGGACCGCGGCGCGGCCGGCGTGCGCCTGTTCGAGCTGGGCCAGCGTTATCTTGCCGACGGCGAACGCCCGACAGCCGCCGTGCTGCTCGCCGGTGAGGCGCGCAGCCGCGACTGGCGCAGTGGCCCGGCGACCAGGCCGGACGCCTATGACGCCAAGGCCGAAGCGCTGGCCGCGCTGGCCGCGCTCGGCGCGCCGGTGCAACGCCTGTCTGTCGCGCCGCCGGCTGATGGCTGGTGGCATCCGGGCCGCGCCGGCCGGCTGGTGCTGGGCAAAGTGGCCCTGGCCGATTTCGGCATCGTCCACCCGCGCGTTTCGGGCCAATTCGACGTGAAGGGCCCGGTGGCGGCGGTGGAGATCCATCTCGACGCGCTGCCGCCGCGCAGCCGCAAGCGCGACACGTACGCGCCCAACCCGCTGCTGCCGCTGAGCCGCGATTTCGCCTTTGTGGTGCCGGAAACCCTGCCGGCCGACAGCCTGCTGCGGGCGGTGGCGCAGGCCGACAAGGCGCTGATCGCCGGCGTCTCGCTGTTCGATCGCTACAGCGGCCCCGGCATCGCCGAGGGGATGCTGAGCCTGGCCATCGCTGTCACCCTGCAGCCCACCGCCGCGACCCTGACCGAAGCCGAGATCGAAGCGGTGAGCGCCAAGGTGGTGGCGGCAGCCGCGAAGCTGGGCGCCAGCTTGCGGGGTTAACCGCCGGTCCGGCCTGCCGGCGCATCCTGCGCCGTCACCGGCGACAGACGGATTTCGACACGGCGGTTCTGGCTGCGGCCAGCCTCCGTGTCGTTGCTGGCCACCGGCATGGTCGCGCCATAGCCGCGCGTGGCCATGCGGGCGCGCTGCACGCCGCGCATCTGCAGATAATCCGCCACCGCTGCGGCCCGGCGTTCCGAAAGCGGCTGGTTGATCGCCGGCGTGCCGGTCGAATCGGTGTGGCCGGTCACATCGATGAAGGTGGACTGGTAGCTGGTGAGGGTTTTCGCCACCTCGTCCAGCGCCGGGCGCATGTCCGGCCGCACGATGGCCTGGTTGGTGTCAAAGGCGATGCCCGAAGGCAGCTTGATGGCAATTTCATCACCCTTGCGCTCCACGCCGATGCCGGTGCCGGCGGTGCGGGCGCGCAATTCGCGTTCTTGGCGGTCCATATAGCCGCCAACGGCGCCGCCGGCGATGGCACCGATGCCGGCGCCGATCAGCACCTCGGCCCGGTTGTTGCGGCCGCCCAGGATGGCGCCCAGCAGCGCGCCGGCCCCGGCCCCCGCCGCCGCGAAGCCGCCGGGGCGGGACAGGCGCTTCTGGCCGGTGTCGGGATCGGTCATGCAGCCGGCCAGCGTCAGGCTGGCGGCGAGAAGGGCCAGGGTGGCGGAACGGATCATGGGGGGGGCTCCTTCAGGGTGGTTTGCGCCATAATGCGGCGGCGTGGCTGGCAGGAACATGAACGGGCTTTGCGGACGCGCGTTCCTTCCCGTATGAAGACGGTGAGCGGGCACCCTGGCCCCGCGCTGCACTTGCGGAGCCCATGGCCCCCTTTCCCTGGCTCGATCTCGCGGTCATCGCGGGGCTGATCCTGCTCAACGGCTTTTTCGCGATGTCGGAACTCGCCATCGTGTCCGTGCGCCGGCCGCGGATGCGCGGCCTGGCCGAACGCGGATCGAAGGGCGCGCAGGTGGCGCTCGACCTGGCGGAGGACAGCAACCGCTTCCTGTCGGGCGTGCAGATCGGCATCACGCTGGTGGGCATCATCAACGGCGCCTATTCCGGCGCGACGCTGGCCCGCCCGGTGGGGGATCGGCTGACCCTGCTGCTCGGCCTGCCGGCGCATCTGTCGGAGGATATCGGCTTTGCCGTGGTGATCGCGCTGGCCACCTATGCCTCGCTGATCATCGGCGAACTGGTGCCCAAGCAGTTCGCGCTGCGCTCCCCCGAAGCCATTGCCGTGCGTGTCGCCCCGTTCATGGCGGTGTTCGCGCGCGCCACCACGCCGTTCGTGTGGGTGCTCGACCGTTCCAGCCGCGCCGTGTTCCGCCTGCTGGGCCAGAGCCGCGACGCCGACCAGACGGTGACCGAGGAGGAATTGCGATCAGTGGTGGCCGAAGCCGCGACCGCCGGCGTGATCGAGGCCGAGGAAAGCGACATGATTTCCGGCATCATGCGCCTGGCTGACCGCCGGGTGCGGGCGCTGATGACGCCGCGCGGCGAAGTGGAGTGGATCGACGCCGATGCGCCCGAAGCGGTGGTGCGCGCCCGGCTGGTGGCCACCCCGCACAGCCGCCTGCTGGTGGCGCGCGGCGGCGTGGACGACATCATCGGCGTGCTGCAGGCGCGCGACGTGGTGCAGGCGCTGATCGAAGGGCGCACGCTGGATCTGGCGGCGCTGGCCCGGCCGGCGCCGGTGCTGCCCGACGTGATCGATGCGGTGGATGCGCTGGCCAGCCTGCGCGCGGCCGAGATCCCGATGGCGCTGGTCCACGATGAATATGGCCATTTCGAAGGCATTGTGACGCCGTCGGACGTGCTGGCGGCGATTGCCGGCGCGTTCCGCAGCGATATCGATGATGTGAACGATCCGCCCGCCGTGGAGCGCGACGATGGCAGCTGGCTGATATCGGGCGCGCTGCCGGTGGACGAGCTGGCGCACCGGCTGGGTCTGGCCCTGCCCGACGAGCGCGATTACGAGACGGTGGCCGGCCTGGCGCTCGACCGCATGCGCCACCTGCCGCAAACCGGCGAAAGCTTCCGGGTCGGCCCGTGGAAGTTCGAGATTGCCGACATGGATGGCCGCAAGATCGACAAGCTGCTGGCCACCCGGGTGGGGGACGCGTAGGGCCCCCGGCCGGCGCGGCCGGCCGCCCGGTCAGCCCTGCTTCTTCTCGGTGCCCGCATAGGGCGGCACCGATGGCGCGGTGGCATCGAGGTTGACCCACAGCGCGATGCCGGCAGCCAGCGCCAGACAGATGCCGCCGGCCAGCAGCGCCGGCCGGCGCGGGCCACCCGGCAGCAGCGGCGCGGCCAGCGCCAGCACCGGCAGCAGCAGCGGCACCAGCGCGAACGGCAGCGGCCCGCCGATGCCAAGGAAGGCGAAGTGGAACAATTCCGCCCCCAGCGCGAGGCCGGGGATGGCGATCAGCGCGGCCGGCACCGTCTGGCCCGCGCCGGCAGCGCCCGGCCGCGCGGCGATGGCCGCCGCCAGCGCCGCCAGCAGCGCCGACCAGGCGAACACCGGCCCGGCACCGGGCAGCAGGATCTGCACCGCGAGCGCCGCCAGCAGGCACAATTTGCCCCAGGCCAGCCAGCGGTCCCACAGCGTGCCGGCCGGCGCTCCGGCCAGCACAACCAGCACGGCCAGCAGGGCAAGGCCGGCCATCGCCTCCAGCCGCGGCAGGGCCGCCAGCCGGTCATAATATTCGCTGCCGACACTGCCCGACAGCAGGTTGAGGCCGAACAGCAGCAGCCCGGCGATGATCAGCACCAGCAATTCCTGCCCGAACGCCATCAGGCCGCCGGCGACCGTCCATTCGCCGCGCCGCCACCACGCGGCGAGACCGAGCAGCAGCACGGCCGCAGCCAGAATCGCCCAGCCGGCACCGACATCATAGCTGATGACGCCAAGGAACGGCGCTGACGCAAACACCGCATTGGGCGCGCGGGCCGGCAACGCTGGCGCGGTGAGCAGATCACGGGTGATGGCCAGCGCACTGTCACCCAGATGCTGCAGCCCGCCCTGATCAAGCCGGTCGGGCGTCATCAGCGGGCTGTGATAGCCCCAGGCGTTGCCGATGAAGGCGAAGTTCAGGCCCATCATGCCGCGCAACTTTGCCGGCGTGAAATCGGTGTCGTTGGGCAGATTTTCATACAGGGTGACGGCAAGGCTGCTGCCCGACGCGCCCGGCGTGAGCGCGGCAAAGCGGCGGACGAGCGCGCCATTGTCAGGCCCGGTCTGGAACATCATCGCCCGGCCGCCGCCGCCGCGCGCTTCAAGGTTGATGATGACGCCGATCTTGGCGGCGATCGGATCGGCTGCCGCCCCCGGCGCCAGGATGGCGCGCGCGCCAACCAGGCCCAGCTCCTCGGCATCGGTGATGAGGAGGACAAGGTCGCGCTGCTGGCTGGCCGCCGGGATGGCGCGGGCAATCTCAAGAGCGGCTGCCACGCCGGCGACATCATCGGCCGCGCCGGGGGAGGCCCAGACACTGTCGTGATGCGCCATCAGCGCCACGGCCGGCAGGCTGCGGTCACGCCCGGCGCGGGTGGCGACAAGGCTGATGGCCGGCGACGTCGCCGGATTGCCGCCCCATTTGGCGAGGCGGCTGGCTGGCTTTTCCGGCAGCGGGGTGACGACGCGGCGGGTGGCAAAGCCCAGGCTGGCCAGCCGGCGCTCCAGTGCCCCGATATTGGCCAGGTTGGCGGCGCTGCCGGTGGGATGCGGCTGGCTGGCCAGCTGGCGCACATCGGCCATGGCGCGGCCGGCGGCGAACTGATCGACCGGGGCGGTGTAAGGCTGCGGGGTGGGCACCTGCACGCTGGCCCAGCCGACCACGGCGGCAGCGAGAAGGGTGAGGAGGAAGAGGGGCCAGCGCTTCACCGCCGGATCACCATCTTCAGGGCATCGCGGCGCAGCCAGACCAGGCAAAGGCACGCCAGGAGCAGGGCGATCGCCAGCGCCGGGCTGCCGCCAAGCACGGTGAGATGGGCGGTGGTCGCGCCGACCATGACCATGGCGAGGACAGCGGCGCTGAGCGGCACCAGCCGGGGCACCAGCAGGGCCAGACCGCCGCCCACTTCCAGTGCGCCGGTGAGCAGGCGGAACCATTGCCCGATGCCCACCTTGGCGAACACGGCCACCATCGCCGGATCGGCCATCAGCTTCTTGGAGCCGGCGATGAGGAAGATCGCCGCGGCGGCAATCTGCAAGGCCCACGACAGGGCGATGGCGCCCCGGTTCATTGCGCGCCCAGCTTCTGCGCCTGCGCCCAGGCCAGATCGGCCAGCGCCTCGAAGCCTTCGGCGCTCTTCCGGGCGTGGGCGCTGGTGGCGGTGCCGCGAATCACCCGGCCCTTGATGCCGTGGATGATGCCGGCCAAGCGGAACATATTGTAGGCGACATAGAAATCGATGTCGGGGATGCCGTCGCGCCCGGTGCGGCGGCAATAGGCGTCGATATACTCCTGCTCGCTTGGCAGGCCCATCGCCTCCAGATCGTTGCCGATCAGGCCGGTCGTGGTGCTGGGCGGCATCCGGTACATCATCAGGTGATAGGAAAAATCGGCGAGCGGGTGGCCCAGCGTCGAAAGCTCCCAGTCCAGCACCGCCAGCACCTTGGGCTCGGTGGGGTGGAAGATCATGTTGTCACAGCGATAATCGCCGTGGACGATGCTGGTTTCGTCACCGGCCGGGATGTTGGCGGGCAGCCATTCAACGAGCTTGTCCATCGCCGGGTAGCGGCCGGCATCGACATCTTCCAGATACTGCTTGGACCAGCGCCCGATCTGGCGGGCGAAATAATTGCCGGGCTTGCCGAAATCGCCAAGGCCGGCGGCCACCGGATCGATCATGTGCAGATCGGCCATGGTCTTGTTCATGGCATCGAAATAGGCGCGGCGTTCGGCAACCGGCACGTCGGGGAAGGTCGTGTCCCAGATCACGCGGCCATCCACACAGTCCATGATGTAGAACCAGGTGCCGATGACCTCATTGTCCTGGCACAGGCCGAAGGTTTCGGCGACCGGGAAGCCCTGGGCATACAGGGCGGTGATCACCTTGTATTCCCGGTCAACCGCGTGGGCGGACGGCAGCAGCTGGCCCGGCGGCTTCCGGCGCAGCACATAATTGCGGCCCGGCGTGATCAGCTTGTAGGTGGGATTGGATTGGCCGCCCTTGAACTGTTCGATGGTCAGCGGGCCCTGATAGCCGCGCACATTAGCCTGCATCCATTCGGCCAGCCGGCCGGCATCGATTTCCTGGCCGGGACGCACCGCGCTGGTGCCGGAAAACTGCTGCTGACGGTCGCTCATGCGCCTCTCCCCAACCGGCGTGGTTCAGGCGGATTTGCCGATATCCCGCCGGAACTGGCCGCCGTGCCACCTGATCTTGCGAATAGCCGCATAGGCGAGCGCGCGCGCCTCGGAAATGTCATGGCCCAACGCCGTCACGTTCAGCACGCGGCCGCCGGCGGCGACCAGCCGGCCATCATCGCTGCGGCGGGTGCCGGCGTGGAAGACATGGCAGCCCAGCGCCTCGGCGGCAGCAATGCCATCGATCACCGTGCCGGCCAGCGGCGTGCCCGGATAGCCGCGCGCCGCCATCACCACGGTGACGGCCGCATCGTTGCTGAAGCGCGGCTCCACATCGGCCAGGCTGCCGGTGGCCGCCGCCCAGAACAGTTCGACCGCGTCACTTTCCAGCCGCAGCATCAACACCTGCGCTTCCGGATCGCCCAGCCGCACGTTGTATTCGATCAGCATCGGGCCATCGGCAGTGAGCATCAGCCCGGCATAGAGAAAGCCCTGGAACGGCGTGCCCCGTGCCTGCATCGCCCGCAGCGTCGGCAGCACGATCGTCTCCATCGCCTGTTGCTGCAAGGCGGGCGTGAGGCGCGGGGACGGCGAGATCGCACCCATGCCGCCGGTGTTGGGCCCGGCATCGCCATCGCGCAGCCGCTTGTGATCCTGGGCCGAGGGCAGCACCCGCACCGTTTCGCCATCGGTGAGGATGAACAGGCTGGCCTCCGGCCCTTCCAGACATTGTTCGACGACCACCGGGCCATGGATTTCGGCAAGGGCGGCCAGGCCTTCCTCGTTCGATTCGGCCACGGTCACGCCCTTGCCGCCGGCCAGGCCATCGGCCTTCACCACCACCGGCAGCGGGTGGACGGCGACATAATGATGGGCATCGGCGGCAGTGGCGAAGCGGCGGAAGCGGGCGGTGGGGATATTGTGCTGGGCACACAGATCCTTGGTGAAGCCCTTGGAGGCTTCCAGCTCGGCCGCAGCGGCTGACGGGCCCAGCACCGGCACGCCGGCAGCGCGCAGGGCATCGGCGACACCGGCGACCAGCGGCGCTTCCGGGCCGACGACGACAAGGCCGATCCTGTGCGCCTGCACGAACGCCACCACGGCGGCAGGATCGGTGACGGCAAGGCTGACACACTCCGCCACTTCGGCGATGCCGGCGTTGCCGGGCGCGCACAGCAGCCGCCCGCAGCGCAGCGACTGGCGCAGCCGCCAGCACAGGGCATGCTCGCGGCCACCGCCGCCAAGCACAAGAATATCAAGGGAGTCGGGACAGGCGGTCATGGCGATTGCATTAACATGCCAAAATGTCGCGGCAAGGCGCTTTGCTGCGCCGCACCCGCAGTTTATGGTCGGCCGCGTGAACGACGCGCCCGGCAACACCCCTGAATATACGGTCAGCGAGATCGCCGGCGCCCTGAAGCGAACGGTGGAATCGGCCTTTGGCCAGGTGCGCGTGCGCGGCGAGCTTTCGGGCTTCCGCCGCCAGTCGAGCGGCCACTGGTATGGCAGCCTGAAGGACGAGCGCAGCCTAATCGATCTGGCCATGTGGCGCGGGCCGGCGGCCGCGCTGACGTTCCGTCCCGAAGACGGCATGGACGTCATTATCACCGGCAAGCTGACCACCTATCCCGGCCGTTCCAAATATCAGCTGATTGTCGAGCGCATGGAGCCGGCCGGCGTGGGCGCCCTGCTGGCCCAGATCGAGGCGCGGCGGCTGAAGCTGGCCGCCGAAGGCCTGTTCGATGCTGACCGCAAGCAGCCATTGCCCTGGCTGCCCGGCGTGATCGGCGTCGTCACCAGCCCCACTGGCGCGGTGATCCGCGATATATTGCACCGGCTGGCCGACCGCTTCCCGCGCCGCGTGCTGGTGTGGCCGGTGGCGGTGCAGGGCGAAGGCGCGGCCGCGCAGGTCGCCGCCGCCATCGCCGGCTTCAACGCCATTCCGGCCGGAGGCCCGGTGCCGCGGCCCGATCTGATCATTGTCGCGCGCGGCGGCGGTTCGATCGAGGATCTGGCGGCGTTCAACGAGGAAAATGTCGTGCGGGCGGCCGCTGCCAGCACCATTCCGCTGATCAGCGCGGTGGGGCATGAGACCGACACCACCCTGATCGATTTCGCCTCCGACTGGCGCGCCCCCACCCCCACTGCCGCCGCCGAGCGCGCCGTGCCGGTGCGCGCCGAACTGGCGGCGCAGCTGGCCATGCTGGCCGGGCGGCTGGATCAGGGCGTGGTGCGCGGCTGGAAATTGCGGCGGGAACGCGCTGTCGGCCTGGCGCGCCGGCTGCCGCAGCCGCGCAACCTGATCGGCCTCGCCGCCCAGCGCATCGATGATCTGGCCGAACGCCTGCCCAACGCCCTGAACGCCCGCGCCGCCCAGGCATCGCTGCGCAGCGCCAGCGCGGCGGCCCGGCTGCGCCCGCAATTGCTGGCGGCGCGCGCGGACCGGGCGGCGGAGCGGCTGCACAATCTGTCGGCCCGGCTGGCGCCGGCGCTGGCGCGGCCGCTCAATACCGATGCGCAGAAGCTGGCGCGCGTGACCGGCGGGCTGCGGCCCTTCCTGATCGCCAGCCGCCTGACCGCGCTGGGCGCGCGGCTGGAACAGGCCGGCCGCATGCTCGGCAGCCTGGGGCCGGAACAGGTGCTGGCGCGCGGCTATGCCATTGTCAGCGGGCCTGATGGCCATGTCATCGCCTCGGCCGGCGCGGCGGCGGCACAGCCACACTTGACGATCCGCTTCGGCGACGGGCAAACGCAGGTGACACCAAGGCCGGCCACGGCGCAGGGGAGTCTGTTCTGATGCTCGACCGTTTCGGCCGTTCGGCCAAATTGCTGTATGAATCGGGCAGCTACCGCATCATCGAAGCCGGCGACCATGTGAACTGCGCCGTCACCGGCCAGCGCATCCCGCTGGCAGCCCTGCGCTATTGGAGCCACGAGCTGCAGGAAGCCTATTTCAGCGCGGACATCGCCAGCACCCGCTATGCCGAGATGCGCGCCAAGGGGCGGTTCTGAAGCGGTGATGCGCTTCCTGGCCATTCCGGTGCTGCTGGCCACCGCCGCCATCACCGGTGCCGCCGCGCCGCTGCCGCTGGTGATCGATGAGCCGCTGACAGCGGTGCAGGGCCAGTTGCTGATCACCCGCCTGCCGGCCGGCAGCCGCGATCTGCGCCTGGATGGCGAAACCCTGCACCTGGACGCCGATGGCCGCTTCATGCTGGGCGTCGACCGCGATTTCACCGGCACACGGGCGCTGACCTGGGTGACAAAGGATGGCCGCAGCGCCCACCGCCGGCTGGACGTGACGGCCCGCACCTGGGTGATTGACCGCTTGCCGGCCCGGCTGATGCCGCCAGCCGATCCCAACGCACCGCGCAACCTGGATTGGGAGGCCAAGCGCGAGGCCGAGGTGGCGCAGGTGAAGGCGGCGCGGGCGGACGTGTCGCCCTGGCCGTTCTGGCGCGCCGATTTCCACTGGCCGGCCACGGGCCGCATCTCCACCCATTTTGGCGCCCAGCGCGTCTATGGCGAAACGCCGGCCGCCTATCATGGCGGGATGGACATTGCCGCCCCGTCCGGAACCAGCGTCACGGCGCCCATCCCGGGCGTGGTGCGGCTGGCCACCGGGCCGTTCAGCCTGGAAGGCAATCTGATCATCATCGATCACGGCCGCGGCCTCTATTCGGTGATGATGCACCTGTCGAAGATCCTGGTGAAGCCCGGCGATATCGTGGCGCAGGGCCAGGAAATCGGCCGGGTCGGCTCGACCGGCCGCTCGACCGGCCCGCATCTCCACTGGGGGATGACGTGGAACGGCATCAAGGTGGATCCCGAAGCGCTGCTGCCGCCGATGCCGCCCAGGGTCGAGCAGGCCGGCCGGTGACCGCGCCGCCGTCGCTGTTTGCCCTCAATCCGGCGATTGATCGCGCCGCCGTGCGCGCCGCGCTGGCCCGCGACCGATTCGTGCAGGTGGACAATGTGCTGCTGCCGCAGGCCGCCGACACGCTGTGGCAGATCCTGCGCGAAGCCACCCCGTTCGGCCTGGCCTGGGCCGGCGAAGGCGCGCCCACCGGCACGATGGTGCGCCCCGAACAATTGCGCCAGATGAGCCCGCAGGCGAAGGCGGCGATGGGCAATGGCGCGGCGGCCGCAGCGCGCGGCGGCTATTTCGCGTTCCTCTATGGCCAATATCCGCTGGCCGAAGCCAGCCGCGAACAATGGCACCCCGGCCACCCGCTGTATCCGCTGTTCGAGGAGATCAACGGGCCGGAGGCGCTGGGCTTCGCGCGCGAGGTGTCGGGGATCGAAGCGCTCTGCGTCGCCGATGCCCAGGCGACGCTTTATGGCCCCGGCCATTTCCTCACCGAACATGATGATTTCGTCGCCAGCGAAGGCCGCCGCCTCGCCTATGTGCTGAACATGACGCGCGACTGGCGGCCGGATTGGGGCGGCTATCTCAACATCCTCGATGCGCGCGGCGACATCGTGGCCGGGCTGATGCCGCGCTTCAACTGCCTCAACCTGTTCACCGTGCCGCTCCGGCACAATGTCGGCATGGTGCCGCAGTTCGCGCCGCTCGGCCGCTATGCCATCACAGGCTGGTTCCGCGACAGCTGAACGGCGCCGGCGCTCAGTCCACCACGCGCCGCACGCGCACGGCGGTCTGGCCTTCGACATTGGCGAGATAGCTGCCCATCGCCGCGCGGCGGATGCGGATCTTCATGCCCGCGCGCGGATCGTGGCGGAAACTGTCGTTGTCGGTCTGCACCCAGGTGCTGCCGTCATCCAGCACGAACCGCCAGCCGCCGGTGCGGCCGGGCCGTGCGGCGGTGATCGTCGCCTCGATCTCGGTCAGGGCGCCGCGCTCGTCCTTCTTCTCGCCTTCGCCGGCCGCATCCTTGTCGGCCCCGAACAGGTTGAAACTGGGCAGGGCGAGGCCGAACAGGCCGCGGCGCGCTTTCTTCACCTCGTCCTTGTCGGCCACCAGCACGTCGCGGCTGGCCACGGCGCCGGCCAGCGCCGCCACCCCGGCATCCAGGCAGGCCAGGCGCTGCGTGCTGTCGGCAATCGCCCGGCAATCGAGCAGTTTCTGCACGACGGCCGGCGGGGCTGCCGGCGTGTCGGCCGCAGCAGCCGGCGCGGCGGCGATCAGCAACAGGGCAATGGGGGCAATGCGCGACATGCGGGCCTCTTCAACGCAGCAAGGGTCGCGGTTCCGATACGCCATCGCGGCGCGTGCGCCAACCGCTCACCATATCATGCGCTTGCCCTTGGCCGCCGCCACGGCCACAACAGGCACAAAATGGAGGGGATCATGACCAGGACACTCGCTCTCGCCCTGCTGCTGGCCACGGGAGCCGCTGCCCAGCCGGCACCGCCGGCGGCGCCGACGCCCACCATGACGCCGGATATCGGCGAACGCTTCAACCCCGTCACCCCGGCGGCCGACTATGTGCGCCGCGAGGTGATGATCCCGATGCGCGACGGCGTGAAGCTGTACACGGTCATCGTCATGAAGAAGGGCACCAAGGATGGCCCGATCCTGCTCACCCGCACGCCCTACAAGGCGGCCAGCGCCACGGCGCGCAACGCCAGCCAGCTGATCACCGAAATCCTGCCGATCAGCGACCGCGAGCTGGTGGAGGACAATTATATCCGCGTCTATCAGGACGTGCGCGGCATCAACAAATCCGAAGGCGATTATGTGATGACGCGGCCCCTGCGTGGCCCGCTGAACCCCACCGCCACCGATCACAGCACCGACGCCTATGACACGATCGACTGGCTGGTGAAGAATGTGCCGGAAACCAACGGCCGCGTGGCGATCACCGGTTCGTCCTACCCCGGCTTCACCTCGCTGATGGCGCTTGTCGATCCGCACCCGGCGCTGAAGGCCGCCGTGCCGATGTCGCCGATGGTGGACGGCTGGCGCGGGGACGACTGGTTCCACAACGGCGCTTTCCGCCAGACCATGCTGGATTATTGGGCGACCCAGACCGGCGCCAAGGCCGGCGGCGAAAATGTGGCGATGGGCCGGCGCGATTATTACACCGCCTTCCTGGAGGCGGGATCGGCCGGCGATTATGCCCGCAAATATGGGCTCGCCACGCTGCCGGGCGTGCGCAAGATCATGGAGCACCCGGCCTATGACGCCTGGTGGCAGGGCCAGGCGCTGGACAAGATCCTGGGCAGCCGCCCGCTCACCGTGCCGACCATGCTGGTGGTGGGCGAATGGGATCAGGAAGACAGCTGGGGCGCGCCCGCCGTCTATCGTGCGCTGGAACCCAAGGACAAAGACAACAAGCTGCTCTCCCTCGTCATCGGGCCGTGGCGGCATTCGGGCGTCAACTATGATGGCTCGGCGCTGGGCGTGCTGAAATTCGCCGGCGACACCGGGCTGCAGTTCCGCACCAAGGTGATGAAGCCCTTCCTCGACAGCCATCTGAAGACGGGCGCGCCGGCCTTCGACACGCCGCCGGTGCTGACCTATGCGGTGAACAAGGACGAATGGCAGCGCACCGACCGCTTCCCGGCCGGCGACACGGTGAATCTCTATCTGGGTGACCGGTTCAGCCTGGGCCTCACCGCCCCGGCCAAGGCGGCGCACGATGATTATGTCTCCGATCCGGCCCACCCGGTGCCGTTCGTGCCGGTGCCGGTGAACGTGAAGGATCGCGCCGTGTGGACGACCTGGCTGGTCAGCGACCAGCGCCATGCCAGCGTGCGGCCGGATGTCGTCACCTATGTCTCGGCCCCGCTGCAGGCGCCGCTGCAGATCCACGGCCAGCCGGAAGCCAATCTGTTCGCCAGCACCAGCGGGACGGACAGCGACTGGGTGGTGAAGCTGATCGATGTCTTCCCGGAGGAGAACAGCGCCCAGCCGGAACTGGCGGGCCTGCAACTGGGCATCGGCATGGAAATTTTCCGCGGCCGCTATGTGAAGAGCTTCGAGAAGCCGGAGGCGCTGACCCCGAACAAGGCCGAGCGCTACCGCTTCCTGTTGCCGGGGGTGAACCATGTCATCCCGGCCGGCCACCGGCTGATGGTGCAGGTGCAATCGAGCTGGTTCCCGCTGTATGACCGCAACCCGCAGACCTTCGTGCCGAACATCTTCAACGCGAAGCCGGGCGATTACCAGAAGGCGACGCAGGGCGTGTGGTTCGGCGGGGCGCTGCCCAGCCATGTCGCCATTCCGGTGGTGGGCGGCGCTGCTGCCGCCCGCGCCGCACTGGGCCAATGACGCAGATTTACCAAGGGGAAATGATGATGTTGACTGCCTTTCCGATCACCACGCTGGCCCTGGTGCTGGCGCTGCTGGTCTATTTCGCGCTGGCCCTGAACGTCGGCCGCGCCCGCGGTGCCTGGAATGTGCCGGCCCCGCAATCCGGCGGTCATCCGGAATTCGACAAGCGGTACCGCGTGCAGATGAACACGCTGGAACAGCTGGCGATGCTGGTGCCCGGCGTGATTGTCGCCGCGCCGGTGCTGGGCGATGCGCTGACCGGCGGCCTGGCGCTGGTGTGGAGCCTGGGCCGCATCCTGTTCGCCCGCGCCTATTACACGGACCCCAGCAAGCGCGGCCCGGGCTTTGCCCTCACCCAATTGTCCAGCCTGGTGTTGCTGCTGGCCGGGGCGTTCGGCGCCATCACCAGCCTGTGACGCCCGCGCCCGGCACCTCCGCAATGGCGGAGGATGCCGGGCCGGCGCACCCTCTGCGAAATGCAGGGCTGGCGGCGCGCCGGCCGGCCTGTCACCTTCGCCGCCAAACAGACGGCAAATCAGGGGAGAGACGGGGATGGGCACGCTGACCGGCCGGGTGGCCTTTGTGACAGGGGCCGGCAGCGGCATCGGCCGGGCCAGTGCCGTGGCGCTGGCCGCCGAAGGCGCCATGGTGTTCGTGACCGACATCGACGCGCCGGGCGGCCGCGAGACGGTGGCGCGCATCGAGGCGGCGGGCGGCCAGGCCACATTCCGCGGCCAGGACGTGACGGAGGAAGCGCGCTGGGCCGAACTCGTCCAGCGCGTGATGGATCTTTATGGCCGGCTCGACATCCTGGTGAACAATGCCGGCATCGGCACGTCGGGCCTGATCACCGAGGTGACGCTGGAACAATGGCACCACCAGATGAATGTCAACGTGACCAGCTGTTTCCTCGGCATCAAGCACGCGCTGCCGGCGATGCGCGCGCCGCGGCCCGATGGCCATGTTGGCGGATCGATCATCAACATCTCGTCGGTCGCCGGCCTCGCCGGCTCGGCCGGCATGAGCGCCTATTGCGCCAGCAAGGGCGCGGTGCGGCTGATGACCAAGGCGGTGGCGATGGAATGCGCGGCGATGAAGGATGGCATCCGCTGCAACAGCGTCCACCCCGGCATCATCGACACGCCGATCTGGCAGAAGCTTGACACGTCGGGCGCGCTGGTTGCCGCCACCGCGCCGGGTGCCAACGCGCTGGATGTGGATGTGATCGGCGCGGCCGCACCGGTGGGCGTGGCCGGCAAGCCGGAGGATATTGCCGCCGGGGTCGTTTTCCTGGCCGGCGACGGCAGCCGCTACATGACCGGCGCGGAACTGGTGATCGACGGCGGCTGGACGGCACATTGAACCGAGAGGCAATATTCGTTGCCATTCGGTAAACATATTGTTCACAGCTACAACCATTTTCGAGTATATTGCCCTTGTCGAGCACAGGGCGCGGGCGTAACCGCAGCCGCATGCGCGGGGTGGTTCCGATGGCAATGATCAACGACATGGTCCGCAATGTTCCGGCCTGGTCAACGGCGGTGCTGGCGACAAGCGCCCTGGCCAGCATGGTGCAGACCTGGCAGCTGCAGGTACAGCTGATCGATGCCGGCGCGCTGCTGCCCTCCACCCTCGCGATCGAGGCGGCGCTGCGCGATGGCACCACCATGTTGCTGCCAATGTGCGCGCTGTTCGCCGTCGCCCTGCCCGCCATCGTGCTGATCGCCGGCCGCCTGCGGCCGCATCTGCGCCTGCCGGCCATGCTGGCCTGGCCGGTGGCCGGCGGCAGCATCATCGCATCGATCCTGCTGTTCCTGCACGCGCCGCGCGTGCTGCCGCAGCCCGGTGCAGGCGATGTTGCGACCATGCTGCTGCTCTGCCTGGCCGGCGCCATTGGCGGCTTCGTGTTCGGCTGGCTGCGGCCAAGCCGTGACTTTCCGTAACTGCAGCACTTGTGTTGCCGTAAAGCCACACCATATCCTGCGGTGAAACGGAGGATGTGCTGCAATGAACATCGAGAAATTCTCTGATCGCGCCAAGGGCTTCCTGCAATCGGCGCAGACGGTGGCGATCCGCAACAACCACCAGCGCGTGGCACCCGAACATCTGCTGAAGGCGCTGCTTGAGGACGAGCAGGGCCTGGCCTCCGGCCTGATCAAGGCCAGCGGCGGCACCCCGGCCACCGCCCTGCAGCTGACAGATCAGGCGCTGGCCAAGATCGCGCAAGTGTCGGGCAGCGGTGCCCAGTCGCTGAGCTGGGACACGGACACGGTGCGCGTGCTCGACAGCGCCGAACAGGTCGCCGCCAAGGCCGGTGACAGCTTCGTCACCGTGGAACGGCTGCTCGTCGCCCTTGCGCTGGCCACCACCACGGAGGCCGGCAAGGCGCTGAAGGCCGCCGGTGCCACCGCGCAGGGCCTGAACGAGGCCATCAACAGCGTGCGCAAGGGCCGCACTGCCGACAGCGCCGGGGCCGAGGACAGTTTTGATGCGCTGAAGAAATATGCCCGCGACCTGACCGAGGCGGCGCGCGCCGGCAAGCTTGATCCGGTGATCGGCCGCGACGAGGAGATCCGCCGCACCATCCAGGTGCTGGCCCGCCGCACCAAGAACAACCCGGTGCTGATCGGTGAACCCGGCGTGGGCAAGACCGCGATTGCCGAGGGCCTCGCCCTGCGCATCGCCAATGGCGACGTGCCTGATGGCCTGAAGGACAAGCGGCTGATGGCGCTCGACATGGGCGCGCTGATCGCCGGGGCCAAGTATCGCGGCGAGTTCGAGGAGCGGCTGAAAGGCGTGCTCGACGAGGTGCGCTCCGAAGGCAGCGACGTCGTATTGTTCATCGACGAGATGCACACGCTGGTGGGGGCCGGCAAGGCCGAGGGCGCCATGGACGCCTCCAACCTGTTGAAGCCCGCACTCGCCCGCGGCGAGCTGCACTGCATCGGTGCGACGACGCTGGAGGAATATCGCAAATATGTGGAGAAAGATGCCGCGCTCGAACGCCGTTTCCAGCCGGTGGTGGTTGGCGAGCCGACGGTGGAGGACACCATCTCCATCCTGCGCGGCCTGAAGGAGAAGTATGAACTCCACCACGGCGTGCGCATCACCGATGGCGCGATCGTCGCTGCGGCCACCCTGTCCAACCGCTATATCGCTGACCGTTTCCTGCCCGACAAGGCGATCGACCTGATGGACGAAGCCGCCAGCCGACTGCGCATGGAGGTGGAGAGCAAGCCGGAGGAGATCGAGGCGCTCGACCGCCGCATCATCCAGCTGAAGATCGAGGCCGCCGCGCTGAGCCGCGAGACCGATGCCGCCTCCAAGGAGCGCTTGCAGGCGCTGCACGCCGAACTGGCCGGGCTGGAGGAGGAATCAGGCCGGCTCACGCTGAAATGGCAGGCCGAAAAGGAAAAGCTTGCCGGTGCCACCCGCATCAAGGAACAGCTGGATGCCGCGCGGCTGGAAGTGGAGCAGGCCCAGCGCGCCGGCGATTATGCCAAGGCCGGCGAACTGACCTATGGCCGCATCCCCGAGCTGGAACGCCAACTGGCCGAGGCCGAGCAGGTGACGCAATCGGCGATGGTGCGCGAGGAGGTGACCGGTGACGACATCGCTTCGGTCGTGTCGCGCTGGACCGGCATCCCGGTTGACCGCATGCTGGAAGGCGAGCGCGACAAGCTGCTGAAGATGGAGCAGATCCTCTCCGCCCAGGTGATCGGGCAGCAGGCGGCGGTGCGCGCCGTCTCGTCGGCCGTACGCCGCGCGCGGGCGGGCCTGCAGGATCCGAACCGGCCATTGGGCAGCTTCCTGTTCCTGGGGCCCACGGGTGTGGGCAAGACCGAGCTGACCAAGGCGCTGGCGCAATTCCTGTTCGACGATCCGCGCGCGATGGTGCGGCTCGACATGTCGGAATTCATGGAAAAGCACAGCGTGGCCCGGCTGATCGGTGCCCCTCCCGGCTATGTCGGCTATGAAGAAGGCGGCGTGCTGACGGAAGCGGTGCGGCGGCGGCCCTACCAGGTGGTGCTGTTCGATGAGGTGGAAAAGGCCCACGGCGACGTGTTCAACGTGCTGCTGCAGGTGCTGGATGATGGCCGGCTGACCGATGGCCAGGGCCGCACGGTGGATTTCACCAACACGCTGATCATCCTCACCTCCAACCTTGGCAGCCAATATATCGCCGGCCTGCCCGACGGCCATCCGGTGAGCGAGGCCGAGCCGCAGGTGATGGAGGTGGTGCGCGGCCATTTCCGGCCCGAATTCCTCAACCGGCTTGACGAGATCGTGCTGTTCCAGCGGCTGGGCCAGGCGGCGATGGCGCCCATTGTCGATATCCAGGTCGCCCGCGTGGCGGCCCTGCTGAAGGACCGCAAGGTGACGCTGGACCTGACCGACGCCGCCCGCCGCTGGCTGGCGCGCGTGGGCTATGATCCCGTCTATGGCGCGCGCCCGCTGAAGCGCACGGTGCAGAAGCATCTGCAAGACCCGCTGGCCGAACTGATCCTGGCCGGCAGCGTGCCCGACGGCAGCACGGTCAAGGTGGACGAAGGCGACGGCAAGCTGGTGCTGCAACCGGCCTGAGGCAGATCAGAAGCCGGCGATCAGCTGCACCAGCGCCTGCCGGCCCACCGGCCCCAGGCTGCGGCCGGCATCGCCGGCATTGCTGACCGACGCGATCAGCCGCAGGCGCGCGGACAGTTGCCGTTCAACCCCGGCATCGATGCCGTCCAGCGCCGGCAGCGCGGGGGACAGCGCGCTGCGGTGCCGCCAGCCGGCGAACAGCGCCCAGCCGCCACGCTCAATGGTGACGCGGGTGAGGCTGGCGAAGGCCGGCACCGGGGCCAGCGTCGCCCGGGCGGCGGCGGTGCGGGTGGCCTGCGTGGCCAGTTCCAGCACGGTGTCGCCGCCGATACGGCCGCGCCAGCGCAGCGACAGATCGGCCGCGCGCACCAGTGCCGGCCCTGCCGTCTGCGACCGCCAGTCCAGAGTCAGCGCCAGGCCGGGCACGAAGGCCGGCGTGGCGATCAGGCCGATGCTGCGCCCGCTGCCGATCCGCAAGGCCAGATCATCAAGGCTGCGCGCCGCCTGGCCGCGCAAGGCGATGCCGGGGAAGACTTCCCAGCGCAGGCCGGCCTGCCACAGCGGCTCGGCCCGCCCCGCTATCCAGCTCTGGCGCAGGCTCAGCGTGGCTTGCAGATCTTCGGCGGCCGGCCGGTCCTGCAACAGCGGGATGGCGGCACTGGCATAAAGCTCACGCGCCGTGACGCGCTGCGCGCCCAGCCGCAGCCGCCGCCATTCGCCGCCGCCTTCCAGAACGACAGGTTCGGCCGCGCCGGGCAGGATCAGGCCGGTCTCCCGGCGCAGATGGGCGCGCACCAGCGTCTGCCGGCTGCTGCCGATCGCATCATCATCATGGCCGCCGGCCGCAGCCTCCAGCCCCCAGCGCCAGCCGGTGCCACCCGCCACCCCGGCCGCCGCGTCGGCCCAGCGCGCATCGCTGCGCCCGGCCGCCAGCCCGCGCGCCCAGAGTGTCGCCGTCTGCCCGACATCCTGCGCGATGCGTCCGCCCAGATGCCACCGCCCCTGCCCTGTCGCGGCCAGCCCGGCCGGGCCGGGCACGGCGCCGCCGCGGGTGAAACCGCCGCCCAGCCAGCCGCCGGAGCCACCCAGCCGGAGATCGGCACTGCCAATTGCTTGCCCGGCCTGGCCGCCGCCGGCCAGCGCCAGCCGGTTGCCGGCTGCGGCCGGCGTGAGGTCCAGCGCCAGCAGGCCGCCCAGCGCGCCGGCCCCGCCCGCCGCACCCGCCGGCCCGGCCGCCAGATGCGCGGCATCGATCCAGCCCAGCGGCAGCAGCGACAGGTCCACCTGCCCGTCTGCCGCCGGGGTGAGGCGCACGCCGTCCAGCGTCACCAGCGTGCCCGGCAGGCCGGCGACCAGCAGCCCGCGCCCGGCGGGACGCAATTGCGGCGCATCGGCCAGCGCCTCGCCGGCCAGCACGCCGCCGCGCCGCACCAGCGCCGTGGCCGACAGCGTCTGTTCGGTCACCACAGCCGGCGGCGGCGTGAGGGGGGTGGCAGCATCCATGCCCCTTTCTACCGGCTGGACAGGCAAAGGCCAGCCGGCCAGAAGGGGCCATGAGCTTGCCCGCCGCCCAACTGGCCGCCGATCCGCTGTGGTTTCCCTGGCGCTTTGACGAAGCCGCCGATGCCTTCCGGTTCCGACGCCTCAGCCGCGAGGATCATGCCCGCGCCACCTTCCTGACCGAAGATTATCTGGGCGCGGCACCGGTGGAGAGCGCGCCGCGCACGGCCGTGGTGGCGGGCGAACAGGCCCCCATCCATTTCATCTTCCATTCGGCCTTCTGCCTGTCGTCGCTGCTGGCGCGCGCCTTCGATCTGCCCGGCACCGCCATCGGCCTGAAGGAACCGATGCTGTTCAACGATCTGGCCGGCTGGCAGCTGCGCGGCGCGTCGGGCCCGCAGTTGGGCGCGGCCATGGCGGCCGGGCTGTCGCTGCTGGCCCGCCCGTTCGGGCCGGGGGAGGCGGTGATCGTCAAACCCAGCAACATCGCCAACGCCCTGATTGCCGGCACGATGCAGCTGCGCCCGCAGGCGCGCGCCCTGCTGCTGCACGCGCCGCTGCGGGTGTATCTGGGATCGATCACCCGCAAGGGGCTGGATGGCCGGCTGTGGGTGCGTGATCTGCTGATCAAGCAGCTGCGCCAGGGCCTGCATGATTTCGGCTATGGCGCCGATGATTATCTTGGCCAATCCGATCTGCAGGTGGCGGCCATGGGCTGGCTGGCGCAGCACCGGCTGTTCGGGCGGCTGGCGCAGCGGCTGGGTGACCGGGTGCGCACGCTGGACAGTGACAGCATCACCGCCCGCCCGCACGAGGTGATGGCGGCGCTGGCGGCGCATTTCGGCGTGGATATCGATGTGCCGGCGGTGGTGGCCGGGCCAGCCTTCACCCGCCACAGCAAGCATGGCACCGCCTTTGATGCCGGCGCGCGTGCAGCCGAACAGGCGGCCGAGGCGGCCCATGCAGACGAGATCGGCAAGGTCGCCATCTGGGCGGAAAAGGTGGCAGAAACCAACGGCATCCCGCTGGCACTGCCACAGCGGCTCATCCGCTGAATTCGGGATATTCGGCGCGCAGCAGGGCGGCGATCTCGCCGATCTGGGCTTCGTAATTGTGCCAGCGCCCACGTGACCGGGCGTGAACCGGCTGGCGCACCTGCCACACCGATGCGGTGCGGATGATCTGGTCGCCGGCGGCCGGGGTGGCGGGGGCGGCGGCGATGCCCAGCTGCTGCGACAGGCCGGCGATCACCGCCTGCGGATCGGCCACCAGATCCTCGTACCGCACGGTGATGATATCGTCACCGAAACAGGCCTGCCAGTGCGCCATCAGCTGGCGATAGGCGCGGTAATAATGGATCATGTCGTCGAAATCATTGGCATAGGTCAGATTGTCGGCGAACGGCAGGAAATACATCGACAGGAAATTGTCGATCGGATCGCGCAGCACGTGGACGATCTTGGCCGCCGGGAACGCGCGCTTGATGAAGCCCAGGAACAGGAAATTGTCCATGCGCTTGTCGGTGAAGCAGGGCGTGTCGCCCAGCACGCGCCGGGCAAAGCCGCTGTACCCCTCGCGGAAGCGCGCGGCGGCATCGGGAATGGTGGCGCTGTTGATGTGGGCGCCGAACTGGCTCATGAACCAGGGCGTGTAGGCCAGCTCCCCGCCCATGGTCACGCCGCTGTGGCGGCCAAGCAGGGCTTCCAAAAGGGTGGAGCCCGAACGGAACAGGCCGCAGATGAAGATCGGCGCCGCAGCATCGCCGGCCGACGGCAGCGGTTCGGCCGGGAACAGCGTCATCATCGCGTTCATCTGCGCCGTCACGTCGGCCTGGCGGTGGGCCAGCGCCGATCCGCGCTTCTGCAGCTGGTTGGCGTCGTCGGCCTGGGCAAAGGCTTCGTCATAACGGCCCAGCGCGTCGAGCGCGTTGGCGGCGGCAAAGGCCAGTTCCACCAGATCATCGGTGGTGCCGGCATGGGCGGCGGCCGCTTCCGCGCGGGCCAGGCCCTCGGCCGCGCGGCCTTCGAACACGTCGATCCCGGCGATGCGGGCGGTGGCGCGGCCGTGGCCGGGCACCAGCCGCAGCGCCTGTTCATAGGCGGCGCGGGCGGCAGCGGCATTGCCGATATCTTCCTCCAGCTGGCCCAGATTCTGCCAGGCCAGCACGAAGCGCGGTTGCAGGGCCAGCGCCGCCTTCAGGCTGTCGCGGGCGCCGGCCACGTCGTGCAGCACTTCGGCCTTCACCGCCGCGATGTTGACATGGGCCTGTTCCGGTTCGGCGAGGCCGGCGGCAATGGCACTGCGATAGGCGGCGATGGCGGCATCGGGCTGCAGCAGCTGCCGCCGGCACCAGCCCAGATTGAACCAGCCATCGGCATCGCCGGGGTGGCGGCTGAGCCAATCGTCCAGCAGCGGCGCGGCATCGGCGGGGCGGCGGCCGGCAAGCGCGGCGCCAATCAGATCCTGGATTTCGGTATCGGTCATGCGCGGGCGTGTTTCATGTCTGGCGGAAAAAGGAAAGGGCGCGCCGCCCGGTCAGGGCAGAATCCGGCGGTCGCGCAGGGCGGCAATGATGGCATCCACCGCCGCATCCAGGCCGATTTCGGCGCTGGCGATGGTGAGATCGGGCGCTTCCGGCGGCTCATAAGGGCTGTCAAAACCGGTGAAGTTGCGGATTTCCCCAGCCCGGGCCTTGGCATAAAGCCCCTTGGGATCGCGCGCCATGCACAGTTCGATCGGCGCATCGACGAAGATCTCGAAGAAGCGCGCCGCCCCCACCCGCTCGCGCGCCAGCTGCCGTTCGGCCCGGAATGGCGAGATGAAGCTGCAGGTGGTGATCAGCCCGGCATCGGCCATCAACGCCGCCACTTCGGCAATGCGGCGGATATTCTCCACCCGGTCGGCATCGGTGAAGCCAAGATCGCGGTTGAGGCCGTGGCGGACATTGTCACCATCCAGCGCGTAAGTGTGACAGCCCAGCGCCGCCAGCCGGGCCTCCAGCGCGCTGGCGATGGTGGATTTGCCGGAACCCGACAGGCCGGTGAACCACAGCACCGCCGGCTGGTGGCCCTTCAGGGCGCTGCGCTGGGCCTGATCCACCGCCATCGCCTGCAAATGCACATTGGCGGCGCGGCGCAGCGGATGCAGGATCATGCCGGCACCCACTGTCTGGTTGGTGAAACGATCGATCAGGATGAAGCCGCCGGTGTCGCGATTGTCGGCATAGGCATCAAAGGCCAACGGCGCGACCGTATCGATATTGGCCAGGCCAATCTCGTTCATCGCCAGCGTGCGCGCCGGGCTGGGTTCCCCGCTGTTCACATCGATGCGGTGCTTCAGCAGGGTAATCGTCGCCGTGGTGGTGAACGGGCCGGCACGCAGCAGATAGGGGCGGCCGGGGATCATCTCGTCGGCCTGCAGCCACAGCAATTTGGCGGCGAACTGCTGCGCCAGATGGGGGCGGGCCGCGGCCGGGGCGAGCAGATCGCCGCGCGACACGTCAATCTCGTCGGCCAGCACGAGGGTGATGGCATCGCCGGCCCGGGCCTCGGCCAGATCGGTATCGGCCGTCACGATGCGCTTCACCGTGCTGCCCACGCCCGATCGCGCCACCACCAGCGCATCCCCCACGCGCAACTGCCCGCTGACCAGCGTGCCGGAAAAGCCGCGGAAATCCGCATCGGGCCGGTTCACCCACTGCACCGGGAAGCGCGCCGGGCCAGCGGCCTCGCTGGCGATCGCCACGGTTTCCAGATGCTCCAGCAGGGTCGGGCCAGCGTACCACGGCATTTCGGCGGCGCGGCGGGCGACATTGGCACCGGCGCGGGCCGACATCGGGATCGGCATGATGGCATCGAACCCCAGCCCGTCGGCCATCGCGTGATAATCGGCGACAATGGCGCGGAACACCGCCGCGTCGTGGTCCACCAGATCCATCTTGTTCACCGCCAGCACGATCTGCCGGATGCCGAGCAGCGACAGGATGCGGGTGTGGCGACGCGTCTGCGGCAGCAGACCCTTGCGCGCATCGACCAGCACGATGGCCAGATCGGCGGTGGAGGCGCCGGTGGCCATGTTGCGCGTGTAATGTTCATGGCCCGGCGTGTCGGCCACGATGAACTTGCGCGCCGGCGTTTCAAAGAAGCGATAGGCCACATCGATGGTGATGCCCTGCTCGCGCTCGGCCTCCAGCCCGTCCAGCAGCAGCGCGAAATCAATGTCTTCGCCGGTGGTGCCATGCTTGCGGCTGTCACGCGCCAGGCTGGCCAGCGTGTCTTCCATG
Source organism: Sphingomonadales bacterium (assembly GCA_037131365.1). GTDB lineage: Bacteria > Pseudomonadota > Alphaproteobacteria > Sphingomonadales > Sphingomonadaceae > Sandarakinorhabdus. The sequence goes on from JBAXRE010000018.1 coordinate 25,773, forward strand.
ATCAGCTGGGTGTCGTGCAGCAGCCGGCCGATCAGCGTTGACTTGCCGTCGTCCACCGATCCGCAGGTGAGCAGGCGCAGAACCGCAGCCGCCATCAGAAATAGCCCTGCCGTTTCTTCTTTTCCATCGAACCGGCCTGATCGTGATCGATGACCCGGCCCTGCCGTTCCGATGTGCGGGTGGCCGCCATTTCGGCCACGATTTCGGGCAGGGTGGTCGCACCCGATTCCACCGCGCCGGTGAGCGGGTAGCAGCCCAGCGTGCGGAAGCGGATGCGCTTCATCTCCGGGGTTTCGCCGGGGGCCAGCGGCAGGCGATCATCGTCCACCATCAGCAGCACGCCGTCGCGCACCACGGTGGGCCGCACGTCGGCGAAATAGAGCGGCACCACCGGGATCGCCTCCTCGGCGATGTAGCGCCAGATATCCAGTTCGGTCCAGTTGGAGAGCGGGAAGACCCGCATCGATTCGCCCGGCCCGAGGCGGCTGTTGTACATCGACCAGAGTTCCGGGCGCTGGCCGCGCGGATCCCAGCCCTGATTGGCGTCGCGGTGGGAGAAGATGCGTTCCTTGGCGCGCGACTTTTCCTCGTCACGCCGGCCGCCCCCGATGGCCGCGTCAAAGCGGCCGGCCGCAAGCGCCTGCAGCAGGCCTTCGGTGCGCATCACATCGGTGTGCAGCGCGGCACCGTGGACAAAGGGGCTGAGGTTCTGCGCCCGCCCGGCTTCGTTGACATGCACGCGGATGTCGATGCCCAGCGCCTCCCGCAGTTCGTCGCGGAAGGCACCCATGGCGCGGAATTCCCACAGGCTGTCGATGTGCAGCAGCGGGAACGGCGGGCGCGCCGGCCAGAAGGCCTTCAGCGCCAGGTGCAGCATCACCGTCGAATCCTTGCCGATCGAATAGAGCATTACGGGCAAGCGGAATTCGGCCGCCACTTCGCGCAGGATGTGGATCGCCTCCGCCTCCAGCCGGGCCAGGTGCGGCGACAGCGGCTGCTGGCGGGCGTGGCGGACGGGCGCCGGATTGGGCCGGCCATCGGGCAGGCGGAACCGCCGCGCATAATCGGCGATGGCGGGCGGAAGCAGATGCATCGTCTTGGTCTTTAGCGGGTTTGGCCCAAAGAAAAAGGGGTGGGCCTTGTGGGCCCACCCCTCATTCTCGTGCGTGTCGCTCAGATCAGAAGCGAACACCCAGCGTCACGTTGTAACGGCGGCCCAGCGCGTCGAAGGTCGACGGATAGGTGTTGCCGCTGTTCTGGCCGGTGGTGCCCAGCGTCGAACCCACGATCGGCGGCTTCTTGTCGAAGACGTTCGCCACCAGGAAGTCGAGGTGGATGTTGTCCTTGATCTTGAAGCCAGCGTTCAGATCAAAGTAGCTGAACGCGCTGATCTTGTTGAAGTTGTAGGTGTTGCCAACCAGCGGACCGAAGCCCGTGATCTGGCCGCTGAAGCGCGGCGACAGGATGCGCTCGTAAGCCACGCTGGTCATGTAGCGCCACAGCACCGAGGCGTTGACCGAACCGAAGTCCAGACCAGCGCGCAGGTTGTGCGACCAATCCGGCTGGATCGAGCCGCAGTTGACCGAGTACTGGCCAATGCACTCACGCAGGAGCGAGGTCGGCGTCGCCTGGAACTTGTTCGAGATCGTGAAGGTCCCGTTGAAGTTCACGTTCAGCTTCGCGAAGCCCACATCACGGGTGTAGTTCGCCGTGACGTCCACACCGCTGGTCTTGATGACACCGAGGTTCGACGACGGGGTCGGCAGACCGGCGACCGTGCCCGACGGGCCCGACAGACGGCCGTTGACCGGGTTACGGCGGATGGTGGTGCAAGCCGCGCTGGTGGCCGAAGACGCGGTCACGCTGCCGAAGCAGGCGTTGATCACGTCAGCCGGGGTCGGCGACGAAACCACGTTCTTGCCCTGGATGTTGAAGTAATCGACCGAGAAGGTCAGGCCCGGAACAGCGGCCGGGGTGACCACGGTACCGATGGTCCAGGTGTCGAAGGTTTCCGGGAACAGGTTGGCATTGCCGCCGCCGGTGGCGTTGGCCTGGCCAGCGGCCGGATCCTGGATGCTGCCGGCAGCGATCTGGGCAGCGGTGGCGCCCTGAGCGATACAGACGGCCGACAGGTTGGCATTGCCCTGGGCCTTGGTGCCCGAGCACGGGTCAACCGCGAGGCTGGTCAGACCGGTCACCGACGGAGCGAACAGTTCGCCGATGTTGGCCGAACGGATCGCGCGGTTGAAGCCGCCACGGAACTTCAGGCCCTGGGTCGGGGTCCACGACGTACCGATCTTGAAGGCGGTCGCATTGTACGACGGGCTGCCAGCAGCCTTGATCGAGTAGTGCGACTGACGGATGGCGCCTTCCAGCGACAGCGAGTCGAAGAACGGCTTGTTCTCGACCAGCGGCACGTTCACTTCGGCGAAGCCTTCGTAAACGTCATAGCCGCCCGCGAACGGCAGCACGGCACCGCCGCCACCGCCCAGTTCGCCCGGGACCTGGCTCAGGCTGTCCGGGTTACGCTTGTAGGTGTAGTTGCGATACTCGGTACCGGCCGCGAAGCTGATCGGGTTCGAAGCCGACGGCAGGGTGAGGCCGAAGTCGCCGTTCACGACGCCGCGGATGGTGCTGAGGCCGGTGTCAACCTGCACGGTGGACTGGCCCTTGACGAAGCCAACCATCGCCGGGGTGATCGAGCCCGGGCCGCCGAACAGGTTCAGCGGGACGCAGCCACCGGTGGTGGTGCGGCAGGCTGTGGTGCTGTCAGCCAGCAGGGCCTGCGACACGCGCGACTTCAGCGTGTAGCCGTCCAGGTTCTGGGTCTGGTTCGACTGGCCATAGGCGGCGCTGACGTCGAAGCGGATCGAGCTGGTGATGTTGCCACGGATGCCGACCTTGTAGTCGAACAGGGTGGTGACGAAGCGGCTGACGCGCGGACCCACTTCAACGGTACGGCGATACACGGCCGGGATGCTGAAGGTGGCGGTCGAACCGGCCGAGCAGTCCAGCGTCGGGTTGGCCGAGCAGATGGTGGCGCGCTGGCCAGCCGAGATGAACGGGTTGTTGATGTTGGTGGTGAGGGTTTCACCGAAGATGCCCGACGGCGCGATGATCGTGGTCACGCTGTTCTTGGAGAACATGCCGCGGCCATAGACTTCGATGTCGTCAGCGATCTCGTAACGGCCCTGAGCGAAGATGTTGAAACGCTCGAACGGGGTCTGGAAGATGTTGTACGGCGCGAAGTTGAAGCCGTCGGCGTTGGCGGTCACGAAGCCGCTGCCGGTGGCATTGTTCTGCAGACCGGCCGCCTGGGTGTTGGTGAAGTAGAAGCTGGTCGGCGTGTCGGTCGGCGAACCGCCGGCGGCGCGGCCGTTGGCCGAGCTGATCTGGAACAGCGAGAACGGACGGTCGCCCTGATAGACCGGATCGGTCTTCTGGTAGCCGAGGCTGACAACCGCGTTGCCCTTGCCATCGGCGAAATCGCCGCCGAGGGTCAGGTCGGCGCGGAAGCGGTTGCCGTCACCACGCTCGGTGATGCCGTACGACACGCGGGCGTCGAGACCGGTGAAGTTCTGCTTGGTGACGAAGTTCACGACACCCGAAACGGCGTCGGCGCCGTAGGTGGTCGAAGCACCGCCGGTCAGCACGTCAACGCGGCTGACGAGGGCGAGCGGAACGTTGTTCAAGTCGAACACGCCGCCCGAGCCGAACGGCACGATGCGGTCGCCGTCGATCAGGGCGAGGTTGCGCTGCGAGCCGAGGCCGCGCAGGTTGAGCGTGGCAGCACCACCGTTGCCGTTGTTCACGGCCGAACCGATGGCCGGGACGACGCCCGGAAGGTCGCGCAGCAGTTCTTCGGCGTTGTTGATCTGACGGGCAGCAATGGTCTGCTCCGAAACCACGTTCACCGGGCTCGAAAGCTGCAGGTTCGGGTTCTTGATCAGCGAGCCGGTGACGACGATGGTGCCTTCTTCGTCGGCAGTCGCCGCGGCGGCGGCAGTCTTTTCCTGGGCGAAGGCCGGGGCGTTGGCCAGCATGGCAACGGCGACGAGGGCCGAGCTGCCGATCAGCGCGCGGCGCTTGAGGGAAGTGGTGGTGCTCACGTGTGCATCCTTCTCTTGCGAAATGTTGCAGTGCCCCTGGTTGCAACGGCGGGAAGGCTTTTTGACCCCTCGTTCCCCCCGCTGCTCCCTGTCCGACCGCAGTCCGACAGCGCACGCCAAGCCCTTTTATAGGCTTGCCCGGTTCAATGTTGCAGCAGCGGGTGCAAGTCAAACGCCGGTAGCGCCTGCAACACAATCGCACCCGAGGTGTTGCACGGGCGCAACAATATTGTCACACCCGGTCAGGCGGCGGAAAATCCTTGCAGGGCCTGGCCGTGGGCATCGAGTTCACGCACCCAGCGCCGGATCAGGTCGCGCTCGCCGGCCCCGATGAACGGGTTCCACGCATCGACGATCAGCACGGCGCGCAGCTGATCGGTGGGGTTGATCGCCTCGTGCTCGATAGTGTCATCAAAGGCGAAGGCCTCGCCCTCGATCCACGGCCGCGTCTCGTTACCGACACGGAAAGTACAGCCTTCCGGCACGATCAGCGGCAGATGGATGATGCTGCGGATGTTGGTGGCACCGGTGTGCGGCGGGATCCGCGTGTTGGGCTTCAACAGCGAGAAGAAGGCCACCGGGCCGCGCCCGGGCAGATCGAGCAACGGCAGCCGGGCGAGCAGCGCCGCCGTTTGCGGGCAATGCTGCGCCATCGCCGGATTGGGCACGCCATGTTCGATGAAGAAGCAGGCCGCCCAGGCATTGCTGTGGTTGAGTTCGGCCCACTGGTTCACCGGCGCCCCCGGCGGATAGCGGACATAAGGCGCAAAGCCGCCGCCACCGGCAGCGAGCAGCGCCTGCAGCTCGGCCCGGATGATGGGCGTGGCGGCCTCCAGTTCGGTTAGCCACGGAAACAGGCTGCGATCGAAATATTGGATCGCCGGCAGATAGGGATAATTCAGGACCAGCGGCTGATGGACGTAGGCGCGGCGGCGGCCGAGCTGGATATCGACGGCATGGCGGAAACGTTCGGCTTCGGCCGGGCTGGCGATGGCATCGGCGTGCGCCACCGTTTCGGCCAGGCGGGCGGCCAGGCTCTGGGTCTCGGCGGCCACCAGCGTGCGGGCCTCGGCCAGGCCGGCCTGGAACGACGGCCCGCCGCCGGTTTCCCCGTCCGGCACGATGGCAAGCAACCGCTTGAAATCCGCCAGCGCGGCGGCGGCGTGGCCGAGGGCGTGGGCGAGCCGGCCACGGGCCAGCAGTGCGTGCGCCATGTAGGGATCGCGATCGAGGGCGTTGTTGAGGGCAGTGTGCTGGGCCGCGGCGTCACCCGCCAGCGCATGGGCGTTGGCCAGATTATAATGCAGGATCGCCGCTGCCGGATCGGCCGCGACGGCGGCAGCGAAGGCCGCGATGGCGCGGGGCGCATCATTCTGGCGCAGCGCGGCCATTCCGGCCTGATTGAGTGCGACGGGGTCCTGGCCCGGTGTGACTGACATGGCGGGTGTCCAAGCACGATGGAAGTTGCGGCGGTGATAGCCGAGCCTGCGACGGGCTGCATCAGGAAATGGTTCGGCCGATCCAGGCATGGATCCAGCCCGCAATCCGAACGAAAAACCCCCGCCGGCACGCCGACGGGGGTTTTCGATCTGGTTGCGGGGGCAGGATTTGAACCTGCGGCCTTCAGGTTATGAGCCTGACGAGCTACCGGGCTGCTCCACCCCGCGCCAATTTGTGCAGCAGAGACACGAAAAGGCGCCTTGAGGGCGCCCATCCGGTCTTTGCAACATTGAGAATGGATATATCCGCGGTTTCGCCGGCTGCAAGGCCTGGCGGCGTCCTACTCTTCCATCGCTTGAGCGAAAGTACCATCGGCGCTGCCTGGTTTCACGGCCGAGTTCGAGATGGGATCGGGTGGGTCACAGGCG
>JBAXRE010000019.1:0-23500 GCA_037131365.1 Sphingomonadales bacterium
ACCGGCCTCTATCACGGCACGCAGCAGATCAACCAGGGCCAGATGGACCGCTGGAACATCGTCACCACGCTGAATTACCTGCCGCACCACACCGAAACCGCAATCGTCACCGCCAAGGTGAAGCAATTCGATACCGACGCCGGCCGCAAGACCATCGCCAACATGGTGCGGGTGGCCGACATGACGCGCGCCGGCTTCATCGGCGGCGACATCTCCACGGTGATGAGCCCGCGCACGGTGATCACCTGGGCCCAGAACGCCGCCATCTTCGGCAATGTCGGCTTTGCCTTCCGCCTGTCGTTCCTGAACAAGTGCGACGAGGCCGAACGCAGCATCGTCGCCGAATATTACCAGCGCGTGTTCGGCGAGGATCTGCCCGAAAGCGTGGCGGTGAAGGCGAAGCGGTAACGCCATGGCGGGCTGGCAGCTGGCGCAGATCAACATCGGCACCATGGTGGGGCCGAAGGGCGATGCGCGCGTGCAGGCCTTTTATGATGGTCTCGACGCCATCAACGCCATCGCCGATGCCAGCCCCGGCTTCATCTGGCGCCTTCAGGACGAAGCCGGCAACGCCACCGACATCCAGGCGACGCCGGACCCGAATCTGCTCGTCAACATCTCGGTGTGGCGCGATCTCGAAAGCCTCCAGGCCTTCGTCTATCGCTCCAGCCACGCCGACATGATGCGGCAGCGCAAGGCGTGGTTCGTGCCGTTCCAGGGCGCGTTCCAGGCGCTGTGGTGGGTAAAGGCCGGCCACCGCCCCGATATCACCGAAGGTTTTGGCCGACTGTGGCTGCTCGATCGCTATGGGCCGAGCGTGCATGCGTTCTGCTTCAAGTCCGCCTTCCCGCCGCCAGAGGCCAGCCATGGCTGAGAACAGCCCCACCGAAGATTTCCGCCAGGCCGTGGCCGCCACCATGCGGGCGATGGGCATGTCGCCGGGCATGGAGCTGGCCTACACCGCCGACAAGCCGGGCTGTTTCGGCGATCAGGCCCGGGTGCCGCAACCGGCGCGCGCGCTGCCGTCGGAACAGGTGGCCGAAGTGCGCGGCTGGGCCGACAGCTTTGCCCTGAAGCGGCGCTTCCACGATGCGAAGCTGCACGGGGTGGACCAGCCCGAATCGGGGCTGGCGCGCGACATCTGGAACGCCGTCGAACAGGCCCGCTTCGAAGCGCTGGGTGCCGCCGAGATGGACGGCGTTGCCCGCAATCTTGAGCGCATGACCGAAATGCGCGTGCGCACCGATCCGATCGTGCGCGCGCGCACGGCCGAAGAAGTGCCGCTGGCTTCCGCCCTGCAGCTGCTGGTGCGCGAACGGCTGACCGGCGCGAAAATCCCGGCGGTGGCGGAAAATGCCGTCGATCTGGTCCGCGCCGATATCGAGGAGCGCGCCGGCGGGCATCTTGATGATCTGGCCGCCACCATGGGCGATCAGGCGGCGTTCGCGCAGGCGCTGCGCCGCGTGCTTGCCGATCTGGGCCTGGGCGCCGATCCCGATGCCGAGCCGGAGGACGCCGAGGAGAGCGAGGGCCAGGACGAAGAAGAACAGCCCGGCGAGGACAGCGAGGACCAGGAACAGGACGACGGCGGCGGCTCCGAACAATCGACCGAGACCCGCGCCGAGGAATCGTCTGACCCGGCCGACGATGCCGAGCAGCGCGAAGTCGAGATGGACACCGATCAGGTGTCCGACGCCGAAATGGGCGACGAGGGCCAGGACGGCATGATGCCTTGGCGGCCGAACCTGCCGATGTCGGACCTGCCGCCCGATTTCGAATACAAGGCCTACACCACCAAGCACGACGAGGTGGTGGGCGCCGCCGACCTGTGCGACGACGAGGAGCTGACGCGGCTGCGCTCCTACCTCGATCAGCAATTGATCCCGCTGCAATCGGCAGTGACCAAGCTCGCCAACCGGTTGCAGCGCCGGCTGATGGCGCAGCAGAACCGCAGCTGGGATTTCGATCAGGAAGAAGGCCTGCTGGATGCCGCGCGGCTGGTGCGCATCGTCACCAACCCCGATCATGCCCTGTCCTACAAGGTGGAGCGCGACACCCAGTTCCGCGACACGGTGGTGACCCTGCTGATCGACAACAGTGGCTCGATGCGCGGCCGGCCGATTTCCATCGCCGCCATCTGCGCCGATATCCTCGCCCGCACGCTGGAACGCTGCGCGGTGAAGACCGAGATCCTGGGCTTCACCACCCGCGCCTGGAAGGGCGGCCAGAGTCGCGAGGCCTGGCTCGCCGGCGGCCGCCCGGCCAAGCCCGGCCGCCTCAACGATCTCAGGCACATCGTCTACAAGCAGGCCGATGCGCCGTGGCGCCGCGCCCGCAAGAACCTCGGTCTGATGATGCGCGAAGGGCTGCTGAAGGAAAATATCGACGGCGAGGCGCTGCTGTGGGCGCACGACCGTCTGGTGGCGCGCAACGAGGATCGCCGCATCCTGATGGTGATTTCCGATGGCGCGCCGGTTGATGATTCCACCCTGTCGGTGAACAGCGGCAATTACCTTGAACGCCATCTGCGCGCCGTCATCCGCCATATCGAGACGAAAAGCCCGGTCGAGCTGATCGCCATCGGCATCGGCCATGACGTGACCCGCTATTACAACCGCGCTGTCACCATCATGGATGCCGAACAACTGGGCGGCACCATCATCGACAGCCTTGCTGCGCTGTTTGAGGAAGGTGGCGGCAACCCGCGCGGCCGCGGCCGGCGGCGCTGAGCACCGGGTTTTCCGCAGCGTGCCAGCCGGCTTGCATCCGGTACTGGCGCTAACCGGCAAAATCGTCTTACACTTGGGTCCGGTCAGACGGCGGCAGCCGCCTGCGGGGGACAGGTGGGATGACGCAAGGCGATACGGCATGGGTCGGCCGACGCTCGCATGGGCGCCGGGTCATGCCGGCCATGCTGCTGCCGATCCTGCTGATGCCGGCCGCCGCGCCGGCGCAGGTGGCGGTGCGCGCACCCACCCGTGAGGAAATCGATCCCGGCCGCCGACCGCAATTCACCCCGCCAACCCGCGTCATCGTTGATGGCGATATCGAACGCAGCCCCTGCGCGCTGGCCGATCCGGCCTATGGCGCGATCACGCTCACCATCACCAGCGCCACCTTCAACAATCTGGGGCCGGTGCCGGCCAGCCAGCTGGCGCCGATCTGGAAGCCGCTGGCCGGCAAGCCGCAGCCGGTGGCTGTGCTCTGCGACATCCGGGATGCCGTCGCCACCCATCTGCGCCGGGCCGGCTATCTGGCGGCCGTGCAGGTGCCGGCGCAGCGCATCGCAGGCGGCACGGTGCGGTTTGAAATCCTCTATGCCAGGCTGACGGCGGTGCGCGTGCGCGGCGACATCGGCCCCAATGAAGCGCTGATCGCGCGCTATGTCGGGAAACTGGCCACCGGCCAGCCTTTCAACCGCCTTGCCGCCGAACGCTATCTGCTGCTCGCCCGCGATCTGCCGGGGATGGACGTGCGCCTGACCCTGAAGCCGGCCGGCGGCGCACCCGGCGACATGGTGGGCGAGGTCAGCGTCCGCCGCCGCGCCGTGGAGGCGGATGTTGTCGCCGCCAATCTTGCCCCGTCGCAGACCGGGCCGTGGGGCGGCCAATTGCGCGTGCAACTGAACGGGCTGACCGGCATGGGCGATCACAGCTTCATCTCCTGGTATGCCGCGCCCGATCTGCGCCAGCAGCATGTCCTCCAGGCCGGGCATGATCTGGCCTTAGGCGGCGAAGGCCTGCGGCTGGGTGCCCGCCTGACCCAGGCGTGGACCCGGCCCGATCTGGGGCCGACGGTGCCGCCGGTCAGGGCCGAAACCTTCTTCGCCGCGCTGGAGCTCAGCTATCCCTTCAAGCGCTCCCAGGCGGCGAGCATCGTCGGCCGCAGCGGCCTTGATCTCGTCAACCAGGAGGTGAGCTTCAACGCGGCACCGCTGTCCCGCGACCGGCTGCGCATCGCCTGGGTCCGGCTGGATGGCGACTGGCAGGACATGCGTGGCCGCGGCCCCGGCGGCACCTCGGCCTGGCGGCTCGGGCTGGGGCTGGAGGTGCGGCAGGGCCTGGCCATCCTGGGTGCCAGCCCCGATTGCGGCACCACCCCGGCATTGTGCGCCGTGCCCGGTGTCGTGCCGCCCGGCCTGATCAACGGCAGCCCCACCGCCACGGTGGCGCGCCTCACCGGCCAGGCCGAACTGCGCTTCACCCGCAGCCTCAGCCTGGTGATCCAGCCGCGTGCTCAACTGGCGAGCGGGCCGCTGGCCGGGTTCGAACGCTTTGCGCTGGGCAATTACACGGTGGGGCGCGGCTATGATCCCGGCGTGCTGACTGGCGATGACGGCGCCGCCGTCACCGGCGAGCTGCGCCGGGATGCCATCATCCTGTCGGACAAGGCGCGGCTGGCGGCGCAGCCCTATATGTTTGCCGATGCCGGTTGGGCCTGGTCACGCCGGCTGGGCGCGGCGGCGGCCAACCCGGTGAGCCTTGTATTGGTGGGCGCCGGCACGCGCCTGTTGTGGGGCGATCGTGCCCGGCTTGATCTGGGCGGTGCCGTGGCGCTGAAGGCGGCCGGGCCAACCCGCGCCGGCGACGTGCGGCTGTTGGCGACGCTGACCACCCGCCTGTTGCCGTGGAGGACCCGCTGATGCGCCGGCCCGATCACCGCCGCGCCGCGCGGCTGGCACGCTCCGTCTCGCCGCTGGCGATGGCCGCCATGCTGGCGCTGCAGCCGCAGCCGCTGCGGGCTCAGGCCTTCCAGGGCACGGCCACGGTCATCCTCGGCAATGTCGATCGCTTCTCCAGCGGCTCCAGCGACCTGTTCTTCGTCAATGCGCCGCAGAACAGCATCAACTGGCGGCCCAACGACCAGCAGATCGGGCAGAACACGCCAATAAACTTCCTGCCGCAGGGCAGCAGCGCCACGTTTGTCGGCTCCCAACTGTTGAACGGGGCGCGCTACACGGTGCTCAACCGCATTATCGCCGATGATCCGGCGCGCGCCATCATGTTGGCCGGCACGGTGAAGGGCGATGCCGCCGGCAGCATCTGGTTCTATGCGCCGGGCGGCCTGCTGCTCACCGGCACGGCCCGGTTCGATGTCGGCAGCCTGCTGCTCACCGCCAATGATCCGGTCGGCGCGGCGGGCGGCAAGCCCTATATCGACGACAAGGGCCATTTCCAGCTGCAGGCGGCGCTGGGCAGCAAGGCGGCGATCACCATCGCCAAGGGTGCACAGATCAGCGCCGCCAATCCCGGCAGCTATGTGATCGCCGTGGCGCCGCGGTTCGACATGGCCGGCACCATCAGCGCCAACGGTTCGGCGGCGCTGGCGGCGGTGGGCGATGCCAGCGTCACGCTGAACGGCGGGCTGTTCGATATCACCGCCAATGTCGGCAGCGATGCCGGCGGCACCAGCAGCGTCACCGGCAGCATCACCGGCCCGGCCGGCAATGCGGCGCAGGGCCAGTTCCACCGCATCTATCTGATGGCGGTGCCGCGCAACGATGCGATGACCCTGCTGATCACCGGCGGCGCCCAGCTTGGCTTTGACATTGCCGGGGCCGCCGATGTCGATGGCAACACGGTCGTGCTGTCGGGCGGCTATGACATAAAGGCGGCGCAATTCACGCCCAATCTCAATCAGTTCGGTGATGCGCCTGCGGCCGGCAGCGTTGGCCAGGCCACAATTGCCATCGATGCGGCCACTGTCACCTCCAAGCTGCTGGTGCGATCGAAGGACGGCGCCCGCGCCTTTGCCGAAACCGGTGACCTGTCGTTCGTCGGCGATCTTGATGTCTTTGCCGACAGATCGGTGAGCATTGGCGCTGCCGCCGGCCGCACGCTGGCGGCGACCAGCGGCGGCATCCGCGCCGATGCCTCCCCCCAGGGCCTGTTCGGCACTGGCGCTGATCGCACCGCGGGCACGGCCAGCATCAGCGTGCTGAACGGCGGCACCGTCACAGCCAAGGGCGCGATCCAGGTGCTGGCGGTGGGCGCGGGAGACAGTGCCCTGGCAGACGGGCAGGCTGGCAGCAGCGGGCGCGGCGGCACGGCAATCGTCTCCGTGCTTGGCGGCGCGCTCAGCGGCACCAACCTTGTTGTCGATGCCAGCGGCGTCGCCGGCATCGCCCCGTCCGGTGCCGGTGGCTCCGGCGTTGCCGGCAGCGCGCAACTGCAGGCTGATGCCGGCGCCGTGCTGGGCGTGCAATCGATCAGTGTCACCGCCAGGGCTGTCGGCGGCCTTGGCGCTGCCGGCTTCGTGTCGGGCAATGCCAGGGGCGGCGCTGCAACCGTGGCGCTGGACGGCACCAACCTGTCACTGCCGGGGGACATCAGCGTGGTTGCCGATGCCGGCTTTGGTGGTGGCGGCCGGCTGCAGCAGGCCCATCTGGGCGGCGGCGAAGCAGCGGCGGGCACGGCCACGATGTCGCTGCAACCGGGCACGCAGGTTCGCGCCGCGACGCTGACCATCACCGCCGACAGCGCCAGCTATGGCGCGGCGGGCAGCCTCGCCGCCCGCGCCGGGGATGCGCTGCTCACCCTCAACGACAGCGCGGCGACGACGCTGCTGCAAATCGGCAGCGGCATCACCCTATCGGCATCGGCGTTCGGCACACCGGGGCTGGACGGCGGCAACACCGCCGCCGGCAGTGCCACCGGCGGCTTTGCGCGGCTGATCACCACCGGCAATCCCTTCATCAATGTGCTGGAAAATGGCCTGTCGGTGCTGGCAACGGCGGTGGGTGGCAGCGGCAAGGCCGGGGTTGGCGGCGATGCGCTGGGCGGGCGGGCCCATTTCGATATGCAGGGGGGCGGCACGGCGCTCCTCCCCGGCCTGACGCTGGATGCCTCCGCCCGCGCCGGCAACGGCAGCGCCGGCGGCACGGCCAACGCCTTTGACGCGGGCGATGCCCAGCCGCCGGCCGTGTTCCTGCGCTATGGCGCCGGCGCTGCCCCTCAGGACAGTGGTATCCGGATCGGCGCGGCTGCAACGCTCACCGCCAGCGCCGTTGGCGGCACCGGCGCGGCTGGCGCTGGCGGCGCGGCCAGCGGCGGCCTCGTGTCGGTGGTGGTCAATTCCGGCGCGATCAGCGCTGGCGGCATGGACCTTTCGGCCGCCGCGCAAGGCGGGGCGGGCAGCGTTGGCGGCGCGGCCCGATCGGGCCGGGTGTTCCAGCGGCTGAGCGATGGCGACCTGATCCTGAAGGGCGACAGCAATATCACCCTCAATGCCGGCGGCGGCGCGGCCGTGGCCGGCAGCGGCGGCACCGGCGGCAGCGCGAGCGTTGGGGACATGGTGCTGCGTGTCACCTCGGGCGACACCGGGCCCGGCGCGCTGTTTTCGGCCGGCAGCATGCGCGTCAATGCCCGCGCCACCGGCGGCGCCGGTGGCAGCGGCATCACCGGCGGCGGCGCTGGCGGCGCTGCCTTTGGCGTGGCGCCGGGCGGCACGGCGAACGGGGTGGTGATTTCGGTTGAACCCGCACAATCGGCAGTGGCGGTGGGCGCATTGCAGATCGATGCCAGCGCGGCCGGCGGGGTGGGCGGCGACGGTCTGCAAGGCAGTGCCGGTGGCAGCGGCGGCGCGGCCAGCGGCGGCTTTGCCAGTGTCGGCATCGCCAGCGGGCCGGGCACGCCGGCCAATAGCCTGTCCAGCGTGTCTTTCGGCACGCTTGCGGTGTTCGTGCCGGCGCAGGGCGGCGCCGGCGGTGGCAGCGAGGCCACAGCCGGGCGCGGCGGCGATGCCGTGGGCGGCACCGCCACCCTGCTGGCACGCGGCGGCGCGGTTGCGGCCGTTTCCGTGCAGATCGCCGCCGATGCGCAGGGCGGTGACGCGGGCACCAGCCCGGTCGGCGATGCTGGTGCCGGCACCGGCATTGGCGGCAGCGCAAACATCCTTGTCACCCCGCATTACAGCGCAGGCTTTGCCGGCAGCCTTGCGGTCGATGCCGGTGTGACCCTCACGGCCGCCGGGCGCGGCGGCGCTTCGGCGCTTCGCGGTGGCGCCGGCACCGGCGGCACGGCCAGCATCGCCCTGCAGCGGCACGAAGCGGCCGGCGCGGCTGCAGCCGCCAGCGCCGGCACGCTCAGCATTGGCGGCGTTGTCGCGCTGGACGCGCGCGGCAGCGGCGGCCAGGGCCTGGCCAATGCCGCGGGCGGCGATGGCACCGGCGGCACCACCCGGATCTTCACCCAGGCCGGCACCAGCCTGCTGCAGGGCGACGTGTTGATGACCGCGTCGGGCGAAGGCGGCATCGGTGCCAACGGCCTGGCTGCCGGCAATGGGCGGGGCGGCAATGCCGGGATCGGCCTCGACGGCGGCGCGCTGACGCTGGCTGGCAGCCTGTCTGCCACCGTACGCGGGCAGTTTGGCGCGGCGCGCGGCGGCACGGCGATAATCAGCACGACAGCGGCCGGCGGTTCATTGCTATTCAACGGCCCTGATCTGCTCGTCGACGCGTCGGCCGGCTCGGGCGATGGCTTCGAATTCGGTCCGGGCGCCAACACGCGTGGCGGCAGCATCACCGTCACGTCCGGCACCGGCAGCCGCCTGCAACTGCGCCCGCTGGGCCGTGATGGCACAATGTTCCTCACGGCGGCGGCCGAGGTGCGCAACCTCACCCAGTTCACCGCCGGTGATGCCGCTGGTGGCAGCATCGTGATCACGGCCAATGGCCTGCTGGAGCTGAACGGCGGCACCACGGCCGATCTTGTCCTCACGTCTGCCGCAAGGGGCGGGGCGGGCGGCAGCCTGTTGGCGGGCGGCGCCGCCACGGGCGGCAGTGTCAGTCTGGCGGCAGCGTCCGGCGGCACCCTGCGGGTCGACAGCGCTGGCCGGCTGTTCACAGCCGATGCCAGCAGCTTTGGCGGCACTTCCGATGTGAAGGGCGGCAACGCCGGCGCCGGCGTCATCAGCCTGGCTGCCGATGACGGCACCGTGCGCATCACCGGCGACACGGTGCTGGCCATGGATGCGGGAGCCGGCGGCGGCGCGCCCGGCGGGCTGGCGGGCGGCAGCAGCACCCGGCTCCGTTTCGACAATGGCGGCACGCTGGCCTTCGAGGGGCCACTCACCGTCAATGGCCGGGCCAATGGCCTGGGCGCAACCGGCGGCGCATTTGCCATCCAGAGCAGCAGCGGCGGCAGCCTCTCCGTCGCCGGCAATCTCGATCTGATGCTCACCGCCGGATATGGCAGCGGCGACAATCGCACCATCACCGGCGGGCAGGTGCAGATTAGCACTGTCAGCAGCAGCAGCCTCGCCATTGGCGGGCGCTTGTTCGCCAATCTGGCGGTCACGGCCGAAGGTGCCGGGCTGAACAGCCAGCTCACCGGCGGCAGCTTCCTGTGGAACCATGGCGGCAGCGGCCGCGTGACCGGCACTGTCGATGTGCTTGCCAGCGCCGCCTATCCCAACGGCACGCCGGGCATCGCCAGCGGCGGTACCGCGGCCATAACGGCGCAATCGGGCCTGCTGATGCTGGGCGCAACCGATATCGATGTCACCGCCGTTGGCGGCAACAGCCGGACGGCCGCCGGGTCTGCCGGGCGGGGCGGCAGCGCGGCCCTGTCGACGCTGGCCGGCGGCAGCCTGCGCATCGGCGGCAGGCTGACGCTCGACGCCAGTGCCCGCGGCGGCAATGGCCTTGGCACCGCAGGCGGGTCTGGGCAGGGCGGCAATGTCACGCTGGCCAACGCCGGCACGCTCGACCTGCTGCTGACCGATGGCGAACTGCGCCTGCTGGCCGCGGCTGCGGGTGGTGACAGCGTCGGCCGGCTGGCACCCGCCGGACGCGGCGGCGACGCGGTGGGCGGCACCATCACCGTCAGCAACGCCGCTGCCGCCGGCCTGACCATTACGGCCGGCCTCGGCACACTGATCGACGCCGGTGCCGGCGGCGGTGTCGGTGCGCCCGGCGGTGCGGCGCTGGGCGGCAATGTCGTGATCAGCAACGCCGGCACGCTGGGCTGGGATGGCGCCCTGACGGCCAGCGCTCAGGGGCGCGGCGGCATCGGCGGCGGCGATGGCACCGGCGGAACTGTTGCCTTCGTCCAGAGCGGCGGCGCAATGCGCCTGACCGGCGCGGCGGCGCTGGCTGCTGACGGGCTGGCCGGCGACAGCGGCCGCGGCATTGGCGGGAACGTCAGTGTCACCATTGCGGCCGGCGATGTGCAAGTGAAGGGAGCCAGCCTTGCGATCAGCGCCGCAGCGCAAGGCGGCAACGCTCGGGCCGGCGGCATCGACATGACGCTGGGTGGCCGGCTGGGGGTCGATGCCGATCTGGCGGTCACGGCCGGGGCGGACGGCGGCAATTTCAATCCGGCGGCGGATGTGGCCGGCGGCAACATCAGCATCGCCGTGCGCGCCAGCGGCCAGTTGCAGACCGGCGGGCAGCTGAACGCCAACGCCGGGGCCCGGGCCGGGCAAATCCTGGGCGGCGCGGTGCGGGGCGGCCGCGTGGCGCTCACTTCGGCCGGCACGGTGCTGATTGGGACCGACATCGGCTTTGACGCGCGTGCGGGCAATGACGGCCTTGCCGCGACGGCGGTGCTGGCCAACGGCGGCGACGCCTCGGTAAGCCTCACCGCCGGCACGCTGGGCGCTGCCAACCTCACCCTTGATGCCAGTGCGCAGGGGCTTGATTCCACCGGCAACGGCGGGGCGGCCACCGCTGGCCGCGCGGCAGTGGCGGTGGATGGCGGCCAGCTCACCACCGGCGGTGCCCTCACGCTTTTGGCCAACGCGGTCGGCGGCGGCGCTCGCGGTGATGGTGCGGGCGGCATCGGGACGGCCGGTACGGTGCGGGCCAGCGTTGCCGGGGCCGGATCGCAGCTGAATGCCGCCGCCAGCAGCCTGTCTGCCGTGGCGACCGGCGGGGCGGCTGCGGGTGCCGGCGCGGCCGGGGCGGCGGTGGGCGGCACGGCCGAAATGCTGGTGAGTGCTGGCGGCAGCCTGCAGGTCAACACCAGTGCCGTGCTGCGCGGCAGTGCCATCGGCGGCCGCAATGATGGCAGCGGCAGCAGCGGCGCTGCCACGGCCGGGGTGCTGCGTGCGATGGTCGATGGTGCCAGCGGCGGCAGTCTGGGCCTGGCGGTCAACGGCGCGGTCACGGTGGAGGCCAATGGCGATGCCGGCCGGTCGACCCAGGCCGGCGGCGCTGGCGCGCTGGCCCGCGCCGGCCAGATCGAGATTGGCTCCACCGGCAATGGCGGCGTGGTCAGCATCGGCGATCTGCTGGTGTCGGCCTCTGCCAACGGGGGCAATGGCGGCGGCAACACGGATGGCGGCGCTGCCGTCGGCGGCACGGTTTTTGTCGGCATGGGGCGCGCCGCGCGATCGGCCACGCCCGGCAGTTTCGCCGCAGCCAGCATCAATGTGCTGACGGGGGCGCATGGCGGCGCTGCCGGCAGCGCGGGCAACAGCCCCGGCGCGGCAGACGGCGGCAGCATCCTGCTGGCGATCAACGGCGCCAGCGGCACGGTCAGCGGTCCGGTGAGACTGGCCAGCGAGGCGTTGGTGCGGCCAGCCACCCAGGCCGTGCAGGCCACCGGCGGGCGCATCGCGATTGCCGCCCGCGATGCGGCTGATGGCTCGGCAGCCGGCAGTCTGGCGATCAACGGCGTCACCAGCATCAACCACATTATTGCCAGCAGCAGTGCCGCCACCGCCTACACTGACGGCGTGACGCGGCTCACGGCGACGGGCATCGGCAGCCGGCTGGGCTTCAACAGCGCGCTGGCCATCCGCGCCGATGCGACCGGCAGCCCGGTTGCTTCTGCCCTTGGTTGCTCCGGCATTGTCGCCGGCACCGGCGCACGCATCGATCTGGCCGGGGATGCCGCCTTCCAGTCGGCCGGTGACTTCGGCCTCAACGATGGCGGCGTGATCGCCGCAACCGGCAGTCTGACGGTCACCGCCGCCGGCCGCGTGCTCGCCGGCTATGCCGCGCCGACGCCGGGTGCCACCGGCACGCTGCTGGCCCCCGTCGTCAGCATCACCGGCACCGGCGGCGTCGATCTTGCCACCAACAGCAATGGCAGCACCGACGTGACGTTGACAACGTCGGGCACGCTGGCCGCCCGTGATCTGCGCGCCGAACGCACCCTGCAGTTGAACGGCGCCAGCATCGCCATCGGCAACGCCAGCGCTGGCGGCCGGCTGGCCATCACGGCCAGCGCCGCGGTGACCACCGGCACGCTCGACAGCGGCGTGGTGGCACCGTTCGCCGGTGCCACCCCCAGCGTCTATGTGCGCGGCGGCGAAGTGACGACCGGTGCCGTCAGCAGCGGCCGCGACATCGGGTTGGTGGCCTCTGGCAATCTGGCCAGCGGCAGCCTGACCAGCGGCGGCGATGTCGTGCTGCTGACCGGCGGCGCCATCAGCACCGGCGCGATCACCACGCCCGGCAGCGGCCGCACCCGGTTCGATGCCGCCGCACAGGCGGGCCTGATCGGTTTCAATGCCGGCGTCCCGGATTACACGAATCTGTTCGCAGCCGCGCCGGCAACGCTGGCCGGCGATATCGGTGTGGCCGGCGGCATCACCACCGGCCTGATCGATGCGCGCACCACGGGCACCATCCGCATCACCGGCACCATCAATGCCAGCCAGGGGGCAAGGCTGGCGGCGGGCACGCTGCGTCTGGGCGGCATCAACACGCCGGGCTTCCTTGATCTGGCCGCGGCCACCGATGTGCTGCTGGGCGATCTGAACGTCACCGGGGCGCTGACGGTCACCACCAATGGCAGCATCAGCACGGGCGCCATCACCAGCGGCCAATCGCTCACCCTGACGACAACGCGGCCGGGCACCACCTTGGCCACCGGCGCCGTGCGCGCAGCCGGCGACATCAGGCTGTCGGCCGCAGCGGGCCTCTCCACCGGCACGCTTTCGGCCGGCAACCGCGTGTTCCTGAACGGCGGCAGCGCCATCAGCGCCGGTGCCATCGATGCCGGGATCGTCAACCCGCAGCAGGGCGGCACCGGGCTGCTGTTCGCGTCCACGCCGGGCACGATCAGCGCCGGCACCGTCCGCGTTGCCGGCAGCGCCACGCTGGCTGGCGCGCTGGGCGTCGCTGCCGGCGCCATTTCAGCCCCGGGCGGGATCGTGCTGCTGGATGCCGGCGGCATCACCACCGGCGCGCTGGCCACCAACAACACCGGTTTTGTCTATATCGCCGCCCATGATCTGCTGCCGCAGATCAGCTTTGATCAGGCCGGCAACCCGCAGTTCGCCGCCCTGCTGGCAGCAACGCCGGTGCGGCTGGCCGGCATTATCGGTATCAGCGGCCCGGTCAGCACCGGCCGCTTCATGGCCGCTGCCATTGGCAATGTGTCGGCCCAGTCGATCAGCGCGCCAGCCAGCGTGCTGATCGATGCCGGCGGACTGGTGACGTTGGCCGGCAATGTTTCGGCCAGCGGCATCGCAATCACCTCGGGCGATATCGCCGTTGCCCCTGGCCTCAGCATCGGCGGCGATGCGGCGCAGAGCATCACGCTGCGCGCCGACTCCACCGCCAGCGCGGCCGTGATCGGCGGCGACGGTGTGGTTCAGACCGGCACCTACAGCCTGTCCAACGCCGAATTCGGCGCGCTCAGGGCCAGCAGCATCACCGTGAACAGCGGCAAGGCATCGATGCTGGTGCAGGCCCTGGCGCTGCCCGCCGTCGCGCCCGGCCAGATCGCCAATCCGGGTGTGACGCTGCAGACTGACAGCATCCTGCGGGTGACGGGGGCGGTGACGATGCCGCAGGCCGGTGCCAGCAACCGTCTGAGCCTTATGGCCGGCACCCGCATCGAGCTTGTGCAGGGCAGCGGCAGCATCCGGCTGGGCGGCGTCGATACGCCGGCCGCAACCCTGTCGCTGCAGGCACCACGGGTGTGGGTGGGAACCGACAGCCTGATTGGCCAGCTTGCCGGCGGCCAGTTGACCGGCACCGCGCGTGACACTGCGCTGAACAGCGCCGGCCCTGCTGCGGTGGCGGGCGGTTCGCTGGGGGCAGGCACCATCCTTGTCAGTGTCGGGAACGAACTGCTGGTGCAGAACAGCGGCAATGCCGTGCAGCGGGCCGGCTTCACTGCCGGCAGCGGCGGGCTGCGGATCAGCCGGCTGGGGGACACGGCCACGCCGATCGACGTGGTGATCAACGGCCGCAGCCAGCGCGCCGATGGCAGCTTCGCCGCCAACGAGGCCACGCTGCCGCAAGTGGCCTTCGTGCCGGGCGCCGGCATCCTCACCGCCAACAGCGCCGTCAACGCCTGCCTGGTGGTTGGCGGCTGCCCGGTGCAGCAACCGGTGCTGACCATCATCAACACGGTGGAGGCGTTGACCATCGAGGAAGAGGTGCGGCGCGAAACGGCGCGGGCGGCGGCGGAGAAATTGCCGATCGTGCTGCTGCAGCGGCTGATCGATTTCAGCCCGTTGTTCAGCGATCCCGATGCGACCGATCCGGTCACCAGTGGCGGCAACCCGGCGCTGTGGCGCGAACCGGCGCCGGCGGGCACCCGCGCGCCGGGAGGCGTGAAATGATCCGCCGTCTGGTCCCGCTGATGCTGCTTGCTGCCGGCGCTGCGCCGCCGGCCAGTGCCGACACGCTGGCGCTGGCCGACAGTTTCCGCATCGGCAGCACCGGTGTGCTGTGCACGGCGCAGGCGCAGGTCGCCGATCCGGCGGTCAAGGGGCTGTTTGATCGCGGCTACAGCATTGTCTGCCGCGATGCGGCCACGCCGGTGGGCAGCCTGTACGCCCTGCGGTCGGGCGCGCCGGCCTTGCCGCCCGGCTGCCCGCCGCCGGCATCTGCCACGGTGGCCGGCCTGCCGGGGGTGAGCGTGTCGCGCTGCACCGTCGCCGGGCTGGTGCGGGTGCAATATCAACTGCGCCGCGGCAAGACCTTGTTCGTGGCTGATGGGCTTGGCGGCTATGCCTCCGCCTTGCAACTGGGGCTGCAATCGCTGGCCAGTGATGCGCCGGTGTCGGGCACGGTGGACGTGGCGGCGACCGAGGCCGGCGACCCGGCGGCCTTCGCGCGGCTGCAGGCCGGCAGCCTGGAACCGGGCAAGGCACTGGCCGAGGCCTATGCCCGCAACAATGCCGCCAGCTATGCGGAATCGTCCGAGTATTTTGATCTGCTGGTCGAACGCAACCGCCAGGGCGCGCCGGGCTTCACCCGCAGTGCCGAATATCTGGCCAACCAGGGGTTGCAGCAATCCAACCTCACCCGTTTTGCCGAGGCCGACCGGCTGTTTGCCCGCGCCGCGCAAGGCCTCGATGCCAGCGACCCGGTGGCGAGCCGGCTGCTGCGCAACGCCCTCGCCCAGCATTTGCTCAACCAGCGCCGCAATGACGAGGCGCTGGCCGTGCTGGCGCGGCCGGTGACCGGCAATGTCGGCACCACGGAGACGACGCGGCTGGCCGCCGGCTTCATCGACGTGCCGATGTCGCAGCGGCTGAACACCGATGATGGCGCCATGCGGTCGCTGAGTGCCGGCAGCGCCAGCCTGTCGCCGGAGGAGCGCGTCGCCATCCTGGACGCGCAGGCGCAATATCTTGCTGCCGCCGCGCGTGCCGGGCAGGGGGAGCTGGCGGCGGCCGATAGCGCGCTGGCAGAGGCGCAAACCCGGCTGGCGCGGCTGCGTGGCGGGCGGGTGCTGTCCATCCTGTGGCTGCGCGCGGCCATCGCTGGCGAACGCGCACTGGTCGGCGAACGGCTGGGCCGCGCCACTGATGCAAAGACCGCGCTCACCGAAGCTGTCGCGCTGACCGAAGCGCAATTCCCTCAGAGTGCCGCGCTGCTCGCCGTCCGCGCCCAGCTGGCGGCGCTGCTGCTGCGCCAGGGCGATGCTGCCAGCGGCACAGCGCTGTTCCGCGCCATCGTCACCGCCGCGCCCGATACGCCCGGCGCCGGCCAGGTGCTGCGGCCCCTGCTGGCGCCGTGGGTGGCGGCGCTGGCGGCCAAGGGCGATGCGGCGGCGGCGGCCGATCTGTTCGATGCCGCGCAGATTCTGGTCCGCCCCGGCGTCGCACAAACACAGGCGGTGCTGGCGCGCGAACTGTCAGGCGGCAGCGATGCGGCAGCCGCGCTGTTCCGTCAGTCTCTCACCCTCTCGCGCGATCTGGTGCGCACCCAGGGCGATATCGCCCGCCTCGCCCAGATCGACACGCCGACCGCTTTCGAGCAGGAGCAATTGGCGTCGCTGCGCGAAACGCTGGCGCAGCTCGGCCGTGATCAGACGGCGGTGCTGGCCCGGTTGGCCGAATATCCGCGCTATCGTTCGATCAGCAACGGCAGCGTCACCATGGCCAGCCTGCAGCAGGCGCTGAAGCCCGGCGAGGCCTATTACAAGCTCGTCCTGCTGGGTGACGACGCCTATGCGCTGACCATCAGCCGCGACAATGCTGCCGTCGCCCGCATCGCCGCCACCGCGCCGCAGCTCGGCCAACTGGTGAAGATCATCCGCGATTCGGTGGTGATCTTCGAAAACGGCCGCCCCACCACCTATCCGTTCGATGCGCCGGCCGCCCGCCGCCTGTTCGCCCTGCTCACCGGCCCCGCCGACGGTGCGACCGCGAAACTGGTGCTGGCCAGCCGCCACCTGATCGCCGAACCCGATGGCGCGCTGCTGCAACTGCCGTTCAACCTGCTGATCACCGCCGATGATGCCATGGCCGCTTACCAGGCAAGGCAGGACGATCCCAACGCCGATCCGTTCGACACCCGCGGGCTGCACTGGCTGGGCCGCGACCGCATGATCTCCACCGCCACCTCGGCGCGTGCCTTCATCGATGTGCGCGCCCTGGCCGCCAGCCACGCCGCCAACGCCTATCTGGGCCTGGGCGAAAATGCCGTGCCGGCCACGCCCATCCCGGCACCGGCACGCGCCGATTGCGATTGGCCGCTCAGCGAATGGGGCCATCCGATCGCCTCGGCCGAGCTGCGCTTTGCCGCCGATATCCTGAAGGCCGGCGGCGCCCGCGTCGATACCGGCGCCGCCTTCACCGACGATGCGCTGATGACGCGGACAGACCTGCGCGATTACCGCGTCATCCACTTCGCCACCCACGGACTCGTCACCGCGCCGCGCCCGGAATGCCCGGCGCGCCCGGCGCTGCTCACCAGCTTCGGCGGCGCTGGTTCCGACGGCCTGCTCAGCTTCCGCGACATCTTCGATCTCAGGCTCGATGCCGATACCATCATCCTGTCCGCCTGCGACACCGCCGGGGCCGCCACCGCGTCCGCCACGCGGGAGGCCGGCATCACCACGGGCGGCAATTTCGCCCTCGATGGGCTGGTGCGCGCCTTTGTCGGTGCCGGTGCGCGCGCGGTGATCGCCAGCCACTGGCCGGTGCCCGACAGTTTCAACGCCACCCGCACCCTGATCGGCGGCCTGTTCGCCGATGCCGGCAGCATCAGCGTGGGCGAAGCGCTGCGCCGCAGCCAGGTTGCGATGATGGACAGGGCCGAAACCTCCCACCCCTATTACTGGGCGGGCTTTGCCATCATCGGCGATGCCGCCAAGCCGCTGATGGCCGCGCCTGCTGCCGCCCAGCAGGGCCGTTGACCCCGCAGTGGCCGGCCGTTTTTCCACCCTGTGCCGCGCCATCAGCCAGGCCGGGCCGATCCAGCTGGTGATCACCGTCGCCGTGCTGGTGCTGGCGCTGCTGATCGCCCGCTTCAGCTGGGATCTGCCGTTCATCCTGGCGGCCGAGCGCGGCCTTTACGATGTGCGCGTTGATCTCACTGCGCCGCGCGTCGATCAGGATGATCGCGTTGTGCTGGTGGTGTTCACCGAGGAAACGCTGGCGGCCACCGGCAAGCGCTCCCCGCTTGATCGCACCATGCTGGCGCGCGCGCTCAGCAATCTCGATGCGCTGGGGCCGCGCGCCATCGGCGTCGATATCCTCATCGACCAGCCGCAGCCGGAGGACCCGGTGCTGAAGGCGGCGCTGCTGGCGATGAGAACGCCGACTTACTTCGGCTTTTCCACCACGCGCGAGAATCCGGAGTTCATCATGCCCTGGCAGGAAGCGCACATGCGGCGCTTCTTCGCCGGTGTCGCCTCGGCCCCGGTGCGCACTGCCAATATCCGCCTGGATGTGGACAGCGACAATGGCTGGCGGCAATGGCCGACCCCGGTGACCGCGCCGCCGCCCCTGCTGGTGGGCGCCATCACGGGACGCCGTGACTATGATCGCTTTCAGGGCTCGGCCATCTTCCGCAAGCCCCTGCTCGCGGATCGGCCGGTGTTCGCCTCCCTGCCGGTTGATCTGTTCGGTGATCCTGCCACCGCCGCCGCCCTGAAGGACGCGATTGCCGGCAAAATCGTGCTGGTCGGTGCCGATCTGCCGGAGGTTGACCGCTTCACCACGCCGCTCAACCGCCTGGCCGGCTCCACGACACCCGGCGTGGAACTGCACGCCGTGCTGATCGCGCAGGCGCTGGATGGCACCCGCCTGTCGCCGCTGCCGTCCGGCCTGCTGTGGGGGCTGGCACTGCTGGCCGTGGCGCTGGGCAGTGTCACCGGCGGGCTCGATCTTGGCGCGCGGCTGCTGGTGCCGCTGGTGATCGCCGGCGTTGGCCTGCTCGGCTGGCTGCCCTATGGGCTGCAGGGGCAAGGCTTTGATACCTATGGCCTGCCCTGCGGCGGGGTGGGCGCCGGCTGGCTGCTCAGCCTGATGGCGGCCAGCACCACGGCGCGCATCGTCGGTGCCGAACAGCGCAAGTTTGCCCAGGGCGCGCTGGGCAAATATCTCCCGCGCGACGTTGCCGAACAGATCTTGCGCGAACCCGAACAGCTGGCGCTGAAGGGCGAACGCCGGCCGATCTTCGCGCTGTTCAGCGATATCGAAGGCTTCACCTCCATGTGCCAGAGCCAGCCGCCGGAGGTGGTGGCCGCCACGCTCAATGACTATCTCGACACGATGAGCGCCATCGTCCTGAAGCACGGCGGCACCATCGACAAGTTCGTCGCCGATGCCGTCGTCGCCTTCTGGGGCGCGCCGCTGGCCCGGCCCGATGATGGCACCCGCGCGCTGGCCTGCGCGGTGGAGATGGTGCAGGCTGGCCAGCGGTTCTGCACGGCCGGCGCTGGCCGCCCGGCGATGGGGCGCACGCGGGTGGGGCTGCACTGGGGCGATGTCGTCGTCGGCAATTTCGGCGGGGAAGGGCGCATCCAGTACACCGCGCTGGGGGACAGCATGAATGTCGCCGCCCGGCTGGAAGGCGCCAACAAGAGCCTGAAGACCGCTGCACTGGTGAGCGCGGAGGCCGCCACCCAGATGGGCCTTGATCATTTCCGGCCCATGGGGCGCGTGCGCGTGCGCGGGCGGGACAAGCCGATCGCGGTGTTTGAACCCATCGGCGTCGGCGCTGCCACGCCAGAGCAGGGGCAAGGGCAGGGGCTGGCTGACCTCGTGACCCGCTTTGATGCCGGAGACCCGGCGGCGCTGCCGGCGCTGCGCGCCGCTGCTGCCGCCGCGCCGCACGACCTGGCGCTGGCCCATCTGATAATGCGATTGGAAACCCTGGGACCGGGAGGCGTCTATGATCTCGATTAAGGCCCTTGTGATGGCGGCGCTGCTGGCCGGTTCCGGTGCGGCGGCGGCAGGCCCGCTGGTGGTGCGCGCTGCCGGGCCGTCGGCCGCGCAGTTCAAGCCCGGCCAGCGGCTGGGCGACGCGCCGGTGACGCTGAAGCTGGGCGATTCCATCGTCGTGCTCGATGCCAAGGGCACGCGCAGCTTTGCCGGGCCCGGCACCTTCAGCCTGACGGCGGCGAGCGCAGAGGCGCAGCAGGTGGCCTTTGCCGATCTGCTGGTGCAAAGGCCTGCCCGCCGTGCCCGGATCGGGGCCGTGCGCGCGGCCGGGCACGACCAGGGCCCGCCGACCCCGCCCGGGGTGTGGGCGCTGGATATCGGCGTGTCTGACACGGTGTGCGTGATCGATCCGGCCAGCATTGCGCTGTGGCGGGCCGACACCACGGCAAGCCAGACGTTGACCGTGTCGCGCGAGGATGGCGCCGCCGCCAGCTTCACCTTCGGCCCCGGCCAGGCGCTGGCGACGCTGCCCCCGGCGGTGGCCGGCAAGCCAGGCCCCTTGCGCATCAGCGGCGGCAAGACAAAGATTGTCCTGACGCTGAAGACCGTGGCCGCCCAGGCCGATGTCGAAGCGTTGGCGGCGGCGCTGGTGGCGGCCGGCTGCCAGAGCCAATTCCAGCGGCTGGCGGCCAACACGGTTCAGCCATGAGCCGGCTCAGCGCAGGGTGAAGCGCACCTTCTTGTTGCCGAAATCCAGCGCGACGCGGCGGAAGGCGGCGAGCACGTCGGAGCCGAGGAACACCGCCGGCCGGTCGGCCAGGCCGAACAGCGCAAACGGCGGCGCATCGGCAAAGGCGATGACCACATTGTTGAGGGTGAGGCCGCCGATCCGCACATTGTCGACGATGATCGCCTCTGCCTTCAGCACCTGACCGGTCACCGACAGCAGCTCGATATCGACCATGGCATCGGGCCGGCGGGTGCCGAACAGGCGCTCCCGCAGGGCGCGGTTGCCCAGCGTGATCTCGCTTCCGGTGTCGAGCACGGCCGAAACCTGCCGATCGCGGATCGAGGCCTGGGTGATGATCAGCTGGCCCTTGCGGCGGCGGGCGGTGACGACGATTTCCTGGCCGTCTCCGCCGGGTGATGGCGCCGTGCGCGAATCCTGCACGGTGACGGTGCGCTTGACGAAATCGAGCAGCAGCCGCTGATCGGCCAGTGCATCGATGCCGATCAGCCCGTCGGCACCGATGTTGCGCGACGACAGGGACGGTGCCACCAACGGCCCGATTTCCGATGTGCCGAGCGTGAGGGCCGACACCTCGACCGTCGCCACCTCGCGGATGCCGGCCATGCTCTGCACGCGCACCGGATTGCCGGCCGGCAGGTTCAGCTGCGCCGCCAGCACATCGCCGACCACCGAACGGTCTGCCCCCGAGTCGACCAGGAAGCGGTGCGGGCCGGCGCCGTTGATCTTCACATCGATGAACAGGCGCTTCTTCAACTGTTCGGCGGCCAGCGCCTCCCCTTTGATTTCCAGGCTGTTGTCGATGGTGGCCGGCGCGATCAGGGGCGGCGGCGCGGTGGCTGGCGGCGGGGTGGAGGCTGTCGCTGCCGCAAGCAGCAGCGGGCCCAGAAACTGGAACACAAGGGGCATGGCCGGATTTTGCGCCGTGGACGCGGCCGCGGCAAGCTGCTATCGCCCCGCCGTCATCCGGGGAGTAGCCCCCAACGGCGTCATCAACACACTCGGCCGGCTTGGCCATGGTGGCGCCGGCTCTGCAAGCGCAGGGCGGGCAAGACCGTTGGCGTTGTGGTCGCACCCGGCGGACCATGGCGTCATACGTGTCTGCCGGGGGGATTGTGGTGATGGCGGAATTTCTCAACATCGTGGGTACGGCGGCGGGCCTGGTGGCGATCGCCGAAGTGGGCGACAAGACGCAGCTGTTGTCGATCATGCTGGCCGCGCGCTTCCGCAAGCCGTGGCCGATCATCGCCGGCGTGCTGGTGGCGACGCTGGCCAATCATGCCGTGGCGGCGTGGGCGGGGGCGGCGCTGTCGCAATGGTTCGCCGGGCCGGCCTTCCGCATCGCGGTCGGGCTGGGCTTCCTGGCCACCGCGCTGTGGGTGCTGGTGCCGGACAAGATCGACGACGAGGAGCCGGCGACGCGCGAGGGATTTCTGGGCGGGGTGTTCCTGACGACGGCAATCGCCTTCTTCGTGGCCGAAATCGGCGACAAGACCCAGGTGGCGACCGTGGGCCTGGGTGCGCAGTTCCACAATGTCGCGGCCGTCACCATCGGCACCACGCTGGGGATGATGATCGCCAACGTGCCGGCGATTTTCCTGGGTGACCGGGTGCTGCGCGTGGTGCCGATGGCGGCGGTGCGCGCGGTGGCGGCGCTGGTGATGGCCGGGCTGGGGGCGCTGATGCTGTGGCAGACGCTCAGATGATGTTGCGGGCCTTCAGGTCGGCCAGCGCCGCCGCATCGAGGCCGAGCAGCTCCCCATAAACATCATCATTGTCCTGCCCGATCGTCTCCGGCGCGCGGCGACGGACGCTGCCCGGAGTCTCCGACAGCTTGGGGAAGACATTCTGCATCTTCAACTCGCCCCAGCGCGGGTGCGGCAGCGAGATGATCGCGTCGCGCGCGGCAAAGTGCGGATCGTCCAGCATGTCCTGCGGGCGATAGAGGCGCCCCGCCGGCACGCCGGCGGCGATCATCTTGTCCTCCAGCTCGGCGATGGTCAGCGTCGCGGTCCACGCCCCGATCAGCGCGTCGAGCTCCTTCTGGTGACGCCCGCGCGCGACATGGTTCACATAGCGCTCGTCCTGCGCCAGTTCCGGCCGGCCCATGGCGGCGCACAGGCGGCCGAACACCGTGTCCTGGTTGGCGCCGATCAGATATTCGCCGTCGCGGCACGGATAGACGTTGGACGGCGCAATGCCCGGCAGCACGCTGCCAGAGCGTTCGCGCACATAGCCCGATGCCACATATTCCGGCACCAGGCTCTCCATCACTTGCAGAACGGCCTCATACAGCGCCGAATCGACCACTTGGCCCGTGCCGGTCTTGTGGCGGTGATTGAGCGCGGCCAGCGCCCCCATCGCGCCATAGCTTGCCGCCAGCGTGTCGCCGATGGAAACGCCCATCCGGCTCGGCGGCCGGTCGGGATCGCCCACGATGGCCCGCCAGCCGCCCATCGCCTCGCCGATGCCGCCGAAACCGGCGCGCGCCGAATAGGGCCCGGTCTGGCCATAGCCGGAGACGCGCACGATGATCAGGCCGGGGTTTTCGGCCATCAATGTTTCGGGCGACAGGCCCCATTTCTCCAGCGTGCCGGGGCGGAAATTCTCGATCAATATATCGGCCCTGGCGATCAGCTGCCGCGCCAGCGCCTGGCCTTCGGCCTCACGCAGGTTGCACGACACCGCGCGCTTGTTGCGGGCCACGACTTCCCACCACAGCGGATAGTCGCCGCGGCCCCACACCCGCATCGGATCCCCCTGGCCGGGCGGTTCCAGCTTGATCACGTCGGCGCCCATGTCGCCCAGCAACTGGCCGCAGAACGGCCCGGCGATCAGCTGGCCCATCTCGACGACGCGGATGCCGGCCAGCGCGCCGGTGTTTTCGCCGGTCATTCGGCAGCCTCGGCAAAGTGCCACACCGGCGGCTTCGGTGCCGGCAGGCCAGTTTCGGCGACGCAGCGCGCGCGCAGTTCGTCCACGCTGCCGCCATAGTTGAAGATCGGCGCTTCCGCCGGCCGCGCCGCGGCCAGTTCGGCGCGCAGCGCCTCGGTCGCGGCCGCATCCACCCGGCCCTCATCATCGGCCACCACGCCATAGGCGCGTGCGCCGGCCGCGCTCACCAGCCCCTGGCGGATTTCCAGGCCCACCAGCGCCGGATTCCGCTGCAGCGGGTTGCCCCAGCCGCCGCCGCCCCAGGTGATGAAGTGCAGCTGGTCGCCGGCC
>JBAXRE010000020.1:0-20339 GCA_037131365.1 Sphingomonadales bacterium
GGGGGGGGGGGGGGGGGGGGGGGGGGGGGGGGGGGGGGGGGGGGGGCGGCGGCGCCGGTTCGAAGAAGTTGTAGGTCAGGGTCAGCAGCAGGCTGTGGCTGCGGAACTTTTCCGAGATCGGCAGACCATTGACGCTGAAGGTGTTGACCGCAGACACGTTCATCCAGCGATACTTCAGGCCGATGTCGACATGGTCGCTGATCGGCTTGTAGACACCGGCGAGCAGGTTCCAGGCGAAGGCCGTGTCGGCATCATCCTGGAAGACCTGGCCCGGATCGCGCAGGCGGGCGAACTGCTTGACGCGGGCGATACCGGCACCGGCGCCGAAATAGCCGCCGACGTCGTTGCCCTTGCCACCGAAATCAACGAGGCCGTTGACCATGAAGGCCAGAGCGCTGGCGGTGCCGCCGGCGTTCGGATAATTGCCCGGCGCCGGACCACCGACGGTGTTGGTGCCGTCAGCAAGCGTATAAGGGATCGGCGGCGGCACGTTCAGCACCGTCGATTCACGGTTGCGATCGCGCAGATAGTTCAGCGCGAATTCAGCGCGGAAACCACCAAAGTCGTAACCGATATTGCCGCCGACATCGAAGCCGGGGAAATAGGTGTGCGTGATGGCTTCGTTGACGGTGGTCGCTCCGTTGGCGGTCTTGATGTCAAGACGCTGCTTCTGGAGCAGGTTCACACCCGCTTCCAAACCGATATACCAAGCCTTGTCCTTCGCCGACGCAGCGCCCGAAAGGGCCGTCGCAGCGAGGGCCAGGGCGATCGCAAATTTGCGCATCGTCTTCCCCTTGTGCAGCACCAGTCAATTCTGGCCTCGCTGTGTCTTTAACGCGGCAGGTTGAAATGACGCAAGTGGGGAGTTCCGCACTGTGTTGCATGGCCGCAACAGGTGCATTCCGAAAATCATCAGATGGCGCAAGTCACGGGGCCAAAAGGCCCAAATCCCGCAGGGCCAGGATCAGCGCGGTGAGGCTGCTGCGCGCTTCGCTATCGACATTCACACCGCCCGTCGGCGGCCCAATTGTTGCCGGTGCTGCTGCCAAAAGCGTGCGCCCGCCAATTCGCAAACCCGCCACAGGCCAATGCGCCTGCCAACCGCCGCGAAAGACGATCATGTTGGCTTCATCCATCACCAGGGCCGGAAAGGCGCCGGCATGCGCCACGCGGCCTTCGGCATAAAGAGCTGCCACCGGTTCGGCCCGGGCGACCTTGCCGCGGGCGGCGTGAACCGCCTGCACCGGCAAGGCGGCATCCACCGATTTCAGCAGCGCGGTCACCATGGCGCCACCCTGATTGACCTCGGCAATCACCCGGTCGGCTTGCCAGCGGTCGGCGGCATTCACCACGGCACGGGCCCATTGTTCCGGCCGCTGGCCAGTCACGCTGGCATCATCGATGACAATGGCCCGACCGTCCTGCGCAAACCCGGCGACCAGGATCCCGCAGGTGCCGGAACCGGAAGGGGGATCGACACCGATCACCACACGCACCAATGGCGGCGCTACGGCAATGCGCTGGCACTCGATCAACTCGCGGGTCCAGAGCGCGCCGTCATGATCCTCGACAATCTCGCCGGCCAATTCCTGGCGGCCAGTCCGCGTGCCACCGAACTTGTGTTGCAATCGAACCAGATAGGTTTCCGATAGATTGGCCTGATTGTCGGCACTCGCACCTCGGGTGACAACAACATCAGGTTCGGTGATCAACGTCTTCAACCAATCCAGCGGCAGCGGCGTCGTCGTCAGCAATATCTGCGGACATGGCCCCAGCCGTGTCGCCATGCGCAGGTTCATCAGCGAAACCTCGCCCCCGGGCCAATGGGCAAATTCGTCGCCCCACGCACAATCGAACTGGCTGCCGCGCAGGGCGTCAGGTTCCGCCCCCGAATAGAGCCGGGCCTCGCTGCCATTGTCCCACACCAGGCGCTTGGTGCTGGGCTGCCAGGTCAACTGCACACCGGGAGGCCGGCGGGCCAGCAGGCCGGATTGGCCCTCGACCATGACGGCGCGCGCCACATCAAGCGTCGGCGCCACCAATGCTATCCGGCGCGGCCGAGACCCGGCGGCCTGGGCATGCACCCATTCTGCGCCGGCATGCGTCTTGCCAAAGCCGCGCCCGGCCAGGATCACCCAGATGCCCCAGTCACCAGGCGGCGGGCGCTGCGCCGGGCGCAGGCTGGCGTCACCGGACAGCCCGGCCACCATTATCTCCTCACCATGGCGGCGCAGCAGTTGCCGGCGAAGCCACCCTGGCAACAGCCGATAGACGTCGATCAGCGGCATGTCGGACTGCGGCACGTCCGCCATGTCTCATGTCTCCAGGCGCGCCGCCGCCGGCGTGCGTCACCACCAGCATCATTTGCCGGAGCGGTTATTTCGTTGGATCGATTGCCCCTGCGAGAGACCGCAACTCGGCGCGCAGCCGTGCCACAGCCTCGCCGTCAACCGGGCGCTGCTGTTCCAAGACAACAGGCCCGCTCTTCTCGCGCCGCGCCAGGATTGCCAGCGCCACCCTGATGTCAATCTGGCCGGGGCCACTGCCGATCGTAGGTGCCGACATGTCGCCGTCCGCATCGCCCAACAGCGCCGCCAGCACGCGGGCGTCCACCCGATCCCAGGCGCAATTCAGGGCGCGTTGCCATTCCGACGCAAATGCCGGTTCGCTTTCGCGGATACGGCTGAGCTTCAGCAAGGACATCTGGCTGCGTTCCGCCGCAATCGCGGCATCACCACAACGCGCCAACTGCTCCAGAAACAGCCGCCGTGACCGACGATGGTCGCGGGCCGGCACGCGGGCCATGGCCATGCCGGGCTCTTCCAATGCCATGGCGAATCCCCAACGCCGGCCCAATGCCGGCCCTGTGGCTGTTATTTGTGGGTTCGGCCGCCTTGGCACCGCTCCAGCCGGGCGGACCTTTGCGACCATGCCCGACTTATAACCAATAGCGTGACGCTTGTCAACTGTTTTGTGCCTATTTGGCTATTTCGTACTTTGCCATCACGCCGGTCACCTCCGCTGCAAAGCGCGGCATGTCGAACCCGGCACCAACGTGATCAAAGCCACGGCGGACGATGATGAGATCGTGGGCCGGCACGATCACGGCGAATTGACCGCGATTGCCGTTCATCACGTAGGTGCCCGCCGGCAGCGGCGCGACAGTGGCAGTGCCGCCCTGCCCGCTCCAACGCCAGAAGCCGGCGCCATAGCCAGGACCGGCCTTGGGCTGGGCACCCTCGGCCCGCTCCACATAGGCCGGCCAGTCGGCAGGCAGCAATTGCTCGCCCCCGGCCTTGCCGCCATTGTGATAGAGCATCGCCAGCCGCGCCAGATCGCGGGCCGTCGTCCACACCTGGCTCGACAGGATGAAATCGCCCCGCCAGTCGGTCTCCGGCGTCGTGCGGGTCATGCCGGTCTTCCACAACAGCTGGGTGAACGGAAAGGCCAGCGCCCCTGGCCCCAGCTGCCGCGACAGGCCAAGGGCGACCAGCATGATGTCGTTGTTGCTGTAATTGAAATGGCTGCCCGGTGTGTGCTCCAGCGGCATGGCGGCGGCGGTCTGCACCACGCTGGCGCCGCCCAGATAGGCCTCGTCGGTGCGGTTGCCCGGACCGGCCGTCCACAGCCCGCTGTTCATGCGCAGCAACTGGTTCCAGCTGATCTGCGCGCGCGGATCGCCGGGCGCGCGCCATTCGGGCACCGGCACGGGCTGGGCCACATCCACCAGCCCCAGTTGCACGGCGCGCCCGACCAATGTGGCGGTCAGTGACTTGGCCGCACTCCATGTCCGCTGCGGCGTGTGCATGGTCCAGCCATCACGATAGCGCTCGGCGACGATGCGGCCGGCCTTGATGATGATCACCGCCGTCGTCTTGTCGCTGCGATACGCCGGTGTGAAGGCGGCGGCCACCAAGGCATCCAACGCGGCGCGCTGGCGCCTGTCCTTCAGCGGTTGCAGGGCGTTGGCATCGCCCATGGGCCATGGCAGTGCGTCGGTGGCGGCCAGATCGGGCGTTTTCAGATCCGGCGTCAGCCGCGGCACGGCGGCGGCAGCTTCGGCGCCGGCACCAGGCGGCAGCGTCGCACACCCCAGCAGCGGCCGCCACACGGCGATGCGCGGCGGCAACGACCCCGGGAAACGAACCGTTACGGTTCGCGTGTTTTCGTCCACCGTGGCCGGCAGCGCATCCAGCAAGCCGGCATATTCGGGATATATCCCGGTCAGGTCATCGCGGGTGATGTCGGCTTCGCTCTGCCCGGCGTTCCAGCGGCCCGAGCACAGGAACTGCGCCTTGTAACCGGCGGCCAATGCCAGCCGGTGCGGATCGGCGGTCTGGGCCGAAGCCGCATTGGCGAGCAGGAGCAGGGCGAGCAACGCGCGCGTCATGCCAGCAGGCTCCCCCACACGCCGGCCATCAGCATGCCGGCACGCATGTCGCCCACGGTGGTGCCGGCCATCTTGTTCATGGCATAGGCCATGCACAGCCGCGCATCCATGTCGCACACCACCAGGCTGCCGCCATAACCGCCCCAGAAGACACTGTTCGGGTTGGGGAACGGCCGCAGCGGGCCGGGCAGGCCATAGCCCATGCCATAGCGCACCGGTATGCCCAGCACCTGGTCATGGCCTTCGATCTGCAGTTCCAGCGCCTTCCGCACCCCCGCTTCCGACAGCAGGCGCTTGCCGCCGGCGATGCCGCCATTGGCCATCAGCGTCTGCATCGCTACCACGCTGCGCGCATTGCCATGGCCGTTGGCAGCGGGAATTTCGGCGGCGCGCCACGCACGGGTGCGTGTGTCGGCCGGATTGACCGGCGGATTTGTCGCCATGTTCTTCGCAAGCTCTGATCCCGGCCCGTCGGTGATGCTGGCACCTTGCGGCGGCGGCACCAGATCGGCGACCCGGCCATCGTGCACGGCATCAAGGCCGATGTGGAAATCCGCGCCCAGCGGCCCGGCCAGTTGCTCGGCGAAAACCGTGCCCAGCGTCTTGCCGGTGATGCGCCGCACCACTTCGCCAACCAGATAGCCCTGGGTGATGGCGTGATAGCCAGGCGCCGTGCCGGGGGCCCAGAACGGCGCCTGGGCCGCCAGCCGGCTGCAGACAAGATCCCAGTCATAAAGATCCTCGCGCCGCATCGGCTCGGCAAAGCCCGAAAGGCCAGCAGCGTGGCTCATCAGCTGCGCCACCGTCACATCCTGTTTGCCGGCGGCGGCAAATTCCGGCCAATAATGGGCAACCCGCTGCTCGAACGACAATGCCCCCTGGTCGGCCAGCCACAACGCCGTCAGCGCCGTCATCGTCTTGGTGGTCGAATAGACGTTGACGATCGTGTCTTCCTGCCACGGCCGCGTCTTCCCGGCATCGGCCCAGCCGCCCCAGATGTCGATCACCAGTTCACCGTCGATGGTGGCGGCAAAGCTGGCGCCAAGGTCATCGCCGCGCTCCAGCGCAGCGGCAAAGGCCGTCCGCACTGCGGCGAAGCGCGGGTCCACAAAGCCGTGCACGTCAGTCATGTCACCATCTCCCGCGGCAGGGGCGATGGCCCCACCAGTTGCTCGTACAAACGCAGCGCATAGCGATCAGTCATGCCGGCCACGAAATCGCCGACATGGCGGGCGCGGCCGGGCTCGTCAGCCGGGCAGCCATCGGCCCAATCGCCCGGCAGCAGCGCCGGCTCGGCGTGCAACCGCGCAAACAGGCGGGCCACCACCGCTTCCGACGGATCCCGCAGGCGCGCCACCTGCGGCGCCCGGTACATGTGCTGGCGCAAATAGGTCTTCAGCGCGCGGACCTCGCCCGCCAGCCCGTCAGACAGGCGCGCCAGCGTGCGGCCGCAGCGGCGCACATCATCCACCGATTGCGCTTCCACCTCTGCGAGGTCGGCACGGGTCGTGACCAGCAGATCATCCACCATGCGGCCGATCTGTTCGCGCACCAGTTCCGGCACCAGCCGCCGCCGTGCACTCACCCCGGGCCAGCGCCGCGTCACTGCCGCCCAGCAATCGGCCACGAAGGGCACCGCCGCCGTGATCTCTTCGATCCCGAACAGGCCGGCGCGGATGCCATCGTCGAGGTCGTGATTGTCATAGGCGATGTCGTCGGCAATCGCAGCGAGCTGGGCCTCAAGGCCGGCGTGGCTGGCCAGATCGAGCGGCCACGCCGCGTCGACGCCGGCAAGCGCCCACCCTGGCTCGAAAATCGGCCCATTGTGTTTGGCCAACCCCTCCAGCGTTTCCCAGCTCAGGTTCAGGCCGTCGAAACCCGGATAACGGCTTTCCAGTTGGGTCACGATCCGCAGCGCATGGCCGTTGTGGTCAAAACCACCCCACGGCGCCATCACCGCTTCCAGCGCATCCTCACCGCTGTGGCCAAACGGCGGGTGGCCCAGATCATGAGCCAGGGCCAGCGCCTCGGTGAGATCCTCGTCCACATTGAGGGCCCGTGCCAAGCTGCGGGCAATCTGCGCCACTTCCAGACTGTGGGTCAGGCGAACGCGGAAATGATCGCCATCAGGCGCAACGAACACCTGCGTCTTGTAGCGCAGGCGGCGGAAGGCACCGGAGTGGATGATGCGGTCGCGATCCCGCGCGAACGGGCTGCGCGTGGCCGACAGCGGTTCGGGATGGCGCCGGCCGCGCGACTGCTGCCAATGGGTGGCATAGGGGGCAAGGGTGATCACGCCGCCGTCATACGCGACCCAGGTGCGGCGCGGGAGGGGGCTTCTCCCGTCACTTCACCGTGCCGCCGGCCTTCAATGCCGCAACCTGATCGGCGCCATAACCCAGCTCAGCCAGGATCGCGTCAGTATCGGCCGCCTTCGTCATGCGCGGCGCATCAGTCACGGTGGCGGAATAGCGCGGCGCAGGGGCCGGCTGCATCACGCCATCGGCCTCCACGAAGGTGCCGCGCGCGGCGTTGTGGGGGTGGTGGGGCGCTTCGGCCATCGACAGCACCGGCGCAAAGCACACGTCGGTCATCTCCATGTCGGCACACCACTCGTCGCGGCTGCGCGTCTTGAACAGCGCGGTCAGCCGCTCCTTCAGGGCCGGCCACTGCGCCGAGTTCATCTGCGCGGCGAAATCGGCGTCGTCCTTCAGGCCGGTCTTTTCCAGCAGCAGGGCATAGAATTGCGGTTCCAGGCTGCCGATGCTGATCCACTTGCCGTCGGCGCACTCATAAGTGTCGTACATGTGCGCGCCGGTATCGAGCAGGTTGACCCCGCGCTCATCCTTCCAGATGCCGTTGGCGCGGAAGCCCCAGATCATCGCCATCAGCGCGGCGGCACCGTCGGTCATGGCGCAATCGATCACCTGGCCCTGGCCGGTGGTTTTCGCATGCAGCAGGGCGCTCACCATGCCGAACGCCAGCATCATGCCGCCGCCGCCAAAATCGCCGACCATGTTGATCGGCGGCGTCGGCTTTTCCCCCGCCCGGCCATAGGCATGGAGCGCACCGGCCAGCGCGATATAGTTGATGTCGTGGCCGGCCGCCTGGGCATAGGGCCCGAACTGGCCCCAACCGGTCATGCGGCCATAGACCAGCGCCGGGTTGACAGCGTGGCACTCCGCCGGCCCCAGGCCCAGCCGTTCGGTGACGCCGGGGCGGAAGCCTTCGAACAGGCCATCGGCGCTCTTCACCAGATCCAGCACCAGCGCGCGGCCTTCGGCGCTCTTCAGATCAACCCCGATGACCCGCCGGCCGCGCAGCAGGGGATCGCGGGCATCGATGCGGGCGCCGGGGCGATCGACACGGATCACCTCCGCCCCGTGATCGGCCAGCATCATGCCGCAGAACGGCCCCGGCCCGATCCCGGCCAATTCGATGATCCTCACGCCCTGCAACGGCCCAGCCATGTTTCATTCCTCCCAATCTCTGCCCCACCCGTGCCACGGCAGGCGGCAAGGTCAAGCTGTTGGGGGTGGCAGGGGCGGCCCACCCGGCGTGCCGGCGACAAGACGGCCTTCAACGCTGTTGCCGAACGTGACGAGCAGATCAGATGGCACAGTGATCAGTCGCATGACCAGGAAAGCAGCATCGCCGAAATCGCTCAGATCCTGGCGGTGACGACGGCCAACAACGAGGCCACCGCAAGCCACCGCAACCTGCGAATTTCTCAGGTTTCTGTGGCTGGACTTCGCCGGCTGGCCTTGCCAGACTGCCAAAAACAAGCCGCCAGCTGTTGGCGGACAAAGGCTTGGCAGTGAAAGCAGGCGACATGGCGCGCATTACCATCTGGCACAATCCCAAGTGCGGAACCTCGCGCAATGCCCTCGCCCTGCTGCAGGAACAGGGCCACGAGTTGACCATCATCGAATATCTGAAGACCCCGCCCGATCCGGCAACGCTGGCCGGCGTGGCGGCGGCGGTCGGCGGCGCCAGGGCCTTGCTGCGCCTTCGCGGCACCGATGCAGAGGCACGCGGCCTGCCCGATGCCGATGAGGCGACCATACTGGCAGCCATGCAGGGTGATCCCGGCCTGATCAATCGGCCCGTGGTCATCGGACCGCGCAGGACCGTTCTGGCCCGCCCCGTTGAAACCGCATTGGACGTCGCATGAGCATCAGGCCCGCCCGCACCGAAGATGCCGCCGCGCTGGCCGCCATTTATGCGCCCGCAGTGCTGACCGGCACCGCCAGCTTCGAGATCGAACCGCCAACGCCGGCCGAAATGGCCACCCGGCTGATGCGGGTGACATCACATGGCTGGCCCTGGCTGGTGCATGTCACCATGGGCAAGGTGGATGGCTATGCCTATGTCACCCAGTTCCGTGAGCGCGCGGCCTACCGCTATTGCGGCGAAACCAGCGTCTATGTGGCTCCCGATGCGCAGCGCACCGGCATCGGCCAGGCGCTGCTGGCGGCCGTGGTTGGCGCTGCACGCCGGGCCGGCTTCCGGCAACTGGTCGCGGTGATCGGCGACAGCGCCAACACCGCGTCGATCGCGCTGCATGCCAGCTGCGGCTTTGAACGCGTGGGTCTGCTGTCGCAGATTGGCGAGAAATTTGGCCGAAGGCTTGACGTGGTGATGATGCAGCGCAGCCTGACCGGCTGATCAGGCCAGCACCAGCCGCGGGCCCGACTGGCGGCGCAGCATTCGGCCGACCAAGCCAAAACCCAATACCATCATCACCCAATTTGCCGGTTCCGGCACACCCGACACATAGGGATCAAGAAAGCCGGCCGCCCCGAAACCACCCCTGCCGATCTGGCTGCCGACCAGGCTGGCATAGGCCGGCATGTAGCTGGACCATGCCGGCCCCGGCATCACGAAACCGGGTTGCTGCGACAGGCTGCGGACATCGAATGCAAGATTGTTGGCCACCAGATTGCCGCTGCCGCCGAGGAGGCGCACGAGCGGCAGGCCAAACGACGAGCCGGGCTGGTTGACCAGCACATTGTCGACGAAGATGCTGTCGTTGCAGCCATAGCAGCTGACACTGTGGGCATAGCTGATGGCGGCATAATTGCCGGCGAACACCAGGCGGTTGCCGCTGCCATTGCGCGGATCGAACGAGGCAAAGCCCTGCATGTTGCCGACGGCGCTGTTGTTGATGATGGCGATCTCGCTCTGCACCGGACGGGTGCCGGTGCTCCACAGCTGAACGCAATCGGGGTGGGCGCTGGCCGACGGCATGAAGCCCGAACAGCTGTTCGACGACACCAGCACACGGTTGCTGTCGACAATGTTGATGCCATCGGCGGTGCTGCCGTTGATGCGGTTGCGCGTCACCAGCACATTGGTCGATGTGCGCACCCCCAGGCCAGTGGCGTTGCCGCTGAACTGGGAATCGCGCACCGTGACCTGGTTCGACTGGATCACCTGCAGGCCGGTGCCGCGCGGATCGCCATTGCCCAGGAAGATGCCGTTGTTCATGCTGATGTTGCTGCTGCCTTCCACGCGCATCGTGTGCCAGGCCGCCAAATTGGCATCGGTGCGGCCATAGGTGCCGCCGGTGAAAGCCAGGTTGTGCACGTTGACCAGCGCCACGCCGCCCTGGAACACCGCGCCCTGGGCGTTGACCTGGACATTGCCGAAATCGCGGTTGCGGATGGTCAGCGGCGCGCTGAACGTGCCGCTGATGCGCAGCGTGTCGCCGGCGCGCAGGCTCGACAGCACGCTGGACTGATTGCTGGTCGGGGTGAGGGTGACGATGTTCTGGGCCTGGGCCGCCGTGGCAAGCACGCTCAATCCCGCCATCACCACCATGCGCATCCGGGAAAGGGTCATGTCCTCGTTCTCCGCTCACTGATCTCGGGCGACCGGCCCGGTTTCCAGCGGTAACGGCCGCATCACGCCGGCACTTGAGGGCTGCGGTGCAATTTTCTTCCATTTTGGCGGTCACTGTGAATTGCGCTTGCCGGCAGGGCTTGCGCGGCGCGGTTCCAGCCGCCATGGCCGGGGACATGGCAATCCAGATGCTGTTTCCCACGCCGTTGTGGCGTTCGACGCTCGATGATGCGGCCCTGCTTGCCGATCTTGGCCACAGCTGCCGGGCCATCGCCGCCGACGATGCCGCCGGCCGCCGCTGGAGCCGGGATCACGCCTATCGCGGCTATACCAGCTATGCCTCGCTCAATGATCTCCCGGCGCGTGATCCGGCCTTTGCCGATCTCGCCCGCTGGCTGGTGCGCCAGGCCCAGGCCTTTGCTGCCGCCAGCCATCTCGATCTAGCCGGCAAGAAGCCGCGGCTCGACAGCCTGTGGATCAACATTCTCAAGCCCGGCGGCGGCCACAGCGGCCATATCCACCCGCACAGCACCATCTCCGGCACGCTTTATGTTGAGGTGCCGCCCGGCTCCGGCGCCATCCGCTTCGAAGATCCGCGGTTGCCGATGCTGATGCACGCACCGCCCCGCGCGGCCGACGCGCCGCCGGAACAACGCCATTTCGTCCATGTCGAACCGGCAGCCGGCACGCTGCTGTTGTGGGAAAGCTGGCTGCGCCACGAAGTGATGCCCAGTGCCGCCAAGGCGGACCGGATTTCGATCAGCTTCAACTTCGCCTGAAAGACCGCACCTGCGGCCCGAACGCGGACGTCCCGCCGCTCCTTGGGTGGGGTGGAGCGACGGGCCGGGCCGGTGGGACCCGCCAACCGGGCCGTTCCCCGGGGGGAGACGGCCCGATCAGGCGCGTCAGAAGCGGAAGCTGAGTTCGCCGCCGATGACGCGGCGCTGGCCCGGCGAGATGAACGACCCGCCGAATTCGATGGCCGGGATGACCTCGTTCAGCCAGCGCTTGTCGAGCAGGTTGTTGGCGAACACCGCCACGCCCCAGTTCCGGCCTTCGATGCCGGCGCGCAGGTTGACGACGCCGAAGGCGGCGCGCTGCGT
This sequence comes from Sphingomonadales bacterium, assembly GCA_037131365.1. Classification (GTDB taxonomy): domain Bacteria; phylum Pseudomonadota; class Alphaproteobacteria; order Sphingomonadales; family Sphingomonadaceae; genus Sandarakinorhabdus. Next base: position 11,338 of record JBAXRE010000020.1, read on the forward strand.
CACGCCGTAGCGCGCGTTGCCGACGACGGCCGGCAGTTGCAGCGCCGAAATCGGCAGCAGGCCGCTGAACAGGGTCGGCTTTTCCTGGTTCTGCACGCTGTGGAACCAGGTCGGGCCGGTCAGGCGGTAATCGGCGCGGAAATTGGCTTTCAGCTTGTCAGTGATCGGCAGGCTGACCTGGGTGCCAAGGTTCAGTGTGTAGTCGGCGGTATAGGGGCTCTTGTTGCCCACCGTGTCGGGCCGGCTGGCATTCGCCTTGATCTTGCTGTCGGTGACGTTGCCGGACCCGAAGATGGTCCAGCCATCGACGATGCGGGCATTCAGGTTGAGCTCGCCGCCCCACAGATCGACCTTGTCGATGTTCGAAACGACGCGCAGCAGACCAAAGCTGCCAACGAAGAATTCGAAGAACTGCATGTCGCGGACCTGGGTGTAATAACCGGCCAGATCATAGCTGACGCGGCCATTGAACAGACTGCCCTTGATGCCGGCTTCGAAGGCGGACGAGCGTTCGAGGCGATATTGATCGTTGATCGTGACGCCAGCGCCGATGGTGCCCGGGCCGGTGAAATTGTTGCGCACGATGGCGGCCGAGCCCTGGTTGTTGAAGCCGCCGGCCTTGAAGCCGACGCCCCAGTTGGCGAACAGCGTGTTGTCGGCGTCCAGCTTGTAGGCCAGCGTGAACTTGGGTTGCAGTTGCTTGTAGGTGTTGGATGCCGGCGGGATCGGGCCGCCGCTCTGGCCGGGGTTGATCGGCCCGCCGGTGATCGGATCGGTCACGAACGGCACCAGATTGTTGGCCTTGCGGCTTTCGATGTCGTAGCGCAGTGCCAAGCCGACGGTGAGCGGATCGGCCGGCTTCCAGTCCAGCGAGCCGAAGGCGGCATAGACGTTGGTGCGGAAACGGTCGTTGAACAGCTGGCTGGTCGGGTTGGTCGAACCCGGCGCGTTGTAGAGCGAGCGCGACACGCCCTGGCCAAGATCGGCACCGAGGCTGACGCCGGTTTCCCGATCGATGTTGAGATAATAGAGGCCGGCAGACCAGTTGAGCGGGCCATCCAGCGTGGAGGCGTAACGGACTTCGCCCGAGACATCCTTCTGGTGGCGTGTCTGCAGTTGGGTGCCGTCGCAGGTGGTCGGGCTGTAGGCGCCGAACGTGGAACCGGTGGCCGGATTGAAGATGAACGGCACCGGGCTGGTGCCGATGAAGGTGGGCGCGTTCAGCGGATAGCCGGCAAGCTGGGCCGTGGTGGCAGCGCACTTGGCGGCGACAGCCTGGCTGGTCGCGCTGGCACCGGGGAAGGTGTAGCGGGCGAAATCGGCAGAGGTGCCATCGGCGGTGAGCGCCTGATTGACATCCGAATAGAGCAGCCAACCGGTGAGCTTGCCCTTCTCGAACTCATGCTCGATCCGGGCCGAGGTTTCCCAGGTCTCCTGGTCGTTGGTCGGGCGGATGTTGCTGTAATAGCGGAAATTGTGGCTGTTGACGTTTTCGTAGAAGGCCGGGTTCACCGCGGCGAAATTGGGCAGGTGGAAACTGGCATTGAAGTTGATCGACGCGCCCGACAGCTTGGCATAGCGGGCCTTGACGTCCAGCGTGGTGTTGTCGCCCAACTTGGCGATCACGCGGCCATCGATGCCGAAATTCTGCTGATCATCGACGACCTTGGCCTTCAGATACTCGTTGCGGTAGAAACCGTCCGTCGTCTGGTAATTTGCCGACAGCACGAAGCCGATGCGATCGCTGATCGGGCCGGCGACGTGGGCGAAGATCTGGGCGGTGCCAAGCTCGCCATAGCTGGCGCGGACGGCACCGGACAGCACATCGGTCGGCTTCAGCGTGGACATGACAATGGCGCCGGCGGCCGCGTTGCGGCCATACAGCGCGCCCTGCGGGCCTTTCAGCACTTCCACCTGACGCAGCGTGCCCTGCACCTGGTTCAACTGGGCGGTGTTGGTTTTCAGAATGCCGTCGACCACCAGCGCGACACTGCTCTCGGCGTCGCGGGCCCCGTTCAGGCCGCGGATGTTGATCTGGGTGTCGCCGGCCTCCGCCGAACCCGACACGATGGTGACACCGGGGGTGAGCTGCAGCATTTCCTGCGTACGGAAGGTGCCGGTGGCCGCCAGCGTTTCGGCGGTGAGCACCGAAACCGTGGCCGGAACGTCGATCAGTCGCTCGCTGCTGCGCCGCGCCGTGACCAGGATTTCGCCATTTTCATCGTCAGCAGCCGCTGTCGCCTGCTGCGCCATGGCCGGCGCCACCAAGATCAGAGACGAAACGCCCGCCAGCAACACGGCCTGCAACGCACGGCTGCCCGCGCTCATAACACCTTGATTTTTATCTTGAAAATGGTACATAACCGCCGACTCCCCCTTGCATCGAAATCAGCCAGTTCAGCGAAAATGGCTGGTGAAATTACCGGCCTTTTTGTATACAAAATTGGCGCGTGACAAGTTTGTTTTGGTCCATTTTATGACAAATGCCGGCAGCGCGGCCATTTTGTCACAGGAATTGCATGACTGGTTCCGCATCCAGTAAGGCCGCCGACCGGGCATACGCGGAGATCCGCGGGCTGATCCTATCGGGCGATGCCAGCCCCGGCACGCCGCTGAGGGAAGAGGCGCTGGCCGATATCGTCGGCGTGTCACGCACGCCGATCCGCGATGCGCTGCGACGGCTGGAGGCGGAGCATTATGCCTTCCGCACGCCCGGCGGCCGGTTGGTGGTGGCGGATTGGGACGTGGACGACGTCGCCGAGATGTTCGCCCTGCGCGCCATGCTGGAAGGCCACGCCGCCGCCCGTGCCGCCCGCCGCATCACGCCGGTGCAGCTGGAGGCGTTGCGCACCTGCAACAGCGCGCTGGAGGCGGCAGTGGCGCAGAACCCGCCCGATGTTGCCCGCTTCCTTGCTGAAAACCGCCGCTTTCACGATCTGGTGCTGAGTGCGTCGGCCTCCGCCCGACTGGTGTCGATGCTGGTCAGCCTGGTTGAGCAGCCGATCGTGCGGCGCACCGCCACGCGCTATGATCGCGCCGATCTGGCCCGTTCGGCGCACGAGCATGGCCAGCTGATCCAGGCCTTCCTGGCAGGAGACGAAGAGTGGGCGCGCGCGGTGATGACGGCGCATATCCGCCGCGCGCTGCACGCCTTTCAGGCCGCAAGCCCTTCGAAATAGGCGATGATCTCGTTGGCCACGCGCAGTTCGGCGGTCTTGGCGGCGAGATCGAACAGATTGGCCTCGTGGACGCTGGCCAGCCTGTCCCCCACCGCGTCCGTCACCACGACGGGCACAAAGCCATGGCAGATCGCATCGACTGCCGAGGCGCGCACGCAGCCGGAGGTCGACAGCCCGCAGATCACCAGCGTGTCGATGCCCGCCGCTGTCAGCCGCGCCGCCAGATCGGTGCCGAAGAAGGCCGACGGAAACTGCTTGGTGATCACCGCCTCCCCCGCCAGCGGTTCCAGCGGCGGTTCGAAATCGCCCAGCGGACTGCCCGTCTCGAACACCTTCAATGCCTTGATTTTGCGGAAGAAAATCCCGCCATCGGCGCCGCCCGGCGCATATTCGACGCGCGTGTGGAACACCGGCACGCGTCGCTCCCGAGCCGCTGCCAGCACCCGCGCTGCCGTGTCGCGCGCCGCCTCCACCCCGGCATAAAGCGGTGAGGCCGGCGCGAAATAGGCGCGGGCGAAATCGATCATCACCAGCGCCGGCCGTGGCCCCGGCGCCAGCCCCTGGCCAAAGCCCGCTGCGGCATAATCCGCCTCCGCACCGGCGGCATCATTTGCGCTGTTCACCGAAATCTCCTGCAAGGCCATCTATACAGGCCAACCACAGCTTTGTATACAAAACAGCATGACTGCTACGTCCACCCTGACCGAAACGGTGCAAATCGTCGAGGTTTCGCCGCGCGACGGGCTGCAGAATGAGCAGATTCTGGTCGATTCCGGGCAGAAACTGGCACTCATTGGCCATCTTGTCGCTGTAGGAGCGCGTAGGATCGAGGTGGCGAGCTTCGTCAACCCGCGCCGCGTGCCGCAGATGGCCGATGCCGAAGCCGTCGTCGCCGGCCTGCCTGCCGCGCCCGGCGTCCGCATGATCGGCCTGTGCCTGAACGAGCGCGGCGTCGCCCGCGCCATCGCCAGCCTGGACATGGCCCGCCCGCTCGATGAAGCCGGCTGCGTGCTGGTGGCCAGCGACAGTTTCGGCATCATCAACCAGGGCCAGACCATCGCCGATGGCATCACCGCCAACAGCGCCATGCTGAAGATGGCGAAGGACGCCGGCCTGTTCGCGCAGGTGACGATCAGCGCCGCCTTCGGCTGCCCCTATGAAGGCCCCGTCCCCGCCGACCGCATTGTCGATCTCGCCCGGCGCATGGCCGATGCCGGCGCGCAGGAAATCGCCCTGGCCGATACGATCGGGGTCGCGGTGCCCGGCCAGGTCGGCGATCTCACGGCCCGCGTGATCGAGGCCATTGCCCCCATCCCCATCCGCCTCCACCTGCACGACACCCGCGGGCTTGCCCCGGCCAACGCCTGGGCCGGCTATCTCGCCGGCTGCCGCACCTTCGATTCGGCGCTCGGCGGTCTGGGCGGTTGCCCGTTCGCCCCCGGCGCTGCCGGCAATGTCGGCACCGAGGAACTGCTTTACCTGTTCGAAAAATCCGGCGTGGCCACCGGCCTCGATCTCGACGCGGCGCTCGCCGCCAACCGCTGGTTCGCCACCATCATGGGCCGCGAACTGCCCAGCCGCGCCGGCAAGGCCGGTGATTTCGTGCCCCGCCCTCTTCCAGGAGCAAATGCGTGAGCTATCGCCCCCCCTCTTACAGGCTTGGTGTGGACGTCGGTGGCACCTTCACCGATCTGATCGTGATTGATGAGGCCACGGGGCGTGCCGTGCGCGACAAGGTGCCCAGCACCCCGCACGATCCGTCCGAAGCCGTCATCGCCGGCGCCCGCCAGCTTTGCGAGACGGCCGGCATCTCGGCCGCCGATCTCTCCCTCTTCCTGCACGGCACTACAGTCGCCACCAACGCCGTGCTGGAGCACAAGATCGCCCGCGTCGGCCTGATCGTCACCGAAGGCTATCGCCACATCCTGCAGATCGCCCGCAGTCTGGTGCCGGGCGGCCTCGCCGCCTGGATCATCTGGCCCAAGCCCACCCCGATGGCACCGCTGGAAGCCACGATCGAGGCCCCGGAACGCATCGGCGCCGATGGCGAGATTGTCCGCCCGCTCGACGAGGCCGCGCTGCGCAAGAATCTGAAGCGCCTGGCCGACGAGAAGGTGGAGGCCATCACCATCTGCCTGATCAACAGCTACATGAACGACGTGCACGAGCGCCGCGCCGCCGAGATCTGTGCCGAGGAGCTGCCGGGCATCCCCGTCTCCGTCTCCGCCGACATCCTGCCCGAAATGCAGGAATATGAACGCGCGCTCACCACGGTGGCCAACAGCGCCGTGCGCCCCACCGTGTCGCGCTATGTCGGCAATCTGGAAGCGGCGCTGAAGGATTGGGGCACGCCGGCCAAATTGAACCTGCTGCGCTCCGACGGCGGCCTGATGTCCGCCGAAAAGAGCCGCACTGCCCCCGTCAACCTGCTGATGTCCGGCCCGGCCGGCGGCGTGGCCGGCGCGGTGTGGATCGCCAAGAATGCCGGCTTCCCCAATGTGCTGACGCTGGACATGGGCGGCACCTCCACCGATGTCGCGCTGATCGAGGATTACCAGGCCCGCCTGCGCCGCGAGACCAGCGTCGGCCACCTCACCGTGCGCGCCTCGTCGCTGGACGTGAAGACGGTGGGCGCCGGCGGCGGCTCCATCGCCACCGTGCCGGAACTGACCAAGGCGCTGCGCGTCGGCCCGCAATCGGCCGGTGCGGTGCCGGGCCCGGCCGCCTATGGCCGCGGCGGCGAACTGCCGACCGTGACGGACGCCAATGTGGTGCTGGGCTATCTCCCCGAAAACCTGCTTGGCGGCACCTTCAAGCTGGACCGCGAGGCCTCTCGCCGCGCCGTGCAGACGGTGGCCGACGCGCTTGGCCTGCCGCTGCTGGAGGCCGCGGCCGGCATCATCGCCATCGTCAACGAGACGATGTTCGGCGCGCTGCGCCTCGTCTCTGTCCAGCAAGGTTATGATCCGCGCGATTTCGCGCTGATGGCCTTCGGCGGCGCCGGGCCGCTGCACGGCAATGCCATGGGCATGCTGATGGGATCGTGGCCGGTGATCATCCCGCCGTCGCCTGGCGTGCTGTGCGCCTATGGCGATGCCACCACCCGCCTGCGGGTGGATGCCCAGCGCAGCTTCAACAAGCTGGTGACGCAGACCAACGATGCCGAAGTCGGCGCGGTGATCGACGAGCTGATCGCGCAGACCAGCGCCGAACTGGCGGCCGAAGGCGTTGCCGCCAGCGACATTGACACCCGTGTCGAAGTGGACGTGCGCTACGCCGGCCAAGCCTTTGAAGTGCCGCTGTTCTCGCCGCCCGGCTCCACCATCGCCAGCCTGGCCGAACGCTTCGATGCCGAGCACAAGCGCCTGTTCACCTTCAATCTTTCGGTGCCGCAGGAACTGGTCAACATCCGCGTCGTGGCGCTGGGCAAGGCCGCCAACGTGTCGGCCGAGCGCATTGCCACCGGCGACGGCAACCCCGCCGCCGCGCGCGTGCGCGACCACGAGGTGTGGATGGACGGCAAGGCCCGCGCCGCCGCCATCTATGACCGTTCGAAGCTGCGCGCCGGCGATATCGTGCCCGGCCCGGCGGTGATCACCGAGATGGATTCGACCACGCTGGTCCACAACGGCCACATCGCCACGGTGGACGCGGTCGGCAACCTGCTCATCACGCCGGAGGCTTGATGCGCCGCCTTGCCCTGGCCCTGCTGCTGGCGACCGCGCCAGCGCACGCGGCCGTCACCTTCAGCGCGCCGGACGCCTTCATTTCCAGCAACGAAACGCTGGTGGCGCAGCCGCCCGCCGCTGTGTGGGCGGCGCTGGTCAACTGGGGCGCCTGGTGGGACCCGGCGCACAGCTACAGCGGCAAGCCGGGTGCCCTGCATCTTGATGCGCGCGCCGGCGGCACATTGTCCGAAAACTGGCCGGGTGGCAGCACCCAGCACGCCGTGGTGGTGAACGCGCTGCCGGTGGCATTGCTGCGCCTGCACGGCGGCTTTGGCCCGCTGCAGGCGCTGCCGGTGACCGCCGTGCTGGATTTCAGCCTGAAGCCCGAAGCCGGCAGCACCCGCCTTACGATGACCTATCGCGTCGCCGGCAGTGCGGCGTCGAAACTCGATGTCCTCGCCGTTCCGGTTGACACCGTGATGACTGCCAATTTCGCCCGCCTTGTTGCTTTTGCCACCACTGGCAAGCCCTGAAGGATCGACACATGCCCGCCCGCATCATCGAGACCAACCCCCGCCCGTTCGCCGCCAAGACCATCGATCCGGTCACGCTCGACATCATCGAGAATGCGCTGCGCAACGCCCGCATCGAGATGGACGCCACATTGGTGCGCACCGCCATGTCGCCCGGCATCCGCGAGCAGGGCGACGCTTTCCCGATGATCGCCAACCCGGCGGGCAAGATGATCGTCGGCCAGTTCGGCAGCTTCATCGATGGCTTCCTGAAAGGCTGGGACGGCACCATCGAGGAAGGCGACATGATCTTCCTGTCCGACCCGTACAGCTGCGAGGGCGCGATTTCGCACTCGAACGACTGGCTGGTGCTGCTGCCCGTCTATCGCGGCGGCCGGCTGGTGGCGTGGACGGCGATGTTCGGCCACCAGAGCGACATCGGCGGCAAGGTGGCCGGCTCCATGCCGATCGACGCGCGCGCGATTTTCGAAGAGGGCGTACGCATTCCGCCGGTGAAGATCTGGAAGAAGGGCGAGTATAACGAGGATCTGATCAAGCTGGTGATGCACCAGACCCGCAAGCCGGATTGGTGCGCGGCCGATCTGAACGCGCTGATCGCATCGTGCCGGGTTGCCGCCCGCCGCATCGACGAGATGTGCGCGCGCTTTGGCGAGGACGACGTGGTGGCGGCGATGGACGCGCTGCTGGCGCGCAACCACCGCGCCATGAAGGCGCTGATCGCGCAGTCGGTCTCCACCGACCTTGTGAGCTTTGAGGATTTCGTCTGCGACGATGGCGTGGGCTATGGCCCCTACAAGATCCGCTGCACCATGAGCCGCGTGGGCGACAAGGTGGTGCTGGATTTCGACGGCACCGATCCGCAGAGCGACGCCGCGATCAATTTCTATCTCAATGAGAACATGTTCAAGATGTTCTTCGGCATCTACATGATCATGGTCTTCGATCCGCAGATCATGTTCAACGATGGTTTTTACGACCTCATCGAGGTGAAGATCCCGGCGGGTTCGCTGCTGAAGCCGCGCTATCCGGCGGCGCTGTCGGGCCGCACGCACGCGCTGGGGCGGATTTTCGACATCCTGGGCGGCCTGCTGGGCCAGCGCACGCCGGAATTCCTGTGTGCGGCCGGATTCTCCTCGTCCCCCCACCTGATGTATTCCGGGCGCGACCAGCGCGCCGGCAAGGCGGGCGAGTGGTTCCAGCTGTTCCAGATCGGCTTTGGCGGCATTCCCGGCAAACCGTTCGGCGACGGGCCGGATGGCCACTCGCTGTGGCCGGGCTTCACCAACGTGCCGAACGAGTTCCTGGAGCGCTATTTCCCGCTGCGCATCGAACGCTATGAGGCGCTGGCCGATACCGGCGGGGCGGGGCTGAACCGCGGCGGCAACGGCATCCTGATGACCTATCGCTTCCTGTCGGCCGGCAGTGTTTCCATCCATGATGACCGCTGGTTCACCTATCCGTGGGGCGTGAACGGCGGCGAGCCGGGAGCCCGCGCCCGCAAGATCCTGGAAAAGGCCGACGGCACGCAGAGCATCGTCGCCAACAAGCTGGACAGCCTGGACGTGGAGGCCGGCGACCAGCTGCACTTCATCACCTGGGGCGGCGGCGGCTGGGGCAACCCG
>JBAXRE010000021.1:0-17887 GCA_037131365.1 Sphingomonadales bacterium
CGCGCCGGCTGCGCGTCCGCCCGCCGCCGCCCAACGCCCGCCGCAGGGCCGCCCGGCCGCGCCCGCAGCGCCGCAGCGCCCGCGCATGAGCCCTGCCGAAATGGCCGCCATGTACCAGCGCCAGGCCGAGGAAGAGCGGCTGCGCCTGCTGGAAGAGGCCCGCATCCGCGAGGATCAGGAGCGCGCCCAGCGCGAAGAGGAAGAGCGCCGCCGCATCGAGGAAAAGCGCCACCGCGAGGAAGAGCTGGCCACCCGCCCCGATCCGGAGCCGGAGGCTGGCCTTGTCATCCCGACCGACATTGCCGACGACGAAGACGACAGCATGCGCGTGCGCATCATCCCGGGCCGCAAGCCCGATGCCGCCAAGCCGTCGCGCCTGAAGGTTGGCGATGATCGCCGCAAATCGGGCAAGCTCACCGTCACCCGCGCGCTTGACGACGAAGGCAGCACCCGCGTGCGCAGCCTCGCCGCGCTGCGCCGCGCGCGTGAGAAGGAGCGTGGCCGCCTGGGTTCGCAGCCCAAGCAGGTGCGCGACGTCACCGTGCCCGACATGATCACCGTGCAGGAACTGGCCAACCGCATGGCCGAGCGCACCAACAATGTGGTGCGCCTGCTCGCCCGCATGGGCGTGCCGTCGGCCGCGGTTGACGAAATCGATCAGGACACCGCCGAACTGGTGCTCACCGAATTCGGCCACAACATCATCCGCGTGTCGGAAAGCGATGTTGAAAAGGGCATGGTCGGCGACGTCGACATCGAAGAGGATCTGAGCCCGCGTCCACCGGTGGTGACCATCATGGGCCATGTCGATCACGGCAAGACCAGCCTGCTCGACGCTCTGCGCGGTTCCAACGTCGTGAAGGGTGAAGCCGGCGGCATCACCCAGCATATCGGCGCCTATCAGGTGACGACGAAGGACAAGCAGAAGATCACCTTCCTCGACACGCCGGGCCACGAGGCTTTCACCTCGATGCGCGCCCGCGGCGCCAGCATCACCGATATCGTCGTGCTGGTCGTGGCCTGGGATGACGGGATCATGCCGCAGACCATCGAGGCCATCCAGCACACCAAGGCGGCCGGCGTGCCGATGATCGTGGCCATCAACAAGATGGACAAGCCCGGCGCCGATGCCCAGCGCATCCGCACCGCCCTGCTGCAGCAGGACGTGCAGGTGGAAGACATGGGCGGCGACGTGATGGACGTCGAAATCTCCGCCATCAAGAAGACCGGTCTCGACGATCTGCTGGAAAAGATCCTGCTGCTCGCCGAAATCTCCGAACTGCGCGCCAACCCCGATCGTGCCGCCGAAGGCACGGTGATCGAGGCGCGGCTGGACAAGGGCAAGGGCCCGCTGGCCACCGTGCTGGTGCGGCGCGGCACCCTGAAGCGCGGCGACATCTTCGTGATGGGCCAGGAATGGGGCCGCGTGCGCGCCATGGTCGATGACAAGGGCGCCCAGGTGAAGGAGGCCGGCCCGTCATCGGCGGTCGAGGTTCTGGGCCTGAACGGCGTGCCGCAGGCCGGCGATGTCGTGACCGTTGTGGAAAATGAAGCCCGCGCCCGCGAGGTCGCCGAATATCGCGCTGGCGTGGCCACGGCGGCGCGCACCGCCGGCAATGGCCCGGCCAATCTGGAAGACATGTTCTCGGTGCTGCGCGCCAAGAAGGTCCAGGAATTCCCGCTGGTCATCAAGGCGGACACGCAAGGGTCGGCCGAAGCCATCGCCGGGGCGGTGGGCAAGATCGGCAACGAGATGATCCGCGCCAAGGTGCTGCTCGCCACCACCGGCGGCATCACCGAAAGCGACGTCACGCTGGCGCGCGCGTCGGGCGCGCCGGTGATCGGCTTCAACGTCCGTGCCAATGCCAAGGCCCGCGAAATCGCCCAGCGCGACGGCGTGGCGCTGAAATATTACGACGTGATCTATGATCTGATCGAGGATGTGAAGGCGGGCATGGCCGGCCAGCTCGGCCCCGAAGCGTTCGAAACCGTCGTGGGCCGCGCCCAGGTGCTGGAAGTCTTCCAGGCCGGCAAGACCGGCAAGGCCGCCGGTCTGCGCGTCACCGAAGGCTATATCAAGAAGGCCCTGCGCGCCCGTGTCATGCGCGACGATGTCATCATATACACCGGCTCCATCGCCTCGCTGCGTCGCTTCAAGGACGATGTGGCCGAAGTGAAGGCCGGTCTGGAATGCGGCATCACGCTGGCCGATTCGTCGGATGTGAAGGCGGGTGACTTCATCGAGACCTATGAGGTCGAGATGAAGGAGCGCAGCCTTTAAGTTCAACTCCCCTCCCTGCCCGCAGGGAGGGGCTGGGGGAGGGTTCTGCGTCACAAGCAGGGCCCTTGCTCCACAAACCCTCCCCCGACCCCTCCCTGCCGGCAGGGAGGGGGGAGACGAAATATGGTCCGTTCCACCCCCGACGCCCAGGGCCGCCCGATCCGCCTGCAACGCATCGGCGAGCAGGTGCGCCATGCCCTGGCCGAAATCCTGTCGCGCGGTGATCTGCGTGACGATCTGATCAGCCGCACCATCGTTTCGGTGTGCGAAGTGCGGGTGACGCCCGATCTGCGCCACGCCACCGTGTTCGTGAAGGCGTCCAACGGCGATGATGAGGCGCTGGTGAAGGCGCTGGGTGCCCACGCCCGCTTCCTGCGCGGCGAGGTGGCGCGCCGGCTGGCGACGAAATACACGCCTGACCTGAGCTTCCGCCGCGACGAGAGCTTCGACGCCGGTGCCCGCATCGACGAAGTGCTGCGCCGGCCGGAAATCGCCCGCGACCTGCCCGCCGAACCGCCGCCGGCGCGCGGCTGGAAGAGCCTGGCCGACAGTATCGATGACGAAGACTGAGGGCGGCCGCAACGGCTGGATCGTGCTCGACAAGCCGCTGGCGCTGTCGAGCGCGCAAGGGGTGGCGGCGGTCAAGCGCATCCTGCGCCAGAACGGCCTGGCTGTCCCGCGCATCGGTCACGGCGGCACGCTGGACCCGCTGGCCACCGGTGTGCTGCCCATCGCGCTGGGGGAGGCGACCAAGCTGGCGGGGCGCATGCTCGATGCCGCCAAGGGCTATGATTTCACCGTGCAGTTCGGCACGCAGACCAGCACGCTGGATGCCGAAGGCGCGGTGGTGGCCAGCAGCGACGTGCGGCCGGCGCCGGCACAGATCGCCGCCGTGCTGCCCGCCTTCACCGGCCCGATCGAGCAGGTGCCGCCGGCCTATTCGGCGCTGAAGGTCGATGGCAAGCGCGCCTATGCCCTGGCCCGCGCCGGGGAGACGGTGACGCTCGCCACGCGGTGCATCACCGTGATGCAGATCGACCTTGTGGCGACGACGGCGGACAGCGCCACCTTCTCCACACTGGTGTCGAAAGGCACCTATATCCGCAGCCTCGCCCGCGACATCGCGCTGGCGCTCGGCACGGTTGGCCATGTCACCATGCTGCGGCGCACCCGCTCCGGCCCCTTCGCCCTGGCCCAGGCGATATCGCTGGACAAATTGGCAGCGATGGTGCAGGAGGCCGAGCTTGAACAGGCACTACTGCCACTGATGGCGGGGCTGGACGACATCCCGGCTCTTGCGATCACGCCAGACGAAGCGGCGGCGCTCCAACAGGGGCGCAGGCTTGTCGGGCACCCAGCCAGCAACGGCACCCATCTTGCGGCCCTCGGCTCTGTTCCCGTGGCGCTTGTCGAGGCCCATCAGGGCGAGGTGCGGGTGCTGCGCGGGTTCAACCTTTGACGAACAGTCAGCATTCAGGGAGTAACACGATGTCGGTGACCGCCGAGAAGAAAGCCGAAATCATCAGCAGCAATGCGCGCGCCGCCAACGACACCGGTTCGCCGGAAGTCCAGGTTGCCATCCTGTCGGAGCGCATCGCCAACCTGACCGAACATTTCAAGACCCACGCCAAGGACAATCACTCGCGTCGCGGTCTGCTGGTTCTGGTCAACAAGCGCCGCTCGCTGCTCGACTATCTCAAGAAAAAGGATGAAGCGCGCTACACTGCGCTCATCACCAAGCTGGGCCTGCGCAAGTAAGCCCAACCACCGGAACGGCCCCACTTCGGGGCCGTTCGTTTATCCGGGCCGGTGCGAATGAGCGCGCCAGATCCCGGCGCCGCCAGACAGGCGGCAACCACAGCTGTGGCGACCGGCAATAGGGCCGCATCGCCAGGGAAAGATGACAATGTTCACCATCCACAAAGAAGAATTGAACTGGGGCGGCCGCACGCTGACCCTGGAAACCGGCCGCATTGCCCGTCAGGCCGATGCCGCCGTGCTGGCCACGCTGGGCGAAACCGTCGTCCTGTGCGCGGTCACCGCTGCCAAGTCGGTCAAGGAAGGCCAGGATTTCTTCCCGCTGACCGTGCACTATCAGGAAAAATATTCGGCCGCCGGCCGCATCCCGGGCGGCTTCTTCAAGCGCGAACGCGGTGCCACCGAGCATGAGACGCTCACCAGCCGTCTGATCGATCGCCCGATCCGCCCCCTGTTCCCGGAAGGTTTCTACAACGAAATCAACGTTATCGCTCATGTTCTGAGCTATGACGGCGAAGCCGAAGGTGACATTCTGGCGCTGATCGCGGCGTCGGCTGCGCTCACCCTGTCGGGCGTGCCGTTCATGGGCCCGATCGCCGGCGCCCGCGTCGGCTACATCGATGGCGAATATGTGCTCAACCCGACCAAGGCCCAGGTCAAGGAAGGCGCGCTCGATCTCGTCGTCGCCGGCACCAGCGATGCCGTGATGATGGTCGAATCCGAAGCCAAGGAGCTTTCGGAAGACGAAATGCTGAACGGCGTGATGTTCGCCCACCGCAGCATTCAGCCGGTGATCGATGCCATCATCCGCCTCGCCGAAAAGGCCGCCAAGGATCCCTGGGATCTGGCGATCACCGACGACAAGGCGATGCTTGCCAAGCTGAAGAAGGAAATCGGCAAGGATATCGACGCCGCCTATCGCCTGTCGGGCAAGTCGGCGCGTCAGGCCGCCCTGGCCGAAGCCAAGAACAAGGCGAAAGCCGTGTTCGCCGATGGCACCGCGCAGGAGCAGATGAAGGCGATCAAGCTGTTCAAGAAGCTTGAGGCCGACATCGTGCGCGGCGCCATCCTGAAGGAAGGCCGCCGCATCGATGGCCGCGACACCAAGACGGTGCGCCCGATCGAGGCGATGGTGGGCTTCCTGCCGCGCACCCATGGTTCGGCGCTGTTCACCCGCGGCGAAACCCAGTCGATCGTGACGACGACGCTCGGCACCGCCGACGCCGAACAGATGATCGATGGTCTGGACGGCCTGCGCTACGAACGCTTCATGCTGCACTACAACTTCCCGCCCTACTCGGTCGGTGAAGTCGGCCGCTTCGGCGCGCCGGGCCGCCGCGAGATCGGCCACGGCAAGCTGGCGTGGCGCGCGCTGCACCCGCTGCTGCCGACGAAGGAAGAGTTCCCCTACACGATCCGCGTGCTGTCGGACATCACCGAGTCGAACGGCTCGTCGTCGATGGCGACCGTCTGCGGTGGCAGCCTTGCCCTCATGGACGCCGGCGTGCCGCTCAAGCGTCCGTGCGCCGGCATCGCCATGGGCCTGATCCTCGAAGGCAAGGACTTCGCGGTGATCAGCGACATCCTGGGTGACGAAGATCATCTGGGCGACATGGACTTCAAGGTGGCCGGCACGTCGGAAGGCGTCACGTCGCTGCAGATGGACATCAAGGTCGCCGGCATCACCGAGGAGATCATGCGCGTCGCCCTGGCCCAGGCCAAGGACGGCCGTGCCCACATCCTCGGCGAAATGGCCAAGGCGCTCGACAGCACCCGTGAAGGCCTGTCGGCGCACGCCCCGCGCATCGAATCGATGCAGGTGCCGAAGGACAAGATCCGCGACATCATCGGCACCGGCGGCAAGATCATCCGCGAGATCGTGGCGACCACCGGCGCCAAGGTCGACATCGAAGATGACGGCACCGTCAAGATCTCCAGCTCCGACCCGGCCCAGATCGAAGCCGCCAAGAACTGGATCATCGGCATCGTTGCCGAACCGGAAGTCGGCAAGATCTACACCGGCAAGGTCGTGAACATGGCCGATTTCGGCGCGTTCGTGAACTTCATGGGCGCCCGTGACGGCCTGGTGCACATCTCGGAAATCATGAACGAGCGCGTGGCCAACGTGCGCGACGTTCTGTCGGAAGGCCAGCAGGTCAAGGTCAAGGTGCTGGGCGTCGATGATCGCGGCAAGGTCCGCCTGTCGATGCGCCTGGTGGATCAGGAAACCGGCGAGGAACTGCCGGACACGCGTCCGCCGCGCGAAGGTGGCGACGACCGTCCGCCGCGTGGTGACCGTGGCCCGCGCCGCGACGGTGACCGTGGCGACCGTGGCCGTGGCCCGCGCCGCGATGGCGACCGTGGCCCCCGCCGTGACGGTGGTGACCGCGGCGAGCGTCGCCCGCGCAGCGAAGAAGGCGGCGAACCCTCGCTGCCGAGCTTCCTGACCGGCAACGACGACTGAGCCTTCCGGCCAATCGCCTTAGAAAGGGGCCGCGCTTCACCCGAAGCGCGGCCCTTTTTCGTTGCAGGCCGTCCCTGAGGGAATGCCGGGGCTGCCGCCCATGATCTGCACGGAGGACACTGGAACCAATCAGCAAAGGATCATCCCATGACGCGTTTTCTGTCACTCATCGTCGTCGCCGCCCTTGCCTCAGGCTCGGCACTGTCCGCCCCCACCGCCTACACCGGCCAGGAACTGGCCGGCAGCGCCAAGATCTCGCTCGAAAACGCCCGCGCCGCCGCTCTCAAGGCCCGCCCTGGCCGCATCACCGATCAGGAACTGGAAAAGGAAGACGGTGGCTCGGGCCTGCGATACAGCTTCGACATCAAGAAGGCCGGGCAGACATATGAAGTCGGCGTTGATGCCATGACCGGGGCAATTCTTGAAAATGGCCGGGAAAGCCGCACCCGGGAGGCCGCCGAAACCCGTGCCGACCACCGCAGCAAGCCGGCGGCCAAGCCTGATTGAGCCGCAGCGACACCGGCCCCTTCCGCTGCTGACTGTCCGCCGCGCTGGAGCCGCGCATGACGCCCGCGAAGGATTGTGCCCGCGCCATACGTTGTAACCCTTGCGGACGAGCCTTGGCCCCGTCCACGCAAGGGAGGATTGACATGCGTATCCTGATTGCCGTTTCGGCCCTGGCCCTCGTGGCCGCCCCGGCCCTGGCGCAGACCGCCACCCCGGCCCCGGCAACCACCACGCGCACGTTCGACAATGATCGCGCGTCAGGCACCACCACCATCACCCGCGCGCCGGGCGAATTCAGCCGCGACACCAGCGTGACCCGCAAGAGCGACGGCGCAACGATGACCAACGATCTCACCCGCACCCGCACCGACAGCGGCTTTGCCACCGAACAGACCCGCACCGGTTTCAACGGCAGCACCAGCGGCCGCAGCTATGAGCGCAGCCGCACCGAAACCGGCTTCACCGAAGCCGGCACGATCACCCGCCGCGACGGCGCGACCTACAATCTCGATGGCAGCCTGGTGCGCAATGATGGTACAGCCACGCGTGAGCAGACGGTGACAGATGCCAACGGCAATGTGGTTGCCGATCGCAACGCCAGCTGGACACGCGGAACCGGCTTTGGCGGCAGAGGCTTTGGCGGCCGGGGCTTTGGCGGCGGGCGCGGCTTTGGCGGCCACAGCGGCTTCGGCGGGCGCGGGTTTCGCGGCCGCCACTGAGGTCTAGCGGCGCGGCTTGGCCTCGGTCTGGCCGCGCGAGCGGCGCTCGCCGCGGCGGTTGCCGCTGGTGGCGCTGGACAGGCGGCGCTTCTTCACCGGCGGCGGCGGCGGTTCGACCGGTTCGATATCGCCCAGCGCCAGATCAAAGCCCAGCATGGCAAAGCTTTCCGCCATGTGCGGCGGCAGCTCGGCCTTGATGTCGAGCGTGCCGCCATCGGGCGTCGCGATCACCAGCCGGCGGCTGTGCAGGTGCATCTTGCGGCTGATGCCGCCGGTGAGGAAGCTTTCCTTGCCGCCATATTTGCCATCACCCACCAGCGGGTGGCCGATGGCGGCGGCGTGGACGCGGATCTGGTGGGTGCGCCCGGTCAACGGCAGAAACTCCACCCAGGCGGCGCGCCCGGCGGCACGATCGATCACGCGATAGCGGGTGCGCGCCTTCAGCCCGGCTTCGGGATCGACATGCATCTTCTCGCCGCCGGTGCCGGGCTGCTTGCCGATGGCGGCATCGATGGTGCCGGCCGCAATCTTCGGCACGCCCACCGTGAGCGCCCAATAGCTCTTGCGCGCTTCCCGACCGGCGAATTCCTTGGCGAAGAAGGCCGCCGCCTTGGCGGTGCGGGCCAGCAGCAGCACGCCCGATGTGTCCTTGTCCAGCCGGTGGACAAGGCGCGGGCGCGACGCCGCATCGAACTGCAGCGCGTCCAGCAGCGCATCGACGCTGGTCAGCTGCTTGGTGCCGCCCTGCGTGGAAAGGCCCGGCGGCTTGTTGATGACAATGGCATGGGCGTCGCGGTGGATGACCAGGGCGCGCATATAATCGATTTCTTCGTGGCTCAGCGGCTCGCGCGGCTTTTCCACCGGGCGGCTGGCCGGCGCCACCGGCAGTTCATCGGGCCAGGTCAGCACCTGCCCGGCCTGGATGCGGTCCCCCGGCCCGGCCTTGGCGCCGTCAAGCCGCACCGCGCCGGTTTTCGACCAGCGCGACACGATGTTGAAGCTGATATCCTTGCTGTGGCGCTGGAACCAGCGATCAAGGCGGATGCCGTCGTCATCCTCGGTGATGGTGGCAGTCGGCATCAGGCAAGGCTCCGCATCGCCCACACGCCGGCCAGCACGGCCAGCACGCTGCCTGCCACGCTCGACACC
This sequence comes from Sphingomonadales bacterium, assembly GCA_037131365.1. Taxonomy (GTDB): domain Bacteria; phylum Pseudomonadota; class Alphaproteobacteria; order Sphingomonadales; family Sphingomonadaceae; genus Sandarakinorhabdus. Next base: position 8,879 of record JBAXRE010000021.1, read on the forward strand.
GCATAGGCGGCCGCCAGCGCCACTTCGGCGCGGGTGATCATGTTGTAGACTTCCAGGCTGAACGCCGAGAAGGTGGTGAAGCCGCCAAGCACGCCAACGCCCAGCAGCAGGCGCAATTCCTCGCCGCCATCGCTGTGGCGGGCCAGCCAGCCGGCCAGCAGCCCCATCAGGAAACCGCCGACGATGTTGACGGCGAAAGTGCCGAACGGGAAGCCCGGCCCGGTGAGCGCGATCACCCAGCGGCCAACGCCATAGCGCAGCACCGAACCGAGCGCGCCGCCGATGGCAACGAGCAGCAGGGAAGGAATGGCGGGGTTCATTGCGATCCCCTTAGCGGCTTGTGGCGCATATTGCCAATCGCCGCGACGGGGCACTCCATGATGACGCGTCCCTGTGGGGGATTGGCCATGGCAATGCCCCCGGCCGAAGTGCCGGCCGTGATCAGACGACCCCGAACGTCCAGCCTTCCGTGCGCGCGATCGCCGGCGTCAGCGCCGCCGGCTGCCACCAGTGCGGCTGGTGGGCGATGGCGCGCAGGCCGGCGGCGGTGATGATCGCATCGCCGGCATGATCGGGAAACACCGCCGGAAAGCCCGCTGGCAGCGGCCGGCTGCCATGGGCGGCCAGCGCCATGTTCAGGCTGGCCGCATCGCGCAGCTTGCCGCGAAAGCCGCCAAGCCGGGCAAAGGCCTGGGCATAGATTTCCAATATCACCGGGCCAGACGCGGGCAGCGGATCGAACGGCCACACCGGCCAGTGCAGGCGGTGCAGCAGCCGCATCGCCGCAAGGGTCGCCTTGCCGACCTGCGACGCGCCGAGCAGCACGAAGTTGGAGGTGGGCACGCCCAGCCCGCTTTGGCGATAGACCTCCTCCGTCACCCGCAGATGGGCGCGGGCGGCGCGCGGGCCATCGGCGGCGCCCAGCCAGAACGCCTCGCGGCGGTGGGCGATGAAGCCGTGGCCGCCCAGATCCGCCTCATCGGCGCAGACCGTGTCGATCTGCGCCCACAAATCCCGCGCCGGGCCAGTGAACGGCGGCACGGCGGCAAAGCCGAAGCCGGCATCCATGCCGACCAGCACAGCGCCGGACAGGCCGCTGAGCCAGTGCAGAACCGCCGTGCGCGACCACACGCCGGATGGCGGCAGCACCAGTTCCGGCGGCGCATCCCCGGCCTCGCACACGGCGATCTGGATGGACCGGTGACGTGCGCCCTTCGCCCCCGACCAGTCGATGCCGACGAAGCGGGTGAACCTCAAAGGCCGCGCGCCTTGCGCTGCGCGGCCGTCGACAGGCCGGCCCACGCTTGTTCCACAAGGCCGGCAATGCGATCGCGGTCAGCCTCCGCCAACCGCACCAGCACCGCCGGCCAGCCGACATAATGCGGCGTCTGATAGAAACAGTCGGGATCGGTGAGCATGAGTATCTCGACCTGGTCCAGGCTGGCGCGCAGCACGAAATGATCCGGCTCGCGGCCGATCACCACGATCATCTTGCCGCGCATCAGAACGGCGTCGCGGCCGTAGGAGGTGCCCCGCACCGTTCCCGGCAGCGCGAGGGCGATGGCCACGACCTCGTCCCAGGTCATTGACCGCCCCGCAGCGCCGCGCGCCGGCGGTTCCATTCGGCGATGCGCTCGGCAATACGCGCCTCGCTGCCGCGTGGGGACGGCGTGTAGAGCGTCTGCGCGCTCAGCCCTTCCGGCCAGTAATTCTGGCCCGAAAAGCCGTCGGGCGCATCATGATCATAGGCATAGCCCTGGCCATAGCCGATATCCTTCATCAGCCGGGTCGGCGCGTTCAGGATATGCGGCGGCGGCGCCAGCGAACCGGTGTTCTGGGCCAGTTTCTTCGCCGCCTTTTCCGCCACATAGGCGGCGTTCGATTTGGGCGCGGTGGCGAGATAGAGGCAGGCGTGGACAATGGCCAATTCGCCTTCCGGGCTGCCAAGGAAATCATAGGCTTGCCTAGCATCGAGGCAGACCCGCAGGGCATTGCTGTCAGCCAGGCCAATATCCTCGCTGGCAAAGCGCACCAGCCGGCGCAGCAGGTAGAGCGGCTCCTCACCGGCCACCAGCATCCGCGCCAGCCAATAGAGCGCCGCATCGGGATCAGACCCGCGCAGGCTTTTGTGCAGCGCCGAGATCAGACCGTAATGGCCTTCGCGATCCTTGTCATACACCGGCATGCGGCGGTGCAGGAAGGCGGCGAGATCGGCCGGTGCCAGCGGCGACGCGGCGGCCAGCGCCAGCAGACTTTCGGCCTGGCCGAGCAGGAATCGGCCATCGCCGTCGGCCGACGCGATCAGCGCGGCGCGGGCCTCATCGGTCACCGGCAGCGGGCGGCCGACATGGGCCTCGGCACGGGCGAGCAGATCGGCCAGCGCCGCTTCATCGAGCCGGCGCACGATCAGCACCCGGGCACGCGACAGGATGGCGGCGTTCAGTTCGAAACTGGGATTTTCAGTGGTGGCGCCCACCAATGTGATGGTGCCGTCCTCCATCGGGCCCAGAAAACCATCCTGCTGGGCGCGGTTGAAGCGGTGGATCTCTTCCACGAACAGCAGGGTGCGCCCCCCGGCGGCGCGGGCATCGGCGAACAATTTCTTCAGATCCGCCACGCCGGCGAACACGGCCGAGATGGCGACGAAGCGCATCCCCGTGGCGGCGGCGAGCAGGCGGGCGATGGTGGTCTTGCCGGTGCCGGGCGGCCCCCACAGGATCAGGCTGGACAGCGCCCCGCTGGCGATCATGCGGGTGAGGGCGCCATCGGCGCCGGTGAGATGATCCTGGCCGACAACCTCGGCCAGGCTTTGCGGGCGCAACTGCTCCGCCAGCGGGGCGGCGGGCGACTCGGCGCTGGCGAACAGATCAGACATTGGCGGCATTTCGTGCGCCCGGAGCGCGGCTGGCAAGCCCCGGACGGCGGCTCAGCTCTTGTACCAGGCCTCGACCGTGCCGGTCAGCTTGATGGTCAGCGGATTGCCCTTGCGGTCGAGCGCCTTGCCGGCGGCGACGCGGATCCAGCCTTCGGAAATGCAATATTCCTCGACGTTGGTGCGCTCCACCCCGTTGAAGCGGATGCCGACCCCGCGGCGCAGCAGATCCCAATCGTGATAATCGCTGCGCGGGTTGACCGACAGCCGATCGGGCGGCGTGTCGGTGATGGCGGGCTGATCGGGGGTTTCTGGCGTGTCGGTCATGCGCGCTCCATAAGGCGGCGGGGCGGGGCGGGCAAGAAAAAGGGGCCGCACCTTGCGGCACGGCCCCTCGATCATTTTCAGACGGGGAAGCTCAGGCTTCTTCGTCGATCGGCAGCGTGCCCGGTTCGGCGTTCGGATCGAAGGCTTCGGTGAAGCCCGCTTCCTCGCGTTCGGCGGTGGCGGCGATATCGACGCCCTGCGCCTGCAGTTCGGCCTCTTCCGGCGAACGGGCGATGTTGACCTTCACCATCACCACGACTTCCGGGTGCAGCGCGACCTTCACGTCGTGCACGCCCAGGGTCTTGATCGGCTTGTCGAGCACGATCTGGTTCTTGTGGGCCTTGTGGCCGCCGTTGGTCAGCGCTTCGGCCAGATCGCGCGCGGCGACCGAACCGTACAGCTGGCCGGTGCCCGAGGCGGCGCGGATCATGACGACGCTGGCGCCTTCAATGTCACGCGATTCGGCGCGGGCGATGTCGCGACGCTTGGCGTTGTCGGCCTCGATGCGGGCGCGGTCGGCTTCGAACCGGGCCTTGTTGGCTTCGGTGGCGCGCAGGGCCTTGCCGCGCGGCAGCAGGAAGTTGCGGGCAAAGCCGGGCTTCACATTGACGACATCGCCAATGCTGCCAAGCTTTTCAACGCGTTCGAGCAGGATGACATGCATGTTGCCGGCTCCTCACTTCACCAGATAGGGCAGCAGGCCCAGGTGGCGGGCGCGCTTGATGGCCTTGGCCAGCTCACGCTGCTTCTTGCCCGACACGGCAGTGATGCGGGCCGGAACGATCTTGCCACGTTCAGAGACGAAACCCTGCAGCAGGCGCACGTCCTTGTAATCGATGGCGGGGGCATTCGGGCCCGAGAAGGGGCACGACTTGCGGCGGCGGAAAAACGGGCGTCCCATTTCGATGATCCTCCCTTACGCGCGCGGTTCGCGACGCGGGCGTTCGCCGCGCGGCGCGCCGTCACGGCCTTCACGGCCACCTTCACGGCCGCCTTCACGGTCGCCGCGGCCTTCACGATCACCACGGCGGGTCATCGCCGACGGCTCGGCCGACAGTTCGTCAACGCGAATGGTCATCGAACGGATGATGTCTTCGTTCAGGCCGACCTGGCGCTCCATTTCGGCAACGGCCGGAGCCGGAGCGTCGATGTTGAGCAGCACATAGTGCGCCTTGCGGTTCTTGGCGATGCGGTAGGCCAGCGTGCGCAGGCCCCAATATTCGCTGTTCGCCACCTTGCCCTTGCCTTCCGCAAGAACCTTGGTGAAGCCTTCCGTCAGCGCTTCAACCTGAGCAGTCGTCAGGTCCTGCCGCGCGAGGAAGACATGCTCGTAAAACGGCATATCACTCTCCATGTGCCGATCGTTGACGGGGCCCCATGCCCACGCCCCTCCGGCTGGCGTCATCGCAGCGCCGGGCAGGCCCGGCACAGCGAAGCGCGGCCTATGCGTCAAGGCCGCAACGATTGCAAGCGATTCCCCCCTGTGGGACAGTGGCGGCAATGAGCCTCCCCCTCCTTGTTGTTGGCGGTGTCGCCGGCTGCGGCAAGACCACGCTTGCCGCCGCCATCGCCGGCCGGCTGGGCCTGCCCTTCCGCGACGGCGATGATCTGCACCCGGCCGCCAACAAAGCCAAGATGGCTGCCGGCCAGCCGCTCGATGATGAGGACCGCGCGCCGTGGCTTGCCGCCTGTGCGGCCCAGCTGGCGGCGTGGGGCCGGGCCGGCAGCGGCGGCGTCATCAGCGCGTCGGCCCTGAAGCACCGCTATCGCGACCAGCTTTATGCCGCGCATCCGGGCGTCATATATATCTTCATCGCCATCACGCCGGATGAGGCCTTGGCCCGGGCCAGGGCGCGCGCCGGGCATTTCTGGCCGCCGGCCCTGACGATGAGCCAGTTCGACATATTGGAACCGCCAACGCCGGACGAGAACGCCATTGCGGTTGATGCGCTGTGGCCGACGGACGCGCAGGTAGACGCGGTGGCCGCCCGGCTCGGCTGATCTGCGACACCGCAGCGCCGGCCGGCCATGGCACCAAAGCCGGTGCCGCCGGTTTGCCCTCCTGTCCCCCCGAACAGGAGCCTGCCCATGTTTGCCCTCGAACCCCTGCCCTATCCCGACACCGCGCTGGAACCGGTGATTTCGGCCCGCACGCTGCATTATCACCACGGCAAGCACCACGCCGCCTATGTGAAGACGGTGAACGACCGGCTCCGCGAACTGGGCACCCGCCCCGATTCGCTGGAGGATGTGATCGCGCACGCGGCGGCAGCGGGTGACCGCACCTTGTTCAACGCCGCCCAGCAGACCCGCAACCACAGCTTCTTCTGGGCGGCGATGGCACCGCAGGCGGGCGCGCCCGACGCGGCGCTGGCCGCTGCCATCGCTGCGCAACTGGGCGGCATGGCCGGGCTGCGGCAGGCCTTTGTCAGCGCCGGCACGGCTGAATTCGGCTCAGGCTGGGTGTGGCTGGTGAGCGGGGATGACGGCGATCTGGCCATCACCACCAGCCATGATGCCGATTTCTGGCACGGCGCGCCGGATGCCACGCCGCTGCTTGTCTGCGACGTGTGGGAACATGCCTATTATCTTGATCACCAGAACGACCGGAACGCCTTTCTGGCGGCCTGGTTCGATGCCCTGCCGAACTGGGACTTCGCTTCGCACCAGTTCGCCGCCGCCGGGGGCCGGGCGCAGAAATGGCATCACGCCGACACCCAGCCCGCCGCCGCCGCCGTGTGAGCGCCATCAGCCGCCGGCGCGGCGCGTCACCCGGCAGAGGCGAGCGCGCTCTTGCCGCGCTTCACCATCAGCTTGTTGAGCGCATTCACATAGGCGCGGGCGCTCGCCACCAGCGTGTCGGTGTGGGCGCCGGTGCCGCGCACGGTGCGGCCATGTTCGGCCAGCACCACGCTCACTTCGGCCTGCGCATCGGTGCCGGCGGTCACGGCGTGGACCTGGTAGAGGTTCAGCACCGCATCATCATGCGGCACCAGCTTGCGGATGGCGTTGAACAGCGCATCCACCGGCCCGTTGCCGCGCGTGGCCGCGGTGGCTTCCTCGCCATCGATGTTCAGGGTCAGGATCGCGCGCTGCGGGCCGTTGGAGCCGCAATAGACCTCAACCTCGACCACCTTGATGCGGTCATGCCCGCGCAGCACCTCGTCATCGACGAGCGCGACAATATCCTCGTCGAACACCTGCTTCTTGGCGTCAGCCAGATCCTTGAAGCGCTTGAAGGCATCACCGAACTCGTTGTCCGACAGGTCATAGCCCAGCTCGGCCAGCTTGGAGCGGAAGGCGGCTCTGCCGGAATGCTTGCCCAGCACCAGGTTGGTGGCGCCCTGGCCCACGCTGTCGGGCGTCATGATCTCGTAGGTGCTGCTGTCCTTCAGCATGCCGTCCTGGTGGATGCCGCTTTCGTGGGCGAAGGCGTTGGCGCCAACGATGGCCTTGTTGGCCTGCACAGCCATGCCGGTGACGCCGCTGACCAGCCGGCTGGCGCGGGTGATCTCGGTGGAGACGATGCCGGTCTGATAGGGCATCACATCGTGGCGCACGCGCAGCGCCATGGCGATTTCCTCGATCGCGGCGTTGCCGGCGCGTTCGCCGATGCCGTTGATCGTGGCTTCCACCTGGCGGGCACCGGCCATGATGGCGCTGAGCGTGTTGGCAACGGCGAGGCCCAGATCATTGTGGCAATGGGTGGAGAAAATCGCCTGATCGGCATTGGGCACGCGGGTGATCACGTCCCGGAACATCGCGCCATAGGTTTCGGGCGTGGCATAGCCCACGGTGTCGGGCAGGTTGATGGTGCTGGCACCGGCGCGGATGGCGATTTCCACCGCGCGGCACAGGAAATCGGGGTCCGACCGGGTCGCATCCTCCGCCGACCATTCGACATCGCCGCACAGGTTGCGCGCCATGCTGACCGACATGCGGATCGCTTCCAGCACTTCATCCGGCGACTTGTTCAGCTTCACCTTCATGTGCAGCGGGCTGGTGGCGATGAAAGTGTGGATGCGCGGCTGCTTCGCGTTCTTCAGCGCCGCCCAGGCGCGTTCGATGTCAGCCGGCGCGGCGCGGGCCAGGCTGGCGACAATGGCGGTGTCACACATGTTGGCGACGGCCTGCACGGCTTCGAAATCGCCTTCGCTGGCGATGGCGAAGCCGGCTTCGATGATGTCCACCCCCAGCGCTTCCAGCTGGGCGGCCACCTTCAGCTTTTCCTCGAGGTTCATCGAACAGCCGGGGGACTGTTCGCCGTCGCGCAAGGTGGTATCGAAAATGCGGATATGGTTGGTCATGGCTCTGCCTGTCTGAACGCTGGAATTTCGGTGGTCCGGTTCATCCCCTCTAGGCGTGTGGCCGAGGGACGCGCCCAGCAGCCAGCGTCACGCCCGAGGGCGTGTAAGTCGCGAAAGCAGCAGGGCCGGATGGAAAGCCATGCGCCATCCATAACGTGAAGGCCGGGCAATGCGCAAGATGTGTGCGCGATATCGCGCCTTGCGCTGGCCGCGATTGCGCGGCTTCAATGGTGCCATGGCCACATTGTTCGATACGATCGACATCGGCTCCGCCGTCAGCCAGGCGGTCACACCGGTGTTCCTGCTCACCGCCATCGGCGGCATGCTCAACGTGATGGCGCACCGCCTGTCGCGCGTGGTGGACCGCGCCCGGCACCTGGAAACCCATGTGGGCGCCTATGATGCCGCCCGCCGCCGCATTGCCATCGACGATCTGGCAGTGCTCGGCCGGCGCATGGGCGCGGTGAACTGGGCGATTGCCCTGTGCACGCTGTCGGCGCTGCTCGTTTGCCTGGTCGTCGTGCTGCTGTTCGTCGAGCAGCTGGTGCGGAGCCAGCTGGACGAGGCCATTGCCTGGATGTTCATCGGGGCCACGCTGCTGCTCACCGGCGGGCTGAGCCTGTTCCTGTGGGAAATCCAGCTGGCCCTGCGCAGCGTGCGGGTGCGGGCGGACGTGCTGATCGCCGAGCAGAAAGAGTAGCGGGCGCCCGCGATAAAAAACCCTCGTCATGCTGAACTCGTTTCAGCATCCATGGGAGTGCGCCTCGCAGTGCGCGCCTGTGGGGGCATGCTCCCATGGATGCTGGAACAAGTTCAGCATGACGAAGGAATGACGACTTAATTGCGCGCCTTGTCCACCAGCTGGTTCTTGGCGATCCACGGCATCATGGCGCGCAGACGGGCGCCGACTTCCTCGATCGGATGTGCCTTGGCCGCAATGCGCGACGCCTTCAGCTCCGGCTGGCCGGCGCGGTTGTCGAGGATGAAGTTCTTGACGAAGCGGCCACCCTGGATGTCGGCCAGCACGCGCTTCATTTCGGCCTTGGTTTCCGGCGTGATGATGCGCGGGCCGGTGGTGATGTCACCATATTCGGCGGTGTTGCTGATCGAATAGCGCATGTTGGCGATGCCGCCTTCATACATCAGATCGACGATCAGCTTCACTTCGTGCAGACACTCGAAATAGGCCATTTCGGGGGCATAGCCGGCTTCCACCAGCGTTTCGAAACCGGCCTGGATCAGGTGCGAAAGGCCACCGCACAGCACGGCCTGTTCGCCGAACAGATCGGTCTCGCACTCTTCCTTGAAGGTGGTTTCGATCACGCCGGAACGCCCGCCGCCGATGGCCGAGGCATAGGACAGCGCCACATCATGGGCGTTGCCGCTGGCATCCTGGTGGATGGCGATCAGGCAGGGCACGCCGCCGCCCTTTTGATATTCGCTGCGCACCGTGTGGCCGGGGCCCTTGGGCGCGATCATGAACACGTCGATATCGGCGCGCGG
>JBAXRE010000022.1:0-16318 GCA_037131365.1 Sphingomonadales bacterium
TGGTCACGCCGGTGCCGCCGGTGATGATGCTGTTGCCGCCGGTGATGGCACCGGCATTGATCTGGCCCTGGTTGGCCAGCAGCGTGATCGCGCCGCTGCCGCTGACAATCCGGCCAAGGGTGAGATTGCCGCTGTCGCTGCCGGACACGCTGCCGATCTGGCCGGCGCGCAGGGTCACCGTGCCATTGGCGGCGGCCGTCGAAACGTCCCCAAGCGTGACATTGCGGCGTGCCTGGACCAGCGCGGTGCCGGCCCGGATCGCCAGCGCACCGCCGGTGAGGGTGTCGCCGGCGAAAATGTCGCGCTGGGCGCGGGCATCGACCGTGCCGCTGGAAACGATGCCGCCATCGGCATCAAGATCGCGGCCGGCCAAAAGGGTCACGCTGCTCGACGTGCCGATCGACACGCCGGCCGTGCCGGCAAGGGCGATATCGCCCTGGGTGCTGCCGGCCGCGGCGGTTGCCGCCCGCACCGCCGTCACGCTGATGGCGCCGCCATCGAGCCGGGCGGCGGAAACCTTGCCATTGTTGGCCAGCAGGGTGATGGCGCCGCTGCCGCTGGTGATGCGGCCGACGCCGAGATCGCCGCTGGTGGCGGCTGCAACCGTGCCGACCTGGCCGGACTGGATGGTCACGCTGCCGCTGGCGGCGCTGGTGTCGATATCCCCGATCGCCGTGTTGCCGCTGGCCTGCGCCAGCACGGTGCCGCTGCCGACGATGTTGCTGATGGCAAGTGTGCCGGCCGTGGTGCGGGCATCGATGCCGGCGCTGGTCAGATCGCCGGTCGCGACGCTGCTGGTGCCGGTCAGGCTGATCCGGCCGGCGCCGGGCGCAGCGCCGGTGGTGATGGCCTTGGCCAGCACGCGGTTGCCGGTCATCGTGATGGTGCGCTGCACGGCGGTCGTCAGCCCGCGCACGTCCACATCGGTCGCGGCGGCCACCGTGATGTCGGCCCCGGCGCTGAGGGCGGTATCGGTGGCGACCAGCGCGCTGCCGGCGATCACGCTGCCCGGGCCGTTGATCCCGGCGGTGAGCGCAATCGCGCCGCCGCTGACCGCACTGGTGCCCAGCCGGATCGTGCCGCCCGCATCAAGCTTGACGAGGCTGGCACCGGTGCTGCGCAGCGACGTCGTGGGGGCGGACAGGATCTTGCCGGTGGAAACGCCGACAAGGATATCGGTGCCAGCCGACAGGCTGATGCCAGTGGCCGCCTGCACGACGCGCACATCCAACAGGCTGTTGCTGCGCATCTGGATGCTGCCGGCGGAGAACAGCACGCTGCGCGCATCGACACTGGCGGCATTCAGCACCAGATCGCCGCCGCCGACGATGTTGCCCAGCGTCACCGAACCGCCGTTGATGGTGCAGAGGGACAGGCCGCAGAACAGATTTTGCGCCGGGGTCCAGACCGGCAGATTGGCTTCCGGAATGCTGACGCTGTAGGGCGGCGTGCCGTTGATCGGATCGAGCGGGTTGACAGGATCCTGCGCATCGCGGGTTTCGCGCGGCAGCACCGGATTGGGCCCGAGCGGCGTTGCCGAACCCACTCTCAGATTGCCGCTGAGATCGACCGTGCCATCGGCCCGCAGCACATCCGGCACGATCAGATCGCCGCCCGATGCGGTGAGCTTCAGATTGCCGGTCACCGAAACCTGGCGCACTTCGGTGTTGGTGGCCCGCGCGTCGAATGTGCGGCCGGCGCGGTTGGGGGCGGTGCCATCGGCCCAGCGGAACGACAGCGTGTCGCGCGCGGTGGCGGTGAGGTCGCGGGCCGCGGCCAGCGGCCCGGTGGCGACCATGCTGCCACCCGGCGCGCTCAGCACGATGTCGTTGCCGGCTGTGACCTGGTTGATGATCGACATCTGCCCGGCGGTGGCGGTGAGCCGCACGTCGCCCGCTGCCTGCGCGCTGCCGATCGACAGCGCGGTGGCACCGGTGATCGCCAGCGAATTGCCGGCGCCGGTGACGGTGGCGGCGATCACCGACACATCGCCGGAGGTGCTGGCGAGCGTGAGCGGGGCGACGCTGGTGAGCGTGCGCACGGTGATCGGCCCGGCGACACCAGCGGCCGGCACCTGGCCGAGATTGGCCACCGCGATGCTGCCGGCGTTGACATTGCCCAAGGTCAGCCCGCTGAAGCCGCTGGTCAGCGCGGTGACGGTGAACGCCCCCGCCGTGGTGAAGCTCGCCCCGCCCAGGGCGATGCTTTGCGTGCGCAGCGGTGCCGGCCCGGCGTTCGGCGCGATCACGCCGGCCAGCAGGTCGATCCTGGGCCCGCTCACCGTCAGGGTGCCGGAACCGATGATCGCGCGGTCGGCGCTGAGCACCACACCGCTGCTGCCGGTGGCAGCCGTGAAACTGGTCGGCTGCTGCGCGGCGCCGAGCAGCAGATCGACCCCGCCGTCCAGCGAAACGCCGCCGTTGCTGCTGATGGCACTGGTGACACTGGTGGTGCCCGACACGCTGGTGACGGCCAGATCGCCGGCCACCCTGATGTTGCCCAGCGTGATGGCGGCATCGTTGGTCAGGATCGCACCGGCCACCGGCGCATAGGCCGACGGGGCCAGCGCGTCGCCGGCCGGGGTGGCGATGGTGGCCAGCTGGTTGGCGGTGACATCGCCCAGCGTCAGGGCCCCGGCGCTGCGCTGGCGGACCAGCACGTTGGTGCGCGCGCCGGCCACGCCGCCGATCAGGGTGGTGCTGCCGATGATGCTGCCGGCCGCGTCGATCACGACCGGACCGCCGCTGCCCTGCACCGTCACCGGGCTGACGAAATTGATGTCGCCGGACTTGCTGTACAGCAGCGCGCCGCCGCCCGCGGCCTGGGTGATTGCCGCCTGGCCGGCCAGGCCCAGTTCGATGCTGCCGGCGCGGATGATGACATCATTGCCCGCCGGCGTCGCGGTCGTGCCGGTCAGCGTCGCCTTGCCGTCAAGGGCGGTCAGGGTGATGCCGCTGTTCGTCGATTTCAGATTGCCGGTCACGACGATGTCGCTGGCCGAGGTCAGGGCGATGCTGCCCAGGATATTGGCGTCGACGATGGCGATGCCGTTCAGCGGATCGGCCGACGTGCCGGTTGCCGTCAGGTTCAGCACATCGGCGGTCACCGTGTTGCTGGCGGTGATGCGCTTGGCGGTGAAGGTGAAATTCTTGCCCTTGGCGGTGTCGAGATCGATCAGGTCGCCCTGGATGGCGACATTGCCGCCAGTCTGATCATCGATGCTCGCCTTGGCCTTGCCCTTGGCCAGCAGGGCGATGTTCGTGCCGGTCAGATCGACCGCGTTGCCGTTGCGCGGGTTGGTGATGGGATTGCCCAGCGCATCCACCGGCGGGGCGGCGTTGTCGGTGAACGGTGTCACCTGCAACAGGGTCATCACCTTGCCGTTGATGTCGCCGGTGCGCGACACCACGACCAGATCATCCTTGGCGGTGATGTTCTGCACGCTCACCGCATCGCCGATCGCCACCAGCCGCTTGTTCGCGCTGATATCGCCCTGCACGGTGAGGGTGCCGTTCACGGCATTGCTGCCGGCATCAAGCGTGACGAGATTGCCGCTGCCGGCAACATCGCCCGCCACGTTGATGTTGCCCTTGGCAAACAGCGTGATGTTGCCGCCCGCCGTAACACCGCCGGACAGCCCGGTGAGCGCCGCGCCATTGACGGTGACCGACTTGGCCAGCGCCAAACTGCCGCTGGCGCCATTGGCGAACAGGCTGGCATCGCCGCCGACATTGATGCTGCCGGCGCGCAGCAGGCCGCCGGCTGTCAGCGTCAGGCCGGCGGTGGAGGTGGCGGTGCCGAGGGTCATGTCACCGCCGCTGCTGATGCTGGCAGTGCTGCCAAGATCCAGGCTGGTGATCTGCAGATCGCCGCCGAAGGCCAACGCAGCGGCCGCCGCCGCATAGTCGGACGGGGCGAGCGGCGGGGCGGCGGTGCGCGTGCCGGCGGCCAGGCTGCGGGCCTGGACGGTGCCGAGCGAGACTACCGCCGCACTGTCGGTGCGCAACAGCAGCACGGCGCCGCTGCTGTTCTTCAGGTTGGGCGCGGCGGCGACGATGGTGCCGGCAGCGCCATCGGCATCGATCACCAGATTGCCGCTGCCGGCCTCCAGCGACATCGTGCCATTCAGCGTGACATTGCCGTTGGCGGCGCGCAGCAGCAGGCCGCCGGCCGCCTTCTGGGTGAGGCTCTGGCCGGCGGTGCCGACCGTCACCGCCCTGGCGCGCACGACATAATCGCCGGCCGCCGTCGTCACGCCGCCGCCGATGGTGGCAGTGCCGCCGCTGGTCACCAGCAGGGCGCCGCCGGCCGTCACGGTGCCGGCCAGCGACACGTCGCCGGCGGCGCTGTATTCGGCGGCCGCCGCCGTGGTGATCGCCTTGCCGGCGCTGGTCGCCGACAGGCTGAGCCGGGCCGTGGAACCGGCGGCAAGATCGGTCCTGATCGTGCCGGTGGCCAGATTGCCGGTGGAAGCCGTGAGCGTGATGTCGCCTGATCCGGCAAGGCCGGTGATGGTCTTTACGCTGATATCGCCGGCCTGCAGGTCGAGCGTGCCGCTGATCACCGCGTTGCTCTTGACCGTGATCGTCTTGAGGTTGTTCCCGGCCAGATTGGCCGTGGCCCGTACCGTGTTGGCGCCGGCGTCGATGACCAGGTCATCCTTCAGGCTGAGGGAACCCGTGCCGCCCAGGCTGATGTCGCCGCCGCTGTTGGTGATCGACAGATTGCCCTGCGACGCATCGAGGGCGAGGGCCGACAGGTCGAGCGCGGCAGCGCCGGTCTGCGTCAGGCTGATGTTGCCGGTGGCAGCGGCACCGGTGACCAGGCTGTAGCTGCCGGCCGATACGGTGATGTTGGCCGCCGCCGCGGGCGCGCCATTGAAGCTGGTGAGCGCCGCATTGAGCAGCAGGGGGCGGGTGCCGAGCCCGTTGGCATCGGTGACGCTGAGCTGCCCGCCGGTGGTGATGGCGATGGCGCCGTTGGCCTCGATCCGCTGGGCCGTGACACTGGTCGGCCCGCCGGTGATGGTGATGCCGCCGCGGGCGCGGATGGAGTCTGCCGCCACCGCGCCGGCACTCGTCAGGGTGATGGCGCCGGTGGCCCCCACATCCTTGACGGTGAGGCCGGAGCCCGACAGGCCGACGTTGCCGCCGCTGGCGGTGATGGCTCCTGTCGCCGTGAGCGCGCCGGCCGCAGTGAGCGCGACGGCGCCATTGGTGGCCCCGACGCTGCTGACCGCAAGCGCGCCGCTGTCGGTGACGGTGACGCTGCTGCCCTGCAGCGCATAGCCGGCGGCACCATCGAGATTGCCGGTGGTGAGCGCCCCGCCAGAGGTGAGGCTGACACTGCCGGGGCTGGTGATGCTGCCGATGCTCATCAGCGCGGCATTGGCCGCCGTGAGATCGCCGCCGAGATTGACCGCGCCGAGGCGCACGGCCCCGGCCTGGCCGGCGGTGCTGGCATCCACGTTGAGATTGCGGGCGGTGATGTCACCCAGCGTCACCGTGCCGGCCGCGCCGACGGTGACGGTGACATCGTTGCGCTTGGCGGTTGTCGAACCCGTTGTCAGCGCCGGGCCCTTGGCGGCGGTGCCGATGCTGCCGGTCGCTGTCAGCGTGATGCCGCGCAGGGCAAGCGCATCATAATCGGCATTGCCGGTGTTGGAGGCGATGGTGCCGGCGTTGGTGGTGATGGCTCCGCCATTCGCCGCCACGCTGATGCCATCGACGGCGGCAATGCCGCCCGCGCCAATGTCAACGCCGGTTGCGGCCGACGCGGTGACCTTGCCGACCGCGGTGAGGCCGGTGAAACCAAGCGCCGCCCCGGCGGTGAGGCCGATGTCGCCGCCGCTGGCCACGGTGCCCAGGCTGATCGCGCCCGTATTGGTGAGCGAAAGGGACTTGTTGGCGGTGATATCGCCCAGCGTGATGGCCCCGGCCTGGCCGGCGGTGCTGGCGTCGACAGAAAGATTGCGGACGGTGATGTCGCCCAGCGTCACCGTGCCGGCCGCGCCGACGGTGACGGTCACATCGTTGCGCTTGGCGGCGGTTGAACCCGTCGTCAGCGCCGGGCCATTGGCGGCGGTGCCGATGCTGCCGGTCGCCGTCAGCGTGATGCCGCGCAGGGCGAGCGCATCATAATCGGCATTGCCGGTGTTGGCGGCGATGGTGCCGCCGTTGGTGGTGATGCTACCGCCGGTGGCCGCGACGCGGATGGCACCAGCCGCCGACATGCCGCCCGAACCGATATCGACGCTGGCGCCCTGCACCGAAATCCCGCCGCCAGCGGCCAGATTGGCGAACGCGACAGCACCGTTGGCGGCGATGTCGATGCCGCTGCCGGCGGCGACGAGGGCGTTGCTGGCCACGCTGATGCGGTTCGCGGCATTGCTGTCGGCAAGCGGCGCTGCCGGCATGGAGATCGGCCCGCCGGGGCCGGGATCGGCAACGCCGGCGCGCAGCACGATGCCATTTTCGGTGGCCGTGGCATGGGTCGCCGTCACACTGCCCGACACGTTGAGCAGGCTTTCCGTCAACGCCTGCCGGCTGGCGGCCACGGCATAGACGCGCGCGCCGTTGAGCGTGCCGCCGGCCAGAATGCGGGCACCGGTGAGATTGGTGCCTTCGGTGATGCCGATGCGCAGCAGGCTGGCCTCATCAAGGCGGATGCTGGCATCCTGGGCCAGCACCAGGCCGATATCGCTGCCGGCCTGGATGGCGGGCCGGTTCACGCGCGTGTCGTCGATATTGATGTCGGGCGCGGCCAGCAGGACAAAGCCGTTCACAGCGATCGAGGCACCCGGGCCGGCATTCGGGCCGCTGGCGGCGCCGGATTGCAGGACGATGCTGCCGCTGGCGTTGGCCACGTTGGTGACGGCATCGCGGGTGCCGGTGAAGGCGATATCGGCCGTGGTGGGATCACCGGGAGCGGCCGCCGGCAATGCTGCGAACTTGTTGAAATCGCTGTTCGAAACATCAAGGGCGGCGGCCACGAAACTGGCCATGTTGGTGACGCTGCTGTTCGGCCCGAACAGGATGCCATTGGGGTTGATCAGCCAGATGCTGCCGCCGGTGGCCGTATTGCCGCCGCCGGTCAGCGTGCCCTGGATGCTGGACGGCGTGTTGCCGCCCACCCGGTTCAGCACCGCGAAGGCAGCGTTGAAGCCGGCCTGCGCGGTGAACGACACGGTGTTGCCGCTGGCGATGTTGAAACTGTTCCAGTTGATGATGGAGGCGGCATCCCCCACCCGCACCTGCAGCACCTTGTCGTTGCCGCCGGCGCCAGCGATCACATTCTGGGCGGGGTCGCCCACCACGATGTTGGTGAAGCCGCCGTTGCCATTGCCATTCGGCGAATAGCGGAAATCGACATTGCTGCCCTGCACCACCGTGCCGCCGGTGGGCAGCGCCTGCGAACGGGCCGGGGTTGCCACACTCAGCACCGCCAGCGCGGCAGCACCGGCCATCAGGTGGGGGCGGCGGCGATTGCTCATGGTCATCGTCATGGTTCCCGCTCTCCCACTCAGCGCCACGGCAGGGCGCGCACGGTCAGGGACAGGAGCACGCGTCCCCCCGGCTTGACAGTGTCGATGGCCAGCGCCTTGTCGAGCGGCCTGGCGTAGACAAGATCGAGGCGGACATGGCTGCCCCAGGTGGCGCGCACACCGCCGCCGACACTGCGCAGCGTGCGGTTTTCCTCGAACTTGTTGCTGTCGAGGTTGCGCAGCTTGACATGGTCGTAGAAGCCGATGGCCTCGATCGCGACATCCTTCGCCGACAGCGGCACCGGCTTGCCGAGGCGGAACTCGGTCGAACCGCCGATCATGCGATCCCCGGCAGTGGCGCCGGGATCATAGCCGCGGCCCAGCGTGAGGTTGCCCACGGCAAATTCGTCATAGGCCAGCAGCGGGCTGTTGGTCCATTGGCCGCGCAGATCAAAGGCCAGGGTGGCGGCCAGCGCCTGATTGCCGCCAAAACGCACCCGGCCTTCGCCGCTGATGCCAGCCCGGGCCACGAAGGCGCGCGCATTGCCTTCGAAACGGGTCGGGATGGCCGAGCCGCCCTTGCCGCCGCGCGGCGTCGCGCCCAGCACCGGCAGGCCCTGGCGCAGTTCCAGATAGCTGCCCAGGCGCCAGGCCGGCGCCAGCAGCGACACGCGCCGTGGCTGGGTATCGCCGTCGATGCGCAGCCAGCCGGTGCGGATCTGATCCAGGTTGATCAGCTGGCCCAGCGCGCGGGTGCGCTGGTCGATCAGGTCAAGGCCGCCGCCCAGCTTGAGGTTGGACGCGGTGGTGCGGATCAGCGGATAGCTGGCGAACAGCGAAGCCAGCACCGATTCCGAGGTGAGGTTGAAACCGGCAGCCGCGTTCGGCAGCGTCGGACGGGTCTTGGCATAGGTGCCGCTGATCCCGGCGCGCAGGCCGTCGTTGCCCACCGCCATGTCATGACCGGCCTGCACCACCACCAGCTCGCGCGCGTCGCTGGTGGAGAAGACCGACAGATAGGTGCGGTCGGCACGGCCGGTCAGGCCATAGATATCGCCGCGCAGCACGCCGCTCCAGCGGCCGATCTGTTCCGAACCATAGTTCTGGACGTTCATGACCAGGCTTCCGGGCGTGCGCTGCAGCTGGATTTCGCCGATCACCTCGCCGGCGACCCCGCTGGGCGCCGGGCGCAGTTCCAGGCTGACCTGGGTGCCGGGAATATCGTTGGCCAGCAGCAGGATGCGCTCGGCCTCGGTCTCGTTCAGCGGGTCCAGCGTCTTCAGCCGGGCGAGCAGTGCCGACAGCCGGGCCTGGCCCTTGCCGGGCTCCCCGCGCACGCGCAATTCGGTGATGTGGGCGGTGGTGACCCTGAGCTTGAGCACCCCGTCGGCCAGCGTCTGTTCCGGCACCTGCACCACGGCAACATAGCGGGCCGCCGCCAGTGCGGCGCTGGCATCATCGCGGATGCGGCAGATTTCGGCCAGCGGCAGCGGCCGGCCATCCAGGCCCTTGCCGATCCCGGCCAGCAGCTGGGCAATGGCCGGCGGCAGCGCCGCGCCGCCCGGGCCGCTGAAGGCCACAGCCGAAAGCGGCGCGGTCAGGCTGCTGTTGGCCAGGGCTTCCGGGCAGGGGCCGGCGGTGAACCCGCGCGAGCGCACACTGGCGCGAGGCGCCTGCACGGCGGCCGGCGGCGGGGCGCGATCAAGTTCCTGGGCCGTGGGCGGGCGGGCGGTGGATCCGGGCGCCACGCCCGGTGTCACCTGCGCGGCGGCCGGGCTGGCGGCCAGGCCGGCCAGCAGCGCCGCCAGCGCCGCCGTGCCGCCCCGCGCAGCGGCGCGGCGCAGTGTGATTTGCAAATTCGGGCCTTGCCCGGAAAGCAGCGCACCAACGGGTGCCGCAGCGGCACGTGCCGACATCAAGACCTCTCCCCCGCGGCCGGTGGGCAGCCAAATTCTGCCGCCCGGCCGTCATTTCGATATGGCGGTCAGCCCGGCCCCACCCGGCTGACCGCCAAAAAACCCTCAGCGTGCCATCACCTCCACGCGGCGATTGGCGGCATCGGTGGCGCTGCGACCGGGCAGCGGCCGATCAAAGCCAAAGCCGCGCGCCGTCAGGCGGCTGCGGTCCACGCCCTTGGCGGCCAGATAATCGACCACGCTGCGCGCGCGGGCCTGGCTGAGGGCGAGGTTGAGTTCGCGGCTGCCGGTGCGATCGGTGTGGCCTTCCACGGTGAACGGCCGGAAACTGCCCACCCGGATCAGGCCGGCGGCAAAACGGTCAAGCGTGGCGCGCGCGGCAGATGTCAGCTGCGCCGAGCCCAGTTCAAAGCTCATCTGGATGTCCTGGCGGACCACCTTGCCCTTCACCCACTGGCGCGTGCAAACGGCATCGGGCTGGGTGCCATCGGGATTGAGGCGGCCACCGGCAGCCGGCGGGCAATCGGCCAGCGCATCGGCCAGCGCATCGACATCGCCGGCCGGTGCCGGCGACTGGGCCAGGAGCGGTGCCGGCGCCAGCACCAGCAGAGCACCGACCACGCCTGTCAGCATCGTCCTGTTCATGATGGCTCCCACCGTTGACATCCCTGCCCGCACCTGCCCTGCCCGTTACCGCGCCACGATTTCCACCCGCCGGTTCGCCGCATCTTCGGGCGAGCGGCCGGGCAGCGGCTGGTCGGAACCAAAGCCCTGTGCCGTCAGGCGCGACCGGTCGACCCCGCGCGATGCCAGATAATTCACCACGCTGGCGGCGCGGGCCTGGCTGAGCACGCGATTGCTGTCACGGCTGCCGCTGCTGTCGGTATGGCCTTCGACAACGAACGGGCGATAGGTGGCGCGGCTCACCAGCGCGGCGGCAAACCGGTCAAGCGTGGCGCGGGCCTGCGCCGTCAGCTCGGCCGAACCGAGCAGGAAGCTCATCTTGATATCAGCGCGGAAGGCCTGGGCGGCGGCGGCAATCGCGGCCGAGGGGCGGCGCAGCACCATCTGACGGGTTTCGGGCTGATCGGCGCAGCTGCCATCGGGCAGCTTGGCTTCGCAGGCAGCCTCAGGCTGCGAGGCCGGCGCGGCCGCCGGCGGCTCCGAAAGCTTCTTCGCGATTTCCTCGACACTCTGGGCGCTGGCCGGCACGGCCACGGCCGCTGCCGCAACCAGCAGCAGACCGCGCAGCGCCAGACGTGTCAGATCCAGACGTGCAAGCTCCAGACGATTCAGCGAACCATGCGCCATGACCAAAGCTCCCCCAAGCACACAAGCCTCACACTTGCATTGGCGTCTGTCAACCAAGGCCCCGGGCCGCTTGCGCCATAACCGGCTGCAAGCCCGCACCGGCCGTGCCAGACGCCAGCGCCGGGATGCGCCCGGCTGCCAGGAGAGTCAATCTGACTTCGCGTGACAATTTCGCGAAAGGCGCAAACTCAGCCGTCGGCCGGCGGCAGGTGCAGCCAGGCGGCGTGCTTGGGGGCCTTCTTCGTCACGCGCCATTCCGCCAGCATCAGCGGCGCCACCGCCTTCAGTTCGGCATATTGTTCGGGCGTGCCGATGTTGCAGGCCAATTCCAGCCGGTGGCCGTTGGGATCGAAGAAATAGATCGACTTGAAGATGCCGTGCCAGGTCGGCCGCAGCACGTCGATCCCCAGCGCTTCCAGATGCGCCTTGGCGCTCAGCAGTTCGGCCTCGTCGGCCACTTCGAAGGCGATATGCTGCACCCAGGCCGGGGTGTTGGGGTCCTTGCCCATCTCCGGCTGGTTGGGCAGTTCGAAAAAGGCCAGCACATTGCCGCCGCCGCAATCCAGGAACACATGCATATAGGGATCATAGGCACCGGTGGAGGGCACATGATCCTCGGCAAAGGCGGTGGTGTAGGTCATGCCCAGCATGTTCGCATACCATTCCACCGTCTCGGCGGCGTCACGGCAGCGGTAAGCGACATGGTGGATGCGCTTCAGCGTGGGGATGGTCATTGCGCCGGCTCCTCGATCTTCAGCACACCGCGCCGCAGCTGGTCACGCTCCATGCTTTCGAATAGCGCCTTGAAATTGCCTTCGCCAAAGCCTTCGTCACCCTTGCGCTGGATGAATTCGAAGAACACCGGGCCGATCATGGTTTCCGAGAAGATCTGGAGAAGCAGGCGCTTGGTGCCGTCCGTCGTGCCGTCCAGCAGGATGCCGCGTGTCTGCAGCGCCGCCACATCCTCGCCGTGGCCGGGCAGGCGTTCGGCCAGCATCTCGTAATACGTCGCGGGCGGCGGCGTCATGAACGGCGTGCCGATCGCCTGCAGCCGGTCCCACACCGCCAGCAGATCGTCACAGGCGAAGGCGATATGCTGGATGCCCTCGCCATTATAGGCGCGCAGAAACTCCTCGATCTGGCCGCCGCCGCCCCTGCCCTCTTCATTGAGCGGGATGCGGATCTTGCCGTCGGGCGCGGTCATCGCCTTGCTGGTGAGGCCGGTATATTCGCCCTTGATGTCGAACCAGCGGATCTCGCGGAAGCCGGCGATACGCTCGTAAAAGGCCGCCCAGTGCGCCATGCGGCCGCCATAGACATTGTGGGTGAGGTGATCGATGATCTGCAGCCCGGCCCCCACCGGAAGGCGATCGACCCCGGCTTCGTAAACAAAATCAATGTCATAGATCGACAGTTCGGGGCCATAGCGATCAACCAGATAGATGATCGAACCGCCGATGCCGCGGATGCCGGGCAGGCGCAGTTCCATCGGGCCGGTGCGGCTTTCCACCGGTTCGGCGCCGCGCTCCAGCGCTTCGGCATAGGCCTTGGCGGCGTCCTTCACCCGCCAGGCCATACCGCAGGCCGACGCGCCATGTTCGGCGGCGAAATACCAGGCCGGGCTGCGCGGTTCATAATTGGCAATCAGGTTGATGCCGCCCTGCCGCCACAGCTGCACATCCTTGGAACGGTGGCGGGCGACGCGGGTGAAGCCCATGGCGGCAAACACCGGTTCCAGCACGCCCTTGGCCGGCGCGCAGAATTCGATGAATTCAAAGCCATCAAGGCCCAGCGGATTGTCGAACAGATCGGCCATGTCGTTGCTCCCCGGTCGAATGTACCGGATGATAGCGCAGAGCGCGGCCATCGTGCGTGCAAGTTTGCGCGCGTTTCCGCCCCTTCGCGCGCAAGGCTTGCATCAAGACGGCCGATCACGCACATTTCGTGCATGGACCCTTATGATCTGAAAATCCTGGCCCTGTGGCAGCAGCGCGGCGACATCGGGCCGGTGGAGATGGGGGAGGCCATCCACCTGTCCGCCTCGCAATGCTCGCGGCGCATGGCGGCGCTGAAAGCCTCCGGGCGGGTGCGCGGCTTTCACGCCGTGCTTGAACCGGCCAGCGTCGGCATCGGGCTGATGGCCTATGTGCTGCTGACCATGAAAAGCCATTCGCCGGAAGCGGCCGAAGCCTTCCGCGCCCGCATCCTGGGCCTTGCCGAAGTGATGGAGTGCCACAAGCTGACCGGGGAGGCCGATCTGATCCTGAAGGTGGCGACCCGCGATCTCGCCAGTTTCAACCAGCTGCTGTCACACCGCATCCTGGCCGCGCCGGAAGTGGCGACCGCGCGGTCGAGCATCATCCTCGACGAGGTGAAGCACACGACCGCGCTGCCGCTGGGCGGTTAGAAGAAGGCCTGCAACCCCGTCTGCGCCCGGCCGAGGATGAGGGCGTGGACGTCGTGCGTGCCCTCGTAGGTGTTGACCGCTTCCAGGTTCATCACGTGGCGGATGACGCCATATTCATCGGAAATGCCGTTGCCGCCGTGCATGTCGCGGGCCTGGCGGGCAATGTCGAGCGCCTTGCCGCAATTGTTGCGCTTCAGCAGGCTGATCGCCTCGGGCGCCAGCGTGTGCGCGTCCATCAGCCGGCCGCCGGCCAGCGCCGCGCACAGGCCCAGCGTGATCTCGGTCTGCATGTCGGCCAGCTTTTTCTGTACCAGCTGGGTGGCGGCCAGCGGCCGGCCGAACTGCTGGCGATCCAGCGTATAGGCCCGCGCCGCATGCCAGCAATATTCGGCCGCGCCCATCGCCCCCCAGGCAATGCCATAGCGCGCGTTGTTGAGGCAGCCGAACGGCCCGGCCAGGCCTTCCACGCCGCGCAGGATGCGCTCTTCGGGCAGATGCACATCGGCCAGCACGATCTCGCCGGTCACCCCGGCACGCAGGGCAAATTTGCCTTCGATCTTGGGGGTGGAAAAGCCGGCATCGCCGCGCTCCACCACGAAGCCGCGGATCTTGTCATCCTCGCACTTGGCCCACACCACCGCGACATCGGCCAGCGGCGAATTGGTGATCCACATCTTGGCGCCGGTCAGCAGCCAGCCGCCCTGCACCTTCTTCGCCCGCGTCTTCATGCCGGCGGGGTCTGATCCCGCATCCGGCTCGGTCAGGCCAAAGCAGCCGACGAGCTCGCCGCTGGCCAGGCCGGGCAGGTAACGCTCCCGCTGTGCTTCCGAGCCATAAGCGTAGATGGGATACATCACCAGGCTCGACTGCACGCTCATCGCCGAGCGATAGGCCGAGTCGATCCGCTCCACCTCGCGGGCGATCAGGCCATAGGCCACATAAGAGGCACCGGCGCAGCCATAGCCGTGGATGGTCGGCCCCAGCAGGCCGGCCGCGCCGAACTTGCGCATCAAATCAGGATCGAAGGTCTCGTGCCGGTTGGCGAGCTTCACCACGGGGGCCAATTCGGCATCGCAGAAGGCGCGGGCGGCATCGCGCACCATCGTCTCCTCACCCGTAAGCTGGGCGCTGAGCAGCAGCGGGTCCTGCCAGTCGAACTTGGGCCACTTCGGCGCGAAATGCTGGATGTCGGTGGCGGCGGCGGTGGCCATGGCGCATGCTCCTTGTCTGGCCCCGTCTTACCCCCCTGCCCGCGGCCCGCCAAGACTTGCCAGCCGCGACATTCCGGTTCAGCAATGAGGGCATGAAACTTGCTTCGCTGAAATCCGGGCGGGATGGCCGCCTTGTCGTGGTCTCCGATGATCTGGCCTGGTGCGCCGCGCCGCCGCCGATGTACCCCACGCTGCAATCGGTGCTGGACGATTGGGATCATGCCGCCGCGGTGCTGGAAGGCGTCGCCCTGTCGCTGTCCCACGATGCCGTGCCGCACGCCCGCTTTCACGAGCGCGCTGCCGCCGCCCCGCTGCCGCGCGCCTATCAATGGGCCGATGGTTCGGCCTATGTGAACCATGTCGAGCTGGTGCGCCGGGCGCGCGGGGCCGAACTGCCGGCGAGTTTCTGGCACGATCCGCTGATGTATCAGGGCGGCAGTGATCAGTTCCTGCCCCCGCGCGATCCCATCCCGTTCCACGATCCGGCCTGGGGCCTGGATCTGGAGGCCGAGGTGGTGGTCGTCACCGGCGACGTGCGGCAGGGCGCATCGCGCGAAGAGGCGCTGGCCGCCATCCGGCTGGTCGGCCTTGTCAACGATGTCTCCCTGCGCGGCCTGATCCCCGATGAACTGGCCAAGGGGTTCGGCTTCGTCCAGTCCAAGCCGGCCTCCGCCCTGTCGCCCGTGCTGGTGACGCCGCAGGCGCTGGGCGCGCGCTGGCAGGACGGCAAGCTGCACGGCACGCTGAGCATCGACATCAACGGCCAGCCCTTCGGCCGGGTCGAGACCGCCGAGGACATGACCTTCGATTTCGGCACGCTGATCGCCCATCTGGCGAAAACCCGCAACATCGTCGCCGGCAGCATCATCGGTTCCGGCACGGTTTCCAACCGCGATGCCGATGGCGGGCCGGGCAGGCCGGCGGCGCAGGGCGGCCGCGGCTATGCCTGCATCGCCGAACAGCGCATGGTGGAGACCATCCTGGCCGGCGCGCCCGCCACCGCCTGGCTGCAACCCGGCGACGTGGTGCGCATCGAAATGCTGGACGAGCGCCACCACAGCATCTTCGGCGCCATCGAACAGACGGTGACGGCCGCCTGATCCCGCAGACTTGATCCCACCCGCCTGATCCCGCCAGCCTGATCTTTTGCCCGCCCGCCCCGGGGTGGGAGCCTTTCCTTGCGCCCTGCGTAATCACCGAAGGCGACGCGCCGCACCGGCCGCGCCGGATCGGTGGTTGGCGTGATGGCGATTAATGCGGGGGGAAAGCCTGCCGTTGATGCAGGCGCGGGCGGTGCTGGGGCCGGCCGGCAAGGGAATTTGCGCGGGTGATTGCGGCGCTGCTGATCATGGCTGTCGAACCGCCGCCGGCGGCCGTGGTGCCGCCGCGCCTGGCCGCGTCCGATCAGGCATGGATCGCGGCGCTCACCGCGCGGCCGGTCAGCGATTTTGCCGCCCGCCTGCGCGCCGCCGCCGACGCCTTGCCGGCGGTGGGCGAAGGCCGCGAAGGCGTGAGCGTGGCCGCCGCACAGACGGCGCAGGCGCGCAGCCGGCTGTTCCCGGTGCTGGGGATCGATATCAACGCCGCCGATTCGCTGGCGCGCGATTTCCGCCTGCCCTCCACCCGTTTTGAAAGCCTGGTGCCGCGCCAGCGCACCGATGCGGTGGGATCGATCAGCCAGCTGCTGCTGGACTGGGGCGCAACCTCCGCCCGCATCCGCGCCGGCCAGGCGGCCGAAGCCGGCGCGGCGGCCAACGCCGATCTGGCCCGCACCGATGCGCTGGTGGCGCTGATCGGCGTCTGGCACGAAGCCATCGCAGCGCGCGCCGCGCTCACCCTCACGCAGGCCCATGCCGGGCGGCTGGCGCAGCTGGCGGCGCTGGTTGAGGCGCGAACGGCGGCGGGCGCCGAAAGCGCGGCCGAAGCGGCGCGCGCGGCGGCCGCTGCAGCGCAGGGAGAGGCGCGGCTGGCCGATGCGGTGCGGCGCGAC
>JBAXRE010000023.1:0-15449 GCA_037131365.1 Sphingomonadales bacterium
GCGAGATGTGAGCCGCCGCCCGTCCCCCCGTGCGGCACCGCGCCCGGCAGCGCGACCGGCACCGCGCCGGGCCGGCGGCGCGCCGCGCCGCGCCGGGGTGCTGCTGTGGGGCGCGCGCCTCATCGCCCTGCCGCTGCTCGGCTGGATGCTGGGCCTGTTGTGGTTCAGCCTGACCTTGCCCGGCCCCGCCCCGCTTTCGGCAAAGAGTGACGGTGTGGTGGTGCTCACCGGCGGTGCCGGCCGCTTCCGGCGCGGCCTTGCCGTGGTGGAGGCCGGTGCCGCGCGGCGCATGCTGGTGTCGGGCGTGGGCCGCACCACCAGCCGGCGCCAGCTGGCTGCGGCCTTCGGTGTGGCCACGCGCCGGCTGCGGACGACCGATCTGGGCTATGCCGCGGTCGACACGCGTTCCAATGCCGAGGAGACGGCGCGCTGGGTGGCCGATCACAAATTCACTTCCATCCGGCTGGTCACCAGCGCCGGCCACATGCGCCGCGCGCGGCTGGAGCTGTCGCGGGTGCTGCCGCCCGGCGTCGCCGTGCTGTCGGATGCCGTGCCGTCGGAACCCAAGGCGCACGGGCTGGCGTTCGAATATTCGAAATGGCTGCTGCGCCGGGGCGCGCTGCTGTTCGGGGCGCAATGATGCGGCGCACGCCCCTGGCCACGGCCATCGCGCTGGTGCGGACCATTCTGTTCCAGATCGCTTTTCTGGGCGGTTCGCTGCTGCTGGTGCCGCTGGCGCTGCTGCTTGGCCTGCTCGGCCCGCGCGCGCTGCTCTATATCGGGCCCAAGCTGTGGGCCGGCTGGTTCCGCCTCACCAGCCGGGCGATCACCGGCATCCGGCTGGACATTGATGGCGCCATCCCCGCCGGCCCGCACCTGTTCGCGCTGAAGCATGAAAGCGCGTTCGAGGCGATTCTCACCCTGTGGTGGTTCGAACGGCCGGCGGTGGTGATGAAGCAGGAATTGCGCGCCATTCCGGTGTGGGGTCTGGCCTCGGCCCGGCACGGCTCCATCTTCGTTGATCGGGAAGGTTCGGCGAAGATGTTGCGCGAGATGATGCGCCAGGCCCAGGCCGCCGTGGCGCTGGGCCGGCCGGTGGTGATCTTCCCCGAAGGCACGCGGGTGGGCGTGGGCGAAACGCCGCCGCTCGCCGCCGGCTTTGCCGGCCTCTACAAGATGCTGAAACTGCCGGTGGTGCCGATCGCGCTCGACAGCGGCAGCGTCTGGCCCAAGGGCTTCATCAAATATCCGGGAACCGTCCACATGAAGATTGCGCCGGTGATTGCGCCGGGCCTGCCGCGCGCCGAGGTGGAAGCGCGCGTGCATGCCGCCATCAATGCCCTGCAGGATGAACGGCGATGATCCGGCGCTGGCCGCTGCTGGTCTCACTGCTGCCGCTGCTGCTGGGGCTGGCGGTATATGGCCAATTCTGGCGGGGCTGGGCGGCGGGGTTCGAAACCACGCTGGCGCACTGGTTCCCCGGCGAAACCCCGGCGGTGACCGGCTTTCCCTACCGGCTGGAGAGCGAGCTTGCCGGCGTGCGCCTGGCGCGCGGGCCGGTGACGGCCAATGTCAGCCGCCTGCGGCTCAATCGCGGGCCGTGGCGGCCGGAATTGACGGTGATGCAGGGGCAGGGCGTGGCGGTGGCGGCGCGCCTCGCCGGGCTGGGCCCGCGCCTTGCCGCCGCTGTCGGCACCGCCAGTCTGAAACTGGATGGCGAGCGGTTGGCACGGCTGTCGCTGGTGCTGCCACGGGCGCGCGGCAATGCCGGCTTTGGCCCGGATTTCGTGGCCGACAGTTTCGAGCTGCATGTCCGCGAGATCAGCGGCGTGGCCGGCGATGGCCCGGAACTGCCGGTGCGCGGGCAATTGGTGATCGGGGCCACGGGCCTGCGCCTCGCCGCCGGCGCGCCGATTGCGCTGGCCGGCGACATCATGGCGCGCGGCAGCAGCCGGCTGGACGATGCGGCGCGCTGGCTGGCCAGCGACGGCAGCCTGGATGCGGTGCTGACCGGCAGCGATGCCACCGGTGAGATGTTCAAGCTCGAAGCGACCATCGTGCCGGTGCAGGGCCGCCTGCAACTGGCCGGCACCATCACCACCGTCTGCCCGCTGGCCGTGCAGGCCGCGCTGGCCGGCACTGCCGCGCCGGCCGAACAGCGGCTGCGCGCGCCGGTGCGGCTGGCGCTGGACAGCGCGCTGCCGGCCACTGGCGCGGTGCTGTTGAGCGGCATTCCCGCCGATCTTGCCACCCGCGCCCGGCGCGGGCAGGTGCCGGCCTGCCCCAGATTGCGGTGACCATGAAGCCCTCCCCCCAGCCGCAGGCGTCAACGGGGAGGGAGTTTCATTTGCACCTTGTTTCGCGATCCCGATGGCGACTTCGCTGACCCGGCCCTTGGCGAATTGATCAGCGGCCAAAGTCTGGCTTGTCGGTGTCCTGGCCCTGGTCGATGACCTGGCGGCGGATGGCGCGGGTGCGGGTGAACAGGGCTTCCAGCGTGTCGCCTTCGCCCCAGCGGATGGCGCGTTGCAGGGCGACAAGATCTTCGGTGAAGCGGCCGAGCAGTTCCAGCACCGCCTCGCGGTTGTTCAGGAACACGTCGCGCCACATCACCGGATCGGATGCGGCGATGCGGGTGAAATCGCGAAAACCGCCGGCCGAATATTTGATGACTTCGGATTTCGTCACCTCTTCAAGGTCGCTGGCGGTGCCGACGATCGAATAGGCGATGAGGTGGGGCAGGTGGCTGGTGACGGCGAGCACACGGTCGTGGTGGGCGGCATCCATCACATCCACTTTGCTGCCCAGCCGGCGCCAGAATTCGGCCAGCCGCTCCACCATCACCTGATCGGCGCGCGGCGGCGGCGTGATGATGCACCAGCGGCCGTGGAACAGACTGGCAAAGCCCGCATCCGGCCCGGATTTTTCGGTGCCGGCGACCGGGTGGGCGGGGATGACATGCACGCCCGGCAGCCCGCCAGACAGCACCTTGAGCACGCTTTCCTTCACCGATCCGACGTCGGAGACAACCGTGTCGGGCGAGAGTTCTCCGGCGATTTCGGCGGCGACGGCGGCCATGGCACCCACCGGCACGCACAGGATGACGAGATCGGCATCGACAACCGCGGCGCCGGGGCCATCGGTCACATCATCGGCGAGGCCCAGATTGATCACCCGGTCGCGCACATCCTCGCTGGCGTCGGTCACGGTCAGCCGCACCGTCGGCATCGCCTGGCGCACGGCGCGGGCGAGCGACGAGCCGATCAGGCCCATGCCGATGATGGCGACGCGCGCGAACGGCAGCATCAGGCACCGGCCCCTGCGGCCGCGCCTTCGACATAGTCGCGCAGCGCGGCGGCGACCGTGCGGGTCTCGTTTTCCGTCCCGATCGAGATGCGCAGGCAGTGCGGCATGTCCTGCACGGCGAGGTAGCGGCAGATGATGCCGTGATCGAGCAGATACTGGTTGGCGGCGGCCGCGCTTACCGGGCCGGTTTCGGGGAATTCGACAAGGATGAAGTTGCACGCCGACGGGATGGCGCGCAGGCCGGCATTGCCGAGTGCGGTGATCTGTTCGGCCAGCCATTCGCGCAGGCGGATCGTCTCGTCGCGCACCATGGCGATGTGGGCGGTATCGGCCAGGCTGGCGATTGCGGCGGCCTGCCCGGTGGTGGTGACGTTGAACGGCCCGCGCACCCGGTCCATCGCGGCGATCAGCGGCAGCGCCGCCACCGCCCAGCCGATGCGCTGGGCAGCCAGGCCGTGGATCTTGGAAAAGGTGCGGGTGACAACGAGGTTGGGCAGGCTCTGCGCCAGCGCCAGCCCGTCCTCATACTCGCCTTCGGCAAACTCGGCATAGGCACAGTCCAGCACCAGCACGACATCGGCCGGCACGCCGGCGATCAGGCGGCGAATCTCGCTGGCGGGCAGCAGCGTGCCGGTCGGGTTGTTGGGGTTGGCCAGATAGATGACACGGGTGGCCGGCGTGATGGCGGCCAGCACGGCGCTGATGTCGGCGGTATAGTCCACATCCGGCACGATCACCGGCGTGGCGCCAACCCGGCGGGTGGCGCCTTCATACACGGCAAAACCGTGGCGGACGTGGATGATCTCGTCCCCCGGGCCGGCGAAGGCGCTGGCCACCATGTGCAATATCTCATCGCTGCCGGTGCCGCAGATGATGTGGGCGGGATCGACATCATAGGTTTCGCCCAGCGCGGCGCGCAGCGCGGTGGCGGCCGGATCGGGATAGCGATGGCCATCGGCGATCACCGCCTGCATGGCAGCGATGGCGAGCGGCGACGGCCCCCACGGATTTTCATTGGAGGACAGCTTGGCGATCACCGGCACAGCGTCGGATTTGGCCTTGCCGGGCACATAGGCGTGCATGGCGGCAATCCAGGGCTTCATGGCGGGGGCGGCGGCGGTGCTGGTCATGGTCTGGGCGTTAGCGAATATCGCTGGCACAGTCACCCCCACGCCATTATGGGGCAGCACCGAAGATGGATACGCGTTTTGGCCTCGATCGCCGGGTGACGCTGGCGGGCGATTTCCCGTTGGCGGGTGGCGGCGTGCTGCCTGAACTCACCATCGCCTATGAAACCTATGGCACGCTGAACGCCAACCGCAGCAATGCCATCCTCGTCTGCCACGCGCTGACCGGGGATCAATATCTCGCCAGCACCCACCCCATCACTGGCAAGCCGGGCTGGTGGACGCGCCTTGTCGGCCCCGGCAAGCCGGTTGATCCCGATCAGTGGTTCGTGATCTGCGCCAATGTGCTGGGCGGCTGCATGGGTTCCACCGGGCCGTCGTCGCCCGATCCGCGCGATGGCCAGCCGTTTGCCATGCGCTTTCCGGTGATCACGCTGGCCGACATGGTGGCGGCGCAGGTGCGGCTGCTCGATCATCTTGGCATCGAACGGCTTGCCGCCGTCGTGGGCGGATCGATGGGCGGCATGCAGGCGCTCACCTGGGCGGTGAACCATGGCGATCGGGTACAGAAGGTGGTGGCCATCGCCACGGCCGCCCGCCATTCGGCGCAGAATATCGCCTTTCACGAAGTGGGCCGCCAGGCGATCATGGCCGATCCGATGTGGGCCGGCGGTGCCTATGCGCCCGATCGGCCGCCGGCTGCGGGCCTTGCCGTGGCGCGCATGGCCGCGCACATCACCTATCTGTCGGAAGAAGGCCTCACCGCCAAGTTCGGCCGCCGCCTGCAGAACCGCGATGCCGTCAGCTTCGGGTTTGACGCCGATTTCCAGGTCGAATCCTATCTGCGCCACCAGGGGCTCAGCTTTGTCGAGCGCTTTGACGCCAATTCCTATCTCTATATCACCCGCGCCATGGACTATTTCGATCTGGCCCAGCCGTTTGGCGGCAATCTGGCGCGGGCCTTTGCCGGCACGGCGTCGCGCTTCTGCCTCGTCTCCTTCACCTCCGACTGGCTGTATCCCACTGCCGAAAGCCGCCGCATCGTCCGCGCCCTGAACGCCGCCGGCGCACCGGTTTCGTTCGTGGAGCTGGAAAGCCCGTTCGGCCATGATGCCTTCCTGCTCGACGCGCCGGAAATGAACCGGGTCGTCCACGGGTTCCTGTCGGCATGACCCCGACCCCGCTGCGCCCTGATCTGGCCGCCGTCGCCGCCGCCGTGCCGGAAGGCGCGCGCGTGCTCGATATCGGCTGCGGCGATGGCCGGCTGCTGGCCTGGCTGCGCGACACCAAGGGCGTGGAAGGCCGCGGGATCGAGCTGGATGCCGGCGATGTGGCTGCCGCCGTGGGCCGCGGGCTGGCGGTGGTGCAGGGCGATGCCGATACCGATCTGGGCGATTATGCCGATGGTGCCTTCGACGTGGTGATCCTGTCCAACGCGCTGCAGGCCATGCAGCGCCCGGCCGATGTGCTGGCGCAATTGGTGCGGATCGGCCGCAGCGCCGTCGTCTCCTTCCCCAATTTCGGCCATTGGCGGGTGCGGCTGAGCCTGACCTGGGGCGGCCGCATGCCGGTCACCCGCAGCCTGCCGGTGAGCTGGCACGAAACGCCCAACATCCATTTCTGCACCATCGCCGATTTCGAGGCGCTCGCCCGCGACATGCGCCTGACCGTGCAGCAGCGCAGCGGCCTGGCGGCCGGCCGGCCGGTCAGCCTGTGGCCCAATCTGCTCGCCGATACCGGGGTGTTCGTGCTCAGCCGATAGGGGGCGGTGTGGACGACGATCTCGATCCCGAACTGATCCGCTTCCTGCGTGAAGAGCTGGGCCACGAGGTGGCGCGGGCGCGCGAATGGACCGTCACCGGGCCGCTGTGGCTGTGGAAAGGGAAAAACGCGGCAAACAAGCCCAGCCCCATGAGTTGGGTGTTCCTGACCATCAGCGGCGATGCCGCCGCCGGCATCCGCGCCGCCGCACCGGGGCGCAGCGCGGCCTGGGGATCGGTGTATGTGACGGTGACGCTGGGCCTGACCACCTGGTCAACCTCCGTCTTCCCGTCGAAGGAGGCCGGCGGTTATCTGCTGCCGGTGAAGGCGGCGGTGCGGAAGAAGGAGAAGGTGGCGGACGGGGATGAGGTGACGGTGACGCTGAGGGTTTAGGGCGGCCCGGCCTGGCAAAGCCACGCCGTCTAAGCTGTTTCTCGCCGCGTCACAGCACCATTTGCGTCTGCGTCGTCACGCTCGCCAGCCTGCCGTCTTCGCTCTCCACCCGCGTCACCCACACGCTGGTGCGGCGCCCCACATGCAGCGGCGTCGCGGTTGCCACCAGCAGGCTGCCGACCGGAATGGCGCGCATCATGTTGGTCTTGGATTCAATTGTGGTGGTGGAGGTCGCGCCATCGGGGAGCACCTGCATGGCGCCCACCGCGCCGGTGAAATCGGCCACCGCCATCAGGAAGCCACCATGCGCCGTGCCGCCGCTGGTGCAATATTCGGGCTTGATGCGGGCGTGGACGATCACGCGCGTCGGGCCCATCTCCTTGATCTCGAAGCCCAGATGGTCGCTGAACGGCACCAGCTTCGTCACGGCGGCCAGGCGTTCGGCGTCCATCGCGCGCTCCTTCAGTTGATCAGCCGCGGCACCATTGCCGGATCGGCCGCGCCCACCAGCACCGGCTTTTCCCAGTCACCCTTGGCCACCAGCACGACATGATGGCGTTCCGGCAGCGTCTCCACCCGCCAGTCGAGCACGTCGAACATCGCTTCGTCCAGGCGCATCTGCAGGGGTTCGCGCAGCCAGCCGATATCCTTCACATGCCAGGGCCGGCGCGCCCGCACGATCAGCACGGCCAGCCCGGCCGGCGCCAGCACGCGCCACAGTTCGCGAAGCATCAGCCGCGGCTGCACCAGCGGCGCCGACAGCAGCGCCTTGTCGAACAGCGCCTCGTGGAAGGGCAGGTGATGCGGATCGGCCCGCACCGTGCCGGGGCGCAGCTCATCATCGCTGGTGGCGACACAGGCGACGCGTTCCCAGCCATCAAGGTTCAGCGTCACGCGTTCGGGCGGGCGGCCCAGTACCAGCAGGCGGCCCGCCGGATGCTCGGCCCGGTGGCCGGCAAACAGGCGTTCGATGGGCGTGGCGTCACGGATCATCTTAGGGGGTTATGGCGTGGATTGTGCAGGCGGGGAAGCGGCCGGATCAGCGTTCGACGGCCATCGCAATCCCCATGCCGCCGCCGATGCACAGCGTCGCCAGGCCCTTCCGTGCATCGCGCCGGCCCATCTCGTGCAGCAATGTCACCAGCACGCGCGCCCCCGAAGCCCCGATCGGGTGGCCGATGGCGATGGCGCCGCCGTTGACGTTGAGCTTTTCGGGATCGAGGCCGAGTTCCTGGCCCACGGCCAGCGCCTGTGCCGCAAAGGCCTCGTTGGCTTCGACCAGATCCAGATCGGCCACGCTCCAGCCGGCCTTGGCCAGCGCCTTGCGGCTGGCCGGCACCGGGCCGATGCCCATGATGGCGGGATCGACGCCCACGCTGGCGAAGCCGGCGATGCGGGCCAGGATCGGCGCGCCGCGGCGCACGGCCTCATCCTCGCGCATCAGCACCAGCGCCGCCGCACCATCGTTCAGGCCGGAGGCGTTGGCAGCCGTCACCGTGCCGTCCTTCTTGAAAGCGCCGCGCAGGCCCGACACGCTGTCGATGGTGACGCCGTCGCGGATGAACTCGTCCGTGTCCATCACCACGTCGCCCTTGCGGCCCTTGATGGTGACCGGCGCGATTTCGGCCGCAAAGCGCCCGGCGGCGCGGGCGGCGCTGGCCTTGTTCTGGCTGGCCACCGCAAACGCGTCCTGCGCCTCGCGGCTGATCTGGTACATTTCGGCGACATTTTCCGCCGTGATGCCCATGTGATAGCCGTTGAAGGCATCCCACAGCCCATCCTTGATCATCGTGTCGATGAATTCGACATGGCCCATCTTGGTGCCGGCGCGCATGGCCTGGGCGTGGGGGGAGAGGCTCATCGATTCCTGGCCGCCGGCCACCACGATGCCGGCATCGCCATTGGCAATCGCCTGCGCCGCCATGGCAACGGCCCGCAGGCCCGATCCGCAGACCTGGTTGACGCCATAGGCCGGCGCTTCCAGCGCGATGCCGGCGGCCATCGCCGCCTGGCGCGCCGGGTTCTGCCCCTGCGCGGCGGTGAGCACCTGGCCCAGGATCACTTCGTCCACGTCCCCCGGCGCGACGCCGGCATCGGCCAGCGCCGCTTCGATCGCCGCTTTGCCCAGCAGATGTGCCGGCGTGGCGGCAAAACTGCCGAGGAAACTGCCGACAGCGGTGCGGCGCGCGGCAGTGATCACGATATTGGTCATCGAAAAGGCCCCTTTCGAGTCGTTCGCGCTCAGCCTAGGCCGGATTGCCGCGCCGCACCATCAGGCTTGCAGGAAGCCGGCCAGCGCCGCCCACAACTGGCCCGGCGCCTGCCGGCCGACCACCATGCCGACATGGCCGGCCGAAATGGTGATCGCGCTGCCGACGCCGGTGGTGGAAAGCGCGGCGGCCGGCGGCACGATGCGGTCGCTGCCGGCGATGATGTCGAGGATCGGCGCGCCGATGCCGGCGGGATCGACGCCCGGCCAGCCTCCTCGCGCGTAGAGCGCCGCCAGGTCGCGCGCTGCCGCCAGGCTGATCGGCGCGCCGCCATTGGCCCAATCCTCCAGCCGCACGAAATCGGCGAGCGCGCTTTCGTCCGCGACGGCCAGACGGGCATATTTCGCCGCCAGACCAGCCGGATCGAGCGCCCAGAATGCCGGTTGCAGCAGGTCCATCGGCACCTGGCCCAGCGCGTCCGCCAGCGGTGCCGCGCCGGCCCACCAATCGGCCAGCGCCGCGCGCTGCGTTTCGCCATAGCCGGCAAAATGCCACGGCGCGGCGATCAGGGCGAGGCGGGTTGGCGGCAGCTGAGCGGCCAGCACGGTGGCCAGCGTGCCGCCAAGGCAATAGCCGACCAGCGCGGCCGGTTCCCCCAGCCCGGCGACCAGCGGCGCGAGGCGCTGCGTCACCAGGCGGCCAAGGCCCAGCGGTTCCGGCGTATCCCCCCAATCGACGAGCAGCGGCGTGCAGCCGGCGCCTTCCAGATGCGCGATCAGGCTGCGCCCCGGCAGATCGAGCACATCAGGCGCGTTGATCAGCGACGGCACGATCACCACCGGCTTGCGGCCGGCCACACCGCGCAAGGCGACCCCGCCCACGCGCGCCAGTTCCGGCCGCTTCGGCAGCGGCGGCGGGCGGTTTGCCGTCTGATAGCGGTTCAACCCGGCCAGCGCCGCCGCCAGCCGCGCCGGATCATCGCCGCAGGCGGCCTGCAGTGTGGCCAGGAACACCGGCAGCGGGTGCGGCCCGGGTGCGCGCCTCATCTGGCGGCCCGTTGCTGCGGCGTTGCACCGCAGCATCGTCTCATGCTACCCGTCACGCTCTTGTCACAGACGGGATACCCCATGGCCAACGCCTCTTCCCCTGCCGATGCCAAGTCCGGACCCAATGGAGCAGGCTCCGGTTCTGGCCCCGTCGTCATCAAGAAATATGCCAACCGGCGGCTCTATAACACCAAAACCTCAAGCTACATCACGCTTGACCATCTGGCGGAGATGACGCGCGAAGGCCGCGATTTCCAGGTGTTCGATGCCCGCACCGGGGAGGATATCACCCGCAGCGTGCTCACCCAGATCGTCATGGAAGGCGAAGCCGGCGGGCAGACCATGCTGCCAACCTCGTTCCTGCGCCAGATCATCGCCCTGTATGGCGATTCGATGCAGGCGATGGTGCCGCATTATCTCGAAGCCTCGATGGCCGCCTTTGCCGAGAATCAGACGATTTTCCGCAACGCCGCGATGAAGCCGTTCGAGCAACTGGCCCGGCAGAATCTGGCGATGTTCCAGGCTGCCACCGAATTGATGACCGGCACCCGCGGTCCGGCACCGCGGCAACCGGAAAAGCCGGCCGAAAAGCCGGCACCATCGGAGGAAATCACCCAATTGAAGGAACAACTGGCGGCCTTGCAGGCCCGGATCGACGGTTTGAAGGGGTGACATCGGCAAATGCCGGCCAATTGCGCGTTGCCCGTGCCAACAAGCCGAGACACTGGCAAAAGCTTCTGACCATGGGATTGTTCCGGTTTGGACCCTTGCTCGCCGCATGACAGGGCGTTAAGGGGGCTGCGGAGGGGCGGTTCCACCAAGGGGCCAGGTGGAACGGTTCAGGGTGCGGCGTACAGCCCCCGGGCTGTCAGCCGGATCCGTTGATGCGGGGTGGTGGAATGACGAGCGAGCAGCAGACGGCAGCGACGAAGACGTCAGATGATGATGGTGTCCTGATCGTGCAGGCCCACGGCGACAATCTTCCCCCTGATTATCGCCCATCCGCAGACGAAGAGTTCATGAATCCCCGCCAGCTCGCCTATTTCCGGCGCAAGCTGCTGGTGTGGAAAGAGGAAATCCTGAAGGAATCGGAAAGCACGCTGGAAGCCCTGAAGGCCGAACCGCTGCGTGAACCCGATCTGACCGACCGCGCCGCCAGCGAGACCGACTGGGGTATCGAACTGCGCACCCGTGACCGCCAGCGCAAGGTGATCGCCAAGATCGACGCCGCGCTGCGCCGCATCGACATCGGCGATTATGGCTGGTGCGAGATGACCGGCGAGCCGATCAGCCTGCAGCGGCTGGAAGCCCGCCCGATCGCCACCATGACGATCGACGCGCAGGAACGTCACGAGCGCGACGAGAAGATCAGCCGCGACGAATAAGCCGTGAATTGGGAGTGAGCGGCGCGCGGTGCGGGGCAATGGCCCGGCACCGGCACTGTTTCCCTGTCATGCCGCCCGCATCAATGCTGCGCGGCAATCGCATCCTTCAATTTCAGTTTTTCGCGCTTCAGGGCGCGCAGCCGGGCCGAATCGGGCACCGGTCGTTTCAGTTCGGCGGCAAGGCTGTGATCAAGTTTGGCATGACGAGCGACAAGCTGGTCGCGGTGGGCATTGGCCATTGGCACACTCCCTTCCTTCATCCGGCGGCCCGGCGACCGGAGTCGCCCGCCGCAATGAAAGTGCAACATGGATTGGCCATCCTGTCCATGCGCGGTGCCGCCAATTGCCGCCGGTTCGGCAGGAAATGATGACGCACCCGCGACGGGGCTTGCCCGCCAGCCCCGAGAGGGGTTAACCCGGCAGTCCAGAGCCGTGGCCCATGGCGGCAGGACTGGGGAGCCTTCGACAGTGGACGAAGCGGAGATCCGCGCCCGCATCGAGATGTTGAAGCAGGATCATCGCGATCTGGATGCCGCCATCGACGCATTGCGCCTGTTGCCCAACCCCGACATGATCCAGTTGCAGCGCTTCAAGAAGAAGAAGCTGCTGCTGAAGGACGAGATCGCCATGCTGCACGATCTGCTGATCCCCGACATCATCGCCTGACCGAAGCGCCATGCGCACGTTGCCCATCGCCCTGCTGCTGGTTGCAGCCCCGGTTGCCGCCGAAGAAGCGCAGGATCCGTGCCGCATTGCCGCTGCCGCCGACGCGCCCAGCCGTCGCGATCTGGCGCGCTGCGATCATGTCATCCGCCAGCCCGGCCTTGCCCCGCCAACCCGGCTGGCGATGCTGCTCAACCGGGGCATCGTGCGGCTGCGCCTGCAGCAGACGGCGCTGGCCATTGCCGATTTCGATCTGGCCATCCGCGCCGCCCCCGGCCTTGCCGAAGCGTGGATCAACAAGGGCATCGCACTGTCGCGGGTGCCGGGCGGCGCCGCCGAGGCGGTGGCGCTGATCAGTCGCGGCATCGAACTGGGCCCGAAGGAACCGGCCCGCGCCCTGTTCGCCCGTGCCCAGGCCCAGGAAGCCGCCGGCAGGCTGCGCGATGCCATGGAGGATTATGGCGCTGCCGCCCGCGCCGATCCCGACTGGCCAGCCCCGGCGGAGGAGCTGAAGCGCTTCCGGGTCGAGCGCCGGCAGGTGCTGCGCGGCTGAGGCGGCAACAAACGGGTGGACGCCGCCGCGGCGACGGGCTTAACAGCCGGCATGGGCGGATCGACAAGCAAAATGCCAAGGCCGGCGGTGCTGCCGGTGCTGGGCGCGGGCAATGCCAATCTGGGCAGCCTGACGCTGGCGGCGCGGCGCGGCGGTGCCCGGCCCAGCCTGCGCGACGCGATGGACGCGCTCTATGCCGATACGATCGTCGTGTCCGAAGCGGCGCGGCGCTGGCTTGACGGGCCGGGGCTGGCCTGGCGTGAGGCGCTGCCCCCCGAAGCCGCATTGGCCGCCGCGCTGGAATGTCTGGGCGTCACCACCCGCCTGCTGGCGGTGATGAACTGGCTGCTCGATCCCGCGCGCCAGGCCGATCCGCCGGTGTTGCAGGCGATCGCCTGTCCGCTGCCGCCGCCGCTGCCGGATGATCATCCGATGCGTGCGGACGAAGCCGGCGGCCCCATCGTCATGGCCAGCCGCGACCTGCTGGCCCGCGCCCACCGCCTTGCCACAGGAGACGCCCCATGAACCCCTTCCATCTGGCCATCCCGGTTGATGATCTCGCCGCTGCCCGGCATTTCTATGGCAGCGTGCTCGGCTGCCCCGAAGGCCGTTCGTCGGAAACCTGGATCGATTTCGATTTCCACGGCCACCAGCTTGTCGTCCACCAGGCGCCGAAATCCGCCATCCACCGCAACCCGGTTGATGGCGATCAGGTGCCGGTGCCGCATTTCGGCCTGGTGCTGGATTGGGCCGGCTGGGACGCACTGGGCGCGCGCATCCGCGCGGCCGGCGTGGCGTTCGAACTGGAACCGCATGTGCGCTTCGCAGGCAAGCCCGGCGAGCAGGGCACATTCTTCCTGTTCGATCCGGCCGGCAATGCGCTGGAATTCAAGGCGATGCGCAACCCGGCCAACCTGTTCGCCAAACAGGCGTGATCGCCGCCGGCGGGTGGGCCATGGTGCCACACCCGGCTCCCATATTCCGGTGCTTGGGTTAAAGCGCTGTCATGCGTCCTGACCTGACCACTGCCGCAGTGCCGACTGCTTTGGCGGTGGCTGCCCCGATCCTGGCAGCCACCGGGCTGGCGCGCACCGTGCCGCTGGCCGGCGGCGGCCGCCGCACGCTGTTCGGCGGGGTCGATCTGGCGGTGCGGCCGGGCGAAGTGGTGGCGATCGTCGGCGAATCCGGGGTTGGCAAATCCACCCTGCTCAACGTCATCGCCGGGCTGGACAGCGCCGATGCCGGCGAGGTGCGGATTGGCGGGCGCGATATCGCCGCCATGGGCGAACCGGCGCGGGCCGCCCTGCGCGCCGCCGCGCTTGGCTTCGTGTTCCAGGCCTTTCACGTGCTGCCGCACCTCAGCCTGGCCCGCAATGTGGCGCTGCCCTGCCTGCTGGCCGGCGTGCCGGCGGCGGCAGCGCTGGAGCGGGCGGAGGCGATGCTGGCCCAGGTTGGTCTGGCCGGGCGCGGCGCGGACTGGCCGGCCGTGCTGTCGGGCGGCGAATTGCAGCGGGTGGCCATCGCCCGCGCGCTGGTGAACCGGCCCGGCCTGGTGCTGGCCGACGAGCCGACCGGCAATCTTGATCCCGAAACGGCGGCGCGCATTCTCGATCTGCTGCTTGGCGAAGCGCGCGACCGCCGGGCCGCCGTGCTGATCGTCACCCACAGCGACATGGTTGCCGGCGCTGCTGACCATGTGCTGCGGCTGTCGGCGGCCGGTCTCGCTCCCGCCTGATGCAGCACCGGCCGCGCGGACTGGACGCAACGCGCTGGCTGCTGGCCGGCGAATGGCGCGCGCACCCGGTGCGGCTGGGCCTGGCGGTGCTGG
The DNA here is from genome assembly GCA_037131365.1 of Sphingomonadales bacterium. Classification (GTDB taxonomy): domain Bacteria; phylum Pseudomonadota; class Alphaproteobacteria; order Sphingomonadales; family Sphingomonadaceae; genus Sandarakinorhabdus. The sequence goes on from JBAXRE010000023.1 coordinate 14,273, forward strand.
CGATTGCGGTGGGCGTGGCGCTGGGCTTTGCCGTCCACCTAGTGAACAGTGCGGCCCTGGCCAGTTTTGGCCGGGCGGTGGCCAGCGTTCAGGGCCGCGCCGATGTGGCGGTGCGCGCCCGCTCGGCCGCCGGGCTTGACGAGGCGCTCTATGCGAAGCTGGCGCGGCTGCCCCCAGTGCAGGCGGTGAGCCCCGTTGTCGAAGTGCCGGCCAGTTGGGGCCGGCTCGCCCGGCCGGGATCGGAATCGCGCGGCGGCCGCTTCACCCTGATCGGCATTGATCCGCTGCGTGCCATGGCGGTGACGCCGGGGCTGGTTGGCATGGCGGTGACCGGGCAGGTCGGCACACGGCCGTCGTGGCGGGGAGACCAGATCTGGATGTCGCCCGCGCTGATGCGCAGCGCCGGCGTGGGGACGGGGGGCGTTTTCACCCTCACGGCGGCCGGCCGGCAGGCGCAATTCCGGGTGGCCGGGCAGCTGGCCGGTGCCGGCACCGAGGTGCAGCTGGCGGTGATCGACATTGCCGAGGCGCAGTGGCGCTTTGGCCAGCTCGGCCGGCTGCAGCGGCTGGATCTGAAATTGCGCGATGGTGCCGGCGCGCGGGCGGCGGTGGCGGCGGCGCTGCCGGCTGATGCGATGCTGGCAACGCCGGAGGCCGAGGCGACGCGCGCCGATGCGCTGTCCCGCGCCTACCGGGTCAATCTGGGGATGCTGGCGCTGGTGGCGCTGCTCACCGGCGGCTTCCTGGTGTGGTCGGCACAGGCGCTGGGCGCGGCGCGGCGGCGGCCGCAGTTCGCGCTGCTTGCCGTGCTGGGCCTGCCGCGCGCCGGGCTGGTGCGCCAGTTGCTGATCGAAGGGCTGGCGCTGGGCGTGGCTGGTGCCGCGCTGGGCGTGGCGCTGGGCTATGGGCTGGCGGCGCTGGTGGTGGCACGGTCGGGCGGCGATCTGGGCGGCGGCTATTTCCACGGCGCGCAGGCGCGGCTGGGCTTTGATGCCGGTGCGGCGCTGCTGTTCGGCGCGCTGGGGCTGGCGACCGCGCTGGCCGGCAGCATCGGCCCCGCGCTCTCGGCAGCGCAGGCGGCCCCGGCGCAGGCGCTGAAAGGCCTGGGCGATGTGCCCGATCCGGCGCGCGTGCCGCGGGCCTGGCCCGGCGCGGCGCTGCTGCTGGCCGGGGCGGT
>JBAXRE010000024.1:0-15316 GCA_037131365.1 Sphingomonadales bacterium
CCGTGTGGCCGGGGCCCTTGGGCGCGATCATGAACACGTCGATATCGGCGCGCGGTTCGATCAGCTGGAAATGCACGTTGAGGCCGTGGGCAAAGGCCAGCGCGGCGCCGGGCTTCATGTTGGGGCCCAGATCGTCGGCATAGATGGCGGCCTGATGCTCATCGGGCGCGAGGACCATGATCACATCGGCCCAGGCGGCCGCTTCCTTGTTCGAAAGCACCTTGAAGCCGGCGCCTTCCGCCTTCTTGGCGGTGGCCGAACCGGCGCGCAGGGCGATGGCGACATCGGCCACGCCGCTGTCGCGCAGATTCTGCGCATGGGCGTGGCCCTGGCTGCCATAGCCGACAATGGCGACCTTCTTGGCCTTGATCAGGCCGACATCGGCATCGGCATCATAGTAAACGCGCATTGGTCTTCCCTTTTGGTTCGTCGCCCCGGGCTTGATCCGGGGCCCCGCTGTCTCCGGCCCTGCGCCGGAAGCGAGACCCCGGGTCAAGCCCGGGGTGACGGTGAATGTCACTTGGCCTTCAAACCGCCTCCGCACCCCGTGCGATGGCAACCACCCCGGTGCGCGCGACCTCGACAAGGCCGACCTCGCGCATCAGGACAATGAACTGGTTCACCTTGTCGGTGGAACCCGACACTTCGAACACGAAACTGCCCGTGCTGGTATCGACAGGGCGCGCCCGGAAAATGTCAGCCAGACGCAGCGCCTCGACGCGCTTTTCGCCGCTGCCGGCCACCTTCACCAGCGCCATCTCGCGCTCGACATGCGGGCCATAGGCGGTGAGATCGATCACCCGGTGCACCGGCACCAGCCGGTCCAGCTGGGCGATGATCTGCTCGATCACCGGCGGCGGGCCGCTGGTGACGACGGTGATGCGGCTGACCTCGTGATTGTCCGACACGTCGGCGACGGTCAGGCTTTCGATATTATAGCCGCGCGCCGAGAACAGGCCGACGATGCGGGCCAGCACGCCGGCCTCGTTATCGACCAGGATGGACAACGTGTGCCGTTCGGAGGGGAGATGTTTCATCACACCAGCGCCTTCGCATCGTCATCGGCCGGGCCAACCTCATCGGCGGCGCTCAGGATCATGTCCGTATGCGCCGCGCCCGACGGAATCATCGGGAAGCAGTTGGCCAGCTTGGCCACCCGGCAATCCACCACCACCGGGCCGGGGTGATCGAGCATGGCCTGGATGCCGGCATCCAGATCATCCGGCCGTTCGATCACGATGCCCTTCCACCCGTAAGCTTCCGCCAGCTTCACGAAATCGGGCAGGCTGTCGGAATAGGATTCGCTGTAGCGGCCGCCGTGGTTCAGCTCCTGCCACTGGCGCACCATGCCCATATATTCGTTGTTGATGATGAAGATCTTCACCGGCAGGCGATATTGCGTCGCCGTGCCCAGTTCCTGGATGTTCATCTGGATGCTGGCCTCACCGGCGATATCGATCACCAGCGCGCCCGGATAGGCCAGCTGCGCACCGATGGCCGCCGGCAGGCCATAGCCCATGGTGCCGAGGCCGCCGCTGGTCAGCCACTTGTTCGGATCATGGAAACCGAAATGCTGCGCCGCCCACATCTGGTGCTGGCCGACTTCGGTGGAGATGATCGGCTTCTTCGCCCGCGTCATCTCATAGAGGCGCTGGATGGCCTTCTGCGGCAGCAGCGCCTCCCCCTTCTGTTCGAAGCCAAAGCTGTTGCGGCTGCGCCAGCCGGCGATCTGGTCCCACCACGCCGTCTGCTCGGCAGCGCGGTGGCCGCGCGCGCGCCAGACCTTCAGCATGTCTTCCATCACGCTGCCGACATCGCCTTGGATGGCCAGATCGACCCGCACCGTCTTGTTGAAGCTGGAACGGTCGATATCGACATGGATCTTGCGGCTGTTCGGGGAAAAGGCATCGAGCCGGCCGGTCACCCGATCATCAAAGCGCGCGCCAAGGCAAACCATCAGGTCGCACTTGTTCATCGCCATATTGGCTTCATAGCTGCCGTGCATGCCCAGCATGCCGAGGAACTGCGGATGTTCGGCCGGGAAGCAGCCGAGGCCCATCAGCGTGGAGGTGACGGGCGCGCCGGTCGCCTTGGCCAGATCGCGCAGCAGCTGGCTGGCGACCGGGCCGGAATTGATGATGCCGCCGCCGGTGTAGAGGATCGGCCGTTCGGCCGCGGCCAGCATCTCCACCGCCGCTTCGATGGCGGCAAGATCGCCCTTCACCTGCGGCTTGTAGGTCTTGTGGCTGATCGCGCCCGGCCTGGTGTAGCGGGCCTTCATGATCTGCACGTCCTTGGGGATATCGATCACCACCGGGCCGGGGCGGCCGGAACGCGCGATATAGAAGGCCTCGTGCAGCACCGGGCCCAGCTTTGCCGTCTCCTTCACCAGATAATTATGCTTGGAACAATGGCGGGTGATGCCCACCGTGTCGCATTCCTGGAAGGCATCGGTACCAATGAGATGCGTCGGCACCTGGCCGGTGAGCACCACCAGCGGGATCGAATCCATCAGCGCATCGGTGATGCCGGTGACGGCATTGGTGGCGCCGGGGCCGGAGGTGACCAGCACGACACCCACCTTGCCGGACGCGCGCGCATAGCCTTCGGCGGCGTGGACGGCGGCCTGTTCGTGGCGGACAAGGATATGGCGGATGCGGTTCTGCTGGAACAGCGCATCATAGATCGGCAGCACGGCACCGCCGGGATAGCCGAAGACGACCTCCACCCCGAGGTCGCTCAGGGCCTGCACAACGATTTCGGCGCCGGTCTGCTCCGTGCCCATGATTTCTTCCCACGCATGGCTGGCCGCGAAACAGCGGCCCGCCCTGTTATGGGAAGCAAAATGGCACGTCAACCCTTATTCGCGCAATTTTCATGCGCAAAGCCGGCGTTATGAAACAACTTCCGGCAAGTAGTTGCGGCGGCGACCCAGCGAGACCGCTACAACGAGGGCGCCGGCCAGCGCCGCAAGCGGCGGGCCCCATTCCAGGGCATCAGATCCAGACTGTGTGATCGCCAGGGCCGGCTTGTCCGCCGCGCGGGCAAAGGCCGCCGGTGCCGCCGCCGGCGGGCCAGCTGCGGGGCGAAGGTTCAGCTGCACCATGGCAGCAGCCGGAGCTGCCAGCAGCAAGGCTGCCGTCGCCAAAAGTCGAACCATGAATATCACCCCTGTTGACGCATCAGCCGCCACAACGTCTGTCGCGATCCCTAACAAAATGACACCATGTTGGATCAGATTACAACCAACGTTGCATGAATTTTTTGCAGCTTCAATTGCCGGGATGATCACAGGAAAAGGGCCGGGCGGCTGCGCGCCGCCCGGCCCTCGATTTTTTCACCGCAAGCCGCGATCAGGCCAGGGCAACACGCCGGCGCCGGGACACGGCACCGATCAGGCCGAAGCCCATGATCAGCATCGCCCAGCTGGCCGGTTCCGGCACGAAGCTGGGGGTGGGCGGGATGATCACGGTGGCAGGATCATTGGTCGTAATGGCAAAGACCCGATCGATCACCACATCCTTCGACGGATAGCCGTTGGAGTTGAACACCAGCGCGGTGCGGTAATAGCCGGCCCGGCTGATCTGGCCGACGCCGGTTGCATAGACCCAGTTGCGCGCGGTCGAGCTGTTGTTGATGCTCGTCGAAGCCACCGGAATGCCGATGATGGTGGCATCCAGGCTGGCATTGTTCGGGTTGTTCAGGCCATTTTGGGTGAGGAAATAGCTGAAGCCGATGCGATAATTGCCCGCCTTCAGATAGGTGAACTGGCTGAGCGTTTCGTTGACCGAATAATCACCGACGAAATAGGCGGCATGGCCGCCAATCGCATCCGGGCTGGCCGAAGTCGTGGTGTCCGGAAACACCGATTCGCCATAGGCGCTGTCAGGATAGCTGGCACCGCTGTTGTAGGCGATGACGGAGGCCGGCTGATCCGGGCCAATGTTGCTCGGCGTGTTGCTCTTCGTCCAGCCGGTGAACGCACCAGTCCCGGTGGTGCCGGCCTGTTCAAAGCTGCCGTTCTTCAGCAGATTGGTGGTGGCCGACGCCGATCCAGCCATCAGCAGCGAAGCGGCGAGCGCCGCAGCCATCAAACGCATCATTGATCCGAACCTTCTTGCTTTGGACATGAATTGTTAACTTCAAAGCAACTTTCATGCCAAAAGCGTAAATTCTGCGGAATCAACGCTTTGTCGGGGCCGGCCGCCGGGCGGCTGTAAAGATTTCCGACAGTTTCGGTCAGGCCGGGGCCACGCGCGGCCAATCCGCCAACTGGTTTCGCGCCCAGGTCTGCTGGCGCTTCTGGTAGCGGCGGGTCGCCAGCAGCGCCTCGGCCAGCGCCGCCTCCAGGCTCCGGTGGCCGGCCAGATGCGCCGCCAGCTGCGGCACCGCCAGCGCCTTCATCACCGGCACGTCGGCCGGCAGCCGCAGCGCCATCAGCGCGGCGACTTCGGCCAGCGCCCCGGCCGCCAGCATCGCCGCCAGCCGCGTCTCGGCGCGGGCGTTGAGTTCGGCGCGGGGCCGATCGACAACAAAACCCTGCACGGCCGCAGCGCCGATACCGCCGTCACGCTGCTGCTGCCAATGGCCCAGTGGCCGGCCGGTGGCGCGCACCACCTCCAGCGCCCGCAGCGTGCGCTGCCGGTCGGCCGGCATCAGCCGGGCGGCCGCCTGCGGATCCTCGCGCTCCAGCGCCGCCCGCGCCGCCGCCGTGCCCAGCGTGCGGACCTCAGCGCGCACAGCGTCGGGGATTGCCGGCACCGGTGCCAGCCCGTCTATCAGCGCGGCAAGATACAGGCCGGTGCCGCCAACGATGATTGGGTGGCGGCCGGCCGCCCGCACCGCCGCCACCGCATCCCGCGCCATCGCCGCCCAGCGCGCCGCCGAGCAGACATCATCGCCGGCCAGCACGCCATACAGGCGGTGCGGCACCAGCGCCGTCTCCGCTGGCGACGGCCGCGCCGAAACAATGGCCAGATCGCGATAGAGCTGGCTGGCATCGGCATTGATGATGGTGCCGCCCACCCGCTGTGCCAAGGCCAGCGCCAGCGCGGACTTGCCGCCGGCGGTCGGCCCTGTCAGGACGGTGATCCGCTCAGGATCGAGGTTCATGTCAGACGCGCTCATCATCACCCTGGTTGCCGAAGGCGCCTTGTCGCCCGGCGATGTGTCGGCGGCAAGCGATGTCGTGCGCGGGATCGGCGCGACCATCGTGGCGCAAAGCTGGCTGGAGGCCGGCGACGCCTTTGACATCCTGGCCCGCGGTGATGCCGCCGCCATCCGCGCCGCGCTGGAAGCGGCGCTGCCCGCCGCCGATATCATCGTGCAGCGCGGCGACACCCCGCGCCGCAAATCGCTGATCGTTGCCGACATGGATTCCACCATGATCGCCTGCGAATGCATCGACGAGCTGGCCGATTATGCCGGGGTGAAGGCGCAGGTTGCCGCCGTCACCGAAGCCGCCATGCGCGGGGAACTGGATTTTGCCGGCGCGCTGAACGCCCGCGTCGCGCTGCTGAAAGGCCTGCCGGTCACCGCGCTTGACCAGTGCCTTGCCGAACGCGTCCGCCTCAATCCCGGGGCGCGCACACTGGTGCAGACGATGGTGGCGGGCGGCGCGCGCTCCCTGCTGGTGTCGGGCGGCTTCATGCATTTTGCCGTGCCGGTCGCCCGCCAGATCGGTTTTGCCCGCGTTGTCGCCAACCGGCTGGACGTGGCGGGCGACACGCTGGCCGGCACGGTGAGCGAACCGATCATCGATGCCGCCGCCAAGCAGGCGCTCACACAGGCCGATGGCACGCCGCTGGCAGCGGGCCTCGCGGTGGGTGACGGCGCCAACGACATCCCGATGATCACCGCTGTCAGCACCGCCGGCGGCCTGGGCATCGCCTATCACGCCAAGCCGAAAACGGCGGCGGCGGCGCAGGCGCATGTGCGCCATGGCGATTTGACCGTGCTGCTGCGCGCCCAGGGCTATCGCCGGGCGGAATGGGCTGGCTAGAGCTTGCTCATCACCCAGGCGGTGATGGCGGTGCCGGCCGCGGCGGTGCCGCCGGTCAGCACCGTGCCCCAGATCAGATCGAACACGGTCACCTTCAGGCTCCACACCTTCAGCGTCGCATAGTTGGTGAAATCATAGGTGGCATAGCACAGGAAGCCGAGCACCGCGCCCTGCAGCGCCGCCTTTGCCACGTCGCCGGCGTCCAGCCCCGGCAGCACGGCAAAATAGAGGATGCCAGCGATATAGAGCGTGTAGAAGATGATCGCGGGTGTCAGGCGGAAGCCGTTTTCCATCATCACCTCGCCGATTTCGGGCTTGTACAGCCGGGGTGCCATGGTGATCAGCCAGATGCTGTCGATGGCGGCAAAGGCGACCAGGGTGGCGGCGTAGGCGATGAGCAATTTTGTCATGCCTTGCGTCATAATCGCAAACGCGGCGTTTGACAGGCCCCCGCCGGCCTTGCGATGCTATGTCACCGGGGGAGAGGCTGGCGCTGCGGCGCCGTGATCGGGGGTTTTCGTTTCATGTCCGCACATGGCAAGGGCTGGCTGTCGCGCCTGCTGGAGCGGCTGCTCGTGGCCTTCTACCGCCAGCAGGGCTGGCAATCGGTGGCGATGCGGCCGATCCCGAAGAAGGCGGTGATCATCGCTGCGCCGCACACCTCCAACTGGGATTTCGTCTTCTATATCGGCCTCACCCGCGATCTTGGCATCGAAACCAGCTTCATGGCCAAGAAGGAGCTGTTCCGTTGGCCGCTGGGCAAGTTCATGCGCGACATGGGCGGGGTGGAGGTCAACCGCCAGAAGGGCGGCAATTATGTGCAGTCGATGATCGACGAGTTCAACAATCGCGACGAGTTCCTGCTGACCATCGCACCGGAAGGCACCCGCAGCGCCGTGGGCCAGTGGCGCACCGGCTTCTATCACATCGCCGTGGGCGCCAAGGTGCCGCTGATCGTTGGCATGATGGATTATGCCAAGAAGACCGGCGGCCTGGCCCTGGCCTTCATGCCCACCGGTGACTATGCCGCCGACATGGCCCGCGTGGAGGAGTTTTACCGGCAGACGACGCCGAAGCACCCATCGAAGACGATGGGTTCGATCGTCGATGCCAGCGTCCAGCCGTTCGATCGGGCGGCCTGAGACCCTTGGCCATGCTGATCCCGCTCTCGATTACCCTCGCCGCTATTGTCCTGCTGATGGCGTTGTGCTGGCGCGGCAGCGTTGCCATCCGCGATGTCTCCTTCATCGATGCCATCTGGGCCTATGGCATGGTCTTTGCCGTGGGCCTGGCCGCCCTGCTGCACGGCGGCCCGGCCGGCCCGGCGGGCTGGGCGCTGATCGGTCTCACCAGCCTGTGGGGCCTGCGCCTTGGCACCCATCTCATCATCCGCTGGCGGCGGCTGGGGCCGGATCCGCGCTATGTCCGCATCCTCGGCGCCGCCATGGACAAGCAGGGCATGAGCTTTGCCAAGGCCGCCTGGTGGCGGGCGTTCGGCATGCAGGGCCCGCTGCTGTGGGGCGTGTGCCTGCCGGCGCAGGCCGGCGTGCTGGCCGACAGCGGCGCGCCGCTCACCCCGCTGGCGCTGGCCGGCATGGCCATCGCGCTGTTCGGCATCGCTTTCGAAACCATTGGCGACGCGCAGCTGGAACGCTTCCGCGGCGATCCCGCCAACAAGGGGCGCGTGCTTGATACCGGCCTGTGGCGTTACACCCGCCACCCCAATTATTTCGGTGATTTCACCGCCAAATGGGGCATTTTCCTGGTGGCGATCAGCGCCGGCGCGCCGTGGTGGACCATCGTCGGCCCGCTGTTCCTCAGCTTCACCCTCACCCGCTGGTCGGGCGCGCCGATGCTGGAACACAGCCTGAAAAAGCGCCGCCCGGATTACGAGGCCTATATCGCCCGCACCTCCGGCTTTTTCCCGCTGCCGCCGAAGAAGGCGTGACGTCAGCGCGCGCGGGCGCGCTCGAACAGCCAGACCCTGACCGCGCTGGACAGGTTGGTGGTGCGCGCCTCGTCGATCCCGGCCACAAGCGCGGCGAGTGACAGGCCCTCCTCCCGCGCCGCATCGTTCAGCGCCTGCCAGAAGACGGGCTCCAGCGTCAGGCTGGTGGCGTGGCCCTGGATGGTGAGGGAATATTTTTTCGGCATGGGCCAACCCAAACTCCCTCCCCCCTGTGGGGAGGGAGTAGGCTCAATACATATGCTGCCCACCATTCACCGACATGGTTGAGCCAGTGATGAACCCCGCCTCCTCGCTGACCAGAAACGCCACGGCGCGGGCAATCTCGCTGGCCTGGCCCAGCCGGCCGACCGGGATCTTGGCGACGATCTTGGCCAGCACGTCGGGCGGCACCGCCGCCACCATGTCGGTATCGACATAGCCCGGCGCGATGGCATTGGCGGTGATGCCGAAGCGGGCGCCTTCCTGGGCCAGCGCCTTGGTGAAGCCGTGGATGCCCGACTTGGCGGCGGCATAATTGACCTGGCCATATTGGCCGGCCTGGCCGTTGATGCTGCCGATCTGCACATAGCGGCCGAAACCGCGTTCCTTCATGCCGGCGAATGTTGCCTTGGCCATGTTGAAGCAGCCGCCAAGATTGACGCGGATCACCTCGTCCCACGCCTCCCAGCTCATCTTCATCAGCGTGCCGTCGCGGGTGATGCCGGCGTTGTTGACGACAATGTCGATCGGCCCCAGATCGGCGGCCACCTGCGCGCAGCCATCAAGGCAGGCCTGATGATCGGCGACATTCCACTTGTAGCTGCGGATCCCCGTCCGTTCGGTGAAGGCCGCCGCCGTCGCGTCGCTGCCGCCATAATTGGCCGCAACCGTGATCCCCATCGCGCTGAGGGCAAGGCTCACCGCCTCGCCGATGCCGCGCGTGCCCCCCGTCACCACTGCCACCCGTGCCATCCTGGCCTCCCTCATACGGCCCATCGCTTTTGATGGGCTATCTGGCACCATGTGCCGGATTCGGGGGATGTTCAACAGGGGCTGTTCAGATCCAGCCGGCGAGTTCGCGGCGCACCAGAGTTTCGATCATCGCCATGCCAGTGTCGCTGTCGTTCAGGCAGGGCAGATAGGCAAAGTTGCTGCCGCCCGCCTCCAGAAATTCGTCGCGGCCTTCCATCGCCACCTCTTCCAGCGTTTCCAGGCAATCGGCGGCAAAACCGGGGGAGACGACGGCGATTTTGGTGATGCCTTCCTTGGGCAGGGCGAGCAGCGTGTCGTCGGTATAGGGCTTCAGCCATTCGGCGCGGCCAAAGCGCGACTGGAACGTCACGCGCACCGGCAGGCCGAGCGCTTCCTGCAGCAGGCGGCCGGTCTTGCGGCACTGGCAGTGATAGGGGTCGCCGGCCTCCAGCGTGCGCAGCGGCATGCCGTGGAAGCTGGTGACGATCAGTTCCGGCACGAAATCGAGCTTGGCCAGGCTGTCGCGGATGGATTGCGCCACGGCGGCGATATGATCGGGATTGTCGTAATAGGGCGGCAACGTGCGCAGCGCCGGCTGCCAGCGCATGCCCATCAGCACGCGCGCCGCCTCGTCCACCACGGTGGCGTTGGTGGCGGCCGAATATTGCGGATACAGCGGCGCCAGCAGGATGCGGTCGCAGCCGGCCTTCATCAGTGCCTCCAGCCGTTCGCCAATGGAGCGGGTGCCGTAACGCATGGCCCAATCGACCATCAGGCCATCCCCCATGCGCTGCTGCAGCGCTTCGGCCTGGCGGCGGGTGTAGACAGTGATGGGGGAGCCATCCTCCAGCCACACCTTGGCATAATTGGCCGCTGCGGTGCGCGGACGCACGTTCAGGATCAGCAGGTTCAGGATCGGTTGCCACAGGAATTGCGGGATTTCGATGACGCGCGGATCAGACAGGAATTCGCGCAGGAAGCGCCGCACCGCCGGCACATCCGGCGCATCGGGGGAGCCCAGATTGACCAGCAGCACGCCGATCCGCCCCGCCTTCACGGGCACGTGATCGGCCGGCAGCGCCTGGCCGGGCAAAGCCAGCGGCGTCATCATGCCGGCAGCAGCGGCAGGTTGCGCCAGCGCGTGCCGGTGGCGGCGAACAGCGCATTGGCCACGGCCGGCGCGACCGGCGGCGTGCCCGGTTCGCCAATGCCGCCGGGGGCGGCATCAGAAGCGATGATGCGGGTTTCGATTTCGGGGCAATCGGCCATGGTGATCAGCGGATAGGCGTGAAAGTTCGTCTGCACCACCTGACCACGGTCGAAATCGATGCGGCCGAACAGCGCGGCGGACAGGCCGAAAATGATGCCGCCTTCGATCTGGGCCGCCACCGTGTCGGGATTGATGGTGCGCCCGCAATCGACCGCCGCCCACAGCTTGCGCACCCTGGGGCTCTGGCCGGGCACCACCTCCACCTCGGCGATCTGGGCGACGATGCTGCCGAAACTCTCCCACATCGCCAGGCCGCGGCCGATGCGCGGATCGCCCGGCGTCTCGCCGCCATCGCGGCCCAGCGGCCCGCCCATTTCCATCACCGCCTGCAACACGGCGGCATGGCGCGGCTTGTCCTTCAGCAGCGCCATGCGGAAGGCGGCGGGATCGGCCTTGGCGCTGGCCGCCAGCTCATCAATGAAGCTTTCGACGATGAAGCCGGTGAAACTGTGGCCGACACTGCGCCAGAACCCCAGCGGCACCGGCAGATCGACAAGGCAATGCGCCACCCGGATGTTGGGGATGTCGTAAGGCAGTTCCACCGCGCCTTCGATGGCCCCGGCGCCGGCCGCAGGCCGGTTCAGCAGGCTGGCGACATTGCGGCCGGCAAATTGCGCGCCAACATCGGGCACGGCGATGGCGGCGTTCCAGCCCTGGATGGCAGCGGGCGTTGCCTTGCCGTGCAGACGGGCGGCCACCGCCGGCCGGTACATGTCGTGGCCGAAATCCTCTTCCCGGCTCCAGATCAGCTGCACCGGGCGGCCGACGGCACGGGCGATGCGCGCGGCCTGGGCGCAGGCGTCGCCTTCCACCTTGCGGCCAAAGCCGCCGCCGATCAGCGTCGGGTGCACCACGACGTCGCTGCTGCTGATGCCCAGCGCACTGGCGACGGCGCGGGCGGCGAGGCTGGCCGACTGGGTGGGGGCCCAGATCTCCGCCCGCCCGTCCGCCACGCGCGCGGTGGCGGTCATCGGCTCCAGGCAGGCATGGGCGAGGAAGGGCAGCGTGTAATCGGCGCTGATGGCACCCGTGGCCAGCGCCGCCGCCACATCGCCGACGTCGCGCACGGTCTTGCCGATCGTGTCAGTTGGCCCAAAGGCCTTGCCGGCATCGGCCAGCGCGGCCCGCAGGGCGGCCAGCTGCCAGGCACCCGGGGCTTCGGCCTCGCCCGGCTGCCATTTGATCGGCAGCGCGGTGACAGCCGTGTTGGCGGCAAACCAATTGTCGGCCACGCAGGCGACGAAGCCGGCCTCCTCCACCAGCCGCACGCCCGGCGGCAACGCCACCTTGCCCAGCGGTGCCGGCGTCGCGCCGATCGGCCCCTGCGCAATGGCGGCATAGGCCAGGCCGGGCAGGCGCACATCGATGCCGAAGCGCGCCGAACCATCCACCTTGCCCGGAATGTCGAGCCGCATCACCGGCTGGCCGGCAAGCCGGCGGGTGGTGCGCAGCGTGGGTTCGGCTGGTGCATCATCGGGATCAAGATCGGCAACCAAAGCGCGGAACGGCAGCCGGTTGGCCTTGTAAACCACAAAACCCTGCTGCGTGTCGCATTCCGCCGGGTCCACCTGCCAGCGGCGGGCGGCGGCCTTCACCAGCATCGCGCGGGCGGCGGCACCGGCCGCGCGCAGCGGCATTTCCCAGGCGCGCACGCTGTTCGATCCGCCGGTGATCTGGAAATCCAAAAAGCGCGCGACCCGGCGGCCGGTGCCCAGCATCAGGCTGCGCAGCGGCTCCGACGCATGGGCGGCCGCATCGATGGCCAGACCGGGATTGGCGTAATCGGGGCCAAGCGGAGCCGGCTCCACCGCCACCGTCTGCCAATCGGCGCCCAGTTCGTCGGCGATGATCTGCGCCAGCGCCGACCAGATGCCCTGCCCCATCTCGGCCTGGGCTACCGCCACCGTCACCCGGCCATCGCTGCCGATCTTCAGATAGGCATTGACCAGCGTTTCCCCCGGCGCTGCCGTCCAGTTCAGCCCACGCGCACGCGGCCAGACGGCCCAGCCGATGGCCAGGCCGCTGCCCGCCACCGCGGCGATCAGCAGGTTGCGGCGGGTGAGCCCCGTGGAAACAGGCTTGTTCAGGCCAGCTGCCCCATCAGATGTTCCGCCGAGGAGACGCCAAAGGCACCCGGCGGTTCAATGTTGAGTTCGGTGACCTTGCCATCCTTGACGATCATCGAGAAACGCTGGCCGCGCACGCCCATGCCATAGGCGCTGCCATCGAAGGTGAGGCCGAGCGCCTTGGAGAAATCGGCATTGCCGTCGGCGATCATCGTCACCTTGCCGTCGGCATTGGCCGATGCGCCCCACGCCTTCATCACGAAGGCATCGTTCACCGAAACGCAGACGATCTCGTCCACACCCTTGGCGCGCATCGCTTCGGCATTGTCGACATAGCCCGGCAGGTGGCGGGCCGAGCAGGTGGGCGTGAAGGCACCGGGCACCGAGAACAGGGCGACGGTGCGGCCGCCGAACAGTTCGGCGGTGGTGACGGGCGCCGGGCCATCGGCGGTCGCCTTGACCAGGGTCATCTGCGGAATCGAATCGCCAACCGAGATCGTCATGTCCTGTCTCCCGTGTGCAAAACTGCTGCGCGTTCCTAGCCTTGGGGGCCTTGCGCGTCCAGCGCCGCACGCTTGCCGGTTGGCGATCGCGGCCGGCCGGCCTATGCTGCCGGGCGATGGAGGCGCCCCCGTTCCTTTCCGGCCAGCTGCTGCTGTCGATGCCCGGCATCGGCGATGACCGTTTCGATCGCGCGGTGATCGCCATGTGCCTGCACGATGATGGCGGCGCGCTGGGCCTGCGGGTGAACCGCGTGCACAGCCAGATCCGGCTGCACGGCCTGCTGGAACAGCTGGGCATCGCCACCGGCGGCGTGGCCGATGCGCCGGTGCTGGACGGCGGCCCGGTGGAGCCGGGGCGCGGCTTTGTGCTGCATGAGGCCGATTACAGCGCCGCCGGCACCATCCGGGTTGGCGACACCTGGGCCTTCACCTCCACGCTCGACATCCTGCACGCCATCGCCCGCGGCGACGGGCCGAAACGCTGGCTGGTGGCGCTGGGCTATGCCGGCTGGGGCGCGGGCCAGCTGGAAGGCGAGCTGCGCCAGCATGGCTGGCACCTGGCCCCCGGCGATGCCGCCACCGTTTGGGACACCGCCATCGACCGGCGCTGGGAACGCGCCTTCGCCCTGACCGGCGTGGCGGTGGCCAACCTGTCCGCCACACCCGGCCGGGCGTGACCGCTCAGCCCATCACGAACGCGTTCAGCTTGTTGCCATCCGGATCGCGGAAATAGGCGGCATAAAAGCCGCTGTCGCCGCGCGGGCCGGGCGGGCCTTCGCAGCGGCCGCCATGGGCCAGCGCGATGGCGTGCAGGCGGTCCACCTGGCCATGGTCCCGCGCTTCCAGCGCCACCATCACGCCATTGCCCACGCTGGCGGCATTGCCATCGAACGGCCGGGTCGCCGCGATGCCGGGGGCACCGCCCGGCGTTCCCCAGGCGATGAAGCTTTCGAATTCCATCATCCTTGCCGTGCCCATTTCGGCGGCGATGGCGTCATAAAACGCTGCCGCGCGCGGCAGATCGTTGGTGCCCACAGTCACGTAACCGATCATCGCTCGTCTCCTTCACGTAGGAACATATAAAGAACATATCCGAGTCGGCAAGCGCGATGTGGCAGGTTGGCTGATGGCGGGGCTTGCGCCGGCCGGGGCGAGCGGGTAAGGCGCGCCCTTCGCATGAACCGGACGGCCTGGCCACAAGGGCTGCCATGGCCGTTTTTGATGCGTCTTTATAAGGAGACCGAAATGCCCAAGATGAAGACCAAGAGCGGGGTCAAGAAGCGTTTCAAGATCACCGCGTCGGGCAAGGTGAAGCACGGCGTTGCCGGCAAGCGCCACCGCCTGATCAGCCACAACGCCAAATATATCCGCCAGAATCGCGGCACCGATGTGCTGGCCACTGCCGATACCGCCCGGGTGCATGCCTGGGCGCCGTACGGCCTGAAGTAAGGGAGGAGCACCGATGCGTATCAAACGTGGTGTGACCACCAAGGCCCGGCACAAGCGCATTCTTGACCAGGCGAAGGGCTATTACGGCCGTCGCAAGAACACCATCCGCATTGCCAAGCAGGCGGTGGAGAAGGCTGGCCAGTACGCCTATCGCGACCGCAAGGTGAACAAGCGCAATTTCCGCGCCCTGTGGATCCAGCGCATCAACGCCGCCGTGCGCGAAGAAGGCCTGACCTATTCGCAGTTCATGAACGGCGTGAAGCTGGTTGGTCTCACGATCGACCGCAAGGTGATGGCCGATCTGGCCATGAACCAGCCGGAAGCCTTTACCGCCATCATCGGCCAGGTGAAGGCCGCTCTTGAGGCGAAGGCAGCGTAACTCTCACGCAGCCGCACAGCTGAAAAGGGCGCGCGCCTTCACGGGCGAGCGCCCTTTTTGCGTTTATCGACAGGCGATTTCATGACCCATACCAGCCAGTTGCAGGCCGACACATTGGCCGCCATTGCCGCCGCTGCCACCCCCGAAGCGCTGGACGCCGTGCGCGTGGCGGCCATGGGCAAGCAGGGCAGCATCACCCAGCTCTTGAAGACGCTGGGCGGCATGAGCCCGGACGAGCGCGCCGTGAACGGCCCGGCCTTCAACGGCCTGCGCGAAACCGTCACCGCCGCGCTGGCGGCGCGCAAGGCCGCGCTGGACGAGGCGGCGCTGAACGCCAGGCTGGCCGCCGAAACGCAGGACATGACGCTCCCCGTCGCGCTGCCCGCCGCCGGCACCGTGCATCCGGTCAGCCAAGTGATGGACGAGCTGGCCGAAATCTTCGCCGACATGGGCTTCGCCGTCGCCAGCGGCCCGGAGATCGAGGACGACTGGCACAATTTCACCGCCCTCAACATCCCGGAAAGCCATCCGGCCCGGGCGATGCACGACACCTTCTATGTCGCCGAAGCGCCGGCCGACAAGAAACTCGTCCTGCGCACCCACACCTCGCCGGTGCAGATCCGCACGATGATGGGGCAGCAGCCGCCGATCCGCATCATCGCGCCGGGCCGCGTCTATCGCAGCGATTCCGATGCCACCCACACGCCGATGTTCCACCAGATCGAAGG
>JBAXRE010000025.1:0-14824 GCA_037131365.1 Sphingomonadales bacterium
ACATGGTGCGCTTGATGCGCGGCTTGCCCTTCAGGGTGGTCAGCGCCTCGTTCATCGTCGCCTGGCTCGACAGCTTGCGCATGCCGACGCTTTCGACCTTGTTCATCGGGACCCGCAGCGTCATCCGCTCCTTCTCGAAGCGCAGGACGAACAGATCGAGGGCGACGCCCGCGATTTCCTGACTCTGGATTTCCACGACACGGCCAACACCGTGTTTCGGGTAGACGACATAGTCACCGATTTCGAAGCCGAGCGACTTGGCGATTGCCATGGAGTGTCGTTCCTTGTCCTTGCCGGCCACAGTGACCGTCGGGGGCAGAACGGCCGCGCGATGACCGCGCTGCCCTGGCCTGACGTTCCAACGATCTGCGTGCCTGCCTGCCAATCTTGTGCGACCCTGGCCCGCCGCCCGCCTGGCAGGGGGCGATCGGCGACGAACCGGCGATAAGCGACGGCGGGACTTCGCCCGTCGTCATAAGGGTTTCTTATCAGATTATTGTCACAAAAGCCACTGCCGCCTGCCCATGGTGGGCGACAAAATGGCGCGCACATGTCAGAAATGGCGGCAAACCCACCGGATTTGCCGCCATCAGGCCGGTCAGGGGCGCCGGATCAGCTGCCCTTGCCGGGCGTCGGCGTGAAAAACTTATCGAACTTGCCGTCTTCGCCCTTGTGCGAATCGGCATCGTCCGGGGTTTCGCCCTTCATGGTGATGTTGGGCCACTGCGCCGAATAGGTGGCGTTCAGTTCCATCCACTTTTCCAGGCCGCCTTCGGTATCGGGCAGGATGGCTTCGGCCGGGCATTCCGGTTCGCACACGCCGCAATCGATGCATTCATTCGGGTTGATGACGACCATCGTCTCACCTTCGTAGAAGCAGTCCACCGGGCAAACTTCCACGCAATCCATGTACTTGCACTTGATGCAGGCTTCGGTGACGACGTAGGCCATGTTGATCCCCACAGGCAGGCGGGGCCGCGCGCGGCGGCTCCCGGACGATTGACAGTCGCGCCTTAGGCGACGGCCAAGGCTTCTGGCAAGGGGGCATCTTCCCCGGCCGATGCGGCATCGGCGCTCCAGCCGCCGCGGCACACCGGCAGGCTGGGGGTGAGATCGGTGTAGAACTGCCGGGCCTCCACATAGGGGCCGCGGCGTTCGGGGATGGCTTCCACCCGCACCACAATGATCTCGTCACCGCGCGGCCAGCTCAGCACGCTGCCGGCACGGACAAGGGCGGAGGCGCGATCGACGACCCGGCCATCGATGCGCAATCGTCGGCTTTCACACAGGTCTTGAGCGTTGGATCGGGACGGCGCCAGGCGCGCGAACCACAGGAACTTGTCCAGTCTCAACCCGGCTCCGTAGACCAAATGCTACCTCCCCTTCATCGCGGCCAGAACGGCAAATGGCGAGTTCCCCCTGGCCTGGGGAACATCTGCGGTGACAACGTCGGGCACGCGCTTGCCGGCGGTGTGGCGCGGGCCGGCCCAGGCGAAATGCGGCGTGCCGTTCACCACGCGCGGCCGATAGCCCAGCGCGCGCAGCAGCCGCGCCAGCCCATGCTGCGACAGGCCCAGGCTGGCGGCCCAATTGGGATCGGGCACGAACGGCGCGCGGCCGTCGCGGCGCTCGTGAATGTGGCGGGACAGGCGATCAACCATGTCGATGCGCACGGCGATCGCATCCTTGCCGTGGCCCAGCCGCCAGAAGCCGGCGACCAGCAGCACATCGGCCGGTGCCGCCACCGCTTCGCCCGACAGGCTGACCCGGCCCGGTGCCGGCAGCGGCGGCAGGCTGGCGATCTCCCCGGCCACGGCCCACAGCGCCAGCCGCCAGCGGGTCGGTTCCGGGCGCAGCAGCGCCGGCACGAACAGGTGCAGCGGCCCCAGCCGCACGCCGCAGCGGGTGAGCGTCTGGCGATCGGCGCGGGTCAGGCTGGCCAGCTGATCGGTGGCGGTATCGCGGGCCAGCACGCCCAGGCCTTCGACCAGCTGGACGATCAGGCCGCGGGCCGGGCCGGTCACGGCATCGCGGGAGGCCTGCAGCCGGGCCAGCGGCGCCGCGATGGCGGCAATGGCCTGCGCCACGAACGCATCCAGCCGTTCGGCCACGCGCTTGCGGTCATCGGGGGCCAGGGCCGCAACCGCACGGTCAAGCTCGATGCGCGGCGACAGGGCATCGCGGCCCTTGCGCAGCACGGCAATGCGCGCGCCGTTCCACAGCAGGCGCGGCGGCAGGCTGCCATCGAAATCCAGGCAGAACGCCGTGTCAGGCGCGGCGGCCAACTGGCGGGCGCGGGCGGCCAGTTCCTTCACCAGATGGCGTTCGGCCGCCGCCAGCAGCAGCCGCTGTTCGCCGGCGCGGGCCATGGCGTCGGGGGAAAAGCGGAAGCCGTCCAGCCGCCCGATCACCTCGCCATCAACGGCCACGCCGCCATCCGCCTCGATCACCACCGGCGCCGACATCCCGCGCGCCTTCAGATCCTTCAGCAGCACCGATGTGCGGCGATCGACGAACCGCTGGGTCA
The DNA here is from genome assembly GCA_037131365.1 of Sphingomonadales bacterium. GTDB lineage: Bacteria > Pseudomonadota > Alphaproteobacteria > Sphingomonadales > Sphingomonadaceae > Sandarakinorhabdus. Next base: position 2,528 of record JBAXRE010000025.1, read on the forward strand.
GCGCGTTGTGCAGCGCGTCCGACAGGCGGTCTTCCAGCGCGCGGGTGCGTTCGGCCCATTCGGCCGGCTGCTCCAGCCAGTCCGGCCGGTGGGCGATATAGGTCCAGGTCCGCGCCGCCGCGATGCGGTCGGCAATCGCCTCGACATCGCCGGTGACACGGTCGAGATGGGCGATCTCGGCGGCAATCCACGCCTCCGGCAGATGGCCGCGGCCTTCGGTGAGGTGGCGATAGACGCGCCCCGCCAGCCGGGCATGGGCGTCCACGCCGGTCTTGCGGTAATCGGGCAGGCTGCATGCCGCCCACAGCCGTTTCAGCCCGCGCTGGCCGAGCAGTTTCGAATTGGCGCGCTCCATAACCCAGGGCTCGCCGGCCAGCCGCTTCAGCACGCCCATGTCGATGGCGTCGTCGGCGCGCACCAGTTCGGGGCGCGGCGGGCGCGCGTCCATGGTGGCGACCAGCTGGTGCAGGCTGGAAAAATCGAGCTTGGTGTTGCGCCAGACCAGGTGGGACAGCGGCTCGAAGCGATGCTCCTCCAGCCCGGCGATCTCCTCCGGCGTGAAGCTGGACTGCGCTTCGCTGCCCATCTGCATCGTGCCGAAGCTGCCATCGCGCTGGTGGCGGCCGGCGCGGCCGGCGATTTGCGCCATTTCGGCCAATGTCAGCCGGCGCTGGCGCTTGCCATCAAACTTGCCAAGGCCGGCGAAGGCGACATGGGCGATATCCATGTTCAGGCCCATGCCGATGGCATCGGTGGCGACCAGATAATCCACCTCACCCGATTGGTACATCGCCACCTGGGCGTTGCGGGTGCGCGGGGAGAGTGATCCCATCACCACCGCCGCGCCGCCCTTCTGCCGGCGCAGCATTTCGGCAATCGCATAGACTTCGGCAGCGGTGAAGGCGACGATGGCGGTGCGGCGCGGCAGGCGGGAGAGTTTCTTGGGCGCGGCATAGGCCAGCGTCGAAAAGCGCGGGCGCGTGATGATCTCGGCATCGGGGATCAGCGCGCGGATGAGGGGTTTCAGCGTTTCCGAACCCAGGATCATGGTTTCGGCATAGCCGCGGGCATGCAGCAGGCGATCGGTGAACACGTGCCCGCGTTCGGGATCGGCCCCCATCTGGCCTTCGTCGATGGCGATGAAGGCAACCTCGCGGTCCATCGGCATGGATTCGACCGTGCACAGGAACCAGCGCGCCTGCGGCGGCACGATCTTTTCCTCGCCGGTGATCAGCGCGACCTGATGCGCGCCCTTGGCGGCGACGACCCGTTCATACACCTCGCGCGCCAGCAGGCGCAGCGGAAAGCCGATGATGCCGCTGGCGTGGCCGCACAGGCGTTCGACCGCAAGGTGCGTCTTGCCGGTGTTCGTCGGCCCCAGCACGGCGGTGATCTTGCCGGCACTGGTGCCGGAACGCGTTGGAAGGGCGCCGATCCGGTTCACCCGCCCAACGTGGCCCGCCCCGGTGCGGGCGGCAAGGGGCTGTGGCAATGGGGCCGGATGGCGGCGGCGGCAGCAGCGGCCGGGCGTTGCCGGCGCGGCCAGCGCGGCGATGATCCGCGCGGAATTGGCAATGACGAACCGGTGCGGTTGTCCATGGACCCAAACGTGACACGGGCGATTCGCCCGCGCAAGTGACCGTTCGATGACCACGGCTCGCCTTGTCCGCTTTGTCCACAGATTGTTGTGCGATTGACACGGCGACTCGCGGAGTCCACAGATTCGGCAACTACGCAGGTGCGTGGATTCCACGTTCACGTTCCGCAGCTTAACGTCTGTCAACGGTTGGGGGCGCAGGGTTTGTACCAATCCGGGCTTCAGGCGCAGGCCGGTGGCAGCATCGCGCTGCCGGGCCGCTGGTCGGCACCGGCGGGCGGCTGGGCGGGCTGGGCCGCCGGGGCCGCAGCCGCGCTGGCCCGCGAAGCCGCCGCCGAACGCCGCCGCCTCGCCGCCGATTGGCGCCGCCTGCGCAGCGCCGCCGAACATGGCGACATCGATCTGGATCTGGGTTCGGCCATCGGCACGCGGCGCTGGTGGATGAAGCTGGCCGCCTGCACGGCGCTGGTCGGCGGCGCAGCCAGTGTCGGCACGCTGGTGCCGCCGATTTACGAGGGCCGCCCCGCCGCCTTGACCGGTGTGCAGGCCGAAGAGGGCCGGGTGTTCGCCATCGCGCCGCTGGCGCTGGGCGGCATCACCGGCAGCGAAGCACGGGTCGATCCCCGCCAGCTGCGCCCGCTCGCCGAAGCGCCGGAACGGCCACGGGTGGAGCGCAGCGTCACCATCGGATCGCGCGGGCTGAACGCGGCGCTGCGCAACGCCGGCGTTGATGCTGATGATGTGGCCGCTGTTACCCGCCTGCTGGGCGGCCTGCGTGCCGGCGGCGGGGTTCGCGCCGAACTGGTGCTGGGCCGGCGCGAGAGCAAGGCGGTGCCGCGCCCGCTGGAACTTCTGGCCTTGCGCGCCGCTTTCGACCTGAGGGTGGAGATCACCCGCGCTGCCGACGGCCTGGTGATGAAACGCATTCCCATCCGGGTGGATTCAACGCCGCTGCGGGTCAGCGGCCAGGTGGGCACCAGCCTGAACCGGGCGCTGCGCAGCGCCGGCGTGCCGGCCGCGCAGGCCGCCGAGCTGGTCAAGCAGATGCGCCACGTCGTCGATTTCCAGCGCGGCCTGGGCCGGTCCGACCGGTTCGACATCATCATCGAACAGGATCGCGCCGAAACCGGCGAAGTGCGCCACGGCAAATTGCTGTTCGGCGCCCTGTCCCGCGCCGGCCGCGACCCGGTGGAAATCGGCCTGTGGAAGGGCGAATATTATCAGGCCAGCGGCGAAGGCGTGAAGAAGGGCCTGATGCGCACGCCGGTGGACGGTGCCCGCATGTCGAGCGGCTTTGGCATGCGCTTCCACCCGGTGCTGGGCTTTTCGCGCATGCACAAGGGTGTCGATTTCGGCGCCAGCACCGGGGAACCGATCATGGCAGCGGGCGGCGGCACCGTCAGCTTCGCCGGCTGGCACGGCGGCCATGGCCGTTACGTGATGATCCGCCACAACAAGGAACTGGCCACGGCCTATGCGCACATGAGCCGCATCGACGTGAAGCCCGGCCAGCATGTGGCCCAGGGCCAGCGCATCGGTGCCGTCGGCTCCACCGGGCTTTCGACCGGCCCGCACCTGCATTACGAGATCTGGCTGCGCGGCAATGCGGTGAACCCGGTCAGCCTGCGCTTCATCGGCGGTGCCGAACTGGCCGGGCGCGACCTCAATGAATTCCAGCGCCAGATGAACCGCTGGCGGGCGCTGCCCAGCACTGGCAGCGCGCCGGCATCCCGCCCGCGCGCCTGACATGTTTTGGTCATGATGGCCTGCCATGTCGGCAGCGTGATGCGTCCTGTTTCCCTTGTCCTGCTGGTGGCCGCGCTGCCCCTGGTCACGGGTGCCGCCGGCCTGCCGCGCCCGCAGCGGCCGGTGGCCAAGGTGATTTCCGCCGAATGGGGTGAGGAAGCGGCGCGCGACAAGGTGGGGGAGGCGGCTGACGTCATCCGCATTGCCGGCATCCGCGGCGGCATGGCCGTGGCCGATATCGGCACCGGGGGCGGCTATTATGTGATGCGGGTGGCGCCGGTGGTGGGGCCGCAGGGCCGTGTCTATGCGCAGGATATTTCCTCGGCGGTGCTGGCGGCGGTGCGGCAGCGGGCGCGGGCGGCGGGCCACGGCAATGTGCGCTATGTGCTCGGCGGCCAGTCTGACGCGCGGCTGCCGGCGGGCAGTGTCGATGTCGCGCTGATGATCCACATGTATCACGAGATTGAACAACCCTATCTGCTGCTCGACCGGCTGCGGCGCAGCTTGCGGCCCGGCGGCCGTATCGTTGTTGTCGATCTGGACCGGCCGAGCGAGCAGCACGGCATGCCCAAGGCACTGCTCACCTGCGAGGTGAAGGCGGTGGGCTATGAACTGGTGACGATTGCCGACATTGCCGAAGGCTATGTCGCGGTGTTCCGGCCCGGCGTACGCCCCGATCCGGCCAGCGTGAAGGCCTGCCGGGCCTGAGCCATGGGCAACATGTCGCATGGGCCGATGGCCGGCGGCATGACACCGGCACCACCATGCAGAAAACCCCGCCCGTCGTGCTCGTTTATGGTGTGGCCGGGTTGATCCCGTTCCTGGCGCCGCCGGTGGCCACATTGATCTGGCCGGATTTCCGCTGGCAGTTCACCGAAAGCCTGTTGTGGTGGGCGGCGATCATCCTGTCTTTCCTGGGCGGCGCCCGCTGGGGCGCGGCGGTGCAGCAGGCGCAGCCGGCACCGGGCCAGATCGGGCTGGCCATGCTGCCCAGCATCGCCGGCTGGCTGATCCTGCTGGTGCCGGCGAAATATCGTGTCGGGCAATTGCTGGCGCTGGCGGCAGCGCTGCTGCTCCACCTGCTGTGGGATCTGCGCTCCCACGGCCTGCCCGGCTGGTACGGCCGGCTGCGCATGGTGCTGACCGCCGGCGCGGTGACGGCGCTCGGCTGGCAGGCGGTGCTGCAGGGCTGAAGCCGGCTTACGCGCTCCAGCGTGCGAAGATGGCAGTGGGCAACAACAGCCCGCGCGTTTCCTCGCGGATCGCCATGTCGCCCACTTCGATGCTGCCGCCACGGCCGCCCAGCGCCTGGCCGAGCAGAGGCTGCAGCGCCAGCGCCGACATGCGGATGGCATAGACGGTAAGCACGCAGAAGCGCGCATCATCAGCCAGCAACTGGCGGGCGAGGTCGACCAGTTCCGGCAGATCACGCTCCAGCTGCCACACCTCGCCATCGGGCCCGCGCCCATATTTGGGCGGATCAAAGATCAGGCCATGATATTTCGCGCCGCGCCGCACTTCGCGCCGCAGGAACTTCAGCGCATCGTCGATGATCCAGCGCACCGGGGCATCGGCCAGGCCCGACAGCGCGGCATTCTCGCGCGCGGCCGCCACGCTTTTCTTGCTGGCATCGACATGCGTCACCTGCGCCCCGGCGCGCGCCGCGACCAGGCTGCCGACGCCGGTGTAGCCGAACATGTTCATCACCCGGTCGCCGGGGCGGATGCGGCTGGCCAGCCAGTCGAACTGGCCGCCCATGTCTGGAAAGAAGCCCAAATGGCGGAACGGCGTGTTGTTGGCCCAGAAACTCACATCGCCCTGTGCGGTCGGGCGCTTCATCGGCCAGCGATCGGGCACATTGGCGTTCAGCTGCCAGCGGCCGCCGCCCTCCTCGTCACTGCCGCCGATGAACTCGCCGTCGGCCCGCCAGTCCGGGCTGGCCGGTGCCCACATCGCCTGCGGTTCGGGACGGATGAATCGGAAGCGGCCATAACGCTCCAGCTTGCGGCCATGGCCGGAATCGACCAGCCCGAAATCCGCCCACGGTTCGGTGACGAGGGTGGCGAGCGACGTCACGCTGCCGCCTTGTGCCGCCCGATCTCGGCCCGGGCCGGGGCGTTGGCCAGCATGGCGGCGCCGGCGGCGCGGGCGGCTTCCACCGTCACCGCCTCGATCCGCGCCACCAGTTCGGCCGGCGGCACGAAGCGGCGGTGCACCAGCAGGCTGCGGCCCAGATAATCGGCAGCGCCCTGCGGGCCTTCCAGCGCCATCAGGAGGCTGGCGACAGCCTGGGCGCGGGCGCGGTTGAGTTCAGCCTGTTCCAGTTCGGCGGCGGTCTGGTGCAGCACGTCCATGATCAGCGCGCGCGCCGCAGCCGCCTGTTTGGGATCGGTGGCGGCGTGGACGCTCATCAGCCCGGCATCCACATAGGGCGTCAGTGAGGCCGAAACCGTGTAGGCCAGCCCGCGCTCCTCCCGCACCTGCTGGAACAGGCGGGAGGACATGCCGCCGCCGGCCGCCAGCGTGAACAGCAGCGCGGCATCCTGCGCCGGATCGTGATGGCCGGGCGCGGCCCAGCCGGCGGTCAGTTGCGCCTGCTCGATCTTGCGCGAATCATGGTGGCGGCCGGGGTGGAAGCGCACCTTCTCACCCGCCGGCGTGGTCGGATCACCGTGCGCTGCCGGAAACGCGGCCTCGGCCATCCGGCACAATTCGTCGTGATCCACCTTGCCGGCCGCCACCAACGTCAGCCGGTTCGGCGCATAATGGGTGGCCTGCCAGCCGATCAGATCGTCGCGGCTGATCCGGGCGAGGCTGACCTCGTCCCCCAGGATCGAGCGGCCGAGCGGCTGATCGGGATAGGCGGCTTCCTGCAGATGATCGAACACGATGTCGTCAGGCGTGTCGCGGGCCTCGCCCAGTTCCTGCAGCACGACCTCCTTCTCGCGCACGATGTCATCCGCATCGAAGCGCGCGCCGGTGACGAGATCGGCAATCAGATCCACCCCCAGCGCCAGGTCGCGGCCCAGCAGGCGGGCATGGAACATGGTGGTGTCGCGGCTGGTCCAGGCGTTCAGCTGGCCGCCGACATCCTCCATCTCCTCGGCAATGGCGCGGGCGGAGCGGCGGTGCGTGCCCTTGAACACCATATGCTCGAACAGATGGGCGAGGCCGTTGACCGCCGGCGCTTCAAAGCGGGAGCCGGTTTCCGCCGTCACCGCCACTGCCGCCGTTTCGATGCCGGGCAGCGCCCAGCTGGCGACGCGCAGGCCGTTCGCCAGCGTGCTGATGTTGGGCAGGCTCATCGGGCGCGGGCGCGGGCGGCGATATGGGCCTCCACCGCCTGCAACTCGGCCGGGGTGCGGTCATAACGTTCCGGGCGCTGCATCAGGTCGGCCAGCCGCGCCGGCAATTGCGGGTGGACGCCGGTGGCGGCCGCGACGGCGGCGGGGAACTTGGCCGGGTGGGCGGTGGCCAGCGTCACCATCGGCGTGGATCCCGCATCGCGGCGGGCGGCGGCCAGGCCGATGGCGGTGTGCGGATCGATCAGTTCGCCGGTGTGGGCCAGCGCCCAGCGCATCGTGTCGGCCATCTCGTCGGCCTCGACCCGGGCGGAGGAGAACAGGCCGGCCCGGGCCCGCCACGCCTCGGGAATATGCAGCCGCTTCGTGGCTTCGAACTCGGCCATCGCCGCCGCCAGCGCCGCCGCATCACGGCCGGACAGATCGAACAGCAGCCGCTCGAAGTTGGACGACACCTGGATATCCATCGACGGCGCATCGGTCGGTGCGACGCTGCCGGCGCTGTAATCGCCGCTGGTCAGCGCGCGGTGGAGAATGTCGTTGCGGTTGGTGGCGACCACCAGCCGTTCGATCGGCAGGCCCATCTGCGCCGCGACATAACCTGCGAACACGTCACCGAAATTGCCGGTCGGCACCGCATAGGCGATGGCGCGGTGCGGCGCGCCCAGCGCCAGCGCTGACGTGAAATAATAGACGACCTGGAACAGCAGCCGCGCCCAGTTGATGCTGTTCACCGCCGCCAGCGGGAAGCGCGCGGCAAAGGCGGCATCGTTGAACATCGCCTTCACGATGGCCTGCGCATCATCGAAATTGCCGGCGATGGCGAGATTGTGGATGTTGCCGTCCAGCACCGTCGTCATCTGCCGGCGCTGCACCTCGCTCACCCGGCCATCGGGGTGGAGCATGAACACCTCAACCCCCGAACGCCCGGCCAGCGCATCGATGGCGGCAGAGCCGGTGTCGCCCGAGGTCGCGCCAATCACCGTTATGTGCCGGCCCGATTCGGCCAGGAACCGTTCGAAAATCAGGCCGAGCACCTGCAGCGCCACATCCTTGAAGGCGAGCGTCGGCCCGTGGAACAGCTCCATCAGCCAGTGGCGGTGGTCCAGCTGCGTCAGTGGCGCCACCGCGGCGTGGACGAAGCGGCCATAGGCGGTGGTGAAAATCTGGCGCAGCGCCGTCTCATCCAGCGCGCCCGCCGTAAACGGCGCGCACACGCGCACCGCCACCTCGACATAGGACAGGCCGGCCATGGCGGCGATCTCCGCCTCGCTGAATCGCGGCCAGGCTTCGGGCACATAGAGGCCGCCGTCGCCGGCCAGACCGGCCAGCGTCGCATCGCGGAAATCGAGGATGGGGGCCTGGCCCCGCGTGGAGAGATAGCGCATCGCCTGCCCCGTTATGCGGGCGGGGCGTTGGGCGCAACCGCCCGTCGCCGCAGCCACAGGCCATAAATGGCCGCCAGCGCCGCCGCGAGGCCGAACCACTGGCCGGCATAGGCCAGGTGATTGTCGGGCAGATCTTCCGCGCTCGGCTGCGCCGGTGTGGCCAGTGGCGGGATGGCCGCATCGGGAATCAGCATGAAGCGCGGGCGGTTCGGCTGCTTGCCATAGGGGTTTTCGATCACCGTTCCGGTGAGCTGGTGATCGAGCAGGATCGGCGTCTGGCCGGCATCGACCCGGCGCGTCCAGCCGGCAACCGCGACGATATCGGGCGGCTGATCACCCGGCCGGCAGGAGACGACGACGAAAAAGCCCGAATCGCCGGCTGCCGAGCTGCCGGGGCGCAGATCATAGGGTGTCTTCGTGCCGGCGCGGCAATCGATGCTGGCACGGCGATACTGCACCGAAATATCGCCCATCATGGCGCTGCGGAATTCCGCCGGCGTCACCAGCGGCAGCTTGGGCGCGGCGGCGAGGCGGGCGATCAGATCATGCTTCCATTCGCGGCGATCAAGCTGCCATTTGCCGAGCGCGCACAGGATCAGGATGCCGGCCGCGGCGATGATGGTGGGAATGATGGGGACGCGGCGGCTCACTGGCGGCGTCCTTCGCCGGCGTTGTGGCGGAACTCAAGCGCGACAAACAGCCCCTTGGCCACCCGCATCAGCCCCAGCGACAGGGCAAGGGTGAGCGGCAGCCACAGCAGCACATGCACCCACCACGGCGGGTGCAGCCTGAACTCCGTCACCTGGCTGGCGATGATGACGATGGTGGCGACGATGAAGATCAGGAACGGCGCAGCGCCGTCGCCGACATTGAAGCGTTCATACTCCAGCCCGCAGGCGGTGCAGCGCGGGGCGAGCTTCAGCAGGCCGGCAAGCCCCTTGCCCACAAACAAGGGGCCGCCGCCACAGCGTGGACAGCAGCCCCGAAGCGCAACCTGTTGAAGGGAAGGCTCAGCCAAGCGCGGTATGGGCGACGGCCGCACCGAACTTCGATCCCCACACATAGATGGAGATGAACAGGAACAGCCACACCACGTCCACGAAATGCCAGTACCAGGCCGCGGCTTCGAAGCCGAAATGCTGGCGCGGGGTGAAATCGCCGCGATAGGTGCGGGCCAGGCAGACGGCCAGGAAGATGGTGCCGACAATCACGTGGAAACCGTGGAAGCCGGTCGCCATGTAGAAGGCGGCGCCATAGACGCTGTCGGCCAGGCCATATTCGGCGTGGTGATATTCATAGGCCTGCACGCAGGTGAAGATGGCGCCCAGCGCGATCGTCACCCACAGACCCTGCTTCAGCCCCTTGCGATCGCCATGGATCAGCGCGTGGTGGGCCCAGGTGACCGAGGTGCCCGACAGCAGCAGGATCAGCGTATTCAGCAGCGGGAAGACGAACGGATCGAGCAGTTCGATGCCCTTGGGCGGCCAGCTGCCTTCGATGCCTTCGTGCAGCGAGGGATAGAGGGCGGCGTTGAAATAGGCCCAGAACCAGGCGACGAAGAACATCACTTCCGACGCGATGAACAGGATCATCCCGTAACGGTGGTGGATCTGCACCACCGGCGTGTGATCGCCGGTGTTGGCTTCGTGCACGACATCCTTCCACCACAGGAAGAACATGGCGCTGACGGCGGCGAGGCCGGCGAAGAAGGTCGGCATGCCCCAGCCGAACTTGTGCATCCAGCCAATCCCGCCGGCGGCGAGGATCAGCACCGCCATCGACATCATCAGCGGACGCGACGAGGGGTTGAGGATGTGGAAATCGTGGGTCTTGGCACCGGCCATGGCTCAGCCCTTGCTGTTTTGACTGTTACTTATTGTCGCAGCGCTTAGCGCGACCCGCGACGGCTTGTCCACTGCGTAGAAGGTATAGCTCAGCGTGATTTCGTCGATCTTGCGCGCCACCGGGTCATCCACGATGGTGGGATCGATGTAATAGGTGACCGGCATGCTGACCGTTTCACCCGGCTTCAGCGTCTGCTCGCTGAAGCAGAAGCACTGGATCTTGATGAAATAGCGCCCGGCCTCATCCGGCGAGACGTTGAAGCCGGCCTGGCCGGTGATTGTCGTGGTGCCGGTGTTGGTGGCGGTGAAGAAGGCGAGGCGCTTCTCGCCGATGGGAATGGTCACATCGGTCAGTTGCGGGCGGAAGCGCCACGGCAGGCCCGGCGCGACATTGCCATCGAAACGCACCTTGATGGTGCGGCCGGCCACCGCGACCAGACGATCGGCAGTCGGCGCGGCGGCGGCGACCTGGGTGGTGCCGCCATAGCCGGTCACCTGGCAGAACAGGCGATAGAGCGGCACCGAGGCATAGGCGACGCCGATCATGGCGACCGCGCCGAGGCCGGCCACCAGGCCGACGCGGCGGTTGGCGCGGGCGATGCCGGCGGCCTGGCTCATTTCGCCAGCTCGGCCGGGCCGTGCTTGGGCAGCGGATCACCGGTCATGCGCACGACGGTGATGCCGAAGAACAGCGCCACCAGCGCGAACAGCAGGATGCCGAGCGCGCGGTTGCGCGAGGCGCGGCGCGCGTAGAAGGCGGCGCGTTCCTCGGCCGTCCACTGGGCGGGATTGACGCTCATGGCAGCAGCAGCCGGTCGGCAACGAGCGCGCCGAACAGGCAGGCCAGATAGAGCAGGCTGAACTTGAACAGTTGCTTCTCCGCAACCATTTCGGCCGGCACCTCGGCGGTGCTGCGGCTCACCTTCACGGCCATGGCGAGGAAGATCGCGCCCAGCGTGATCGCGGTGCCGCCATAGGCCCAGTTGGTCAGCCCCATCAGCGACGGCGCGATGGTGACCGGCACCAAGAGCAGCGAATAGAGCAGGATCTGGCGGCGGGTTTCGGCCAGCCCGTGGGTGACGGGCAGCATCGGCACGCCGGCCTTGGCGTAATCGGCCTCCATGAACAGGGCCAGCGCCCAGAAGTGCGGCGGGGTCCACAGGAAGATGATGGCGAACAGGATCCAGGCCAGCAGCGGCGTGTCACCGGTGACGGCGGCCCAACCGCAGATCACCGGGAAGGCGCCGGCGGCACCGCCGATGACGATGTTCTGCGGCGTGCGGCGCTTCAGCCAGGCGGTGTAGACGACGACATAGAACAGGATGGAGACGGCCAGCCAGGCGGCGGCGACCCAGTTCAGGGCGAGGCCCATGACCGCGACCGAGCCGGTGCCGAGGATGACGCCGAAGGCCAGGGCTTCCGAACGCTCCAGCTTGCCGGCCGGCAGCGGGCGCTTGACCGTGCGCTTCATCAGCGCATCGATATCGGCTTCATACCATTGGTTCAGCGCGCCGGCAGCGCCGGCGGCGACGCCGATGCACAGGATGGCGGTGAAGGCCAGGAACGGGTGCATGTGGCCCGGCGCCGCGATCATCGCGCAGGCGGCCGTGAAGATCACCAGCGTCATCACGCGGGGCTTCAGCAGCGCGAAATAATCGCGCCAGTCCGCCATCAGGGTGGTCGGCACCCCGGGGGCGGATTGGGCAGTGGTCGTGTTCATCTGTGTCTGGCCTGTCAGGGCGGCGCGACCAGCGCACCGCCCCGGGTAAGCCCGGCCCCTTACTTGATGACCGGGAGGGTTTCGAACTGGTGGAACGGCGGCGGGCTGGACAGGGTCCATTCCAGCGTCGTCGCGCCTTCACCCCAATAATTGTCTTCCACCTTCCGGCGCGACGCGAACGACACGATCAGGTTGAGGAAGAAGAACAACATGCCCACGCCCATGATGGCATAGCCGGTGGAGGCGACATGGTTCCAGCCGGCATAGGCCTGCGGATAATCGGGGATGCGGCGCGGCATGCCATCCATGCCCAGGAAGTGCATCGGGAAGAACATCACGTTCACGCCGATGAAGAAGATCCAGAAGTGCAGCTTGCCGAGCGTTTCGTTGTACGGCTTGCCGAACATCTTGCCGAACCAATAATACCAGGCGGCGAAGATGGCGAACACGGCGCCCAGCGACAACACATAGTGGAAGTGCGCCACCACATAGTAGGTGTCGTGGAAATAGGTGTCCACGCCGGCGTTGGACAGCAGCACACCGGTGACGCCGCCCACGGTGAACATGAAGATGAAGCCGATCGCCCACAGCATCGGCGTGTCGAAGCGGATGGAGCCGCCCCACATCGTCGCGATCCAGCTGAAGATCTTGATGCCGGTGGGCACCGCGATGATCATGGTGGCGGCGGTGAAGTACATCT
>JBAXRE010000026.1:0-12311 GCA_037131365.1 Sphingomonadales bacterium
ATGAACGAGGCGCTGACCACCCTGAAGGGCAAGCCGCGCATCAAGCGCACCATGTGGTCGCGCCGCGCCCAGGAATATGAAGCCAAGATCAATTCGGGCGATCTCGTCAGCATCGCGGAAGTGGTGCGCGACCTGCACCGCGCCGAAGACCAGCCGGAACAGAGCTACAGCGAGCGCCAGATCTATGAAGCCGCCATCGGCCGACTGGCGCGCGAACTGGCGGCGATGGAAAATATCGACGAACCGGCCGCCCAGCAGAAGATCGAACTGGTGCTGAAGGCCGCCTGAACAGCCGCCTGACGCCCGCAATATCGCCGACATTGGCCACCACGCCGGCCTGGTTCCGCATCGTCAAGGTGCTGATCTACAGCGCGGTGCTGGTCAATGTCGGCGCTTTCATGTGGGCGGCTGACGATCTGCTGGCCCCCAAGGCCATTGATCAGATCGGCTGGGTGATCATCCTGGGCGTGTTCGAATGGGAAACCGGCCGGCTGCCGGCCGGCGGCGCGCTCACGTCCATCGCACTGCCGGCGCTGGCCTTCGAACTCACCGGCTATGCCTGCGCGCTGTTCGCGCTCGATCATTATATCGCCATCCGCGATCCGGTCGAAATCCTCAACGCGGTGGCCTGGCTCGCCATCTCGGCGCTGATCTGGATCGATCTCTTCTTCCCGGAAGGGGCGCGCGGGCTGGGGCGATCGGCGCTGCGGGCCGGCCTCTACGCCGTCACCATGGCGGCGGCGCTGTGGTGGGGCTTCACCGGCGCCTGGCTCGATTTCTTCGATGCCGCGATCTGGATCGTCTGCTTCTTCGTGATTGAACTCAACATCTTCGGCATTCCGGCGGCGGGCTTGCGCCGCTGAGGCGCTTTGTGTATTATTTAGGCAATACACAAAGGAGCTGCCCGATGATCCGCACCGCCGCCCTGTCCCTTGCCACGCTTGCCGCCACCCTTGCCGCCGTCGCGCCCGCCAATGCGGCGGAACGGCGCTTTGACCTGTCCGGCTTCGACCGGGTGGCGCTGGCCGGCAGCGACGATGTCGTCGTCCGCCACGGCAGCGGCTTCGCGGTGCTCGCCACCGGCGAGACCGCCGATCTGGACAAGCTGGAAATCCTTGTCGACAAGGGCGTGCTCAAAATTGGTCGCAAGCGCGGCAATTGGAGCTGGGGCGGCAAGACTGTCACCGTCGCCGTCACCATGCCGGCGCTGCATGGCATTGCCGTCGCCGGTTCCGGCAATCTGAAGGCCGACCGGGGCGAAGGCGAGACATTCGGCCTGCGCGTTGCCGGTTCGGGCGACGCCGATGTCGCCGCGATCGATGCGCGCACCGTCAACGTTGATCTGTCGGGTTCGGGCGACGTGGCCGGCGGCGGCCGCTGCGGCGCGCTCAACATCCGCATCGCCGGCAGCGGCGACGTGGCGTTCGGCAATCTGAAATGCACCAACACCGCGATCAGCATTGCCGGTTCGGGCGATGTCGCCGCCCATGCCACTGGCCAGGCCGATATCCGCATCGCCGGTTCGGGTGATGTCACCATCACCGGCGGGGCCAAGTGCATCAAGAAGGTCGCCGGCAGCGGCGATGTGCGCTGCAGCTAGGCCCGTCGGCCTATCCGCGCCACAGCGTCGTGATCGCCGCCATGTCGGGGCGCGGCCGTTCTTCCAGCGGCCGGCCCTGGCTGCCGATATAGATGAAGCCGGCGATGCGCTCGCCGGCCATGCCGCCCAGCAGGTCAAGCACGCCGGCGTCATAGGCCGCCCAGCCGGTCAGCCAGTTGGCGACAAAACCATGGGCGTGCGCGGCCAGGCACAGATTCTGGCACAGCGCGCCGGCGGAAAGCTCCTGCTCCCACAGCGGGATATGGCTCGGCTTCGGGCTGGAAAGCACCACCACCAGGCAGGGCGCCTGCACCGCGAACTGGTGCACCGCCTCCTTCTCCAGCCGGCCGGCGTCGGGCTTGCCGGCCCGGTAGGCGGCGAGCAGCCCGTCAGCAAAGGCGGCGCGATTCGCGACAACCACAAATCGCCACGGTGCCAGCTTGCCATGATCGGGCACGCGCGCCGCGCTTTCCAGCAGGGCGGCAAGCTGCCCGGCGTCAGGGCCGGGCGCCACCATCTCGCGCGCCTTGCCGGAACGGCGGGTGGCGATCAGGGTGGCGGGCGTGGTGCGGTCGTTGAAGCTGTCCATGGCGCGGGGCCATAGCAGGGCTTCAGTCGCGGCGCACCACCTCTCCGCCCTTCATCACGAAGCGCACGTTCGTCACCGCTTTCAGATCGGCGACCGGATCGCCGGTCACCGCCACCAGATCCGCAAGCAGGCCGGGCACGACCCGGCCGCGATCGGCCAGGTTGAAATAGCGCGCATTGCCGGCCGTCGCCGCCATCAGCACGCCGGCATTGCTCATCCCGGCCGCCGCCATCGCCAGCATCTCGCGGGCATTCTCGCCGTGCGCGAACACGCCGACATCGCCGCCCATGCAGATCGGCACCCCGGCCTTCATGGCCAGCTGGAAGGCGGCGCGGTCCTCCTGAATGTCGGCCGGTGCCGGTTCCTGGCCGTTCCAGCCGCGATAGCGGGCGATGGCATCGCCGGCAGCCAAAGTCGGGCACAGCGCCGTCTTGTTCTTCGCCATCAGCGCGAACACCTCCGCCGTGCCCTCGCCGCCATGTTCGATCACGTCGACCCCGGCCAGCGTGGCCCGGCGCATGGCTTCGGCGGTGTTGGCGTGCACAGCCACCGGCCGCCCGGCATCATGGGCAGCCGCGACGGCGGCGGCCATTTCGGCCTGTGAAAAGGTCGGCCGGCTGCCTTCGCCCGGCCGCCAGCGATAATCGCCGTACAGCTTCACCACGTCGGCGCCCGCACCGATCTGGCGGCGCACGGCGCTGACAAGGTTCGGCCCGTCGGCCTCTTCCGCCCCCTGCGGCACATGCCAGGCGTCGTTCTTGGGCGCATAGCTGCCGGGCGCGACGATGGCGCGGGTGGCGATGATCATGCGCGGGCCCGGCACCCAGCCTTCGTTGATGGCGCGCTTCAGCCCCACATCGGCGGTGCCGGCGCCTTCGGTGCCCAGATCGCGCACGGTGGTGAAGCCGGCCATCAGCGTCGCCTTGGCATGGCCGACAGCGCGGGCGACGCGGTAGGCCTCGCTCTCTTTCAGCACCTGATCGTCCCACGGCGTCTTGTCATAGGGGTGGAGGAGGAGATGGCTGTGCCCTTCGATGAAGCCGGGCAGCAGCGTCTGGCCTGGCAGGGTGATGCGGGTGGCATCGGCTGGCGCGGCAAGGTTGCTACCCACGGCAACAATGCGCCCCTTGTCCACCAGCACCTGCCAGCCGCTGTGCATCGCCTCCCCATCCCACACCCGGTCGGGCAGCAGCAGCGTGGGCGCGGCGGCGCTGGGCACGGCGATGAGGGCGAGGAGGGCGGCGATGGCGGGCTTGATCATGGCCAAATCAGACTCGCGCGGCGCGCGCCCGTCAAGTCGCAGTCCTTGGCGCGGCGCGCTTCTGTCACGTCGCCGCGCTTGGCGCGGCGCTGGGCTGCGGCTATCAACGCACCAAGGCACGCGCCGGGGTGCGCGAGGGAGAGCGATTTTGAGCGAGAACGCGAGCGCAGCGGTGGCAGACCCCCGCCCGCAATGGTTCGGTCACCCGGCGCAGCTGGCGCGGCTGTTCACCACCGAGGCCATGGAGCGCTTTGGCTATTACGGCATGCGGGCGCTGCTGACGCTGTATCTTGCCCAGCATTTCCTGTTTTCCGACAGCACGACGACCAGCCTTTATGGCGGCTTCACCGCGCTGGTCTATCTCACCCCGCTCGTCGGCGGGCTGCTTGCGGACAATTATCTCGGCTCCAAGAAGGCGGTGAAGTTCGGCGCCATCCTGATGGCGCTGGGCTATTTCACCCTGTGCTTTGGCGGGGAGGCGGCCAAGCCCTGGGCCAAGGTGGATGGCCAGCAATATAATGTGACCGTGGAGACACGCGGCGCCGACAAGCTGCAATATGTGGCGATCGACGGCCAGAAGCTGCAGATCAAGGGCAATGAGGACGGCAGCGTCTCGCTGCTGACGGCCGATGGCCACGAGGCCCGTCATGTCGCCAAGGGCGGCTTTGAAGCCGGCGGCGAGCGTGGCGCGCTGTTCGTCACCATCATGCTGCTGGGCCTGTCCGCCGTCACCATCGGCAACGGCTTCTTCAAGCCCAACATCTCGACGATGGTCGGCAGCCTTTATGCCAAGGGCGATTCGCGCCGCGATGCCGGCTTCACCATCTTCTACATGGGCATCAACCTCGGCTCGCTGGGCAGTCAGCTCGCCTGCCCCTTCCTGGCCGACACCTATGGCTGGTGGGCCGGATTCCTGCTGGCCGCCATCGGCATGGCGTTCAGCTGGTATCTGATCCAGTTCGCCGGGCCAAGGCTGGAAGGCTATGGCGAGCCGCCTGCCGGCGCGCCCAACCGCGACATTCCCATCTATCTGGGTGCCATCGCCTGCGTGCCTTTGGTGTGGTTCCTGTTCACCAACCTGATGGCGGCGCCGCCGCCGGTGGAAGGCGCCGGCTTCATTGGTTACCTGATGGGCCTGCCGATCCTGGGCAAGGTGTTGTTCGGCACCTTCCTGGCCTGCGTCGTCCTCATCCCGATCTGGTCGATCTTCTATGGCAACCGGCAGGAATGGCAGATGATGATGGCGGCGATCATCCTGATCGTCTTCAACGTGGTGTTCTGGACTCTGTTCGAACAGGCCGGCTCCAGCCTCACCCTGTTCGCGGCGCGCAACACCGATCTGTCGATCTTCGGCCTGTTCGAAATCTCGCCGGGCCAGACGCAGTTCTTCAACGCCATCTTCATCGTTGGCCTGGCGCCGTTGTTCAGCCTGATGTGGCAGGCGCTGGGCCGGCGCGGCCTTGAGCCGGGCATCCCGGTCAAGTTTGGCCTGGCGCTGGCCGGTGTCGGCGGCGGTTTCCTGTTCTTGGTGTGGGGCACGCAATTTGCCGGGCCGGACTTCAAGGTTGGCATCTGGTGGCTGGCCGGCCTCTATCTCATCCATTCGATGGCCGAGCTGATGATCTCGCCGGTGGGCCTGTCGATGGTGACCAAGCTGTCCATTGCCCGCGTTGTCGGCCTGATGATGGGCCTGTGGTTCGTGTCCATCGCCTGCGCCCAATATGTCGGCGGGCTGGTGGCGCAGGTCGCCAGTGTTGAAACCGTGGGCGGGCAGGTGACCAATCTGAAGGTCAGCCTTGAAACCTATGCCGGCGTTTTCCAGACGATCGGCCTTGCCTCGGCGGCGATCGGCGGCGTGCTGCTGCTGCTCTCGCCGCTGCTGAAGAAGCTGATGCATGGGGTGAAGTAAGGGTTTTCCCTTAGTTTCCCGCGTCTCCCCGCACGCCCAGCATGGGCGCTTGGGGAGACGCCGAACAATGCGTGCAGTGATGATGATGAGTGTGGCCGGCCTGGCGATGGTCGCGGCCGCTGCCACCGCCAAGGACAAGCCGGCACCAACGCCGCCGCCGCCACCGCCCGAAGTGGTGAGCGTGCCGAAAGACCCCTGGCCCAGCCAGTACAAGCCCTACCCCGGCGAAGTGACAGTGATTCGCGGCGCCACCATCTATGATGGCGCCGGTCACCGTCTGGACAATGGCATGATCCGGCTGGAAGGCGGCAAGGTCGCCGAAATCGGCGCGAGCGTGGCCGTGCCGGCCGGTGCGAAACTGATCGAGGCGGCGGGGCGCTATGTCACCGCCGGCATCATCGACATTCACAGCCATCTGGGCGTCTATTCCAGCCCGGGCGTGGACGCGAACAGCGACGGCAATGAGGCGACCAGCCCGGCCCGCCCGGAAGTGTGGGCCGAACACAGCGTGTGGCCGCAGGATCCGGGGTTCAGCCGCGCGCTGGCCGGCGGCATCACCGCGATGCACGTGCTGCCCGGTTCGGCCAATCTGTTCGGCGGCCGCGGCGTGACGCTGAAGCCCGTCTATGGCCGCAGCGTGCAGGAGATGAAATTCCCCGGCGCGCCCTACAGCCTGAAGATGGCGTGCGGTGAAAACCCCAAGCGCGTCTATGGCAGCCGGGGGCAGATGCCGCAGACGCGCATGGGCAATATCGCCTATGCCCGCCAGCTTTGGTCTGACGCCACCAACTACAAGCGGCGGTGGGACGATTACACCAAGCGTGCTCAGGCCGGCACCGCCAAGCCCACCGATGCGCCGCGCCGCGAGCTGGCGCTCGACACGCTGATGGGCGTGCTGAACGGCGAGATCTTGGTGGAGAACCACTGCTACCGCGCCGACGAGATGGCCAATGTGATCAGCATGAGCCACGAGTTCGGCTACAAGGTGACGGCCTTCCACCACGCGGTGGAAAGCTACAAGATCGCTGACATGCTGAAGGCCGAAGGCATTTGCGCGGCGATGTGGGCCGATTGGTATGGCTTCAAGATGGAAAGCTATGACGGCATCCGCGAGAATATCGCGCTGGTGAACGCTGCCGGCGCCTGCGCCATCGTCCACAGCGATGACGAGAACGGCATCCAGCGCCTGAATCAGGAAGCCGCCAAGGCCATCGCCGCCGGCCGCCGGCTGGGGCTGGCCATCGCCCCGGAACAGGCGTGGACGTGGCTCAGCCTCAACCCCGCCAAGGGCCTTGGCATCAGCGACCGCACCGGCAGCCTGGAACCCGGCAAGGCCGCCGATGTGGTGCTGTGGTCGGCCGAACCGTTCAGCGTCTATGCCCGCCCCATGCAGGTGTGGATCGATGGCGCGGTGATGTACGACTGGGGCGATCCCAAACGCCGACCCACGGCCGATTTCGAATTGGGCCAGCCCGGCCAGGGAGAGGTGAAAT
Organism: Sphingomonadales bacterium; assembly: GCA_037131365.1. Lineage (GTDB taxonomy): Bacteria > Pseudomonadota > Alphaproteobacteria > Sphingomonadales > Sphingomonadaceae > Sandarakinorhabdus. The sequence goes on from JBAXRE010000026.1 coordinate 6,853, forward strand.
GATCCGCGCCATCACGGCCCTGTTGCTGGCCGGCGCCGCGCTGCCGGCCGCTGCCGCCCCCACCGCCATCGTTGGCGCCACGATCCTGACGGCGCGCGGCGAAACCGTGATCGAAAACGGCACGCTGATCTTTGACAACGGCCGCATCACGGCGGTGGGCAAGGGCCTGGCCGTTCCCGCCGGTGCCAGCGTGGTGGACGGCAAGGGCCGCATCCTCACCCCCGGCATCATCGATGCTGTCAGCGATCTTGGCATTTCCGAAGTGAACGGCGTGCGCGAGACCAATGACGGCGGTGCCCGCCAGTCGCCATTCTCGGCCGCGCTCGACGTGTCGACGGCGGTCAACCCGCGCTCCATCCACATCGCCATCAGCCGGCTGGCCGGCATCACCCGCGCCGCCGCGGTGCCCGATTCGTCAAGCGGCGTGTTCGGCGGGCAGGGCGCGGTGATCAGCCTGGCGGATGCCGGCCCCACCCTCACGCGCGCGCGCGCGTTGCAATATGTGGAAATTGGCGAAACCGGCGGCCGTCTGGCCGGTGGTTCGCGCCCGGCGGCCTGGGCGCAGCTGGCCAACATGTTCGCCGAAAGCCAGCGATTGCTGGCCGCGCCGGCCACATTCGATCGCGGCCAGGATTCGGGTTCATTGGCCAAGCGGCTGGATGCCGAGGCGCTGGCCGCCGTGATCGACGGCCGTCAGGCCCTGTTCGTGCATGTCGAGCGGGCCAGCGACATCCAGGAAGTGCTGAAGCTGAAAAACCGCTATCCGGCGCTGCGCCCGGTGCTCATCGGCGCCCGCGAAGCCTGGCTGGTTGCCGCCGACATCGCGCGCGCCGGCGTGCCGGTGATCACCCATCCGCTTTATGACCTGCCGGCCGAATTCGAATCGCTGGCCGCATCGCGCAACAATCTTGGCGCGTTGCAGGCGGCCGGGGTGACTGTCGCCATCGCGGCGCTGGGCGGCATTGGCGGTTCCACCCCGCCCAACATCCCGTCTTATGCCGGCAATGCCGTGGCCCAGGGGCTGGTGCCGGGCGGCAAGGGGCTGACCAAGGGCCAGGCGCTCGCCGCCATCACCGCCAACCCCGCGCGCATTCTGGGCCTGGCCGACACCGGTACGCTGGAAGCCGGCAAGCGCGCCGATCTGGTGCTGTGGGATGGCGATCCGCTGGAATTGACCAGTGCGCCGGTGGCCGTGTGGATCGATGGCGCCGCCCAACCGATGACCAGCCGCCAGAGCCAATTGGCCCAACGCTACAAAAGCCTTGGCCGCACCGATTTGCCGCTGCAATATCCGCGCTGAACAATCACCGGCGCGCGGGTCTGCCGGTGAAACAGGGGGAAATTCGTGTCGGATCTTGGGCTGCTGGCTGTGCTGGTCGGCGCATTCGTGCTGAGCCACATGCTGCTGTCGCACCCGCTCAGGGCGCCGCTGGTGGCGCGGCTGGGCGAAAAGGGCTTCGCGCTGCTGTATTCCGTGGTCGCCTTCGCCTGCTTTGGCGGCGCGGCGCAGCTGTGGCGGCAGATTCCGCAAGAGCGGCTGTGGGATACGCCGGCATCGGCCTATGGCCCGGCCATGCTGGCCATGCTGGCGGCGGCGATCCTGTTCGTGGGATCGGTGTCGTCGCCCAATCCGGCGATGATGCCGGGGGTGAAGGGCGATCCCAAGGGCGTGCAGCGCATCACCCGCCATCCGATGATGTGGAGCTTTGCGATCTGGGCCGCCGTGCATATCACCATGAGCGCCGATCCGCGCACCATCGTGCTGGCCGCCGGCGTGGCGACGCTGGCGCTGGTCGGCTCGGCGCTGCAGGATGGCAAGAAGAAGGCGCAGAACCCCAGCTATGCCACCCACATGGCGCGCACGTCGCACATGCCGTTCTGGGCCATATTGAGCGGCCGGCAGCCGGTGTCGGCCCTGTGGCCCGGGCTGGTGCCGGTGGTGGGCGGCGTGCTGCTGTGGCTGACGTTCTTGTGGGCGCACCCGATGCTGATCGGGGTGCCCGCGGTTGACTGGAGTTATCTGCAATGACCGATGTGACTGGCAAGACGATCTGGATCACCGGGGCATCGTCCGGGATCGGCAAGGGGCTGGCGCTGGCGCTGGCCCAGGCCGGCGCCCGGCTGGTGCTGTCGGGCCGCAACGCGGCGGCGCTGGCCGACGTGGCGGCGCAGTGCCCCGGCAGCATGGTCGAAGCGTTCGAGGTGACCGATCTTGATGCGCTGCCGGCCATTGCCGCACGCGTGGAAGCCGCCACCGGCGGCATCGACTGCCTGGTCAACAATGCCGGCATCTCGCAGCGCAGCCTGGCGCTCGACACCGCGTTCGGCGTCTATCGCACGCTGATGGAGGTGGATTTCTTCGCGCCGCTGCGCCTGACGCAGCTGGTGTTGCCGGCCATGGTGGCGCGCGGCAGCGGCCGGATCATCAACAATGCCTCGGTGGCGGGCAAGGTCGGCTCACCGCTGCGCACCGGCTATTGCGCCGCCAAGCACGCGCTGGTCGGCTGGTCCGACGCGCTGCGGGCCGAGATCGCGCAATATGGCGTGCAGGTGCATGTGCTCACCCCCGGCTTTGTCGCCACCGGCATCGGCGCCAACGCGCTCACCGGTGATGGCAGCCAGAAGGGCGCGGGCGACGATCCGGTGGACGGCGGCATCAGTATCGCGGAAGCGGCGCAGCAGATCATCGCCGGCATCACCGCCAACCGGCCGGAAATCGCTGTCGGGCGGGAGGGCGCGGCCGAAATGCAGCTGCTCGGCCTGAAGCGCCAGGATCCTGATGCCTGTTTCCAGCTGATGGCCTCCATGGCGCCCAAGGTGGCACGCTGAGACCGTCTTCGTCGTTTTTCCCTTGGCGGATGCGCCCGGCGCGGCTAAGCCTGTGGCAGGCAACCGTAGCTTTGATGCCGCGCGTGCCTCTCGCCCACGTCAACCGGCGCCTCATTTCCCGAGAATGGCCGGTCGTTTGTGGCTCAGGGGGTCAGACAACAGATCTGGGGCCAGGGCCGCGCGACGAGGCCCGATTTCACCCATCAGCGGCCGCAGCATCGGCCAGGCAACGGGGACGACGATCTTGATCAGGAACAACCAGCGGCGGCGGCGCGGTGGCGGCAACAATGGCCCGCGCCCGCAACAGATGGCCGGTGGCAACAATTACGCGCGGCTGGACAACCGCCAGCGCGGCAATGCCACCCAGCTGCTGGAAAAATATCGCGCCCTTGCCCGCGATGCCCAGCAGGCCGGCGACCGCGTGACCGCCGAATATTATCTGCAATATGCCGAGCATTATTTCCGCCTGCTGGGCGATCACCGCGATCGCCAGCCGGAAGGCCGCCGTGGCCGCGACGGCTATGATGACGATGTGATGGACGGCGAAGCCGACGGCAGCGATGTCGATGGCGGCGAGGACGACGGCGAGGAGCGCCGCGACGACCGGCGCGACGACCGGCGTGATGACCGGCGTGATGACCGGCCGCGCGGGGACCGCCAGCGCGATGGCCGCAACGACCGGCAGCGCGATGACCGGCAGCGCGATGACCGGCCCCGGGATGACCGGCAGCGTGGCGAGCGCCGCGATGATCGCCCGCGCGATGATGATCGGGTGCGCGACGACCGACCCCGCGACGACCGGCCCCGTGAGGAGCGCCCGCGTGAGGAGCGCGGCCGGCGGGACTGGCAGCGCGATCGCCGCGACCGCGAACCGCGCCAGGCCGATGATGCCGGTGACGCCAACGACCATGCCGAACGCGAATCGCTGCTGCAGGCGCTGCCGCCGCCGGTGTCTCGCGGTGAAGGTCGCCGGCTGGGCCTGCGCCGCGAATCGGCTGAGGCTGCTGAAACGCCGGTGGCAGAGGCTGTGGTGACCGAATCGGCGCCGGCCGATGCCGAACCGGCCGAAGCCAAACCGCGCCGCCGCACCCGCAAGACCGCGGCAGCCGCCGAATCGGCCGAATGATCTGAACCAGCGAGGGGCCGGGGCCAGATGCTCCGGCCCTTCCGCTTTATGGCGTGTCGCTGCGGCCGACGTGATCGTCGTGGCCCGACCGGCTCGACACGAACACCAGGCCCATCAGCGCGCCTGTCAGCAGCACGGTGCCCGCCACGCCGCCGGCCACGGCCGCCCACAATTCCCACCGCTGCGGCGCCCCGGTGAACTGCAGTGCCGCCAATGCCGCCACCACGGCGGCCACCGCGCACCCCGTCACGATTCGCATCAGGCGGCGGAAGGCGATCCAGGGCGATTCGGCGGGATCGGCCGCAAGCGGGGGAGGGGTGGTCATCGTGTTTTGCCTTCCGCGCCGGATGGGCGCATCATTCCGCCCCCGTGGTGCCGATCAACGGCCCACATGAGGGGAGGCGAATCATGCTGGGTTCGATTCTCGTCGGCAAGAAGCCGCTTGTCACAGTTGCGCCGCACACCCACGTCAGCCGCATCGTCGAATTGCTGCACGAACACCGAATCGGTGCGGTGCTGGTGATGGATGGTGCAACCATCGCCGGTCTGGTGAGCGAACGCGACATCGTCCGCTGCCTGCATGCCCATGGCCGGCGGGTCCATGATGCCTGTGCGGCCGATCTGATGACGGCCCCCGTCGTCACGGCGCCAGCGCGCATGAGCGTGTGCGATGCGATGGCGCTGATGACCGACCGCCGGTTCCGTCACCTGCCTGTTGTCGACAATGACGAGCTGCTCGGCCTGGTGTCGATCGGCGACCTGGTGAAGCGCCGAATCGAGGATGCCGAGGCCGAAGCCGAATCGTTGAAGCATTATATCGCGACCTGACGACGGGAGGGGCGTGGCAGCGATTCGGCTGCTGCGCATCCGGGCAGGGAGCCAGATTCGCGAAAGCCGTTTCGCAATCGGCAGCAGAAGCTGATGGCAGAGCTGTGAACAGCCCCGGCAGCAGGGCACTGCGAAACTGGCTTTCGGTATGGTTGTTCCAAGGCGCGGACAGAAAATTTCGCCGGCCCGCAAAAAAGTGCTTGCGCCGCCGGCAGTCGCCCCATAGAGGAGCGCTCCCGGCCGACGGGGACGCCGCTTCCGAAGCGACGCTCCCGGGAACGCCAAGCAACAGCAGCGGTCAACTTGACCCACCGAAAAAGTGGGCGGATAATCGTTGTGGCGCCGGGATTTCGGCACTTTCGCTTCGGCGAAATATGACGAAAAAAAGTTGTTGACGGGATGCTTCGAGCGGATCATAAGCCGCCCCCGTCGCCGACGACGAGCCCACTGCTTCCAAGCGAAGCGCTCGCCGCCGACATCGGACAAGACACCGGTCAGTAACCTGGTCATCCAGGCGAACGGTTGGTGTCGCTCTTTCTCATTGTAGGTTAGAAATGAAGGGACATGTGGGCGGCGGTCCACGGTTCGGGATTTCAGGTCCCGAGTGCCGTGGTTAAACCGAAGCTTATATGTCTCAATACCACAAAGCACACCGGCTTTAGGGCCGGAATGTCAG
>JBAXRE010000027.1:0-11497 GCA_037131365.1 Sphingomonadales bacterium
CCTACCCCGTGCCCAGATGGCGGAATTGGTAGACGCACCAGCTTCAGGTGCTGGCGCTCGCAAGGGCGTGGAGGTTCGAGTCCTCTTCTGGGCACCATTTCGCAGCGCCGCGTGCGCGCGAGCCGCGCGCCGACAGGCGCAAGAACGGCCGGCGACCAAAAAAGGCGACCTTCGGGTCGCCTTTTTCGTGTGTCGTCCGACGGCGTGGCTCCGCCACGCCCCTTTTCTTACTTCCTTAAAACTCCAAGCAGACTCGGCGGCTCTGCCGCCGGCTGCGCCCCCCAAAGAAAAGCCCGGCCGTCACAACAACGACCGGGCTCTCCCCTCAACTCAAAACCTGCCTCAGAACGGCGCCGCTCCATAAGGCGAGCCCCAGCCCGTCGGCCCGTCATAGCCCACCACCGCGGTGCAGAAATAGGCCAGGCTGCACGTGCCGTTGTTGCCTTGCGTCACGTCGTTGAAGCCGGTGCGGGTGGCGGCGGTGGCCCAGATCTTCGACGCGCCATTCGCCGCGCCGACGCCAAGCGCGCCATAGATGCCGCCGATCAGCGGGGCCGAGACGGAGGTGCCGCCGAACACGAGCCAGCCCGATGCCGTGCCCTGGCCGGTGGGGCCATAGACGGCGACGCCGGTGGCCGGATCGGCGACAGCCGAGATATCGGTCTCCATGCGGCGGGCGCAGCCGGTGTCGGTCTGCCAGGCCGGCTTGGCATAGGTGGTTGAGCAGCCGCTGCCGGCGCCCTTCCACACGGTTTCGCTGAAGCCACGGGTGTTGGCCGCGCGCACCAGCGAGGTGCCGCCCACGGCGATCACGCCTGGCGAGGTGGCCGGGAAGCCGGTGCCGCCGGCAAAGCCGCTGTCACCCGAAGAGGCCGTGATGGCGATGCCGGGGTGATTGTAGGCGCTGGCATAGGCGGTGGAGCCGCTTTCGCCGCCGCTGTAGCTGTTGGAGATCACCCGCGCGCCGGACGCGGCCGCGCGGTTGGTGGCGGCGGCGAGATCGGCGAAGCTGGCCGATTTGGCCTGCACCAGCATGATGCGGCAGTTGGGGCACATGGCGCTGACCATGTCGAGATCGAGCGCCTGTTCCTGCGCCCAGCCCGCGTTGTAGCGCGGATAGGATTTGCCGCCGTACTGATCGATCATGATGAAGCAGCCCGATGCCGAGGTGCACGGCGGCAACCCGGTGGCGGCGCGATAGACGGCCAGATCAGCCTCGGCATTGGCATAGCCATAGGCATCGACAATGGCGACGATGGTGGCCGACGAGCCGCTGGCCGTCACATTGTAGGCGCGGCGCAGATCGGTGGGCTGGAAACCGGAAATGGCCTGGGCGGCGGCGTTCGGACGGCCGATGATCATCCCGCCCCGCGCATCGGTGCGCACATGCGCCATGCAGCGCGCCTCGCCGGGCAATACGGCGCGGGCGCAGACGGCGCGGTGATACTCATTGCCGCTGCGTTCGACCGGTTCTTCAGCGCGCACTGGTGCCGACAGGCCGGCGGCGAGCCCCGCCATCACGGCAAGCAACGCCCACAATCGCAGTATCGACATCGCCAACCCCCTGTTCACACCCCATGACATCGCAAGGCTACGCGCGCGGCTGATCACTGATGGCGGCAAGCGGCGGCGATGGGCACATACAAGATTGTAATGTTCTTCTGTTGATACGGCGGGCGGCAAGACCGGGGCCACGCAATATCCAGTTGCGCCGCACCCGCCTGCACTGGCATCCCTCACGGATCAACAGGGAGCCTGCCATGAAATCCGCGCTTGCTGCCGTCGCGCTCGTCTGTGCCGCGTCGGCCTCTGCCATGCCCGCCGTCAGCGAGGCCGATCTCGTCACCGCCAATTTCCGCTTTGCCGACGGCAAGAGCCTGCCCGAGCTGAAGCAGCATTATCGCACACTGGGCACACCGGTGCGCAACGCCGCGGGCGAGGTGATCAACGCCGTGATGGTGGGCCACGGCACCGGCGGCACCGGCGCGCAGTTCCTTAACCCCCAGTTTGCGCGCCTGTTTGAAAAGGGCGCGCCGCTGGATGCGGACAAATATTTCATCATCCTGCCCGATGCGATCGGCCACGGTGCCTCGTCAAAGCCCAGCGATGGCCTGAAGATGGCGTTCCCGGCCTATGATTATGGCGACATGGTGCGGGCCCAGGGCCTGCTGCTCGACAGCCTGGGCGTGAAGCAGCTGCGGCTGCTGATGGGCACGTCGATGGGCTGCATGATGGGCTTCCAGTTCGGCGTCGATCTGCCGGGCCGGGCCAAGGCGATCATGCCGATGGCCTGCAACGTGATCGAGCTGGCGGGGCGCAACCGCATGTGGCGGGCGATGGCCATCCAGGCGATCAAGGCCGATCCGGATTGGCAGGGCGGCAATTATGCCCAGCAGCCGCTGAATGGCCTGCGCGTCGGCGTGGCGCTGCAGGCCATGGCCAGTTCCGCCCCGGTGCGGATGCAGGCCGATGCCCCCACCCGCGCTGCCGCCGATGCCATGGCCGAACGCGCGATGAGCGCCGGCCTGGCCAGCAGTGCCGACGCCAACGACCGCATCTACCAGCTGGAGGCCAGCCGCAACTACAAGCCGCTGGCGAAGCTGGCGCGCATCACCGTGCCGGTGACCTGGGTGAACAGCGCTGATGATTTCATCAATCCGCCCGGCGTTGGCCAGCCGGCGGTGTGGGCGAAATCCATGCCCAAGGGCAAGTTCGTGCTGATCCCGGAAAGCGCGGAGACGCGCGGGCATTCCACCCACACGTGGAGCATCTTCTGGGAAGGCGAGCTGAAGGCGCTGCTGGCGCGCAGCCAGTAAGGGCGCGGGCGGATCAGGCCGGGCACTTGCCGGTGCCCGGCCCCTTCACAAAGCGCCCGGCCGCAGCGCCGGTCGGCTCACCCGCCTTCAGCACCTGCACGCCGTTCACCCACACATTCGACACGCCGGTCGCATATTGGGCCGGCTTGTCATAGGTGGCGTGATCGATGATCGTCGCCGGATCGAACATCACCACGTCGGCAAAATAGCCCGGCTTCAGCAGACCGCGCGCCGTGATGCCCAGATTGGTCACCGGCAGGTTCGACAGCCGCCGCACCGCATCCTGCAACGTGGTCGTCTTTTCCTCGCGCACATAATGGCCGAGCAGGCGGGCGACATTGCCATAGGCGCGCGGGTGATCCTGGCTGAGCAGGAACACGCCTTCCGCGCTCGGCGCCCCGGCGTCGGAGCCGAAGCTCATCCACGGCAGCGCCGTCTGGCGCTTCACATTCGCCTCGCTCATCAGGAAATAGGCGGTGCCCACCCGGCTGCCATCCTCGATCACCAGATCGATGGCGGCATCTTCCGGGCTCACCCCGCGCATCCGCGCCACCTCGCCCAGCGTCTTGCCGGTCAAGGGCTTCAGCTTCGGGTTCTTGAAGCCCAGCAGCAGGATCTTGTCAGGGCTGCCGGTGCGGCGGGCAAGATTTTCCCACGGCGCATTGTCGTCGCGCATTTCGGCGATCACCCGGGCGCGGATGGCCGGATCCTTCAGCCGCGCGATCCACTGTTCCAGCCCGCCGGCCTGCACCCAGATCGGCATGGCGGCATCCAGCCCGGTGGCGCCGGCGGTGTAATTGTACATGTTGGCGGTGATGCGCACCCCTTGCGCGCGCGCCGCCTCGATCTTGCCGATGATGCTGTCCAGCTTGCCCCAGTTCTTCTCGCCCGACATCTTCATGTGCCAGATCTCCGCCGGGCCGCCGCTGGCCCTGGCAATGCTGATCAGCTCGTCCACCGCCTGTTCGATGCGGTCGCCTTCCGATCGCATGTGGCTGATATACATGCCGCCGCACGCGGCGCTCGCCTTGGCCAGCGCGATCAGTTCCGGCGTTTCGGCATAGGCCGCCGGCGCATAGATCATCGATGTGCCCAACCCCAGCGCGCCTTCGTTCATGGCGGCGCGCACCAGCCCCTGCATGCGCTTCAGCTGGTCAGGCGTGGGATCGACATCGCCTTCGCCCAGTTCGTGCACGCGCACCGTGGTGTGGCCAACAAAGCTGGCGACGTTGGGCGCGATGCCCTTCTGCTCCAGCGTGGCCAGATATTCGCCCAGCGTCGTCCACGTGACCGGATATTTGATATCGTCCTGCCGCTGCAGGGCGAGGCGCTTCATTTCCGGGTTCCACGGCCCCATCGAATCGCCTTCGCCCATGATTTCCAGCGTCACGCCCTGGCGGATGTCGCTTTGCGCCCGGCCGTCGACCAGCAGGCTCTGCGTCGCCCAGCTCAGCATGTTGACGAACCCGGGGGAGACGGCCTGGCCCTTCGCATCGATCACGGCTGCAGCCGCCATCACCGGCGCCGCGCCCTGGCCCATGGCCGTGATGCGATCGCCGTCCATCGCCAGCCAGCCGGCATAAGGCTGCCCGCCCGACCCATCGACGATCAGGCCATTGGTGATGACCACCGGTTTCGCCGCCGCCGCCGTTGCTGCGGCCGTCGCCAGCAACGCCGCTGCCAGAGCCCTGATACGCATCGTCACCCTCCCCTTTTGCCCCGGCAGCTTATGGCGCGCCTGCCGCCAAGCCAAGCCCGGTGTGTTGCTCTTGAAATACACCGGGCCAAGATATATCTTAAGCTTTCCACCCCCATCAGGAGCGTGCCGCCATGCACTTCCGTTTCCACTTTGATCGCGATGGCTTCCACAAGGAATTCCGCTTCGGCCCGCGCGGCAGCCGCTGGGCCGCCTTTGCCCAGCGCTTTGCCGACGAGTTCGGCGATGGCGGCGATGGTCCGGTCCGCCGCCGCCGCCGCTTTGGCGCCGAAGCGGTGAAGATCCTCATCCTGCACCTGCTGCAAAAGGAACCGCGCCACGGTTACGAACTGATCAAGGCCATCGAGGAGCTGTCCGCCGGCCTCTATTCGCCGTCGCCCGGGATGATCTACCCGCTGCTCACCATGCTGGCCGAGCAGGGCCTGATCGACGAACTGCCCGGCGGCGACGGCAAGCGCCGTTACGCCATCACCGCCGCGGGCGAAGCCGCGCTGGCCGCCGCCGAGGACGAGCTGAAGCAAGCCCTGTCGCGCCTCGCCGACATTGCCGGCATGGCCGGCCGCCGCCGCCACGGCCGTGTGCGCGAAGCCATGCACGATCTGCGCAGCGCCGTGCACGACAGCCTGGCCGATCACGAGGATGACGCCGAACGCGCGACACGCATCGCGGAGATCATCGCGACCGCGACGCAGGCGGTGCAGGCGCTGGAGGACTAGTCGCGCGGCGCGGCGGCGCGGGCCAGCCGGTCGTTGATCGCCAGCCCCAGCCCCTGGTGCGGCACCGGTGCAACGGCAATGCCGGCACGGCCCGACGCCTGCGCGACATGGAGCAGATCGAACAGGCGGGCCGCAGCCTCGGCAAGGTCACCGCCGGCCGACAGCGTGGCATCCCCCGCCACCGCGCCGAAGCCGATGTGGAATTCGTCCGGCGCCGCCGTCAGCGCCTCCAGCCGCACCGGCTGCGTCGGCGCATAATGCGACGCCATCATGCCGGGCGCTTCCACCTCGCTCCCCTTGCGGGAGAGGGGCGACCCGCCGAGGGCGAACAGCCTGCCCCGGACTTGATCCGGGGGGGTGACGGGTGGCCCACCCACGGTTTCGACCTGCTCCACCGTCACCGCTCCCGCGCGCAGGAGCCGCCAGCCGCCTGCCTCCACGGCAATGATGGTCGACTCCACGCCGGCGGCACACGGCCCGGCATCGATCACCGGCACGTCCAGCGAGTCCCGCACATGCGCGGCCTTCGTCGGCGAAATCCGGCCCGAGGCATTGGCCGATGGCGCCGCCAGCGGGCCCACAGCGCGCACCAGCGCCTGCATCACCGGATGCGCCGGACAGCGCAGCGCAATCGTCGCCAGCCCCGCCGTCACCAATGCCGCCACCGGCGCATCGGCCCGGCGCGGCAGCACCAGGGTCAGCGGCCCCGGCCAGAATGCGGCCGCCAGCCTGAGCGCCAGCGGGGAAAACAGCGCCAGCGTCTCGGCCTGGGCCAGATCGGCCACGTGCACGATCAGCGGGTTGAAGCTTGGCCGGCCCTTGGCGGCATAAATGCCCGCCACCGCCGCCGCATCATCCGCCCGCGCGGCGAGCCCATAGACCGTCTCGGTCGGCACCGCGACCAGGCCGCCATCACGCAGGATCGCCGCCGCTGCGGCAATGCCGGCGGGATCGGGGATGAGGATGCGGCTTTCGGTGGCCATGGCGCGCGTCTATACCGGGGGTGAAGCGAAAACGGAAAAGCAAACGATGCCCTACACCGCGCCCACCACCGAACAGCGTTTCGTGCTCGATACCATCGCCGATCTGCCCGGCCTTGCCGCGCTTTCGGCCTATGCCAACGCCACGCCCGACATGGTGGACGCCATCCTGGCCGAAGCCGGCAAATTGGCCGCGAACGTGTTCGCGCCGCTGAACAAGAGCGGGGACAAGGAACATGCCCGCCTGAACGACGGTGTCGTCACCCTGCCGGCCGGCTTTGTCGATGCCTATGCGCAATATGTCGCCGCCGGCTGGGCCGGGCTGGGCGTGCCGGAAGCCCATGGCGGCCAGGGCCTGCCGTTCGCGGTGGCCGTCGCCGTGCAGGAACAGTTGACCAGCGCCAACATGGCCTTCGCGCTGTGCATGATGCTGAGCCAGGGCGCCATCGAGGCGCTGGCCGCCCACGCCAGCCCGGAATTGCAGGAACGCTATCTCTCCAAGCTGGTCACCGGCGAGTGGACCGGCACCATGAACCTGACCGAGCCGACCGCCGGCAGCGACGTCGGCGCGCTGAAATCGCGCGCGGAGCCCAACCCGGATGGTTCGTGGCGCATCAAGGGCACCAAGATCTTCATCACCTGGGGCGAGCATGATGCGGCCGAAAATATCGTCCATCTCGTGCTGGCGCGCACACCCGACAGCCCGGCGGGCACCAAGGGCATCAGCCTGTTCCTGGTGCCCAAGTTCCTGCCCGATGGCAGCCGCAACGATCTGAAATGCGTCGGTGTCGAGCACAAGCTCGGCATCCACGCCTCCCCCACCTGCACGATGAGCTTTGGCGACCATGATGCCTGCATCGGCTGGATGGTCGGCAACGAAGGCGGCGGCATGCGCGCCATGTTCACCATGATGAACAACGCCCGCGTGCAGGTTGGTTTGCAAGGCGTCGCCGTGGCCGAAGCGGCGATGCAGCACGCGCTGGATTACGCCCGCAGCCGCGTGCAATCGGCCAGGTTCGGCGGCGGCCGCGATCCGGTGCGCATCATCGAACATGCCGATGTGCGCCGCACCATCATGACGATGCGCGCGCTCACCGAAGCGTCGCGCGCGCTGGTCTATCTGAACGCCGCCGCCGTTGACCGGGCGCACACCGGTGACAAGGCCGGGCAGGGTCTGGCCGATCTGCTCACCCCCATTTCCAAGGCGTGGGCGACCGATATCGGCGTCGAGGTGGCCAGCCTTGGCGTGCAGGTGTTCGGCGGCATGGGCTATGTCGAGGAGACCGGCGCCGCCCAGTTCCTCCGCGATGCCCGCATCGCCCCGATCTACGAAGGCACCAACGGCATCCAGGCCATGGACCTTGTCGGCCGCAAGCTGGGGATGGACGGCGGCCAGCACTGGAAGGATCTGCTGGGCGAAGTGCGCGCCACCCTGTCCGATCTGGACGAGGATGCGGAGCTGAAGCTGATCACCCCGTGGCTGCAGGATGCGCTCGATGCGGCGCAGACCAGCTCGGTCTGGCTGGCCGGCTGCAACAACCCGGATGATGTGGCGGCCGGTGCCACGCCCTATCTCAAACTGATGGGCCTCACGCTCGGCGGCTGGCTGCTGGCGAAACAGGCGCTGGCCTCACGCGCCCACCCCGACCCGCAGTTCGCCGCCGCCAAGCGCGCCACCGCCCGCTTCTTTGCCGAACAATTGCTGCCGCAGGTGCAGGCGCTCTCCGCCTCCGCCATGCGCGGCGCGGCCCTGCTTTATGCGATTCCGGAGGACGGGCTGGCGGCTGCCTGAGCCTTACGGATAGAGGCGCCGCTCCAGCCAGTGCGCCGCCAGGCCGCCGGCGAACTGGGCGGCGATGAAGGCCGGAACACCGGCCGGGGTAATGCCGGTGAAGCTGTCGGTCAGGCTTCTGGCGAGGGTGATCGCCGGGTTGGCAAAGCAGGTGGACGAGGTGAACAGGATCGCCGCGCCAATGTAGAGCGCGACATTCGTCGCACCGGCGTGCGGCGCGTGGCGGCCGGTCAGCAGCACGGTGAGGATCAGGCCGAAGGTCGCGATGAACTCGCCCAGCCACAGGCCCGGGGCGGCGCGCACCGTGGTGCCCACTTGCAGCAGCGGCTGGCCATACATGGCGTGGACGGCGACCACCGCCGCGATACCGGCCGCCAGCTGCACGGCGATTGTGATCGCAGTCTCGCCCCACGTGGCCTGGCCGCGCAGCCGCAGCACCAGGCTGACCACCGGGTTGAACTGCGCGCCCGACACCGGGCCCAGCATCGTCACCAGCAATTGCAGCATGAACACGGTGGCGAGGGTCACCGACAGCACCGCCACCAGATCATTGCCGGCGGCCAATTGCTTGCCCAGGATACCCGATCCGATCACCGCGGCGAACAGGAAGAATGTTCCCACCGCCTCCGCCCACAAGCCCCTCATGCGACCCCCGCTGTGTTCATCCCCGCTTGGCATTGGGGCACAGCCGCCGGTCGCGGTCAATCGGGCGGCGCGCAGACCTCATCCGGGCACTGCAGCCAACGTCGCCGCCGCCCGGGCCTGCACGACATCCCACGCCGCCGCCATCGCGTTCGTGAAACCGGTTCCGCAGGCCTCGCCGATCACACGTGCGATGATCGGCACGAAATCGGCGAACACGGCGCGGGGGATGCCATAGGCGTCGTGGGTGACCGCCTCCGTGCCCAAAAACGCCCCGGCCCAGCCGCCATCGGGAGCGTGGGGCGCGGCCAGATCGAGGATCATTTCGAAACTGCGCGCCAGCATCTCGCCGCGGATGCGGCCCGATCCGTCACGCCAGAATTCCGCCGCCATGGCCGGGTGCCGGGCGAACAGCCGGGAATAGATCGCCGGCTGCGGATCACCGGCCTTGCTGACGGCCAGCTCCAGGCTGGCGGCAATGGCGGGGCTGTGGTCCATGGCGGTGATGCTGCCCGGCGGGCCGGCGGCCACGCAACTGCGATATGGCAGGGGGTGCCGCCAATGATGGACGACCGCGCCGACAGACGGTAGGGAACGGCCACACCCTGTCCGCCTTTTTGCAAAGCTGAGCCCACGTGAACCTGTTTGCCGAATATGCCGCCATCGTGAAGGGCGCGCTGGAAGAGCTGGCTGCCGCCGGGACCATCCCGCCGGGCCTGAGCCTGGCCAATGTCACGGTCGAGCCGCCGCGTGATGCCGCGCACGGCGATCTGGCCACCAATGCCGCCATGGTGCTGGCCAAGCCGGCCGGCCTGAACCCGCGCGCCCTGGCCGAAGCGCTGGTGGCCAGCCTGCGCGGCAAGCCGGGCATCGCCGGCGCAGCGGTTGCCGGCCCGGGCTTCATCAACCTGACGCTGGCCGACAGCGTTTGGCACGGCCAGATCCACGCCATGCTGGCCAGCGGTGCCGATTATGGCCGCTCGCCGGCCGGTGCCGGCAAGAAGATCAATGTCGAATATGTCTCCGCCAATCCCACCGGGCCGATGCACATGGGCCATTGCCGCGGCGCCGTGGTGGGCGATGCGCTGGCCGGCCTGCTCGCCTTCGCCGGCTGGGAGGTGACCAAGGAATATTATATCAACGATGCCGGCGGCCAGGTCGATACGCTCGCCCGCTCCGCCCACCTGCGCTACCGCGAGGCGCTGGGCGAGACCATCGAAATCCCCGAAGGCCTGTATCCCGGCGACTATCTGGTGCCGGTGGGCCAGGCCTTTGCCGCCGAATTTGGTGACACCTATGTTGCCGCGCCCGAAGCCGAATGGCTCACCCTGTTCCGCACCCGCACCGTCGCGCTGATGATGGAGCGCATCCGCGCCGATCTGGCGCTGCTGGGCATCGCGCAGGACATCTTCTTCTCCGAAGCCTCGCTCGGCCCCAAGGTGCAGCAAGCGCTGGACACGCTCACCGCCAAGGGCCTGATCTATGAAGGCGTGCTGGAAAAGCCCAAGGGCGAAGCCGCCGACGATTGGGAACCCCGGCCGCAGACCCTGTTCCGCTCGACCGATTTCGGCGACGATCAGGACCGGGCGATGATGAAGTCCAACGGCAGCTGGACCTATTTTGCCGGCGACGTCGCCTATCACTGGGACAAGCTGACCCGGGGCTATGACGCGCTCGTCAACATCTTCGGCGCCGATCACGCCGGCTATGTGAAGCGCATGACGGCGGCGGTGAAGGCGCTGAGCGATGGCCGCGTGCCGCTGGACATCAAGATCGTCAATCTGGTGAAGCTGCTGCGCGCCGGGGAACCGGTGAAGATGTCCAAGCGCGCCGGCACCTTCGTGACGCTGGGCGAGGTGGTGGAAGAGGTCGGCAAGGATGTCGTGCGCTTCGTGATGCTCACCAAGCGGCCGGAATCGCTGATGGATTTCGATTTCGCCAAGGTGGTGGAGCAGAGCCGCGACAATCCGGTCTTCTATGTCCAGTACGCCCATGCCCGCATCGCCAGCCTGGGCCGCAAGCTGGCGGAGGCCGGCATCGCCCTGCCCGAACCCGATCTGTCGCTGCTGGATGCCGACGAGCTGGCGGTGATCAAGCTGGCCGCCAGCTTCCCGCGCCAGGTGGAACAGGCCGCCGAAGCGCGCGAACCGCACCGCATCGCCTTCTATCTGGGCGATCTGGCTGCCGCCTTCCACAGCCAGTGGAATGCCGGCAACGATGATGCGACCCGTCGTTTCGTGCTCACCGAGCGTCCTGACCTGACAGCGGCGCGGCTGGCCATGGCGCGCGCTGTCGGGCAAGTGATCCGCAACGGCCTCGCCGTGATTGGCGTGGCCGCAGCCGAGGAGCTGCACTGATGTCACAGCGCGACGAGGATGCCCCTTGGCTCGCAGAAGCCGCGCCGCTGCGGGCACCGGCGCCCAAGCGCCCCATCCTCAACATCGCCATCGCCGTGCTGGCGCTGGGCGCGGTGGCGGCCGTGGCGCTGCTGATGCTGCTCGGCCGCCGCGATGGCGGTTCGACGCAAGGCTATATGGAAGCTGCCCAGGCCCCGCTGATCGAGGCGGATCCCGGCCCCTACAAGGTGCCGCCGGCCGACCGGCAGGGGCTGGACGTGGACGGCGAGGGCGAAGTGATTCACGAGGCGGTGCGCGGCGAAAACCCGGGCAGCGTGATCGACATGGGCGCCCTGCCCGAAGAACCGGTGGGCCGCCCGCATGATCTGCTGCCGCCGGGCAGCGCGCCGCCAGCCGCAGCGCCAGCCCCGGCCGGCCAGCCGGTGCCGGTGCAGATCGTGCCGGCCGGAACGCCCGCTGCCGCCGCCGCGCCGCCGC
>JBAXRE010000028.1:0-7493 GCA_037131365.1 Sphingomonadales bacterium
TGATGCCGGCGCGGCGGCAATGGCCAGGGCGGGCGCGGCGGCGGGCGGCACCGCATTGGCCGGCGGCGGGGGCCGTTTGGCCGGCAAGGCGGGCAGCACCGCCCGGATCGGCGGCGGCGGCAATGCCGGCGGCGGGGGCGGTTGCCGCAGGCGCGCTGCCGGTAGCGGCATTGGCACCGGCGGCGCCAGCAGACCGGCGAGCAGCGCCGCATCGCGCTGCATCCCCGGCATGCGCGCGCCAAACCACAGCAGGATCACCACCCCCGCCCCGGCCATGGCGCGAAACGGCCGCCCCGCCGGCATCAGGCACCCGCCCCCGGAAAGCGGTGGCTGGTCTTCTCCCACCGCAGCGCCCGGCCCCGGCGCAGTGCCGCACCATAGCGCGACAGCGCCCGCAGGGCCGCAACCGCGTTGATCACATTGGCCACCATGGCGCGCGGCGTTGCCAGCAGCGCCTCTGTCGGCCCGTGGATCACCAGCGTGAAGGCGGCGCGCACCAGCAGGCGCCAGCACAGCAGCAGCCAGTTCAGCCACAGAAGCGCCAACAGCGGGCCGCGGGCCACCGGCGGCAGCGCCGCCGCCGCCGGGAACGCCAGCCGCAGCAGGCCATCGATGCCCAGCAGCAGCACCAACGCGTAGGCCGCCAGCGTGAGCAGCGCCATCATCGGGGCCTTGCGGTCACGCAGCAGCATCCAGCAATCGGCGGGGCCGCCCACCCAGCCCAGCCGGTCCCACCCGGCCAGCGCAATGCCGGTCAGCCAGCGCGCCTTCTGGCGGATGGCGGCACCGAAACCGGCGGGGAAATGCTCGCGGGTGCACACCGGGCCATCGCCGCCATCCACCCACAGCAGCGCGCCGCGCCCGCCCAGCGCGTGAATGGTGAGGCCCAGCTCATAATCCTCGGTCAGGCTGTCGGCATCGAAGGGCAGGCCGCCGCGCTGTTCGGCGACGCGGGCCAGCATGGCGCGATCGATGGCGGTGCCCACCCCGGCCGAAGGCACGCCGGCGCCCAGCCATTGCCGCACCATCAGCTCCTTGCCGTGGCCCTGGGCGAACTCGTCGATATAATGGCCGGAAATCAGCAGGCTGCGCGGATCGGACAGCGGCAGCACCGGCAGCTGCACCAGCGCATGGGCCTGCAGCTGATCAGCAAACACCGCCAGGCTGTGGCGGTGCACCACATCTTCGGCATCGTGGAGGATGACGGCGTCATAGGCCCGGCCGCGCGCCGCCTCGTCGGCCAGCACCGCGCGCCACAGGCTGTTCAGGCAATCGGCCTTGGTGGTGGGGCCGGGCACCGCGCCCACCACCAGCTGCAGGCGCGGATCATCGATGGCGGCAACGGCGGCAGCGGTGGCGGCATCGTTGGGATAGGTGCCGACAAAGATGGCATAATCCGGCCAATCGATCACGGCGAGCGTGCGGCGCAGCATGGTGCCGATCACCGCCGCTTCATCCCAGGCCGGCACGATGATGGCAAAGCTATTGGCTGGCGGATGTGCCGGCAACGGCTGCCAGCGCCGCTGCGCGCGCGGGATCAGCAGCCAGAGCAGATCGACGGCCAGATCATCCAGGCCATTGAGCGCCACCAGCGCGGCGACCAGCAGCAGCGCCTCCGCCAGAGCGACGTGCCACAGCACCAGCAGGTCAGCCGCGACGGGCGACAGCATCAGCGCCCCTCCCCCGGCCGAACACACACGGCTGCCGCGGCCGGTGCGCTGCCGCAACCGCCATATTCAATGCCAGACCTTGCAAAAAAACAAGCGCCTGCCAGCAGTTGGGGCAGCGCGGTTGACGCCGCCGCGCCACCGGCTACGAAGGGCCGACATGACAAACGCAGGCGAAACCCAGGTTCTGGCCCTGATGGAGCGGGTGTGGCGCACCGGTGTGGAGCGCGGCGACCGCACCGGCACCGGCACGCGCGCGCTGTTCGGCGAAATGCTGAAGTTCGACCTTTCAGACGGCACCATCCCGCTGCTCACCACCAAGCGCGTCTTCTGGAAATCGGCGGTGCGCGAACTGATCTGGTTCCTGAACGGCGAATCGAACATCCGTCCCCTTGTCGAACAGGGCGTGCATATCTGGACCGACTGGCCGCTGGACGCCTATCGCAAGGCGACCGGCGAGACGATCAGCCGCGACGATTTCGAAGCCCGCATCATTGCCGATGATGATTTCGCCGCCCGCTGGGGCGATCTGGGGCCGGTGTACGGCGTGCAGTGGCGGCGCTGGCCGCGCTATGCCGCCAACGCGGACGGCAGTTTCCGCGCCGACACGCCGTTCGACCAGCTGGCCGAACTGGTCCACGGCCTGAAGCACAATCCCGCCAGCCGCCGCCACATCTTCACCGGCTGGAACGTGCCCGAACTGCACCGCATGGCGCTGCCGCCCTGCCACATGACCTACCAATATTTCGTCGCCGATGGCCGGCTTTCGGGCATTCTCTACCAGCGCAGCTGCGATCTTGGCCTGGGCTTCCCGTTCAACATCTTCGAAGCCGCCCTGCTGATCCGCATGCTGGCCCAGCAGTGCGGGCTGGCGCCGGGCGAACTGACGTGGATGGGGGCGGACTGCCACCTGTATCTGAACCACGAACATCTGGTGACGGAGCAGCTGGCGCGCGCGCCGAAGCCCTTCCCGCGCCTCGCGTTCGCGCGCCAGCCGGACGATCTGTTCAGCTACCGGCTGGAGGATATCGTCATCACCGGCTACGAGCCGCACCCGCATATCGCCGCGCCGGTGGCGGTGTGATGCTGGACATCACCCTGGTCGTCGCCCGCGCAAGGAATGGCGTGATCGGCAACAGCGGCGCCTTGCCCTGGCACCTGCCGGCCGACCTGAAGCATTTCAAGGCGCTGACCATCGGCAAGCCGGTGGTGATGGGCCGCAAGACGTTCGAATCGATCGGCAAGCCGCTGCCCGGCCGGCAGAACATCGTGCTCACCCGCCAGCCCGGCTGGAGCGCACCGGGCGTCACCGTGGTGCCCAATCTGGCCGAGGCGATTGCGGCAGCCGGGCTCGATCCGCGCGTGCGCGGTCACATCATGATCATCGGCGGGGCGGAGATCTATGCGCTGGCCCTGCCCATCGCGACGCGGGTGGAACTGACGGAAGTCGATGCCGAGCCGGAGGGCGACACCGTGCTGCCGCCGTTCGATCCGGCGCGCTGGACCGAGGTGGCGCGGACGGCGCACGCGGCCGAAGGCGACACACCGGGCTATGCCTTCATCACGCTGGAGCGTGCCTCGAAAGGCTCGGCATGAGCGGCGCGCACCAACGCCCTCTCCCCTGTGGGGACGGCGTTCACAACAGGGGCCTGACATGAACAAGATCGCCTTCACCGCCGGCATCCTCACCGGCGCGGCCGTCGCCGGTTTCTTCCTGTTCGGCCCCGACCTTGCCGAGCGCGCCATGAACCGCAACACCGGCGCATCCTGGGCCGTCAGCGCCGAAGCGCAGGCGCTGCACAAGCGGCTCACCATCGTCGATCTCCACGCCGACACGCTGATGTGGAAGCGTGATCTGCTGTCGGAAACCACGCAGGGCCATGTCGACCTGCAGCGGCTGGAGGCCGGCAATGTCGCGCTGCAGGTCTTCTCCAGCGTGACGAAAACCCCGCGCGGGCAGAATTATGAGCGCAATTCGGGCGATACCGACAACATCACCCCGCTGGTGATCGCGCAGATGCAGCCCGTGCGCACCTGGTCCAGCCTCGTCGAACGCTCCCTCTATCACGCGCAGAAGCTGCATGATGTGGAGGCGCGCTCGAACGGCCGCCTGCGCATCATCACCTCGCCGGCGCAGCTCGCCAGCCTGCTGGCCGACCGCGCCGCCGGCAGCCACGTGACCGGCGCGCTGCTCTCCACCGAAGGCGGGCAGAATCTGGAAGGCCATCTCGCCAACGTCGGCCGCCTGTACGATGCCGGCTTCCGCATGCTGGGCCTGGCGCATTTCTTCGATACCGAACTGGCCGGTTCGATGGCGGGTGAGAAGAAGGGCGGGCTCACCCCGCTCGGCGCCGCCGTCGTGAAGGAGGCGGAGAAGCGCGGCATGATCATCGATCTGGCCCACAGCAGCGCCGCCGCCTTTGCCGATGCGCTGAAGATCGCCACCCGCCCGGTCGTCGTCTCCCACGGCGGCGTCAAGGGCGCCTGCGAAAGCCCTCGCAACCTCACCGACGATCAACTGCGCGCGCTCGCCGCCAATGGCGGGGTGATCGGCATCGGTTACTGGGATGCCGCCGTCTGCGCGCCGACGCCGGAGGCCACGGCCAAGGCGATCCTTTATGCCATCAAGGTGGCCGGCATCGATCATGTCGGCCTGGGCAGCGATTATGATGGGGCGACCACGGTGGGCTTCGATACCGCGCATATCGCCGCCGTGACGGATGCGCTGCTGAAGGCCGGGCTTTCGGAAGGCGATATCGCCAAGGTGATGGGCGGCAATGCGGCGCGGCTGCTTGCCGCCGGCCTTGCCCCCCGCTAAGCGGCGAACCCATGGACCTGATCACCGGGGGCGCCGCCCTGCCCGGCGCTTTGCGCGGCGGCATCGTGGCGCTGGGCAATTTCGATGGCTTTCACGCCGGCCACCAGGCCGTTGTCGGCGCCGCGCGCGATTGGGCCCACAAATTGGGCCGGCCCGCGCTGGTTGCCAGCTTCGATCCGCACCCGGCGCGGCTGTTCCAGCCCGATGTGCCGAGCTTCGCGCTCTCCACCATTGCCCAGCGCGGCGAATGGCTGAGCGCGTTCGGCATGGACGGCGCGGTGGTGATGCCCTTCACCCGCGATCTCGCCGCCCTGTCGGCCGAGGATTTCGTGATCGAATGGCTGGTGACGCGCCTGGGCGTCGCCGGCGTGGTGACCGGCGGCGATTTCACCTTCGGCCGCGGCCGCTCCGGCACGGTGACCGATCTGTCCCGCCTCGGCCTCGCCCATGGCTTTGCCGCGCGCGTGGTCGATGCCGTGCAGGATGGCGGCGGCACCATCAGCTCCACCCGCATCCGCGAACTGCTGCGCGGCGGCCGGCCGGGGATGGCGGCCGATCTGCTCACCCGGCCGTTCGCCATCCGCGGCGTGGTCGAACATGGCGCCAAGCTGGGCCGCACATTGGGCTTTCCCACCGCCAACATGGTGCTGGGCGATTATGTGCGGCCGGCCTATGGCGTCTATGCGGTGCAGGTCACGCTGCCGTCAGGCCAGCGCATCGATGGCGTCGCCAATCTCGGCATCCGCCCGATGATCGAACCGCCGGTGGAGCTGCTGGAAACCTGGCTGATGGATTGGCAAGGCGATCTTTATGGCCAGACGCTGGACGTGGCGCTGGTGGCCTATCTGCGGCCCGAAATGAAGCTGGACGGGCTGGAGGCGCTGAAGGCGCAGATCGCGCAGGATGCGGCAGACGCGAAGGCGATCCTGCGGGGCTGACGGCGGCCCACCGGCACGCGTCCTTCGACAGGCTCAGGACGGGCGGGTGAGCTTGCCCGGAGCACGCACAAATCTCGCTCATGCCGAGCGTGTCGAGGCACCCCGCTCATCCCGAGCGTGCCGGGGGGCCATCCAAGGCGTGACAGCCGCCCCGCCATCCCCTAAAGCCTCCCCCACCATGAGCGCGCCCGATTATCGCCCCACCGTCTTCCTGCCCAAGACCGACTTTCCGATGAAAGCCGGCCTGCCGGAGCGCGAGCCGCAGATTTTGGCGAAATGGCAGGCCGCAGACCTTTATGCGCAATTGCGCGCTGCCCGCAGCGGCCGGGAAAAATTCATCTTTCACGATGGCCCGCCCTACGCCAACGGCGACATGCACATCGGCCACGCGCTGAACCATATCCTGAAGGATGCGGTGGTGCGCACGCAGACGCTGCTGGGCAAGGATGTGCCCTATGTGCCCGGCTGGGATTGCCACGGCCTGCCGATCGAATGGAAGGTGGAGGAAGCCTACCGCGCCAAGAAGCAGAACAAGGATGAGGTGCCGGCCGCCGAATTCCGCGCCGAATGCCGCGCCTATGCCCAGCATTGGGTGAATGTGCAGGGCCAGCAGCTGCAGCGGCTGGGCATCAATGCCGACTGGAAAAAACCCTATCTCACCATGGACTTCGCGTCGGAAGCGACCATCGTTTCCGAACTGCTGAAGTTCGCGGAGAGCGGCCAGCTCTATCGCGGCGCCAAGCCGGTGATGTGGAGCCCGGTGGAAAAGACCGCGCTGGCCGATGCCGAGGTCGAATATCACGACATCACCTCGACCCAGATCGACGTGGCGTTCGAAATCACCGAAGCCCCGAACGCGCCGGAACTGGTGGGGGCTTATGCCGTCATCTGGACAACGACGCCGTGGACCATCCCGGTGAACCAGGGCATCGCCTATGGGCCTGAGGTGGAGTATGTCGTTCTGACGCGTAGCGCTGTCGGTTTCTTCGATGCCGACGCCGCCGGTCTGACACTCGACCAGACAGCAGGATCCTTCTTGGAAGATGGCCCGAACGAGGATTCGACGGCCTATTTCGAGTTGATGGACAGCAAGTTGGCCAACGGCCTGGCGGCGACTGGTCTCGACACGCTGCCTGAGCGGGTGCTGATCGCACGACCGCTGATCGAAGACTTCAACCGTCGTCTTGCTGCTCGCACCGCGAGCTATGACTGGTCTCAGGACGGCCTGACGGGCGTCGAAATCGATTATATCGAAGGCCTGAGGAGCTTTGCCGTGCCGGCATCTGCTCTCGCCGGTGCCAAAGCGCACCACCCGATGCACCATCTCGGCGGCTTCTTCGCGACGCCCCGCCCCTTTCTGCCCGGCGACTTTGTCACCACCGATGCCGGCACCGGCCTTGTCCACATGGCACCCGATCATGGCGAGGATGATTTCGCGCTGTGCAAGGCGCATGGCATCAACCCGGTGTTCGCGGTGGAAGGCGATGGCCGCTACCGCGCCGATTGGCTGTGGCTGGGCGGTGAGGCGAAGAACGTCATCAACCCCAATCTCAACGCGCCCGATGGCCCGATCTGCAGCGATCTGAAGGCAGCGGGTGCGCTGCTGTCGGCGGCGCCGTTCCAGCACAGCTATCCGCACTCGTGGCGCTCCAAGAAGAAGGTGATCTTCCGCTGCACGCCGCAATGGTTCGTGCCGATGGACATGCCGCTGGCGACGGCCAGGACGCTGCGCGAAACTGCCGTTGCCGCCATTGCCGCCACAAAGTTTACGCCCGACAAGGGCCGCAACCGCATCGGTTCGATGGTGGAAGGCCGCCCGGATTGGGTGCTGTCCCGCCAGCGCGCCTGGGGCGTGCCGATCACTTTGTTTGTTGACAAGAAGACCGGCGAGTATCTGGTTGATAACGCTATCAATCAACAGATCATCGCGCGCTTCCGCGAGCAGGGTGTGGACGCCTGGACGCCGGAATTCGCCGCCGAACTGCTGGGCGACAAGGCCGACCAGTATGAGATGGTCACCGACATTCTGGACGTGTGGTTCGACAGCGGCTGCACCCATGCCTATGTGCT
>JBAXRE010000029.1:0-3880 GCA_037131365.1 Sphingomonadales bacterium
TGACCGCGCGCGACAGCTGGTCAGACAAGGTGGCCGGGCTGGATGCCGGGGCCGATGATTATCTGGCCAAGCCGTTTCAGGTGGAGGAACTGGTGGCGCGGCTGCGCGCCCTCATCCGCCGGGCCGCCGGCCAGGCGACATCGGAACTGGTGGCCGGCGGCGTGCGCCTGGATGGCCGTTCCGGCCGGGTGACGCTGAACGGCGAACCGGTGAAGCTGACCGCGCAGGAGTTCAAGCTGCTCAGCTATCTGATGCACCACAAGGGCAAGGTGATCAGCCGCACCGAATTGATCGAACATATCTATGACCAGGATTTCGATCGCGATTCGAACACGATCGAGGTGTTCATCACGCGCATCCGCAAGAAATTGGGTGCCGATCTGATCATGACCACGCGTGGCCTTGGCTACAGCCTCAACGACCAGATCTGAGCCCGCGTCGCCGCCGCGTCCGGTTTCGACCGGGCGTTCGCTGCAGCGCCGCATGATCCTGATCGCCGCCGTGTGGATCACCGCGCTGCTGGGGCTGGGCGGCTATGCGCTGGTGCGCGTGCTCGACGACACGCTCACCGCCGCGTTCGACGAACAGCTCGCCAACAATCTCAACGCCATGATCAACGGCGCCGAGCTGGACGAGGTGGGCGACGTGCGGCTGCTGCGCGCGCTGGGCGACCAGCGTTTTGCCGAGCCTTATTCCGGCCTCTACTGGCAGATTTCCGGCGGCGGCACCGCGCCGTTCCCGTCGCGCAGCCTGTGGGACCGGCAGCTCGATCCGCCGCCCCGGGCCAGCGATTGCCGGCGGCCGTGCCGGTACCAGAGCAGCCAGTTTCCCGGCGAGCCGCTGCGGGTGATGGCGCGCACCGTGCGGCTGCCCGGCGCGGCGCTGCCCTTCCTGTTCCAGGTGGCGCAATCCAGCCGCGATCTTGATCGCCAGCTGGCCCGCACCCATGCCACGCTGGCGTGGAGCCTGGGCGTGCTGGGGCTTGGCCTGATTGCCATGGTGGGCCTGCAATCCACCTATGGCCTGGCCCCGCTCAGGCGCGTGTCCGACGCCATTGCCGCCATCCGCTCCGGCCGCGCGCAGCGGGTGGAGGCGCAGTTCCCGGTGGAGGTGGCGCCGCTGGTGACCGAGATCAACGAACTGCTGGCCCACGGCGAGGCGCAGTCCGAAGCCGCGCGCCGCCATGCCGGCAACCTGGCCCATGCGCTGAAGACGCCGATGAGCGTGCTGATCGGCGAGGCGCAGGGGCGTGATGATGCGCTGGCCCGCACGATCGAGGCGCAGGTGCAGGTGATGCGCCGCCATGTCGATCACCAGCTGGCCCGCGCCCGCGCCGCCGGCCAGCGCAGCGCATCTTCGGCGCGCACGCCGGTGTGGCCGTCGATCGAGGCGATCGCGCGCACCGTCGGCCGCATCCATGCCGGCCAGGTGGTGATCGACATGGCCGGCGACCGCAGCGCCGCCTTCCGCGGCGAGCGCCAGGATCTGGAGGAGATGCTGGGCAATCTGATCGACAATGCCGCGCTCCACGGCGGCGGCCGGGTGTTCATCACGGTCGAGGCCGATGCCGCCAGCGTGCGCATCCTGATCGAGGATGATGGCAAGGGCATCGCGCCCGACCAGCGCAGCCGCCTGTTCGAGCGCGGCGAACGGCTGGACACCGACAAGCCCGGCACCGGCCTTGGCCTCGCCATCGTCAAGGATGTCGCCGAACTTTACGGCGGCAGTGTCGAACTGGCCGATTCCGAAGATCTGGGCGGGCTGATGGTGGTGCTCACCCTGCCGCGTGCGGAGCCGGCGCCGGCGCGGCTCAGCCCTGCGCCGCCTGATGGTGGCGGATCACCTCGTCGATGATGAAGCGCAGGAATTTTTCGGAAAATTCCGGATCGAGATTGGCGCTGGCAGCCAGGCTGCGCAGCCGGGCGATCTGCTGCGTTTCCCGGCCGGGATCGGCGGGCGGCAGGCCGCTTTCCGCCTTGTAACGGCCCACGGCCTGGGTGATCTTGAAGCGTTCGGCCAGCATGAACACCAGCGCCGCATCGATATTGTCGATGCTTTGCCGATAGGCCTGCAACACATGGTCGGTCACGATGCTTGTCCCCTCAACTGGTGCCGGCGATCTTTGCGGCACAGCGGCGCGGGGGGCAAGGCCGTGCTTGCACGCGGCGATGCTTGGTTTATGGGAGGGGCGTGACCGCACCAGCGCATCCCTTCCGGCCCGGCCGCGACCCTTCGATCCAGGCATTGATGGCCCTTGCGGCCCCCGGCATGGCCGCGGTGAACGCCGTGATTCTGGATCGCATGCAGTCGCCGGTGGCGCTGATTCCGGAACTGGCCGGCCATCTGATCGCCGGTGGCGGCAAGCGGCTGCGGCCGATGCTCACCCTGGGCTGCGCCAGCCTGCTGGGCTATGACGGGGACCGTCATTACCGCCTCGCCGCCGCCGTGGAGTTCATCCACACCGCGACCTTGCTGCATGATGATGTGGTCGATGCCTCGGGCCTGCGCCGCGGCAAGGTCACCGCCAATGCGCTCTATGGCAATCCGGCCAGCGTGCTGGTCGGCGATTTCCTGTTCAGCCGCGCCTTCCAGCTGATGGTGGAGGATGGCAGTTTGCGCGTGCTCGATATCCTCAGCCGCGCCTCGGCGGTGATCGCGGAAGGGGAGGTGGCGCAGCTGACCGCCCAGCGCGACGTGACCACCACCGAAGACCGTTATCTGGAGATCATCAGCGCCAAGACTGCGGCGCTGTTTGCCGCCGCCTGCCAGATTGCCGCCGTGGTCGCCGATCAGGCAGAGGCTGCCGAAGCCGCGCTGGCCGCCTATGGCCGTTATCTGGGCATCGCCTTCCAACTGGTGGACGACGCCATCGACTATGTGTCCGACGCGGAAACGATGGGCAAGAACGCCGGCGATGATTTCCGCGACGGCAAGATCACCCTGCCGGTGATCCTGGCCTATGCCCGCGGCAGCGAGGATGACCGCGAATTCTGGCGCCGCGCCATGAGCGGCAGGGCCAATGGCGAGGCCGAACTGGCCCGCGCCGGCGAACTGCTGCGCGCCACCAATGCCGTGGCCGACACCATGGCCCGCGCCCGCCATTACGGCCAGCGCGCCATCGAGATGCTGGCCGGCTTCCCCAAGGGCGCTGCGCGCGAGGCGCTCACCGAAACGGTCGAATTCGCGATCCACCGCGCCTATTGAGGGGGTTGCGCGCCGCCGCGCAGCAGCGCAAAACCATGCGCCATGGACGCCCGACTTTACCAACGCCCCAAGAACGCCATGCAATCCGGCCGCGCCCGCACCGGCGAATGGCTGCTGGAGTTCGAGCGTGACGACCGCATGCGTGCCGATCCGCTCACTGGCTGGACCGGCAGTGGCTTCACCGCCGGCCAGATCCAGCTGCATTTCCCCACCCAGGCGGCGGCGCTGGCCTATGCCCAGGCCCACGGCCTGACGGTGGAGATCATCCCGCTTGGGCCCAGAACGCTGAAGATCCAGGCCTACGCCGACAATTTCCGCTGATGCGGTCGACATTCGCGGGCACCAGCGTCCGCCTCTATCATCTTGATGATGGCGACCCCATCGCCCACACCCTGTTCTATGGCCCGCTGGCCGAAGCCATGACCATTGCCGCGCAGCAGCCGGCGGATGTGCAGGCCGGGCTGTGGATCGCCACCGACAACGATGTGGTGGCATGGACGGATCTGGCCGAGTGATTTGATTTCGGCGTCATTTGCCGGCATTGACACCCCCACGCGCCCATAGCTCAGCCGGATAGAGCACGTGCCTTCTAAGCTCGGGGTCGCAGGTTCGAGTCCTGCTGGGCGCGCCATTTACGAACAAAACCGCTAACGTTCGCAGTCTGGCCGTTCCGTCC
>JBAXRE010000030.1:0-2816 GCA_037131365.1 Sphingomonadales bacterium
TCACCGACATTCTGGACGTGTGGTTCGACAGCGGCTGCACCCATGCCTATGTGCTCAAATCCGGCATCTGGCCGGAATATCGCTGGCCGGCGGACCTGTATCTGGAAGGCAGCGACCAGCATCGCGGCTGGTTCCAGTCCAGCCTGCTGCAAAGCTGCGCCACCCGCGGCCGCGCGCCCTACAATGCCATCCTCACCCACGGCTTCACCATGGATGCGCAGGGGCGCAAGATGTCGAAGTCGGAAGGCAACGTCATCAACCCGCTCGACATCATGAAAATCTATGGCGCCGATATCCTGCGCCTGTGGGCGCTGTCGGTCGATTTCACCGAGGATCACCGCATCGGCGACGAAATCCTGAAAGGCGTCGCCGATCAGTATCGCAAATTGCGCAACACCTTCCGTTATTTGCTGGGCGCTCTTGATGGCTGGAGTGAAGAGGAGCGCCTGCCCGTCGATCAGATGCCGGCGCTGGAGCGCTGGGTGCTGCACCGGCTGGCCGTGCTGTCGGATGAGCTGAAGGCGGCGGCGGGCGCCTTTGATTTCAACCGCTACACCAGCCTGATCACCGGCTTCGTGCAGGATGATCTGTCGGCCTTCGCCATGGATGTGCGCAAGGACAGCCTTTATTGCGATGCGCCCGCCGCCACCACCCGCCGCGCCTGGCGCACGGTGCTGGATGTGACCTTCCACGCGCTCACCCGCTGGCTCGCCCCGGTGCTGGTGTTCACGGCCGAGGAAGTGTGGGGCACGCGCTTCCCGGAGACGGGCAGTGTGCACCTGCTGGAATGGCCGGACATCGCTGCCGGTTGGCAGGATGAGGCCTTGGCCCGGCAGATCGCCATGGCCCGCCGCCTGCGCGAGGAGGCCTATCTGAAGCTGGAGGACATGCGCCGCGCCAAGGAGATCGGCAGCTTCCTGGAAGCCGCGGTGACCATCGAGACGACCAGCGAGGATCATTTTGTCGCCTGTCAGGGCCTTGATCTGGCCGAACTGCTGCTGGTGGCGCGGGTCACCCTGTTCAAGGGCGCCAGCGAAGCGCTGACCGTGGGCAAGGCCGATGATGCCAAGTGCGCCCGCTGCTGGCGCCACCTGCCTGACGTGGCGGAGGACACCCAGCTGTGCGGCCGCTGCGACGGAGTGGTCAATGCCTAACCGCGGCTACACGATCGCGGCGCTGGTGCTGCTGCTCGACCAGCTCAGCAAATATTGGGTGCTGTTCATCCTGCGCCTGCCGCAAACCGGCGGCATCGATGTGCTGCCCTTCTTCCGCCTCACCTTCGTCGGCAATGTCGGCGTGTCGATGGGCCTGCTGGCCGCCGGGTCGGATATGGCGCGCTGGCTGATCACCGGGGCCACCACGCTGATTGCCGTGGCGGTCGCCCTGTGGCTGCGGCGCGAGAAGCACCCGGTGGACGTGGCGGCGCTCGGCCTCGTGCTGGGCGGGGCCATCGGCAATATTTTCGATCGCGTGCGCTTTGGCTATGTGGTCGATTTCCTCCATTTCTTTTGGGGGCCGTATAGTTTCTGGGTCTTCAATCTCGCCGATGCGGCGATTACACTGGGTGTGATCCTGTTGCTTGCACGGGCCGTTCTGGGCACCCCAAGCCCGCAGCAAACACGTTAGGGAAACGATGCCGATGATGCGCAACCTTCTGATCGTGACCGCCCTGGGCCTGGCTGTGGCCGGCTGCGGCGGCAAGACCAAGCTGTCCTCCCGCGGGCCGGACGAGCTGTCGATCGCCCGCGGCGCGCCGCTGGTGGTGCCGCCCGATTTCGCGCTGGCCCCGCCCAAGCCGGGTGCGCCGCGCGCGCTGGCGGTCGATTCCCAGGCCGCCGCGATGGAAGCGCTGTTCGGCCCCGGCGTGAAGCCGCCGCCGCGCAGCGCGGTGGAACAGCAGCTGCTGGATCGCGCCGGCGCCGGCAACACCGATCCCGCCATCCGCAGCCAGGCCGGCGATCCGCGCACCAGCACGGTGAACAAGGGCGCATTCCTGGGCGAGATCCTGGCCGCGCCGGTTGGCGCGCGCGACGCCAAGGTGGCGACGGTTTCGGTTCCGAACTGATCTGAAAGGGCCGGGCTGGGCATCCGGGGCCGGCGCCAGCCGCCCCCCAGCGGCGATGCACGACCCCGGACAAAGATGCAGGAACCCGGCTGCTGCCCGCTTGCCGCTGTTTCCGCACGCCCGAACCATTGTGATGCCGCAAGCGCGACACATCGTCATCTCCGTAGTTTCCCCTAAGCGGCCGGCCTGTTAAAAGGCCTGGCATGACGATGCGCGAAGCCAGCGGCGGGTGCCATTGCGGGGCGGTGCGGTTCCGGGTGCGCTTTGCCGATCCGCCGGAACTGCTCGACTGCAATTGTTCGATCTGTGCTCGCACCGGCTTCCTGCACCTCATCACCGATGCCGAAAATTTCACCCTGGAGCGCGGGGCCGAGGCGCTGGCCGAATATCGCTGGGGCACCGGCACGGCGCGCCACCTGTTCTGCAAGACCTGCGGGATCAAGAGCTTCTATGTGCCCCGTTCCCACCCCCATGGCTATTCGGTGAGCTGGCGGGCGCTGGATGCCGGCATTGACGGGGTCATGCCGCTGATCCGCTTTTACGACGGGCGGCAGTGGGAACAGGCCCGGGCGGATCTGGGCTAGCGGGCAGGCACCCCCTCTCCCTCCCACCCCGGACGGGTCCGGGGCGGGCCCCTCCCTCTCCCGCAAGGGGAGAGGGGTTATTTGCCGGTCTGGCCCCGGTGCAGCAGCATCGCATCGGCCAGCACCAGCGCCACCATCGCTTCCAGCACCGGCGCGGCGCGGATGCC
>JBAXRE010000031.1:0-2733 GCA_037131365.1 Sphingomonadales bacterium
CGGGGACCCGGCATCCCTGCTTGGGGTAGCCCACCACCAGCAGGATCACCGGCTTCTCCGAAGCCGGCCGGCCGCACAACTTGTTCAGGAAGCTCATCGGGTTGGGCGTGTGCGTCAGCGTGGCCAAGCCGGCGTGGTGCAGCGCGGCAATGAGGAAACCCGATGCGATACCGACCGATTCGGGCACGTAGTAGTGGCTGAAGCGCTCGCCATCGGCGTGCACGCCGTACTTCTGCGCAAAGATGGCGATGAGTACCGGCGCCTCTTCCAAGAAAGGCTTGTTCCAGTCGGTGCCCAGCGGGGCCAGCGCGTCCAGCCACTCCTGTGGCGCGCGTTCCAGATAGAAGCTGCGTTCTTCAGCCTCCGCCGCTTCGCGCACACGACGCTTGTGCGTGGGCTCGGTGATGACGCTGAAAAACCAGGGTTGCTGGTTGGCGCCCGACGGCGCCGTGCCGGCAGCCCGCAGGCAGGCTTCGATCACCTCGCGCGGAACGGGTCGGGGGTCGAAGTCGCGCACCGTGCGGCGACGCCTCATATCGGCGAGGAAGCCCTCCGCTCGGTCGATCATTTCGGGCGGTGGGTACTCGCGGAATTCCGGCAACGGCTCTTCGACAAAAGGGGCAATGGCTGGGGTCATGGGTCAGCGCATTTGTGGGACTCGGTCGATGGGTTGGCGCACCGGCTCATCGGTTGTTATCGGTCGGCCAGATCCGCGGGTACAACTCGCCCTGCAGAGGCAAGCCCGGCACCTGGCCCGCGACGTCGAAGGGGTAGGTGCCCGGACGGTCGTCGAACACGGCGTCGTCACCCATCCAACGCAGGGACACGGCCCGACGCCGGCGCTGTGCGTTGCGGTTACCGCCAGCGCCGTGCACGACGAGTCCGTGAAAGGCGATGGCATCGCCCGGCTCCATGGCCCAGGACAGCCGGTCCCTGGCATCGACCGTGGCGTCGATGTCCGGCATCGGCTCGCCAGCCGCTCCGTCGTAGCCGGAGGCGCCACCAAAATGCTGCGGCCGGTACCAGCGCCCGCCAAGGTGCGAGCCGCGCACGTACTCGACTGCGCCGCTGTCGAGATCCACGCTGTCAAGAGGGCACCACAGGCCGCAGATCTGATCACCTCGCAGCGGCCAGTAGGGCAGGTCTTGGTGCCAGGGCGTTGGCGCCAACGAGCCCGGTTCCTTCACGAACATCTGGTCATAGAAAAAGCGCACCTGTTCCGCACCCATGAGCCGGGCGGCCGCTTCGGCCAGAGGCGAGTCATGCACCAGGCGGCGGAAGGCGGCGCCAGCCGCGTCCGGCCGCTGCGCCATGAACATGTCTTGCGCAAACCGGCCCTCTCCGGGCTGGGCGTACTCGTTGCCGTGCGGGCTCAGGTCGCCAAGGACGGCCTGCACCGCATCACGAAGCCGCTGCACCGTCGCTGGGTCGAGCAGGCCGCGCAGCACGACGGCTCCGTCTTCGCGATAGCGGCGGATGCTCTCTTCGTCGATCATGGCTCTACTACGGAAGAAGCGGAGTCCGAGCCGAGCAGGACTTCGCGCATCACACCCATCGTCCACTCCGCTTCTTCGTAGACGAAGTTGTGGCCGCAGCCCTGCGGCGCCACCACGCGGCGCGAGCGGGTGGACGTGGCCAGGTAGCGCTCGCGCGTGGCGGCGAAGAAGCGGAACATGCGTTGCGCGTTGGCGGCGCTGCCTTGCTGCGCCTCCGGCAGCAGGGCGATGTCACTGTCGTTGTCATCGCGTGGGCCCACGAGCCACACCGGCAGGTCACCCAGATCGCGGTCGTAGACCAAGGTGTCCCAGGCCACCGCAGCCACGCCCTCGGGGCTGAGCTCGCGGTAGATCGACGCCTGGGTGAAGTAGGCGGCAGCATTGAACTCCACCGCACGCACGGCGGCCGCTTCAGGCCCGAGCACCTCGCGGGCAGCATCCATGGCCTTGGCGTAGGCCGGAATCTGG
Organism: Sphingomonadales bacterium; assembly: GCA_037131365.1. Classification (GTDB taxonomy): domain Bacteria; phylum Pseudomonadota; class Alphaproteobacteria; order Sphingomonadales; family Sphingomonadaceae; genus Sandarakinorhabdus. Next base: position 1,965 of record JBAXRE010000031.1, read on the forward strand.
CGCGCCTTGGCCTCCGCTCGCATGGCCATGTTCAGGCCGAACAACTGCATGAAGCCGCCCAGCCAGGCCGTCCGCCGCATCTCCGCCAAGGCACCCAGGCGGGGGCCGAAGACGATGGTCTCCAAGGGCGTGGGGTCGAGCAACACCACGGTGTGCACCAGGTCTGGCCGCCGTCGCGCGATGTTGGCCACCAGCAAGCCGCCAAAGGAGTGACCGGCCCAGACGTAAGGCCCCGTCTCGCCCGCGCGCTCGAGCGCCAGCACCATCTCGTCGGCCTCGCGCGCGGTGGTGCGGGGAAAGGGGCCGGCGTCGCTCCAGCCCGTGCCCGGCCGGTCGATGAGGATGGACCGGGTCTCGCCGCGAAAGGCCCGGTGCAGGTGATGCATGGCGAAGCCGCCGGCATGGCCGCCGGCAAACCAGACCACGGGCGGCCGGCCATCGCGCGCCTGACCTTCGGCCAACACGTGCACACGGTAGCCACCGATGTCCACCATGCGGCCCGGCGGTGGCACCTCGCGGCGCACCTTCGCCAGGATCCAGAGGTGCCGCAGCGACGCGACGGCCAGCAGCAACCCCAACGCCAAGCCCAAGGCCCTGACGCCACCGCGCAAGTCGTCGGGCACGGCCCAGCTCACGCCCCAGAACGAGGCCGTCGCGACCGCCGCGATCAGCAAACCTGCAGCATCGTGGCTGAGCAAGGTCAGCAGGGCATCACGTGCGCGCCGCACGGCTTCAGCCCTCCGCACCGACAGGCTTGCCGGTAGGGGCC
>JBAXRE010000032.1:0-2717 GCA_037131365.1 Sphingomonadales bacterium
GAACCCCCGACCTTCGGTTTACAAAACCGCTGCACTACCGCTGTGCTAAGCCGGCGCACCCGTGGAAGCGCCGGAATTAGCCGTTGTCAGCGCCAGACTCAACAACCGTTCGCACAGGCCGGATCGGCGGACCACCAGACGATGCGGGCCACCGTGCTGCCCTGATCAACGCGGGGATCGGTGGTGATCATGTTGATGCGGCCGTCGGCAGGCGACTTCACCGTTTCCAGCAGGGTGCCGAAGGCATCGCGCACTTCGGCCAGCGGCTGGTCCTTCTTCACGGCGGCGCCGATCGGCAGCAGCAGGCGCATCCAGCCGGAGCGGCTGGCGCGGGCGGCAACGATATCGTTGGCGACATAGACATTGGCCGGAGTCGGGCTGGGCTTGCCGGGCAGCATCAGCAGGTCGCGCATCAGATTGGTCAGCCCGGCTTCGGCGCGGGCGATCATGATGTCATCAAACATTTCCGGCCGGCCCAGCTCCAGCGTGATTGCCGGCACGCCATCATCGGTGAGGGTGTTTTCAACTGTGCCCTTGTCGCCCTTGTCCATCTTGATGATGTCCGGCGCGACCAGTTCGGCCATGCGGCGGGTGCGGGGGGTGGAGGCAAAGGCGTACATCAGATAGGCGGTGCCGCGCGACTGGGTGTGGAGATCAACCGCGCTGTCGGCATTGGGGCGCAGCAGCCGGCTCCACAGCCGGCCGGCAAAATCGGCGATGGCGCTGCCGCCCTCGCGGCCCGGCATCTCGCGGTTGAGGTTGGGCGCGCTGCGCGACCAGTCCGGCGTCCACTGCCGCGAGGATTGCAGCAGGCCGGGCGGGTTGAGGCCGGGCACAAGCGTCAGCGTGCCGGTCAGTTTGGCCGGATCGATGCTGGCCGCCAGCCGATGGATCACGGCGATGCCGTTCAGTTCGTCACCATGGATGCCGGCGGTGATCAGCAGGCGCGGGCCGGGCCGTTCGCCCTTGATGACGACAACCGGCACCAGCCACGGCTGGCCGACGGGCGTGGTGCCGGCGCGGAACCAGAAGCGCGTGGTGGTGCCGCCGGGCAGCGTGTTGACGTCCAGCCGGTCGATCACGGCGACGCCGTCCAGGCTGCCGGCGCTGTCGGTGGCGGCCAGTGCCGGCGCGGCGAGCAGGGCGAAGAGGAGGGCGAGGAGGCGCATCAGCCTTCTCCCGGTGCGGCGGCGAAGATGCGCAGCGCGTGGATGCGGTCGGGCGCGACGAGATCGCCCAGCGCGGCATAGACGGCGCGCTGGCGGGCGATGCGGCTCTGGCCGGCGAAGGCGGCGGCCGTAAGGCGCACGGTGAAATGCGATTCGGCATCGTCGCCGCGATGGCCGGCGTGGCCGGCGTGGTGGTGGCTGTCGTCGATCACCTCCAGCGCGGTGGGCGCCAGCGCGGCGGTCAGCCGGTCATGGATTTCTGCGGCAACCTTGCCCATATCGTCTCCTTTGCCAGCCGTTATAGACCGTCGGCAGCGAAGGACGACAGCGATTTCCAGCGAGCGTCAGGCACGCCACAGCCGGTGGCACGGGCGGGTGGAAACCCCCGAACCGCAGGCGTGTGCCTGGCCGGGATGCGCGCTGGTGGGCGAATTCCGCGCGCCGCGATCGAACCGCGTGCCCGGCGATGTCGGCGGCTGGCAATATCTGTGCCTTGATCATGTCCGCGCCTTCAACGCCGGCTACAATTATTTCGACGGCATGAGCCCGGACGAGATCTACGAAGCCCAGTCCCCCCTGGCGGGGTGGGAGAAGGACGTGGTGCGCGGCAAACAGGCCTTCACCTTCGGCGATCCGCACGAATTGTTCACCACGCCGGCGCGGCCATCACGCCCGCCGGCAGGCAAGTGGGCCGAGAAGGGCGATGCGCAGGCGCTGGGTGCCCTTGGGCTTGACCGCAATGCCACCGCGGCCGACATCCGCCGCGCCTATCGCGCCGCCGTGCGCCGCTATCACCCTGACAGCAATGGGGGGGATCGCAGCCACGAAGGAAAGTTGCAGGCCGTGGTCAACGCCTTTACGCACCTGAAGGCTGCAGCCGGATACAGAACGGAGTCGGACAAGACGTGAGCGACATGCACGAAACCAAGCCGGTGGCGATGATGGCCCCGGACACCACTGTGGACGCCCGCGAGGTGTTCGGCGTTGATATCGATCTGGCGGTGCCCGCCTTTTCGGTGAAGGACGACCGTGTGCCCGATCTCGATCCGGCCTATGTGTTCGATCCCGACACCACGCTCGCCATCCTGGCCGGCTTTGCCCACAACCGCCGCGTGATGGTGCAGGGCTATCACGGCACCGGCAAATCCACCCATATCGAGCAGGTGGCGGCCCGGCTCAATTGGCCGTGCATCCGCATCAACCTCGACAGCCATATCAGCCGTATCGATCTGATCGGCAAGGATGCCATCGTGCTGCGCAACGGCGCGCAGGTGACGGAATTCCGCGAAGGCCTGCTGCCGTGGGCGCTGCAGACCCCCACCGCACTGGTGTTCGACGAATATGATGCCGGCCGGCCGGACGTGATGTTCGTGATCCAGCGCGTGCTGGAAGTGGAAGGCAAGCTGACGTTGCTCGACCAGAACCGCGTCATCCGCCCCAACCCGTGGTTCCGGCTGTTCGCCACCGCCAACACGGTGGGCCTGGGCGACACCACCGGCCTCTATCACGGCACGCAGCAGATCAACCAGGGCCAGATGGACCGCTGGA